>DKMD01000013.1:0-168488 GCA_002470465.1 Pluralibacter sp. UBA7423
TAGTGGAGACGTTTAGATGGGTAAAATTATTGGTATCGACCTGGGTACTACCAACTCTTGTGTAGCGATTATGGATGGCACTACTGCACGTGTGCTGGAGAACGCCGAGGGCGATCGCACCACGCCTTCTATTATTGCTTATACCCAGGACGGTGAAACTCTGGTTGGTCAGCCGGCTAAACGTCAGGCCGTGACAAACCCGCAAAACACCCTGTTTGCAATCAAACGCCTGATTGGCCGTCGCTTCCAGGACGAAGAAGTGCAGCGTGATGAAGCTATCATGCCGTACAAAATCGTGGCAGCCGACAATGGCGACGCATGGCTGGACGTAAAAGGCACCAAAATTGCACCGCCGCAGATTTCTGCTGAAGTGCTGAAGAAAATGAAGAAAACCGCTGAAGATTATCTGGGCGAGCCAGTGACTGAAGCTGTTATCACCGTACCGGCTTACTTCAACGATGCTCAGCGTCAGGCAACCAAAGACGCAGGCCGTATCGCCGGTCTGGAAGTCAAACGTATCATTAACGAACCTACCGCAGCCGCACTGGCTTATGGCCTGGATAAAGAAGTCGGCAACCGCACCATCGCGGTATACGACCTGGGCGGCGGTACTTTCGATATCTCTATCATCGAAATCGACGAAGTTGACGGCGAGAAAACCTTCGAAGTTCTGGCAACCAACGGTGATACTCACCTCGGTGGTGAAGACTTTGACAGCCGCCTGATCAACTACCTCGTTGAAGAATTTAAGAAAGATCAGGGCATCGACCTGCGTAACGATCCGCTGGCCATGCAGCGCCTGAAAGAAGCGGCTGAAAAAGCGAAAATCGAGCTTTCTTCCGCTCAGCAGACCGACGTTAACCTGCCGTACATCACCGCAGACGCGACTGGTCCAAAACACATGAACATCAAAGTGACTCGCGCGAAGCTGGAAAGCCTGGTCGAAGATCTGGTGAACCGTTCCATCGAGCCGCTGAAGGTTGCTCTGCAGGATGCTGGCCTGTCCGTTTCCGATATCCAGGACGTTATCCTGGTCGGTGGTCAGACTCGTATGCCAATGGTGCAGAAGAAAGTGGCTGAGTTCTTCGGTAAAGAGCCACGTAAAGACGTGAACCCGGACGAAGCTGTTGCGATCGGTGCAGCGGTTCAGGGCGGCGTGCTGACCGGTGATGTGAAAGACGTTCTGCTGCTGGACGTTACCCCGCTGTCGCTGGGTATCGAAACCATGGGCGGCGTGATGACAGCGCTTATCAACAAAAACACCACTATCCCGACCAAGCACAGCCAGGTGTTCTCTACCGCTGAAGACAACCAGTCTGCGGTAACCATCCACGTGCTGCAGGGTGAGCGTAAACGTTCCGGCGATAACAAATCTCTGGGTCAGTTCAACCTGGATGGTATCAGCCCGGCACCGCGCGGCATGCCGCAGATCGAAGTGACTTTCGATATCGATGCTGACGGTATCCTGCACGTTTCTGCGAAGGACAAAAACAGCGGAAAAGAGCAGAAGATCACCATCAAAGCGTCTTCCGGTCTGAATGAAGAAGAAATTCAGAAAATGGTTCGTGAAGCAGAAGCTAACGCCGAGTCTGACCGCAAGTTCGAAGAGCTGGTTCAGACCCGCAACCAGGGCGACCATCTGCTGCACAGCACCCGTAAGCAGGTTGAAGAAGCAGGCGAACAGCTGCCGGCTGAAGACAAAACCGCTATTGAGTCTGCGCTGACCGAGCTGGAAACTTCTCTGAAAGGTGAAGACAAAGCCGATATCGAAGCGAAAATGCAGGCGCTGGCCCAGGCTTCTCAGAAGCTGATGGAAATTGCTCAGCAGCAGCATGCACAGCAGCAGGCGGGTTCTGCTGACGCTTCTGCGAACAACGCGAAAGACGACGACGTTGTCGACGCTGAGTTCGAAGAAGTGAAAGATAAAAAATAATCGCCCTGATGCAGGGTAATTAACTGGCACGGGCGTCGGAGTTTACTCCACGCCCGTGCTCGTATGTTAAGGGCAGATAAAGAAACATGGCGAAGAAAGACTATTACGAGATTTTGGGCGTTTCCAAATCAGCGGAAGAGCGTGAAATCAAAAAGGCTTACAAGCGCCTGGCGATGAAGTTTCACCCGGACCGTAACCAGGGAGACAAAGAAGCCGAAGCCAAATTTAAAGAGATCAAAGAAGCCTACGAGGTCCTGACCGATGCGCAGAAGCGTGCGGCCTACGATCAGTACGGCCATGCGGCCTTTGAGCAAGGAGGCATGGGCGGCGGCGGCGGATTTGGCGGCGGCGCTGATTTCAGTGACATCTTTGGTGATGTGTTCGGCGATATCTTCGGCGGCGGGCGTGGTCGTCAGCGTGCTTCACGCGGCGCGGATCTGCGCTACAACATGGATCTGACGCTGGAAGAAGCCGTTCGCGGCGTGACCAAAGAAATCCGCATCCCGACGCTGGAAGAGTGCGACGTGTGCCACGGCAGCGGTGCGAAAGCGGGCAGCAAACCACAGACCTGTCCGACCTGTCACGGTCAGGGTCAGGTGCAGATGCGCCAGGGCTTTTTTGCCGTGCAGCAGACCTGTCCACACTGTCAGGGTCGCGGCACGCTGATTAAAGATCCGTGCCACAAATGCCACGGTCATGGTCGCGTCGAGAAGAACAAAACCCTGTCTGTGAAGATCCCGGCAGGCGTTGATACCGGTGACCGTATTCGCCTGGCAGGCGAAGGCGAAGCAGGTGAACACGGTGCGCCAGCAGGCGATCTGTACGTTCAGGTGCAGGTGAAACAGCACCCAATCTTTGAGCGCGAAGGCAATAACCTGTACTGCGAAGTGCCGATTAACTTTGCAATGGCTGCACTCGGTGGCGAAATCGAAGTCCCGACGCTGGACGGTCGTGTAAACCTGAAAGTGCCGGGTGAAACGCAAACCGGCAAGCTGTTCCGCATGCGCGGTAAGGGTGTTAAATCCGTTCGCGGTGGCGCACAGGGCGACCTGCTGTGCCGTGTCGTTGTCGAGACGCCGGTCAGCCTCAACGATAAGCAAAAACAGCTGCTGAAAGATTTGCAGGAAAGCTTTGGTGGCCCAACGGGCGAGAAAAACAGCCCGCGTTCCAAAAGCTTTTTCGACGGTGTGAAGAAATTCTTCGATGATTTAACCCGTTAACTCGTCTGAGATCGCTTTACGCTAAACAGCCCGGTCGTATGTATGGTCCGGGCTTTTTTATGCCTGTCTTTTATTGCTCGATAAAAGCGAGCTAAAATGCAGTGATAATCTGTTTTTAACGAATCTTTGTTGCCGTTATTATGGTTTTATCGATGTATTAATGAATAAGAGAGAGTAAAAGTGAAACATTTACAGCGCTTCTTTAGCGGTGATGCTTCCGGAGGCATCATTCTGATTATTGCCGCCGCGCTGGCAATGCTGCTGGCGAACATGGGGGCCACCAGCGGACTTTATCACTCATTTCTGGACACCCCGGTGCATCTGCGCGTGGGGGCGCTTGAAATTAACAAGAACATGCTGCTGTGGATCAACGATGCGCTCATGGCGGTGTTTTTCCTGCTGATTGGCCTCGAAGTGAAGCGTGAGCTGGTCGTTGGTTCCCTGGCCAGTCGCCACCAGGCGATTTTCCCGGTTATCGCGGCGCTCGGCGGCATGATTGTCCCTGCGCTGATCTATCTGGCGTTTAATTACCAGGATCCGGTTGCGCGCGGCGGCTGGGCAATTCCTGCGGCGACGGACATTGCCTTCGCTCTCGGCGTGTTGGCCCTGTTGGGCAGTCGCGTGCCGACGTCGTTGAAAATTTTCCTGATGGCGCTGGCGATCATCGACGATCTCGGGGCGATTGTGATTATCGCGCTGTTCTACACCAGCGATCTCTCCGTGCTTTCTTTAGCCGTCGCAGCTGCGGCCATTGCCGTGCTGGCTGTCCTGAATCTGACTGGCGTGCGGCGGACCGGGATCTACATTATGGTTGGTGTGATTTTGTGGACGGCGGTGCTGAAGTCCGGCGTGCATGCCACGCTTGCCGGAGTGATTGTAGGCTTCTTCATTCCGTTGAAAGAGCAGAATGGCAAATCGCCTGCCGCCCAGCTTGAGCACGTGCTGCATCCGTGGGTAGCGTTCCTGATCCTGCCGCTGTTTGCATTTGCCAATGCGGGCGTATCGCTGCAGGGCGTGACGATGGAAGGGCTGACGTCGATGCTGCCGCTGGGGATTGTCGCGGGGCTGTTTATCGGTAAACCGCTGGGGATTAGCCTGTTCTGCTGGCTTGCCCTGAAGCTGAAATGGGCCACGCTGCCGGTGGGCACAACCTGCAAGCAAATTATGGCGGTGGGGGTGCTGTGCGGAATTGGCTTTACCATGTCGATTTTCATTGCCTCGCTGGCGTTCGGCAGCGTTGACCCGGCGCTTATCAACTGGGCTAAGATGGGGATCCTTACGGGGTCGGTACTGTCTGCGGTGATTGGATATACCTTGCTGCGGATGCGTACCTCAGTGGAGCAGACCAGCCCGGTCTGACATCTTACAGAGAGCCCTGAGCGGCTCTCGTTCTGACATTCATCAGGGAGCGAAATTATGTCGCACATAAACTACAACCACCTGTACTACTTCTGGCATGTCTATACAGAGGGCTCGGTGGTCGGCGCGGCGGAAGCGCTGTATCTGACGCCGCAGACTATCACCGGACAGATTAAGGCGCTGGAAGAACGTTTGCAGGGAAAACTGTTCAAGCGCAAGGGCAGGGGGCTTGAGCCCAGCGAGCTGGGAGAGCTGGTGTTTCGCTATGCGGATAAAATGTTCACCCTGAGCCAGGAGATGCTCGACATCATCAACTATCGCAAAGAGTCGAATCTGTTGTTCGATGTTGGCGTAGCGGATGCGTTGTCAAAGCGTCTGGTCAGCGGCGTGCTGGACGCAGCGGTAGTGGAAGATGAACAAATTCATTTACGATGCTTTGAATCCACGCATGAAATGCTGCTGGAGCAGCTTAGCCAGCACAAGCTCGACATGATTATCTCTGACTGCCCCATTGATTCCACGCAGCAGGAAGGGCTCTTTTCGGTGAAGATTGGCGAATGCGGCGTTAGCTTCTGGTGCATGAATCCGAGGCCTGAAAAACCATTCCCTGCCTGCCTGGAGGAGCGGCGCCTGTTGATTCCAGGCCGACGCTCAATGCTCGGGCGCAAGCTGCTGAACTGGATCAACACTCAGGGGCTGAAGGTGGAAGTGCTCGGTGAGTTTGACGATGCGGCATTGATGAAAGCCTTCGGTGCAGCGCACAATGCGATTTTTGTGGCGCCAACGCTCTACGCGCATGATTTATATGCGGACGACAACATTGTGGAGATTGGACGGATGGAAAACGTGATGGAAGAGTATCACGCGATTTTTGCCGAGCGCATGATTCAGCACCCGGCGGTGCAGCGCATCTGTAATCGGGATTACTCGGCGCTCTTTACGCTCCCGCGCTGACATTCAGGCATAAAAAAACCCGCCGAAGCGGGTTTTTTCTACAAAGTACAGCGAAGCGGCGATTAAGCCAGTTTGCTGATCTGCGCAGCCAGGTTGGCTTTATGACGCGCAGCTTTGTTTTTGTGGATCAGACCTTTAGAAGCCTGACGGTCCACGATCGGTTGCATTTCGTTAAATGCTTTCTGTGCAGCAGCTTTGTCGCCAGCTTCTACAGCTGCGTATACTTTCTTGATGAAAGTACGCATCATAGAACGACGGCTAGCGTTGTGCTTGCGGGCCTTTTCAGACTGAACGGCGCGCTTCTTAGCTGATTTGATATTAGCCAAGGTCCAACTCCCAAATATGATCTATATGGACAATTCAAAGGCCGAGGAATATGCCCTCTTAGCCTTCTTTTGTCAATGGATTTGTGCAAATAAGCGCCGTTAGTGTGACAACGCTTGGTTACGTAGTGATGGCGCAGGATTCTACCAGCTTGCGTCCCTCGAATACAGCCTTTCCATGATAAAAATCGTCAGGAACGGCGGGTTTTGGCCAAGGTGAATGAAATCCTTGCATCTTTCCGTCCTCAGGTGCAATCGGCGGTTAACGTCGTCAGCCGTACAAGGTATACTTTGACGATTTTCACTGTTTTGAGCCAGACATGAAGCTGATACGCGGCATACACAATCTGGGGCAGGCACCGCATGGGTGCGTGCTGACCATTGGCAATTTCGACGGTGTGCATCGTGGGCATCAGGCATTGTTACAGCGGTTGCTTGCGGAAGGACGTGAGCGCGGGCTGCCTGTAGTGGTGATGATTTTTGAACCCCAGCCGCTTGAGCTTTTCGCCGTCGATAAAGCGCCCGCTCGCCTGACGCGACTGCGTGATAAAGTGCGATACCTTGCTGAAAGCGGCGTGGACTACGTGCTCTGCGTGCGCTTTGACCGCCGCTTTGCTGCGCTGACGGCGCAAGAGTTTATCAGCGAGCTGCTGGTAAAACGCCTCGGCGTTCAGTATCTGGCGGTTGGCGATGATTTCCGCTTCGGCGCTGGTCGCGAAGGGGATTTCTTGCTATTACAGAAAGCCGGTGATGAGTTTGGCTTTGACGTCACCAGCACCCAAACCTTCTGTGAAGGTGGGCTGCGCATCAGCAGCACCGCCGTGCGCCAGGCGCTGGCGGAAGACGATCTTGAACTCGCCGAAACGCTGTTGGGCCACCCTTTCAGCATTGCCGGGCGAGTGGTTCACGGAGATGAACTTGGGCGCACCATTGGTTTTCCGACGGCGAATCTGCCGCTGCGTCGCCAGGTTTCCCCGGTGAAAGGGGTCTACGCGGTGGAAGTGGCGGGCCTTGGCGATAAACTGTTGCCAGGCGTTGCCAATATTGGTACCCGTCCGACGGTTGCGGGCGTGCGCCAGCAGCTGGAAGTACATCTGTTAGACGTTGTAATGGACCTCTACGGTCGCCATATCGATGTCATACTGCGTAAAAAAATACGCAACGAACAGCGATTCGCGTCGCTGGACGAATTGAAAGCGCAAATTGCGCGTGATGAATTAACGGCTCGCGAGTTATTCGGGCTATCAAACCCGGCGTAATGCCAACGTAAAAATACGGAAACGAGAATCTGATGAGTGACTATAAATCAACCCTGAATTTGCCGGAAACAGGGTTCCCGATGCGTGGCGACCTCGCCAAACGCGAACCGGGAATGCTGGCCCGTTGGACTGATGACGACCTTTACGGCGTTATCCGTGCAGCGAAAAAAGGCAAAAAGACGTTCATTCTGCATGATGGCCCTCCTTATGCGAATGGCAGCATTCATATTGGTCACTCCGTAAACAAGATTCTGAAAGACATTATCGTTAAGTCCAAAGGCCTGACGGGCTTTGACTCGCCGTACGTGCCTGGCTGGGACTGCCACGGTCTGCCGATCGAGCTGAAGGTTGAGCAGGAGTTTGGCAAGCCGGGCGAGAAATTCACCGCCGCAGAGTTCCGCGCAAAATGCCGTGAATATGCCGCTACCCAGGTTAACGGGCAGCGCGAAGACTTTATCCGTCTTGGCGTGCTTGGCGACTGGTCTCGTCCTTACCTGACCATGGACTTCAACACCGAAGCCAACATCATCCGCGCGCTGGGTAAAATCATCGGCAACGGTCACCTGCACAAAGGCGCGAAGCCGGTGCACTGGTGCGTTGACTGCCGTTCTGCGCTGGCGGAAGCGGAAGTTGAGTATTACGACAAAACCTCTCCGTCTATCGACGTGGTTTTCCACGCTGTCGATCAGGATGCGGTAAAAGCCAAATTTGGCGTGACTTCCGTTAACGGCCCGGTATCGCTGGTTATCTGGACGACCACTCCGTGGACGCTGCCGGCTAACCGCGCTATCTCCCTGTCGCCAGAATTTGAGTATGCGCTGGTACAGGTCGAGGGTCAGGCGCTGATCCTGGCGAAAGATCTGGTGGAAAGCGTCACCAAACGCGCAGGCATCGCTGATTACAGCGTGCTGGGCACCGTTAAAGGCTCCGAGCTGGAGCTGATGCGCTTTAAGCATCCATTCCTCGATTTCGACGTTCCGGCAATCCTTGGCGATCACGTTACGCTCGACGCGGGTACAGGTGCGGTGCACACCGCCGGTGGTCACGGTCCTGACGACTACACCATCAGCCAGAAATACGGCCTGGAAATCGCTAACCCGGTTGGCCCGGACGGCGCGTATGTGGCAGGCACTTATCCGTCTCTGGACGGCGTTAACGTCTTCAAGGCGAACGACGTCATCGTCAACATGCTGCGTGAAAGCGGCGCGCTGCTGCACGTTGAGAAGCTGGTACATAGCTATCCATGCTGCTGGCGTCACAAAACGCCTATTATCTTCCGCGCCACGCCGCAGTGGTTTATCAGCATGGATCAGAAAGGCCTGCGTGAGCAGTCGCTGAGCGAGATCAAAGGCGTGCAGTGGATCCCGGACTGGGGCCAGGCGCGTATTGAATCCATGGTCGCAAACCGTCCTGACTGGTGTATCTCCCGTCAGCGTACGTGGGGCGTGCCAATGTCGCTGTTCGTTCACAAAGAGACCCAGGAGCTGCATCCGCGCACTCTGGAGCTGATGGAAGAAGTGGCGAAGCGCGTTGAGCAGGACGGCATTCAGGCGTGGTGGGATCTCGATCCGCGCGACATCATGGGTGACGACGCTGACACCTATGAAAAAGTGCCGGATACCCTCGACGTCTGGTTCGATTCCGGCTCGACTCACTCCTCTGTTGTTGACGTGCGACCTGAGTTCGCCGGTCACGCTGCGGATATGTATCTGGAAGGTTCCGATCAGCATCGCGGCTGGTTCATGTCCTCCCTGATGATCTCCACGGCGATGAAAGGCAAAGCGCCTTATCGTCAGGTACTGACCCACGGCTTCACCGTTGATGGTCAGGGTCGCAAAATGTCCAAGTCCATCGGCAACACCGTTAGTCCGCAGGACGTGATGAACAAGCTGGGTGCCGACATTCTGCGTCTGTGGGTGGCATCGACCGACTACACCGGCGAAATGGCCGTCTCCGATGAGATCCTTAAGCGTGCTGCCGACAGCTATCGCCGTATCCGTAACACCGCTCGCTTCCTGCTGGCGAACCTTAACGGTTTCGATCCGGCAAAAGACATGGTGAAACCGGAAGAGATGGTCGTGCTGGATCGCTGGGCGGTGGGCTGTGCTCAGGCCGCGCAGGAAGACATCCTGAAGGCCTATGAGTCTTACGACTTCCACGAAGTGGTGCAGCGCCTGATGCGCTTCTGCTCCATTGAAATGGGCTCGTTCTACCTCGACATCATCAAGGACCGTCAGTACACCGCTAAGGCCGACAGCGTTGCCCGTCGCAGCTGCCAGACCGCGCTGTATCACATTGCGGAAGCGCTGGTTCGCTGGATGGCACCGATCATGTCCTTCACTGCGGATGAAATCTGGGGCTACCTGCCAGGCGACCGTGAGAAGTATGTCTTCACCGGCGAGTGGTACACCGGACTGTTTGGCCTGGGTGAAACCGAAGCGATGAACGATGCCTTCTGGGACGAGCTGCTGAAGGTGCGAGGCGAAGTGAACAAAGTCATCGAGCAGGCGCGTGCTGATAAGAAAGTTGGCGGCTCACTGGAGGCGGCAGTTACCCTGTACGCTGAACCTGAGTTGGCGGCCAAGCTGACCGCGCTGGACGATGAATTGCGATTTGTCCTGTTGACCTCCGGGGCCTCGGTTGCGGATTATGCTGCAGCAACCGCCGACGCGCAGCCAAGCGAACTGCTGAAAGGCCTGAAGGTGGCGTTGCAGAAAGCCGAAGGTGAGAAATGCCCGCGCTGCTGGCATTACACCTCCGATGTCGGTCAGGTGGCGGAACACGCAGAAATCTGCGGCCGCTGTGTCAGCAATGTCGCCGGTGACGGTGAAAAACGTAAGTTTGCCTGATGAGCCAATCAATCTGTAAAAGCGGTCTGCGCTGGCTGTGGCTGGTGGTGGTCGTGCTGATTATCGATCTGGGCAGCAAGTATCTGATCCTCCAGCATTTCGCGCTGGGGGATACGGTGTCGCTGTTCCCGTCGCTGAATCTGCACTATGCGCGTAACTATGGCGCGGCGTTTAGCTTCCTCGCCGACAGCGGCGGCTGGCAGCGCTGGTTCTTTGCCGGAATAGCCATCGGCATCTGCGTGATTCTGGCGGTGCTGATGTACCGCTCGAAAGCCTCGCAGAAGCTGAACAACATTGCGTATGCGCTGATCATTGGCGGCGCGCTGGGTAACCTGTTTGACCGCCTGTGGCACGGCTTCGTGGTCGATATGATCGACTTCTACGTCGGCGACTGGCACTTTGCCACCTTCAACCTTGCGGATTCCGCCATCTGTATCGGTGCCGCGTTGATCGTGCTGGAAGGCTTCCTGCCTTCTAAAGAGAAAAAAGTCGCATAAGCATGGCCGGATGGCGCTGGCGCTTATCCGGCCTACAAATGTACTGCGCTCCTTGTAGGCCCGGTAAGCGTTAGCGCCGCCGGGCAAACAGCCTAAACTTTAGAGCAAACCTGCATGTCTAAATCTGTACAGAGCAACAGCGCGGTGCTGGTGCACTTCACGCTAAAACTCGACGATGGCTCCACCGCTGAATCCACCCGCAACAACGGCAAGCCAGCGCTGTTCCGTCTTGGCGATGCGTCACTGTCCGAAGGGCTTGAGCAGCATCTGCTGGGCCTGAAAGAGGGCGACAAAACCACTTTCTCGCTGGAGCCTGACGCGGCTTTCGGCGTGCCGAGCCCGGACCTGATTCAGTATTTTTCACGCCGTGAGTTTATGGATGCGGGCGAGCCGGAAATCGGCGCAATCATGCTCTTTACCGCAATGGATGGCAGCGAAATGCCGGGGGTTATTCGCGAAATTAACGGCGATTCTATCACCGTCGATTTCAACCACCCGCTGGCGGGGCGTACCGTTCATTTTGATATTGAAGTGCTGGAGATAGACCCGGCACTGGAGGCATAAGATGCAGATCCTGTTGGCCAACCCGCGCGGCTTCTGCGCTGGCGTAGACCGCGCTATCAGCATTGTTGAAAACGCGCTGGAGATCTTTGGCGCGCCGATTTACGTTCGTCACGAAGTGGTGCACAACCGCTACGTGGTAGACAGCCTGCGCCAGCGCGGTGCGATTTTCATTGAGCAAATCAGCGAAGTGCCGGACGGCACCATCCTGATTTTTTCCGCGCACGGCGTTTCTCAGGCAGTTCGTAACGAAGCCAAAAACCGCGACCTGACGGTGTTTGACGCCACCTGTCCGCTGGTCACGAAAGTGCATATGGAAGTGGCGCGCGCCAGCCGTCGCGGCGAAGAATCGATTCTGATTGGCCACGCCGGGCACCCTGAAGTGGAAGGCACCATGGGGCAGTACAGCAACCCGGCGGGCGGTATGTATCTGGTCGAGTCGCCTGAAGATGTCTGGAAGCTGAGCGTGAAAAACGAAGCTCGCCTGTCGTTTATGACCCAGACCACACTTTCCGTCGACGATACCTCAGACGTGATTGACGCGCTGCGCAGCCGTTTTCCGAAAATTGTCGGGCCGCGTAAAGACGATATTTGTTACGCCACCACCAACCGTCAGGAAGCCGTGCGTGATTTAGCCCAGCGTGCAGACGTTGTGCTGGTCGTTGGCTCGAAAAACTCCTCCAACTCCAACCGCCTGGCGGAGCTGGCGCAGCGTATGGGTAAATCCGCGTTCCTGATTGATGATTCCACCGATATCCAGGAAGAGTGGGTGAAAACCGCGAGCTGTGTCGGCGTGACCGCCGGAGCTTCCGCGCCGGATATTCTGGTGCAGAACGTCATTGCCCGCCTGCAGGAGCTTGGGGGCGGTGAAGCGGTGCCGCTGGAAGGCCGCGAAGAGAACATCGTTTTCGAAGTGCCGAAAGAGCTGCGTCTCGACATTCGCGAAGTGGAATAAGTTTTTTCCCCCGACGATATGAAAAAATGCCAGGCTAAACACCTGGCTTTTTTTATGGAGGAATCATGCCCTTATCTTTCATTCTCGACACCGATCCTGGCATTGATGATGCAGCTGCCATCGCGGCGGCGCTGTTTGCCCCTGAGCTCAACCTTCAGCTGCTTACCACCGTAGCCGGTAACGTCTCCGTGGAGAAAACCACCCGCAACGCGCTGCAGCTGCTGCATTTCTGGCAGGCCGACGTGCCGGTGGCGCAAGGCGCCGCCACGCCGCTGCTGCGTCCGCTACGCGATGCTGCCTACGTTCACGGCGAATCCGGCATGGAAGGGTATGATTTTGTCGAACACCAGCGCCAGCCGCTGGCGAAGCCGGCCTTTATCGCTCTTCGTGATGCATTAATGAGCGCCCCGGAGCCGATGACGCTCGTGGCGATTGGCCCGTTGACGAATATAGCGCTCTTGTTGACCCACTATCCGGAATGCACATTCAACATCCGCCGCCTGGTGATCATGGGCGGATCGGCGGGTCGCGGTAACTTCACGCCAAATGCCGAATTTAATATCGCCATCGATCCGGAGGCCGCGGAACGTGTATTCCGTAGCGGGATTGAGATCGTAATGTGCGGTCTCGACGTCACCAATCAAGCGATGCTGACACCGGAATATCTCGCACAGCTGCCAGGCCTGAACAAAACCGGAAAAATGCTGCACTCGCTGTTCAGCCACTATCGCAGCGGCAGCATGACCAGTGGTCTGCGGATGCACGACCTGTGTGCTATCGCCTGGCTGGTGCGTCCGGAGCTGTTCACGTTGAAACCTTGCTTTGTGGCGGTAGAAACGCAGGGAACCTGGACCGCTGGCACCACGGTTGTGGATATCGAAAACCGCTATGAGCGTCCGGCAAATGCGCAGGTTGCGCTGGATCTGGACGTCGACGGTTTCCGGCGCTGGGTCGCGGAGGTCATTGCCCTCGCTCCCTGAAAATGAAATGTGACAAGCCCTGCAAACGCGGGGCAAATCATACGGGTTTAATCGATTAACCTGCTAAACTTGTCGTGTTGTTCTCCTCGGGCCGGAGATAGACATGAAACCAATTCACAACCCACCACGTCACGTGGACTGGGCAACCGGTGCGCTGCATGGCGAACCGCTGATTCGTAAAACGACACATCTTGGCGATCTGGCTGGCGTCTTTGCTGACGATGAAGCCTGGCGTCAGAGCGACCCGCTTCTACCCGTTTACACCGTAGAAATGTTTGATTCTCCGTCCGGAGCGGGCGAGCTGTATGCCGGCGTTACGCATCTGAATCCCGGGCGCGTGGGCGATGAACTTTTCATGACCCGCGGGCATTTCCACGCGCGCCGCGAGCAGGGCGAAGTTTACTTTGGTCTGCGCGGCGAAGGTTTTCTGCTACTACAGGACGAACAGGGCAAGACGCGCCTCGAAAAGGTGACGGCGGGATCCGTGCATATCATCGCAGGCTTTACTGCGCATCGTTTGGTTAATTCAGGTAGCGAAATCCTCTCGGCGCTGGCCGTCTGGCCAACGACCGCCGGGCATGATTACGCATCCCTGGCGGGAGGATTTGCCAGAAGGATCACCACGGCTAACCTGCAGCTGATGGCGAAAGAGGTGCAGAATGGCTGAGACCGTTTTGCCTTACGGGCTGGCGATGGTCGCCCATCGCGATCCATTAGGCTTCACCTACGGCGAAGACGTAACGGGTCCCATGCCTGAAATTCGCCACCTCGATCAAATTCGCGCTTCCCTTCGCGATCCAGAATGTGGCGGGCCGGAAGATGTTTACGCCATAGCCATGGACGTGGCCCGGCTGCAGGACAGAGATGAGCTTAAAAAAAGGATGTTGCTGTTTGGGGTCGTGACCTACGCGGCGGGCAAATTAGGGGATGAGCCGATCCGTAGCCAGGGGCATGTTCATCGCATCAGCGAGCATAGCGGCTGGTCGCCGCCGGAGCTGTATGAGATCTGGCAGGGCAAGGCGATTATCTACATGCAGGAATGCGTGGCAGACGATCCCGGTCGCTGCTTTGCGGTGATTGCCGGACCTGGCGAAAAAGTGCTGGTCCCGCCAGGCTGGGGGCACGCTACGATCTCTGCCGATCCGTCGCAGCCGCTGACGTTTGGGGCGTGGTGCGACAGGGAATACGGTTTTGAATATGAGGCAGTGCGGGCGCACAAAGGATTGGCATGGTATCCGCTGTTACAGGATAACCAGGTTATCTGGCAGCATAATACGCACTATATGCCGGGGCGTTTGCAGGCGATAACGCCTCGTCAGTACCATGAGTTTGGTATCACTGAAGCGCCAATTTATCAGCAGTTTATTGACGATCCGGCGCGTTTCCAGTTTATCTCTCGTCCGGACAAAACCGCTGCGCTGTGGCACAACTTCCATCCATGATTATTGCCGGGTGGCGCGACGCTTACCCGGCCTACGGAATATTGCAGGCCCGGCAAATGCAACGCTGCCGGGCAATACCTCAGGCAAACACGCCTGTAGCCACACCTATCGCCGCCAGTACCAGCAGCAGGAGCATCGCTTTTACCGGCGATACACCACGCTTCGCCATCAGATACCAGGTACCCAGCACGACAACCAGCGGTAACAGCTGCGGGAAAATGCCGTCGAGCATCTGCTGCACATGGATATTGACGCCGTCTTTGGTGATGAACTCAAGTCCCGTTCCGAGCTTAACGTAGCTTGCCGCCACACCGCCCATCACGAACACGCCGAGCAGAGACAGTGCCTCGCGCAGGCGGGCAGACTTACTGCTGACCAGCATTTCCACCGAGCCCGAGCCCATCTGGTAGCCTTTTAAAAACAGGAACCACGAGCCGGGTAAGATAATGGCCAGCCACGCTACGGTGTAAAACAGAGGGCCAAGAATATTGCCCCCGGCTGCCAGCGCCATGCCAATGCTCAGCAGAATGGGGATCAGCATTCCGGGGATCATCGAGTCGCCGATCCCCGCGATCGGCCCCATCAGC
The DNA here is from genome assembly GCA_002470465.1 of Pluralibacter sp. UBA7423. Taxonomy (GTDB): domain Bacteria; phylum Pseudomonadota; class Gammaproteobacteria; order Enterobacterales; family Enterobacteriaceae; genus Scandinavium. The sequence continues at coordinate 14,920 of DKMD01000013.1, forward strand.
CCCACCTTAAGGGTGTTGATCATCTCTCCGTCGATGGGCTCACCGTTGGCTTTTTTCTCCTCGAGCCCCAGCGCCATGCCGTTCACGATCGCGCCGATTTGCGGTTCGGTGTTGTAGAAAGAGGCGTGACGGCGCAGCATTTCAGTGCGCTGCGTGGCGTCCGGATAGAGCTTACGTGCTACCGGCAGCATGCTCAGGCAGAAGCCAAAAGATTCCAGACGCTCGAAGCTCATTGACGACAGGTTGTGCATCATCCACGCCCGCCAGCAGCGACGCAGATCGGCCCGGTTCAGCTTACGTTCTTCCATCAGAATTCATCCTCATCGTCCGCAGCCGTTCTGGTCGCAGCGGGCTGCGGCGCTTCCGGCTTGTAGTTGTAATGGATAAGCGCCAACAGCGCACCAACGATCACCAGCGCCACCATGTTCAGCTTCAGGAAAACAATGCAAATGAAGCCAACGAGGAAGTAGATCAGCATGGTGTAGTTTTTAATGATTTGCTTCAGCAGGATAGCGATGCCGACGGCGGGCAGAATGCCGCCGAGCACGCCCATTGTCGAAATCACGACTTTCGGCAGGCTGTCCATAAAGCCGCTGATGTACTGGGCACCGAAGTAGACCGCAATAAACGTGGGGACAAAGCGCAGAAGAAAGTTGGTCGCCTGTGGGAAGATGGCGCTGTTGAGGTAAAGCCCTCGCTCGTCGCCACGCTCCAGCGCGTTATCGGCCCGGTGGTTCCAGAACGAGTTCAGCACCATCATGGTGTTAAACAAAATGGTTCCGGCAATGCCGATGGTGGCCGCCAGCGCGACCGCGACTTCCGGCCCTTTACCTGACAGGATCCCCAGTGCAATCGCCGGGTATGCAACAAAGTTGAGGTCGGCGGGCATCGAACCGCCCGGCGTGACCATGGCGATATAGACCGCCTGTACCGCAACGCCAATCATGATCCCGGTTTTGAGATCGCCAAGGATCAGGCCCACCAGCATGCCCGATACCAGCGGACGGGTGATCAGGTACCAGCCGCCGGTCAGGCCGAACAGCCAGGGGCTGCTCAGCGCTCCGAGGTAGCACAGCAGGCCAATCAGTGTGGCTTCAAATATCATCATCGGCTCCTTATTTCAGCTTCTGCCGGGCATCCTGCCAGCTGTAGCAGCTGGCGTCCGGCACCAGGCGAAACTCAACGTGGTGGCCGTGGTTGCTGAGCCACTCGAATGCGGCAATTTCCTCAGCGCTCACCGACTGATTTGGGCCGATGGTGGTGGTATTGGCACGGGCGCTCATCGGGCCGACGTTGATTTTACCGTTGTTGTTTTTAAGGCTGATACCGGCCTCTTCGATGCGCTGCAGGGTGACGGGTGATTTACCAATCACGAAGTAACGCTTGTCGCTCGCAATCACCTTCGGCAGCTTTTCGATGGCCGTGGCGGTATCGAACAGCCAGACTTTGGTATCGGAAACGGCCCCTTTCATCACTGAGGAGAGGAGGGGGTCGGCCGCAACGGCATCATCAATGGCCACAATACCGTCGCAGGGCAGCTCTTTGGCCCAGCGCGTGACGAGCTGCCCATGAATGACGCGGTCGTCGATACGAACAAAGGAAAGACTCATGGCGGACTCCTTAAAAATCATCAGATTGAGTAACCGATGCCGGAGCGGCAATCACCAGCGTCGGCTGGGTCAGCTCCAGCAGCAGTGCCGCGGCGGCATGAACGTTTTGCAGCGCCCGGACGTCGTCGGTTTGCAGCAACATTGGCAAGTTCACCCCTGCCAGCACCGCCACGGGCGGCATGGTTTGAGGTGAAAACGCGTATTCACAGGCCACGTTCCACGGCGTGCCGCTTTGCATATCGCACAGCACCAGCACGCCGTCTGCACCTTCGCTTGCCGATGCCAGCGTGCGGGAAAAATCATGCCGGAAGCCTTCTATTCCGGCAGTTTCACCGAGCGTGACGCCGTGAACGTACGGCAGTTCGCCGTACACCATTTTCGCGCTTTCCAGTAAGGCGCCGGCCAGCGGGCCATGTGAAGCGACAATCACGGAAATCATCTTTTACCCCCTGACCCAGGCTTTGACGGTGGCAAGCTGTTGTCCGACGCCTTTGCCCCATGGTGAAATTCGGTATTCCCCGACGGACGCGGGGACGATAAAGGTTTCGGCGTAGTGCACCACGAACGGATCGAAAGCCCCCGTTGGGCTTTCCACGCGGGCTTCTGCACCTTCCACGAGATTCAGCACGTTGACGCCACCGTGAGTGTGATGCGTTACCGGGGCGGTAAACCAGTGGCGGCGCGTCTCGATAAATTCCCGTTCATGCAATCCGGTGCGCTCTTCGCGCCAGCCTTCGCCTTCGGCCAGTGGCTCAATGCGGTTGACCAGATGCTCATTGACCCATTTTGTGTCCCGCTGCCAGTCGATGACCTGTTCGCCATGCTCCAGATGCACCGGGCGAGGCAAACCGTCGAGGCCGAGGCGGCCCCAGTCCCAGAGCTTGAAGGTAAAGATGTAAGGCGTGGCGCTGATCTCCAGCACCATGGTGCCGGAACCGGAGCAGTGGACGGTTCCCGCCGGGATCAGGAAGTGATCGTGCTTGCGGGCCGGGATCTGATTGACGAAACGCGCATCATCGAAGGCTTTTTCACCGTTCGCCGCGCGATGCAGATCGTCAATCATGGCTACGGGATCGGTGCCCGTTTTGGTGCCGAGATACACGACCGCGTCCGGCTCGGCTTCCAGGATGTAGTAGCTCTCGTCCTGGGTGTAGTGCATGCCGAACTGCTGTTGAATGTATTCGGTCAGCGGATGGACCTGGAAGCTGAGGTTCTGGCCGCCGATGGTGTCGAGAAAATCGAAACGAATCGGGAATTCTGCGCCAAAACGGGCGTGGACTTTTTCACCGAGCAGTTCGCGTGGGTGCAGCAGAACCACGTCGAGAGAAGGGATCTCGATCCGCACGTCGCCAAACCTTAGCAACAGGCTGTTTTCCTCGGGCACGCAGTCAAAACACCAGGCGTAGTTAGGCTTCGAGGGATCGAGATCGAACTGGTTTTTCATCCACTGGCCGCCCCAGACGCCGGGGTCGAAGAACGGCACTACGCGGAAAGGACGTCCGGCGGTTTGGGCCAGGCCTGCGCGTAACGCATCGCCGCTGACCATCGCAGGCTCGTCTGAAAGGGTCGTATCCAGCAGGTAATCGGCACGTTTCAACAGCGGTGTTTTGTGTTTATCGAACACCCGCCATTCGATGAAAAAGGCGCGCTTGTAGCGGCGCAGAATATCTTCATGTTGGTTTTCGACGCCCCAGTTGCCAAGCTCGCCGCTGCGCATCCGCATCTGGATTTCCCAGCGCGGCAGATCGGCATAAATCAGCACGTCTCCCTGATGTATCAGCGAAGCGCCGGGGCCGTAAACAATCACCAGGCCTTCTTGTACATCGGTGACCTGTCGGCGCAGGGTTTCCAGACGGGCAGAGTCAAAAAATTCCGGAAGCTGATGACAGGAGAGCACGCCAAACACGCGATCGTCGGTCAGATTGCGGGCCAGCAGCTCATGTAATGACTGCTCATCACGGCGCGCGTTTTCAGCGTTGAGGAGCAGTGCAGGATCCAGCGATGTCATTTCTCGCTCAATCTCCGCGAGGCGCACGCCCGGGTAGCAGTCAATCACCAGCACGATTTTGGGCTTTTGCGTCAGTCGGGTTTTCAGCGTGGCAATAATATCCCGCCAGCCCTGCCAGGCCTGGCTGTCGAAGCCCTGAACCGGGACTTCCGGGAATTTATCATAGGTGGTTACGGTCATGTTTATCTCCCTGAATGCGTCCATTAAGATTAATCGATTAACCGAAAGAGAAAAGAGTGGTTAACGCGATTAACCCGGCAAAAGGAGCAAGAATCCGGGTTTAGTGATTCAGGCTGTGAGGCAACTCACAGGGAGTAATGCAAATATCAGGTTATTCGATTAATCTGTACGGAACAGAGGAGGAACCATGACAACAATTACGCTTGCCCTGGTTGCCGAGCGGGCGGGAGTGTCTACGGCAACGGTGTCGATGGTGCTGCGCAACCGCGGGCGGATTTCGCAGGCGACCCGGGAGAGAGTGCTGAAAGCGCTGGATGAGTCCGGCTACGTCTATAACCAGACTGCGGCGAATCTGCGTAATCGCAGCAGTAACCAGGTGGGCCTGCTGCTGCATGACATCACCAACCCGTTTTACGGTGAAATGACCGCAGGTCTGAGCCATGAAATGGAGCGTCACGAGATGCTGCTGTTTCTGGCGAACAGCGAAGAGTCGGAGGAGCGGCAGCAGAAATTTGTCGATTCGCTGATGCGCAACAGCGCCTGCGGGATGGTGCTCTGTGCCGCGCGCGGTACGCCGCAGGCCTTTTTCGATGGCCTGAAGCGCCGCAATATTCCGGCCATTATGGTGGTGCGCCCGCTCGACGATCCGGATTTTGATTTTGTGGGCACGGATAACTTCCTTGGCACGCAAATGGCGACGACGCATTTACTGAAGCTCGGGCACAAAAACATCGCTTTTATCGGCGGCAGTCAGAATTCCGGCACAAGGTCGCAGCGTATTGGCGGTTTTACCAGCAAGCTGCTGGAAAGCGGTGTTTCGCCAAGGCCGGAGTGGATTGTCACTTCTCAGGCGAGCCAGAGCGACGGTGCGCGGGTTGCGGAAGCGCTTTTAAGCCATTATCCGGAAATTACCGCCGCCGTATGCTATCAGGATATTGTCGCGCTGGGCGTTATGCAGGCTTTACGCAAATCGGGGCGCGAACCAGGGCGTGATTTTGCGCTGGTGGGTTTTGACGATATTACCGAGGCTGCGCTGGTGCAACCGGCTCTGACTACGGTATCGGTGGCGGCAAAAGAGATTGGCCGCAAGGCGGGGGAGCTGTTGTTCAGCCGCATTCAGGGCAACGACGAACCGCCGAAGCGGGTGATCCTGCCGCCGACGCTGGTCGTGCGGGGCTCCTGCGGTTTTCGCTAAGCGCCATGCTTTTTACTGATATTCATCGTGGTTTCACGTTAAATTCTAATTATCGACGCTTTTGGGTGGCAGGGTGTTCAGGCGCTGGTTACTCTGAAAACGATTTACATTGTATTAACGAAGAGAATAGATATGCATGATGGACACATCCGCGTCGCCATTGCCGGCGCGGGCGGCCGTATGGGACGGCAACTGATTCAGGCCGCCGCGCAGCTGGAAGGCGTAAAGCTCGGGGCGGCGTTAGAACGTGAAGGCTCTTCTCTGCTGGGCGCAGATGCCGGTGAACTGGCGGGAATGGGTGTAACAGGCGTGAAGGTGCAATGCAGCCTGGACGCGGTGAAGGATGATTTCGACGTCTTTATCGATTTTACCCGCCCGGAAGGGACCCTGCATCATCTGGCGTTTTGTCGCGAACACGGCAAAGGCATGGTGATTGGCACCACCGGTTTTGACGAAGCGGGTAAACAGGCGATTCGTGACGCTTCAGAAAGCATTGCGATTGTGTTCGCGGCTAACTTTAGCGTCGGCGTTAACGTCATGCTCAAGCTGCTGGAAAAGGCAGCGAAGGTGATGGGCGACTACACCGATATCGAAATTATTGAAGCGCACCACCGTCATAAAGTCGATGCCCCCTCCGGCACTGCGCTGGCGATGGGCGAGGCGATTGCCCATGCGCTCGATAAAGATCTGAAAGAGTGTGCCGTATACAGTCGTGAAGGCCACACAGGAGAACGCGTGCCGGGCACAATTGGTTTTGCTACCGTACGTGCAGGCGATATCGTCGGTGAACATACCGCGATGTTCGCTGATATCGGTGAAAGAATAGAAATCACGCATAAAGCATCAAGTCGCATGACCTTTGCCAATGGGGCAGTAAGATCGGCCTTGTGGCTTAAAGAAAAACGTAATGGCCTTTTTGATATGCGTGATGTGCTAGATTTGAACAGATTGTAAAGGTTTTACCCCATCGTGATGTGGTTGTGGCAATCGTAATTGGTTGATTGCAGAGGGCAATAATTTATTGCCCTTTTATTTTATCTGTTTGGATCGTTTTTCATTTCTAAGAGGGTAAAATATAAAGTGATCATCTCATTATGTGTTGAGTAAATGTAAATTTTGACCATCTGGTCCACTTTTTTACTTCCCTCTCCTCATTTTTACACTTATCCTGGCGCGCAAGCGTTTCCTGAAAGGTTGTTAGATGATCTTTTTGCCTGTCTTACAGCGACGTATTCACCAGTGGCGTGAAATAACATAAAAAATACCCGTCTTTACGTTGACTTTCTCCTCGTTAATCTCCAGAATGCCGCCGTTTGCACGAAATTCGCGGGCAGCAGATTTGCATTGATTCATCGTATTGAGTGAATTAATATGCAGATAAACTGAGTGAATATTCTCTGGAGGATGTTTTGATTAAGTCAGCGCTTTTGGTTCTGGAAGACGGAACCCAGTTTCACGGTCGGGCCATAGGGGCAACGGGTTCGGCGGTTGGGGAAGTCGTTTTCAATACTTCAATGACCGGTTATCAAGAAATCCTCACTGATCCTTCCTATTCCCGCCAAATCGTCACTCTCACTTATCCCCATATCGGTAATGTCGGCACCAACGCCGCTGATGAAGAATCTTCCCAGGTACATGCTCAGGGCCTCATCATTCGCGACCTGCCGCTGATTGCCAGCAACTACCGCAGTACTGAAGACCTCTCGACTTACCTGAAGCGTCACAATATCGTGGCGATTGCCGATATCGATACCCGCAAGCTGACCCGTTTACTGCGCGAAAAAGGCGCCCAGAACGGCTGCATTATCGCGGGCGATAACCTGGATGCTCAGCTGGCGCTGGAGAAGGCTAAAGCCTTCCCTGGCCTGAACGGCATGGATCTGGCAAAAGAAGTCACCACCGCGGAATCCTACAGCTGGACTCAGGGCAGCTGGACGCTCGCGGGTGAACTACCGGAAGCGAAGAAAGAAGAAGAGCTACCGTTCCACGTAGTGGCCTATGACTACGGCGCAAAGCGCAACATCCTGCGCATGCTGGTAGACCGCGGCTGCCGGCTGACCGTTGTTCCGGCGAAAACCCCGGCCGAAGACGTGCTGGCGATGAACCCGGACGGCATCTTCCTTTCCAACGGCCCGGGCGACCCGGCACCGTGCGACTACGCGATTACCGCGATTGAGAAATTCCTCGAAACCGATATTCCGGTATTTGGTATCTGCCTCGGCCATCAGCTGCTGGCGCTGGCGAGCGGAGCCAAAACCATCAAGATGAAGTTCGGCCACCACGGCGGCAACCATCCGGTGAAAGACATCGACAACAACACGGTGATGATCACCGCGCAGAACCACGGTTTTGCGGTTGACGAAGCATCAATGCCTGCCACGCTGCGCGTGACGCATAAGTCGCTGTTCGACGGCACTCTTCAGGGCATCCACCGTACCGACAAACCGGCGTTCAGTTTCCAGGGGCACCCTGAAGCGAGCCCTGGCCCGCACGATGCCGCGCCGCTGTTCGACCACTTTATCGAACTTATCGAGCAATACCGTAAGACCGCTAAATAATCAGGAGCCGAGAAGACCATGCCAAAACGTACAGATATAAAAAGCATCCTGATCCTCGGCGCTGGCCCGATTGTTATCGGCCAGGCCTGTGAGTTCGACTACTCCGGTGCCCAGGCGTGTAAAGCGCTGCGTGAAGAGGGCTACCGCGTCATTCTGGTGAACTCCAACCCGGCAACCATCATGACCGACCCGGAAATGGCCGATGCGACCTACATCGAGCCGATTCACTGGGAAGTGGTGCGCAAAATCATCGAAAAAGAGCGTCCGGACGCGGTCCTGCCGACCATGGGCGGCCAGACTGCGCTGAACTGCGCGCTGGAGCTGGAGCGTCAGGGCGTGCTGGAAGAGTTCGGTGTGACAATGATTGGCGCTACCGCCGACGCGATTGATAAAGCGGAAGACCGCCGTCGCTTCGACGTGGCGATGAAGAAAATCGGCCTGGATACCGCCCGTTCCGGTATCGCGCATACGATGGAAGAAGCGCTGGCCGTTGCTGCCGACGTAGGCTATCCATGCATCATCCGTCCGTCCTTCACCATGGGCGGCACCGGCGGCGGCATCGCCTACAACCGCGAAGAGTTCGAAGAGATCTGCGCCCGTGGCCTGGATCTTTCTCCAACCAACGAACTGCTGATTGATGAATCGCTGATCGGCTGGAAAGAGTACGAGATGGAAGTGGTGCGTGATAAAAACGACAACTGCATCATCGTCTGCTCCATCGAAAACTTCGACGCCATGGGCATCCACACCGGCGACTCCATTACCGTTGCCCCTGCCCAGACGCTGACCGACAAAGAATATCAAATCATGCGTAACGCCTCGATGGCGGTGCTGCGTGAAATCGGCGTGGAAACCGGCGGCTCCAACGTCCAGTTCTCCGTGAACCCGAAAAACGGTCGCCTGATTGTTATCGAAATGAACCCGCGCGTGTCTCGTTCTTCCGCGCTGGCTTCGAAAGCGACCGGCTTCCCGATTGCCAAAGTGGCGGCGAAACTGGCGGTAGGTTACACCCTCGACGAATTGATGAACGACATCACCGGCGGGCGTACACCGGCGTCCTTCGAGCCGTCCATCGACTACGTTGTGACCAAAATCCCTCGCTTCAACTTCGAGAAGTTTGTGGGCGCGAACGACCGCCTGACGACGCAGATGAAATCCGTCGGTGAAGTGATGGCGATTGGCCGTACCCAGCAGGAGTCCTTACAGAAAGCGCTGCGCGGTCTGGAAGTGGGAGCAACAGGCTTCGACCCGAAAGTGAGCCTGGACGATCCTGAAGCGCTGACCAAAATCCGTCGCGAGCTGAAAGACGCCGGTGCCGAGCGTATCTGGTACATCGCCGATGCGTTCCGTGCGGGCCTGTCCGTAGACGGCGTCTTTAACCTGACCAACGTTGACCGCTGGTTCCTGGTACAGATTGAAGAGCTGGTGCGTCTGGAAGAGAAAGTGGCAGAAGTCGGCATCACCGGCCTCGACGCTGATTTCCTGCGCGCCCTGAAGCGTAAAGGCTTTGCCGACGCGCGTCTGGCAAAACTGGCCGGCGTACGCGAGTCCGAAGTGCGCAAGCTGCGCGACCAGTACAATCTGCACCCGGTTTACAAGCGCGTGGATACCTGTGCGGCAGAATTCTCTACCGATACCGCGTACATGTACTCCACGTACGAAGAAGAGTGCGAAGCGAACCCGTCTACCGACCGTGACAAAATCATGGTCCTCGGCGGCGGCCCGAACCGTATCGGTCAGGGTATTGAGTTTGACTACTGCTGCGTACATGCGTCGCTGGCGCTGCGTGAAGATGGTTATGAGACCATCATGGTCAACTGTAACCCGGAAACCGTCTCCACCGACTACGACACCTCTGACCGCCTGTACTTCGAGCCAGTGACCTTTGAAGACGTGCTGGAAATCGTGCGCATCGAGAAGCCAAAGGGCGTTATCGTGCAGTACGGCGGCCAGACTCCGCTGAAGCTGGCGCGCGCGCTGGAAGCGGCGGGCGTACCGATTATCGGCACCAGCCCGGACGCTATCGACCGTGCAGAAGACCGCGAGCGCTTCCAGCAGGCGGTTGACCGCCTGAAGCTGAAGCAGCCTGCGAACGCCACCGTCACCACCATCGACATGGCGGTCGAGAAGGCGAAAGACATCGGCTATCCGCTGGTGGTGCGTCCTTCCTACGTACTCGGCGGCCGCGCGATGGAAATCGTTTATGACGAAGCCGACCTGCGCCGCTACTTCCAGACCGCGGTCAGCGTGTCTAACGATGCGCCAGTACTGCTGGACCGCTTCCTGGACGATGCGGTGGAAGTGGACGTTGACGCCATCTGCGATGGCGAAAGCGTGCTGATTGGCGGCATCATGGAGCATATCGAACAGGCGGGCGTTCACTCCGGTGACTCCGCGTGTTCTCTGCCAGCCTACACCCTGAGCAAAGAGATTCAGGACGTGATGCGCGAGCAGGTGCAGAAGCTGGCCTTCGAGCTGCAGGTTCGCGGCCTGATGAACGTGCAGTTCGCGGTGAAAGACAACGAAGTCTACCTGATTGAAGTGAACCCGCGTGCAGCGCGTACCGTGCCGTTCGTCTCCAAAGCCACCGGCCTGCCTCTGGCGAAAGTGGCGGCGCGCGTGATGGTCGGCCAGTCGCTGAAGCAGCAGGGCCACACTGAAGAAATCATCCCGCCGTACTACTCGGTGAAAGAAGTTGTGCTGCCGTTCAACAAGTTCCCGGGCGTCGACCCGCTGTTAGGACCAGAAATGCGCTCTACCGGGGAAGTGATGGGCGTTGGTCGTACCTTCGCGGAAGCCTTTGCCAAAGCGCAGCTCGGCAGCAACTCCACCATGAAGAAGCAGGGCCGTGCGCTGCTCTCCGTGCGTGAAGGTGACAAAGAGCGCGTGGTGGACCTGGCGGCGAAGCTGCTCAAGCAGGGCTTCGAGCTGGATGCTACCCACGGCACCGCCGTGGTGCTGGGTGAAGCAGGCATTAACCCACGCCTGGTGAACAAGGTGCATGAAGGCCGTCCGCACATTCAGGACCGTATCAAGAATGGCGAGTACACCTACATCATCAACACCACCGCAGGCCGCCAGGCGATTGAAGATTCCAAGCTGATTCGCCGCAGTGCGCTGCAGTATAAAGTGCATTACGACACCACCCTGAACGGCGGCTTCGCGACGGCCATGGCGCTGAACGCGGACGCCACCGAGAAGGTGATTTCGGTGCAGGAAATGCACGCGCAGATTAACAAGTAATCTCGCAGCAGGCCGGGTCAGGCGTCGCCGCCACCCGGCTATATTGCCCGGCGGCGTTCTGTTTGCCGGGCATGACAAAATGCCGCCACTCCCGCACTTCATCTTAAGAAACTTCTGGTTTTCCATCTGTGTTCAGTCAGTTAGCCTAAAATGGTTAGCGAGAGAATCAATAATACACAGCACGGGAGAGCACCATGCGTAATAACCTTCTGATTACTTCACTGTTTGCCGCTGCCACTTTACTTACCGTCGCGGGCTGTTCCTCCAACCAGGCGGTGAAAACCACCGACGGTAAAACGATTGTTACCGATGGCAAGCCTGAGGTAGATAAAGACACCGGTCTGGTTTCCTATAAGAACGCCGAAACCGGTAAAACCGAACAGATTAACCGCGATCAGGTGCAATCGATGGGTGAATTAGATAACTGATTCAGTTTTCTTGACCGGTAACGGCACGAATCTTCACTGTTAGCCTGGGGCTCAACTGTCTACACTTTGCTGATAACACAAAGTAAGACAAAACAGGCTAACAGATGATTTTGATTATTTATGCACATCCTTATCCGCAGCACTCGCATGCGAATAAGCGGATGCTTGAGCAGGCAAGGGAAGTAGACGGCGTAGAAATCCGTTCTCTTTATCACCTCTATCCCGATTTTAACATCGACGTTGCCGCTGAGCAGGAGGCACTTTCCCGCGCCGACCTGGTTATCTGGCAGCACCCAATGCAGTGGTACAGCGTGCCGCCGCTCCTCAAACTCTGGATCGATAAAGTCCTTTCTCACGGCTGGGCCTACGGGCACGGCGGCACGGCGCTGCAGGGTAAAAGCCTGATGTGGGCGGTGACCACCGGCGGAGGGGAAAATCACTTTGCCGTTGGCAGCTTTCCGGGTTTTGACATTCTTGCCCAGCCTTTGCAGGCCACTGCGATCTATTGCGGTCTGAACTGGCTCCCCCCGTTCGCCATGCACTGCACCTTTATCTGCGATGATGAAACCCTCGCTGCGCAGGCGCGTCACTATAAACAACGGCTGATGGAATGGCAGGAGGTGCATCATGGATAGTCATACGCTCATTCAGGCGCTGATTTATCTCGGCTCGGCGGCATTAATCGTGCCCATTGCGGTGCGCCTGGGGCTGGGATCGGTACTCGGTTATCTGATCGCTGGCTGCATTATCGGGCCGTGGGGCTTACGTCTGGTCACGGATGCCGAGTCTATTTTGCACTTCGCCGAAATTGGCGTGGTGCTGATGCTGTTCGTCATTGGTCTCGAGCTCGATCCACAGCGCTTGTGGAAGCTTCGCGCGTCGGTGTTTGGCGGTGGAGCATTACAGATGGTCGCCTGCGGCGCGCTTATTGGCGTGTTTTGCATGCTGCTTGGCCTCGACTGGAAAGTTGCGGAGCTTATCGGTATGACGCTGGCGCTTTCCTCAACGGCGATTGCCATGCAGGCTATGAATGAGCGTAATCTGACGGTTTCTCAGCTCGGGCGCAGCGCTTTTGCGGTACTGCTGTTCCAGGATATTGCGGCGATTCCGCTGGTAGCGATGATCCCACTGCTGGCGACAAGCGGGGCCTCAACAACGCTTGCTGCCTTTGGCCTTTCAGCGCTCAAAGTGGCGGGTGCGCTGGTGCTGGTTATTCTGCTTGGGCGCTATGTCACCCGTCCGGTGCTGCGTTTTGTCGCCCGTTCCGGCCTGCGCGAGGTCTTCAGCGCAGTGGCGCTGTTTCTGGTCTTCGGCTTTGGTCTGCTGCTGGAAGAAGTCGGTTTATCCATGGCGATGGGCGCATTCCTGGCGGGCGTGCTGCTGGCAAGCTCCGAATATCGTCATGCGCTGGAAAGCGATATCGAGCCGTTCAAAGGTCTGCTGCTGGGGCTGTTCTTTATCGGCGTAGGGATGTCAATCGACTTCGGGACGCTGGTTACGCATCCGCTGCGGATTCTGATTCTGCTGGCGGGCTTCCTTATTATCAAAGCCGTGATGCTGTGGCTCATTGCCCGACCTCTGGGCGTGCCAAAAGCGCAGCGGCGCTGGTTTGCCGTGCTGTTAGGGCAGGGAAGTGAGTTTGCGTTTGTGGTCTTTGGCGCAGCGCAGATGGCCAACGTGCTGGATCCCGAATGGGCTAAGGCGCTGACGCTTGCCGTCGCGCTGTCAATGGCATCAACGCCGATCCTGCTGGTGGTGCTGTCCCGCCTTGAACAATCCGCCAGTGGTCAGGAGCGTGAAGCCGATGAGATCGATGAGGAGCAGCCGCGCGTCATCATTGCAGGCTTTGGTCGTTTTGGGCAGATAGCCGGGAGAATGCTGCTTTCCAGCGGCGTTAAAATGGTCATCCTCGATCACGATCCGGATCATGTCGATACGCTGCGTAAATTCGATATGAAGGTGTTTTACGGTGATGCCACGCGGGTCGATATGCTGGAGTCAGCCGGTGCTGCGCGAGCAGAAGTGCTGATCAACGCAATTGACGATCCCAAATCGAACCTCGAGCTGACGACGCTTGCGAAAGAGCACTTCCCGCATCTGCGGATTATCGCCCGCGCCCGCGATATCGATCACTATATTCAGCTGAGGCAGGCGGGCATTGAGGCACCGGAGCGTGAAACGTTCGAAGGTGCACTCAAGTCAGGCCGCATGGCGCTGGAAGCGCTGGGGCTCGGTGCCTATGAAGCGCGTGAGCGTGCGGATGTTTTCCGTCGTTTTAACGTGCGCATGGTTGAAGAGATGGTGGATATGGCGGAAGAGGATGATGCGTCGTTCGCGGCGGCGTTCAAACGCACCAGCGCGATGCTGACCGATATCATCAACGAAGACCGTAGCAATATGGCGATTATCCAGCGCCACGGCTGGCAGGGAACAGAAGAAGGTAAACATACCGGCAACCCGGCAGACGAGCCGGAGACGAAACCTTCGGTTTAACGGGCACTTAGAAAGAAGGGGAAAATATTTCCTCTTCTTTACTCAGCCGCCAGTCGACGAAAGATTATGCTTTCCGTATAGTGGCGGCAATTTTTGCATCCGGGAAATTTTCAATGATCAGTCTGATTGCGGCGTTAGCGGTGGATCGCGTTATCGGCATGGAAAACGCCATGCCCTGGGACATTCCTGCCGATCTCGCCTGGTTCAAGCGTACAACGTTAAACAAACCCGTGGTGATGGGGCGTCTGACCTGGGAATCCATTGGTCGCCCGCTGCCAGGCCGTAAAAACATCGTGATCAGCAGTCAGGCAGGTACGGACGATCGCGTGACGTGGGTCAAATCGGTGGATGAAGCCATCGCGGCCTGCGGCGATGCCGAAGAGATCATGGTGATCGGCGGTGGTCGCGTGTACGAACAGTTCCTGCCGAAAGCGCAGCGACTGTATCTGACGCACATTGATGCGGAAGTGGAAGGGGATACTCACTTCCCGGATTACGATCCGGACGACTGGGAATCCACGTTCAGCGAGTTTCACGATGCAGACGAGCAGAATTCACATAGCTACTGCTTTGAGATTTTAGACAGGCGTTAAGGTGTCTTCCCCGGTGGTGCGATGCTTACCGGGGCTACTTTTTTGTAGGCCTGATTTGTAGGCCAGGTAAGGCATCAGCCGCCACCTGGCAATCAGCGCCATCAGGCAAGTCGATTAAGAAGCAACAGCCTCGTCTTCACCTAAATCCAGATGGCGATTAGACGGCTGCACAAAATATTGCTTATCTTCCCAACGCAGGCACGTCAGTTCTCCACCCCAGCAGCAGCCCGTATCCAGCGCGTAAACCCCTTCCGGCGTACCCTTACCTTCAAGCGATGCCCAGTGGCCGAAAATCACGCTGTACTCGTCTGTGACCGGACCCGGAATGGCGAACCACGGCTTCAGCGGTGCAGGCGCGTTTTCCGGCGACTCTTTGGTGTACATGTCGAGCTGACCGTTCGGGAAGCAGTAGCGCATGCGCGTGAAAGCGTTGGTGATGAAGCGCAGACGCGCCAGGCCGGAGAGTTCTGGCGACCAGTGGTTGGGTAAATCACCGTACATGGCATCGAGGAAGAAAGGATAAGAGTCACTGCACAGCACCGCTTCAACATCGCGGGCGCACAGCTCTGCGGTTTCCAGATCCCACTGGGGCGTGATCCCGGCATGGGCCATTACCAGCTTTTTCTCTTTATCTACCTGCAGCAGCGGCTGGCGGCGCAGCCAGTTCAGCAGCTCGTCGGCATCCGGTGCTTCCAGCAGCGGGGTTAATCTGTCTTTCGGCTTATTACGGCTTATCCCGGCGAATACTGCCAGCAGATGCAGGTCATGATTGCCGAGTACCAGGCGCACGCTCTCGCCGAGCGACTTCACATAACGCAGAACGTCAAGCGATGCCGGGCCGCGTGCAACGAGATCGCCCGTCAGCCAGAGTTCGTCCTGACCGGGCTGAAAGTTCACCTGCTTTAATAACGCGATCAGTTCATCGTAGCAGCCGTGAACGTCGCCAATAAGGTATGTGCTCATTGTATCAATGGATGAGGGCTGGCACGGCCAGACGGAAAACGGGAATATCGATGCTGAAAGGGTTGCCCTCTGCGTCGATCATTTCATAGTGACCCTGCATGGTGCCGAGTGGCGTTTCCAGCACGGCACCGCTGGTGTACTGATATTCGTTGCCAGGCGCGATGTGCGGTTGCACGCCCACGACGCCTTCTCCCTGCACTTCGGTTTCCCGGCCGTGGCCATTGGTAATCAACCAGTAGCGGCCAAGCAGCTGCACCGATCCTCGCCCCAGGTTGCGGATCGTGACCGTATAGGCAAACACATAGCGCTCATCTTCCGGTGAGGACTGCGCCTCAATGTAAACGCTCTGGACCTGGACACAAACGCGGGGCGAATTGATCATGGTTTAGCTCTCCTTTGGGGGCGCATTGTCTGACAGCCAGTTCGCCATGCGGCAGTACTGGGCGACAGAGATGTTTTCTGCACGCATCGCCGGGTCAACGCCAAGCTCGGTCAGTACCTCTACGGAGAAGATATTGCCGAGGCTGTTACGAATGGTTTTACGACGCTGGTTGAATGCTTCGGTGGTGATTCGGCTTAACACCCGAACCTCTTTCACCGGATGCGGCAGCATGGCGTGTGGCACCAGACGCACCACGGCAGAATCCACTTTAGGCGGTGGCGTAAAAGCGGTTGGCGGTACTTCCAGCACGGGTATGATGTTGCAGTAGTACTGTGCCATCACGCTTAATCGACCATACGCCTTACTGTTTGGCCCTGCAACCAGACGGTTAACCACCTCTTTTTGCAGCATGAAGTGCATGTCGGCGATGGCATCAGTATAGCTAAACAGGTGGAACATCAGCGGGGTAGAAATGTTGTACGGCAGGTTGCCGAATACGCGCAGCGGCTGACCCATCTCCTTCGACAGATCGCCGAAGTTCATGGTCATCGCATCCTGCTGAAAAATAGTGAGCTTTGGCCCGAGGAACGGGTGCGTTTGCAGACGAGCAGCCAGATCGCGGTCAAGCTCGATAACGGTCAGTTTGTCCAGGCGCTCGCCAACCGGTTCGGTCAGCGCAGCAAGGCCGGGGCCGATTTCAACCATCGCCTGACCCTTCTGTGGGTTGATGGCCGAAACAATGCTGTCGATCACAAACTGATCGTTGAGGAAGTTTTGCCCGAAGCGTTTACGGGCTAAGTGGCCCTGATGGACTCGATTATTCATTGAGAGTTAACAATCATTTTGATGGCGAGATTAAGCGCCGTAATAAAACTGCCGACGTTCGCTTTCCCCTGGCCCGCCAGTTCAAGCGCGGTGCCGTGGTCAACGGACGTACGGATAAAAGGTAAACCGAGCGTAATATTCACTGCGCGGCCGAAACCCTGGTATTTTAGCACGGGCAGGCCCTGATCGTGGTACATCGCAAGCACCGCGTCTGCATGGTCGAGATATTTAGGCTGGAAAAGGGTGTCAGCAGGCAGCGGCCCGCTCAGATTCATGCCTCTGGCGCGCATTTCATCGAGCACCGGAATAATCGTGTCGATCTCTTCCATGCCCATGTGGCCGCCTTCACCCGCGTGAGGGTTCAGCCCGCAGACCAGAATGTGTGGCGTTTTAATGCCAAACTTGGTTTGCAGATCGTCGTGGAGAATGGCGATTACCTCACGCAACAGATCGGCCGTGATGGCCTCGCTGATGGCTTTCAGCGGCAGGTGAGTGGTCGCCAGCGCAACGCGAAGCTCCTCGGTCGCCAGCATCATCACCACTTTTTGCGTGCCTGAACGCTCTTCAAAGAATTCGGTATGCCCGATAAACGGGATCCCGGCATCGTTGATAATACTTTTCTGCACAGGGCCAGTGATGAGCGCCGCAAACTCGCCGTTCGTCGCACCGTCGCAGGCGCGAGCCAGCGTTTCCACGACGTAAGCACCGTTTTTCACATTCAGCGTACCGGGCGTCACGGAGGCATGGAGCGGGACGGAAAGCAGGGTGAGCGTACCGGCTTTTTGCGGCACTGGTGCGCAGTGGGCACGATAGGGCAGGAGCGTTAAAGGCAAACCGAGCATTGCTGCCCGGTCTGTCAAAAGCGTTTCATCGGCACACACCACCAGCTCAACGGGCCAGTCAAGCTGGGCCAGCTGTACCACGAGGTCGGGGCCAATCCCGGCGGGTTCGCCGGGAGTGATAACCACACGTTGGTGTTGCGTCATTAGTTGCTCAGAATTTTAACGTAAGCGCTGGCGCGTTGTTCCTGCATCCAGGTGGCCGCTTCTTCGGCAAACTTACGGTTCATCAGCATGCGGTAAGCGCGATCTTTCTGCGCTGCGTCGGTACGGTCCACGTTGCGGGTATCCAGTAGCTGAATGAGATGCCAGCCGAAGGAGGAGTGAACCGGGGCGCTCATTTCGCCTTTGCTGAGTTTCATCAGCGCATCACGGAAGGCCGGATCGTACATGTCTGGCGTGCCCCAGCCTAAGTCACCGCCCTGGTTGGCAGAACCCGGATCCTGTGAGAGCTCTTTCGCGGCTTTATCAAAGGTGGTTTTGCCGCTCTTGATGTCTGCAGCAACCTGCTCAAGCTTCGCACGAGCCTGATCGTCCGTCATGATAGGTGACGGCTTCAGCAGGATGTGGCGAGAGTGCACTTCGGTCACGGAAATGCTCTGGCTCTGGCCGCGCAGATCGTTCACCTTGATGATGTGGAAGCCGACGCCGGAGCGGATTGGGCCAATCACGTCTCCTTTCTTCGCGGTGCTTAACGCCTGAGCGAAGATCGATGGCAGTTCCTGAATGCGACCCCAGCCCATCTGGCCGCCTTTCAGCGCCTGCTGGTCTGCGGAATAAGTGATGGCGAGCTTGCCGAAGTCAGCGCCGCCTTTGGCCTGTTCAACAATAGAACGTGCCTGGCTTTCTGCTTCGTTCACCTGATCGGACGTTGGATTTTCCGGCAGCGGGATCAGGATATGGCTCAGGTTCAGTTCAGTGCTGGCGTCGTTCTGGTTGCCAATCTGGGAAGCCAGAGCGTCCACTTCCTGCGGCAGAACGGTGATACGACGGCGAACTTCATTGTTACGCACCTCAGAGATAATCATCTCTTTACGGATCTGGGCGCGGTAGGTGTTGTAGTTCATACCGTCATAGGCCAGACGGCTGCGCATCTGATCCATGGTCATGTTGTTCTGTTTTGCGATGTTGGCAATCGCCTGGTCGAGCTGGTCGTCAGAGATTTTGACGCCCATTTTTTGCCCCATCTGCAGGACAATCTGATCCATGATCAGACGTTCCAGGATCTGGTGACGGAGCGTAGCATCGTCCGGCAGCTGCTGTCCGGCCTGACCGGCACCGCCTTTCACAGACTGCATCATATTGTCGACGTCGCTTTCCAGTACGACGCCGTTATTTACGACGGCTGCTACCTTATCGACAACCTGTGGGGCAGCGAAACTGGTATTCGCAACCATGGCGATACCGAGAAGCAGCGTTTTCCAGTTCTTCATACTCTTTCCATTTCAATTAACCGCAAAGGCGGATTACGTTTCTAAATTGTGGCGTTACAAAGAGCTTTGATACGGCATGATTGGCGTACGCAACATCTGCTGAGTGCCCAGGCCATAGTTCGAACTCAGGCCGCGCAGTTCAATATTGAAGCCAATGACGTTGTCGTATTTCCCTTGCACGTTCTGGTTATCCCAACCGTTGAGCTTGCGCTCATAGCCGAGGCGGATGGCGTAGCAGCAGGAGTTATACTGCACGGCCAACATCTGATCCGCTGGCTTGTTGACGTTGGTGTCGTAGTAATACGCACCCACCACTGACCATCTGTCGACGATTGGCCAGCTTGCCGTCGTCCCAATCTGAGAAATCCCGTCTTTATACTGAGCCGCAGTGGAGTAACTCGACGGCAATGTCGCCTTAATATACTCCGGGCTTGCATAGCGGTAGTTCAGCTGAACCAGACGGTTTTCATCACGGCGGTATTCAATCGTACCGTTACCGGTAGCGACGTTATCCAGACGAGTATCGTACTGAATACCGCCGCGCAGGCCCCACCGATCGGTCATGCGCCAGTAGGTATCACCTGCCCATACCAGCGAGCCTTTTTGATCGCTTGAAGACCAGTCATCGCTTTCATCACCCGTACGGGACGGCGTGAAGTAGTAGATTTGACCCACGGATGCGTTAAAACGTTCAACGGCATTTTGATCATAAACGCGGGTTGTCACGCCAGTCGTTACCTGGTTTGCTGAGGCAATACGATCGAGGCCGCTGTAAGAGCGGTCGCGGAACAGACCGCTGTAGTCCGACTGCAGCAGCGTGGAGTCGTACTGCATAATGTTGCTTTGATCTTTGTACGGTACATAGAGGTACTGGGCTCGTGGTTCCAGGGTCTGGATATAGCCCTGAGACCAGTCCATATCGCGTTCAAAGACCATCTTGCCGTCAACTTTGAACTGCGGCAGCACGCGGTTGACGTTCTCTTTCAGGTCTGTCCGATATCGGGTGTTATACCAGTCGACATCGTCCTGCTGATAGTGCGTGGCCAGAAGCTTGGCCTCGGTATCGATGCTTCCCCAGTCGTTAGACAGCGGCAGGTCGATGGTGGGCTCGAGGTGGACACGCGTGGCTTCCGGCATGTTGTCGTTGGTGTTTTTAAAATGCACCGCCTGGCCATAAATACGGGTGTCAAATGGACCGACATCGTTCTGATAGAAGTTAACGTCCAGCTGCGGTTGCGCCGCATAGGAGTTGCTGTTCTGCGTATCGAAGACCTGGAACTGCTTGCTCGAAACCGTGGCGTTAAAGTTCTCTACGGCGTAACCCACGCTGAATTTCTGCGTCGCATAGCCATCGGTGCTGGAGCCGTATTTGGAGTCGAAGTCATTGAAGTAATGCGGATCGCTGACTTTGGTGTAATCGGCATTGAATCGCCAGACCTGGTCCATTACACCCGAGTGTTTCCAGTAGAAGAGCCAGCGACGGCTGTTATCTTCAGAGGGATAGTCGTCTTCGTAGACCTTGTCTTTATTCAGATAATCAAACTCAAACAGGCCTGCGCCCGCCTGGGTCAGATAACGGAATTCGTTTTCCCACATGACGCCGCCGCGTTTGTCCATATAGTGCGGAGTAATCGTGGCATCGAAGTTTGGCGCAATGTTCCAGTAGTACGGCAGATAGAACTCAAAGCCGTTGTTGCTGCTGTACCTGGCATTCGGGATCAGGAAGCCTGAACGACGCTTGTCACCGACCGGCAGCTGCAGGTAAGGGCTGTAGAACACCGGCACCGGGCCAATTTTAAAGCGGGCGTTCCAGATTTCAGCAACCTGCTCTTCGCGGTCATGGATAACTTCGCTACCCACTACGCTCCAGGTATTTGAACCCGGCAGGCAAGAGGTGAAAGTGCCGTTATCCAGAATGGTATAGCGATTTTCGCCACGCTGTTTCATCACGTCGGCGGTACCGCGGCCCTGACGCCCTACCATCTGGTAGTCGCCCTGCCAGACGTTAGTGTCTTTGGTATTCAGGTTTGACCAGGCTTTAGGACCTTTCAGGATCACCTGGTTGTCGTCATAGTGTACATTACCCAGAGCATCGACAGTTCGCACAGGATCGGCCTGACCCGGTGCCTGTTTCTGATGCAGCTGCACCTCATCCGCCTGCAGTCGGCTGTTTGCCTGATTAATATCGACATTGCCGGTAAATACGGCATCATCAGGGTAATTCCCTTTGGCGTGATCGGCGTTGATGGTGACAGGCAGGCTATTAGTATCCCCCTGAACCAGCGGACGGTTATAGCTTGGTACCCCTAGCATACACTGTGATGCGAGGTCGGCGGCGGCGCTCTGCTGACTGTACAGGGCGCTGGCGATCAGGGTAGCCAGAAGGGTGGGAATACGTTTTTTCATACGTTGTATTTGTTGTTCCGTCATCTGTGGCTTCGCGGCTTGCAAACGGTCAGAGACTAACGTACTCATCGTTAACGCGCCAGTGTTAATCCTGCCGCTTCGAGCCAGTGGCGTTAGGCACTGTGTAGAATGGCGAGTATGATAAAGCAAATTATAGGTTATGTCCTGCACTGACCATCAGGTGAGTGCTGTGAAAATCGCCTTTTATCAAGGCGCAAGCCATTACCTGCGACATGATGATAATGACTATCCGGGGAGTCTATGCAGTATTGGGGTAAAGTGATTGGTGTGGCCGTGGCGCTCATGATGGGCGGTGGATTCTGGGGCGCGGTGCTTGGCCTGCTGATTGGCCACATGTTTGACAAGGCGCGAAGCCGAAGACTCAACTTTTTTGCGGGTCAGCAGGAGCGTCAGTCGCTGTTTTTTGCCACCACCTTTGAGGTGATGGGACACCTGACTAAATCCAAAGGGCGCGTGACCGAGGCGGACATTCAGGTCGCCAGCGTTTTAATGGACAGAATGAATCTGCATGGTGCTTCCCGCACTGCAGCGCAGCAGGCGTTTCGCGTCGGTAAAGCAGATAACTACCCGCTGCGCGAGAAAATGCGCCAGTTCCGCGGCGTCTGCTTTGGCCGCTTTGATTTGATTCGGATGTTTCTGGAAATTCAGATTCAGGCCGCGTTTGCCGATGGCTCTCTGCACCCGAACGAGCGCGAAGTGCTGTTCGTTATTGCCGACGAGCTGGGCATCTCCCGCGCGCAGTTCGATCAGTTTTTACGCATGATGCAGGGCGGTGCGCAGTTTGGTGGCGGCTATCAGCAGCAGTCACGTTCAGGCGGTGGCTGGCAACAGTCACAGCGAGGCCCGACCCTGGAAGATGCCTGCAACGTACTGGGCGTAAAGCCCACTGACGATGCCACAACCATCAAACGTGCGTACCGCAAGCTGATGAGCGAACATCACCCGGATAAGCTGGTTGCGAAAGGCTTGCCGCCAGAAATGATGGAAATGGCGAAGCAGAAAGCGCAGGAGATCCAGCGTGCGTACGAGCTGGTGAAAGATCAGAAAGGTTTTAAATAAAGTGCTATGAATTGCCGGATGCGGCTGGCGCCTTATCCGGCCCTCGGGGAAGCGTTTTCGTAGGCCCGGTAAGGCATCAGCCGCCACCGGGCAAAAAATCAGAAATCCGCCGGTGCCTTAAACGTCATGCTGTTGCCAAACTGCGGGTGAGTAATGGTTAACATCTCCGCGTGAAGCAGCAGGCGCGGCGCCATCGCCAGGGCTTCCGGCGAGGCATAGAAACGGTCGCCCAGAATCGGATGCCCCAGCGCCTGCATGTGCACGCGCAACTGATGGGAGCGCCCGGTGACAGGCTTCAGCTGTACGCGAGCCGTATTGTCATCGGCGTATTCCAGCACTGCATATTCCGTTTGCGCGGACTTTCCCGTTTCGAAACACACTTTTTGCTTCGGGCGATTCGGCCAGTCGCAAATCAGCGGAAGATCGACTAAACCTTCCGCCTTCTCCGGATGACCCCAGACGCGTGCCAGATACTGCTTTTTCGGTTCACGCTCGCGGAACTGGCGCTTCAGCTCCCGCTCCGCCGCTTTGGTGAGAGCCACCACAATCACGCCGCTGGTCGCCATGTCGAGACGATGCACGGATTCGGCCTGCGGAAAATCACGCTGTACGCGCGTCATCACGCTGTCTTTGTGCTCGGCAAGGCGGCCCGGCACGGACAACAGGCCGCTCGGCTTGTTGACCACCATAATGTGCTCATCCTGATACAGCACCACCAGCCAGGGATCCTGCGGCGGATTGTAGGACTCCAGAACCATAACCTTTTCCTTATTGATGCGTCACGACGATCAGTCGCAGCGCATCCAGACGCCATCCGGCCTGCGCCAGGGCTTCCATCACCTGCTGACGGTTGCTTTCAATGGCTTCCAGTTCGTCATCGCGAATGTTCGGGTTGACCGCCTTCAGCGCCTCAAGACGCGACAGCTCCGCCGTCAGTTTCTCGTCTGCTTCCTGGCGTGCGGCAGCGATCAGGGCTTTCGCCGCTTTTTCGACCTGCGCTTCGCCCTGTTGCAGAATGGCGTGCACGTCCTGCTGGACCGCGTTCACCAGCTTGCTGCCGGTATGACGATTCACCGCGCTCAGCTGGCGGTTGAAGGTTTCAAACTCCACCTGCGCCGCGAGATTGTTGCCGTTCTTATCGACCAGCATACGCACCGGCGTTGGCGGCAGGAAGCGGTTGAGCTGAAGCTGTTTCGGTGCCTGGGCTTCCACAACGTAGATCAGTTCCAGCAGCAGCGTACCGACCGGCAACGCTTTGTTTTTCAGCAGGGAAATCGTGCTGCTGCCGGTGTCACCGGAGAGGATCAGATCCAGACCGTTGCGGATCAGCGGATGTTCCCAGGTCAGGAACTGTGCATCTTCACGGGACAGCGCCACGTCACGTTCAAAGGTGACGGTACAGCCATCTTCCGGCAGGCCCGGGAAGTCCGGCACCAGCATATGATCCGACGGCGTCAGCACGATCAGGTTTTCGCCGCGATCGTCCTGATTAATGCCGATGATATCGAACAGGTTCATCGAGAAGCTGATAAGCCCGGTGTCGTCGTCCTGCTCTTCAATGCTCTCGGCAAGCCGCTGCGCTTTTTCACCGCCGTTGGAGTTGATCTCCAGCAGGCGATCGCGGCCCTGTTCGAGCTGTGCCTTGAGCGCATCGTGCTGCTCGCGGCAGGTTTTGATCAGATCGTCGAAGCCGTCAGTGTTTTCCGGCGCGGCCAGATACTCAATCAGCTGGGTGTAAACGCTGTCGTAAATGGTACGGCCCGTCGGGCAGGTGTGCTCGAAGGCGTCCAGACCCTCATGGAACCAGCGTACCAGCACGGACTGGGCGGTTTTTTCCAGATACGGCACGTGAACCTGGATGTCGTGCGCCTGGCCTATACGGTCCAGACGACCAATTCGCTGCTCGAGCAGGTCCGGGTTGAACGGCAGATCGAACATCACCAGATTACTGGCGAACTGGAAGTTACGGCCTTCGGAACCGATTTCAGAACAGAGCAGCACCTGTGCGCCGGTATCTTCTTCGGCAAACCAGGCTGCGGCGCGATCGCGTTCCACAATCGACATGCCTTCATGGAACACGGCGGCACGGATGCCTTCGCGCTCGCGCAGTACCTGCTCCAGCTGAAGCGCCGTGGCGGCTTTGGCGCAGATCACCAGCACCTTCTGGGAACGGTGTGCGGTCAGGTAGCCCATCAGCCACTCAACGCGCGGATCGAAGTTCCACCAGGTGCCGGTATCGCCTTCAAATTCCTGATAAATCTGCTCCGGGTACAGCATGTCACGGGCGCGTTCTTCCGAGGATTTACGCGCCCCCATAATGCCGGAGACTTTAATCGCCGTCTGGTACTGAGTCGGCAGCGGCAGCTTGATGGTATGCAGCTCGCGTTTCGGGAAGCCTTTTACGCCATGACGGGTGTTACGGAACAGCACGCGGCTGGTGCCGTGGCGGTCCATCAGCATCGCAATAAGCTCCTGACGCGCGTTTTCGGCATCGTCGCTGGTGCTGTTGGCCGCCTGCAATAACGGCTCAATGTCCTGCTCGCCAATGAGCTCGCTCAGGGCGTTCATCTGCTCATTATTCAGTTTTTCACCGCTGAGCAGCAGAGAAACGGCATCCGCGACCGGGCGATAGTTCTGTTGTTCCTCCACGAACTGCTCAAAATCGTGGAAGCGGTTTGGATCGAGCAGACGCAGGCGGGCAAAGTGGCTTTCGAGGCCCAGCTGTTCCGGCGTTGCGGTCAGCAGCAGTACGCCCGGCACGCGCTCGGCCAGCTGTTCAATGGCCTGGTATTCACGGCTTGGTGCATCTTCACTCCATACCAGGTGGTGCGCTTCGTCGACCACCATGATGTCCCACTCGGCATCGCACAGATGCTCCAGGCGCTGCTTGCTGCGGCGCACGAAGTCCAGCGAGCAAATCACCAGCTGTTCGGTTTCAAACGGGTTGTCGGCGTCGTGCTGCGCTTCGGCATAGCGCTCATCGTCAAACAGCGCAAAGCGCAGGTTGAAGCGGCGCAGCATTTCCACCAGCCACTGGTGCTGCAGGGTTTCCGGAACGATAACCAGCACGCGCTCGGCGGCGCCAGAGAGCAGCTGCTGATGCAGGATCATCCCGGCTTCGATGGTTTTACCGAGGCCGACTTCATCGGCCAGCAGTACGCGCGGCGCATGACGACGGCCCACGTCGTGAGCGATATGCAGCTGGTGTGGGATCAGGCTGGTGCGCTGGCCGCGCAGGCCGCTCCACGGCATGCGGTACTCTTCGCTCTGGTATTTGCGGGCGCGGTAGCGCAGGGCAAAGCGATCCATGCGGTCAATTTGACCGGCAAACAGGCGGTCCTGCGGCTTGCTGAAAATCAGCTTGCTGTCGAGGAAGATCTCACGCAGCACCACGCCTTCTTCTTCGGTGTCCAGACGCAGGCCGGTATAGGCCAGCAGGCCATTCTCTTCATTTACTTCGTCAACGCGCAGCTGCCAGCCGTCATGGCTGGTGATGGTATCGCCCGGATTGAACATCACGCGAGTGATAGGGGAGTCATTGCGGGCATACAGTCGGTTTTCGCCCGTTGCCGGGTAGAGAAGAGTCACCATGCGCGCATCCAGCGCGACGACTGTCCCTAATCCCAGTTCGCTTTCTGTATCGCTGATCCAGCGTTGACCAAGTGTAAAAGGCATATATTCTGAGCTCTATTCTTCAATTGCAGGCAATAATCGTCCTCCGCGGAGAAAACCACGGAGAGGCAAAATTGGGGTCCAGGAATGGAAAGGGCGCTATGGTACTGGAAGCCAGGGTGTTAGTCACCTGTCAAAATAGCCCCAGTTGTCCTGTCAGTAGTGTAGCAAAATCGTCGTGGACGAAGGGTAAAATTCCGTCGGCGACCGGTTCGAGCTGCTTCGTCAGATAGTGCTCATAGTCCAGCGGAGACTGCCTGTAAGCCAGCGGTTCCGGGCCGCTGGTGGTCCAGACGTACTTAATGCTGCCGCGAGACTGGTACTGCAACGGCCGTCCCAGCTTCGCATTCTGTTCATCGGCAAGCCGGGCGGCGCGCACGTGCGGCGGTACGTTGCGCTGGTACTCCGCCAGCGGGCGCCTGAGCTGTTTGCGGTAGACCAGTTTGTCGTCCAGCTCACCCGCCATCAGCTTCGCGATCGTCTCGCGAATAAAATCCTGGTACGGCTCGTTGCGGAAAATGCGGCGGTACAGCTCTTGCTGGAACGCCTGCGCCAGCGGCGTCCAGTCGGTGCGCACCGTCTCCAGCCCTTTGAACACCATCCGCTGCTCGTCGCCGCTTTGAATCATGCCCGCGTAGCGCTTTTTGCTGCCCGTTTCGGTGCCGCGGATGGTGGGCATCAGGAAGCGGCAGAAATGGGTTTCGAACTCCAGCTCCATTGCGCTGGTAAGCCCCTGTTTTTGCAGCTCTTCAGTCCACCATTCGTTGACGAATGTCACCAGCTGACGACCAATCTTTGCCGCTTCTTCCTCGCTGTGTGCGCGTTTCAGCCAGACGAAAGTAGAATCGGTATCGCCATAGATCACGTCGTAGCCCTGCGATTCCACCAGCGCTTTAGTCTGGCGCATGATCGCGTGGCCGCGCATGGTGATCGACGAGGCAAGGCGGGGATCGAAAAAACGGCAGGCGCTGGTGCCGAGCACGCCGTAAAAGGCATTCATGATGATCTTGAGTGCCTGTGACAGCGGCTTGTTGTTATGCAGCTTGGCTTCATCTCGCCCATGCCAGATCTGCCCGACAATATCCGGCAGGCAGTGTTTGTCCCGTGAAAACCACGCTCCCAGGAAACCTTCGGTGCTGTGTGTCGCATCTGGTTGCGCCATGCCTTCCACCAGGCCGACAGGGTCTATCAGAAAAGTGCGGATGATGGACGGATACAGGCTTTTGTAATCCAGCACCAGCACCGAGTCGTAGAGACCGGGCTGCGAGTCCATGACGTAGCCGCCGGGGCTTGCCTGCGGCGGTACTTCACCCAGGTTGGGCGCGACATAGCCAAGGCGATGCATCCGCGGGAAGTAGAGGTGCCCGAAAGCGGCTACCGAGCCACCGTGGCGGTCCACCGGCAATCCGTTTACCGTGGCGCGTTCCAGCAGGAACGGCATGATTTCCGTTTTGTGGAAAATGCGCGTGACCAGCTCACAGTCCTTCAGATTGTATTTGGCTAATGCGGGCTTATCTTCGGCGAAACGGCGGTCAATTTCGTCCATTCTGTCCCAGGGATTGTCGATGGATTTTCCTTCACCGAGCAGCTCCTGCGAGACGGCTTCCAGAGAAAATGACGGGAAGTTCCAGAAGGCGGATTTCAGCGCTTCAATACCGTCGATAATCAACCGACCGGTGGCCTGGGCAAAAAACACGCCGTTTTTGAAGCCATGTTCGCGCCAGTCGATTTCCGTATTGTCACGCCCGAGCATCAGTGGAATTCGATACCGTTCGGCATGTTTTTGCAGGACTTTCAGGTCAAACTGCACCACGTTCCAGCCGATGATGATGTCAGGGTCGTGTTCGGCAAACCAGGCGTTGAGCTTTTCCAGCAGCTGCGGGCGGCTGGCGACGTACTCGAGCTGAAAATCAATATGTGACGCATCGCCATTTTCCGGTCCGAGCATATAGACAATTCTCTGCCCACAGCCTTCAAGGCCAATGCAGTACAGCTCGCCGTTGCGGGTGGTTTCGATATCCAGCGACACCCACTTCAGCGGCGGGCGATAGTGTGGGCTGGGTTTCATGCGCACATTGACCAGCGTATTGCCCTGCGCTTCACCTTCCACCCATACGGGAGCGGTGATGAAGCGTTCCATGAGATAGCGCTCCGGCGGGCGGATATCCGCTTCATAGACGGTGATGCCCTCGGTACGCAGCAGCTTTTCAAGCCGCATCAGCTGACGATGCGAACGGCAATAGAGGCCGAACACCGGCTGACGGTGAAAATCCTTCAGGGCTAAGGGGGCGAGGCGCGCGTCATTTTCCCCACGCAGCAGGCGCTCGACCTGCGGGCGCTGCGATTCCGGGATAAACGCCACAGACTCCTGCGGCGGGAGCGTGACCTGTAACGGGCCGTTGTCGGTTGCCAGCCAGAAGGTGACTTCAGTGCCCTGCGGAGTGTCCCGCCAGTGACGGGTTAACAAAAAACCTTCTCGCGCCTGTGCCACAAGCTCTACTCAAAAAGAAAACCAGGCCTGAGTATAGCCTGGTTTGCCCTGAATTGCTGTGGTTTTATACAGGTGTCATTGCCCGTAATAGGCCTTCGCACCGTGCTTGCGCAGGTAGTGTTTGTCCAGAAGCGTTGTTTGCATGTCCGGCAGCTGTGGGGAAAGCTGGCGACAAAAAATGCCCATGTAGGCAACTTCTTCCAGCACGATGGCGTTATGCACAGCGTCTTCGGCCGTTTTCCCCCAGGCAAACGGGCCGTGGGAATGCACCAGAACGCCGGGCATTTGTGCCGCATCAATACTCTGTTTTTCAAACGTTTCGACAATCACGTTTCCGGTTTCCCATTCATACTGACCGTTGATCTCGGCGTCCGTCATTTTGCGCGTGCAGGGAATACTGCCGTAGAAATAGTCCGCGTGGGTGGTGCCCGTCGCCGGAATGGGCTGGCCTGCCTGCGCCCATATTGTCGCGTGGCGTGAGTGGGTGTGGACGATGCCTCCGATGGTCGGAAACGCCTGATAAAGCAGACGATGCGTGGGCGTATCGGAGGAGGGTTTTTTGCGGCCTTCCACCACTTCGCCCGTAGCGAGGCTGACCACCACCATATCTTCTGCTGTCATCACGTCATACTCCACGCCGGACGGTTTAATCACGAACAGGCCTTTCTCGCGGTCAATGGCGCTGACGTTACCCCAGGTCAGGGTCACCAGGTGGTGTTTGGGTAACTGGAGATTGGCTTCCAGCACCTGACGTTTGAGATCTTCTAACATTATTGTCCCCCTGCCGGATGGCGCTTCGCTTATCCGGCCTACAAAACCGCAGGCCCGGCAAGCGGAACGTCGCCGGGCAATGCTTAACGTTTTGACCCGTAATACACTTCGTTCCAGCGCAGCGCATCCTTAAAGGCCGGCAGGCGGGTGTCGTTGTCGATGACGGTCAGCTCGATATCGTGCAGCTCGGCAAACTGACGCAGGTCGTCCAGGGTCAGCGCATGGCTGAAGACGGTATGGTGCGCACCGCCCGCGACAATCCAGGCTTCCGAAGCCACTTCAAGATTCGGATGCGCTTTCCACAACGCATTCGCTACCGGCAGCTTCGGCAGGCTGTGCGGTGTTTTTACGGTCTCAATGGTGTTCACCAGCAGGCGGAACCGATCCCCGAGATCGACCAGGCTTGCCACCAGCGCCGGTCCGGGTTGGGTGTCGAAGATCAGACGGGCCGGATCGGCTTTGCCACCGATGCCGAGATACTGCACGTCAAGGATCGGTTTTTCGGCGGTGGCGATGGTTGGGCAGATCTCCAGCATGTGCGAGCCCAGCACCAGATCGTTGCCGCTGTCGAAGTGATAGGTGTAATCCTCCATAAAGGAGGTGCCCCCCGCGAGGCCGGTCGACATCACCTTCATGATCCGCAGCAGCGCCGCCGTTTTCCAGTCGCCTTCGCCCGCAAAGCCGTAGCCCTGCTGCATCAGGCGCTGTACCGCCAGGCCCGGCAGCTGCTTCAGACCGTGCAAATCTTCAAAGGTGGTGGTGAAGGCGTGGAAACCGCCCTGTTCAAGAAAGCGCTTCATGCCCAGCTCAATGCGTGCTGCATCCAGCACGTTCTGGCGCTTATCGCCGTGAACCTGCGCGGCGGCAGTCAGGCGGTAGGTGCTTTCATATTCGTCGACCAGCGCGCTGACGTCGCCATCGCTGACTTCGTTCACCACCTGCACCAAATCCCCCACGGCCCAGGTATTCACGGAGAAGCCGAATTTAATCTGCGCGGCAACCTTATCGCCGTCGGTCACCGCCACTTCGCGCATGTTGTCACCAAAGCGCACCACTTTCAGGTGGCGGGTATCCTGTTTAGAAATCGCCTGGCGTATCCACGAGCCGATGCGTTCGTGGGCGCGTTTGTCCTGCCAGTGGCCCGTCACCACGCTGTGCTGCTGACGCATACGTGCGCCGATGAAGCCGAATTCGCGGCCGCCGTGTGCGGTCTGGTTCAGGTTCATAAAGTCCATGTCGATGCTGTCCCACGGTAGCGCGGCGTTGAACTGGGTATGGAACTGCAGCAGCGGTTTATTGAGGATGGTCAGGCCATTAATCCACATTTTTGCGGGCGAGAAGGTGTGCAGCCAGACCACAAGACCTGCGCATTTGTCGTCGTAGTTCGCATCGCGACAGATGGCGGTGATTTCATCGGGACGGGTGCCGAGTGGTTTCAGCACCAGCTTACAGGGCAGTTTCGCCTCGGCGTTCAGCGCGTTCACCACGTGTTCGGCATGCTGCGTCACCTGGCGCAGGGGTTCCGGGCCGTACAGATGCTGACTGCCAATCACAAACCAGACTTCATAATTGCTAAAAATCGTCATTGTCATTTCCTTAGTGCGTCAGTGCTGCCGACGGTCTTTCCGTGCAGGTGGCTGAAGGGAGATAGTGGTGTTCGGCGCTCTTCGCCCATTGCTGGTAGCGCTGATAAAGCTGTTCGAAGCGTTGAGCCTGAGTCGGGCGCGGCTCAAGCGTGTGTTCGATGTGGCTTGCCATCTTTTGCTGCGCGGCCGGAATGTTGGCGTGAACGCCCGCGGCCACGGCAGCGAATATTGCCGCGCCCAGCGCGCAGCACTGATCGGAGGCCACAATCTGTAGCGGGCGATTGAGCACGTCGCAGCAGGCCTGCATAATCGCCACGTTTTTACGGGCAATGCCGCCGAGCGCCATCACGTTGTTCACCGGAATGCCCTGTGAGGTGAAGCACTCCATAATGGCGCGCGCGCCAAAAGCGGTGGCCGCCACCAGCCCGCCGAACAGCGCAGGGGCATCGGTGGCGAGATTCAGATCGGTAATCACGCCCTTCAGACGCTGGTTGGCATTCGGCGTTCGGCGGCCGTTAAACCAGTCGAGTACCACCGGAAGATGTTCCAGCGATGGCTTTTGCGCCCACGCGGCGGTCAGCGCCGGAAGAAGCTGTTTTTGACTGGCTTTAATCTGTTCCTTCAGCTCCGGATGCTGAGCGGCCAGCTGCTCCAGCGGCCAGTCGAGGATGCGGCCAAACCAGGCATAGATGTCGCCAAAGGCAGATTGTCCCGCCTCCATACCGATAAAGCCCGGCGTGACGCTTCCGTCGACCTGGCCGCAAATTCCCTGCACGGCGCGCTCTCCGACGCTGGTTTTATCGGCAATCAGAATGTCGCAGGTGGAGGTGCCGATAACTTTCACCAGCGTATTTGGCTGCGCGCCCGCACCGACCGCGCCCATATGGCAGTCGAATGCGCCACCGGAAATCACCACGCTTTGCGTGAGATCCAGGCGCTGCGCCCACTCGGCGCTAAGCGTGCCAACCGGGATATCGGCGGTGTACGTATCGGTAAATAACGGGCAGGGCAGATGCTGACTGAGAAGAGGATCGAGCTCGTCGAAGAAGCTGGCAGGCGGCAGGCCGCCCCAGCTTTCGTGCCACAGGGATTTGTGCCCGGCGCTGCAGCGGCCGCGACGAATATCCTGCGGGCGCGTGGTGCCGGAAAGCAGAGCGGGCACCCAGTCACATAATTCAATCCAGGAGACGGCGGCCTGTGCAACATGGCTGTCTGCGCGGGTGATGTGCAGGATTTTGGCCCAGAACCATTCGCTGGAGTAAATACCGCCGATGTAGCGGGAGTAGTCGGTTTTTCCGGGCTGGTGGCACAGGCGCGTGATGGCTTCGGCTTCTTCAACGGCGGTGTGATCTTTCCACAGTACGAACATAGCGTTGGGGTTGTCGGCAAACTCCGGGCGTAAAGCCAGGACGTGGCCTTCGTTATCAAGCGGTGCCGGAGTGGAGCCGGTACTGTCGACGCCGATGCCTACGACGTCTGCCCGGCGTTCGCCAAGATCGCTCAGCACCCCTTTAAGCGCTGATTCCATGGATTCAATATAATCCCTTGGATGATGACGAAACCGATTGTTCGGCGCGTCGCAGTAGCGCCCTTCCTGCCAGCGTGGGTACCACTCCACGCGGGTGGCGATTTCCTTTCCGGTGTCGCACTCCACCGCCAGCGCTCGCACTGAATCACTGCCAAAGTCGAGGCCAATTGCTATTGCCATCGTGCTGCTCCATGAAGAGGGTCGGGTATGGAGAAACAGTAGTTTTTAGCGGAAAAAAGCGTCAGGCGTGAACCGCTAATCTTATGGACAATAATGCTGTTCCAGCGCAAAGTGTGACGGCGTGCAAATATTATAACAGGCTATTTCTCGCTTTTTCGCTTCGCTGGCAATATGGACAAATGCTTTCCTTATAAGCCTGCTGAGCGAGCGATGTTATGCCTGAACTTCAGAACGATCCGCTGTTACCCGGCTACTCTTTTAACGCCCATCTGGTGGCGGGGTTGACGCCGATTGAAGCCGACGGCTATCTCGACTTTTTTATTGACCGCCCGCTCGGCATGAAGGGCTATATCCTTAACCTGACGGTGCGTGGGGAAGGGGTGATTAACAATCAGGGGCACCAGTTTGTCTGTCGTCCGGGGGATATCGTGCTGTTTCCGCCGGGGGAGATTCATCACTATGGCCGTCACCCGCAGGCGAGCGAGTGGTATCACCAGTGGGTTTACTTCCGGCCACGGGCTTACTGGCACGAGTGGCTGAGCTGGCCGACGCTCTTTGCCCAGACCGGTTTTTACCGCCCGGACGAAGCGCATCAGGCGCGGTTTGCGGAGCTTTTCGGGCAGATTATCGATGCCGGGCAGGGCGTGGGCCGCTATTCTGAACTGCTGGCCATCAATCTTCTGGAGCAGCTTTTGCTGCGGCGCATGGAGGCGATTAACGAATCGCTGCTCCCGCCGATGGATAACCGGGTGCGCGACGCCTGTCAGTACATCAGCGACCACCTGGCGGACAGCCAGTTTGATATTGCCAGCGTCGCTCAGCACGTTTGCCTGTCGCCGTCGCGGCTCTCGCACCTGTTCCGCCAGCAGCTCGGCGTCAGCGTTCTGAGCTGGCGTGAAGATCAGCGAATCAGCCAGGCGAAGCTCCTGCTCAGCACCACGAGAATGCCGATTGCCAGCGTCGGGCGGAACGTAGGCTTCGAAGATCAGCTCTACTTCTCCCGCGTTTTCAAAAAATGCACCGGCGCCAGCCCCAGCGAGTTCCGGGCAGGTGTAACCCATGAGTGAAAAAAGTGAACCCCTGCGCGTGATGGCGGGTCATAACCTGTAAACTATTCAGACAATTGTCGGCTTGACGAAGCAGCAGCACCTCCGCAGAATCGCTGCTTCGCTCTCCAACCGGGACCCCTATGCAAGCGTTGCTGGAACATTTCATTACCCAATCGGTCGTCTATTCACTGATTGCTGTCGCACTGGTGGCCTTTCTGGAATCGCTGGCGCTGGTGGGGTTAATTCTGCCAGGCACCATCATGATGTCCGCGCTCGGCGCGCTGATTGGCAGTGGGGAAGTGAACTTCTGGCAGGCGTGGCTTGCGGGCATCATTGGCTGCCTGCTGGGGGACTGGATTTCCTTCTGGATCGGCTGGCGCTTTAAAAAGCCGCTGCACCGCTGGTCGTTCATGCAAAAGAACAAAGCGCTGCTGGATAAAACCGAACACGCGCTGCATCAGCACAGCATGATTACCGTACTGATTGGCCGCTTTGTTGGCCCGACGAGACCTCTGGTGCCGATGGTTGCCGGGATGCTCGATTTACCGGTATCCAAATTTATCGTGCCAAATATCATTGGCTGCCTGCTCTGGCCGCCGGTCTATTTCCTGCCGGGCATTCTGGCCGGGGCCGCGATCGACATTCCTGCTGATGCGCAAAGTGGCAGCTTCAAATGGCTCCTTTTGCTGGCGGCGGTACTGGTATGGCTTACTGCCTGGTTCGGCTGGCGGCTGTGGCGCAGCGGCAAATCGGGCGCGGACCGGCTGACGAGATACCTGCCGCGCGCTCGCCTGCTCTGGCTGATGCCCGTGATGAGCATCGGTACGGTGGTCTCACTGTATGTGCTGTTCAGACATCCGCTGATGCCGGTTTATCTGGGTATTTTAGGTAAGGTTGTAAGCCGCTAGTTTTTCTCTCTTTGGGCAAGAGACTGCCTGGCGGCACTAAGTTTGCCGGGCCTACAACCCCTCCTGCAGGCCGTGCAAGCACAGCGCCGCCCGGCGCCGATTTATGCCTGAATCCCCAGCAAATGCGACGCGCTCGCTTTGCCGCTCAGCAGCTCATCGGTGGCGCCATCCCAGGCGATACGCCCATCGGCAATCACCAGCGATCGCGGCGCAATACGGGCCGCATCTTCTACGCTGTGAGAGACCATCAGTAAGGTGAGCTGCTGGCGACGACAAACGTCACTGACCAGCTCGAGCATCTCCTGGCGCAGCGCGGGATCGAGGGCCGAAAAGGGCTCATCGAGCAGCAGCACTGGCTGTTCCCGCACCAGGCAGCGTGCAAGCGCCGCGCGCTGACGCTGGCCTCCTGATAACTCCCCTGGCAGCCTTTCCAGCAGCGGCTCAATGCCCATCTGGCTGGCGATCACGCTCAGCTTATGCTGCTGGGCGGCGTTCAGCTTCAGCCCTGGATGCATCCCCAGCCCGATGTTCTGGCGGATCGTCAGGTGGCTGAAAAGGTTGTTCTCCTGAAACAGCATCGACACCGGGCGTTTGGCGGGTGGCGTCAGGGTATGCGGCTGGTTCTCGATAAAAAGCGTACCGCTGGCAGGCGTTAGGAACCCCGCAATCAGGTTCAGCAGCGTGCTTTTCCCTGCGCCGCTTGGACCAAGCACGGCAATCTGCTCTCCCTGCTTAACGGAGAGGGTAAAACGCATCGGCAGATGCTCGTACAGCCAGGTAACATCATTCAGTTTTAGCATCGCGGCCCGGAAGTTTTTCAATCACGGTAAATAACAGGAAACAGAGTAGCAGCAGAATAAAGGCGGTGACCGCGCCGTCCTGGCTGCGGTAGGCGCCAATCTGCTGATAAAGATAAAACGGCAGCGTACGGAAATCTTCATTACCAAACAGCGCAACCACGCCAAAATCGCCAATCGATAAAACGCAGGCAAACGCCAGCGCCTGGGCCAACGGGCGCTTAAGCGCGCGCATTTCAACTACGCGAAAACGGGTGAAGCCCTGCATTCCAAGCGACTGACAAAGCTGGCTGTAGCGTGAAGTGGCGTCGCGCATCGGGTTTTCCAGCACTTTAAGCGCATAAGGAATCGCCATCAGCGCGTTAGTGAAGATAACGATTCCGTCGGCGGAGGTAGGCAGCCCGACGCTGCTGCTGAGCAATAAAAAGAAGCCGGTCGCCAGCACGATACCCGGCATGGCGAGGATCAGCATGCCGCTTAGCTCCAGCCCCTGTCCGGCAAGGTGCTGGTTTCTGGCGCGAAGTTCGCGGCTACTCCACAGCAGCATCAGCGTTAGCACGACGGAGAGAAAACCGGCGGCTACGGCAATGCGTAGCGAAGTCCAGATAGCCTGCCACAGCTCGGGCTGCGTCAGAACGTGGGGAAGATTACGATTCAGGCCATCCACGATCACCGCCAGAAGCGGCGGCAGGAGTAACAGCAAAGCGAGGATAATCAGCAGCGAATCGATAATTCGGCTGTGCAAGCGGTCGTTCGGATCGCGCCAGCCCGTGTGCTGCGTATTGCCGGGAGCAATAGCGCGGCTCAAACGCTGGCTGATTAACATCAAACCAAGGCAGCAAATCATCTGGACAATCGCCAGCATCGCCGCCCGGCCTGGATCATAGTCAAAGTTAAGTGCCTGATAGATAGCCAGTTCGATGGTCGTCGCCTGTGGTCCACCGCCGAGCGACAGCACGGTGGCAAAGCTGGCAAAGCACAGCATGAAAATCAGCGCCGCGATGGCCGGAATTTGCCGACGCATCCACGGCCACTCGACAAAGCGGAAAAAGGTAAAGCCACGCATGCCTAACTGAGCCGCCAGCTGGCGCTGCTCGCCGGGAATTTGCTCCAGCGCCTGCAGCAGCAGGCGCGTTGCCATCGGCATGTTGAAGAAGACGTGCGCCAGCAGAATGCCCTGTAAGCCATAGGGCGAGAACGACCAGTGCCAGCCCAGCAGCGCGAAAAGCTGCGCGAGCCAACCCTGGCGTCCATACACGCTCAGGATGCCGAAGACCGCGACAAGGACCGGCAGGATCAACGTCATGGCACACAGGCGCAGCAAGGTTTGACGTCCGGGAAAGCGGCGGCGGTACAGTGAACGGGAAAGGAAGATAGCGGGAAAAACCGACAGCAGGGCGGAGAGAAATGCCTGCCAGAAGGAGAATCTCACTACGTGCCACAGGTAGCTGTCGTGCAGGAACTCACCCCAGCTTCCCGCCGGGGCGTTTAACCATAAGGCCAGAAAGGCGGCCAGCGCCACGGTCACCATCAATGTGGCAACCGTGATACCCGGCAGCAACCAGCCGGGAATTACTGGCTGACGGCGCGTTGCCATGCAGCAATCCAGCCCTGACGTTCGGTTGCGACCTGGTTCGGAGTATATTCCAGCGTGGTTGTCGGTTTCACCAGCGAGCTAAACGCCTCCGGCAGCTCAACCTGCGTCACCGGGTACATCCAGTTGCCGGTCGGGATCGCTTTCTGGAACCCCGGGCTGACCATAAACTTCAGGAACTGTTCGGCAAGCGCAGGCTGCTTGCTGGCTGCCGTACGCGCAGCCACTTCGACCTGAAGGTAGTGCCCTTCAGCGAAATCAGCGGCCGCATAGTTCTCTTTTTTCTCTTCGATAATGTGGTAGGCCGGAGAGGTGGTGTAGCTCAGCACCAGGTCGCTTTCCCCTTTCAGGAACAGGCCGTAGGCTTCGCTCCAGCCTTTGGTGACGGTGACGGTTTTCGCCGCCAGCTTCTGCCAGGCTTCCGGGGCTTTGTCGCCGTACACTTTCTGCATCCACAGCAGCAGGCCAAGGCCCGGCGTGCTGGTGCGCGGATCTTCATAAATCACGCGCCATTTATTCGGGCTTTCCACCAGATCCTTAAGGCTCTTTGGCGGGTTCTTCAGCTTGTTCTTGTCATACACAAAGGCGAAATAGCCGTAATCAAACGGTACAAAGGTGTCATTCTTCCAGCCGCCGGGCACGGTCAGCCCATCCGTCTGCACGCCGCTTTTGGCGAACAGGTTTGTCTGCGTTGCCGCCTCCAGCAGATTGTTATCCAGCCCGAGCACCACGTCGGCTTTGCTGTTTTTGCCTTCCATGCGCAGACGGTTCAGCAGTGAAACACCATCCTCCAGCGCGACGTATTTCAGCTCACAGTTACAGTCTGCTTCGAAGGCTTTTTTGACTGCCGGGCCCGGGCCCCAGTCGGCGGAGAACGAGTCGTAGGTATAAACGGTGAGAACAGGTTTGGCGAAAACAGGCACGCTAACCAGCGCCAGTAACGGCAGGAGTTTTTTCAGCACTTTGCACCTCAAAAATTAGGGGTGGCAAAGGATTTTGAGTGAGCCTCAAATCCCTTCGCCGGCGTTATCCGGATCAGGTTCGACGGGTATTATCTCAGCCGCGTTTTGCAGCACCCCGTTGAGAACGGCGTTATTGTAATGAGTTTGTGACTTTTCAGGAAGCCTCGCGGTGGGGATTAAGGGTCGGGCGGCGCAAACCAGGCTGACTTAAAGTCAAACCAGCCGAGCGTGTTCATCCGCAGGCCACGCATACTGCGCTGCCCCTGGATGCGCAGCCAGTGGTGGATCAACGGTACGATGTCACGCCGGGCAATCAGCTGCTGCGACCAGTTGGCGAGGTTGATCTCCCCCGCCTGCCAGTCGGTGGCGGCCTGTTGCCAGTCCAGCGGAATGCAGTGCTGGATCAGCGGCACTTCAAACAGGTGTGCGAAGAGCGAGAAGTCCAGCGGCAGCGTGAAGTTGGCGCTGTTGAGCCACATATCGCTTTGCGCTTCGCCGCGGTGCCATTCATCGTAGTCAAGTTCCTGAATCACCAGCTTCACCTGATGTTCAGCCAGCAGTCGGCTCATGATTAGCGCAATGTTCTTATGCTCCAGATGCTCCCGGTAATAGGTAAGTGTGAGCGTTTCCAGCCCGGGGGGCTTCTCGCCTTTGCCGGGGCGGGCGTGGTGCCAGCGCGGTAGCAGGCCGTAGGCCGGGAACCAGTAGCCCTGATACTGTTCGTCGGCGTGGTAGAGCAGGTTGGCAGGGGAGAGGATTTCGCTTACCCAACGACGAACATCGTCCGCCAGGCCCTTCTGGCTTCGGGCGTCGAAAAGCAGGTAATAACACCCTTCCTCCAGGCGACTTTCTACCGCTTTTTCACCCTCGGTGGAACTGGAGCCTTCCAGCGTCAGGCCACAGGTCACCTCGTCGCTAATTTCTGGTAAGACCCAGACGTTCACTTCGTCGATCAGCGCACGAAAGCCAAAGAAGTCGTCGAACGCGTGGATCTTCAGCTGATTCTCGTTGTTGCGGGCAACGGCATAAGGCCCGGTGCCCACCGGCAGGCTGGAAAAATTGTGCATGGTTTCCCATTCCTGCGGCAGGATCATCGCCGGAATGTGGCCGAGTAGCCAGGGGAGCCAGCGGTCAGGACGAGAGAGGTGGATATCCAGCGTCCAGGCCGTCGGGGAATCAATTTGACTGATGTGCGCATAGAGCGGCAGGGTGTTAATGCGCTGCAAAGAATGGATAACGTCTTCCATTTCCAGTTCACGTCCGTGGTGAAAATGGATGCCTGGTCGGAGGTAAAATCGCCAGTGTAAAGGGGAAATTTGCTGCCAGTGGTGCGCAATATCCGCTTCCAGTTCCCCGTTTTCCTCATTTATGCGCGTCAGGGCGCTGAAAATCTGCCGGGCGATGTGGGTCTCTGAGCGGCGCAGCGGCGTGCCGGGCAGCAGGTTGCGCATCGGGCGGTAGTAGAGCACCCGCAGAATATGCCGACCCTGGCGGAAGCTGCGCCCCAGATGGGACACCAGCATCTGACGCACGGTGGCTTTATCGCCGACGAGTTGCACAAGCTGATCGATTCTGTCCTGCTCGAGCAGGTCCTCAGCCCGCTGCTGCTGAAGCGCGAGGCCTGTATAAAGGAAGGTGAGATGTGAGCGCTTGCCGCGTCCGGCCTCCGCCTGCCAGGTGAGCCAGCCGCGCTCTTCCATGGTGTTAAGCAGCGTGCGCATATGGCGGCGTGAGCAACTCAGCAATTCCGCCAGCTCGTTGAGCGTGGTCTCCTGGGATTTTCCGTCACAGCACTGCCATAAGCGGATGAACTGTTGTTGCAGACGACCAGAGGACATAAAAGGGGAACTCCCGGTGAAAACTCAGCAATTTATTTATCCTCATATTAAGCCAATAATTCATTTCGATGAAGTGAGGAGGTGACGATGAAGCAGCCAACTGTCCGTCAGTTTTATCAACAGTACTTTTTGGCGACGCAGGGAGCGTCATGGCTGGCCCGCCTGGTCGCAGGAATGCGCCTGAAGATGCTGGAAGATCTGATGCAGTGGGAAGTTACAACCCCGGCTTCTTGATCCCACTAACTTGCCTGATCATGTGTGACTGAGTATTGGTGTAAAATCACCCGCCAGCAGAACCGTTCTGCTGGCTTTTTTCGTTTCTCTTTGGTGGATAAGGAACAATCATGCTCTGGCTGATGACGATGGGACGACGCCTGAACGGGGTGTACGCGGCTTTTATGCTGGTGGCGTTCATGATTGGCGTGGCCGGGGCTTTGCAGGCGCCGACCCTGAGCCTGTTTCTTAGTCGGGAAGTGGGCGTACAGCCGTTCTGGGTCGGCCTGTTTTACACCGTTAACGCCATTGCCGGGATTGCCGTGAGCCTTGGGCTCGCCAAACGTTCGGATCGCAAGGGCGACAGGCGCAAGCTCATCATGTTTTGCTGCCTGATGGCCGTGGGTAACGCGTTACTGTTCGCCTTTAACCGCCATTATCTGACGCTCATCACCTGCGGCGTGCTGCTGGCATCCCTCGCCAACACGGCTATGCCGCAGCTTTTCGCCCTGGCACGTGAATACGCCGACAGTTCGGCCCGTGAAGTGGTGATGTTCAGCTCTGTTATGCGCGCGCAACTTTCGCTGGCGTGGGTAATCGGTCCGCCGCTGGCCTTTATGCTGGCGCTGAATTACGGCTTTACCGTGATGTTTTCTATTGCCGCCGGGATTTTTGTGCTGGGTCTGGCGCTGATTGCCTTCGCGCTGCCTTCGGTGGCGCGCGTGGAGCAACCCGCAACGGTGGCGCTGACTGAGGTCAGCGGCTGGGGCGATAAAAATGTACGTATGTTGTTTATCGCTTCCACGCTGATGTGGACCTGCAACACCATGTATATCATCGATATGCCTTTGTGGATCAGCAGTGATTTGGGGCTGCCGGATAGCCTGGCGGGCATTCTGATGGGAACGGCGGCCGGGCTTGAGATCCCGGCGATGATCCTTGCAGGCTACTACGTCAAACGCTTTGGTAAACGCCGGATGATGATGACCGCCGTGGCCGCAGGCGTGCTTTTCTACGCCGGGCTGATACTGTTCCACAGCCGCGAGGCGCTGCTGATCCTTCAGTTATTCAACGCGGTGTTTATCGGGATTATCGCCGGGATCGGCATGCTGTGGTTTCAGGATCTGATGCCGGGACGAGCGGGTTCCGCGACGACGCTTTTCACTAACA
Source organism: Pluralibacter sp. UBA7423 (assembly GCA_002470465.1). GTDB lineage: Bacteria > Pseudomonadota > Gammaproteobacteria > Enterobacterales > Enterobacteriaceae > Scandinavium. Next base: position 55,915 of record DKMD01000013.1, read on the forward strand.
GCATTTCAACGGGCGTGATTCTGGCGGGCGTGATTCAGGGCGCGGTAGCGCAAAGCTTCGGTCATCACTTTGTCTATTGGGTGATTGCGGTAATTTCGCTGATGGCGTTTGGCCTGACCTGCAGGGTGAAGGATGTTTAAGTAGAAATGCCGGATGCGCAGAGCTTATCCGGCCTACAGGGGACTGATTTTTTTGTAAGCCGGATTAAGGGGGAGCCGCATCCGGCACCCGGTTCAGCTCATAAACGCAGGCTGTTTGCTTTCGTACGCTGAGATGGCGTCTTCATGCTGAAGCGTCAGGCCGATGCTGTCGAGACCGTTCAGCATACAGTGGCGGCGGAAGGCGTCCAGCGTAAAGCTGTACGTTTTCTCTCCCGCTTTTACTACCTGCGCTTCCAGATCCACTTCAAAAGTCATGCCCGGATTCGCCTGCACCTGCTTAAACAGGTCATCGACCTGCTCATCGCTCAGCGTGACCGGCAGCAGCTGGTTGTTGAAGCTGTTGCCGTAGAAGATGTCGGCGAAGCTCGGTGCAATCACGACTTTGAATCCATAGTCGGTCAGTGCCCATGGCGCGTGTTCACGCGATGAACCGCAGCCAAAGTTTTCACGCGCCAGCAGAATGGACGCCCCCTTGTACTCCGGGAAGTTCAGCACGAATTCCGGGTTCGGTTGCTCTCCCTTGTCATCGAGGAATCGCCAGTCGTTGAACAGGTGCGCACCGAAGCCGGTACGGGTCACTTTCTGTAAAAACTGCTTCGGAATGATCGCATCGGTGTCAACGTTTGCCGCATCCAGTGGGACAACCAGGCCGGTATGTTGGGTAAATTTCTCTGCCATGAGGGTCTCCTTATTTCATTCCACGGATGTCGGCGAAGTGGCCGGTCACGGCGGCTGCCGCGGCCATTGCAGGACTGACCAGGTGCGTACGACCGCCGCGGCCCTGACGGCCTTCAAAGTTACGGTTGCTGGTGGAGGCGCAGCGCTCGCCCGGATTCAGGCGGTCGTTGTTCATTGCCAGGCACATAGAGCAGCCCGGTAAACGCCATTCAAAACCGGCTTCGATGAAAATCTTATCCAGGCCTTCTGCTTCCGCCTGGGCTTTTACCGGACCGGAACCCGGTACGACCAGCGCCTGAACGCCTGGTGCGACTTTGCGCCCTTTGGCAATTTCTGCCGCTGCGCGTAAATCCTCAATGCGGGAGTTGGTGCAGGAGCCGATAAAGACTTTATCGATCGCCACTTCGGTCAGCGGGATGCCTGGCTTCAGGCCCATATACGCCAGCGCTTTTTCAGCACTTGCACGTTCAACCGGATCGGCAAACGAGGCCGGGTCCGGAATGCTGTCGTTGACGGAAATCACCTGGCCCGGGTTGGTGCCCCAGGTGACCTGCGGGGCGATCTCTTCGGCCTGTAAGGTCACGACGGTATCGAATTTTGCGTCGGCGTCGGTTTTCAGGGTTTTCCAGTACGCAACGGCATCGTCAAAATGCTGGCCTTTCGGTGCGTGCAGGCGACCTTTGACGTAGTTGAAGGTGGTTTCATCTGGCGCAACAAGACCTGCTTTCGCGCCCATCTCAATCGCCATGTTGCACAGGGTCATGCGGCCTTCCATCGTCAGCGCCTGGATGGCGTCGCCGCAGAATTCGACCACGTGCCCGGTACCGCCCGCGCTGCCGGTTTTGCCGATAATCGCCAGCACGATATCTTTCGCCGTGATGCCCGGTGCAGCCTTGCCTTTAACCTCAATTTTCATGGTCTTCGCGCGGCCCTGCTTAAGGGTCTGCGTGGCCAGTACATGCTCCACTTCGGACGTACCGATACCGAACGCCAGTGCGCCAAACGCGCCGTGGGTGGCGGTGTGGGAATCGCCGCAGACGATGGTCATGCCTGGCAGGGTGATCCCTTGCTCCGGCCCCATCACGTGCACAATGCCCTGATACGGGTGATTCAGGTCATACAGCTCCACGCCAAACTCGTTACAGTTTTTGATGAGCTCCTGCATCTGAATACGTGCCATCTCACCGGAGGCGTTGATGTCTTTGGTTTCCGTCGACACGTTGTGATCCATCGTGGCGAAGGTTTTGCCCGGCTGACGCACCGGACGATGGTGCGCGCGCAGGCCGTCAAACGCCTGCGGGGATGTGACCTCGTGCACCAGATGACGGTCGATATACAGCAGCGGGGTTTCGTTTGGCGCTTCGTGAACGATGTGCGCATCAAACAATTTTTCGTATAACGTCTTCGCCATGATTACACCCCTTCTGCAACATAGCGGGCGATGATGTCGCCCATTTCATCAGTGCTGACCGCCGCGTTGCCGCGGGCCAAATCGCCGGTACGTACGCCTTGCTCTAATGCACGGTTAATCGCATTTTCAATAGCCGTGGCCGCGTCGTTTGCGTCCAGGCTGTAGCGCAGTAGCAGCGCCAGCGACAGGATCTGCGCAATCGGGTTGGCGATATTTTTGCCGGCGATATCAGGCGCGGAGCCGCCAGCCGGTTCGTACAGGCCAAAACCTTGCTCATTGAGGCTTGCTGATGGCAGCATGCCCATCGAACCGGTAATCATTGCGCACTCATCTGAGAGAATGTCGCCGAACAGGTTAGAGCAAAGCAGCACGTCGAACTGGGACGGATCCTTAATCAGTTGCATGGTAGCGTTATCGATGTACATGTGCGCCAGCTCGACGTCGGGATACTCTTTCGCGATTTCGTTAACGATTTCGCGCCACAGAATGGAGGTCTGCAATACGTTGGCTTTATCGATAGACGTCACTTTATGACGGCGCTTGCGGGCAGACTCAAAGGCGATACGCGCAATTCGCTCGATTTCAAAGCGGTGATACACCTCGGTATCAAAGGCTTTTTCGTGCTGGCCGCTGCCTTCACGGCCTTTTGGCTGTCCAAAATAGATGCCGCCGGTCAGTTCACGGACGCACAGAATGTCGAAGCCGTTGGCGGCAATATCTGCGCGCAGCGGGCAGAACTCTTCCAGCCCCTGATACAGTTTTGCCGGGCGCAGATTAGAGAACAGTTTGAAATGCTTGCGCAGCGGCAGCAGGGCCCCACGCTCCGGCTGCTCGGCAGGAGGCAGGTTTTCCCATTTCGGGCCGCCGACGGAGCCGAACAGGATGGCATCGGCCTGCTCACAGCCTTCTACCGTTGCCTGCGGCAGCGGTTTACCGTGCTTATCGATAGCGATGCCGCCTACGTCGTAGTGGCTGGTGGTAATGCGCATGTTAAAACGGCTACGCACGGCTTCCAGGACTTTCAGGGCTTGTGCCATCACTTCCGGGCCAATACCGTCGCCCGGTAACACAGCAATATGGTAATTCTTCGACATTACACGGTTTCCTTTTTGTTCTCGTTATTCTGCGCTTTGCGCTGCAACTCTTTTTCGACTTCGTTTGCACGCCAGATATTGTTCAGCACGTGCACCATCGCCTTAGCGGAGGACTCAACGATGTCCGTTGCCAGGCCTACGCCGTGGAAGCGGCGGCCGTTATAGTTCGCCACGATATCCACCTGACCCAGCGCGTCTTTACCGTGACCTTTGGCAGTCAGACCGTATTTCACCAGCTCGATGTTGAAGTTGGTGATGCGGTTGATGGCCTGGTAAACCGCATCGACCGGGCCGTTGCCGTTTGCCGCTTCGGCTTTGACTTCTTCGCCACAGGCGAGCTTGACGGAGGCGGTAGCGATATCGTTGGAGCCGGACTGCACGCTGAAATAGTCCAGGCGGAAATGCTCTGGCTCTTCCTGCTGTTTGTTAATAAAGGCCAGTGCTTCCAGGTCATAGTCAAAGACCTGGCCTTTTTTGTCGGCCAGCTTCAGGAACGCGTCGTACAGGTTATCCAGGCTGTAATCGGTCTCTTTGTAGCCCATTTCATCCATACGGTGCTTCACTGCCGCGCGGCCAGAGCGGGAAGTCAGGTTCAGCTGCACCTGATTCAGGCCGATGGATTCCGGGGTCATGATTTCGTAGTTTTCACGATTTTTCAGCACGCCGTCCTGATGAATGCCGGAGGAGTGGGCGAAGGCCCCGGTACCAACAATTGCTTTGTTCGCCGGGATCGGCATGCTGCAGATCTGGCTCACGGTCTGGCTGGTGCGCCAGATTTCGTTGTGATTGATACGCGTCTGCACGTTCATGATGTCTTTGCGGACTTTGATCGCCATGATCACTTCTTCCAGCGAACAGTTACCCGCTCGTTCTCCGATGCCGTTCATTGCGCCTTCGACCTGACGAGCGCCTGCGTGTACGGCGGCGATGGCGTTGCCAACGGCCAGGCCGAGGTCGTCGTGGGTGTGAACGGAGATAATCGCTTTGTCGATGTTAGGAACGCGCTCATACAGCCCGGAAATGATATTGGCGAACTCGAACGGCATGGTGTAGCCGACGGTATCAGGAATATTGATGGTACGCGCACCGGCGTTGATGGCGGCTTCGACGACGCGGGACAAATCTTCAATCGGCGTGCGGCCTGCATCTTCACAGGAAAATTCAACGTCGTCGGTGTAATTGCGGGCGCGCTTGATCATATAGATTGAGCGCTCAATGACTTCGTCCAGCGTGCTGCGCAGCTTAGTGGCGATGTGCATTGGGGAAGTGGCAATGAAGGTGTGAATACGGAAAGCTTCAGCCACCTTCAGGGACTCTGCAGCCACATCAATGTCTTTCTCGACGCAGCGAGCCAGGGCGCAGACGCGGCTGTTTTTCACGGTGCGAGCGATAGTCTGAACGGATTCGAAATCGCCCGGTGAGGAGACAGGGAAACCGACTTCCATCACGTCAACACCCATGCGTTCGAGGGCCAGCGCGATCTGCAGTTTCTCTTTCACGCTCAGGCTTGCCTGTAATGCCTGTTCACCGTCACGTAAGGTGGTATCGAAGATAACGACTTGTTGGCTCATGGTTTTGGTCCTTGTCAGTCTTAGGTCGCCTTGCTACGAGCATAAAAAAACCCGCGCTAAGGCGCGGGTTTTTAGTCTTACCAGGGGATGACTTAACGTAAAACGTCGCCCACCAGTCTACCGCGCACAGTGAATGCGTTTAGTAGTAGTAGACCGGTGAAACGAGTAGTACGGATCATTGCGTCATGCCCCAGATGAATTCGATATGCTTTTAGTGGTACTGGATATGCCGATCGATGTCAACCTTTTCTGCTGAAAATGCCAGGTATTCTGTTGTTGAGATAAGAATATTCCTTAGCTGATTGTTCTGATGAATCTTTTTTTTCTCGCAGATTGTTTTAATTCATACTTATTTTTTTTAATGAAATGTAGCAGCTGAACATGAATATTCTTATTTGGAAAAGGACATCAATGCCAGGCCTGAAAGGGTAACGCGATGATATGGCGGTAATTAACGTTGTGTGTTTTCTATTTTTAGGAATTTTCATAGTTAATTGCTAGTAAAATGTTATGTGAATAAGATCACTTCCGAAATAGAATTTAAATCTCTGAGACTATTCTTGACTCAAACTATTGTTGTCTATTTTCCTGGTTTATGATTAAAATTTGCCTATAAAGTCTCGTATATGGATTGGCGGGGAGCCAGCGTGGCAGAATGCTTGTTTTTTTGTTACTTAATGGCCCGCCTTTATAAATTCCTAATTATCTCTGCATATCTTCTTCCCTGTGTATATGCATGTTAAATCCTGTTCTTAATATTTGTTGCTGTACCCGGTAAAAGGGAGTTCGTATGACAGTGGAGTCTACTATGGTGGTTGACAAAGAAGCCGCATCTACAGGTTCAGGCCAGGAGCAGAATTGCCCCCAGCTCCGTTCAGTTGACCTGAATTTACTGACCGTTTTTGATGCGGTTATGCAGGAGCAGAATATTACGCGAGCGGCGCATATTTTAGGGATGTCACAGCCCGCCGTCAGCAATGCAGTTTCGCGCCTGAAAGTCATGTTCAATGATGAGTTGTTCGTACGCTATGGCCGCGGCATTCAGCCTACTGCCAGAGCTTCGCAGCTGTTTGGTTCCATTCGTCAGGCCTTGCAACTGGTGCAGAATGAACTGCCGGGTTCGGGTTTTGAACCGGTAAGCAGCGATCGGGTGTTTAATCTCTGCGTTTGCAGTCCTCTGGATAATGCGTTGACCTCTTCAATTCTTAATTATGTGAATAAGGTCGCACCCAATATCCATTTAATATTTAAGTCCTGCTTAAATCAAAACACTGAACATCAGCTACGCTACCAGGAACTTGAGTTTGTCATCGGCTATGAAGAGTTCCGTCGCCCTGAATTTACCTGTCTTCCATTATTCCGCGATGAGATGGTGTTGGTTGCCAGTGCAAACCATCCACGATTGACGGGCCCAATGAAAGAAAGCGATATTTACCGGGAAGAGCACGCGGTGGTGTCTCTGGAGCGCTATGCTTCATTTAGTCAGCCCTGGTACGATACGCCAGAAAAACAGGCCAGCATTGCCTACCAGGGGATGGCATTAATCAGCGTACTGAATGTTGTGTCGCAAACCGATCTGGTAGCAATTGCTCCGCGCTGGCTGGTGGAAGAATTCACCGAAAAACTGAATATAAAAATGCTGCCGCTGCCAATGAAATTAAACAGCCGCACCTGTTTCCTTTCGTGGCATGAAGCGGCGGGGCGCGATAAAGGACACCAGTGGATGGAAGAGTTGCTGGTTTCTGTTTGCCGTCGTTAAGTTTCCGAATGTAAACCAGGTGCGCTTGCATCTGGTTTGTTCTGATGATCATCTGCATATCAATATTTTCTACTGATGTTTAATCAGCGAGTCGATGCGTCAGGGATCAAAAATGCATGATCGCCTGTGATGTCCCTTTTCTTTCGAATTTTTTTCATTCACTTTTCTTATTCCTGAAGTATTCCACTAATAAGCTTTCTGATGCCTCATTTTTCTGCTGTCGGGTGCTTTCAGTGCCGCCCGGCTGCCGATTGCCTGCCTGATGACGAGCGGTTATGTTAAGGAAATGCTGTCATTCTGAAATCAACGGGGCGCACATTCACCCTGTTGTATGACGATGCGGAAATGAGTTCCGCCGTCATTAACTAAGCCTGGAGGCAAACCATGGAGATGTTGTCTGGCGCCGAGATGGTCGTTCGATCGCTTATCGATCAGGGCGTAAAACAGGTATTCGGCTATCCCGGAGGCGCAGTTCTTGATATTTACGATGCGCTGCATACCGTGGGCGGAATTGATCATGTGCTGGTTCGTCATGAACAGGCGGCCGTGCATATGGCCGATGGCTTGGCTCGCGCGACTGGCGAAGTGGGCGTCGTGCTGGTGACATCTGGCCCCGGTGCAACAAACGCCATTACCGGTATTGCTACCGCCTATATGGATTCTGTTCCTCTGGTCGTTCTCTCCGGCCAGGTCGCCACGTCGCTGATTGGTTACGATGCTTTCCAGGAGTGCGATATGGTGGGCGTTTCCCGACCGGTGGTGAAGCATAGCTTTCTGGTGAAGCAGACTGAAGACATTCCCGGCGTACTGAAAAAAGCATTCTGGCTCGCCGCGAGCGGGCGCCCGGGCCCGGTAGTTGTCGACTTACCAAAAGATATTCTCAATCCGGCGAATAAGCTGCCTTACAGCTGGCCGGAATCGGTGAGTATGCGCTCCTACAACCCGACCACCACGGGCCATAAAGGGCAGATTAAGCGTGCTTTGCAAACGCTTGTCGCGGCGAAAAAACCGGTGGTGTACGTCGGCGGAGGGGCGATCAATAGCGCCTGCGAAGGTGAGCTGCGTACGTTAATTGAAAAACTGAATCTGCCCGTGGCTTCTTCTTTAATGGGGCTGGGTGCTTTCCCGGCAACGCATCGTCAGGCGCTTGGTATGCTGGGGATGCACGGCACCTATGAAGCCAATATGACGATGCATAACTCCGATGTGATCTTTGCCGTTGGCGTTCGTTTTGACGATCGCACAACAAACAATCTCGCCAAATACTGTCCGAACGCGACGGTGCTGCACATTGACATCGACCCGACTTCGATTTCCAAAACGGTGGCGGCAGATGTACCGATTGTCGGCGATGCGCGAATGGTACTCGAGCAGATGCTTGAGTTGCTCGAACAGGAAACCGTGACTCAGCCATTAGACGAGATCCGTGACTGGTGGCAGCAGATTGAACAATGGCGTGCACGTCAGTGCCTGAAGTATGACACCCAAAGCGAACACATCAAGCCGCAGGCGGTGATCGAGACTATCTGGAAGCTGACGAAAGGCGGAGCCTACGTGACTTCTGATGTCGGTCAGCACCAGATGTTTGCCGCCCTCTATTACCCGTTCGACAAACCTCGTCATTGGATCAACTCAGGTGGGCTGGGCACGATGGGGTTCGGCTTGCCTGCTGCGCTGGGGGTAAAAATGGCACTGCCGGACGAAACCGTCGTGTGTGTGACGGGCGACGGCAGCATTCAGATGAACATTCAGGAACTCTCAACCGCATTGCAGTACGAGCTGCCGGTGCTGGTGCTGAACCTTAACAACGGTTACCTCGGGATGGTGAAACAGTGGCAGGACATGATCTACTCTGGTCGCCATTCGCAATCTTATATGTCATCGCTGCCTGATTTCGTTCGTCTGGCAGAGGCTTACGGTCACGTGGGGATTCGCGTTAGCGATCCTGCGGAGCTTGAAGCGAAACTCGGCGAAGCGCTGGAGCAGGTGCGTAACAACCGTCTGGTGTTCGTGGATGTGATCGTTGACGGCAGCGAGCACGTCTATCCGATGCATATTCGTGGCGGCGGTATGGATGAAATGTGGCTGAGCAAAACGGAGAGAACCTGATTATGCGCCGTATCTTATCAGTCCTGCTGGAGAATGAATCGGGCGCGCTTTCGCGCGTGATCGGGCTTTTCTCCCAGCGTGGATACAACATTGAAAGCCTTACCGTCGCGCCTACCGACGATCCCACGCTTTCCCGCATGACGATCCAGACGGTCGGGGATGAGAAAGTGATCGAGCAGATCGAAAAACAGCTGCACAAGTTAGTGGATGTTTTACGCGTCAGCGAACTGGGGCAGGGTGCGCACGTTGAGCGCGAGATCATGCTGGTGAAAGTCCAGGCCAGCGGTTATGGACGTGAGGAAGTGAAGCGCAATACTGAAATCTTCCGCGGCCAGATTATTGACGTCACGCCGTCTATCTATACCGTTCAACTGGCAGGAACCAGCGATAAGCTCGACGCCTTCCTGGCTTCGTTGCGTGATGTTGCACGCATTGTTGAAGTAGCGCGCTCTGGCGTCGTCGGCCTGTCGCGCGGTGACAAAATTATGCGTTAAGCCTGGCTTTCATCCGAAAATTTCAGCCCGGCCTCAGACGTCGGGCTTTTTTTTGCGAATTCGTTGGTCAGTGCCGATAAAAGCGGTTGCCGCTGTACGCAATCTGCGTTTAGATGTTATGGAATTTATTCCATGATTTAACAATGGTTATGGATCGTACATTTTAAGCAAGGGGTAATTGTGAAACTGGATGAAATCGCCAGGCTTGCCGGCGTGTCACGCACCACGGCGAGCTATGTGATCAATGGAAAAGCGAAACAGTATCGCGTCAGCGATAAAACGGTCGAAAAGGTCATGGCCGTTGTACGTGAGCATAACTATCATCCGAACGCGGTCGCGGCGGGCTTGCGTGCGGGGCGAACCCGCTCCATCGGCCTCGTTATTCCCGATCTCGAAAACACCAGTTACACCCGCATTGCTAACTATCTTGAGCGTCAGGCGCGCCAGCGTGGTTATCAGCTGCTGATTGCCTGCTCTGAAGATCAGCCTGATAACGAAATGCGCTGCATTGAGCACCTTTTGCAGCGCCAGGTGGATGCCATCATCGTATCCACCTCGCTGCCGCCAGAACATCCTTTCTACCAGCGATGGGCTAACGATTCTTTTCCAATCGTTGCGCTCGATCGTGCTCTGGATCGTGAACATTTCACCAGCGTTGTGGGTGCCGACCAGGAAGATGCGGAAGCGCTGGCTGCTGAATTGCGTAAATTCCCGGCCGATACGGTGCTCTATCTCGGTGCGTTGCCTGAGCTATCGGTTAGCTTCCTGCGTGAACAGGGTTTTCGCAGTGCCTGGAAGGACGATCCGCGGGAAGTGAATTTCCTTTATGCCAACAGCTATGAGCGGGAAGCCGCCGCCCAGCTGTTTGAAAAATGGCTGGAAACTCACACAATGCCACAGGCGCTGTTTACCACTTCCTTTGCCCTTCTTCAGGGCGTGATGGACGTGACGTTACGTCGTGAAGGTAAGCTGCCTTCAGAACTGGCGATAGCGACCTTTGGCGATCATGAATTACTCGATTTCCTTCAGTGCCCGGTGCTGGCAGTGGCTCAGCGTCATCGTGACGTTGCCGAGCGAGTGCTGGAGATCGTGCTGGCAAGCCTCGACGAACCGCGTAAACCAAAACCAGGTCTGAGCCGTATCCGTCGTAACCTCTATCGCCGCGGTAGCCTGAGCCGCCGCTAATCATCCAGCGGAAAGGACAATGTTCACGATTGCCTTTCCGTTTTACCTGACGTGATTAAGCGAAAATCCTTATTCAGACAATTCCTTAAAATTCTTAAGTTAACTATTATTTACCCTTTTATATGCAAGGCCGCGATATTAACTTAGGTTTATGGAAAGTAAAGAACGGCTATTTTTGAATTGTTTTGTTACATTCAGGCGCGCTTTTGCAGAATTAACAGTCACTTCATTCACAATCTCGCATTTCCTCACGTACTGGCGGCCGCAGAGCGGCATAAACAGTTCCGGCAAGGGCTATTAACGCGTTAAAGAATGTCCTAAAATGCCGCGCACGTCGCAAACTGACACTTTATATTTTCACCTTTGTGAAATTGGGTTGCTCAAAAACGTTACGAAGGTGTTGGTTTTTTTCTTGCCACTATTCATGACGTTATTTTGCCTCGTTCGTTGGACAGAAATTAAACAGGGCGAATATTGGTGCGTTATATAGAGTTTTCGGACTCAAAGAGCACCAGTGCTGGCTTGACAAGCTTTTCCTCCGCTCCGTAAACTCCTTTAGGTGGGAATTTGTGGGTGAAAGTGGAGAAAAGGGGTGAGGCTGGCATGTTCCGTGGAGCTACGTTAGTCAATCTCGACAGCAAAGGGCGCCTGGCCGTCCCAACCCGCTACCGGGATTTGCTGCTTGAGAACGCTGCTGGTCAATTGGTGTGCACCATTGACATCCATCACCCATGCCTGCTGCTTTACCCGCTGCCCGAATGGGAAATCATCGAGCAAAAATTGTCGCGACTGTCGAGCATGAATCCCGCGGAACGCCGCGTACAGCGTCTGCTGTTGGGACATGCCAGCGAATGTCAAATGGACAACGCCGGTCGTTTGCTGATTGCGCCGGTTTTACGGCAACACGCCGGACTGACCAAAGAAGTGATGCTGGTCGGACAGTTCAACAAGTTTGAACTGTGGGATGAAACGACCTGGTATCAACGGGTCAAGGAAGATATCGACGCTGAGCAGTCCGCCTCCGGAGAGCTGTCGGAGCGGTTGCAGGACTTGTCCTTATAAGATGATGGAAAATTTCAAACATACAACGGTACTGCTGGATGAGGCGGTCAACGGCCTGAATATTCGTCCAGACGGTATCTACATCGACGGCACTTTTGGCCGCGGTGGCCACTCACGCCTGATCCTTTCGCAACTGGGTGCAAAAGGGCAACTGCTGGCTATCGACCGTGATCCGGAAGCGATTGCTGTGGCGAACGCCATCGATGATCCTCGCTTTTCCATTGTACATGGACCTTTTTCAGCGCTGGGCGACTATGTTGCCGAGCGTAATCTCATTGGCAAGATCGACGGTATTCTGCTCGATCTTGGTGTCTCTTCACCGCAGCTTGACGATGCAGAACGCGGCTTCTCCTTTATGCGTGACGGGCCGCTGGATATGCGCATGGATCCTACTCGTGGTCAGTCTGCAGCCGAATGGCTCCTGAACGCGGAAGAAGCCGATATCGCCTGGGTCATTAAGACCTTTGGCGAGGAGCGTTTTGGCAAGCGTATTGCGCGCGCCATCGTTGAGCGTAATCGCGTCGAGCCAATGACCCGCACCAAAGAGCTGGCGCAGGTTATTGCCGCGGCGATGCCGGTGAAGGACAAATTCAAACATCCTGCGACCCGTACTTTCCAGGCGGTGCGCATCTGGGTGAACAGTGAACTTGAGGAGATAGAGCAGGCGCTAAAAAGCTCGCTCGACGTGCTTGCCCCGGGTGGGCGGCTCTCCATCATCAGTTTCCACTCGCTGGAAGACCGCATTGTGAAACGCTTTATGCGCGAGCAAAGCCGCGGTCCGCAGGTTCCGGCCGGATTACCGATGACCGAAGAGCAACTCAGGAAACTGGGTGGCCGTCAGCTGCGGGCATTAGGCAAGTTGATGCCGGGCGAAGAAGAGGTGGCAGAGAATCCACGTGCCCGTAGTTCAGTGCTGCGTATTGCAGAAAGGACGAACGCATGATCGGCAGAGTGACAGAAGCCTTAAGCAAAGTTAAAGGGTCGTTAGGAAGCAACGAGCGCCATGCCTTGCCTGGCGTGATCGGCGACGACCTTTTGCGGTTTGGGAAGCTGCCACTCTGCTTGTTCATTTGCATCATTTTGTCGGCCGTCACGGTTGTCACCACGGCGCACCATACGCGCCTGTTAACTGCCCAGCGTGAACAGCTGGTGCTGGAACGTGATGCTCTGGATATCGAGTGGCGTAACCTGATCCTTGAAGAGAATGCGCTCGGCGATCATAGCCGGGTTGAGCGGATCGCGACGGAGAAGCTGCAAATGCAGCATGTCGATCCTTCCCAGGAAAACATCGTTGTTCAAAAATAAGGATTATCGCGACGCATGAAAGCAGCGGCAAAGACGCTTAAACCAAAACGTCAGGAAGGTCAGGCCAACTTTATCAGTTGGCGTTTTGCGTTGCTCTGCGGTTGCATTCTGCTGGCCCTCGCATTCCTGCTGGGCCGCGTGGCCTGGCTTCAAATCATCAACCCGGACATGCTGGTACGCCAGGGTGACATGCGCTCCCTGCGCGTGCAGGAAGTGTCTACCTCCCGCGGCATGATTACCGACCGCTCCGGTCGTCCTCTGGCGGTGAGCGTGCCGGTGAAAGCCATCTGGGCCGATCCGAAAGAGCTCCATGATGCCGGCGGCGTCAGCATCGATAACCGCTGGAAGGCGCTGGCCGATGCGCTGAATATGCCGCTCGATCAGCTCGCCTCGCGCATTAACACCAACCCGAGAATGCGCTTTATTTACCTGGCTCGTCAGGTCAACCCCGATCTGGCCGATTACATCAAAAAGCTCAAACTGCCGGGTATTTATCTGCGTGAAGAGTCGCGTCGTTACTACCCATCCGGGGAAGTGACCGCTCACCTCATTGGCTTCACTAACGTTGACAGCCAGGGGATTGAAGGCGTTGAAAAGAGCTTCGACAAATGGCTGACTGGCCAGCCGGGCGAGCGCATCGTGCGTAAAGACCGCTATGGTCGCGTGATCGAGGATATCTCCTCCACGGACAGCCAGGCGGCTCACAACCTGGCGTTGAGCATCGACGAACGTTTACAGGCGCTGGTTTACCGCGAGCTGAACAACGCCGTGGCGTTTAACAAGGCGGAATCGGGCAGTGCGGTGCTGGTGGATGTCAGCACAGGCGAAGTGCTGGCGATGGCCAATAGCCCGTCCTACAACCCGAACAACTTTACCGGCACGGCGAAAGACGCGATGCGCAACCGCGCGATCACGGACGTCTTCGAACCGGGCTCGACGGTGAAACCAATGGTGGTGATGACGGCGCTGCAGCGCGGCATCGTCAATGAAAACACCGTCCTTAACACCATTCCATATCGAATTAACGGCCACGAAATCAAAGACGTGGCGCGCTACAGCGAATTAACCCTGACCGGGGTACTACAGAAGTCGAGTAACGTCGGTGTCTCCAAGCTGGCGTTAGCGATGCCGTCCTCAGCGTTAGTAGATACTTACTCACGTTTTGGGCTGGGAAAGGCGACCAATTTGGGGTTGGTCGGAGAACGCAGTGGCTTATATCCTCAAAAACAACGGTGGTCTGACATAGAGAGGGCCACCTTCTCTTTCGGCTACGGGCTAATGGTAACGCCGTTACAGTTAGCGCGAGTCTACGCCACGATTGGCAGCTATGGGGTTTATCGCCCGCTGTCAATCACTAAAGTGGATCCTCCGGTTCCGGGTGAACGTATCTTCCCGGAATCAATCGTTCGTACCGTCGTGCACATGATGGAAAGCGTGGCGCTGCCCGGCGGCGGCGGCGTGAAGGCGGCCATTAAAGGCTATCGCATCGCCATCAAAACCGGTACGGCAAAGAAAGTGGGTCCGGACGGCAAATATATCAATAAATACATTGCTTACACCGCGGGCGTTGCGCCAGCCAGCCAGCCGCGCTTTGCGCTGGTGGTGGTGATTAACGATCCGCAGGCAGGTAAATATTACGGCGGTGCCGTTTCCGCGCCGGTCTTCGGGGCCATCATGGGCGGCGTTCTGCGCACCATGAACATCGAGCCGGATGCGCTGGCAACGGGCGATAAAAGTGAATTTGTGACTAATCAAGGCGAGGGATCAGGTGGCAGATCGTAATTTGCGCGACCTTCTTGCTCCGTGGGTGCCAAACGCACCGGAGCGGGCACTGCGAGAGATGACACTCGACAGCCGTGTGGCGGCGTCGGGCGATCTTTTCGTGGCTGTCTCAGGTCATCAGGCGGACGGGCGTCGATATATCCCGCAGGCGATAGCGCAAGGTGTGGCTGCCATTATTGCTGAAGCAAAAGATGAAGCTGCGGACGGTGAAATCCGTGAAATGCACGGTGTGCCGGTCATCTATCTTAGCCAGCTTAACGAACGTTTATCCGCACTGGCGGGGCGTTTTTACAACCAGCCTTCAGAACAACTGCGCCTGGTCGGCGTGACCGGGACGAACGGCAAAACTACCACGACTCAGTTGCTGGCGCAGTGGGCGCAGCTGCTGGGCGAAACCAGCGCAGTGATGGGCACGGTGGGCAATGGCCTGCTCGGTAAAGTGACGCCAACTGAAAATACCACCGGTTCTGCGGTCGATGTTCAGCACGTGCTGAATGGCCTGGCAGAGCAGGGTGCGACCTTCGCGGCAATGGAAGTGTCTTCCCATGGCCTGGTTCAGCACCGCGTAGCGGCGCTGAAGTTTGTCGCGTCCGTGTTTACTAACCTCAGTCGCGATCACCTTGATTATCATGGTGATATGGAGCATTACGAAGCTGCCAAATGGATGCTCTATTCCACGCACCACTTTGGTCAGGCGATCGTCAACGCCGACGATGAAGTGGGCCGTCGCTGGCTGACAAAACTGCCGGATGCCGTGGCGGTGTCGATGGAAGACCATATTAACCCGAACTGCCACGGTCGCTGGTTGAAAGCGACTACCGTGAAGTATCACGACAGCGGGGCGACAATCCAGTTCGACTCCAGCTGGGGCCAGGGGAAAATCGAAAGCCGCCTGATGGGCGCGTTCAACGTCAGCAATTTGCTGCTGGCGCTGGCAACGCTTCTGGCTCTTGATTATCCGCTGGCCGATCTGCTGAAAACCTCAGCTAGCCTTCAGCCCGTTTGCGGCCGAATGGAAGTGTTCTCTGCGCCGGGTAAACCGACGGTGGTGGTCGATTATGCCCACACGCCGGATGCGCTGGAAAAAGCGCTGGAAGCGGCCCGTCTGCACTGTGCAGGTAAACTGTGGTGCGTCTTTGGCTGCGGCGGTGACCGTGATAAAGGTAAACGTCCGCTGATGGGCGTCATCGCCGAGCAGTTCGCGGATATCGCCATTGTCACGGACGATAACCCGCGCACCGAAGAGCCTCGCGCCATCATCGACGACATTCTGGCCGGTATGCTCGATGCAGGTCGCGCCAAAGTGATGGAAGGTCGCGCCGAAGCGGTGACGGCGGCCATCATGCAGGCAAAAGAGAACGATGTGGTGCTGCTGGCCGGTAAAGGCCACGAAGATTATCAAATCGTTGGCAACCGCCGTCTCGATTACTCCGACCGCGTCACCGCGGCTCGCCTGCTGGGGGTGATCGCATGATTAGCGTAACCCTGGGCAAAATGGCGGAGATCCTCAACGGTGAACTCGCCGGTCAGGACCTCACCATAGATGCCGTCACCACTGACACGCGCAAAATTACGCCAGGCTGCCTGTTTGTCGCGCTCAAAGGCGAGCGTTTCGATGCCCACGATTTCGCCGAACAGGCGAAAGATGCGGGTGCAGGTGCGCTGCTGGTTAGCCGTAAACTCGACTGCGCATTGCCGCAGGTTATCGTGAAAGATACCCGCCTGGCGTTTGGTGAACTGGCGGCGTGGGTTCGTCAGCAGGTGCCAACCCGCGTGGTGGCACTCACCGGCTCCTCCGGCAAAACTTCTGTTAAAGAGATGGCCGCGTCCATTCTTAGCCAGTGTGGCAACACGCTGTACACCGCGGGCAACCTGAATAACGACATCGGCGTGCCGATGACGCTGCTGCGCCTGACGAAAGAGCATGAGTTTGCCGTTATTGAACTGGGTGCCAACCATCAGGGCGAAATCGCCTGGACCGTCAGCCTGACGCGTCCGGAAGCCGCGCTGGTGAACAACCTTGCCGCCGCGCACCTGGAAGGATTTGGATCGCTTGCCGGTGTCGCAAAAGCAAAAGGCGAAATCTACACCGGCCTGCCGCTGAACGGCATTGCCATCATGAACGCCGACAACAACGACTGGCTGAACTGGCAGGGTGTCATTGGCGATCGCAAAGTGTGGCGCTTCTCGCCGAACGCGGCAAACAGCGACTTCACCGCTAATAACATTCATGTCACCAGCCACGGCACCGAATTTACGCTCCAGACGCCTACAGGCAACGTGGACGTCTTGCTGCCGCTTCCGGGCCGTCACAATATCGCGAATGCGCTTGCGGCAACGGCGCTGGCGATGGCGGTCGGTGCAGATCTGATAGCGGTAAAAGCGGGCCTTGCCACGCTGAAAGCCGTTCCGGGCCGTCTGTTCCCAATTCAGCTCGCTGAGAATCAACTGCTGCTGGATGACTCCTACAACGCAAACGTCGGCTCCATGACCGCCGCGGCGCAGGTGTTGTCCGAAATGCCGGGCTACCGCGTCTTCGTGGTTGGTGATATGGCTGAGCTTGGCGATGAAAGCGAAGCGTGCCACCGCCAGGTGGGTGAAGCGGCCAAGGCGGCGGGCATCGACCGCGTACTGAGCGTAGGTCAACTGAGCAAAACCATCAGCGACGCCAGCGGCGTCGGCGAACATTTTGCCGACAAGCCTGCGGCAATTGATCGCCTGAAAGCCCTTATCGAAGAGCATCAAATCATTACTATTTTGGTGAAAGGTTCACGTAGCGCTGCCATGGAAGAGGTGGTTCGCGCACTACAGGAGAACGGAACATGTTAGTTTGGCTGGCCGAACATTTGGTCAAATATTACTCCGGCTTTAACGTCTTTTCCTACCTGACGTTTCGCGCCATCGTCAGCCTGCTGACCGCGCTGTTCATCTCCCTGTGGATGGGCCCGCGTATGATTGCCCGTCTGCAAAAATTGTCCTTCGGCCAGGTCGTACGTAACGATGGCCCGGAATCGCACTTCAGCAAGCGCGGTACGCCAACGATGGGCGGGATCATGATCCTGACGGCGATTGTCGTTTCCGTTCTCTTGTGGGCTTATCCGTCCAACCCGTACGTCTGGTGCGTGCTGACGGTGCTGATCGGTTACGGCATCATCGGCTTCGTTGACGACTACCGCAAAGTGGTGCGTAAAGACACCAAAGGCCTGATTGCCCGCTGGAAGTATTTCTGGATGTCGGTCATCGCGCTGGGCGTGGCGTTTGCTCTGTATATGGCGGGGAAAGATACTCCGGCCACCGAGCTGGTGGTGCCGTTCTTTAAAGACATCATGCCGCAGCTGGGTATTTTCTACATTCTGCTGGCGTACTTCGTGATCGTCGGTACCGGCAATGCGGTGAACCTGACGGACGGTCTGGACGGTCTGGCAATCATGCCTACGGTCTTCGTAGCGGCAGGCTTTGCGCTGGTGGCCTGGGCGACCGGCAACATGAACTTCGCCAACTATCTGCATATCCCTTATCTGCGTCATGCGGGTGAGCTGGTGATCGTCTGCACGGCGATTGTCGGCGCAGGTTTAGGCTTCCTGTGGTTTAACACCTATCCGGCTCAGGTCTTCATGGGCGATGTAGGTTCTTTGGCCCTTGGCGGCGCGCTGGGCATTATCGCCGTGCTGCTGCGTCAGGAATTCCTGCTGGTGATCATGGGTGGGGTGTTTGTGGTGGAAACGTTGTCGGTGATTTTGCAGGTGGGCTCCTTCAAGCTGCGCGGTCAGCGCATCTTCCGTATGGCGCCTATCCATCACCACTATGAGCTGAAAGGTTGGCCGGAACCGCGCGTTATCGTGCGCTTCTGGATTATCTCGCTGATGCTGGTGCTGATTGGCCTGGCTACGCTGAAGGTACGTTAATGATGGCTGAATACCAGGATAAAAACGTTGTCATCATCGGTCTGGGAATGACCGGGCTTTCCTGCGTGGATTTCTTCCTCGCCCGTGGTGTGACGCCACGTGTGATGGACACCCGCGCCACGCCTCCGGGGCTTGATAAGCTGCCGGAAGAGGTGGCGCGTTTTGTCGGTGGTCTGAATGACGACTGGCTGCTGGCGGCGGATCTGATTGTGGCCAGCCCTGGTATTGCCCTCGCTCATCCTTCTCTGAGCGCTGCGGCTGATGCGGGCGTGGAAATCGTCGGTGATATCGAGCTGTTTTGCCGAGAGGCGCAGGCACCGATTGTGGCGATTACCGGTTCGAACGGCAAAAGCACCGTGACCACGCTGGTCGGCGAAATGGCGAAAGCGGCGGGCATGAACGTTGGTGTCGGTGGCAACATTGGTCTGCCAGCGCTGATGCTGCTGGACGTATCCCGCGAGCTGTACGTGCTTGAGCTCTCCAGCTTCCAGCTGGAAACCACCTCCAGCCTCGAGGCGGTGGCCGCGACGATCCTGAATGTCACAGAAGATCACATGGACAGATATCCGTTTGGTCTTCAGCAGTACCGCGCGGCCAAACTGCGCGTTTATGAAAATGCTAAGACCTGTGTGGTCAACGCCGACGATGCGCTGACCATGCCGGTGCGCGGTGCCGATGAGCGCTGCGTCAGCTTTGGCGTCAACATGGGCGATTATCATCTGAACCGCCAGCAGGGCGAAACCTGGCTGCGCGTGAAGGGTGAGAAGGTCCTCAACGTGCGTGAAATGAAACTGACCGGCCAGCATAACTACAGCAACGCCCTGGCCGCGCTGGCGCTGGCGGATGCAGCTGGTTTGCCGCGCGCAAGCAGCCTGAAAGCGCTGACGACCTTCACCGGGCTGGCGCATCGCTTCCAGCTGGCGCTGGAGCACAACGGCGTGCGCTGGATCAACGATTCCAAAGCCACCAACGTCGGCAGCACCGAAGCGGCGCTGAACGGCCTGCATGTCGACGGTACGCTGCACCTGCTGCTCGGTGGTGACGGCAAATCAGCGGATTTCTCCCCCCTGAAGACGTGGCTGAAGGGCGATAACGTGCGTCTGTGGTGCTTTGGTCGTGACGGCGATGCGCTGGCGGAGCTGCGCCCGGAAGTGGCGACCCGCACTGAGACGATGGAACAAGCCATGCGTCAGCTTGCGCCGCAGCTGAAATCTGGAGACATGGTGCTGCTGTCGCCTGCTTGTGCGAGCCTCGATCAGTTTAAGAATTTTGAGCAGCGCGGGGATGTATTTACCCGCCTGGCGAAGGAGTTAGGCTAATGCGTTTATCTCTCCCTCGCCTGAGAATGCCGCACCTGCCGGGATCCGGGATCCTGGTCTGGCTGTTTGCGGCGTTGAAGGGCTGGGTGATGGGCTCCCGGCAGAAAGATACCGACAGCCTGGTGATGTACGATCGTACCCTGCTGTGGCTGACGCTCGGCCTTGCGGCGATCGGTTTTATCATGGTGACCTCGGCATCCATGCCGGTGGGGCAGCGCCTGGCAAACGATCCGTTCCTGTTCGCCAAGCGCGATGGGTTGTATATCGTGCTGGCGTTCTGTCTGGGCCTTATTACTCTGCGCTGGCCGATGGCGTTCTGGCAGCGCCACAGTACCGCCATGCTGATCATGTCGATCGGCATGTTGTTAATTGTACTGGTGGTGGGCAGCTCGGTGAACGGGGCCTCGCGCTGGATTGCCTTCGGTCCGCTGCGTATTCAGCCTGCGGAATTTACCAAGCTGTCGCTGTTCTGTTACATCGCCAACTATCTGGTGCGTAAAGGCGATGAGGTGCGAAACAACCTGCGCGGCTTCTTAAAGCCGATGGGGGTGATTTTCGTGCTGGCAATCCTGCTGCTGGCGCAGCCCGATCTCGGGACCGTCGTTGTGCTGTTTGTGACGACGCTGGCGATGCTGTTCCTCGGCGGTGCAAAGCTGTGGCAGTTCATCGCGATTATTGGCATGGGGATCTCGGCGGTTGTCCTGCTGATCCTGGCAGAACCGTACCGTATTCGCCGCGTGACCTCATTCTGGAACCCGTGGGAAGATCCTTTCGGTAGCGGTTACCAGCTGACCCAGTCCCTGATGGCGTTTGGTCGCGGTGAAATGTGGGGACAAGGCCTCGGCAACTCGGTACAGAAGCTGGAGTATTTGCCGGAAGCGCATACCGACTTCATCTTCGCCATCATCGGTGAAGAACTCGGCTACGTTGGTGTGGTGCTGGCGCTTTTAATGGTATTCTTCGTCGCTTTCCGCGCCATGTCCATTGGCCGCAAGGCGCTGGAGATTGACCAGCGCTTCTCAGGTTTCCTGGCGTGTTCGATTGGCGTGTGGTTTAGCTTCCAGGCGCTGGTTAACGTTGGCGCGGCGGCGGGCATGCTGCCAACCAAAGGCCTGACGCTCCCGCTTATCAGCTACGGGGGCTCCAGTCTGCTGATTATGTCGACGGCCATCATGCTGCTGTTGCGAATTGATTATGAAACGCGCCTGGAAAAAGCACAGGCGTTTACACGAGGTGTTCGATGAGTGCTCAGGCGAAGCGGTTGATGGTGATGGCGGGCGGGACCGGTGGACACGTGTTCCCGGGGCTGGCTGTTGCACACCATCTGATGGAGCAGGGCTGGCAGGTTCGCTGGCTCGGCACCGCCGATCGTATGGAAGCGGACCTGGTGCCCAAACATGGCATCGACATCGATTTCATCCAGATTTCCGGCCTGCGTGGAAAAGGCCTCAAGGCAATGCTTTTTGCGCCGATACGTATCTTCACGGCCTGGCGTCAGGCGCGCGCAATTATGCAGCGTTTTCAACCGGATGTGGTGCTGGGAATGGGCGGTTATGTCTCCGGTCCAGGGGGGCTGGCGGCTTGGTCATTGGGGATTCCGGTTGTGCTGCATGAGCAAAACGGCATTGCTGGCCTCACCAACAAATGGCTGGCGAAAATCGCGAAGACCGTGATGCAGGCATTCCCGGGCGCTTTCCCAAATGCCGAAGTGGTGGGCAACCCGGTGCGTACCGACGTACTGGCATTGCCGCTTCCTCAACAGCGCCTGGCCGGGCGTGACGGTGAAATCCGCGTGCTGGTGGTTGGTGGTTCGCAGGGGGCACGCGTGCTGAACCAGACAATGCCGCAGGTGGCCGCGAAGCTGGGTTCTGCTGTCACAATCTGGCATCAGAGCGGTAAAGGTGCGCAGCAGACCGTTGAGCAGGCATATGCCGGGGCGGGTCAGCCGCAGCATAAAGTGACGGAATTTATTGACGATATGGCCGCGGCCTATGCCTGGGCTGATGTGGTGGTCTGTCGTTCGGGCGCCCTGACGGTCAGCGAAATTGCCGCTGCCGGGCTGCCCGCGATTTTTGTGCCCTTCCAGCATAAAGACAGGCAGCAGTACTGGAATGCGTTGCCGCTGGAAAAAGCAGGTGCTGCCACCATTTTTGAGCAGCCGCAGTTCACGGCAGAAGCCGTGGCCAACACGCTTTCTGGATGGGACAGAAAGACGTTGCTGGAGATGGCAGAGCGGGCTCGTGCCGCCGCTATTCCGGATGCAACCGAGCGGGTTGCGAAAGAAGTGAGCCTGGCCGCACAGGCCTAATCATCGCAGCGCCTGTTTGCGCTGCACGAATGTTTAAGTAGTCGATGGCGTTTAGAGAATGAATACACAACAACTGGCAAAACTGCGTTCCATTGTGCCCGAGATGCGTCGCGTCCGGCACATCCACTTTGTTGGCATCGGCGGTGCTGGCATGGGCGGTATTGCCGAAGTGTTGGCTAATGAAGGGTATCAGATTAGCGGTTCGGATTTAGCGCCGAACCCGGTGACTCAGCAGCTGACGGCGCTGGGTGCCACGATTTATTTCAACCATCGCCCGGAAAACGTGCGTAATGCGAGCGTTGTGGTTGTTTCCAGCGCCATTTCCGCCGATAACCCGGAAATCGTTGCCGCCCACGAGGCGCGCATTCCGGTGATTCGCCGCGCAGAAATGCTGGCGGAGTTGATGCGCTTCCGTCACGGGATCGCGATTGCCGGCACGCATGGTAAAACCACCACTACGGCAATGGTGTCGAGCATTTACGCGGAAGCGGGCCTCGATCCAACTTTCGTCAACGGCGGTCTGGTGAAAGCGGCGGGTGTTCACGCTCGTCTCGGCCACAGCCGTTACCTGATTGCTGAAGCGGATGAGAGCGATGCGTCATTCCTCCACCTGCAGCCGATGGTGGCGATTGTCACCAACATCGAAGCCGACCATATGGATACCTACCAGGGCGACTTTGAAAATTTAAAGCAGACGTTTATTAATTTCCTGCACAATTTGCCGTTTTATGGTCGTGCGGTGATGTGCGTGGACGATCCGGTGATTCGTGAGCTGCTGCCTCGCGTCGGGCGTCAGATCACAACATACGGCTTCAGCGACGACGCTGACGTGCGCGTTGAAGAGTACAAGCAGATTGGCGCGCAGGGGCACTTTACGCTGATTCGCCAGGACAAAGCGCCACTGAACGTGACGCTGAATGCGCCAGGTCGCCATAACGCCCTGAACGCGGCGGCGGCGGTTGCGGTGGCAACAGAAGAAGGCATCGAAGACGACGCCATTTTGCGCGCGCTGGAAAGTTTCCAGGGCACCGGCCGTCGTTTCGACTTCCTCGGTGAGTTCCCGCTGGAAAGCGTGAACGGTAAAAGCGGTAGTGCAATGCTGGTTGATGACTACGGTCATCACCCGACTGAGGTCGACGCCACCATTAAAGCGGCGCGCGCGGGCTGGCCGGATAAAAATCTGGTGATGATTTTCCAGCCTCACCGCTTCACCCGTACGCGCGACCTGTATGACGATTTCGCAAACGTGCTGACCGAAGTGGATTCGCTGCTGATGCTGGAAGTGTATCCGGCGGGCGAAGCGCCCATTCCTGGAGCCGATAGCCGTTCGCTGTGCCGCACCATTCGCGGGCGTGGAAAGGTAGACCCGATTCTGGTCTCGGACCCGGCGAAGGTGGCGGAAATGCTGGCACCCGTGCTGACCGGCAATGACCTGATTCTGATTCAGGGCGCAGGGAATATCGGCAAAATTGCGCGTAACTTAGCGGAAATCAAACTCAAGCCGCAAACACAGGAGGAGGAGCGTCATGGCTAATAGAATCGCTGTCCTTCTCGGCGGCACTTCCGCTGAACGTGAAGTTTCACTCAATTCTGGCGCTGCGGTTGTGGCTGGTCTGCGTGAAGCCGGCATTGATGCACACGGCGTTGATCCGCGCGATGTCGATATTACGCAGCTGAAAAAAGACGGTTTTAAGAAAGCGTTTATTGCTCTGCACGGACGGGGTGGTGAAGATGGCACGCTTCAGGGATTACTGGAGCTGATTGGCCTGCCTTACACCGGCAGCGGCGTGATGGCCTCGGCGCTGTCGATGGACAAACTGCGTAGCAAGCTGCTGTGGCAGGGCGCAGGATTACCGGTTGCGCCGTGGGTTGCTTTGACCCGCGCACAGTTCGCCAATGGTCTGAGCCAGGACGAACAGCAACGTATTGCCACGCTGGGTTTACCGCTGATTGTGAAGCCCAGCCGGGAAGGATCCAGCGTCGGCATGTCGAAAGTGACAGAAAGTGGTGCACTTTTAGATGCCTTAACGCTGGCTTTTCAGCATGATGAAGAAGTACTCATAGAAAAATGGTTAAGCGGCCCGGAATTTACCGTTGCGGTACTTGGTGAAGAAATTTTGCCATCGGTTCGTATCCAACCAGCCGGAGTCTTCTATGATTATGAGGCGAAGTATCTCTCTGACGAGACGCAGTATTTCTGCCCAGGTTGTGAAGATCTGAGCCGTGAACAGGAAATGCGTGCCCTGGTGCTCAAAGCCTGGACTGTTTTAGGTTGTTCAGGGTGGGGACGCATTGACGTGATGCAGGACAGCGATGGTCAGTTATATCTGCTGGAAGCCAATACTTCTCCAGGGATGACCAGCCACAGCCTGGTGCCGATGGCGGCGCGTCAGGCGGGCATGAGCTTCTCGCAGTTGGTAGTACGCATTCTGGACCTGGCGGGTTGATATGTCGCAGGCAGCACTGAACACACGGAATCGGGAAGAAGAGGACGACATCGCTTCTTCGCGCAGAAATAATGGAACGCGTCTTGCAGGGATTGTGTTCCTGCTCGCGGTATTATGCACCGTGTTGATGAGCGGCTGGATGGTACTGGGCTGGATGGAAGACGCGCAGCGTCTGCCTTTATCCAAGCTGGTAGTGACCGGGGAGCGGCACTACACGAGAAATGATGATATTCGCCAGGCGATTCTGGCCCTCGGTCCGCCGGGAACGTTCATGACGCAGGACGTGAATATCATTCAGAGTCAAATTGAGCGCCTGCCCTGGATTAAACAGGCGAGCGTTCGTAAGCAGTGGCCGGACGAATTGAAGATTCATCTGGTTGAATATGTGCCGATTGCGCGCTGGAATGATCAGCATATGGTCGATAGTGACGGTAACGCATTCAGCGTACCGGCGGATCGCACCAGCAAGCAGAATTTGCCGATGTTGTATGGTCCGGAAGGCAGTGAGAACGAAGTGCTGCAGGGCTATCGCGATATGGGACAAATGCTGGCAAAAGGGAAATTTACGTTGAAAGTGGCGGCGATGACCGCACGCCGCTCCTGGCAGTTGACGTTAAGTAATGACATCAAACTGAATCTGGGGCGCGGCGATACGATGAAAAGGCTTGAGCGCTTTTTAGAACTCTATCCTGTTCTTCAGCAGCAGGCGCAGACCGATGGCAAACGGATAAGCTACGTTGATTTGCGTTATGACTCAGGCGCGGCAGTAGGCTGGCAGCCCGCTCCCGTAGAGGATACACATCAACAACAAAATCAGGCACAGGCAGAGCAACAATGATCAAAGCGACGGACAGAAAACTGGTAGTAGGACTGGAAATTGGTACCGCGAAGGTAGCCGCTTTGGTAGGGGAAGTTCTGCCCGACGGAATGGTGAATATCATTGGCGTGGGCAGTTGCCCATCCCGGGGTATGGACAAAGGCGGCGTTAATGACCTGGAATCCGTGGTGAAGTGCGTACAGCGCGCCATTGACCAGGCCGAGCTGATGGCGGATTGCCAGATATCATCCGTGTATCTGGCGCTTTCGGGTAAACATATAAGCTGTCAGAATGAAATCGGCATGGTGCCAATTTCAGAAGAAGAAGTGACGCAGGAAGACGTTGAAAACGTAGTCCACACGGCGAAATCTGTACGTGTCCGCGACGAGCATCGCGTGTTGCATGTGATTCCGCAGGAATATGCCATTGACTACCAGGAAGGGATCAAAAACCCGGTAGGCTTGTCTGGCGTGCGTATGCAGGCGAAGGTGCATCTGATTACCTGCCACAACGATATGGCGAAGAACATTGTTAAAGCCGTGGAACGTTGTGGCCTGAAAGTTGACCAACTGATTTTCGCCGGGCTGGCGTCGAGCTATTCCGTGCTGACGGAAGATGAACGTGAGCTGGGCGTCTGTGTGGTCGACGTGGGCGGTGGTACTATGGACATCGCCGTCTATACCGGCGGTGCGCTACGCCATACCAAAGTTATCCCTTATGCAGGGAACGTAGTAACCAGCGACATCGCTTACGCCTTCGGTACGCCACCGAGCGATGCCGAAGCGATTAAAGTTCGCCACGGCTGTGCGCTTGGCTCTATCGTCGGTAAAGACGAAAGCGTGGAAGTGCCAAGCGTGGGCGGTCGTCCGCCGCGCAGTTTGCAGCGCCAGACGCTGGCCGAGGTCATCGAGCCGCGTTATACCGAGCTGCTGAACCTGGTGAACGAAGAGATTTTGCAATTGCAGGAACAGCTGCGCCAGCAGGGTGTCAAACACCATCTGGCGGCAGGTATTGTTCTGACCGGTGGTGCTGCGCAAATTGAAGGCCTTGCCGCCTGCGCGCAGCGCGTGTTCCATACGCAGGTGCGCATCGGCGCGCCGCTGAACATCACCGGACTGACGGATTATGCCCAGGAGCCTTATTACTCAACGGCGGTGGGCCTGCTGCACTACGGCAAAGAGTCACATTTGAGTGGTGAAGCGGAAGTGGAAAAACGTGTCGCAGTGAGTTCGTGGATCAAACGAATCAATACCTGGCTGCGAAAAGAGTTTTAATTTTTTAAGAGAGCGTCGAAAATTAGCGCTCTCAGGCGACAGGCACAACGGAGAGAGAAACTATGTTTGAACCTATGGAACTGACCAACGACGCGGTGATTAAAGTCATCGGCGTCGGTGGTGGCGGTGGTAACGCCGTCGAGCACATGGTGCGCGAGCGCATTGAGGGTGTTGAATTCTTCGCAGTAAATACGGACGCCCAGGCGTTGCGTAAAACTGCCGTCGGTCAGACCATTCAGATTGGTAACGGAATTACCAAAGGTCTGGGCGCTGGCGCAAACCCGGAAGTTGGCCGCAATGCGGCAGACGAAGACCGTGAAGCCCTGCGTTCTGCGCTGGAAGGTGCTGACATGGTGTTTATCGCAGCCGGCATGGGCGGCGGTACCGGTACTGGTGCAGCACCTGTTGTAGCGGAAGTTGCCAAAGATCTGGGTATTCTGACCGTTGCTGTCGTGACTAAGCCTTTCAACTTTGAAGGCAAGAAGCGTATGGCGTTTGCGGAGCAGGGTATCGCTGAGCTGTCCAAACACGTGGACTCGCTGATCACGATTCCTAACGACAAGCTGCTGAAAGTGCTGGGTCGCGGTATCTCCCTGCTGGACGCGTTTGGCGCAGCGAACGACGTGCTGAAAGGCGCAGTTCAGGGTATCGCCGAGCTGATTACTCGTCCGGGTCTGATGAACGTCGACTTTGCTGACGTGCGCACCGTCATGTCCGAAATGGGCTATGCGATGATGGGCTCCGGTCTGGCAAGCGGTGAGGATCGTGCGGAAGAAGCGGCTGAAATGGCTATCTCTTCCCCACTGCTGGAAGATATCGACCTGTCTGGCGCACGCGGCGTGCTGGTTAACATTACCGCTGGCTTCGATCTGCGTCTGGATGAATTCGAAACCGTCGGTAACACCATCCGTGCATTTGCTTCGGATAACGCGACCGTGGTTATCGGTACTTCACTTGACCCGGATATGAACGACGAGCTGCGCGTGACCGTTGTTGCTACCGGTATCGGTATGGATAAGCGTCCAGAAATTACCCTGGTGACCAACAAGCAACAGCAGCAGCCAGTGATGGACCGCTATCAGCAGCACGGCATGGCGCCGTTGACGCAAGAACAGAAGCCGGCCGCTAAAGTGGTAAACGACAATACGCCGCAGACCACGAAAGAACCGGATTATCTGGATATTCCAGCCTTCCTGCGTAAGCAAGCTGATTAAGAATTAGCTGGAAGTTGGGTATGTGCGCTCTTTGTGCTAAACTGGCCTGCCGAATGTATAGTACACTTCGGTTGGATAGGTAATTTGGCGAGATTATACGATGATCAAACAAAGGACTCTTAAACGTATCGTTCAGGCGACTGGCGTCGGTTTACATACCGGCAAGAAGGTCACACTGACGCTGCGCCCTGCGCCGGCAAATACCGGGGTCATCTATCGTCGCACCGACTTGAATCCACCGGTTGATTTTCCGGCAGATGCCAAATCTGTGCGTGATACCATGCTCTGTACTTGCCTTGTCAACGAGCATGACGTGCGGATTTCAACGGTTGAGCACCTGAATGCCGCCCTGGCGGGCCTGGGTATCGATAACATCATGATTGAAGTCGATGCACCAGAGATCCCGATCATGGACGGTAGCGCCGCTCCGTTCGTTTATCTGCTGCTCGACGCAGGGATTGATGAACTGAACTGTGCCAAGAAATTTGTGCGCATCAAAGAAACGGTTCGCGTAGAAGACGGCGACAAGTGGGCTGAATTCAAGCCGTACAATGGTTTTTCGTTGGATTTCACCATCGATTTTAATCATCCGGCGATTGACGGCAGCAACCAGCGTTACGCTATGAACTTCTCTGCGGATGCGTTCATGCGCCAGATTAGCCGCGCGCGTACTTTTGGTTTCATGCGTGATATCGAATATCTGCAGTCCCGCGGCTTGTGCCTGGGCGGCAGCTTCGATTGTGCCATCGTTGTTGACGATTATCGCGTATTGAACGAAGACGGTCTTCGCTTTGAAGATGAATTTGTTCGCCACAAAATGCTGGATGCGATTGGTGACCTCTTCATGTGTGGTCACAATATCATCGGTGCATTCACGGCGTTCAAATCTGGTCACGCGCTGAATAATAAGCTTTTGCAGGCCGTCCTGGCCAAACAGGAAGCCTGGGAGTTTGTGACCTTCGAAGACGAAGCTGAACTGCCGCTGGCGTTCAAAGCACCGTCAATGGTTCTGGCGTAAGCCTGACCATTCTGTAAATTCGACTGGTAACCTGGTACTCTCTCCGTCCAGGAAGCCAGTCGTTTTTCTTTTTAGACCCCCGAATTTTTTCTCCACGCTGCTTAGCGTATAAACTTCTGCATAAACTCGTGCGATCGCTGGTTTCATGAACACTTTTCCGCGTGGTTTTCCGTCATTCCTGCTGCCGGGGAGTGCCATTAGTGGTACTATCTGGGCGCTTAAAAAATTTAGATAGGTTGCCTGGCAACCAGGGTGGAAAAGGTAAGTGAGCGGAATACTGACGCGCTGGCGACAGTTTGGCAGACGATACTTCTGGCCGCATCTCCTGTTGGGGATGGTCGCGGCAGGATTCGGCCTGCCTGCGATTGCCAATACCGCCGAGTCTGCGCCGCCGACTAAAACCGCCAGCAGCCAGACGGCCACTGCGAAGGTTAACTTCACCCAGCTGATGCTGGAAGGCAATCGCCGTCCGGCCTTTACCGTCGATTACTGGCATCAACATGCCATCCGCACGGTTATCCGCCATCTCTCCTTCGCAATGGCACCGCAGGCGCTGCCAACGGCAGAAGCTTCGGCACCGCTCGAAGTGCACCATCTGGCCTTACTGGATACGCTCAGCGCGCTGCTGATGCGTGAAAGCCAGCCGCCAGCCATCATTCGTTCGGCGTCCGGTGATGCACAGTCTGCATCGGACGACAGCTTTTCTGTTAGCGCCTGGGTAAGCCAGGTACACGGCATTCGCGCCGGACCTCAACGCCTTAGCTGATAAAAATAACCTTCAACTAATGACTAAGACTCCGCAAGGCGGGGCGATTGAGATTTTAATTATGCTTAATTTATTGACCAAAGTTTTCGGTAGCCGTAACGACCGTACGCTGCGCCGCATGCGTAAAACCGTTGCACAAATCAATGCCATGGAACCGGAGCTGGAAAAACTCTCCGACGATGAGCTCAAAGCCAAAACCCAGGAGTTCCGCGAACGTCTGGAAAAAGGCGCTACCGTTGAGAGCCTGATTCCGGAAGCGTTTGCCGTGGTGCGTGAAGCCAGTAAGCGTGTGTTTGGCATGCGTCACTTCGACGTGCAGCTGCTCGGCGGGATGGTGCTGAACGATCGTTGCATCGCGGAAATGCGTACCGGTGAAGGTAAAACCCTGACCGCAACGCTGCCAGCCTACGTCAACGCGCTGTCCGGTAAGGGTGTTCACGTTGTTACCGTCAACGACTATCTGGCCCAGCGTGACGCCGAAAACAACCGTCCGCTGTTCGAATTCCTCGGCATGAGCGTCGCGGTAAACATGTCCGGCATGCCAGCGCCAGCAAAACGTGAAGCCTATGCCGCTGATATCACTTACGGTACCAACAACGAATACGGCTTCGATTACCTACGCGATAACATGGCGTTCAGCCCGGAAGAGCGCGTTCAGCGCAAGCTGCACTATGCGCTGGTGGATGAAGTGGACTCCATCCTGATCGATGAAGCGCGTACCCCGCTTATCATCTCCGGCCCGGCTGAAGACAGCTCCGAGATGTATAAGCAGGTTAACAAAATCATTCCACACCTGATCCGTCAGGAAAAAGAAGATTCAGACACCTTCCAGGGTGAAGGCCACTTCTCCGTGGACGAGAAAGCGCGTCAGGTAAACATCACCGAACGTGGTCTTGTCCTGGTTGAAGAGCTGCTGGTGAAAGAAGGCATCATGGAAGAGGGCGAGTCGCTCTATTCTCCGGCTAACATCATGTTGATGCATCACGTCACTGCTGCGCTGCGCGCACATGTGCTGTTTGCCCGCGACGTTGACTACATCGTAAAAGACGGTGAAGTCATCATCGTCGATGAGCACACTGGCCGTACTATGCAGGGCCGTCGCTGGTCTGACGGTCTGCATCAGGCCGTTGAAGCGAAAGAAGGCGTTGAGATTCAGAACGAGAACCAGACCCTGGCGTCTATCACCTTCCAGAACTACTTCCGCCTGTATGAAAAACTGGCGGGGATGACCGGTACGGCGGATACGGAAGCGTTCGAGTTCAGCTCCATTTACAAACTCGATACCGTGGTCGTGCCGACGAACCGCCCGATGATCCGTAAAGACATGCCTGATTTGGTCTATATGACCGAAGCCGAGAAAATTCAGGCAATCATCGAGGACATCAAAGAGCGCACCGCCAAAGGCCAGCCGGTTCTGGTGGGTACCATCTCCATCGAGAAATCAGAAGTCGTTTCTCAGGAGCTGACCAAAGCAGGTATCAAACATAACGTTCTGAACGCCAAATTCCACGCCAGCGAAGCCGATATTGTTGCTCAGGCCGGTTATCCCTCTACCGTAACTATCGCCACCAACATGGCAGGTCGTGGTACGGACATCATGCTTGGCGGTAGCTGGCAGGCTGAAGTCGCACAGCTTGAGGCGCCGACGGAAGAACAGATTGCGCAGATTAAAGCTGACTGGCAGGTTCGCCACGACGCGGTACTGGCGGCGGGTGGCCTGCACATCGTAGGCACCGAGCGTCACGAATCTCGCCGTATCGATAACCAGCTGCGTGGCCGTTCGGGCCGTCAGGGTGATGCCGGTTCTTCCCGCTTCTACCTGTCGATGGAAGATGCACTGATGCGTATCTTTGCCTCGGATCGCGTATCCGGCATGATGCGTAAGCTGGGGATGAAGCCTGGTGAAGCCATTGAACACCCGTGGGTGACCAAAGCGATTGCTAACGCGCAGCGCAAAGTTGAAAGCCGCAACTTCGATATCCGTAAGCAGCTACTGGAATATGATGACGTCGCCAACGACCAGCGCCGCGCAATCTACACCCAGCGTAACGAACTGCTGGACGTATCCGACGTAAGCGAAACCATCGCCAGCATTCGCGAAGACGTGTTCAAAGCGACTATTGATGCACACATTCCGCCGCAGTCCCTTGAAGAGATGTGGGATATTGAAGGCTTGCAGGAACGTCTGAAAAATGACTTCGACCTCGACCTGCCAATCAAAGAGTGGCTGGATAAAGAGCCTGAGCTGCACGAAGAAACCCTGCGCGAACGTATTCTGCAAAGCGGGATTGAAGTCTACCAGCGTAAAGAGGAAGTGGTCGGCACAGAAATGATGCGCCACTTCGAGAAAGGCGTGATGCTGCAGACGCTCGACTCCCTGTGGAAGGAGCACCTGGCTGCGATGGACTACCTGCGTCAGGGTATCCATCTGCGTGGTTACGCGCAGAAAGATCCGAAGCAGGAATATAAGCGTGAATCATTCTCCATGTTTGCTGCGATGCTGGAGACGCTGAAGTATGAAGTGATCAGCACCTTGTGCAAAGTCCAGGTCCGCATGCCGGAAGAAGTCGAGGCGATGGAAGAGCAGCGCCGTGAGGAAGCAGAGCGCCTGGCGCAAATGCAGCAGCTCAGCCACCTCGACGACGATACCGCAGCCGCAGAATCTCTGGCAGCACAAACTGGTGAGCGCAAAGTCGGCCGTAACGATCCTTGCCCATGCGGCTCTGGTAAGAAATATAAGCAGTGCCATGGCCGTATCGCCTGATAGCTGCTGATGATAAAACAGAGGGCGCTGGTAACAGCGCCTTTTTTATGGAGCTAATACAATGAAAAGCCTGCAAATCTCAACCGGTATTCTGCGTAACGCCGCCGGTGAAATCTTTATTACTCAACGCGCTGCGGATGCACATATGGCCAATATGTGGGAATTCCCGGGCGGCAAAATCGAAGAGGGCGAAAGTCCGGAAATGGCACTGGCGCGCGAGCTGTTTGAAGAAGTGGGTATTTTGCCGGAATCCGCTTACCTGTTCGATAAACTGGAATATCAGTTCCCGGACCGGCATATCACGCTTTGGTTCTGGCTGGTGGACAGCTGGCAGGGAGAGCCGTGGGGCAAAGAAGGACAGCCGGGGCGCTGGGTAGCGCAGAAGGATCTGTTGGCAGAAGAGTTTCCTCCTGCCAACGAACCGGTGATTGCGAAGCTGATCGCCGAAGCTTAAGGCTGTTCTTCGCTCCAGTCATCGCTGTCGGAGAGATCGCCCGCACTTGGGATCCGCTTCTCTTCGGCAGCCCATTCGCCAAGATCAATCAGCTGGCAGCGTTTGCTGCAAAATGGGCGGAACGGGCTCTGTTCTCCCCAGACAATGCTTTTGCCACAGGTCGGGCAGTTAACGGTGGTGATATCGCTCATCGTGACTCCTTAACAGCAGGCCAGTTCGAAATCCAGACGCTCGGGCACGAGGCCGTTTTCGCTGTCCAGCGGCAGGAAGCGGATGGCGAAGCGGCTCTTATGTCCGGATATTTGTGGATAGAGCTGATCGTCGAGTGCCAGCTGCAGACGCAGCAGGTCGGCATCATCACCGTTGTCCTGGAAAAAGCCGTTCAGGCTGGTCTGTTTGCGATAGGGGGCGGAGTTACGGATAAGATCGAGAATCAGCGTTAATGCCTGGTTCATCGGCTCCAGGCTTTCCAGCCAGTGATAAACCTGCGCGTCACGTTTGCTCTGCGGTGCGTGCAGCCAGATGTGCAGAGTGGGTAAATCGAAGCTGCAACAGCCGCCGGGGATACTCAGACGCTGGCGTACCAGGCCAATCAGCTTATCTTCACG
Organism: Pluralibacter sp. UBA7423; assembly: GCA_002470465.1. Lineage (GTDB taxonomy): Bacteria > Pseudomonadota > Gammaproteobacteria > Enterobacterales > Enterobacteriaceae > Scandinavium. The sequence continues at coordinate 89,420 of DKMD01000013.1, forward strand.
CAGCAACTGCCCAATGCGTGGGGCCGTCATCAAAATACCGCTGCTGTTTTTAAGCTGCTGACGTAACGCTTCAATACGGCTTTTATCAACACCCGGCACTTCATCCCACTGCTTCAGTTTACGCTGCTGGCGCTCCAGCTCTTTCTGCAGTTCGGTGCGCACTTCACCTCGCTCAAACACATCCAGTAAATCACTGATGTTCCTGAAAAAATGCAGGGCGCTGGCGTGATCCTGAACCGGCAGATTACAGTTCAGTTGCTGAATCAGAAACTCAATACGTAGCCAGGTGCGCATTTTCTCATTCAGGGGATGTTCAAAAAGGACGTGGGTGTGCATTACGGTTTTTCCTGTAAATCGGCCTGATGCGCCAGCTCAAGATAGTGGGCATGCAGGCGGGCTACATCCAATGCAATGGCATCTGGTGCGCCGTTGTTATCAATGACGTCATCCGCCACGGCAAGACGCTGTTCGCGCGTGGCCTGGGCGGCAATAATTTGTTTTGCGTGTGCTTCAGTCACATGGTCACGCTGTGTGGTGCGCAGGAGCTGCGTTTCCTCTGAAACGTCGACGACCAGCACGCGATTGGCCTTTTGCCAGAGATGATTTTCAACCAGCAATGGCACGACCCAGAGCACGTAGGGTGACGTCGCCTGCTTCATCTGGCGCTGGGTTTCCTGTTGAATCAGCGGATGGAGTAAGGCATTCAGCCAAATCTTTTCATCTGCGTGCGCAAAAATACGCTCCCGTAACTGACGGCGGTTGAGCGTGCCATCAGCCATCAGCGTTTCTGCGCCATAACGGCTGACGATGGTGGCTAACGCCGGTGAACCGGGCTCGACCACCTGGCGGGCAATGATATCGGCATCAACAATGTCGGTTCCCAGGTTGGCAAAAGCCGCTGCAACGGTACTTTTCCCGCTGCCGATGCCGCCTGTTAACGCCACTGTATAGACCATACCACCTTGTCCTGTGAAGAATTACCGCTAAAAATCAATTGGTTGAAATATAAGCTTTCAATAACTGTCGCGATGGACTGAAAGTTCGCTGTTCACCAGGTAAATTTGAACGATTGTAGCGTAAAAAAAGTGAAAATCGCAGTCTTGCGAAGGGATGATTACTGCGTATGATAACGTCACTGGAGTTGTGCTTAGCCCATTTTTGCCTCTAACCCCAGGAATCCGCACATGCGTATCGAAGAAGATCTGAAGTTAGGTTTCAAAGACGTTCTTATCCGCCCTAAACGCTCTACCCTCAAAAGCCGTTCCGAAGTTGAGCTGGAACGCGAATACACCTTTAAACATTCCGGAAAAACCTGGTCTGGTGTGCCTGTTATTGCCGCAAATATGGATACCGTTGGCACGTTTGCGATGGCAAAAGCGCTGGCTGCGTTTGGTATTCTGACCGCTGTACACAAACACTATTCCGTTGAGGAATGGCGCGATTTTACGGCAAGCGTTTCTGAAGATGTTTTGAAGCATGTCATGGTCTCAACCGGCACGTCCGACGCGGATTTCGATAAGACGAAGCAGATCCTGAATCTGAATCCTGCCCTGAGTTTTGTGTGTATCGACGTGGCAAACGGCTACTCCGAGCACTTCGTGCAGTTCGTATCGAAAGCGCGTGATGCCTGGAAAGACAAGACTATCTGTGCCGGTAACGTGGTAACGGGTGAAATGTGCGAAGAGCTGATTCTGGCTGGTGCAGACATCGTTAAAGTGGGTATTGGCCCGGGTTCCGTGTGTACCACTCGCGTGAAAACGGGCGTTGGCTATCCGCAGCTCTCTGCTGTGATTGAATGTGCCGATGCGGCTCACGGCCTGGGCGGTCAGATCGTCAGCGATGGTGGTTGCACCATGCCAGGCGATGTAGCGAAAGCCTTCGGCGGCGGTGCGGACTTCGTGATGCTGGGCGGTATGCTGGCCGGTCACGAAGAGAGCGGCGGCACCGTGGTTGAAGAGAACGGTGAGAAGTTCATGCTGTTCTACGGCATGAGCTCTGAATCGGCGATGAACCGTCACGTGGGTGGTGTTGCAAAATACCGTGCAGCTGAAGGTAAAACCGTTAAGCTGACGCTGCGTGGCCCGGTTGAACATACCGCGCGTGATATTCTCGGCGGCCTGCGTTCTGCCTGTACGTATGTTGGTGCTGCACGCCTGAAAGAGCTGACCAAGCGCACCACTTTTATCCGCGTTCAGGAACAAGAGAACCGCGTGTTCAACAGCCTGTAATGACGTCAGACGCTGGCGTAGCGACCGCGCCAGCGTTTATCCCCCGCTAATTGCATCTCCCAAATGAAATATCGGCAGGTACATCGCCACCACCAGCGTGCCGATGATGACTCCCGTCACCAGTAACATAACGGGTTCCAGTAGCGTGGCCAGGTTATCCGCCTGCTGATGCGTTTGCTGACTATGATACTGAGCCAGATTTTCCAGCATGCTATCCAGCGCGCCTGACACTTCTCCCGTTCTGACCAGCTGCTTACACAAGGGCGTAAAGATGCTTTGTGCCTCCATGGCCTGCCAGACAGCGTTCCCCGATGCAATCGCGCCAATCATCTGTTCGATGACGCCTCGCCACCAGGGGCAGGTCAGCGTTTTCTGGACGCTTTCCAGCCCTTGCAGAAAAGGGATCCCGGCATTCTGGGTTAGCGCCAGAACGGTATAAATCTGACTCAGCATTTGCCCCCGAACTAATCCTGAAACGACCGGTATTCTCAACAGCACCTGAGGACGAAACTGCTGCCAGCGAGGGCTACGTTGCAGCAGCGGCCGCAGGATAAAGGGCAGAACAGCAAGCCCTAAAATGAGCGGTAAACCCTGTTGAACGGCGGTGGAAAGCGCCATAACCATTCGGGTTAGCGCAGGCAGCGGTGTGTTAAAAGTGCGATAAATGGCAGCAAATTCCGGCAACACAAATCCGCTCATGCCAGTCACGACCAACAGCGCCAGCAGCAGGATGATCATCGGGTAGCGCAGCGCTTTTTTCACCTTCAGGCTCAGCTGGCGCTGTTCTTCCTGTTGGCGCGCAAGATGCGTGCAGCAGTAATCCAGCTTACCGGTCATTTCGCCCGCCTGAATCAGGGCGGGATAAAGCGGTGGAAAAGCCTCCGGCCACTGCTGCATCGCGGTGGAAAGGGGCTCTCCCTGAGCGAGCCTGCGAGCCAGATCCTGCATCAGCGCTTGCCACTGCGGTATCGGATGTTGCTCTGCTAAAAGCTGCAGGCTGCCGGAGAGCGTCAATCCCGCCTGAAGCAGCGTGGCAAGCTGGTGCATTAACTCGCTGCTGTGCCGGGTTTGCCACTGCGATTTGTACGTTGTCTTGCGTGAGATTGTTAACGGTGCTATGCCTTCAGATTCGGCCAGCTCCAGGGCGACAATTTTATTCTCCGCCCAGACGCTGCCCTCTCTGGCTTCCCCCTGTTCTGTCACCCCTCGCCAGTACCAGAGACATTTAGGTGCCATGAGGAACACCCAAAACGCGCAACAGTTCTTCCACCGTAGTTTGCCCTCGCTCCACAGCTTCGCAGCCGTGCTCAAACAGTGTCGTCATGCCCGATCGGCGTGCTAACTGCTCCACTTCTTCAGGCGTGCTGCCGCTGACAATCGCCTGTTTTAACTCTGGCGTAATCGCCAGCACCTCAAATAGCGCAATGCGGCCATGGTAACCGTGGTAACAGTGTTCGCAGCCAACGGCTCGCCAGTGCGGCAGAGGGCGAGGCCACAACGTTCCGGGCATAGCTTCGTAATCACCTTGCTGCTCGCAACAGTGAGGACACAGCCGACGTACCAGCCGCTGCGCAATGACCAGCAGCAGGGCTGAGGAGATCATCCAGCGGGCGACGCCCATTTGTTGCAGACGAACGAGCGTTTCGGTAGTGGAGTTCGTGTGCAACGTTGAGAGCACAAGATGCCCGGTCTGCGCCGCTTTAATGGCGATTTCAGCCGTTTCAGCGTCGCGAATTTCACCCACCATCACCACGTCGGGATCCTGGCGAAGCAATGCCCGCAGCACGCTTTGAAATGTCAGCCCCGCGCGGGTGTTGATCTGCGTCTGGTTGATCCCGTCGAGCGGAATTTCGACCGGATCTTCAACGCTGCACAGGTTGATCTCGGGGCGATTTCGTTCCTGCAACGCGCTGTACAGGGTTACCGTTTTGCCGCTTCCCGTCGGGCCCGTGACCAGCATCAGCCCCTGAGGCTGGGTCAGCGCCTGGCGAAAGGCCTGAAGCTGGGCGTTGCTCATCCCTAAAGCGGTGACATCCAGCGCCTGCGTGACCTGATGCAGCAGGCGCAGTACGACTTTTTCTCCGCCGCGACACGGGAGCGTGGCGATACGAAAGGAGACGCTGCGTCCGGCAATATCAACGGTAAATTGTCCGTCCTGCGGCAGCCTTCGCTCGGCAATATCCAGATTGCCCAATACTTTGAGGCGGGCAATCAATGGGTTGCTTAGCATGGGTGAGAAAGCTGGGAGGGCGTGCAGCACGCCGTCTACCCGTAAACGTATGCGAAGGACTTCTTCGCCAGGTTCAAAGTGTATGTCCGATGCCCGCTGCTGTAACGCCTGCTCAAACGTCTGGTTCAGCAGCTCAACGATGTTGCCCGTGTCATCGCGCGCTATGGGCAGGTGAGACTCCAGGGCGGTATGCAGATGTTTGTCCATCCGCGTCTGTTCCCAGCATTCGATGTCTATCCGCTTGTGAGTGGCAAAACGCAGTGCGTCCATGAGTTCAACGGGCGGCGAACCGACAACGGCAATGCTCAGCATCTGGTCGTCGTTACTCAGCAGCACGGCACGGTGCCGCTGACAAAGTGTGACGAGCTGATCGTGATTCATCCTCGCATCCTCAGGCTGCGTCAAAGCGGAAAACGTCTTCGCAGGCCTGCTTAAGCGCGCTGTCGCTGGCTATGTTGCAGGTTCTCTGCCAACCGGTTATGCCGTTAGCATCGCTCCAGACTGGCTTTAGCGTCACGCTTAGTCCGTTGAGGCTCTCCTGGCCTGTTAAGGTAACGGTGCCCTGAGCGATCTCCATGGCAGAAACATAGCGGCTGGTGGCTGGCGCAGGAATGCCGTTACTGCTTCCGTCACAGGGGGCGATCCCGCCATGATCGAGCGCGCATAGCTCGATCGCGGTTCGATAGGGTACAAAAGTTTGCAGCATGTCGGTTAGCGCGGCTTTGCGCAGGTAGTTCTGGTAGGCCGGAATGCCGATGGCACTGAGAATGGCGATAATACCGATGACGACCATCAGCTCAATCAGGGTGAATCCTTGCTGTTTATCCATAAGTTGCTCCTTAGTTTGACGGGAGCACTGTAGACGGCAGCGGCAGGAAATAGCGAAAGGCAAAAAGGAAATCGGGAAGGGGGCTTCTGAATTATTTCATGACTTGCAGCAGTGTTGCGAAAAGCTGCGAAGGGGATCGAGATATCCCCTTCGCATCTCCAGGTTTTACTTAAAGCGCATGGAAAGATCGAGCGCCTGAATGTGCTTGGTCAACGCGCCCACAGAAATATAATCCACACCAGTTTCGGCAAATTCACGGATGGTGTCGAAAGTGACGTTACCGGACACTTCCAGCCGTGCCTGACCGTTAGTCAGCTTCACTGCTTCGCGCATCTGTTCGGTTTCGAAGTTATCCAGCATGATGATATCTGCCCCGGCCTTCAGGGCATCCTGGAGTTCTTCAAGACTTTCCACTTCCACTTCTACCGGCACGTCCGGGTGCAGCCAGAAGGCTTTCTCGACGGCCTGGCGCACGGAGCCAGACGCAATGATGTGGTTCTCTTTGATCAGAAACGCGTCGGATAATCCCAGGCGATGGTTGGCGCCGCCACCGCAGAGCACGGCGTACTTCAGGGCAGTGCGCAGGCCGGGTAAGGTTTTACGGGTGTCGAGCAACTGAGTTTTGGTGCCTTCCAGCAAATCAACATAGCGGCGCACGGTGCTTGCGACGCCGGAAAGTGTTTGCACGAAATTGAGCGCCGTACGCTCGCCGGTTAACAACAAGCGGGAGGGGCCATTCAGTTCGAACAGCGGCTGGTTTTCGATCAGTACGTCGCCATCTTCCACGTGCCATGTCAGGGCAACTTCGCTGCCTGCGAGCTGAATAAACACTTCCTCTACCCAGCGTTTGCCGCAAAATACGCCAGCTTCACGGGTGATCACCACCGCATGAGAACGCGAATCTTCAGGTAACAGTTGGGCCGTGATGTCGTTCGCGGCATTCACTTCACCGCCTAAATCTTCACGTAGCGCGTGGGCGACGGCAGCAGGGATATCAAGGTTAATACGTTCCAGCAGCGCGTCACGACGATGCTCAGGATTGTAGCGGCGAGGCGGCATGATAAAACTCCAAATGGTAAGGAATCATAAGTTATAAACATGCTACTCTGAACCGGATTTCAGCACCATAGATTAAGGAGAGCCTGCATGCAGTTGCACGATGGCTGGCTGGACGAAGCCCGCCGCGTCCCTTCGCCGCATTATGATTGCCGCCCGGATGATGAAGCCCCGACGCTTCTGGTGGTGCATAATATCAGCCTGCCGCCCGGCGAATTTGGCGGTCCCTGGATTGATGCATTATTCACCGGAACAATCGATCCAAATGCACATCCTTTCTTTGCCGAAATCGCTCATTTACGGGTCTCTGCCCATTGCCTGATTCGCCGCGACGGCGAAATCGTGCAGTATGTTCCTTTTGATAAACGTGCGTGGCATGCGGGCGTATCGAGCTATCAGGGGCGAGAAAGATGTAATGATTTTTCGATTGGCATTGAACTGGAAGGCACGGATACTCTGGCCTATACCGATGAGCAATATCAGCAGCTTGCAGCCGTTGCCAGGTTGCTGTCGACGATGTATCCGGCGATTGCCACGCATATGACGGGCCATTCCGACATTGCCCCTGTGCGCAAAACCGATCCTGGCCCGGCGTTTGACTGGGCACGCTTCCGCGCTCTGGTGAGCCTTCCGTCAGATAAGGAGATGAGATGACGCTGTTTACCACTCTGTTGGTACTGATTGCCGAACGTCTGTTCAAGCTGGGTGAGCACTGGCAGCTCGATCACCGTCTGGAGGTGCTGTTCCGTCGCGTCAAAACGTATTCTTTTGTGGTGACGCTGCTGATGACCGCTGTTGCAATGGCGATCGTCTGGCTGCTGCTGAGTGGTCTGCAGGGCGCACTGTTTAACGTGCCAGTGCTGGTGGTGTGGATCCTGCTCGGCGTGCTGTGTATCGGTGCCGGGAAAGTGCGGATGCATTATCACGCCTATCTTAAAGCCGCATCACGAGATGATGCCCATGCACGAGACGCAATGGCGAGCGAGCTGACGTTGATTCACGGCGTGCCGCCGGGCTGTGATGAACGCGAGTATCTGCGTGAGCTGCAAAACGCGCTGCTGTGGATTAACTACCGTTTTTATCTCGCGCCGCTGTTCTGGTTTGTGGTTGGCGGGCCGATGGGGCCGGTCACGCTGATGGGCTACGCTTTCCTGCGAGCCTGGCAAAGCTGGCTGGCGCGCTATCAGACGCCGCGCGATCGCCAGCAGTCGGGCGTGGATGCCATTCTTCACGTTCTGGATTGGCTGCCGGTCCGCCTGGTCGGCGTGGTGTATGCGTTGATTGGTCACGGCGAGAAAGCGCTTCCGGCGTGGTTTGCCTCGCTCGGCGATCGTCACTCCTCTCAGTATCAGGTGCTGACCCAGCTGGCGCAGTTCTCGCTGGCCCGTGAGCCACATGTCGATAAGGTTGAAACGCCAAAGGCGGCGGTGTCGATGGCGAAGAAGGCCTCTTACGTCACCGTTGTTATCATGGCGCTGCTGACGATTTACGGGGCGCTGGTTTGATTTGCAGGCCGCCTGGTGCGGCCTGCAAACTTTTCACCACGACGGCTAATCAGCGCAGGTCGGTAGCGGGCACCAGCACGCGGCTTTTGCCATAAAGGATGGTCAGGATTGCCGGAACGCTAAAGGCGACGACAATCGCAATCACCTCATAGATGGCTTTCGAATCGGGGCCGCTGAACAGCCCCAGTTCAAAGACGTTCAGTACCGGCAGGAAGCTGTAGGTTTTCACCCGCAGGAACCCGGTGATCGCCCCGCCAAGTGCAGCCCCGATGCAGCCGAAAATAAACAGCATGCGGTACTTCAGGTTCACGCCGTACAGCGCCGGTTCGGTGATGCCGAAGAACGCGGAAACGGATGCGGAAATCGCGAGCTGTTTGTCCTTCAGGTTACGGGCGATAAAGATAGCCCCGAACGCCGCTCCGAACTGGCCCATCACCGCCGACATAAACATCGCCATCACCGTGTCGTAGCCGTTCACCTGCATGTTGATGAGCGCAATCGGGATGATGCCCCAGTGCACGCCGAACACCACGAACAGCTGTCCAATCCCTGCCAGCAGCGCACCGGAAAGCACCGGACTCAGGTTGTATAGCCAGGTGTAGCCGTTGGCGATGCCGATCCCCACGTAATCGGCAATCGGACCAATCACGGTAAAGACCACAAACCCGCATACCAGCAGCGACAGGCAAGGCACAAACACCAGCGCCGCCACTTCCGGGATCATCTTCTTAAACCAGCGTTCGACGTAGCTCAGGAACCAGACGGCAAAAATTGCCGGGATCACCGCGCCACCATAAATTTTCAGCGGAAAGGTCAGGTGGAAAATCTCAATGCTGTTCGGCGTGGCGGCGTCGGTCAGGGGGAAAATCATCGCCGCAGTTAACGCCAACGCGGTAAAGCGGCTTGTTTTGAACCTATCGGCAGCGGTGACGGCAATAAACAGCGGCAGCATCACGAACACGCCGCTGGAGAGCGCATTGAGTACAATAAACAGCCAGGATTTCGTCGAGATAAGCTCCATCGTTTGCAACAGCACGACAAGGCCTTTCACCACGCCTACGCCCGCCAGCACACCGATGTACGGCGTGAAGATGGCGGAAAGTGTCGCCAACAGCCGATTGAGTGGCGAGCTTTTTTGCATGGGCTGTTCAGCAGGAGCGCTATCGTTTGTCAACAACGTGCCCAGCGCCGCGAAGACTTTCTCCACTTTCGGACCAATCACTATCTGGAACTGGCTGCCGTTATTCACCAACTTGACCACTTCCGGCAGCTTATAAAGCTGCTCCTCATTAATATGGCAGTCGTCTTTCAGGTTCAGGCGCAGCCGGGTGGCACAATGGGTGGCGTGAACCACATTTTCCTTACCGCCAACGGCGGCGAGGATCTGCTCTGCAACGGGTAAGTATGAAGTCGCCATGGTGAAGCACCTTTTCATTCAGAGGGTACGGTCGGCTAATCAGGCGTAGTCGCCAGGTTTCGTTTTGCTTTTTACCGCCACGCCGAAATCCGTGAAGATGCGCTGCGGCAGGTTGTTGCCTTTCCCTTCGGCGATGTGATGCGCGAGGATCTGGAACGGAATAATCATCAGCAGCGGCAATACGTTTTCCGGTGAGTCAACGTTTAGCGCCAGCGTATGCGGGTCTTCACTCTGCCCAGGCGTGAGCGTGTAAACGTACTGCGTGTGTCGCTTCTCGTATTCCCGTAATAGCCTCAGGCGTTCCTGCGCTACGCTCGGCACGTCGAGGAAAAACAGACGGTGCTGCGGGTTAATTTCGAAATACGGGCCGTGCATAAAGACTTCCATTTCAATTCCCTGAGAAGGCACGCGCACGGTTTCGGTGAATTTGGTCGCCATCTCCATGCACACGCCAACGGCCGGGCCGTAACCGATGCAGGTGAAGCGCGGGGAGGAAACAAGATCGTCTTCCCAGCGAGAGAAGAACGATTCGGTGGTATCGATAATGGACGGAATGGCCTGCACCGCTTCGCGCAGGATGGCCAGTTCTCTTCCTTCGCGGGCATCGTCGATCGCACCTGCTGCATGCGCATGGCGCAGGCCCATCAGCATCAGAGTCAGAATGGTGGCGACGTAGCCTTTAGTGACGTAGCCCACGCGCTCTTCACCGATATCCAACTGTACGAAGGTATCCGCTGTTTTCGCCAGTTCGCTCTGCGGCTTGCTGGTCAGACCGACGGTTTTTACCGGGAACTGTTTTTTCAGCTGCGCCAGCGCGTGGAGGGTTGAGGTGCTTTCGCCGCTCTGGGAAACGGCAATCACCGTGCGGATTGCCGGGTTGTGCTTCTCAAAATGCTGGTAGTGGAACGGCTCGGCAATGGTAACGCGCACCTCTGACAGGCTCTCAATGTAGTACTTCGCGCTGACGGCAGCGTTGACGCTTGAGCCGGTAGCCAACAGCAGCCATTCGCTTTCGTCTTCGATAGCCGGAATGGACGCCGGGTAGTTATCCAGGATGGCCGCAAGCGTCGCGTGCTCTTCGTGGATGTAAGTCATCATGGTCGGTTTCATAGTGCCCTCGCTGCTGAAAAAAACTGAAAACGTTTTCAGTAAAATATGATCGGGCAAATTAGTGGGTCAATTTTACGTATGAGGATTTGTGATGAAGATCGGAATATTTTGTGTGCAGAGCAGGGAAATGCCCGGCGGCGCTAACGCTTGTGCAGGCCTGTGAATGACGATGGTGAGCTGTTGTAGGCCGGATAAGCGCAAGCGCTATCCGGCAAGGCATTCAGGCGGATTCGCCCGCAACTAACAGGGGAGGGATCGCCGGCGATTCCGGCAGCATGTCCTGCAACAAAGTCATCATCTGCTGGATAACCTGCTGACCTAACACGTTATTCTGATGGTCGACGGTGGTCAGGCGCGGGACGTAATATTCGCTGCCGGGAAAACATTCGCAGCTGGCGACGGCGATATTTTCCGGTACGTTAATGCCGTTATCCTTCAGTGCGCGGATTGCGCCCATTGCCACACGATCGTTAATTGCTAACAGCGCCTGGGGCAGCGCCCGGCCCGATACCAGCAATTTTTTAATCGCTTCATAGCCGTGCTGGGCGTAGAAGTTAGTTTCAATCACCTGCGCGTTTTCAGCCGAAATACCAGCCTGGCGTAGCGTCTCACGGAAGGCGTTCACGCGCTGTCCTGTCATATACACGCCCGGCGAGCCGCCAATAAACGCGATGTTTCGATGACCCTTTTCCAGCAGGTATTCGGTGATCATTTTCACGCAGTTGACCTGGTCACGCTCCAGGCAAGTGTAGTCATAATGGGCGAGTTTGCGGCCCACGACTATCACCGGAAGCGTGGCGATAAGCTTTTGTAAACCATCCAGATAGCCTTCCGGAATCTTCAGGTAGTCGATGTTGCCGCCGAGGATGATCACCCCATCGAGCTGGCTGTCGATGATGGTGCTGAATATCTGATCTTCGGCAATCACCAGGCTCGATTCGCTGCGCTTATTGGCCGACTGTGTATCGAACAGCACGATTTTGTACCCGGCCTGCTGGCAGGCTTTTTCGATTTGTTCAACCAGGGTGGCGAAGTAGGGGCTGGTGATGTCGGATACGACGACGGCAAGCGTCATGCTTTTGCGGGAAATCATGCTGCGGGCCATCAGGTTCGGGCTGAAGTGATGCTCGTCGATCACTTTCTGCACTTTCTCCCGGGTTTTATCCGAGACCCAGCTGTTGTTGTTCAGTACCCGTGAAACAGTCGCGATGGAGACGTTAGCCAGTTCAGCAATGTCTTTGATCGTCAGGGGCTTTTTCATCGGTCACAAGGGTCCTTTTGATGGCTGCAACCCTCGGATGGTACATCACTTTTGCTGGGGGAGAAACGCTCTGTACCCGCAAAGGGGTACAGAGGCGTAAAGAGATTAAGCGCGGACGGCTTTGGACCCTCTTTGTTTGACCGCGTAGCCAATGCCGAGTACCACAATCCATGCCGGGATCAGATACACGGAAATCGCCATACCCGGGGTCATCAGCATGATCACCAGCACAGCTGCCACGGTGAACAAGCAAATCCAGTTTCCGAGCGGATAGAACAGGGCAGGGAAGCGCGTGGTAACACCCTGCTTCTGCTTGGCCTTACGGAACTTCATATGCGCAAGGCTAATCATCGCCCAGTTGATGACCAGAGCAGACACGACCAGCGCCATCAGCAGACCGAACGCAGATTCTGGTGCCAGATAGTTGATGAGCACGCACAGAGCTGTAAATACGGCAGACACCAGAATAGTGTTCACCGGCACGCCGCGCTTGTCGACTTTAGTCAGCGCTTTCGGCGCGTTGCCCTGCTGCGCCAGGCCGAACAGCATACGGCTGTTGCAGTACACGCAGCTGTTGTACACGGAGAGCGCCGCGGTCAGGACTACGATGTTCAGTGCGTTTGCCACAAAGGTGTCACCCAGCTCGTGGAAAATCAGTACGAACGGGCTGGTGTCCGCGGTGACGCGAGTCCATGGCAGAAGGGACAGCAGTACGGCCAGCGAGCCTACATAGAAAATCAGGATGCGGTAGATAACCTGGTTGGTGGCTTTCGGGATGCTTTTCTGCGGATCGTCTGCTTCCGCAGCTGTGATACCGACCAGCTCCAGTCCACCGAAGGAGAACATGATAATGGCCATCATCATCACCAGCCCCTGAATGCCGTGCGGCAGGAAGCCGCCCTGTTCCCAGAGGTTGCGAACCGTCGCCTGCGGGCCGCCGTGACCGCTGAACAGCAGCCAGCCGCCGAACAGGATCATCGCGACGACCGCGACCACTTTAATAATGGCGAACCAGAACTCCATCTCACCAAACACTTTGACGTTGGTCAGGTTGATGGCGTTGATGACCACGAAGAAGACGGCGGCGGAGACCCAGGTTGGGATTTCCGGGTACCAGAACTGGATATATTTGCCGACCGCAGTCAGTTCCGCCATCGCCACCAGCACGTAAAGCACCCAGTAGTTCCAGCCAGAGGCGAAACCGGCAAAGTTGCCCCAGTATTTATAGGCAAAGTGGCTGAAGGAACCGGCCACCGGCTCTTCCACCACCATTTCGCCCAGCTGACGCATGATCAGAAAGGCCACGAAACCTGCAATGGCATAACCGAGAATGATCCCCGGCCCTGCGGATTGAATAACGGAGGCGCTGCCCAGAAACAGGCCCGTTCCGATAGCTCCACCCAGCGCAATAAGCTGAATGTGGCGGTTTTTAAGGCCGCGCTTCAGCTGTTCGCCGTGCTGTTGACCTTCCATTATGAAACCTCGTGAGTGATTGTTTTTTCTACGCTTTGGTTAAGCGCGTGTCATTATGAACTTCCATATCCTGTACATTATATTTTACAGAGCGGATGGCTGAAAGTTGCGTGTAAGTCTTCCGCAGCTGGAAGAATAGTGGTAAGTGCCGCCGAATGCACCTGCTTTGTGCAGGGATGCTGACGAGTTGCGTAAAAAGAAACCAAATGTAAATGCCGGATCGCGGTAACAATCCCTTTCGTATTTACCGTTTTAGCGAAATTTTATGTCTGTTCAGGCACTTTTCGTCATATTGAATCGGTTCAGGCTGCACAGCTTTTCGTTTCGCATACGTTAAAACTGCCTCTTTAGGGGTAAATGTGACATTTGTGCAAAGTTACATTTCTGAAACGTTATTTCTGTAAGGTTGTTAAAAAGTGCCGGGTTTACTGATTTCAATCAAAACCTGTATGGACAGAAGGTGAATACTTTGTTACTTTACCGTCACGAACTTTGAATTGGTAAGACCAATTGACTCCGGGTAAATGGCTTAAGACAGGGAACCATGGCCTACAGCAAAATCCGCCAACCAAAATTATCCGATGTGATTGAGCAGCAGCTGGAGTTTTTGATTCTTGAGGGGACGCTGCGCCCCGGCGAAAAACTTCCACCTGAACGCGAACTGGCAAAACAGTTCGATGTTTCCCGTCCCTCACTGCGCGAGGCGATCCAACGTCTCGAAGCGAAGGGCTTACTGCTTCGTCGCCAGGGCGGCGGTACCTTTGTGCAAAGTAGCCTCTGGCAGAGCTTCAGCGATCCGCTGGTAGAATTGCTCGCCGACCACCCTGAATCCCAGTTTGATCTGCTGGAAACCCGCCACGCTCTGGAAGGGATTGCCGCGTATTATGCCGCGTTGCGGGGGAATGATGAAGATCGCATACGCATCCGCGAACTGCATCAGGCCATTGAAATCGCTCAGCAGTCTGGCGATCTTGATGCCGAATCCAGCGCCGTCGTCCAGTATCAAATTGCCGTCACCGAAGCCGCTCATAATGTGGTCTTACTTCATCTTCTTCGCTGCATGGAACCGATGCTGGCGCAGAATGTTCGACAGAACTTTGAATTGCTGTACGCCCGACGGGAAATGCTCCCGCTGGTCAGCAGCCATCGCACCCGAGTATTCGAGGCGATAATGGCCAGAGAGCCGGAGCAGGCGCGCGAAGCGTCGCACCGTCACCTGGCCTTCATTGAGGAAATCTTGCTGGACCGCAGCCGTGAGCAAAGTCGTCGAGACCGCTCGCTTCGCCGCCTACAGCAACGAAAGGACTAGCAACACCGATTTTTTTCAGCGCCAGTTTTTAGAGCGCGGCAACTAAACGCAGAACCTGTCTTATTGCGCTTTTAGCCGAAAACGCAATGGGACAGGTTCCAGACAAATCAACGATTAGACAGATAAGGAATACCCCCATGTCAGACCGTTTACAAAATGACGTGGATCCGATCGAAACTCGCGACTGGCTACAGGCGATCGAATCGGTCATCCGTGAAGAAGGTGTTGAGCGCGCTCAGTATCTGATTGACCAACTGCTTTCCGAAGCCCGCAAAGGCGGCGTAAGCGTGGCAGCTGGTGCCGGGGCAAACAATTATGTGAACACGATTGCCGTTGAAGATGAGCCGGAATACCCGGGTAATCTGGATCTGGAACGTCGCATTCGTTCAGCTATCCGCTGGAACGCGATCATGACCGTTCTGCGCGCGTCGAAGAAAGACCTGGAGCTGGGTGGCCACATGTCCTCCTTCCAGTCTTCTGCGACCATTTACGAAGTGTGCTTCAACCACTTCTTCCGTGCCCGTACCGAACAGGACGGCGGCGACCTGGTGTACTTCCAGGGCCACATCTCTCCGGGCGTTTACGCGCGTGCCTTCCTTGAAGGTCGCCTGACCGAAGAGCAGATGAACAACTTCCGCCAGGAAGTTCACGGCAAAGGCCTCTCTTCTTATCCGCACCCGAAACTGATGCCAGAATTCTGGCAGTTCCCGACCGTCTCCATGGGTCTGGGCCCAATCGGTGCGATCTACCAGGCGAAGTTCCTGAAATATCTGGAACACCGTGGCCTGAAAGATACCTCTCAGCAGACCGTTTATGCCTTCCTCGGCGACGGCGAGATGGACGAACCAGAATCCAAAGGTGCGATCACCATCGCGACCCGCGACAAGCTGGACAACCTCTGCTTCATCATCAACTGCAACCTGCAGCGTCTGGATGGCCCGGTCACCGGTAACGGCAAAATCGTTAACGAACTGGAAGGCATCTTCGCGGGCGCTGGCTGGAACGTGGTGAAAGTGATGTGGGGCGGCCGTTGGGATGAGCTGCTGCGTAAAGACACCAGCGGTAAGCTGATTCAGCTGATGAACGAAACCGTTGACGGTGACTACCAGACCTTCAAATCCAAAAATGGCGCCTACGTGCGTGAGCACTTCTTCGGTAAGTATCCGGAAACTGCCGCACTGGTTGCCGACTGGACTGACGATCAGATCTGGGCCCTGAACCGCGGTGGCCACGATCCGAAGAAAGTCTATGCTGCGCTGAAAAACGCACAGGACACCAAAGGTAAAGCGACCGTTATCCTGGCCCACACCATCAAAGGTTACGGCATGGGCGATTCCGCTGAAGGTAAAAACATCGCTCACCAGGTGAAGAAAATGAACATGGACGGCGTACGCTACGTCCGTGACCGTTTCAACGTGCCGGTATCCGATGCTGATATCGAAAAACTGCCGTACGTGACCTTCCCTGAAGGTTCTGAAGAACACACCTATCTGCACGCACAGCGTCAGAAACTGGGCGGCTACCTGCCATCCCGTCAGGTGAAATTTACCGAGAAACTGGAAATGCCTGCTCTGGCTGATTTCCAGCAGCTTCTCGAAGAGCAGAACAAAGAAATTTCTACTACCATCGCTTTCGTTCGTGCCCTGAACGTGATGCTGAAGAACCCGTCTATCAAAGATCGTCTGGTTCCGATTCTGGCTGACGAAGCGCGTACTTTCGGTATGGAAGGTCTGTTCCGTCAGATCGGTATCTACAGCTCCAACGGCCAGCAGTACACCCCGCAGGACCGTGAGCAGGTTGCCTACTACAAAGAAGACGAGAAAGGTCAGATCCTGCAGGAAGGTATCAACGAACTGGGTGCAGGCGCATCCTGGCTCGCGGCAGCGACTTCTTACAGCACTAACAACCTGCCGATGATCCCGTTCTACATCTACTACTCGATGTTCGGCTTCCAGCGTATCGGCGATCTGTGCTGGCAGGCGGGTGACCAGCAGGCTCGCGGCTTCCTGGTTGGCGGTACCTCCGGTCGTACCACCCTGAACGGTGAAGGTCTGCAGCATGAAGATGGTCACAGCCACATTCAGTCTCTGACTATCCCGAACTGTATCTCTTATGACCCGTCTTACGCCTACGAAGTCGCCGTGATCATGCACGACGGTCTGGTCCGTATGTACGGTGAGAAACAAGAGAACGTGTTCTACTACATCACCACCCTGAACGAAAACTACCACATGCCGGCGATGCCGGAAGGTGCTGAGGAAGGTATCCGTAAAGGTATCTACAAACTCGAAACCGTTGAAGGTAGCAAAGGTAAAGTTCAGCTGCTGGGCTCCGGTTCTATCCTGCGTCACGTGCGTGAAGCCGCTCAGATCCTGGCGAAAGACTACGGCGTGGGCTCTGACGTGTACTCTGTCACCTCCTTCACCGAACTGGCCCGCGATGGTCAGGACTGTGAGCGCTGGAACATGCTGCACCCAATGGAAACTCCGCGCGTTCCGTACATCGCTCAGGTGATGAACGATGCACCGGCGGTGGCATCCACTGACTATATGAAACTGTTCGCTGAACAGGTTCGTACCTACGTACCGGCTGATGATTACCGCGTACTGGGTACCGATGGCTTCGGTCGTTCCGACAGCCGTGAAAACCTGCGTCACCACTTCGAAGTTGATGCTTCTTATGTTGTGGTTGCGGCCCTGGGCGAACTGGCTAAACGTGGCGAAATCGACAAGAAAGTGGTGGCGGATGCGATCACCAAATTCAACATCGATGCAGAAAAAGTTAACCCGCGTCTGGCGTAAGAGGTAAAAGAATAATGGCTATCGAAATCAACGTACCGGACATCGGGGCTGATGAAGTTGAAATCACCGAGATTCTGGTCAAAGTGGGCGACAAAGTTGAAGCAGAACAGTCGCTGATCACCGTAGAAGGCGACAAAGCCTCTATGGAAGTCCCGTCTCCGCAGGCTGGCGTCGTGAAAGAGATCAAGGTCTCTGTCGGCGACAAAACCGAGACCGGCAAACTGATTATGATTTTCGATTCCGCCGACGGTGCAGCAGCTGCTGCACCTGCGCAGGAAGAGAAGAAAGAAGCCGCTCCGGCCGCCGCTGCTCCAGCAGCTGCCGCAGCAGCGAAAGACGTGAACGTGCCTGACATCGGCGGTGACGAAGTTGAAGTCACCGAGATCATGGTGAAAGTGGGCGACACCGTTGCCGCTGAACAATCCCTGATCACCGTAGAAGGCGACAAAGCTTCTATGGAAGTGCCAGCACCGTTCGCGGGCGTGGTGAAAGAGATCAAAATCAGCACCGGTGACAAAGTGTCTACTGGCTCCCTGATCATGGTCTTCGAAGTAGCGGGCGCGGCACCGGCTCAGGCTGCTGCTCCGACAGCGGCGGCTGCACCAGCGGCTTCCGGCGCTAAAGAAGTGAACGTACCGGACATCGGCGGTGACGAAGTTGAAGTGACCGAAGTGATGGTGAAAGTGGGCGACAAAGTTGCCGCTGAGCAGTCACTGATCACCGTAGAAGGCGACAAAGCTTCTATGGAGGTTCCGGCACCGTTCGCGGGCACCGTTAAAGAAATCAAAATCAGCACCGGCGACAAAGTGAAAACCGGCTCCCTGATTATGGTGTTTGAAGTGGAAGGCGCTGCGCCTGCCGCGGCTCCGGCTGCTGCACCAGCGGCTGCCGCTCCGGCACCGACTCAGTCTGCACCTGCCGCAGCACCAGCTGCGAAAGCGGAAGGCAAATCTGAGTTTGCTGAGAACGACGCTTACGTTCACGCGACTCCGCTGATTCGCCGTCTGGCGCGCGAATTCGGCGTTAACCTGGCGAAAGTAAAAGGCTCCGGTCGTAAAGGCCGCATCCTGCGCGAAGACGTTCAGGCTTACGTGAAAGACGCAGTGAAACGCGCTGAATCTGCACCAGCTGCTACCGGCGGCGGTCTGCCAGGCATGCTGCCATGGCCGAAAGTGGACTTCAGCAAGTTTGGCGAAATCGAAGAAGTGGAAATGGGCCGTATCCAGAAAATTTCTGGCGCGAACCTGAGCCGTAACTGGGTGATGATCCCGCACGTTACGCACTTCGACAAAACCGATATCACCGATCTGGAAGCGTTCCGTAAGCAGCAGAACGAAGAAGCCGCGAAGCGCAAGCTGGACGTGAAATTCACTCCAGTGGTCTTCATCATGAAAGCCGTTGCCGCAGCGCTTGAGCAGATGCCTCGCTTCAACAGCTCCCTGTCCGAAGACGGCCAGAAGCTGACGCTGAAAAAATACATCAACATCGGCGTGGCGGTAGATACGCCAAACGGTCTGGTGGTTCCGGTGTTCAAAGATGTGAACAAGAAGAGCATCACCGAACTGTCCCGCGAACTGATGGCTATCTCCAAAAAAGCTCGCGACGGCAAGCTGACCGCTGGCGAAATGCAAGGCGGATGCTTCACCATCTCCAGCCTGGGCGGTATCGGGACAACGCACTTCGCGCCAATCGTCAACGCGCCGGAAGTGGCTATCCTCGGTGTTTCCAAGTCCGCGATGGAGCCAGTGTGGAACGGGAAAGAGTTCACGCCGCGTCTGATGATGCCGATGTCTCTCTCCTTCGACCACCGCGTGATCGACGGGGCTGATGGTGCGCGTTTCATCACCATCATCAACAACATGTTGAGCGACATTCGCCGTCTGGTGATGTAAGCGAAAAGCCGGCCAGTCGGCCGGCTTTTTTCTGGTAATCTCTCCTGGCTTTATGGGGTTATTGGAACAACGTCAAATCGTGAGCCGTTTGTTGTTTCAAAATTGTTAACAATTTTGTAAAATACGGGCGGATAGAACGTCCCGGTGGATGATGGGCGATAAGACCAGGGACCGCCGGATAAAAAATCATAGAGGTCATGATGAGTACTGAAATCAAAACCCAGGTCGTGGTACTTGGGGCAGGCCCGGCAGGCTACTCCGCTGCCTTCCGTTGCGCTGATTTAGGTCTGGAAACCGTCATCGTCGAACGTTACAGCACCCTCGGTGGTGTTTGTCTGAACGTCGGCTGTATCCCTTCTAAAGCGCTGCTGCACGTAGCCAAAGTTATCGAAGAAGCCAAAGCGCTGGCGGAGCACGGTATCGTCTTCGGTGAGCCGAAAACCGATATCGACAAGATTCGTACCTGGAAAGAGAAAGTGATCACTCAGCTGACCGGTGGTCTGGCGGGTATGGCGAAAGGCCGTAAGGTGAAAGTGGTCAACGGTCTGGGTAAATTCACCGGGGCGAACACCCTGGAAGTGGAAGGCGAGAACGGTAAAACCGTGATCAACTTCGACAATGCAATCATCGCGGCGGGTTCCCGTCCGATCGAACTGCCGTTCATTCCACATGAAGATCCACGCGTGTGGGATTCCACCGATGCGCTGGAGCTGAAAACCGTTCCAAAACGTCTGCTGGTGATGGGCGGCGGTATCATCGGTCTGGAAATGGGTACCGTATATCACGCACTGGGTTCAGACATCGACGTGGTTGAAATGTTCGACCAGGTTATCCCGGCTGCCGACAAAGACGTGGTGAAAGTCTTCACCAAGCGCATCAGCAAGAAATTCAACCTGATGCTGGAAACCAAAGTGACCGCCGTTGAAGCGAAAGAAGACGGTATCTACGTTTCCATGGAAGGCAAAAAAGCCCCTGCCGAAGCGCAGCGTTATGACGCAGTGCTGGTGGCAATCGGTCGTGTACCGAACGGTAAAAACCTCGACGCGGGCAAAGCTGGCGTGGAAGTGGACGACCGTGGCTTCATCCGCGTTGACAAGCAGCTGCGTACTAACGTGCCGCACATCTTTGCTATCGGCGATATCGTCGGCCAGCCGATGCTGGCGCACAAAGGTGTTCACGAAGGTCACGTTGCCGCTGAAGTTATCGCCGGCATGAAGCACTACTTCGATCCGAAAGTGATCCCATCTATCGCGTATACCGAGCCAGAAGTTGCCTGGGTTGGCCTGACCGAGAAAGAAGCGAAAGAGAAAGGCATCAGCTACGAAACCGCCACCTTCCCGTGGGCTGCTTCTGGTCGTGCTATCGCTTCCGACTGCGCAGACGGCATGACCAAGCTTATCTTCGACAAAGAGACTCACCGTGTTATCGGTGGTGCGATTGTCGGTACCAACGGCGGCGAGCTGCTGGGTGAAATCGGTCTGGCTATCGAAATGGGCTGTGATGCAGAAGACATCGCACTGACCATCCACGCTCACCCGACTCTGCACGAGTCAGTGGGCCTGGCTGCAGAAGTGTTCGAAGGCAGCATCACCGACCTGCCAAACCCGAAAGCGAAGAAGAAATAAGTTTTCGGGATGTAAGAAGCGGCCTCAGGGCCGCTTTTTTTATCTCTGCTGCAAGCTTGCCTGGGATAAGCGGAGCGGTAACTTACTTATTTAAAAACATTTCTGCATAAATATTTGCGAACATCTCGTCATTACTCTGAAAATAGTCACGCACTAAACTTATAGCGTAAAAACTATTAATGAGGTGCATCATGAAAACATTTCTGACTACCGCAGTACTCGCCACTACGCTGATTTCTGGCTTCGCGCTTGCCGACGACCCGGTGATCCCATGGGCAGACAACAGCGGCGGTAGCGAATGCGTCGATGGACGCGAAGTTCTCTACCGGCCAGCTTAGCGTAGAGAAGAGAAACGTCAGCGACTCGCGAATCGAGGCGTCGTCGTCAATGATGTAGATAGTGTTGTCCATGTCTGATTACCTCTCCCGAATAAACCACAGGTTGATTTCCGCGCCGCCGTCTGGCCTGTTCCCCAGCTGCAGGCTGCCGTTCATGCGCGTCATCAGCGATTCACAAAGCGTGAGTCCCAGCCCCAGCCCGCCTTCTCGCTCCGTGTAGAGCGGCATCAGAGCGAGCTTCAGCGCCTCCGGGCTGAATCCCGGACCGCCATCGGTGAGCGTGACGCGAACCCGATCGCCTTCCGCCTCGCTGGTAATGTGGACCCAGCCTTTTCCGCGCGAAAGCTGTGCCTGAATCGCGTTGTTGAGTAAATTGTGCAGCACCTGTTCAAGCCACAGGTGGTCTGCCCGGATCTCGAGCGCCTGGAAGGCGTGGGTGATGCGGATAAGTTTTGTGCCAGGCTCGTGCTCCAGCAAATTGCCGACGCGCAGCCAGCTTTGCGGCAGGTTCACCGCTGTGAGCGTCACGTCCTCCTGGCTCAGGTGGGCGCGAAAGCGGGTCAGTAGCTCGCTGATTCTCTGGGTCTGCGTGAGGGCCGAGCGCATTGCGTGCCTGACTTCTTCTGATTTCCCGTTATCGAGCTGACGCATGCCGCCCTGCAGCCACATCTGCGTGGCCGTCAGCGGCTGGTTGATTTCATGCACGACGCCCGCGGCCATTTCGCCGAGCGTGTTCAGCCGGGCATGCTGATAATAATCGGCCCGCTGGCGGTCAGATTGCTGCTGCTTGCGCCCCCACAGCGTGAGCATCAGCAGGCAGACAATAACTCCCCAGCCGAGGGCGATAAGCAGATGGGGTAGCCAGGCGACGGCAAACCACTGCGGCGTGGCGCTCGCCTGCAGGGTAAAGGGCTGAAAGTGCTGCTGAAACTGCCGCGTCCAGTGCCAACGCTCCTGTTGCAGCGCTGATGGTGTTGTCATGCTGAGACGCACGGTTGAAAAATGTGAAGCTGAGTACAGGAAAGGGGCAAGGTTGATACGTACCCGAATCTGGCGGTAAGGATTGTACAGCCAGTAGCTTGTCGGTGAGAGCTTCTCCACGCGCGGCGCATTCAGAGGGAGGGCGATGGTTTTCTCCAGCGCCTGGATTTGCGGGAACTTTTGTTGCAGTCGCGCCAGATTGTCATCACCACTGAGAACAGGAATGACCGACTCATTCTGAGTTAGTGCGGTATTGATGGTACTAAACAACGAGGTGAAGGCGCGGTCAAACTGCCAGTACTGGCGGCGGATCTGTTCGGCGTAGAGCAGGGCGCAGCACAACAGGCTGACGACCAGCCAGGTCGCCAGGCCACGCAGAAGAAACGCGCGTTTTGTTGTCATCCTGCACTCACCCTTTTACTGTCCACAAGCGTGCCAGTATCACAGAGTGAGGGGGCGCTCGTCAGCAGGAAAGTTTATGAAGAGGGAGGATGAGAGGGTTGCCAGCAGCAATCCGGCACCGCAAAGCAGTGCGAGATAAGGTGCGTAACCAGGTGAGATTATTGTGTCCAGAATGTAGGTTTGAAATGGCTTTATGCTGTCCTTAACGATTCAGCAAAATTTTAATGTTGCTTTTTTGTAAACAGATTAACACCCCCCGGAAATCCTGCTATGCTGCCCGACGCGGTATCGGGCATGTACCCTACAAACTGCTGTCTCACAGGAGCGTGAAGAGAACGCCGGCCGCATATGACAATGAGAGCGAGGAGAACCGTCGTGCTAGAAGAATACCGTAAGCACGTAGCTGAGCGTGCCGCCGAGGGGATTGTTGCAAAACCGTTAGATGCAACCCAAATGGCCGCACTGGTTGAGCTGCTGAAAGCACCGCCTGCGGGCGAAGAAGAATTCCTGTTAGACCTGTTAATTAACCGTGTACCGCCGGGCGTAGACGAAGCCGCCTACGTGAAAGCCGGATTCCTTGCCGCTGTCGCCAAAGGCGACGCCACCTCCCCACTGGTTACCCCTGAAAAAGCTATCGAACTGCTGGGTACCATGCAGGGGGGCTACAATATTCATCCGCTGATTGACGCGCTGGATAACGAGAAGCTGGCACCGATTGCCGCCAAAGCGCTGTCCCATACCCTGCTGATGTTTGACAACTTCTATGATGTGGAAGAGAAAGCCAAAGCGGGCAACGCCTACGCGAAGCAGGTGATGCAGTCCTGGGCCGATGCTGAGTGGTTCCTGAACCGTCCAGCGCTTGCTGAAAAAATGACCGTCACCGTCTTCAAAGTCACCGGCGAAACTAACACTGATGACCTCTCCCCGGCGCCGGATGCGTGGTCTCGTCCTGATATCCCTCTGCACGCGCTGGCAATGTTGAAAAACGCCCGCGAAGGCATTGAGCCGGATCAGCCGGGCGTTGTTGGCCCAATCAAACAGATCGAAGCGCTGCAGAAAAAAGGCTTCCCTCTGGCGTATGTGGGCGACGTGGTTGGCACCGGTTCTTCGCGTAAATCTGCCACTAACTCCGTGCTGTGGTTCATGGGCGATGATATTCCGCACGTGCCGAACAAGCGCGGCGGCGGCCTGTGCCTGGGCGGGAAAATTGCACCCATCTTCTTTAACACCATGGAAGATGCGGGCGCACTGCCAATTGAAGTGGACGTGAACAACCTGAACATGGGCGACGTCATTGACGTCTATCCGTTCAAAGGCGAAGTACGTAACCACGAAACCAATGAGCTGCTGGCAAGCTTTGAGCTGAAAACCGACGTGCTGATCGACGAAGTGCGCGCCGGTGGCCGTATTCCGCTGATTATCGGCCGTGGCCTGACGACCAAAGCGCGTGAAGCGCTGGGCCTGCCGCACAGCGATGTTTTCCGTCAGGCGAAAGACGTGGCAGAAAGCAGCCGCGGCTTCTCTCTGGCTCAGAAAATGGTTGGTCGCGCCTGCGGCGTGGCGGGTATCCGTCCGGGTGCCTACTGTGAGCCGAAGATGACCTCCGTGGGTTCTCAGGACACCACCGGCCCAATGACCCGTGATGAACTGAAAGACCTGGCCTGCCTGGGCTTCTCTTCTGATCTGGTGATGCAGTCCTTCTGCCATACTGCGGCGTATCCGAAGCCGGTTGACGTAACCACGCATCATACGTTGCCTGATTTCATCATGAACCGCGGCGGTGTTTCTCTGCGTCCTGGCGATGGCGTCATCCACTCCTGGCTGAACCGTATGCTGCTGCCGGATACCGTTGGCACCGGCGGTGATTCCCATACCCGTTTCCCAATCGGCATCTCCTTCCCGGCGGGGTCTGGCCTGGTGGCGTTTGCCGCTGCGACTGGCGTGATGCCGCTCGATATGCCGGAATCCGTGCTGGTGCGCTTCAAAGGCAAAATGCAGCCGGGCATCACCCTGCGCGATCTGGTTCACGCCATTCCGCTGTACGCCATTAAGCAGGGTCTGCTGACCGTTGAGAAGAAAGGTAAGAAGAACATCTTCTCCGGCCGCATTCTGGAAATTGAAGGTCTGCCGGATCTGAAAGTTGAGCAGGCGTTCGAACTGACTGATGCGTCCGCCGAGCGTTCTGCTGCGGGCTGTACCATCAAGCTGAATCAGGCGCCGATTGAAGAGTACCTGAACTCTAACATCGTGCTGCTGAAGTGGATGATTGCTGAAGGCTACGGCGACCGCCGCACGCTGGAGCGCCGTATCCAGGGCATGGAAAAATGGCTGGCGGATCCGCAGCTGCTGGAAGCCGACGCTGACGCCGAGTATGCGGCGGTGATCGACATCGATCTGGCGGATATCAAAGAGCCAATCCTTTGTGCGCCGAACGATCCGGACGACGCGCGTCTGCTGTCTGACGTGCAGGGCGACAAGATCGACGAAGTGTTCATCGGTTCCTGCATGACCAACATTGGCCACTTCCGTGCCGCCGGTAAACTGCTGGATACGCACAAAGGCCAGCTGCCGACGCGTCTGTGGGTGGCTCCGCCAACCCGTATGGATGCGGCACAGCTGACGGAAGAGGGCTACTACAGCGTCTTCGGTAAGAGCGGTGCGCGTATTGAGATCCCGGGCTGCTCCCTGTGCATGGGTAACCAGGCTCGTGTGGCAGACGGTGCGACGGTGGTGTCCACTTCAACCCGTAACTTCCCGAACCGTCTCGGTACTGGCGCGAACGTCTACCTCGCTTCTGCGGAGCTGGCGGCCGTTGCGGCGCTGATTGGCAAACTGCCAACGCCGGAAGAGTACCAGACGTTTGTGGCGCAGGTTGATAAAACCGCAGCTGACACCTACCGCTATCTGAATTTCGACCAGCTCTCTCAGTACACCGAGAAAGCCGACGGCGTGATTTTCCAGACGGCTGTATAAACTGCAAAACCGTCTCTATGGAGACGGTTTTAAGTGTTTGCACCCTCTCCCTGTGAGAGAGGGCTGGGGTGAGGGCATCAGGCCGCACATCTCCTTTTTTGCCGGGTGGCAGCGTGCTTACCCGGCCTACAAAACCCCGAACCTGTCATTCGGGGTTTTTATTTTCCACTCCTGACACCCGTCCCGCTTTTTTTCTCTCCGCCAACTGCGATAATTACGGCAATGGCTTTGCAGAGGAAAACACCATGGATTACGAATTTCTGCGCGACATCACCGGGGTGGTGAAAGTGCGTATGTCGATGGGCCACGAAGCGGTTGGGCACTGGTTTAACGAAGAAGTAAGAGAGAACCTCTCACTGCTCGATGAAGTGGAAGCGGCGGCGCAGACGGTAAAGGGCACCGAAAACTCATGGCAGCGCTCGGGCCACGAATACACGGTCTGGATGGACGGCGAAGAAGTGATGGTTCGCGCCAATCAGCTGGAGTTTTCCGGTGATGAAATGGAAGAGGGCATGAGCTATTACGACGAGGAAAGCCTGTCAATGTGCGGCGTGGAGGACTTCCTTCAGGTTGTAACGGCGTACCGCGCCTTTATGCAGCAGAAGTAACCTGGCGGGAGCTTCCCTGCTCCCCGAAAACTTATACGGCCGGAATATTGCGGCCGTAGTAAATCTCACGCATCTCTTTCCACAGCAGGTCAGCGATGGCCTGGCGTTCGGCTTCGCTTAAATCTTCCGGCCGGGTGTGGAACATGTAGTGCTTCAGGTCGAATTCCTTAAGTAACATCTTGGTGTGGAAGATGTTTTCCTGATAGACGTTCACATCCATCATGTCATACAGCGCTTTCATGTCGTCCGACATAAAATTTTGAATGGAGTTAATTTCGTGGTCGATAAAGTGCTTCATACCGTTCACATCGCGGGTAAAGCCACGCACGCGGTAGTCGACGGTCACGATATCGGACTCCAGCTGGTGGATAAGATAGTTCAGCGCGTTGAGCGGAGAAATCACCCCGCAGGTCGAGACTTCAATATCGGCGCGGAAGGTACACAGGCCGCCTTCCGGATGACTCTCCGGATAGGTGTGTACGCAGATATGGCTTTTATCGAGATGGGCGACCACCGCTTCCGGCAGCGGACCGGGGTGCTCGGAAGGATCGATAAGTTTGGGGTCAACCGGCTCTTCGCTCACCAGAATGGTGACGCTTGCGCCCTGCGGCTCGTAATCCTGGCGCGCGATGTTGAGAATATTCGCGCCGATAATCGAACAGGTTTCTGACAGGATCTCCGTCAGACGGTTGGCATTGTAGAGTTCATCGATATAGGCGATGTAGCCATCGCGCTCTTCTGCCGTTTTCACGTAGCAGATATCGTAAATACAAAAACTCAGGCTTTTGGTCAGGTTGTTAAAGCCGTGCAGCTTAAGCTTTTTCAATTGGGTTCACCTCCTGCGTTGCAGAGAGCGCGTTCTGCAGGTATTGCGGGAGCGCAAAGGCCGCGGTGTGAATAGCCGGGTTGTAGTAGCGGCAGATCAGTCCGGCCTGGTGGAAGCGTGCCTGAATGATTTCGGCCGAGAGGTGGCGCAGTGCTTCGTTATCCGTCGCCCAGGCGAAGGTCATGATGCCGCCGTAATAGGTCGGGATAGCCGCCTGATAGAAGCTTACATCGCCAAAGTAGTGGCTGAGCTTGCGATGGCTGTCGAGCGCTTCATCCTGCTGCAGGAAGCAAACCCCGTTCTGTGCGACGAAAATGCCGCCAGGATTCAGGCAGCGTTTGCAGCCCTCATAAAATGCTGAGGTGAACAGGCTTTCGCCTGGACCAATCGGATCGGTACAGTCGGAGATGATCACATCAAACGTTTGCGTTGTCTGGCTGACAAAATTAACGCCGTCGTCGATAACCAACGTGAAGCGCGGATCGTCGTAGCTGCCCGCGCTGTGGTTGGGCAGATACTGGCGGCAGAATGACACCACGCCCGCATCGATTTCCACCATCGTGATGGTTTCAATGCTCTTATGACGGCTGACTTCGCGCAGCATCGCGCCGTCGCCGCCGCCGATGATCAGCACGTGTTTTGCGTGGCCGTGAGCCAGCAGGGGAACGTGGGTCATCATCTCGTGGTAGATAAACTCATCGCGCTCGGTGGTTTGCACCACGCCGTCGAGTGCCATCACGCGGCCAAAGGCGGCGTTCTCAAAGATGATGAGATCCTGGTGATCCGTTTTCTCGTGATAGAGCACGTTTTCAACGGCAAAGTACTGACCAAACTGGTCGTGCAGCGTTTCATGCCACACCTTGTTATCGGCCATGGGCTGAACCCTCCTTCGTTAACACCCCTTTAAAATGGGCGCAACATCATAGCTAACAATGACCGGCGATGCACGGTCGTTATTTCAGCAGAAGGTCTTACTTGACGTAGGCGAGAAGGCTCAGGGAATCGCGAGCCAGCGCTTTGCATTTTTTGGAGGTGGGAATGCGAATGCCGCTCAAATCACGGTAGCTGTCTTCCCCGAGCGCTTTCATGTTAAAGGTGTCGTAGTTGCTGAGATCCCACTGATTTTGCTGGGCAAAAAAGACCAAAGCTCGGCGAATCTGCTGGTTCGGCAAATTCTGGTAACCACAGTCGTTTTTCAGAAAGACAAATACCGCCGTCAGATCGGCCATATCTTCGGCCTCGGATTCGCTCAGTGCGTAGCTGTTAGAGGAAAGAGCAAGCAGCGATCCAAGTACCACAATTCTGAATAACGTCTTCATTTTAGTTACCAATGCATCCACGAAATTCAACGTTAGCACACTTCTTAGAGGTGCGCAGGGCTTTATTAAAGGGATTATGCTTGACCTTCCGGTAAGGGAAAGGTTTAAGCTCAATTAATCACCAGTCGTCGAAAAGGGAGTGCAGATGCAACGTCGTGAATTTATCAAATTAGCTACCGCCGTGGGGGTCGCCAGCGCCTTACCGTTATGGAGTCGTGGCGTGCTGGCCGCCGATCGCCCGGCCTTACCTGTCCCCAATTTGTTAACCGCGGATTCCCGGAGCCGTATCGCGTTGACGGTGCAAAGCGGTAAAACGCAGTTTGGCCCGCATAACGCTGCAACCTGGGGCTATAACGGCAATTTGCTTGGTCCGGCATTGCAGCTGCAACAAGGGAAAGCGGTTACCGTCGATATTCACAATCAGCTCTCTGAAGAGACAACTGTGCACTGGCACGGTCTGGATATTCCGGGTGAGGTCGACGGCGGTCCGCAGGGGGTCATTAAACCCGGCGCTACGCGTACCGTGACGTTCACCCCTACGCAACAGGCCGCAACCTGCTGGTTCCATCCTCACCAGCACGGGAAAACCGGACACCAGGTAGCGATGGGGCTGGCAGGTCTGGTATTAATCGAAGACCCGCAGATCCACAAGCTGCTGCTGCCTAAGCAGTGGGGCATCGACGATGTGCCGGTCATTATTCAGGACAAGCGGTTTAGCGCCGACGGCGAAATCGATTATCAGCTGGATGTGATGAGCGCAGCGGTAGGCTGGTTTGGCGATACGCTGCTGACCAATGGCGCGATTTATCCGCAGCATGCGGTACCCAAAGGCTGGCTACGCTTACGCCTGCTGAACGGCTGTAACGCGCGTTCTCTGAATCTGGCAGCCAGCGATAACCGTCCGCTGTACGTGATTGCCAGCGACGGTGGCTTGCTCGCTGAGCCCGTTAAAGTGACCGAGTTGCCGATGCTGATGGGTGAACGCTTCGAAGTGCTGGTGGATACCAGCGATGGCAAAGCGTTTGACCTCGTTATGCTGCCAGTCAATCAGATGGGCATGGCGGTGGCGCCGTTTGATAAAGCGCATCCGGTTATGCGTATTCAGCCGCTGGCGATCCCGGGTTCCGCTGAGCTCCCTGATTCGCTGGCTAGCCTGCCGGTACTGCCTTCCCTCGATGGCTTAACGCAGCGTAAGTTTCAGCTCTCCATGGACCCCATGCTCGACATGATGGGCATGCAGGCGCTGATGAAAAAATACGGCAAGCAGGCGATGGGCGGCATGGACCACGGCAGCATGGGCCACGGCGACATGAAGATGGGCAATATGGATCACGGCAGCATGGGCCATATGAATCACGGCGGCAAAGGCTTTGATTTCCATAATGCCAATATGATCAACGGTCAGGCCTTCGATATGAATCAGCCGATGTTTGCCGCCAGCCGCGGACAGTTCGAACGCTGGACGATTTCAGGCGAGGGCGACATGATGCTGCATCCGTTCCATATCCACGGCACGCAGTTCCGTATTTTATCCGAGAACGGCAAGCCGCCAGCCGCGCATCGTGCAGGATGGAAGGATACGGTCAGGGTGGAAGGCGCCGTCAGCGAAGTGTTGGTGAAGTTTGACCACGAAGCCGCGAAAGAGCACATGTATATGGCGCACTGCCACCTGCTCGAGCACGAAGATACCGGGATGATGCTGGGCTTTACGGTATAAAAAAATGCCGGGTGCGGCTTTCGCCTTACCCGGCCTACGATTTGATTCCCTCTCCCTTGAGGGAGAGAGGGAGGGGGAGAAGCAGACTGTGCGGCCTGATGCCCTCACCCCCAACCCCTCTCCCACGTGGAGAGGGGAGCAAACATTAAAAACGGCAACCGAGGTTGCCGTTTTGATTTTACCTTGCCACCGGGCATTTCAGTTACTTAGCGTCGTCCGGCAAAGCATAAGCCACGATATAGTCGCCCATCTTCGTGCCAAACGAACCATGACCACCTGCGGAGATGACTACGTACTGTTTGCCGTTCACTTCATACGTCATCGGCGTTGCCTGGCCACCGGCAGGCAGACGACCTTCCCACAGCTTGTCGCCGTTGGTCATGTTGTAAGCACGCAGGTAGTTATCCGCAGTTGCCGCTACAAACAGTACGTTGCCGGCAGTGGAAATCGGGCCACCCAGCATTGGCATCCCCAGATTGAACGGTAGCTTAAACGGCATCGGGAACGGCAGGCTGTCCTGCGGCGTACCGATACGTTTTTTCCAGGCAATCTGGTTGGTTTTCAGATCCAGCGCGGAGATATAACCCCAGCCCGGCTGTTTACACGGCAGGCCAAACGGTGACAGGAACGGGTTCAGCGTCACGCCATACGGCACGCCGTACTGTGGCTGAATGCCGGTTTCAGTACCTGAACCTTTGGCGTCTTTCGGCGGCTCAATTGGGTTACCCGGGCCGCGTGGGATCAGGCGTGATACGAACGGCAGGGCAATCGGGTTGGCAATCGCCACCTGACGGTTCGGATCGACAGAAATCCCGCCCCATTCGAACATCCCCAGGTTACCCGGGAACACCAGCGTGCCTTGCTCAGACGGTGGCGTGAAGATGCCCTCGTAGCGCAGTTGATGGAACATCACGCGGCACACCAGCTGGTCAAACATGGTGGCACCCCACATGTCTGCCCCGGTCAGATCTTTCTTCGGACGGAAGCTCAGATCGGAGAACGGTTGAGTCGGGCTCAGACGGTCGCCTTTGGCTGCACCCTGCGGTAC
Organism: Pluralibacter sp. UBA7423; assembly: GCA_002470465.1. Taxonomy (GTDB): domain Bacteria; phylum Pseudomonadota; class Gammaproteobacteria; order Enterobacterales; family Enterobacteriaceae; genus Scandinavium. The sequence continues at coordinate 120,368 of DKMD01000013.1, forward strand.
CGGTTTTTCAGGAGCAGGTACCACCAACTGACCGTTACGGCGATCCAGCACGAAGATGTTACCGGTTTTCGCCGGTGCGTAGACCACCGGCACGGTTTTACCGTCAACGGTGATGTCCGCCAGCGTCGGCTGGGCAGGCTGGTCCATGTCCCACAGATCGTGATGAACGCTCTGATAGCTCCAGGCCAGTTTCCCGGTGGTTGCATTCAGCGCCACAATCGAGCTGGCATAGCGTTCCTGTTCTGGTGTGCGGTTGCCGCCCCAGATATCCGGTGTGGTGACGCCCATTGGCAGATACACCAGATCCAGCTTCGCGTCATAGGCGGCAGGCGCCCAGGAGTTCGGCGAGTTCAGGCTGAACTTGTGTTCGTCATTTGGAATGGCATTCGGATCTTTTGCGCCCGGATCGAAGGCCCACAGCAGCTTACCGGTGTTGACGTCGAAGCCGCGAATGACGCCAGATGCTTCACGCGTGGAGAAGTTATCCGTCACGGAACCGGCAATCACGATGATTTTGTCGGTCACAATCGGCGGTGATGTCGGCTCGTACATGCCCGGCGTGGTCACTGGCTGATTAGTTTGCAGGTTCAGCACGCCTTTGTTGCCGAAGGTTTCGCACAGCTTGCCGGTATCGGCATTCAGTGCAAACAGACGACCATCGTTCACCGGCAGCAGGATGCGGCGCGGGCAGTCGGCGACGACGTCAGCAGGCGCGCTGTCTGCTTTGGCTTCGTGATAAGACACGCCGCGGCAGGTCACGTGCTGGAAGAAGGTGTTGGTGTTGAGCTGCGGATCGAAGTGCCATTTCTCTTTGCCGGTCGCGGCATCAAGCGCGAACAGACGCTGGTGCGCGGAGCAGAGATAGAGCATGTTGCCAACTTTAATTGGTGTGACTTCGTTGGTGATTTCACCCGGATCGTTCGGCTGCTTAAGGTCACCGGTGCGGAAGACCCAGGCCTCTTTCAGCTGATGAACGTTATCGGCGTTGATCTGCTTGAGCGGCGACCAGCGCTGACCTTCCTGGTTACGGCCATACGCTGGCCAGTCCTGATCGGCAACCTGGGAAATCGGAGCCGCTGGCGTCACTTCCGTGCTCAGCGTGCCGTTGATTTCCTGCGGGTCGTGGAAGCCTGCCCAGGTCAGAATCCCTGCGCTGACTAACAGCACCACCACCAGCGCGGCAACCGCTCCGGATGAAGGTACAATCAGACGACGCCAGACGAACGGCAGGATAAGCCAGATGCCGAAGAAGACGAGGATATCGCTGCGCGGCGTCAGCGCCCAGAAGTCGAAGCCGACTTCCCAGACGCCCCAAATCATGGTCGCCAGCAGCACCAGCGCATACAGCCACAGCGCCGCGCGCTTGCCGCGCCACAGCATAGCGGTGACGGCCAGCATCACAATCCCGGCAATGGGGTAATACCAGGAGCCGCCCAGCGAGACGAGCCAGACTCCGCCAATTAACAGATACAGCCCACAGAAGGCTGCAAACAGCGCCGTCAGCTTCACCAGAAGCCCGGTCTGTTGTGGTTTTGTTTCTGCCATAGAAAGCACACCTATAAGTCGTTAATTTTTTAATAGCAACTAAGTATAGGATTTAACAAGTGTGATCGGAATCACAAATCTTGCTTTCTCATCTCATGCACCCGAAAAAGTGTTTTACTGGTATACTGCGTGGCTTGCCGATCAACGGCGCGTGCTGAGGTACGCGTGGTTGAGAGATTTATCTCTGAAATCAGATGGTTAGTTAAATGAAACATACTGTTGAAGTGATGATCCCGGAAGCGGAGATCAAAGCGCGAATCGCCGAATTGGGCCGTCAAATTACCGAACATTATCAGGACAGCGGCAGCGACATGGTGCTGGTTGGCCTGCTGCGCGGCTCATTCATGTTTATGGCAGACCTGTGCCGTGAAGTGCACGTCTCCCACGAAGTCGATTTTATGACGGCGTCCAGCTACGGCAGCGGTATGTCGACCACCCGTGATGTGAAAATCCTGAAAGATCTGGATGAAGACATTCGCGGCAAAGACGTGCTGATCGTCGAAGACATCATCGACTCCGGCAATACGCTCTCTAAAGTGCGCGAAATCCTGAGCCTGCGTGAGCCTAAATCACTGGCGATTTGTACGCTGCTGGATAAACCGACCCGCCGTGAAGTTGAGGTGCCGGTTGAGTTTGTTGGCTTCTCGATTCCGGATGAATTTGTTGTGGGTTACGGGATTGACTACGCACAGCGCTATCGCCATCTGCCGTATGTCGGCAAAGTGGTGCTGCTGGACGAGTAAATTGGGCAGGGTGCGGCTTGATGCCCTCTCCCCAACCCTCTCCCACGGGAGAGGGTGCAAACATAAAAAAACGGCGCCTTATTAGCGCCGTTTTGCATTTACCCCCGCCACCCGGCTTTTTTACAGATGTTATTTGTGATTGACGTGGCGAGTGTGCAGGTTGGAGATGCCTTTGCGGTAACCCTGTTCCAGGCTTTCGCGGTTGGTGGCGGTCACGTCGAGATCGCGAAGCAGCCCATCATGGATGCCATACGCCCAGCCGTGAATCGTCACTTTCTGCCCGCGTTTCCACGCTGACTGCATAATCGTTGAATGACCGAGGTTATAAACCTGCTCCATCACGTTCAGCTCGCAGAGCGTGTCCATGCGCCGCTCCTGGGGCATTTCGCCGAGCAGTGAGCTGTGCTTAAACCAGATGTCACGGATGTGCAGTAGCCAGTTGTTGATAAGGCCCATCTCCGGGTTTTCAACCGCCGCCTGCACGCCACCGCAGCCGTAGTGACCACAGATGATGATGTGTTCGACTTCCAGGACGTCCACCGCATACTGCACGACGGAGAGGCAATTTAAATCAGTGTGAACCACCAGGTTGGCCACGTTGCGGTGAACAAAGAGCTCGCCCGGCTCCAGGCCGGTCAGGCGTTCTGCCGGAACGCGACTGTCAGAGCAGCCAATCCATAGAAAACGCGGTTTCTGTGCCTGAGACAGTTTCTCAAAAAAACCGGGATCCTCTTCCACCAGCATTTTTGACCATAGTGCATTATTGCTGATGAGTGTATCTATGTCGTTCATGGAGGCTAATGACCTGTAACCCTGTAAGTGCGTTGCGCTAATATAGGTCAACTGGGCTTTATTTAAAACCACACTTCGATTTCAAGATTTTAAAAAGAGAAAATGAATGACCATTGCACTTGAATTGAAACAGCTGAAGAAGACCTATCCGGGCGGCGTTCAGGCGCTGCGCGGTATCGACCTGACGGTCGAGGCAGGGGATTTTTATGCCCTGCTCGGGCCCAACGGCGCGGGGAAATCCACCACTATCGGCATTATCAGCTCGCTGGTGAATAAAACCTCCGGTCAGGTAAACGTCTTCGGCTATGACCTTGAAAAAGACGTTGTGAACGCTAAGCGTCAGCTCGGGCTGGTGCCACAGGAGTTCAACTTCAACCCGTTTGAAACCGTCCAGCAGATTGTGGTGAACCAGGCGGGCTACTACGGCGTAGAGCGCAAAGAGGCGATTGCCCGTAGCGAAAAATACCTGAAGCAGCTCGATCTGTGGGAAAAGCGTAACGAACGTGCGCGCATGTTATCCGGTGGGATGAAGCGCCGTCTGATGATCGCTCGTGCGCTGATGCATGAGCCAAAGCTGTTAATTCTGGATGAACCAACCGCAGGCGTGGATATCGAGCTGCGCCGTTCGATGTGGGGCTTCCTGAAGGATCTCAACGATAAAGGCACCACCATTATTCTGACCACCCACTATCTGGAAGAAGCTGAAATGCTGTGCCGTAATATTGGCATTATTCAGCACGGTGAACTGGTGGAAAACACCTCGATGAAAAATCTGCTGTCGAAGCTGAAGTCAGAGACGTTCATTCTCGATCTGGCGGCGAAAAGCCCGCTGCCGAAGCTTGAAGGTTATCAGTATCGTCTGGTTGATACCTCGACGCTGGAGGTGGAAGTGCTGCGCGAGCAGGGGATTAACAGCGTTTTTGCGCAGCTGAGCGAGCAGGGCGTGCAGGTATTAAGTATGCGTAACAAAGCCAACCGTCTGGAAGAGCTGTTCGTGACGCTGGTACACAGTAAGACAGGAGAGCAGGCATGATGCAGCTGTATTGGGTGGCGCTGAAGAGTATCTGGGCCAAAGAGATCAACCGCTTTATGCGGATCTGGGTTCAGACGCTGGTGCCGCCGGTCATCACCATGACCCTCTATTTCATTATTTTTGGTAACCTGATCGGCTCACGCATCGGTGATATGCATGGTTTTACCTACATGCAGTTCATTGTGCCAGGTCTGATCATGATGGCGGTGATCACCAACGCCTATGCCAACGTGGCCTCATCCTTCTTCAGCGCCAAGTTCCAGCGCAACATTGAAGAACTGTTGGTGGCCCCGGTGCCGACGCACGTGGTTATTGCCGGTTACGTCGGCGGCGGCGTGGCGCGCGGGCTGTGCGTGGGGATTCTGGTGACGGCGATTTCGCTGTTCTTCGTGCCGTTCCAGGTTCACTCCTGGCTGTTTGTCGGCCTCACGCTGCTGCTGACGGCGATCCTGTTCTCGCTGGCGGGTCTGCTGAATGCAGTCTTTGCCAAAACGTTTGATGATATCAGCCTGATCCCGACCTTCGTGCTGACGCCGCTGACCTACCTCGGTGGGGTGTTCTACTCGCTGACGCTGCTGCCGCCGTTCTGGCAGGCGCTGTCGCACCTGAACCCAATTGTCTACATGATAAGCGGCTTCCGCTTCGGCTTCCTCGGCATCAGCGATGTGCCGCTGTTTACCACCGTGGCCGTGCTGGTGGTGTTCATCATCGCGTTTTACGCGCTGTGCTGGTATCTGATTCAGCGTGGACGTGGCCTGCGCAGCTGATCTGCTTCTAACCGGGCAGAGTATTGCTGCCCGGTTAACCCAAACTTGATCGATCGCACCCCTCCTCAACCTTCACTCCGCTAAACTACTCGTCTGCTAAGGAGATGAGCAATGTTGGGTTGGGTGATTGCCTGTCATGACGATCGGGCGCAGACGCTGCTGGATCGGCTGGAGAAAAAGTATGGGCCGCTGCCGCAGTGTCGGGCGGTAAACTTCTGGTGTGGTCTCAGCACCAATATGCTTAGCCGCATGATGTGCGATGCGCTGCATCAAACCGATAGCGGCGACGGCGTGATTTTTCTCACCGACAGCGCGGGTGATGCACCTTACCGTGTCGCTGCTCTTCTGAGCCACAAGCACTCTCATTGTGAAGTTATCTCCGGCATCAGCTACCCGTTGATTGAATCTATGCTTCCCCACCGTGAAAGCCTTAATAGCGAGGCGTTTCGTCATGCCATTGTGGCGCAGGGAACACCTGAAACCAGCAGCCTCTGGCACCAGCAGCAAAAGAATCCGCCCTTCGTCTTGCTCCATGATTTGTATGCCAATTAACCGTGGGTATTAATGAGACATTTGTTACACTACGGGCTGACTTATCGCACCGGTTAAAGCGCATGCTAATACGCGTTATTTTCTCCTTTCTGATCCTCATGTCTGGCAGCGCCTTTGCCAGCCTGCTGAGCCAAAACGGGCAGCCCGCTCGTTATATGCAAACCACCGAAGATGCCACCATTTGGGCGCAGGTGGGTAATAATGTGGTGACCGTTGGCAACGTGCGTGCCGGGCAAATTCTTGCCGTTGTGCCCACAGCGGCCGATTATTACGAATTCAGCTTTGGTTTCGGGACCGGGTTTATCGATAAAGGCCATCTCGAACCGGTGCAGGGCAAGCAGCGGGTGGAAGACAGCCTCGGCGACCTGAATAAGCCGCTCAGCAATCAGAACCTCATCACCTGGCGCGACACGCCGGTCTACAACGCTCCAAATGCGGGCAGTGCGCCGTTTGGTATGCTGGCGGATAATCTGCGTTATCCGCTGATCGCTAAGCTTAAAGACAGGCTTAATCAGACCTGGTTTCAGATTCGTATCGGCAACCGCCTGGCGTGGGTCAGCAGCCTTGATGCGCAGCTTGATAACGGTATTCCGATACTGACCTATCACCACATTCTGCGCGATGAAGAGAACACCCGTTTTCGCCATACTTCGACCACCACCTCCGTGCGCGCGTTCAGCAACCAGATGACCTGGCTGCGCGACCAGGGCTACACCACCCTGTCGATGTACCAGCTGGAAGGCTATATCCGTAATAAAATGAATCTGCCTGCCCGCTCCGTAGTGATTACTTTTGATGATGGCCTGAAGTCAGTTAATCGCTATGCATATCCGGTTTTGAAAGAGTACGGCTTTAAGGCGACGGCCTTTATTATTTCGTCACGCATTAAGCGCCATCCGCAAAAGTGGGATCCGAAATCGCTGCAGTTCATGAGTATTTCCGAGCTGCGGCAGATTCAGGACGTGTTTGATATTCAGTCGCATACCCACTTCCTGCATCGGGTGGACGCGTATCGTCGGCCGATTCTGCTGAGCCGCAGCTATCACAACATTCTGTTTGATTTCGAGCATTCCCGCCGCGCGCTGAGCCAGTTCAATCCGCACGTACTTTACCTCTCGTATCCGTTTGGCGGCTATAACGCAACGGCGCTGCAGGCGGCGAACGACGCCGGTTTTCATCTGGCGGTGACGACGGTGAAGGGGAAGGTGACGCCGGGCGATAATCCGTTCTTGTTGAAGCGATTGTATATCTTAAGAACGGATTCGTTAGAGACGATGTCGCGGCTGATCAGCAATCAGCCGCAGGGGTAGGGTTACGCAACCTGAACCGGAATGGCTTTTGCGGTGCGTTTCATTTCGTTGTCGCCCTCGAAGTAGGCTACGTTCGGACGCCAGGTGCGGGCTTCCGCGTCGGACATGGTGACGAAGCTTGCGATGATCACAATGTCACCGACGTCAGCATTGTGTGCCGCCGCGCCGTTAACGGAGATGATTTTTGAGCCTCGCTCTGCGGCAATAGCGTAAGTGGAGAAACGCTTGCCGTTGTTCACATTCCAGATATCAATGGCTTCGTTTTCCAGAATTCCCGAGGCATCCAGGAAATCCTGGTCGATGGCGCAAGAGCCTTCATAATGCAGGTCCGCATGGGTGACTTTTACGCGGTGGAGCTTGCCCTGCAGCATAGTGCGAATCATAACTTTACCTTTACATTCCTGATGCATCGCCGGGTGGCACCTGGCTGACCCGGCCTACGTAGGCCCGGCAAACGCTGGCGCCGCCGGGCATATTTCAGGGCAGTATTGCCCGTTTTTTAACCTTTGTCTATCAGCTTAATTCAACGGTTTTATTGTCGATAAGCCGCGCCTGACCCAGCCATGCGGCCATCAGGATCACCGCGCGCTGGCTGCTTTCTGACAGCTCAAGCAGGGTATCGGCATCGCGAATCTGGATGTCATCGGCGCGGAAACCTTTGTCGTTCAGTTCCTGTTCGGCAAGTGCAATCATCTCGTCCAGGCTGCGTTCACCCGCTGTGAGCTTCTCTGCAATCCCGTTCATTACCTTGCTCAGGCCCGGTGCGATTTTGCGCTGATCGCTGGTGAGGTAGCCGTTGCGGGAGCTTAGCGCCAGACCATCTTTGGCGCGTACCGTTGGCACGCCCACGATGTCAATGTCGTAGCCCATATCGGCGACCATCTTGCGGATGAGCGCCAGCTGCTGGAAGTCTTTCTCACCAAAGCAGGCGACGTCCGGCTGTACCAGGTTAAACAGCTTGCTGACGATGGTGGAGACGCCGCGGAAGTGGCCAGGGCGGCTTGCGCCTTCCAGCATGGTGGAAATGCCCGGTACGTCAACGAAGGTCTGGGTATCCGTGCCTTGCGGGTAAATATCCGCGGGTGCCGGGGCAAACACGAAGTCGACTTTACGTTTGTTCAGCTTCTCGCAGTCTTCCTGCAGCGTGCGTGGATAGCGAGCCAGGTCGTCGGCGCGGTCAAACTGCATCGGGTTGACGAAGATGCTGGCGACCACGACATCGGCGCGATCTTTGGCTTCATCGACGAGCTTCATATGACCATCGTGCAGGTTGCCCATGGTTGGCACCAGCGCGATGCGCTTGCCTTCCTGACGCAGACGACGGATATGCTGGCGCAGCAGCGGCAGGGTTTCGATAATCAGCACAACAAACTCCTTAATGGAAACTGTGTTCTTCGCCCGGATAGACACCGGATTCGACCTCGGCAATATACTGCCGCACGGCGGCGCGCATGTCGCCCGAATCCGTCAGGAAATTTTTCGCAAATTTAGGGATATGGCCGCCGGTAATGCCGAACGCATCGTGCATCACGAGGATTTGCCCGTCGGTGACGTTGCCTGCACCAATACCGATAACCGGAATGCTCAGCGCTTCGGTAATGCGTTTTGCCAGCGCGACCGGCACGCATTCCAGTACCAGCAGCTGAATGCCTGCGGCTTCCAGCGCCAGCGCGTCGTCAAACAGGGTTTGTGCAGCATCGCCGCGCCCCTGAACCTTATAACCGCCAAACACGTTAACCGACTGCGGCGTCAGGCCGAGATGCCCGCACACCGGCACGGCGCGTTCAACCAGCATTTTCACGGTCGGGGCAAGCCAGGCACCGCCTTCGAGCTTCATCATGTTGGCGCCCGCACGCATCACGACGGCGGCGTTTTCAAAGGCCTGCTCTGGCGTGGCATAGGCCATAAACGGCAGGTCAGCCAGCAGCAGACTGTTTGGTGCGCCGCGACGCACGGCGCGAGTGTGGTAGGCAATGTCTTCAACGGTGACTGGCAGCGTTGAGTTGTGTCCCTGAACGGTCATACCCAGCGAGTCACCGACCAGCATGACGTCGATCCCGGCGTCGGCGAACAGTTTCGCAAAGCTGAAGTCATAGGCGGTAATGGTGGCGAAGCGTTTCTTTTCCTGCTTGCACTTCTGCAGCAGGGAGATGGTGGTAGGTTTCATAGGGTTTCCTGATAACGAAAGCCGAATCTGGGGGCATTGTATCAGGCGTGCCGGGGCGGGCAATCGGTTTCCCGTTTACCAGTGAGCAGGTTTTGTGCTGTTAAGCGTTTGCAGGAGTGAGGTCAGCGATGTGCCGTCAGGGAAAATCAGGTCCGGTGCAATTTCGGCCAGCGGCCAAAGCATAAAGCCACGGTTATGCATGTCGTAGTGCGGCACCGTCAGGCGATCGGTGTGGATCACGGCATCGCCAAATAGCATGATATCGAGGTCCAGCGTGCGCGGGCCCCAGCGCTCCTCTTTACGAACACGGCCCTGCCGGCTCTCAATGCGCTGAGTATTATCCAGAAGGATTTCTGGTTCCAGCCTTGTGTCGAGCGCCACGGCGGCGTTGAGGTAATCAGGTTGATCCTGCGGGCCCAGCGGCGGCGTGCGGTAAAACGATGACACGGAAGCGATCTTCGTTTCAGGGATCTCGCCGAGCGCGGCAATCGCGGCATTCACCTGATCGAGCGGTGAAGCCAGATTGCTGCCGACGGCGATATAAACGCGTGTCACGCGTTGCCACCCTGGCGCGGCGCGCGCTTGCGTGGACGGCGATGACGACGGCGCGCGGCCGGTTCTTCATCCAGGCCGTTGAGCATGTCTTTCTGCGCCGGAGGAGCCGCGACCTGGAATTCGCCCCACCACTGCGTCAGACGCTGCAGTTCGTGGTTGCCTTCTGCTTCGGCACGCAGCGCCAGCAGATCGTAGGCGGCGCGGAATTTCGGATGCTCCATCAGCTTCCAGGCACGTTTACCCTGACGACGTGACATACGCAGCTGAAGCTGCCAGATGTCGCGCACCAGCGTGGTAATGCGTTTTGGAATGGCGAGCGAACGGCAGCCTTCGTCGAGCACATCGTTCATTGCCAGCGCGAAAGCGTCATAGTAGGCCAGGCCACTTTCCTGGGCGATGCGCTGAGCGGTTTCCAGCAGCGGATACCAGAACATGGCGGCAAACAGGAACGCCGGGTTGACGCGCATATCGTTGTGAATGCGGTTATCGGTATTTTTCAGCACCTGGCTGATGATGCGCTCCATCGGGCTGTCACCGTTTTCGGTGAAGTAGCGGGTGATGGTCGGGAACAGCGGCTGGAACAGGCTGTATTCGCGCAGCAGCTTGTAGGTTTCGAAACCATAGCCGGCCTGAAGCAGCTTCAGAGATTCTTCAAACAGGCGCGCAGGTGGCACATCGTTGATGAGCGTGGCCAGGCGTGGGATCGGCTCAGCCGTGTCCGGGCTGATACTCATATTCAGCTTGGCGGCGAAACGCACCGCACGCAGCATGCGCACCGGATCTTCGCGGTAGCGGGTTTCCGGATTGCCAATCAGGCGAATCACGCCGTCCTGTAAATCACGCATGCCGCCGACGTAATCACGTACGGTGAAATCTGCCACGCTGTAGTAAAGGCTGTTGATGGTGAAGTCACGGCGCTGGGCATCTTCTTCGATGGAGCCGAAGATGTTGTCGCGCAGCAGCATGCCGTTCTGGCCGCGCTGAGAGGTGGCGCGGTCGTCCGGCGAGCCGTCGTGATGGCCACGGAAGGTGGCGACTTCAATGATTTCCGGGCCAAACATGACGTGGGCCAGGCGGAAACGGCGACCGACCAGGCGGCAGTTGCGGAACAGCTTGCGCACCTGCTCAGGCGTGGCGCTGGTCGTCACGTCAAAATCTTTGGGTTTTTTGTCCAGCAGCAGGTCACGTACGCCGCCGCCGACGAGATAGGCCTCGTAGCCCGCTTTGTTCAGGCGGTAGAGCACCTTGAGGGCATTTTCACTGATATCTTTGCGGGAAATAGCGTGCTGCTCACGCGGAATGACCGTCATTTCTGGTTTTACGTCGACGGTTTCAGCCCCGGTTTCATCACGGGTTAGCACCTTACGGCAAAAATTAGCGACTCGGGTAAAAATGTTACACCTCGGTTATCGTGTCAGTCGGAAGTCGTGAGGACAAAAAATTGCGGCTAATCATAGCTCACCGGGGAGCATTTGAGAATCTTTTACCGCCGTAAGGCTCCAGTTCGCTACTGCATTTTCCAGCAGGCTCTCAAGTGAGCAATCCTGCCACTCATTAACAATAGTCTGATTAAGAAACTGTAATGCCCGAATAATTTCCGGGCGCGGATCGCCGGTGGATAGCGCAGGGGCATGATTCTGTTTTGATAATTTCGCGCCGTCGTGATTCAGCGCCAGCGGCAGGTGAATATAATCAGGTTCACTCCAGCCGAAATGCCGGTACAGCGATATTTGCCGCACGGTAGGCTCAATCAAATCTGCGCCGCGTACTATCTCCGTCACGCCCTGAAAATGGTCGTCGACCACAACGGCAAGGTTGTAGGCGAATAATCCGTCCCGGCGATGAATAATAAAATCTTCGCGGGCAAGCGGTTCGTTGGCGACAATATTGCCGCGCAATCCATCGTGGAAATTTAAAACCGGGTAAGTCTGGCGCAAACGCAGCGCCGCATTTTGCGAGCCGAGGTGTAATTCGCGGCAGTGGCCGTCATAAATTCCACCGACGCTCTGAATACGCGCACGGGTGCAGGTGCAGTAATAGCTCCGTTCCTGCTCGTGCAGCCACGCCAGCCTTTCGCGGTAGGCGTCGTGGCGCTGAGATTGCCACAACACTTCGTCGTCCCAATGCAGACCATAATGTTCCAGCTGACGCAGAATTGTGTGTGCGGCACCGGGAACTTCACGAGGGGGATCGATATCTTCAATGCGGACCAGCCACTTTCCCTGACGGGCTCGGGCCTGTAAATAGCTGCCGAGAGCGGCAATCAATGAACCAAAATGGAGTTCACCCGAAGGGGAAGGCGCAAAGCGCCCGATATAGTCAGAGTTTGCCATGTCGAAGGTTCAGAAAAGAACAAGGCGGGAGAGTGCTCCCGCCATGGTAGATGATGCAATTGGGTGGCTTAGCCAGCCATTTGCTTTTCGCGGATTTCCGCCAGCGTTTTGCAGTCGATGCAAAGATCGGCAGTTGGACGCGCTTCCAGACGACGAATTCCGATTTCCACACCGCAGGATTCGCAGTAGCCGAAATCTTCGTCTTCGACCTTCTTCAGCGTTTTCTCGATCTTTTTGATCAGCTTACGCTCGCGGTCACGGTTACGCAGTTCGAGGCTGAACTCTTCTTCCTGAGCGGCACGGTCTACCGGATCCGGGAAGTTGGCAGCTTCATCCTGCATGTGTGTCACGGTACGATCAACTTCATCCCTGAGTTGGTTACGCCACGCTTCAAGAATACGCTTGAAGTGAGACAGCTGGGCTTCGTTCATATACTCTTCACCCGGCTTCTCTTGGTATGGCCCCACCCCAGCGATGGCGAGAATACTCAGGGACGATGTTTTACGGATTTGCCCTTCTTGCATGTTGCTTCTCCTTAACACGCACTATCGATCCCCATGTGGGGGAAAAATCAGGCCGCTATAAATAGCAGATGCTTTTCAGGATAGCAATTGTCTAAACGTAACACTTGACAACCCTGTGAGGAAAAGCGTATTTGCGCACGCGACCAGCACATTTATTGTTCAGCCGTTATCACCGGTGAAAGCACCACGGGCAACGGCTCTATCAGAGTCATATTGTCGGCAGAAAGTTCCGCTTTATAAGCCAGAATTTCCACCCCCTTGTTTTGTGCCTCAATCAACAATTGCGCGTATTTCGGATCGATATGGCGCGCGGGTGAAAAACGGGTAATGGCAGAGTGAAGGACCGCAAATAACACCACGGCACGATCGCCTGAGGCCGCCACCCCCATCAACTCTCGCAAATGCTTTTGGCCACGCTCCGTTACCGCATCGGGAAAATAACCGTACTCTTTTTCCGCCAACGTGACCGATTTCACTTCAATATAGCAGTTGCGGCGGTTATCTGCCTGTAACATAAAATCAATCCGGCTGCGTTCTTCACCGTATTTCACTTCATTTTTCAACACGCTATAGCCAGAAAGTTCCGAGATGACGTTCGCCTGGATCGCTTCTTTTACCAGCTGATTGGCCCGTAATGTGTTGACACAAATAAACGCGCCGCTTTGCGTCTGCGTGACTTCCCAGGTATTCGGGTATTTACGGGTCTTACTGTCCGACGTGGAATACCAGACGGTATCGCCCGGCGTAGCACAGCCGGTCATTGCGCCGGTATTGGGACAATGCAAAGTGAGTACTTCCCCTTCAGGGGTGACGACATCGGCCAGAAAGCGTTTATAGCGTTGAATTAAACGGGCGGACTTCAGCGGCGGAGAAAATTGCATAGCGATCCTTGTCAGTCGTTGAGCGTCCAGCGCTCAAGGCGGGTGTAGCGGGTGCGCCCGCGGGAAAAATCAGAACTGTACAGTCCGAATGCCGTCACCGGCACCTGCCAGCTAAAGCCTGGCGCGGGAATGGGTACCGCGTGGGCGGTATTGCGCAGCAGCGTGATGTGCGGGTGAAACGGCTGTGGGCTCTGGTAACAGCCGCTGCGTGCTGCCTGAGCGCGAAGCATATTCGCCAGCTGCAGCAACCCACGAGGAGGCTGGCGCGTACCGAGCCACACCACCTGTGAACGCAGCCATTGTCCGGCATCGTTCAGAGCCAGCGTAAATTCCGGCTGGCGAATGCGTCCGGCCATTGTCGCCAGCGCCCGCTGTTTTTCTGCACTGACTTCACCGAGAAACGCCAGCGTCAGATGCAGGTTTGCTGCCGCGATCGGGCGCCCGACGTCGGCGGGAAAATTTGCGGCTCGCCAATGGATAATCTGCTGCTGAACGTCGTCGGGCAGTTCAAGGGCGAAAAACAGTCTTTTGGGTTCAGGCATGCGCGGGGCTCGGTAATGATTTGGTGCAATGCTACAATGCCGGGCCCGTTAAAGTCATCCCTGGAGCCCGTTGTGTCGTCATTGCCCGTCGCCGCTGTTCTTCCCGATCTTCTTCAGGCGCTCAACGCTGCGCCGCAGGTATTGCTGAACGCGCCCACCGGGGCTGGTAAATCGACCTGGCTGCCCTTGCAAATTCTTCACGCCGGCGACATCAAGGGCAAAATTATCCTTCTTGAACCGCGCAGGCTGGCGGCGCGCAACGTCGCCCAGCGTCTGGCCGAACTGTTGAACGAAAAGCCCGGCGAAACGGTAGGCTACCGGATGCGCGCGGAAACCTGCGTTGGCAAAAACACCCGGCTTGAAGTGGTGACCGAAGGGATTCTGACGCGCATGATCCAGCGCGATCCTGAGCTCAGCGGCGTGGGGCTGGTGATCCTCGATGAATTTCACGAGCGCAGCCTGCAGGCCGATCTGGCTCTGGCGCTACTTCTCGACGTTCAGGCCGGGTTACGCGACGATCTTAAGCTGCTGATCATGTCGGCAACGCTCGACAATGCCCGCCTGCAAACGCTGCTGCCGGACGCACCGGTCATTGCCTCAGAAGGCCGTGCGTTTCCGGTGGAACGACGCTATCTGTCGCTGCCTGCTCATCAGCGCTTTGACGAAGCGGTGGCGATAGCTACGGCTGAACTGCTGCGCCAGGAGCCTGGTTCTTTACTGCTGTTTTTGCCAGGCGTCGGGGAGATCCAGCGCGTGCAGGAGCAGCTTGCCGGACGAGTGGGCACAGACGTAGCGCTTTGCCCGCTGTACGGCGCGCTGTCGCTGGCAGACCAGCGCAAAGCGATTCTCCCGGCGGAGAAAGGCACGCGAAAAGTGGTGCTGGCAACGAATATCGCCGAAACCAGCCTGACTATCGAAGGTATCCGGCTGGTGGTGGACTGCGCCCAGGAGCGAGTGGCGCGTTTCGATCCTCGTACCGGGCTGACCCGGCTGGTCACCCAGCGCGTGAGCCAGGCCTCCATGACGCAGCGCGCCGGGCGCGCGGGGCGTCTTGAACCGGGAATATGTCTGCATCTGCTTGGCAAAGAGCAGGCCGAGCGCGTTGCGCCTCAGGGCGAACCGGAGATTCTGCAAAGCGATCTCTGTGGGCTGCTGATGGAGCTGTTGCAGTGGGGCTGCCAGGATCCGTCACAGCTGAACTGGCTGGACAAGCCTCCTGAACCCCATCTGATGGCGGCTCGTCAGCTGTTGTCACAGCTTGGCGCATATGATGGTAAACAGCTGACGCCACAAGGGCAGAAGATGGCGGCCATCGGCAACGATCCGCGTCTGGCGGCGATGCTGATTGCCGCGACAACGCCGGATGACGTGGCGACGGCGGCTAAGCTTGCCGCAATTCTCGAAGAGCCGCCGCGCGGTGGCAATGCCGATCTGAGTGCGGCCTTTTCCCGCAATCAGCCCAACTGGCAGCAGCGTGCGAGGGCGTTGGTGCAGCGTCTGAATTCTCCCTGCGGAGCAACCGATGCCGGACTCATTCCAGCCTTGCTGGTGCAGGGCTTTGCCGATCGTATCGCCCGCCGCCGTGGGCAGGAAGGGCGCTATCAGCTGGCTAACGGCATGGGGGCGATGCTTGATGCTGACGATGCACTGAGCCGTCATGAGTGGCTGATTGCACCTTTGTTATTGCAGGGCAGCCAGTCGCCGGATGCGCGGATATTGCAGGCGCAGCCGCTGGACGTTGATGCGCTGGCGGCAGCGTGCCCGGCGTTGCTCACGCAATCCGATACCATCGAATGGGATGAGAATCAGGGCACGCTGAAGGCCTGGCGGCGCAGCCGCATCGGACAGCTGACGGTGAAAGTACAACCGCTGGCTAAACCGTCCGAAGAGGAGCTGCATCAGGCGATGCTCAACGGTATTCGTGATAAAGGATTGAGCGTGCTGAACTGGACGCCCGAAGCGGAGCAGCTACGCTTGCGTATTCAATGCGCTGCACGCTGGCTGCCGGAGGACGAGTGGCCTGCGGTGGACGATGAGGCGCTGCTGGCAGGGCTGGAGTCATGGCTGCTGCCACACATGAGCGGCGTGCATTCACTCAAGGCCCTGAAGGCGCTGAATATTCGCGAGGCGATACAGGGACTTCTGCCGTGGTCATTGCGACAACGTCTGGATAGTGAGTTACCCACGCATTACACTGTGCCGACCGGAAGCAGGATTGGGCTGCGTTACGATGCCGATAATCCGCCAGTGCTTTCTGTGCGAATGCAGGAAATGTTTGGCGAGGCCGTGACGCCGACCATTGCTCAGGGCCGCGTGGCGCTGGTGCTGGAGCTGCTTTCCCCGGCGCAGCGGCCGTTGCAAATTACGCGTGACCTTAGCGCTTTCTGGGCAGGCGCGTACCGTGAAGTGCAAAAAGAGATGAAAGGGCGCTACCCGAAACACGTCTGGCCGGACGATCCGGCGAACACGGCCCCGACGCGGCGCACGAAGAAGTATTCGTAAAGAAGGTAAACGCATTTGTAGGCCCGGCAAGCGAAGCGCCGCCGGGCGATGTATTGATGAGTGCGTGCTGGTGCCCTCACCCCGACCCTTTCCCACGGGAGAGGGAGCAAACATTAAAAATCGCCCCTGAGGGGACGATTTTGCTGTTTATTTTGAGAGATTTCTTCTTTCACCTGAGCGTGAAAGAAAAGAGAATCAGGCGCTTACGCCTGAATTTAGCGGAGAAAATGTATGGCGGGGAATGACCGCGAGCCGATTGGGCGCAAAGGCAAGCCTGCGCGCCCGGCAAAGCAAAAGATTAGCCGTCGTCGTCTTCGGGACGATGAGTACGACGATGACGATTACGATGATGAGGAAGACGAACCCATGCCGCGCAACGGGAAAGGCAAAGGTAAAAAACCACGGCGTAAATACGGCTGGTTCTGGCTGCTGGTAAAGCTCGGCATCGTTTTCGCGGTGCTGATGGCAATTTACGGCGTCTACCTTGATCAGAAAATTCGCAGCCGTATCGACGGAAAAGTCTGGCAGCTGCCGGCGGCGGTTTATGGCCGCATGGTCAGCCTTGAGCCGGATATGTCGATCAGCAAAGGTGAGATGGTTCGCCTGCTGACCGCGACGCAGTATCGCCAGGTCACCGCGATGACTCGTCCGGGTGAGTTCACCGTGCAGGCGAACAGTATCGAGATGATCCGCCGTCCGTTTGATTTCCCGGACAGCAAAGAAGGGCAGGTGCGTGCGCGTCTGACCTTCGACGGCGATCGTCTGGATTCGATCACCAACATGGAGAACAACCGCCAGTTCGGTTTCTTCCGTCTCGATCCGCGTCTTATCACCATGATGTCCTCGCCGAACGGCGAGCAGCGCCTGTTTGTGCCACGTAGCGGCTTCCCGGATCTGCTGATCGATACGCTGATTGCGACCGAAGACCGTCACTTCTACGAGCACGACGGCATTAGCTTCTACTCCATGGGGCGTGCAGTGCTGGCGAACCTGACGGCAGGTCGTACGGTGCAGGGCGCAAGTACCCTGACCCAGCAGCTGGTTAAAAACCTGTTCCTCTCCAGCGAACGCTCCTACTGGCGTAAGGCTAACGAAGCGTATATGGCGCTGATCATGGACGCGCGCTACAGCAAAGATCGCATTCTCGAACTGTACATGAACGAGGTCTATCTCGGTCAGAGCGGCGACAATGAAATTCGCGGCTTCCCGCTGGCCAGCCTCTACTACTTTGGTCGCCCGGTGGAAGAGCTGAGCCTCGACCAGCAGGCGCTGCTGGTAGGTATGGTGAAAGGGGCGTCGATCTACAACCCGTGGCGTAACCCGAAACTGGCGCTGGAGCGTCGTAACCTGGTTCTGCGCCTGCTGCAGCAGCAGAAGGTGATCGATCAGGAGCTGTACGACATGCTGAGCGCACGTCCCCTGGGCGTGCAGCCACGCGGTGGCGTGATCTCCCCGCAGCCAGCCTTTATGCAGATGGTGCGCCAGGAGCTGCAGGCGAAGCTCGGCGATAAGGTGAAAGATCTTTCCGGCGTGAAAATCTTCACCACCTTTGACTCTGTCGCACAGGATGCCGCTGAAAAAGCGGCTACCGAAGGCATTCCGGTACTGAAGAAACAGCGTAAGCTGGCCGATCTCGAAACGGCAATGGTGATTGTCGACCGAATGACCGGTGAAGTGCGGGCGATGGTTGGCGGGGCAGAGCCGCAGTTTGCGGGCTACAACCGTGCGATGCAGGCTCGTCGCTCGATTGGCTCCCTGGCAAAACCGGCAACCTATCTGACCGCGCTCAGCCAGCCGAACACCTATCGACTGAATACCTGGATTGCCGATGCGCCGGTGACGATCCACCTGTCGAATGGTCAGACGTGGTCGCCGCAGAACGACGACAAGCGCTTCAGCGGGCAGGTGATGTTAGTGGACGCGCTTACTCGCTCCATGAACGTGCCGACGGTAAACCTCGGGATGGCGATTGGCCTGCCAGCCGTGACCGATACCTGGCAGAAGCTGGGCGCGCCGAAAGATCAGCTCAACGCCGTGCCGGCGATGCTGCTGGGGGCGCTGAACCTGACGCCAATCGAAGTGGCGCAGGCGTTCCAGACCATCGCCAGCGGCGGTAACCGGGCTCCACTTTCCGCCCTGCGCTCGGTCATAGCCGAAGATGGTACCGTGCTCTATCAGAGCTATCCGCAGGCGGAACGCGCTGTTCCTGCACAGGCGGCGTATATGACGCTGTGGACCATGCAGCAGGTTGTACAGCGTGGTACCGGCCGTCAGCTGGGGGCAAAATACCCGAACCTGCATCTGGCAGGGAAAACCGGGACCACCAACAACAACGTCGATACCTGGTTTGCCGGGATTGACGGCCGCGAAGTAGTGATCACCTGGGTGGGTCGTGACAACAACCAGCCGACGAAGCTGTACGGTGCCAGCGGCGCGATGTCCATCTATCAGCGCTATCTCTCCAATGAGTCGCCGATCCCGCTGGATCTGACAGCACCGGAAGATATCGTCAATATGGGCGTCGACGACAACGGCAACTTTATCTGCGGCGGCGGCGGGATGCGTCAGCTCCCGGTCTGGACGACCAATCCGGATCAGCTCTGCCAGCAGAGCCAGGCGATGCAGCAACAGCAGCAGGACGCGAATCCGTTCAGCGGCGACAATCCGCAACAGCCTCAGCAGCAGCCACAACAGCAACAACAGCCGAAGCAGGAGAAGAGCGACGGCGTGGCTGGCTGGATTAAGGATATGTTTGGCGGGAATTAACTATTAGCCCCTCACCCTAACCCTCTCCCTTAAAGGGAGAAGGTTAGGGGGCGATTTGGCTCTTCGGTTTTCTCCCTCGCCCCTTTGGGGAGAGGGCCGGGGTGAGGGGATTTTCAAACTCGGCATTAACCTCTTCATAACTCCATGGCAACCACAAGGTTATTTTTTAAACCCTCACTTCTGCCAGGGACGTATTCCGCTTGCCATGCCTTCCGCGTTTCGCCTATTATTTTGCGGGCATAATAATAATTCTCGTTTACGTTATCATTCACTCAATATCATCAGAGAAAAACAATGGCGCGTCTCAACACTGCTCAGCCAATTAATACCTCGCTGCGTAAGCTTGCCGTGGTAGTAGCCACAGCGGTCGGCGGCATGTCCGCTTTTGCACATGCGGCAACACAACCGAAAGAAGAAACCATTACCGTGACGGCAGCACCTGCGCCGACAGAAAGCGCTTGGGGTCCTGCAGCGACCATCGCTGCGCGTCAGTCTGCGACCGGTACGAAAACCGACACGCCTATTCAAAAAGTTCCTCAGTCTATTTCTGTGGTCACAGCCGAAGAAATGGCATTGCATCAGCCGAAATCGGTGAAGGAAGCTTTAAGCTATACCCCGGGCGTGGCGACAGGCACCCGTGGTGCTTCGAATACTTATGACTATCTGGTGATCCGCGGTTTTGCTGCGGATGGCCAAAGCCAGAATAACTATCTGGATGGCATGAAGCTGCAGGGTAACTTCTACAACGATGCGATCGTTGACCCTTACATGCTTGAGCGTGCGGAGATTCTGCGCGGTCCGGTTTCTGTCCTGTACGGAAAAAGCAGTCCTGGCGGTTTACTGAATATGGTCAGCAAACGCCCGACGACGGAACCGTTAAAGGAAATTCAGTTTAAAGTGGGGACCGATAACCTGCTTCAGACTGGCTTTGATTTCAGCGATTCCATTGATGATAACGGCGTTTATTCCTACCGATTAACGGGGCTGGCGCGTTCTAACAATGCACAGCAAGAGCGTGCAGAGGAACAGCGTTATACTATCGCGCCGTCTTTCTCCTGGCGCCCGGATGATAAAACGAACTTCACCTTCCTCTCTTACTTCCAGAATGAGCCAGATACGGGCTATTACGGCTGGCTGCCAAAAGAGGGTACGGTTGAGCCATTGCCAAACGGTAAGCGTCTGCCTACCGACTTCAACGAAGGTGCGAAGAATAATACCTATTCTCGTAACGAGAAGATGGTGGGCTACAGCTTCGACCACGCGTTTAACGATACCTTTACCGTGCGTCAGAACCTGCGTTTTGCAGAGAACAAAACCTCGCAAAACAGCGTGTACGGTTATGGTGTCTGTTCCGATCCTGCAAACAGCTTCAATTCGCTTTGCTCGGCGTTAGCGCCTGAAGACAAAGGTCGTTACCTGGCGCGTAAATACGTTGTTGATAATGAAAAGCTGCAAAACTTTAACGTTGATACGCAGCTGCAGAGTAAATTTGCGACGGGTTCTGTAGATCATACCTTGCTGACGGGAGTCGATTTTATGCGTATGCGTAACGACATCAACTCCTGGTTTGGCTACGATGGCTCGGTACCGCTGCTGGACCTTTACAATCCTGTCTATAGCGACTTTGATTTTAACTCGAAAGATCCGTCTAACTCAGGTCCTTATCAGGTACTGAACCGTCAGAAGCAAACGGGCCTGTACGTTCAGGACCAGGCTCAGTGGGATAAGGTGTTAGTTACGCTGGGTGGCCGTTATGACTGGGCCGATCAGAGTTCCTTTAACCGAGTGGCGGGTACAACTTCAGAGCGTGACGATAAGCAGTTTACCTGGCGCGGTGGCGTTAACTACCTGTTTGATAATGGTGTGACGCCATATTTCAGCTACAGCGAGTCGTTCGAACCTGCCTCACAAACAGACGCCCAGGGCAATCTGTTTGCACCTTCTAAAGGTAAACAGTACGAGGCGGGTGTAAAATATGTGCCAGCAGATCGCCCAATCGTGATCACCGGTGCGGTATATCAGCTGACGAAGACCAACAATCTGATGGCTGACCCTGCGGGTTCATTCTTCTCTGTACAGGGCGGGGAGATCCGTGCGCGTGGCGTTGAGGTTGAAGCGAAAGCCGCGCTGTCTGCCAGCGTCAATGTGGTGGGTTCCTACACCTACACCGATGCTGAGTATACGACGGATACGACTTTGAAAGGTAACACCCCTGCGCAGGTGCCAAAACACATGGCATCCCTGTGGGGCGATTACACCTTCTATGACGGTGCACTTTCTGGTCTGACGTTAGGCACTGGTGGGCGTTTGACGGGCTCCAGCTACGGCGATCCAGCAAACTCCTTCAAGGTGGGTAGTTATACCGTTGTTGATGCATTAGTGCGCTACGATCTTGCGCGTGTTGGCATGGCGGGTTCCAACGTGGCTCTTCATGTGAACAACTTGTTCGATCGTGAATATGTGGCGAGCTGCTTCAACACTTACGGTTGCTTCTGGGGCGCGGAGCGTCAAATTGTGGCTACCGCCACCTTCCGTTTCTAATCTCGTCTTTGGGCACGGTTCGCCGTGCCCTTTTAACAAGTTGGCCGTTATGCAGGACACCACAACTCAGACCGACACCACGTTCGCCCTGAACGCGGTTACTTTTCGTGTACCAGGCCGTACGCTGCTGCACCCGCTTTCGCTGACCTTTCCTCCCGGTAAAGTGACCGGCCTTATCGGCCATAACGGTTCGGGAAAATCCACACTGCTGAAAATGTTAGGCCGTCACCAGTCACCGTCCGACGGCGATATTCTGCTTGACGGACAGCCGCTTGAGAGCTGGAACAGTAAAGCTTTTGCCCGCAAAGTTGCTTATCTGCCGCAGCAGCTGCCGCAGGCGGAAGGGATGACGGTACGCGAGCTGGTAGCGATTGGCCGCTACCCGTGGCACGGTGCGCTGGGGCGTTTCGGCATGGCGGATCGCGAAAAAGTGGAAGAGGCGATAGCGTTAGTCGGCCTGAAGCCGCTGGCCCATCGGCTGGTGGACAGCCTCTCCGGCGGCGAACGTCAGCGCGCATGGATTGCGATGCTGGTGGCGCAGGACAGCCGCTGTTTACTGCTCGACGAGCCAACTTCCGCGCTGGATATTGCTCATCAGGTCGATGTGCTGGCGCTGGTCCATCGCCTGAGCCAGCAGCGTGGCTTAACGGTGGTTGCTGTACTGCATGATATCAACATGGCCGCGCGTTACTGCGACTACCTGGTGGCGCTGCGCGGTGGAGAAATGATTGCTCAGGGCACGCCGGAGACGCTGATGCGCGGCGAAACGCTCGAACAGATTTACGGCATTCCGATGGGCATACTGCCGCATCCCGCAGGCGCGGCCCCGGTAAGTTTTGTCTACTGATGAATGATTCTCATCTGATTAGCCGTCGTCGCTTACTGACGGCGATGGCCCTGTCTCCTCTGCTCTGGCAGATGAAAAGCGCGCACGCCGCTGCGGTGGATCCGCACCGTATCGTGGCCCTCGAATGGCTGCCGGTGGAGTTGCTGCTGGCGCTGGGCATCACGCCTTATGGCGTCGCTGATATCCCTAATTACAACCTGTGGGTGAACGAACCGACGCTGCCTGCGTCGGTTATTGACGTTGGCCTGCGCACTGAACCCAATCTTGAACTGCTGACCGAAATGAAGCCGTCCTACATGTTCTGGTCGGCTGGCTATGGCCCGGCGCCGGAAAAGCTGGCGCGTATCGCGCCGGGGCGCGGTTTTAACTTCAGCGATGGCAGACACCCGCTTGCCAATGCCCGTCAGTCGCTTCTCGAAATGGGACAGCTGTTGGGGATGGACAAACAGGCTCGCGCACATCTTACGCATTTTGACGAATTCGTGGCGCAGCGCAAACCGCGCTTTGCCGCCCGAGGCAGCCGTCCGCTGTTGATGATCACGCTGCTCGATGCCCGCCACGTGCTGGCTTTCGGGCCAAACTGTCTGTTCCAGCAAATCCTTGATGATTACGGGATTGTTAACGTCTGGCAGGGGGAAACCAACTTCTGGGGCAGTCAGGTGGTGGGTATTGACCGGCTCGGCGTGTTTAAAGATGCTGATGTGATCTGCTTCGATCACGGCAACGAAGCTGATATGCAAAAGCTAATGGCAACCCCGCTGTGGCAGGCGATGCCGTTTGTTCGTCAAAATCGTTTCCAGCGCGTACCCGCCGTGTGGTTCTACGGCGCGACGCTCTCGGTGATGAACTTTGTCCGCATTCTTGATAACGCGCTGGGAGGCAAGGCATGAGGCCGCGTATCGCGCGCTTCCCGGCGCTGCTGCTTCTGGGATTGTTTATCGCCTCAGCCTGGCTGAGCTGGCACAATTTTAACGTCGCGCTGCCGCGTGCTCAGTGGCGCGAAGCACTCTGGCAGCCTGATATCGACAGCATCAGCCAGATGCTGTTCCACTACAGCTTATTGCCGCGACTGGTGATTTCCCTGCTGGTAGGGGCAGGTCTCGGGCTGGTTGGCGTGCTGTTCCAGCAGGTGCTGCGTAACCCGTTAGCGGAACCGACCACGCTCGGCGTGGCAACCGGCGCACAACTTGGGATCACCATTACTACGCTGTGGGTGCTGCCCGGTGCGTTTTCCACGCAGTTTGCTGCTCTGGCGGGCGCTTGCATCGTTGGGGCGCTGGTGTTCGGCGTCTCCTGGGGCAAACGTCTTTCGCCGGTGACGCTGATCCTCGCCGGGCTGGTCGTCAGCATGTACTGCGGGGCGGTGAATCAGCTGCTGGTGATTTTCCATCACGACCAGCTGCAAAGCATGTTCCTCTGGAGCACCGGGACGCTGACGCAAACCGACTGGAGCGTGGTGCAGCAGCTGTGGCCGCAGCTGCTCGGCGGCGTGATGCTGACCCTGCTTTTGCTGCGGCCGCTGACCCTGATGGGGCTGGACGACGGCGTGGCGCGCAATCTCGGGCTGGCGCTGTCTCTGGCGCGCCTGGGCGCATTGACGCTGGCTATCGCGATCAGCGCTCTGCTGGTCAATGCCGTGGGTATTATCGGTTTTATCGGCCTGTTCGCACCGCTGCTGGCGAAAATGCTTGGCGCGCGTCGCCTGCTGGCTCGCCTGATGCTCGCACCGTTGATTGGTGCGCTGATCCTCTGGCTATCCGATCAGATTATCCTCTGGCTCTCGACGGTGTGGATGGAAGTCTCTACCGGTTCCGTGACGGCGCTGATTGGCGCACCGCTGCTGCTGTGGCTGCTGCCGCGCCTGCGTAGCATCAGCGCGCCGGCGATGAACGCGGGCGATCGTATTTACAGCGAACGGCAGCGAGTGCTGACCTGGTCGCTTGTTGGGGCTGGGGTTCTGCTACTTGGGATGCTTGTCGCGCTGACGCTGGGGCGTGACGCCCACGGCTGGCACTGGGCGAGTGGCGATCTTCTCAATGCATTGATGGAATGGCGTGCACCGCGCATTCTGGCGGCTCTGATCGCCGGGATGATGCTGGCGGTAGCCGGATGCATTATTCAGCGCCTGACCGGCAATCCAATGGCGAGCCCGGAAGTATTGGGGATCTCATCCGGTGCCGCGTTCGGCGTGGTGCTGATGCTCTTCTTTGTGCCGGGCAACGCCTTTGGCTGGCTGCTGCCAGCAGGCAGTCTTGGAGCCGCAGCAACGCTGATGATCATTTTGATTGCTGCCGGGCGGGGCGGTTTTTCTCCGCACCGAATGCTGCTGGCCGGTATGGCGCTCAGCACCGCGTTTACCATGCTGCTGATGATGCTCCAGGCGAGCGGCGATCCGCGCATGGCGCAAATTCTCACCTGGATTTCCGGTTCGACGTATAACGCCTCTTACGAGCAGGTCTGGCGCACGGGGCTGGTGATGATCGTGCTGCTGGCTGCGGCACCGTTGTGTCGACGCTGGCTGACGATTCTGCCGCTCGGTGGTGACACCGCTCGAGCCGTTGGCATGGCACTGACGCCGACCCGCGTTCTTCTGCTGCTGCTGGCGGCAAGCCTGACGGCAACCGCCACAATGACCATCGGCCCGCTGAGCTTTATTGGTCTGATGGCGCCGCATATTGCGCGGATGATGGGCTTCCGTCGTACGATGCCGCACATGATCCTGTCGGCGTTAGTCGGGGGGATTTTGCTGGTGTTTGCGGACTGGTGTGGTCGTATGCTGCTGTTCCCGTACCAGATCCCGGCGGGGCTGCTGTCGACGTTTATCGGCGCGCCGTACTTTATTTATTTGCTGAGGAAGCAGAGCCGGTAATAAAAGCACTTCCTCTGCGGCCTGATGCCCTCACCCCAGCCCTCTCCCACAGGGAGAGGGTGCAAAGACTAAAAACGGCAACTGAAGTTGCCGTTTTGCTTTAGATTTTGGCAAACACCTTACGAGCCGCATCAATCGTTTTATTGATGTCTTCTTCGCTGTGCGCCACGGACATAAAGCCCGCCTCAAACGCTGACGGCGCCAGATACACGCCTTCTTCCAGCATCAGGTGGAAGAACTTTTTGAAGCGCTCCACGTCGCATTTCACCACGTCGGCGTAGCAGGTCACGGTTTTGGCGTCGGTGAAGAAAATCCCGAACATGCCGCCAACGTTGTTCACCACCAGAGGAACACCCGTTTCACTCGCCGCGCGTAACAGGCCGTCTGCCAGTTGGTTAGTCAGGCTGGTCAGCGTTTCATGCACGCCAGGCTGAGCGACCTCCGTCAGACAGGCAAAACCTGCCGCCATCGCAATCGGGTTACCGGAGAGCGTACCCGCCTGGTAAACCGGGCCCGTTGGGGCCAGGGCTTCCATCACTTCGCGACGTCCACCAAACGCACCGACCGGCATACCGCCACCGATGATTTTGCCCAGACAGGTGAGGTCAGGCACCACGTCGTAGTAGTCCTGCGCGCCCGCCAGGGCGACGCGGAAGCCGGTCATCACTTCGTCGATGATAAATAGCGCGCCAAATTCGTCGCACAGCGCACGCAGGCCTGGCAGGAACGCCGGCTGCGGTGGAATGCAGTTCATGTTGCCCGCTACGGGCTCCACGATGATGCAGGCGATCTCTTCCGGATACTGCTCAAACGCCGCGCGAACGGAATCCAGATCGTTATAAGTGCAGGTCAGGGTGTGCTTCGCGAAATCCTCTGGAACGCCCGGAGAGTTTGGCTGGCCGAGGGTCAGCGCACCGGAGCCCGCTTTCACCAGCAGGCAGTCGGCATGACCGTGATAGCAGCCTTCAAATTTGATAATTTTGTCGCGGCCGGTGAAGCCGCGCGCCAGACGGATGGCGCTCATGGTGGCTTCGGTACCGGAGTTCACCATACGAACCATGTCCATGGTCGGCACCAGTTCGGTAACCAGCTCCGCCATTTTGACTTCCATTTCGGTCGGTGCGCCGAAGCTCAGACCGCGCGTTGCGGCTTCAATCACCGCGTCGCGGATGGCCGGGTGGTTATGACCCAGCACCATTGGGCCCCAGGAACCGACATAGTCGATGTAGGCCTTGCCGTCCACATCGTATAAATACGCGCCATCGGCACGTTCAATAAACAGCGGGGTGCCGCCGACGCCGGTAAAGGCGCGGACCGGAGAGTTGACGCCGCCGGGGATCAGTTCGCGCGCCGCGCTGTAGAGGTTCTCAGATTTGCTCATTGCGAGGGTCCTGGTTCGTAGAAAGCGTGTTAGCCGACTATTCTAAGGTATTCCAGGAAAGTTATGAAAGTTTTGCCCAATTGAAACAATGTCATTCTGAAGGACTTTTAACGCGACGTACCGCCGCAGGCTGGTTACAATGCGCGCTGCAATTTGTATTACCAATAAATGATTAATGGCATGAAAGCAGAAACGCCCTCTTTTGAATCACAGCAAATCGTTCGTTTGCGCCGCGGGGATGCGGTTCGTCGTTTAGTTCGCAGGGATAAAACGCCGTTGGCAATTCTGCTGATGGCCGCCGTCGTCGGTACGCTGGCGGGGCTGGTCGGTGTTGCGTTTGAGAAAGCCGTTAACTGGGTGCAGAATGTGCGAATTGGCACGCTGGCCCAGGCAGCGAATCACTGGTTTTGGGTCTGGCCGCTGGCCTTTATTCTTTCCGCGTTGCTGGCGATGGTCGGTTATTACCTGGTGCGCCGCTTTGCGCCAGAAGCGGGTGGTTCCGGCATTCCTGAAATCGAAGGGGCGCTCGAAGAGCTTCGCCCGGTGCGCTGGTGGCGTGTGCTGCCGGTGAAGTTTATCGGCGGCATGGGTACGCTTGGTGCCGGAATGGTGCTGGGGCGAGAAGGGCCGACGGTACAGCTCGGTGGCAATATCGGGCGCATGGTGCTCGATATTTTCCGGCTACGAACGGCCGAGGCGCGTCATTCGCTGCTGGCGACCGGTGCGGCGGCGGGTCTTGCGGCGGCGTTTAACGCACCGCTGGCGGGGATCCTGTTTATCATCGAAGAGATGCGCCCGCAGTTTCGCTACAACCTGATTTCCATCAAGGCCGTGTTTATCGGCGTTATTATGTCCAGCGTGGTGTTCCGTATCTTTAACGGGGAAACGGCGGTGATTGAGGTGGGCAAGCTCGCCAACGCGCCGGTCAACACGCTGTGGCTGTACCTCGTCCTGGGGATGATTTTTGGCTGCTTCGGCCCGCTGTTCAATAGCCTGGTGCTGCGCACGCAGGATATGTTCCAGCGCATCCACGGCGGCAATGTCAAAAAATGGGTGCTGATTGGCGGCCTGCTTGGCGGCATCTGCGGCGTACTTGGGCTAATCGAGCCTGAAGCGGCAGGCGGTGGCTTTAACCTGATTCCGATTGCGGCGGCGGGGAATTACACCGTTGGCCTGCTGATGTTTATCTTTATTGCCCGCGTCGTCACCACGCTGCTCTGTTTTTCATCAGGGGCACCAGGCGGGATTTTTGCGCCGATGCTGGCGCTGGGCACGCTTTTAGGTACGGCATTTGGCATGGCTGCGACCGCGTGGTTCCCGGCATATCATCTTGAGCCGGGCACCTTTGCGATTGCCGGAATGGGGGCCTTGTTCGCCGCTTCGGTGCGTGCCCCGCTGACCGGGATCGTGCTGGTGCTGGAAATGACCGACAATTATCAGCTCATTTTGCCAATGATTATTACCTGTCTTGGCGCAACACTGTTGGCACAATTCCTCGGCGGCAAGCCGCTTTATTCCTCGATCCTGGCGCGAACGCTGGCGAAGCAGGAGGCCGAAAACGCGGCGAAAGAGAAACAGCCCGTCGGGGAGAATACTTGAACGATTTAGTCAGGTATTGGATAATGAGCGAAAAGACCCGGCGAGTTGTCAGGCCTGGTGAATTAACTGGAGTAAGAAATGAGTGATGACGTAGCGCTGCCGCTGCAGTTTACTGACGCGGCCGCCAGCAAAGTAAAAAACCTGATTGCCGATGAAGACAATCCGAATCTGAAACTGCGCGTCTATATCACCGGCGGTGGTTGCAGCGGGTTCCAGTACGGCTTCACCTTTGACGATCAGATCAACGACGGTGACATGACCATCGAGAAACAGGGCGTTGGCCTGGTGGTCGACCCGATGAGCCTGCAATATCTGGTTGGTGGCTCTGTGGATTACACCGAAGGTCTGGAAGGTTCACGTTTTATCGTGACCAACCCGAACGCCAAAAGCACCTGTGGGTGCGGGTCTTCGTTTAGCGTCTGAGAATGATGTCGACACAAAAAAGCCGCTGATTTCAGCGGCTTTTTGCTATCTGCTGTTTTCATCCAGCGCAAACGTCGGCAGCTTCAGGTGCCAGCGAATGGCCGCAAGGCGTATCATCAGCGTCACCAGCATGCCGAACATGGCGGCGTTTTCCAGCGACATGTTAAACGTGTAATGGGCGGTGGCATGCACAATTCCCCCGACAATACAGGCCGTGGCGTAGATTTCAGTTCGCAGGATCATAGGCACTTCTCGTGCCAGCACGTCGCGAATAATGCCGCCGCCGACGCCAGTGATCACGCCCATGCAGATGGCGACCATCGGTCCGGTTCCGGCAATAAAGGCTTTGTTAACCCCGATGCCAACAAACACCGCAAGGCCTACGGCATCCAGCACTGGCAAAATCCATTTGGGTAAACGGCGAGGCTGACGTACCAGCAGGATGGTCAGCATGCTGGTGACCATCGCCACGACCAGATCGGTAGGGTCTTTCACCCAGAACACCGGGCCGTTGGCCAGCGCCATATCACGAATGGTCCCGCCACCGACGGCGGTGACCACGCCAAGCACCAGCACGCCAAAAGGATCCATCCGTAGTTTACCGGCCAGCAGCACGCCGGAGATGGCAAATACGGCGGTCCCGACAATATCCAGCCAATAGACAAGCATTGATCCGTTTCCCGTTAATTGACCTGCGCCATCGCGGTGCAGAGCTGTTTTGCGGCGAGGATAATACGCGGGGATGCACGTTCAAACCAGTCGCTGTTCACAGGAATCACCGGAATGTTGAGTTGACCCCGCCAGTAACTTTCAATTTTGTTGCTTTCAGCCTTGCTGCCTGCAGTAATAATCAGCTGAGGCTGGCGTGCCAGCACCTGCTCACGGCTGACCTGTGGCCAGGGCACCCGGCTGTTGGCGAAGATATTGTTGCCGCCGCAGGCCTCGATAATTTCGTTCTGGATGGAGTCTTTATTACTGGTAAAGAGGGGGTTGGTGCCAAATTGCAGGAAAACGGTTCTCTTGCTGTCGTGAGCGTGTGCACGCTTCAGTGCGGCAAATTCATCGCGCAGAGATTTTGCGGCAAGCTTTGCCTGCTGTGGTTTTGGGCTCCATGCCGCGAGCTGCTGTAGCGTGTCGGCAATTTGCTCCACGCTGCTCGTCTCGACCCAGATTATTTTGATCCCCAACGCACTCAGCTGGTTCACCTGCCGTTCAGCATTACCGCCGCGCCATGCCAGCACCACATCGGGTTTAAGTGAGACGATACGCTCGAGATTCATTCCCTGCCAGTTGGCGACTTCTTCAATCCCTTTGGCCTCAGGTGGGAAATCCGAAAAACTGCTCACGCCGACAGGCGTAATGCCTGCGGCAAATGCCAGCTCGGTATTAGCGGGGGAGAGGGAGATAACCCTCGGCGCAGCCATCAGCCACGCCGGAAGGGTCAACAGCAGGGCGATAAACCCTGAAGTGAGGTGCTTACGCATTCGCCAGGTTCTGAACCAGGGTTTCCACCATCAGGCTGGACTGTTTGGCGGCGACGGCGAGGAACTCGTCGAAGCTCAGGTGCGACTGCTGATCGGCCACGTCAGAAATGGCGCGAACGACCACGAACGGCACACCGAAGTTGTGGCAAACGTGCGCGATAGCGGTGGCTTCCATTTCGACGGCAACGGCCTGCGGGAAGTTGTGGCGAATTTTGGCCAGGCCAACGGAGCCATTGATGAATGCGTCACCGCTGACGATCAGGCCACGTACCGCATTCAGGTTGAGCTGTTTGATGCAGCTTTCCGCTGCTTCGATCAGTTTGCTGTCGGCGGCAAACGCTGCCGGGCAGCCCGGAAGCTGGCCGTATTCGTAGCCGAACGCGGTGACGTCGGCATCGTGATAGCGGGTTTCATCGGAGACCACGATATCGCCGACTTTCAGCGTTGATGCGAGACCGCCCGCAGAACCGGTGTTGATGATGGCGTCTGGCTTGCACAGTTCAATCAGCAGGGCAGCCCCCATCGCGGCGGCCACTTTGCCGATCCCTGATTTCAGCAGCGCAACGTCAGCGCCGTTCAGCTGGCCGGTGTAGATTTCGCTGCCGCCAATGGTGAGGGTCTGACGGTTCTGGATCTTGTCACGCAGCAGCGTCACTTCTTCTTCCATTGCACCAATAATGCCGATTTTCATAGATTTACTCGCGATGTTTTGGGTTTAAAGGCATAGTTTATCATGGAGCACGCATTTCCGGACCGGGAGAGGCTATGGCCACAATTGATTTTCGCACAAAGATAAACTGGCACCGACGTTACCGTTCGCCACAGGGCGCGGCGACGGAGCATGAAATCCTGCGCATTTTTGAAAGCGATCGCGGGCGAATTATCAATTCTCCGGCTATTCGCCGCCTGCAGCAGAAAACGCAGGTCTTCCCGCTGGAGCGCAACGCTGCGGTGCGTACGCGGCTGACGCACTCTCTGGAAGTACAGCAGGTCGGGCGCTATATCGCCAAAGAAGTGCTGAGCCGACTGAAGGAGCGCAAGCTGCTGGAAGTCTACGGTCTTGATGAACTCACCGGGCCGTTTGAAAGCATCGTTGAGATGGCCTGCCTGATGCACGATATCGGCAATCCGCCGTTCGGACATTTTGGCGAAGCGGCGATCAACGACTGGTTTCGCAAGCTGCTGTGGCCCGGCGATGCGGCCAGCCAGCCGCTAAGTGAGGATCGTTGTCTGATCGATTCGCTGCGCCTGCGTGACGGCGAAGATACGCTGAATGAATTACGTCGCCGCGTGCGCCAGGATTTGTGCCAGTTTGAGGGTAACGCCCAGGGCATTCGCCTGGTGCATACCCTGATGCGCATGAACCTCACCTGGTCACAGGTGGGCTGTATTCTGAAGTACACTCGTCCTGCCTGGTGGCGGGGAAATCCGCCGGAAAGCCACAGTTATTTAATGAAGAAACCTGGCTACTATTTCGCCGAAGAAGCCTATATTTCAAGATTACGTAAAGAACTTGATTTGGCCCCTTACAGCCGCTTTCCATTGACGTGGATTATGGAAGCTGCCGACGATATTTCTTATTGCGTGGCCGATCTTGAAGATGCCGTGGAAAAACGCATCTTCAGCGTGGAGCAACTCTATCAGCATTTATATGACGCATGGGGTGCCCACGAAAAAGGTTCCTTGTTCTCTCAGGTTGTCGAAAACGCCTGGGAGAAATCTCGCTCTAATACGCTGAGCCGTAGCACTGAAGATCAGTTCTTTATGTATTTGCGGGTCAATACGCTGAATAAGCTGGTGCCATTTGCGGCGCAGCGATTTATCGATAATCTGCCGCAGATATTTGCCGGGGATTTCAATCATGCGCTGCTGGAAGATGACAGCGACTTTAGCCAGCTACTTGAATTATATAAAAATGTCGCCATTAAACAGGTGTTCAGTCATCCGGACGTTGAGCAGTTGGAACTGCAGGGATACCGCGTTATCAGCGGGCTGCTGGAGATCTACCAGCCGCTGCTAAAATTATCTCTCGCGGATTTCAATGAGCTGGTGGAAAAAGAGCGGCTTCGCCATTTGCCTATTGAAAGCCGTTTGTTCCAGAAGCTCTCAACACGACACCGGCTGGCCTATGTTGAAGCGGTGAATAAAATCCCATGCGATGCCGCTGGGTATCCACTCATGGAGTACTATTACCGCTGTCGCCTGATCCAGGATTATATCAGCGGCATGACGGACCTCTATGCATGGGATGAATATCGCCGACTGATGGCTGTGGAATAATGCGCTGAGTTTTGTAAAGACGGACAATAATTTTTTACTTTTTCCAGAGACTTAAATCCGGAACTTCGCGTAATAAATTGACTCTGACAGTCACGTACACAGCAACTTTTGCTTTATCTGACATTTGAGATGACGAGACATGAAAAAAACCACATTAGCAATGAGTGCTCTGGCGCTGAGTTTAGGTCTGGCCCTGTCCCCGCTGTCCGCATCGGCTGCGGAAACATCGTCCGCGGCAACCGCCGCCCAGCCGATGCCGAGTCTGGCGCCGATGCTGGAAAAAGTGATGCCTTCCGTTGTGAGCATCAATGTGGAGGGTAGCACCACGGTGAACACCCCGCGCATGGGGCGCAACTTCCAGCAGTTCTTCGGGGATAATTCACCGTTCTGCCAGGACGGTTCCCCGTTCCAGAACTCACCGTTCTGTCAGGGCGGGCAGGGTGGTCCTGGTGGTAACGGCGGCAGCCAGCAGGAAAAATTCATGGCGTTGGGTTCCGGCGTTATTATTGATGCCGCGAAGGGCTACGTGGTCACCAATAACCACGTGGTGGATAACGCCAACACCATCAAGGTGTCTCTGAGCGACGGCCGTAAGTTTGATGCGAAAGTGGTCGGCAAAGATCCGCGTTCCGATATTGCTCTGATTCAGATTCAGGATCCGAAAAACCTGACCGCCATTAAAATCGCTGACTCCGACGCGCTGCGCGTAGGGGATTACACCGTGGCTATCGGTAACCCGTTTGGCCTGGGCGAAACCGTGACTTCCGGTATCGTTTCGGCGCTGGGTCGTAGTGGCCTGAACGTCGAAAACTATGAAAACTTTATCCAGACCGATGCGGCAATCAACCGCGGGAACTCCGGCGGCGCGCTGGTGAACCTTAACGGTGAGCTGATCGGGATTAACACCGCGATTCTGGCACCTGACGGTGGCAACATCGGTATCGGCTTCGCTATTCCAAGTAACATGGTGCAAAGCCTGACTGGCCAGATGGTGAAATATGGCCAGGTTAAGCGCGGTGAGCTGGGCATTATGGGCACCGAGCTGAGCTCTGACCTCGCGAAAGCGATGAAAGTCGACGCACAGCGTGGTGCTTTCGTAAGCCAGGTGCTGCCAAATTCTTCTGCGGCGAAAGCGGGAATTAAAGCTGGCGATGTGATCACCTCGCTGAACGGCAAGCCTATCAGCAGCTTCTCGGCGCTGCGTGCTCAGGTTGGCACCATGCCTGTGGGCAGCAAAATCGAGCTCGGCCTGGTGCGCGACGGCAAGCCGGTGAACGTGAGCCTCGAGCTGCAGCAGAGCAGCCAGACTCAGGTGGATTCCAACACTATCTTCAGCGGCATTGATGGCGCCGAGATGAGCAATAAAGGCAATGATAAAGGCGTGGTGGTGAGCAACGTGAAAGCGGGCTCACAGGCAGCGCAAATTGGTCTGAAAAAAGGCGATGTGATTATCGGCGCTAACCAGCAGGCTGTAAAAAACATTGCTGACCTGCGTAAGCTCTTCGACAGCAAGCCGTCCGTCCTGGCGCTGAACATTCAGCGCGGTGACAGCACTATCTATCTGTTGATGCAGTAATCCTCAACGCCCTTCTCCAGCCGGAGAAGGGCGCTTTGCTTTCCCTTCT
Source organism: Pluralibacter sp. UBA7423 (assembly GCA_002470465.1). GTDB lineage: Bacteria > Pseudomonadota > Gammaproteobacteria > Enterobacterales > Enterobacteriaceae > Scandinavium. The sequence goes on from DKMD01000013.1 coordinate 154,429, forward strand.
GCTTTTCTGTGAACTTTCCCACATCTCCATACTTCCTCTCCGCGGTTTGGGCATTTGCACAATGCAGGCGCTGAGGCGCTTCTCTATGCTGTTCTCCTGCTGACGGGAGGGTTTGTTATGGCTGGCTGGCATCTTGATACCAAAATGGCGCAGGATATCGTGGCGCGCACCATGCGCATTATTGATACCAATATTAACGTCATGGACGCACGTGGGCGGATTATCGGCAGCGGCGATCGTGAACGCATTGGTGAATTGCACGAAGGTGCGCTGCTGGTGCTTTCTCAGGGTCGCGTTGTGGATATTGACGACGCCGTAGCGCGTCACCTTCACGGTGTTCGCCAGGGGATCAACCTGCCGCTGCGCCTGGAAGGGGAAATTGTTGGCGTGATTGGCCTGACGGGAGAACCGGCCCAGCTGCGGAAATACGGTGAGCTGGTGTGTATGACGGCTGAAATGATGCTGGAACAGTCGCGGCTGATGCATCTGCTGGCGCAGGATACGCGCCTGCGTGAAGAGCTGGTGATGAACCTGATACAGGCTGAAGAGCAGACGCCCGCGCTGACCGAATGGGCGCAGCGCCTGGGAATCGATCTTAACCAGCCACGCGTGGTTGCGGTGGTGGAGGTCGACAGCGGCCAGCTCGGTGTGGATAGCGCGATGGCAGAATTACAGCAGCTGCAAACTGCGCTGACCGTACCGGAGAGGAATAACCTGGTCGCCATTGTGTCGTTAACGGAAATGGTGGTGCTGAAACCCGCGCTTAACAGCTTTGGTCGCTGGGATGCGGAAGATCACCGCAAGCGTGTCGAACAGCTGATTGCGCGGATGAAAGAGAACGGCCAGCTGCGGTTTCGCGTCGCGCTGGGCAACTTTTTTACCGGCGAGGGCAGCATTGCACGGTCGTACCGTACTGCGCGCACGACCCTTATGGTTGGCAAGCAGCGTATGCCGGAAAGCCGCAGCTACTTCTATCAGGATCTGATGCTGCCCGTGCTGCTCGACAGCCTGCGCGGTGGCTGGCAGGCCAATGAACTGGCACGACCTCTGGTGAAACTAAAAGCAATGGATAACAACGGATTGCTGAGACGCACGCTTGCCGCCTGGTTTCGTCATAACGTGCAGCCGCTGGCAACGTCTAAGGCGCTGTTTATTCATCGTAATACGCTGGAATACCGGCTGAACCGTATTTCTGAGCTGACGGGATTAGATTTAGGGCGTTTTGACGACCGGCTGTTGCTGTATGTGGCTTTACAGCTGGATGAACAGCGTTAAAAAAATGCCGGGCGGTGCTGGCGCTTGCCCGGCCTACAGTCAGCGGATTTTGTAGGCCTGATAAGCGAAGCGCCATCAGGCATATCAGGCCGCACTTATTTATTTCGGGTCAGTTTTTCGAGATCGGATTCAATTTCGCTGATCTTATTCGCCACCACGCTTTCCAGATGGCGCAGGTCGTCAAGGATCTTGCGCTTCAGATCCACTTCCGTGCGATCGCGTTTGCACAGCTGATCCAGCTCATCAATCACATAGCGCAGATTCGGGCTGATCTCCTGAACCTCTTTGTAACCCTGGCCTACGCCATCGGCAACAACGGTTTTACGCTGGCGCGGATATTTGAACTTCACGCTTTTTGCGAAAAACTCACCTTTATCCTTATGAAAATAGATTTTCAGGATATCGTTATTGGCTTCCTGCCGGAGGCTGTAACGATCGATTTCATCAGGATTGGTAATGCCCAAACTTTTCAGATTGTCGTACATAGCGGTATCCTTGAATTAAACATAACCTTTGAATAATTAACGAAAAAATCTATTTTCGCCAGCGGCAGATATAAAAAAAGCGGGGTTGCCCCCGCTTTTTGAACGACTCGTTTAGTCGATGGTGCGCAGCAGCTCGTTGATGCCCACTTTACCGCGCGTTTTCGCGTCCACTTTCTTCACGATAACCGCACAGTAGAGGCTGTATTTGCCATCTTTTGACGGCAGGTTGCCGGAAACGACAACGGAGCCCGCTGGTACGCGACCGTAGAAGACTTCGCCGGTTTCGCGATCGTAAATTTTGGTGCTCTGACCGATGTATACGCCCATGGAGATGACGGAGCCTTCTTCAACAATCACGCCCTCAACCACTTCGGAGCGTGCGCCGATGAAGCAGTTGTCTTCGATGATGGTCGGGTTAGCCTGCAGCGGCTCAAGCACGCCGCCGATGCCGACGCCGCCGGACAGGTGAACGTTTTTACCGATCTGCGCACAGGAACCGACGGTTGCCCAGGTGTCTACCATTGAACCTTCGTCAACGTAGGCACCGATGTTCACGTAGGATGGCATCAGCACGGTGTTACGTGCGATGAATGCGCCCTGGCGTACCGCCGCAGGTGGCACTACGCGGAAACCTTCTTTCTGGAAACGTGCTTCGTCGTAGTCGGCGAATTTCATCGGGACTTTATCGAAGTAGCGGCTTTCCGCGCCGTCAATGACCTGGTTATCGTTAATACGGAAAGAGAGCAGAACCGCTTTCTTCAGCCACTGATGCGTTACCCACTGACCGTCAATCTTCTCCGCGACGCGCAGTGCGCCGGAATCCAGCAGGGAAATCACCTGGTTAACCGCTTCACGGGTCACGGTATCTACATTCGCCGGCGTGATGTCGGCGCGGCGCTCAAAAGCGGTCTCAATAACGTTCTGTAACTGCTGCATTGTTAAACTCTTTCCATTAAAAAAAACACACTACCCTTTATCGTTTGGATTGAGGGCCTCTGTCAACCGCTGTTGCACTTCCAGCTGCAGCTCATTATTAAGGGCACGCCGGTCCGCTGTCGCGATTATAAATAAATCTTCTACTCGTTCACCAATTGTCGTAATTCTCGCCCCGTGGAGTGAAATTCCGAGATCGGCGAAGACCTGGCCGACGCGCGCCAGGAGACCTGGCTGATCGAGCGCAATCAGTTCGAGGAATGATTTCCTGTCGGTATGGGTTGGCAGGAAATTGACCTCGGTGTCGACGGTAAAATGGCGAAGTTTTGCCGGCTGGCGACGAGGGGCTGGTGGTTGCCAGCTACGCATAGTAATTGCCTGCTCCAGGCCCTGACGAATCGCTTCGTGCCTGTCGGGGGAAAGCGGGCTGCCGTCTGGCTCGAGCACAATAAAGGTATCCATCGCCATACCGTCGCGGGTGGTGAAGATTTGTGCGTCGTGGACGCTGAGGTTGCGGCGGTCGAGCTCTGCGCAGACGGCGGCGAACAGGTAAGGCCTGTCAGGACTCCAGATGAAAATTTCCGTACCGCCGCGCGTGGCCTGCGGGCTCAGCAGGATCATTGGCTTCGTCAAGTCATGCTTCAGCAGGTGCCGGGCATGCCACGCCAGCTGGTTTGGCGTGTGGCGCACGAAGTAGTTCGCCCGGCAGCGCGACCAGATCTGATGCAATGCTTCTTCGTCGATATTGTCCATGCGCAGCAGGGCCAGCGCCTGCAATTGGTGGTGACGTACCCGCTCGCGCATATCCGGCGTGCTTTGCATGCCGCGGCGCAGCTGCTTTTCGGTGGCGAAGTAGAGTTCGCGCAGCAGGCTTTGCTTCCAGCTGTTCCACAGGGTTTCGTTGGTGGCGCAGATATCGGCTACGGTGAGGCAGACCAGATAGCGCAGGCGGTTTTCCGTTTGCACCTCTTCGGCAAACTGCTTGATCACTTCCGGATCCTGAATATCACGGCGCTGGGCCGTTACGGACATCAGCAGATGATGGCGCACCAGCCAGGCGACCAGCTGCGTTTCGCGGGAATTCAGCCCGTGCAGCTCGGCGAATTTCAGTACGTCCTGTGCGCCAAGAATCGAATGATCGCCGCCGCGGCCTTTGGCGATATCGTGGAAGAGGGCGGCAATCAGGATCAGCTCCGGGTGATTCAGGCGCGGCCACAGCTCCACGCAAAGCGGATGGCGGGAACGGGTTTCCTCTTTGGCAAAGCTTTCCAGTTTTAGCAGCACGCGAATCGTATGCTCGTCGACGGTATAAGCATGAAACAGGTCGAACTGCATCTGGCCGACAATGTGCGACCACTGCGGCATATAGGCCCACAGCACGCTGTGGCGGTGCATCGGCAGCAGCCCACGGCTGACCGCGCCCTGGTGGCGAAGCATGCTCAGAAACAGTTCACGCGCTTCCGGGATATAGCACAGCGGCTGGCTCAGGTGACGGCGGGCATGGCGCAGATGGCGCAGCGTGGTCGAATAGATACCGGTAATGCTGCTGTTACGCACCATGATATGGAACATGCGCAGGATAGCCTGCGGTTCACGCATAAACAGGCTGTCGTCACGCAGATCGATAAGCGTGCCTCGCAGCTGAAAATCGTCGTCAATCGGACGTGGTTTTTCATCGGCGGTGAGGGCAAGAATCGCTTCGTCAAAGAGCTGAAGCAGCATTTGATTAAGCTCGCTGACCCGACGGGTGACGCGATAGAAGTCTTTCATCATCTGCTCAACGGGCTCGTTTCCTTCCCCGCTGTAGTTCAGGCGCTGGGCAACGTTTAACTGACGGTCAAAGAGCAGGCGGTTGTCGTAGCGGTTTATTTCCAGATGCAGCGCAAAACGAATACGCCACAGCAGGTGCAGACACTCGTTAAGCTCATTACGTTCTGCTTCAGTGAGGAAACCAAAGCCGACCATTTCATCCAGAGACGTGGCGCCGAAGTGGCGGCGCGCCACCCATTGCAGCGTGTGGATATCGCGCAGGCCGCCGGGGCTGCTTTTGATATCCGGCTCGAGATTGTAGCTGGTTCCGTGGTAGCGCTGGTGGCGCTCGTTCTGCTCTTCCACTTTGGCGGCAAAGAACTTCTCGGATGGCCAGAAGCCTTCGCTGAAGATATGTTTTTGCAGTTCCAGAAACAGGGCGACGTCGCCAATCAGCAGGCGGGATTCAATCAGGTTGGTGGCGACGGTCAGGTCAGACAAACCTTCGAGCAGGCACTCTTCCAGGGTTCGCACGCTGTGGCCGACTTCCAGTTTCAGATCCCATAGCAGCGTCAGCAGTTCGCCAATCTTCTGCGCCAGGTCGTCGGGCAGCTTTTTGCGGCTGAGGATCAGCAGGTCGATGTCAGAGAGTGGGTGCAGCTCACCGCGACCGTAACCGCCAACGGCGACCAGCGCCGTATCCTCGGCATCACCAAAACCGTAATGCAGCCACAGGCGCTGGAGCATCTGATCGATAAATTCTGTCCGGGCGGTCATCAGCTGTTCGGCTGATGTGCCGTTGTCGAAGGCTTTACCCAGCCAGCGCTGGAATGCGTCGAGGCGCGCTTTGATACTGGCGCAATCCAGCGCCGACTCGGCCCAGGTGGCCGGGTTTTCCGGCTGGCCTGGCAGAACAGGTAAGGTTGTGTCAGGTAAGGAATTGCTCATTGCGCCACCCATAAGAAAAAACAATTACCCATAAAAAAACCGGCTTGCGCCGGCTTTTCATCATTCGTTGTGCGAGATTATCGCCGGGATGGTGTCATCCTTGCGTAACGTCAGTATTTCGCAGCCGTTGTCTGTCACCACAATAGTATGCTCGTACTGCGCAGACAAGCTCCGGTCCTTGGTTTTCACCGTCCAGCCGTCTTTCATGGTGCGAATGCGGTAATCGCCAGAGTTCACCATCGGCTCGATGGTGAAGGTCATGCCTTTTTGCAGCACCACGCCGCCGTCGTCGGCATCATAGTGCAGCACCTGCGGCTCTTCATGGAACACGCGGCCTATGCCGTGACCACAATATTCGCGCACCACGGAGAAGCCTTCTGCTTCAGCAAATTTCTGAATCGCCGCGCCGAGAGTGCGCAGGCGAATGCCTGGTTTTACCATCTTCAGCGCCAGATAAAGGCTTTCCTGCGTGACGCGGCACAGACGCTCGCCGAGGATAGTTGGTTTACCGACGATAAACATCTTCGAAGTATCGCCGTGATATTCGTCTTTAATGACCGTAACGTCGATGTTGACGATATCGCCATCTTTCAGCAGCTTTTCGTCGTCCGGAATACCGTGGCACACCACTTCATTAATAGAGATGCAGACGGATTTCGGAAAACCGTGATAGCCGAGGCAGGCGGAAACCGCGTGCTGCTCGTTAACGATGTAGTCGTTGCAAATGCGGTCCAGTTCGCCGGTGCTGACGCCGGGTTTGATAAAGGGCTCGATCATTTCCAGCACTTCAGCGGCCAGACGGCCCGCCACGCGCATTTTTTCAATTTCTTCGGGGGTCTTAATAGAGATAGCCATGAATTCTGTCCATCAGGGCCGATTTATCGGCAATACTAGTGTAAGTGCCGTCAATGGTAACAGCCCGCCGCACCTCGTGCCAAATTGAGAATCATTAACAGCACTCAGCGCCAACATTTATTGGTTTCCACGCTCGATTTATGGTATAAAGCGCGCCGAACTTCCATTCCGTTTGCTATACACAGAAACGGTCTGGCAGCGACTAATCTCACTTTGTGTAATAACACACACGTATCGGCACATACGCCGGGGTGCCCTTCGGGGTCGGTTGTATGGGGTACGTGGAGGCATAACCCCAACTTTCTATATAGAGGTTTTAAACATGGCAACTGTTTCCATGCGCGACATGCTCAAGGCTGGTGTTCACTTTGGTCACCAGACCCGTTACTGGAACCCGAAAATGAAGCCTTTCATCTTCGGCGCGCGTAACAAAGTTCACATCATCAACCTTGAGAAAACTGTACCAATGTTCAACGAAGCTCTGGCTGAACTGAACAAGATCTCTTCTCGCAAAGGTAAAATCCTTTTCGTTGGTACTAAACGTGCTGCAAGCGAAGCGGTAAAAGAAGCTGCTAACAACTGCGACCAGTTCTTCGTGAACCATCGCTGGTTGGGCGGTATGCTGACTAACTGGAAAACCGTTCGTCAGTCTATCAAACGTCTGAAAGACCTGGAAACTCAGTCTCAGGACGGCACCTTCGACAAGCTGACCAAGAAAGAAGCGCTGATGCGTACTCGTGAACTGGGCAAGCTGGAAAACAGCCTCGGCGGTATCAAAGACATGGGCGGCCTGCCGGACGCACTGTTTGTTATCGATGCAGACCACGAGCACATCGCTATCAAAGAAGCAAACAACCTGGGTATCCCGGTATTTGCTATCGTTGATACCAACTCTGATCCAGACGGCGTTGACTTCGTTATCCCTGGTAACGACGATGCAATCCGTGCAGTTAACCTGTACCTGAATGCCGTTGCTCAGACCGTTCGTGAAGGCCGTTCTCAGGATCTGGCTTCTCAGGCGGAAGAAAGCTTCGTAGAAGCTGAATAATAAGGTTTAGCCCTTATTAGTACCGAGTATGGATAGGGGCCCTCTTAGCGGCCCCTTTTTCACTTTTAGACCGTTTGGCTGAACGCCGGGCGGTCACCATTTCCCGAGGATTTTAGAATGGCTGAAATTACCGCCTCCCTGGTAAAAGAGCTGCGCGAACGTACTGGCGCAGGCATGATGGATTGCAAAAAAGCGCTGACCGAAGCGAACGGCGACATCGAGCTGGCAATCGAAAACATGCGTAAATCTGGTGCGATCAAAGCGGCTAAGAAAGCAGGCAACGTGGCTGCTGACGGCGTGATCATCACTAAGATCAACGGCAACTACGGTATCATTCTGGAAGTTAACTGCCAGACTGACTTCGTTGCTAAAGACGGCGGTTTCCAGGCTTTCGCAAACAAAGTTCTGGACGCAGCGGTTGCTGGCAAAATCACTGACGTTGAGGTTCTGAAAGCGCAGTTCGAAGAAGAGCGTGTTGCTCTGGTTGCTAAAATCGGTGAGAACATCAACATCCGTCGCGTTGCTGCACTGGAAGGCGACGTTCTGGGTAGCTACCTGCACGGTGCTCGCATCGGTGTTCTGGTTGCCGCTAAAGGCGCTGACGAAGAGCTGGTTAAGCACGTTGCAATGCACGTTGCTGCAAGCAAGCCTGAGTTCGTGAACCCAGAAGACGTGTCTGCTGACGTGGTAGAGAAAGAGTACCAGGTTCAGCTGGACATCGCCATGCAGTCTGGCAAGCCAAAAGAAATCGCAGAGAAAATGGTTGAAGGCCGCATGAAGAAATTCACCGGCGAAGTTTCTCTGACCGGCCAGCCTTTCGTTATGGATCCAAGCAAAACCGTGGGTCAGTTCCTGAAAGAGCATAACGCGACCGTAACTAACTTCATCCGCTTCGAAGTGGGCGAAGGTATTGAGAAAGTTGAGACTGACTTTGCAGCAGAAGTTGCTGCGATGTCCAAGCAGTCTTAATTTTCTTAAAGGAGCCGCCTGAGGGCGGCTTCTTTTTGAGCCCCATCAAGTGAAAATCAGCCAGGCTCCTATAGGCTTGCACTGATGAGCGACATACTCTTGTCGCCAGATATAACCCTTCTCAAACGTTGACAGTCCCAGGAAAGAAATATGGCTACCAATGCAAAACCCGTCTACAAACGCATTCTGCTTAAGCTCAGTGGCGAAGCACTGCAGGGAACTGAAGGCTTCGGTATCGATGCCAGCATTCTCGATCGTATGGCGCAGGAAATTAAAGAGCTGGTCGAACTGGGGATCCAGGTCGGTGTGGTGATTGGTGGCGGTAACCTTTTCCGTGGTGCGGGTCTGGCAAAAGCGGGTATGAACCGCGTTGTGGGCGACCACATGGGCATGCTGGCGACGGTCATGAACGGCCTGGCTATGCGTGATGCACTCCACCGCGCCTATGTGAACGCCCGCCTGATGTCCGCCATTCCGCTGAATGGCGTGTGTGATAACTACAGCTGGGCCGAAGCTATCAGCCTGCTGCGCAACAACCGTGTGGTGATTCTCTCCGCCGGTACCGGTAACCCGTTCTTCACCACCGACTCCGCAGCCTGCCTGCGTGGGATCGAAATTGAAGCCGACGTGGTGCTGAAAGCCACCAAAGTTGATGGCGTATTTACCGCCGATCCGGCAAAAGATCCTTCCGCGACCATGTACGATCAGCTGACCTACGCAGAAGTGCTGGATAAAGAGCTGAAAGTGATGGATCTGGCCGCGTTCACGCTGGCTCGTGACCACAAGTTGCCGATTCGTGTCTTTAACATGAACAAAGCGGGCGCGCTGCGTCGCGTCGTCATGGGTGAGAAAGAAGGTACTTTAATTACGGAATAATTTCCGTCAGCCACAAATCAGGGTAAGATTCCGCTTTATTTTTGCGACGCTTACCGGGCGGCCCTTTGCGGCGGCAAGTTTTATACGGGCTATACTTAGCACACTCGCAAACCGTGGGCGCGCTGTATGGTCAGCCTGAGACAAGATTTCAAGGATTCGTAACGTGATTAGCGATATCAGAAAAGATGCCGAAGTACGCATGGAAAAATGCGTAGAGTCATTCAAAAACCAGATCAGCAAGATCCGTACCGGCCGTGCTTCTCCAAGCCTGCTGGACGGCATCGTAGTAGAATACTACGGTGCGGCTACTCCTCTGCGCCAGCTGGCAAGCGTGACCGTAGAAGATTCCCGTACGCTGAAAATCAACGTGTTTGACCGCTCTCTGGGCCCGGCCGTTGAGAAAGCGATCATGGCTTCCGATCTCGGCCTGAACCCAAGCTCTGCGGGTTCAGATATCCGTGTTCCGCTGCCTCCGCTGACGGAAGAACGTCGTAAAGATCTGACGAAGATCGTTCGTGGTGAAGCTGAGCAGGCTCGTGTTTCCGTGCGTAACGTACGCCGTGATGCGAACGACAAAGTGAAAGCTCTGCTGAAAGAAAAAGAGATTAGCGAAGATGATGACCGTCGTTCTCAGGACGATGTGCAGAAACTGACTGACGCTGCGATCAAGAAAGTGGACGCGGCGCTGGCAGAGAAAGAAGCAGAACTGATGCAGTTCTGATTTCTGACGTAATCTGATGAACGCCGTTCAGGAAACCTTCGGGTTTTGCTGGCGGCGTTTTGCTTTTTAGTTCCTCTCTCTTCGGGTTTTTCATGAAGCATTTAACCATTCTGGGTTCCACGGGCTCTATTGGCTGCAGCACGCTTGACGTGGTGCGTAACAATCGCGACCTTTTCAGCGTTACTGCTCTGGTGGCGGGTAAAAACGTCGAGCGTATGGTCGAGCAGTGCCTGGAATTCTCTCCGCAGTATGCCGTGATGGACGATGCACAAAGCGCAGCCGCGCTGGTTGTGGCGTTACGTGAGCATGGTAGCCAAACGGAAGTGCTGAATGGACAGCAGGCCGCCTGCGATGTTGCGGCGCTGGATGATGTTGACCATGTCATGGCAGCGATTGTCGGGGCGGCCGGGCTGATGCCGACGCTTGCCGCTATCCGGGCCGGAAAAACTATCCTTCTGGCGAACAAGGAGTCGCTGGTCACCTGCGGTCGTCTGTTTATGGACGCGGTAAAAGAGAGCGGGGCGAGACTGTTGCCGGTGGACAGCGAACATAACGCGATTTTTCAGAGTTTACCGGAAACAATTCAAAATCAGCTGGGGTACGCTTCCCTGGAGCAGAACGGTGTATTGTCGATTCTGCTAACCGGGTCTGGTGGCCCGTTCCGCGAGACGCCGCTGTCCGATCTGCGTGCTATGACGCCGGATCAGGCTTGCCGCCATCCGAACTGGTCGATGGGACGTAAAATTTCCGTCGACTCCGCCACCATGATGAACAAAGGTCTGGAATACATTGAAGCGCGTTGGTTGTTTAACGCTTCGGCAAGCCAGATGGAAGTCATTATCCATCCTCAGTCCGTGATCCATTCGATGGTGCGCTACCGTGATGGTAGCGTGCTGGCGCAGCTTGGTGAGCCTGATATGCGCACGCCGATCGCGCACACCATGGCCTGGCCGAATCGCGTGGCCTCCGGCGTGAAGCCTCTGGATTTTTATGCGCTAAGCGAGCTCTCCTTTGCCGCGCCGGATTATCAGCGCTATCCGTGCCTGAAGCTGGCGATGGACGCTTTCGATCGCGGACAAGCGGCAACGACAGCGCTGAATGCCGCCAATGAAGTGAGCGTTGATGCGTTTCTGACGTCGAAGATCCGCTTCACGGATATTGCGGCCGTCAATTTGGCTGTGCTCTCCGCGCTGGATCTGCAGGAACCTGCCAGCGTTGAGGAGGTCATGAGCGTGGATGCTCACGCCAGAAGCGTTGCAAGCCAACAGGTGACGCGTCTCGCAAGCTGATGATTATCCGCCCAACGAATGCGGCTTCATTTGTTAGCGCTGGGCTTCAGTGTTATAGTCTGCGCCACTTGATAACGCCGTAACGACAAAGCGTTCTCAGGTGAGCCGTGGATTTGCACGGCTTTTTTTGCGCTAAGCGTCTGTATTCCGGTACCGCTAATTCCTTTGCATGGACTAATAACGCGTTATGTTGTCTGCTAACCAACCAATCAGCGAAAATCTGCCTGCCCACGGCTGCCAGCATGTGGCCATCATTATGGACGGCAATGGTCGCTGGGCGAAAAGACAGGGAAAAATCCGCGCCTTCGGTCATAAAGCGGGGGCGAAATCAGTACGCCGGGCCGTCTCATTTGCAGCTAATAACGGGATTAAGGCGTTAACCCTTTACGCTTTCAGCAGTGAAAACTGGAACCGCCCCGAGCAGGAAGTCAGCGCGCTGATGGAGCTGTTTGTCTGGGCGCTGGATAGCGAAGTCAAAAGCCTGCACAAACATAACGTTCGCTTGCGCATCATTGGTGATACCCGCCGCTTTAACGCCCGATTACAGGAGCGTATCCGTAAGGCAGAGGCGTTGACCGGGAATAATACCGGCCTGACGCTCAACATTGCTGCGAACTACGGCGGACGCTGGGATATCATCCAGGGAGTTCAGCATCTGGCTGCACAGGTTCAGGAAGGGCAACTGCGTCCGGAAGAGATAACCGAAGATTTGCTGGGGCAGCAAATCTGTATGCATGAACTGGCTCCCGTAGATTTGGTAATTAGGACAGGGGGAGAGCATCGCATTAGTAACTTTTTGCTTTGGCAAATTGCCTACGCCGAACTTTACTTTACAGATGTTCTTTGGCCTGATTTCGATGAACAAGACTTTGAAGGTGCGCTGCATGCCTTTGCCAATCGAGAGCGTCGTTTCGGCGGCACCGAGCCTGGTGGCGACAAAGCCTGATGGGGGTAGCTCTTGCTGAAGTATCGCCTGATCTCTGCTTTCGTTTTAATACCCGTTGTAATCGCGGCGCTGTTTTTGCTGCCGCCTGTCGCCTTCGCGATTGTCACGCTGGTGGTGTGTATGCTGGCGGCGTGGGAATGGGGTCAATTAAGCGGTTTTAAAACTCGCTCTCAGCGAGTATGGCTGGCGGTGCTTTGCGGGTTAATACTTGCCGCGATGCTCTTTTGGCTACCGGAATATCATCATAACGTCCATCAGCCGTTGGTTGAAGGAGCCCTTTGGGCGTCAATGGGATGGTGGGTTGCGGCCTTGCTGCTGGTGCTATTTTATCCGGGTTCCGCTGCGATTTGGCGAAACTCTAAAGCGTTACGTTTGCTGTTCGGTCTGCTAACGATTATCCCTTTTTTCTGGGGAATGCTGGCGCTGCGTGCCTGGCATTATGATGAGAATCACTACAGCGGAGCCGTCTGGTTGCTGTACATCATGATTCTGGTTTGGGGCGCTGATTCCGGCGCTTACATGTTTGGCAAGCTGTTTGGTAAGCATAAACTGGCCCCTAAAGTCTCCCCAGGTAAAACCTGGCAAGGCTTTATTGGTGGCCTGTTTACCGCGGCTGTCATTTCCTGGGTTTACGGCCTGTGTGTGGATCTGGACGTTGCACCAGCCACGCTGCTGACATGTTCATTGGTCGCAGCGCTGGCTTCAGTGCTGGGTGATTTGACCGAAAGTATGTTCAAACGTGAAGCCGGTATCAAAGACAGCGGGAACTTGATTCCAGGACATGGCGGTATTCTTGACCGAATCGACAGCCTTACGGCGGCGGTGCCGGTTTTTGCTTGCCTGCTACTTTTAGTCTTCAGGACGATTTGACGGAAGGGTTTATGCTGAGCATTCTCTGGAATCTGGCGGCATTCATTGTTGCACTGGGTGTGCTGATCACCGTGCATGAATTTGGTCATTTCTGGGTTGCTCGTCGCTGCGGCGTACGCGTGGAGCGTTTTTCCATTGGTTTTGGGAAAGCGCTCTGGCGCCGCGTTGACCGTCAGGGAACCGAATACGTTATCGCCCTTATTCCTCTGGGCGGCTACGTCAAAATGCTGGATGAACGCGTTGAGCCGGTTGCGCCGGAAATGCGTCACTCTGCGTTTAACAACAAAACCGTCGGCCAGCGGGCCGCCATCATTGCAGCCGGTCCGGTTGCGAATTTTCTGTTTGCTATCTTCACCTACTGGCTGGTGTTTATCATCGGCGTTCCCGGCGTGCGCCCGGTTATTGGTGAAATAACGCCCAATTCGATTGCTGCGGAAGCACAAATTGCGCCTGGTACGGAACTTAAAGCCGTAGATGGTATCGAAACGCCTGATTGGGATGCAGTCCGTCTGGCGCTGGTGACCAAAATCGGCGACGAGCAAACCACGCTGACCGTTGCCCCTTTCGGAACGCAGCAGCGTCAGGATAAAATCCTTAATCTGCGTCACTGGGCTTTTGAGCCTGACAAGGAGGATCCCGTTACGTCACTGGGGATTCGACCGCGTGGGGCGCAGATTGAACCTGTGTTGGCTGAAGTGCAAAACGACTCCGCCGCGCGAAAAGCAGGTTTGCAAGCGGGCGACAGGATCGTTAAAGTCGATGGTCAGCCACTGGCACAGTGGATGACATTTGTCACTCTGGTGCGCGACAATCCCGGGAAGCCTCTGGCGCTCGAGGTTGATCGACAGGGCAGCGCTCTGTCCGTTACGCTGACGCCGGACACAAAGCCCGGTAATAAAGGGAAAGCTGAAGGGTTTGCAGGGGTTGTACCAAAAATTATCCCGCTGCCCGATGAGTATAAAACAGTGCGCCAGTACGGGCCGTTTGCCGCCATCATCCAGGCCACGGATAAAACCTGGCAGTTGATGAAGTTAACGGTTCAGATGCTGGGGAAATTGATCACCGGTGACGTAAAACTGAACAACCTCAGTGGGCC
>DKMD01000013.1:168748-180201 GCA_002470465.1 Pluralibacter sp. UBA7423
GGCGGGCCGGTATCCGAGCGAGTTCAAGACTTTAGTTATCGCATTGGCTCAATACTGCTGGTGCTGTTAATGGGGCTTGCACTTTTCAATGATTTCTCTCGGCTATAAGCGAGAGTGTTAGGAAGAACGCATAATAACGATGGCGATGAAAAAGTTGCTCATAGCGTCGCTGCTTTTCGGCAGCGCGACCGTATACGGTGCTGACGGATTCGTAGTGAAGGATATTCATTTCGAAGGCTTGCAGCGAGTCGCCGTTGGTGCGGCCCTCCTCAGCATGCCCGTTCGTCCCGGCGATACGGTGACTGATGAAGACATCAGTAACACCATCCGTGCGCTGTTTGCCACAGGCAACTTCGAGGATGTGCGTGTTCTGCGTGACGGCGATACGTTGCTGGTGCAGGTCAAAGAGCGCCCAACGATTGCCAGCATCACCTTCTCCGGTAATAAGTCGGTGAAAGATGACATGCTGAAGCAGAACCTCGAAGCCTCTGGCGTCCGCGTAGGTGAATCTCTCGACCGTACTACGCTCGGGGATATCGAAAAAGGCCTGGAAGATTTCTACTATAGCGTCGGTAAGTACAGCGCGAGCGTTAAGGCCGTTGTTACGCCGCTGCCGCGTAACCGCGTTGACCTCAAGCTGGTCTTCCAGGAAGGTGTTTCAGCCAAAATTCAGCAGATTAACATCGTCGGTAACCATGCGTTCAGCACCGATGAACTGATCTCCACCTTCCAGCTGCGCGATGAAGTGCCGTGGTGGAACGTGGTCGGCGATCGTAAATATCAGAAGCAGAAACTGGCGGGTGACCTTGAAACCCTGCGCAGCTACTATCTGGATCGCGGCTACGCACGCTTCAACATCGACTCCACTCAGGTCAGCCTGACGCCGGACAAGAAAGGGATCTACATCACCATTAACATCACCGAAGGCGATCAGTACAAGCTGTCGGGCGTTGAGGTGAACGGTAACCTGGCGGGGCACTCTGCGGAGATCGAAAGCCTGACCAAAGTAGAGCCAGGTGAGCTCTATAACGGCGCCAAAGTGACCAAAATGGAAGATAACATCAAGAAACTTCTTGGTCGCTACGGCTACGCCTACCCACGCGTACAGTCTCAGCCAGAAATCAACGATGCGGATAAAACCGTTAAGCTGCACGTCAGCGTTGATGCAGGTAACCGCTACTACGTACGTAAAATTCGCTTTGAAGGCAACGACACTTCTAAAGATGCCGTTCTGCGTCGCGAAATGCGTCAGATGGAAGGCGCGTGGCTTGGCAGCGATTTGGTCGATTCCGGTAAGGATCGCCTGAACCGTCTGGGCTACTTCGAAACCGTGGATGTTGACACTCAGCGCGTGCCGGGCAGCCCGGATCAGGTTGATGTGGTTTACAAGGTGAAAGAACGTAACACCGGTAGCTTCAACTTCGGTGTGGGCTACGGTACGGAAAGCGGCGTCAGCTTCCAGGTCGGCGTTCAGCAGGATAACTGGCTGGGTACAGGCTACTCGGTTGGCATTAACGGCACCAAAAACGACTATCAGACCTATTCCGAGTTTTCTGTGACCAACCCGTACTTTACGGTGGATGGAGTGAGCCTCGGCGGGCGTATCTTCTACAATGACTTTAAAGCGGATGATGCGGACCTTTCCTCGTACACCAACAAGAGCTACGGCCTTGATGGTACGCTGGGCTTCCCAATCAACGAGTACAACACGCTGCGCGCGGGCTTAGGTTATGTGCATAACGACCTGTCCAACATGCAGCCGCAGGTGGCGATGAACCGTTATCTGGATTCGATTGGTCAGGATGCCAGCACCACGAAGAACGATAACGACTTCTCGGCAGATGACTTCACGTTCAACTATGGGTGGACATATAACCACCTTGACCGTGGCTTCTTCCCGACGGACGGTTCTCGCGTCAACCTGAACGGTAAAGTGACAATCCCAGGTTCCGATAACGAATTCTATAAAGTCACTCTCGATACGGCGTCCTACTTCCCGATCGATGACGATCACAAGTGGGTCCTGTTGGGACGTACTCGTTGGGGCTATGGCGATGGCTTAGGCGGTAAAGAGCTGCCGTTCTATGAGAACTTCTATGCCGGTGGTTCAAGCACCGTGCGTGGTTTCCAGTCGAACAACATCGGTCCGAAAGCCGTTTATTACGGCCCGAACCAGGATAACTGCGGCACCACCTCAACTGGCGTATGTCGATCCGACGATGCAGTCGGGGGTAACGCCATGGCCGTCGCCAGCGCCGAGCTGATCGTGCCAACGCCGTTTATCAGTGATAAATACGCTAACTCAGTCCGTACCTCCGTCTTCTGGGATGCCGGTACCGTCTGGGATACTAACTGGGAAAACACCGCGCAGATGCAGGCCGCAGGGGTGCCGGATTACGGCGACCCGGGCAATATCCGTATGTCCGCCGGTATCGCATTACAATGGATGTCTCCATTGGGGCCGTTGGTCTTCTCCTACGCCCAGCCGTTTAAAAAGTACGAGGGAGACAAAGCAGAACAATTCCAGTTTAACATTGGTAAAACCTGGTAATTGCTTTGTGCAAAGGAATGCTAGTGCAGTGTAGCGATGACATCTGACGATCACTCGCGTGGTTGTATGACTTCGCAAAGAACGGTGCCTTCGGGCACTCATGGGATGGTAAGGAGTTTTATTGTGAAAAAGTGGTTAGTAGCTGCAGGTCTGGGTTTAGCAATGGCCGCGTCTGCACAAGCAGCAGACACAATTGCAATTGTTAACATGGGTAGCCTGTTCCAGCAGGTTGCACAGAAAACCGGTGTTTCTGCGAAGCTGGAGAGTGAGTTTAAAGGCCGCGCAAGCGATCTGCAGAGCCAGGAATCCGATCTCCAGGCCAAAATGCAGCGTCTGCAGCGTGATGGATCTACCATGAAAGCGAGCGAACGCAGCAAAATGGAAAAAGACATCATGGCTCAGCGTCAGACTTTCTCTCAGAAAGCCCAGCAGTTTGAGCAGGATCGTGCGCGTCGTTCTAACGAAGAGCGCGGTAAGCTGGTGACTCGTATCCAGGCTGCAGTGAAGAGCGTAGCGGCTGACCAGAAAATCGATCTGGTTGTTGACGCAAATACCGTTGCTTACAACAGCAGTGACGTGAAAGACATCACCGCTGATGTGCTGAAACAGGTTAAATAAGTAATGCCTTCAATTCGACTGGCTGACTTAGCGCAGCAGTTGGATGCAGAATTACACGGTGATGGCGATATCGTCATCACCGCTGTTGCGTCCATGCAATCCGCTAATACAGGCCATATCACGTTCATGGTGAATCCTAAATACCGTGAACACCTGGCCGCATGCCAGGCTTCTGCTGTCGTGATGACGGCAGACGATTTGCCTTTTGCCAAAAGCGCGGCGCTGGTAGTGAAAAATCCCTACCTGACTTACGCCCGTATGGCGCAAATTCTTGACTCCACGCCGCAGCCGGCGCAGGACATCGCGCCCAGCGCGGTGGTTGATGCGACGGCAAAGCTTGGACAAAACGTCTCAATTGGCGCAAATGCAGTTATCGAATCCGGGGTCGTGCTCGGTGATAACGTTCGCATTGGCGCGGGCTGTTTCGTCGGTAAGAACACCAAAATTGGTGCCGGTTCACGCCTGTGGGCGAACGTATCGGTTTATCACGAAATTGAGATCGGTGAGCAGTGCCTGATCCAGTCCAGTACCGTTATTGGATCGGATGGCTTTGGCTATGCTAACGATCGCGGCAACTGGGTGAAGATCCCTCAGCTGGGTCGCGTTATCATCGGCGATCGCGTAGAGATCGGTGCCTGTACCACCATCGATCGTGGCGCGCTGGATGACACCGTCATCGGTAACGGCGTGATCATTGATAACCAGTGCCAGATTGCGCACAACGTGGTCATCGGTGACAATACTGCCGTTGCGGGCGGGGTTATCATGGCAGGCAGCCTGAAAATTGGCCGCTACTGCATGATTGGTGGCGCAAGCGTCATCAACGGCCACATGGAGATCTGCGACAAAGTGACGGTGACCGGGATGGGCATGGTAATGCGTCCGATCACTGAGCCTGGCGTATACTCCTCCGGCATTCCGCTGCAGCCTAACAAGGCATGGCGCAAAACCGCCGCGCTGGTGATGAACATTGATGACATGAGCAAGCGCCTTAAAGCACTTGAGCGTAAAAACAGTCAGCAAGACTAACGTTACATCATAAGCGCCATCTTCCCGGCCTGTCTGATTTTTTAGAATCCGGCAGGCCGTGTTATTATTGCACTTTAAGTATTTTTAGACAGGAAGAGTATTTTGACTACTGACACTCATACTCTGCACATTGAAGAGATTCTGGAACTTCTGCCGCACCGTTACCCGTTCTTGCTGGTCGATCGCGTGCTGGATTTTGAAGAAGGTCGTTTTCTTCGCGCAGTTAAAAATGTCTCCGTAAATGAGCCGTTTTTCCAGGGACATTTCCCGGGTAAACCGATTTTCCCAGGCGTGCTGATTCTGGAAGCCATGGCTCAGGCCACCGGTATTCTGGCATTCAAGAGCGTCGGTAAACTTGAGCCGGGTGAACTCTACTACTTCGCAGGCATCGATGAAGCGCGCTTTAAGCGTCCTGTCGTGCCAGGCGATCAGATGATCATGGAAGTGACTTTCGAGAAAACCCGTCGTGGCCTGACTCGCTTCAAAGGCGTGGCATCGGTTGACGGGAAAGTGGTTTGCGAAGCAACAATGATGTGTGCGCGTAGCCGGGAGGCCTGATACGTGATTGATAAAACTGCCTTTATCCATCCAACCTCCATTGTGGAAGAGGGCGCCGTTATCGGTGCCAACGCTCACATTGGTCCGTTTTGTATTGTGGGTCCGAACGTCACCATTGGCGAAGGGACCGTACTGAAGTCTCATGTGGTGGTAAATGGTCACACGACCATTGGTCGCGACAATGAAATTTATCAGTTCGCTTCCATCGGGGAAGTTAACCAGGATCTGAAATACGCTGGCGAACCAACCCGTGTGGAGATTGGCGATCGCAACCGCATTCGCGAAAGCGTCACCATTCATCGTGGCACAACACAGGGCGGTGGATTGACGAAGGTAGGCAGCGATAACCTGCTGATGATCAACGCGCACGTCGCGCATGATTGCACAGTGGGCAACCGCTGCATCCTCGCGAACAACGCAACGCTCGCGGGTCACGTGTCTCTGGACGATTTTGTGATTGTCGGCGGCATGACGGCTGTCCATCAGTTCTGCATCATTGGTGCACACGTGATGGTTGGCGGCTGCTCCGGCGTCGCACAGGACGTTCCGCCTTACGTTATCGCGCAGGGCAACCACGCCACGCCTTTCGGTGTCAACATCGAAGGCCTGAAGCGCCGTGGTTTCAGCAGAGAAGCAATCATTGCCATTCGCAATGCGTACAAACTGCTTTACCGCAGCGGTAAAACGCTGGAAGAAGCCAAACCGGAAATCGCCGAACTTGCAGAGCAGCATCCTGAAGTGAAAGCCTTCTCTGACTTCTTCGAACGCTCTACGCGTGGTCTGATTCGTTAATGGCTGAACGTCCGTTAACGATTGCCCTGGTCGCCGGAGAAACCTCCGGCGATATTCTTGGTGCAGGTCTGATTCGTGCCCTGAAAGCGCGGGTTCCGAACGCCCGATTCGTCGGCGTAGCCGGGCCGCTGATGCAGGCTGAAGGCTGTGAAGCCTGGTACGAAATGGAAGAGCTGGCGGTGATGGGGATTGTCGAAGTCCTCGGTCGTCTGCGCCGTCTGCTGCATATCCGTGCCGATCTGACCCGTCGCTTTACCGAACTCAAGCCCGATGTGTTCGTCGGTATTGATGCCCCGGATTTCAACATTACCCTCGAAGGGAACCTGAAGAAGCAGGGAATCAAAACCATCCATTATGTCAGCCCGTCCGTCTGGGCATGGCGACAAAAACGTGTTTTCAAAATCGGCAGAGCCACCGATCTGGTGCTCGCGTTTCTGCCTTTCGAAAAAGCGTTTTACGACCGTTTCAACGTGCCCTGCCGCTTTATCGGACACACTATGGCAGATGCGATGCCGCTCGATCCTGATAAAAATGCCGCACGTGATACGCTCGGCATTGCCCATGACGTGCATTGTCTGGCGTTACTGCCGGGCAGCCGGGGCGCGGAAGTGGAAATGCTTAGCGCAGATTTCCTGAAAACGGCGCAGCTTCTGCGCAATCACTACCCCGATCTGGAAGTTGTGGTGCCGCTGGTTAACGCCAAACGCCGTGAGCAGTTTGAGCGCATCAAAGCGGAGATTGCACCCGATCTCAACGTGCATATGCTGAACGGTATGGGTCGTGAGGCGATGATCGCCAGCGACGCCGCGCTGCTGGCATCCGGCACGGCGGCGCTCGAATGCATGCTGGCGAAGTGCCCGATGGTCGTGGGCTATCGCATGAAGCCATTTACCTTCTGGCTGGCGAAACGTCTGGTGAAAACCGATTACGTCTCGCTGCCTAATTTGCTGGCGGGCCGGGAACTGGTGAAAGAACTTTTGCAGGATGAGTGTCAGCCGGAAAGCCTCGCTGAGGCACTGCTTCCGCTGCTCGCGGATGGTAAAACCAGCCACGCTATGCACGATACCTTCCGCGAATTGCACCAGCAAATTCGCTGTAATGCCGATGAGCAGGCAGCAGAAGCGGTGCTGGAGCTGGCGCAATGACCGACGTATTTGTTTATCCGCACACTTACCTGGTGGCGGGTGTCGACGAAGTAGGCCGCGGTCCTTTAGTGGGCGCGGTTGTCACCGCGGCGGTGATCCTCGATCCGGCAAGGCCGATCGTCGGCCTCAACGACTCTAAAAAGCTAAGCGAAAAGCGCCGCCTGGCGCTGTTCGGTGAAATCAAAGAGAAGGCGCTGAGCTGGAGCCTTGGCCGTGCCGAGCCGCATGAAATTGACGAGCTCAACATTCTGCACGCCACAATGCTGGCGATGCAGCGCGCCGTGGCTGGCCTGCATATTCCGCCGGAATATGTGCTGATCGATGGTAATCGCTGCCCGGCGTTGCCGGTGCCGTCGTTGGCCGTAGTCAAAGGCGACAGTCGCGTGGCAGAAATTAGCGCGGCCTCCATTCTGGCGAAAGTGTCCCGCGATGCGGAGATGGCGGCGCTGGACCAGACTTTCCCTGAGTATGGCTTTGCCCGGCACAAAGGGTATCCAACGGCTTTTCATCTGGAAAAGCTGGCTCTGCATGGTGCCACCGAACACCACCGGCGCAGTTTCGGGCCTGTCAAACGCGCACTGGGCATTGCCTGATTAAGTTAAGCGGGAACTGAAGATGGCTGAACCACGTTTCGTGCACCTGCGGGTGCATAGCGACTACTCCATGATTGACGGGCTGGCGAAAACCGGGCCGCTGGTGAAAAAGGCGGCCGCGCTCGGCATGCCGGCGCTGGCGATCACCGATTTCACCAACCTTTGCGGTCTGGTGAAGTTCTACGGTGCGGGGCATGGTGCGGGCCTGAAGCCGATTATCGGGGCCGATTTCCATGTTCAGAGCGATCTGTTTGCCGAGGAGCTGACTCAGCTGACGGTGCTTGCCGCCAACAACGAAGGCTATCAGAATCTTACGTTGCTGATTTCACGGGCATATCAGCGTGGTTATGGCGCTCAGGGGCCGTATATCGACCGTGAGTGGCTGGTTGAGCAGAAAGAAGGTCTGATTTTACTTTCCGGCGCGCGCATGGGCGACGTCGGGAAAGCGCTGCTGCGCGGAAACACCGCGCTGGTTGAGCAGTGTGTGGCATTCTACAAAGAGCATTTTCCGGATCGTTATTTCCTCGAATTAATCCGCACGGGCCGGGCCGATGAAGAAAACTATCTTCATGCCGCCGTGAAGCTTGCCGAAGATCGCGGGCTGCCGGTTGTCGCGACCAACGACGTGCGCTTTATTGACGCGGGTGACTTCGATGCCCACGAAATTCGCGTCGCCATCCATGATGGTTTTACCCTCGACGATCCCAAGCGTCCGCGCAATTACTCTTCGCAGCAGTACATGCGCACCGAAGACGAAATGTGCGAACTGTTCTCGGATATTCCGGAAGCGCTGGCCAATACCGTTGAGATTGCCAAACGCTGTAATGTGACCGTGCGCCTTGGCGAATACTTCCTGCCACAGTTCCCGACCGGCGACATGACCACCGAAGATTTCCTCGTCGTGAAATCGAAGGAAGGGCTTGAAGAACGTCTTGAGTTCTTATTCCCGGATCCGGCTGTTCGCGCGGAGAAGCGCCCGGAATATGACGAACGTCTGGATATCGAACTTCAGGTTATTAACCAGATGGGGTTCCCGGGCTACTTCCTGATCGTAATGGAATTTATCCAGTGGTCGAAGGATAACGGCGTGCCGGTAGGGCCGGGCCGTGGTTCCGGTGCGGGCTCTCTGGTGGCCTATGCGCTGAAGATTACCGACCTCGATCCGCTTGAATTTGATCTGCTTTTTGAACGTTTTCTTAACCCGGAACGTGTCTCGATGCCCGACTTCGACGTCGATTTCTGCATGGAGAAACGTGACCAGGTGATTGAGCACGTCGCCGATATGTACGGGCGCGATGCCGTTTCTCAGATAATTACCTTCGGTACGATGGCCGCAAAAGCGGTTATACGTGACGTAGGGCGCGTGCTTGGCCATCCTTATGGGTTTGTTGACCGCATTTCGAAGCTTGTGCCCCCCGATCCGGGCATGACGCTGGCCAAAGCCTTTGAAGCTGAACCGCAGCTGCCGGAAATATATGAGGCAGATGAAGAGGTTAAAGCGCTGATCGACATGGCGCGTAAGCTTGAAGGCGTCACGCGTAACGCCGGGAAGCACGCCGGGGGCGTGGTTATCGCGCCAACCAAAATTACCGATTTTGCACCACTTTACTGCGACGAATCCGGGCATCATCCGGTTACCCAGTTCGATAAAAACGACGTTGAATATGCCGGGCTGGTGAAGTTTGACTTCCTCGGTCTGCGAACGCTGACGATCATCGACTGGGCGCTGAAGATGATCAACCCACGTCGGGTGAAGCAGGGTCTTGAGCCGATTGATATCGCCGCTATCCCGCTCGACGACAAGAAAAGCTTCGACATGCTGCAGCGCTCGGAAACGACCGCCGTGTTCCAGCTTGAATCCCGCGGCATGAAGGATCTGATTAAGCGCCTGCAGCCGGACTGCTTCGAAGATATGATCGCTCTGGTGGCGCTGTTCCGCCCGGGGCCGCTACAGTCGGGCATGGTGGATAACTTTATCGACCGTAAGCACGGCCGTGAAGAGATCTCCTACCCGGACGTGCAGTGGCAGCATGAAAGCCTGAAGCCGGTGCTGGAGCCGACCTACGGCATCATTCTGTACCAGGAACAGGTGATGCAGATTGCTCAGGTGCTCTCCGGCTATACGCTTGGCGGCGCGGACATGCTGCGTCGTGCGATGGGTAAGAAAAAGCCCGAAGAGATGGCGAAGCAGCGCGGCACCTTCGAAGAAGGGGCTATTAAGAACGGCATCGATGGCGAGCTGTCGATGAAAATCTTCGACCTGGTCGAAAAATTTGCGGGCTACGGCTTCAACAAATCCCACTCTGCGGCGTATGCGCTGGTGTCGTATCAGACGCTGTGGCTGAAGGCGCACTATCCGGCAGAGTTTATGGCTGCGGTGATGACCGCCGATATGGACAACACTGAGAAAGTCGTCGGCCTGGTGGACGAGTGCTGGCGCATGGGGCTGAAGATTCTGCCGCCGGATATTAACTCTGGCCTGTACCATTTCCACGTCAACGATGACGGGGAGATTGTCTACGGCATCGGCGCCATTAAGGGCGTTGGCGAAGGTCCGATTGAAGCTATTCTCGAAGCGCGAAACGAAGGCGGCTATTTCCGCGAGCTCTTCGACCTTTGCGCCCGCGTGGACACGAAAAAGCTGAACAAGCGCGTGCTGGAAAAGCTGATTATGTCCGGCGCGTTCGACAGGCTTGGCCCGCATCGTGCGGCGCTGGCGAACTCGTTGCCGGACGCGCTGAAGGCAGCCGATCAGCATGCAAAAGCCGAAGCCATCGGGCAGGTCGATATGTTCGGCGTGCTGGCGGAAGAGCCGGAACAGGTGGAACAATCCTACGCCAGCTGTCAGCCATGGCCGGAACAGATTGTTCTGGAAGGGGAGCGGGAAACGCTGGGTCTCTACCTGACCGGACACCCAATTACCCAGTATCTGAAAGAGATTGAGCGTTACGCCGGGGGCGTAAGGCTCAAAGACATGCATCCGACCGATCGTGGTAAAGTCACCACGGCGGCGGGGCTTGTGATTGCCGCGCGGGTTATGGTCACCAAACGCGGCAATCGCATCGGCATCTGTACGCTGGATGACCGTTCCGGGCGTCTGGAGGTGATGTTATTCACCGACGCACTGGATAAATACCAGCATTTGCTGGAAAAAGACCGCATACTTATCGTCAGCGGACAGGTCAGCTTTGATGACTTCAGCGGCGGCCTTAAAATGATGGCCCGCGAAGTGATGGATATTGACGAAGCCCGTGAAAAATATGCTCGCGGGCTTGCTATCTCGCTGACGGACAGGCAAATTGATGACCAGCTTTTAAACCGTCTCCGTCAGTCTCTGGAACCCCATCGGTCGGGGACCATTCCAGTACATCTCTACTATCAGAGGGCGGATGCACGCGCACGATTGCGCTTTGGCGCGACCTGGCGTGTTTCTCCGAGCGATCGTTTACTCAACGATCTGCGTGGCCTCATTGGGTCGGAGCAGGTGGAACTGGAGTTTGACTAATACAGGAATACTATGAGTCTGAATTTCCTTGATTTCGAACAGCCGATTGCAGAGCTGGAAGCGAAAATCGATTCTCTGACGTCCGTTGGCCGTCAGGATGAAAAACTGGATATTAACATCGACGAAGAAGTGCATCGTCTGCGTGAAAAAAGCGTAGAGCTGACGCGTAAAATCTTCGCCGATCTCGGTGCATGGCAGGTTGCTCAGCTGGCTCGCCATCCGCAGCGCCCATATACCCTGGATTATCTGCGTCTGGCGTTCGATGAATTCGACGAGCTGGCAGGCGACCGCGCCTATGCCGATGACAAAGCTATCGTCGGCGGTATCGCGCGTCTTGATGGGCGTCCGGTGATGGTGATTGGCCATCAGAAAGGCCGTGAAACCAAAGAGAAAATCCGCCGTAACTTCGGCATGCCAGCGCCGGAAGGCTACCGTAAAGCGCTGCGCCTGATGGAAATGGCAGAGCGCTTCAACATGCCGATCGTGACCTTCATCGACACGCCGGGTGCGTATCCGGGCGTGGGCGCGGAAGAGCGCGGTCAGTCTGAAGCTATCGCACGTAACCTGCGTGAAATGTCTCGCCTGAAGGTGCCGGTAATCTGCACCGTAATCGGTGAAGGCGGCTCCGGCGGCGCACTGGCGATTGGCGTGGGCGATAAAGT
>DKMD01000012.1 GCA_002470465.1 Pluralibacter sp. UBA7423
CCTTAAGTGACCAGCATTAGGTTGCGAAACCTGCCTTTTTTATTACCTGATGGCGCTGCGCTTATCAGGCCTACAAATCGGTAACCCCGTAGGCCCTGTCAGCCATTATTCACAATCACAATTCCGCCGTGATCGTACCGATAATGACAATGGGCATACTCCAGCGGCGTGCCGTCTTCCAGGTAGATAACCTGCTCCACTTCCAGCACCGGATCGCCCGCCTCGCAGACTAAATGCTGCTGCTCCAGCTCGCCGGGCTTGATGGCACGCACGACGCGATACGAACCCATAATTTTCAGCCCAAGCGTTTCGACGTACTGAAATACCGAGCTTTCGAGATGGCTTTTGTTCAGGCCGGGCACCAGGCTGACGGGCATGACCGTCGCATCCAGCGACATGGGCTCACCGTTCAGCAGGCGCAAACGAATGAAGTCGTACACCGGCGCATCGGCGTTAATCAGCAGCGAGCTCTGCTCTTTTTCCGTCGGGAAGCGCAGCTCGAAGCGCACAACCTTGCTGCTGACCGTGCCCAGATGTTCCCAGGTTTTGGTGGCACCAAAATAGTCGCTGCCGGGCAGATCCCACTGCGAAAGCTGGAGGAAGTTCTTGCGCACGAAGGTGCCCTGCCCCTGGCGAGTATAAATCAGCCCTTCAACAATCAGCTGGCGCATCGCCTGCTGAATGGTCATACGGCTGGTCTGGAACTCTGCCGCGAGCGCAAACTGGTCGGGCAACGGGGCGCTCGCGGGATACCGCTGGCTGATAATGCGCTTCTTAATTTCCCGCGCGATAGTAAGGTATTTCGCCGCCACAGCCCGTCCTTATTTATTCATTTACCCCGTTGTTTTTTAAGGCCACTCGCTCTGCAATCTTGAGGAAAGGCAGGTAGAAGAATACACCAAAGACGATGATTATCAACTGAACCACCACGGCTCGCCAGTCCCCCGCGGTTGCCAGCCAGGCGCTTAAGACCGGCGGCGTGGTCCAGGGGATCATCACCACGCAGCGGGACATTAATCCCAGCGTCGTACACAGCCAGGCAAAGAAAATGCCGATGGCGGGCAGCAGCACGAACGGAATCATCAGCGGAATATTAAACACGATTGGCAGGCCGAAAATCACCGGCTCGTTGATATTGAACAGTCCGGGCGTGATCGCCAGACGCGCGACCTGTTTTGACGCCTTCTGGCGCGAAAACAGGAAGATGGCAATCAGCAGCGAAATCGTGCTGCCGGTGCCGCCAACCATACCGAACGTCGGCACGAAAATATTGTTGATGATGTGCGGAATCGGCTGTCCGGCGGCGTAGGCCAGCATATTCTCGTTGGTGTTGATCAGCAGGAAGGGTTCCAGAATCACGCTGTTCACCACCGCCTGATGAATACCCAGCGTAAACAAGAAGTTGCCGAAGCTGTAGATAAACAGCGTGCCCGGCAGGCTGGTATTGATAAGCCTGAGCGGCTGCTGAATCAGCGTGATAATCAGATGGATAAGATCGGTGTGCAGCAGGTTTTTCAGCAGCGCGGCGAAAACGGCAAACAGCGACAGCGTCAGAATTGTCGGCAGCAGCGACGAAAAAGACTGGCTGACCGCAGGAGGTACGTTGGCCCCAAGGTTGATCTCCAGTCGCTTAAACTGGGCGATACGAATAAAAATCTCCGTCGCCAGCAGGCCAATAATGACGCCGGCGAAGATGCCGGTAGTGCCGATATTGGCAAACGTCAGCACCGACGTCAGGCTCACCGTTGCCTTACCGCCGACGGGCACCAAATCGACCTGCATCGGCATCATAATAATGAAGCTGCACAGCGCGATGACCACCGCTGAAACCGGGTTACCAAAGTTTTTATTGCGCGCCAACGACCATGCGATCATCGGGGCAATCAGCAACGCGGCAATATTCAGCGTCCCGTTGATGATCGCATCGCCCCACACTTTAAATCGCACCAGGGTTTCGCCCTCAAATACCCAGGGAAACACCACGTTGTTCACCAACACCGCGAGCCCTGCCAGGATAAAAATCGGCATGATCCCGGCGAACGCGTCACGCAGCGAACGCAGATGAACCTGATTGGCGATACGCGCCGAAAACTCCACGAAGCGATCGGTAAAAGACTGCATACTGGTTGATACGTTATCAGACATTGGCACAGACCTTTTGTTGACTCACTCGTAACCCGGTTTGCACAGCGCTTACATCTCTTCGCCGTTCGAACGGATCGCCTGTTTTAACCACGCGTAGCTTTTCTTCGGCACACGCTTCAGATCTTTCAGATCGTGATTTTCGCGGTTGACGTAAACCACGCCATAGCGCTTACGCATGTCACCCTGGG
Source organism: Pluralibacter sp. UBA7423 (assembly GCA_002470465.1). Taxonomy (GTDB): domain Bacteria; phylum Pseudomonadota; class Gammaproteobacteria; order Enterobacterales; family Enterobacteriaceae; genus Scandinavium. The sequence goes on from DKMD01000012.1 coordinate 2,334, forward strand.
AGCTCAGAATGTCGATAAGCCCCCAGCCGAGATAGCCAATGACGTCCGCACCGTCCTCAAATATCGCTTCTTTCATGGCGTTGATATGGTCGCGGTGATAGGCGATACGGTAGTCATCGGCAATCATGTTTTCCCCATCCCACTCTTCAATCACGCCGATGCCGTTTTCAATCGGGAAGACCGGCATGCGCCAGTTGTTGTAGTACTGGGTGATGATGGTGCGAAAACCGAGCGGATCAATCTGCCAGTTCCATTCGGTGGCCTTCAGGTACGGGTTGTTCTTATCGCCGTATTTCAGGTAGTAATTGACCTCGGTGCCTTCCGGAATCGGGTCGGTATCAAGCGTACGGCTGGCGTAATAGCTGAACGCCATGTAGTCATTTTTGTTGCGGTTAATCAGCGCCAGGTCTTCTTCGCGATAGATGTCTTCGAAGCCTTCACGCTTCACCACCGCCATCACTTCAGGGCTGTAGCCCTGGCCCGCGTAGACGCGCAGCAGGTTCTGGTTGAGGAATTCATCATGCTGCTGGGCACAAAAGATATCGCGCGGTTTGCAGGTCGCCGGATAGATCAGCTGGTGTGCCAGCATGCCGCCCATCAGCTTGCCCGGTTTGGTTTCGTGCAGGTACGCCGTCAGCTTCACGTGCGCAACCATGGTGTGATGCTGGATTTCATACAGCTCGCGGAGCGTTTCCTCACCGCGCATATAGCCTGAAATCCGGAAGGCGATCGGCATATGGAAAATATTCTGCTCGTTAAAGGTGAGCCAGTACTTCACCTTGTCGCCGTAGCAGTCGATCATCTTTTGCCCGTAGCGAACAAAGGCGTCCATCACCCGGCGATCGTTAAAACCGTTGTACTCTTCGGCCAGCGCCAGCGGCATGTCGAAATGGTAGAGGCAAATCATCGGCTCGATGCCGCGGGCAATCAGGCCGTCGATAAAGCGGTGATAAAAGTCGATGCCTTCCTGATTAAACTCACCGTCGCCCATCGGGCAAACTCGGCTCCAGGCTATCTGAAAGCGGTAGCAGTTCATGCCCAGATCCTGCATTAAATCAAAATCTTCCTCGAAGCGGTGGTAAGAATCCGTTGCCACTTTCCAGTCAGAGGCAAATTCACTCGGCTCACGAATGTCATAGACCGATTTGCCCTTCCCTCCTTCGTTCCATGCGCCTTCGGTCTGCATGCTGGATACCGAGTTGCCCCATAAAAAATCCTTCGGCAGTGTTTTCATCATCGCTCCCCGCTTATATGACTAGTCATTTAAATTTCATGACTAGTCATATAGAGCGAAATGACAAATCAGGCAAAAAGGTTGTGCTGTTTTTGTGAGCAGGGCTGGAAAACGGGCGTAAAAAAGCCGGATGGCGCTGACGCGTATCCGGCCTGTGAATGTTCGAACCTGGGGTTTCCGGAACGGGCAAGCAATTGCCGTCCGGCAACAGAGAGGTTAGCCTTTCAACTGATTACGGCGGTACTCCCCTTGCCGCTCCAGCATCCAGCCCGGATATTCACGCGGCAGTGCGCTGACCGTATCCAGCTGCTTCAGCTCGCTTTCCGTCAGGCGAATCTCCGTCGCGGCAATGTTATCCGCCAGCTGGTCCGGGCGTTTAGCGCCGACGATCACGCTGCTGACCACCGGCTGATGCAGCAGCCACGCCAGCGCGATTTGCGCCACCGACACGCCTTTACCTTCGGCGATATTGCGCATCACATCGATGCAGTCGAAGCCGCGCGCTTTGTCCACCGGCGGGAAGTCAAACTCCAGCCGACGTCCGCCCGCTTCATTTTGCCCGTCGCGACCGTATTTGCCGCTGAGGAATCCGCCCGCCAGCGGACTCCAGACCATCAATCCGACGCCTTCACTCTGCATCATCGGCACCAGTTCACGTTCAAGATCGCGCCCGGCAATGGTGTAATAGGCCTGCAACGAGGCAAAGCGCGACAGACCAAGCCTGTCGGAAATCCCCAGCGCCTTCATGATTTGCCACGCCGACCAGTTCGACACGCCGATGTAGCGCACGTGACCGTGCTGCACAAGGTTGTCCAGCGCGTAGAGCGTTTCTTCTATCGGCGTGGCCGGGTCAAAACCATGCAGCTGATAGAGATCGATATGATCGAGCTGCATGCGGCGCAGGCTCTCTTTTACGCTATTGATGATGTGATAGCGCGAGCTGCCACGGGAGTTCACGCCCGCCGTGCCGGTTTCGCCAAACACCTTCGTTGCCACAACGACGTTTTCACGCGGCACCTTCAGGTTCTTCAGCGCCTGGCCGGTTATCTCTTCCGAACGCCCTTCCGAATAGACGTTGGCGGTGTCGATAAAGTTGATGCCTGCATCCAGCGCGCTGCCCACCAGCCGCTCGGCGTCGGCCTGCTGCAGCTGGCCGATTTTGCCCCACATGCCGCCTTCGCCGCCGAACGTCATGGTGCCAAGGCACAGTTCAGAGACAAACAAACCGGTATTGCCTAATTTCTGGTAACGCATAGCTCTCTCCTCAAGGGATGTCGTGGTGAGTGTTCAATAGTTATAGCGACACTCCTGCGTTTACGAATGGGGCGATCCTGCGCATTTCTTGCCCAATTCTCCAAACCTTATCCACGTGGCGCATCGCCGAAAACGGAATACTCCGGCAGTTGTACGTTCTGGTAGGTTTCCCAGCCGCCGCCGAGCGCTTTGTACAGCGCCACAAGATCGATCCGGCTTTGCACCTGCGCCTGGGCATGCTGCTGTTCGGCCTGCGCCAGCTGGCGCTGCGCATCCAGTACGTCGATAAACGTCGCCAGCCCCTGTTTGTAGCTGGAGTTCGCCAGATCGAAGGCGTTTTGCAGCGCATCGATAGTGTGTTGCAGCGCCTGCTCCTGCTTCTGATCGCTGCGGTAGCTGACCAGCGAATTCTCCACATCCCCCAGCGCCGTCAGCACCGTCTGCCGGTACTGAAGTACCTGAGCGCCCTGCTGCGCCCGGGCCAGCTTGACGCTCGACACCAGCCGACCCCCCTGGAAAATCGGGATCGAAATCTGCGGACCCACGCTGTAGAAATGGCTGCTCCAGTCGGTCAGCCAGTTAGTTTCGGTATTACGCAGGCCAAACTGCCCATTGAGCGTCAGGCTCGGGAACAGCTCCGCCACGGAGACGCCGATTTGTGCCGTGGCGGCGTGCAGATTGGCTTCGGCTTCGCGCACGTCCGGCCTGCGACGGGCAAGCGTCGAAGGAATACCGGTCTGCACCACGTCCGGGAGTTTGGGGAGCGGCTGCGGCGAACTCAGTTCGCCGTCCAGCGCCCCCGGCGGTTTGCCAAGCAGAATAGCCAGCGCGTTCATCGCCTGCCGTTCCTGTGCTTCATACTGCGGCAGCTGGGCCTGGAGCGTCCCCAACTGCGCACGCGCATTTTCCACGTCCATCTGCGGAGAGAGCCCGCCCTTCTGGCGGCTGTCGGTCAACTCAAGCGTTTCCTGCGCGCTGGCAATCTGCGTGTTCATGGTCGCCATAATGCTTTGCGTGCCGCGCAGCTGTAGCCAGGCTCGGGCAACTTCCGCCTCCAGCGACACCAGCGCATCGTTGCGCTGCTCAATCGCCGCCTGCTGCTGCGCCTGCGCCGCTTCCACCTGACGCCGCACCTTACCCCACAAATCCAGCTCCCACTGGGCGTCAAAGCTGCCCTGATAGAGATGAATCGGCTCGGTCAACGGCTGAAGTGCACCTTTTAAATTCGGATCTACGTTGTCTATCTGGTCATACACGCCCTGAGAGTTCAGCTCACCTTTAACCCCGAGCTGCTGACGCGTCGCCTGTAAATTACCGTTCACCGAAGGGAAGAACGCGCCGTTAGCCTGATTCAGCTGTTCGCGCGCCCCGGCGATGCGCAGCGCGGTTTGCTGAAGCGAGAGGTTGCCGATAATGGCCCTCTCGATGAGGCTGTTAAGCTCTGCGGAATTAAACGACGTCCACCAGCGGGTGTTTACCGCCTGGGTGGCCGTTTGTGAGCGCGCGGATTTATCACCCGGATCGTTCCAGTGAGACGGCGTTATGGGCTGTGCGGGCTGATAATCTGGCCCGACGGCGCAGCCTGCCAGCAGAGCGGTCAGAGTAAGAATTAAACTTCGGTGCATCGTCAGTGTGCTCCTGCGCTGCCTTCGCTTTTGATCGGCGAAAGCAGTAAACAAAACGGGATCAGGCAAAGCGCGACCACGCTCAGAATGGTAAAAACATCAACATAGGCGAGAAAACGCGACTGGGCGATCAGCTCTTTATACAGCTGTCCACCGGCCAGGCTCAGCGGATCGCCCACCTGGGTGGTGAAATTGCGGATCGCCTGTGCCACCTCTTTGAGCGTGAGCTGGAAGGATTCGTCGAAAGGCGTGGCGTTGTAGGCCAGATAAGCGCTATGGGTCTGCGCCCGCTCGGTGATCGCCGCCGTAGAGAGCGAAATGCCTACCGATCCGGCGACGTTACGGAACATGGTAAACAGCGCCGAGGCGTCCGCATTCAGGCGGCGGGGAATCGACACAAACGCAATGGTCGTGAGCGGCACAAACAGGAAGCCCAGCCCCAGCGACTGCGCGCAGCGGAAGAGCATCAGCGTTTCAAAATCCATAGCGGGCGTCAGGTTTCGCGACCAGAAAAACGACGCCGCCAGCAGCGTGAAGCCAAAAGCGATGATCCAGCGCGTTTGCACCACCGGCATCAGCTTCAACACCAGTGGAATAGTCAACACGATCAGCACGGCTCCCGGCGACATCACCAGCCCGGACCAGGTGGCGGTATAGCCCAAATCCTGCTGGGCCAGTTGGGGAATGACGACCGAGCTGCCGTAAAGGATCATCGCCATTCCGGCCATCAGCAGGCAGGAAACGGCAAAGTTACGATCTGCCATGCAGCGTAAATCCACCACCGGCTTGCGGGCGTAAATAAGCCAGTATATGGCTCCGACGATGCCAATGATTGTCAGCACCGCAAAGGTGATGATGAAGTTAGAGTGGAACCAGTCATCGTCTTCACCGCGGTCCAGCATTACCTGCAAACAACCCAGTCCCAGCGCAATCAGGCCAATGCCCGTCCAGTCGATGCTCGCCTTGCCTTCGGCCTTTTTCTCCCACGGCGGATCTTCGAGCAGCTGATACACCGCCAGCACCGTCAGGATACCCACCGGTATATTGATAAAGAACACCCAGCGCCACGAGTAGCTGTCGGTGATCCAGCCGCCAAGCGTCGGACCCATTACCGGAGCCACGATAATGGCGATGGACGAAAGGCCAAACGCCTTACCGCGATCTTCGGGTTTGAAGTAATCGAGCAAAACGGACTGTTGGGTCGGCTGCAGACCGCCGCCAAAAAAGCCCTGCATCACGCGAAAGAGGATGATTTGCCACAGTTCGGTGGCAATACCGCAGAGAAAGGAGCAAATGGTGAACATCACGATGCAGATGATGAAGAACTGTTTGCGCCCGAGCAGGCGGCTCAGGAAGGCGGAAATCGGCAGCACTATCCCGTTCGCCACCAGGTAGCTGGTCAGCACCCAGGTGGATTCGTCATAGCTTGCGGAGAGCGATCCGGCTACGTGCGGCAGCGCCACGTTGACGATGGTGGTGTCGAGGATCTCCATAAACACCGCAAGGGTGACGACAATCGCCACCGCCCACGGGTTACTGGCCGGACGCCAGTTTTCATGGCTGGCGTCGGTCATTCCACGGTGACCTTCGGTTCAACCGACAGACCCAGCGGCAGCGGATGGTTCGCATCAAGCCCTTTATCAATCACGATTTTGACCGGTACGCGCTGAACAATTTTCACATAGTTGCCCGTGGCGTTTTCCGCCGGGAACGCGGAAAACTTCGCGCCACTGCCCTGCTGGATGCTGTCGACGTGTCCTTCAAGTTTCATGTCCGGCCATGCGTCCACCGAGACGCTCACCTTATTCCCGGGCTTCATTCGCTCAAGCTGCGACTCTTTAAAGTTGGCGGTAACCCACACGTCCGCCGACACCAGCGAAAACAGCGCCGTCCCTGCCTGCACCAGCGTGCCGGTCTGGACGTTACGCTTAGTGACGAAGCCATCAAACGGCGCACGCACTTCGGTATAAGAGAGATTCAGCTCGGCGGTTTCGAGCTGTGCTTTGGCCTGATCGACCTGCCGGGCACGCGCCTCAACGTTCGTTTCCTGCTGACGAATCTGTAACTGTATCTGGTCGGCCACCTCCAGCTGCGCTTTGGCGCTGGCCAGTCCCGCCTGGGCGCTGCGCAGTTGCGCGTTGGCCGAATCAATATTTTGTTGAGTGGTGGCACGCGGATCCACGCCGCGCTGCCGACGATACGCCGCTTCGGCATTCGCCAGATCGGCCTGCGCTTTCAGCACGTTGGCACGGGCTTCGTCACGCTGGGCGGGATATTGTACTTTGGAGAGATCGAGCTGCGCCTGCGCCTGATGCCACTGCGCCTCTGCCAGCCCCAGCTGCGCCTTGGCCTGATCGCGCTGGGCGGCGTTATCGCGGGGATCGATAACCACCAGTAAATCCCCCTGCTTCACCCGCTGGTTATCCGTCACCTTCAGCTCTGTGACGTAACCTGCCGCTTTCGGGGCAATCGTGACGGCGTTTCCGTCGGTAAAGGCATCGTCGGTGGTTTCTTCGTTGCGGGTCAGGAACCACCAGATGAAGGCGATAACCAGCATGACCACCACCACGATCCCGAGAATGATTAGCGGCTTTTTACCCGGACGCTTGCGCGTTTCTGCGTCATTGTTTTGTTCATTTTCTGAAGAAGAATTCGTCTCTGCCATAGCCTGCAACGGTCCTGTAAGTAAACGGCGTCACCATTTCGCCGTTTACTAAACGTAGGACGTTGCTTACCGTTTGCCAGGAAATCCTGACAATTGAGCATTATCTGACAAGCAGCAGCAGACCAAATCCGACCAGCGCCGCCCACAGAAGCATCGGCAGCGAATAGAAGTGAAAGCGCCACCAGATGCGGCGATCGTTCGCCATCCGCAGGGCAATCAGGTTGGCAAGCGACCCCGGCAGCAGGCCGAAGCCACCGACGTTTACCGCCCAGGCGAGCAGCAAGGAAGGCGGAACATAGTTAATCAGTAAAATGGTCGACGGCACGTTGCTTATCACCTGCGAAAGGCCAATCGCCGTCAGCCAAAGCCCGCCGTCCGACAGCCCGCTCACGCCGCTCAGCGCATGGTGCAATGCAGGCTGCTGCGTCATCAGATGCACGTCGACAAACATCGCCATAAACACCAGCAGCAGCGTCCAGTCCACGTTGACCACCACGCGGCGCTCCAGCAGGAGGAAACCGACGGCAAGCACCGCGAGCCCCCACAGTTCGAGACGTAATTCGAGGCTTAATAAAAAGACAAGGTAGAACGCAAGGCTGCACCACACCAGCTTCGGATTCCAGCCTGGCGTGCGATCGCCACTCTGGAAATGCAGGACTTTTGCCGGGAAGCAGAACCAGCACAGCAGCACCAGCGTCAGCATCATCGCCAGCGCCAGCGGAGCCATTTGCCAGCTGAAGGTAAGGAACGAGAGCCCGGAGCGGCCCCATAGCAGGATGTTCTGCGGATTGCCGATCGGCGTCAGCAACGATCCGGCGTTCACCGCCAGCGCTTCGAAAATAATCAGTCGATTGACCGGGATAGCGCTCCATTTCTTTAACGTCAGGGTCAGCGGCACCACGATAAACAGCGCCACGTCGTTGGTCAGAAACGTCGAAAGTAGCGCTGCCGCCAGCACCATAAAGAGCGCCAGTTGACGCTCGGTAGCAAATCGACGGGCCATTTTGCGCCCCAGCACGTCAAAATAACCGCTCAGCTCCACGCCTTTGGTCAACAGCATCAGCCCGCTCAGGGTGATGATGGTGTGCCAGTCGATAGCGGCAGGCCAGGCAGAAGGATGAAATGGAATAAAGAAGGAAAGCGCTATACCAATGAGCAGCAGCAAATGCAAAAAGCGGTCGCGCAGAAGCGACCGCAGAAAAGGGGGAGTCATTCAGCGTGCAGTCCTGACTGAAGCGTAAACTGGCGGAAGCGTTCGAGCGTCTCTTCGCTGACGTGGTGCTCCATCCCTTCGGCATCGCGGCGAGCGGTATCCTGACTGACACCAATCGCCAGCAGAAAATTTTCAACAATCTGATGCCGCTCGCGGGTCTCCTGCGCCAGCTTCTCGCCTTCCGGCGTCAGAAACACGCCGCGCCAGGGAATCTGTTCAATAAGCCCCACGCCCGCGAGACGTTTTAACATTTTCGCGACGGTCGGCTGCGAGACGCCCAGACGAGCTGCCATGTCGACCTGGCGCGCCTCCCCCAGTTCACGAATAAGATCGGAAATCAGCTCAACGTAGTCGTCAATCAGTTCGCGACGGTGCGCTTCACGCACCTGACGAAAACCTTCCACATGCTCTTCGACATTCACTAACTGCGTCACTTTTTTCAATCCTGGGGTGGCCGGGCGACGACTCATTGTGCTTCCTCTTCGCGGTGACGCGTCAATGCATCAATTTAAGAAGCCCTATTGTATAGGATAGTGACCTCAGCACAAAAAATTAACGTTTTAGCCATAGCTAAGTAATATAGCCTGTGCTATATCTGTATGTAATACGAACATCCTTCAGGGAACGAAGGTGCAGAAAGTTCAGGAGGGTCTTATGAACGAACTCAAGAGGTGCTTACACGTGTTTAGCCATTCGCCTTTTAAAGTACGCCTGATGCTGATCTCAATGATCTGCGACATCATCAACGGAAAACCGCAGCAGGACAAACCTTCACGCTAATGCGGCGTCGCGGTACGCCGCTTCATTTTGCTGTCATCTTTCCCCGTTATCCTGACCGTTTGACCTGAAAACCCCCTTCTTTTTTCCGGATTTGCAGTCGCCCTCTCAAAACAATTTGTTATGAGGTGTTGACGGAATTATTCATCAAATTTATCTTCTTGCATCCCTGCAGCTTTAGCGCCTCGACGAACCCCATTCCTCACGCACTGCCAGGCAGGTTTTACCCTTTGACGCCAGGGGACGCACATGGCGGCTTTTTGATTGTGACCTATGAACGTAACGCTGAAAGAAACGCTGGCCGCGCGTGGCCTGGCGCTTAGCCCATGGACCGGATTTTACTTTTTACAATCGCTGCTGATGAATCTGGCGCTGGGATACCCTTTCAGCCTCCTGTATACCGTCGCGTTTACCTGCGTGCTGCACCTGCTGTGGCGCGCGCTGCCGCGAACGCAAAAAGTCCTGCTGGGCATTTATTCCGTTGTGGGAGCGTTGTATTACCCATTCGCTCAGGCATATGGTGCCCCCAACTTTAATACCCTGCTGGCTCTCCATTCGACCAACGCAGAAGAATCTACGGAAATTCTGACCATCTTCCCGTGGTACAGCTATTTTATTTCACTGTTTATCTTCGCCCTCGGTGTGATCGCAGTGCGCCGCAAGCCGGAAGCAAAACGCCCGTGGAGAAAGATTGAGCTGCTTTGCCTCGTATTTTGCCTCGGCGTTGCCTTTGTCCGCCCGGTACAGGAAATTGCCTGGGATGGCGTCTTCCGCCTCAGCAAAATCGGCTATCCCGCTGTGCGTTTTGTCCATGACGTGGCTATCAGCAACCAACAGGTGCTTGATGAACAGGCGCGCCTCGCGCAGTTTGCGAATCAGAAAGATACCTGGAACGTGGTCGCCGTGAAGCCGAAGTATCACACCTATGTGGTGGTGATTGGCGAAAGCGCGCGCCGGGATGCAATGGGCGCGTTTGGTGGTCACTGGGATAACACGCCATTTGAAAGCAGCGTGAACGGAACGCTATTCACCGACTACATCTCCGCCAGCGGATCCACGCAGAAGTCGCTGGGCCTGACGCTCAACCACGTGGAAGACGGCAAACCGCAGTATCAGAATAATTTTGTAACCCTGGCAAACCGCGCAGGCTTCCAGACCTGGTGGTTCTCCAATCAGGGGCAGATTGGTGAATATGACACGGCCATCGCCAGCATTGCGAAGCGCGCTGACGAAGTGCATTTTTTGAAAAACGGTGATTTTGAAGCCGATAAAAACACCAAAGATGAAGAGCTGCTGAAGATGACCGCGCAGGTGCTCTCCACCGAGCGCACGCAGCCGCAGCTTATCGTATTGCACCTGATGGGTTCCCATCCGCAGGCGTGCGATCGCACTCAGGGCAAATATACCGACTTTGTGCAGTCAAAAGAGACCTCGTGCTATCTCTACACTATGACCCAGACCGACCAGCTGTTAAGCAAGCTCTACGATCAGCTGCGTAATTCCGGAGACAGCTTCTCGCTGGTCTATTTCTCCGATCACGGGCTGGCATTTAAAGAACGTGGCAAATCGGTGCAGTATCTGGCCCACGACGACAAGTTCCAGCAGAACTTCCAGGTGCCGTTTATGGTCATTTCCAGCGATGATAAAACGCACCGGATCATTAAAGCACGCCGTTCCGCGAATGATTTCCTGAGCTTCTTCTCACAGTGGACGGGGATTCAGGCAGCAGAGATAAAGCCTGCCTACCGCTTTGTCTCGAACCAAAAAGCAGGCCCGATTTACATTACCAACTTCCAGCTGCAGAAGGTGGATTACACCCACCTTGGTACGGACGTTTTTGAGACTTCGACGCGGTAAAATATTGCCGGATGACGTTGTGCTTATCCGGCCCTGGAACTTCCCTCAGGCCCATGCAAACGAAATATCACCGGGCAATTCTCAGACAAAAAAAATCCGCCACGTGGGCGGATTTTTTATTATCACCGAAGTGATTAGAAGCGGTAACCGACGCCTGCGATCCAGGTGCCAACGTCAACGTTACGAATGCGAGACTGCTCGTAGGAGAAGTCCAGCGCTACGTTTTCGATTGGGTTGAACTGCAAACCTGCACCGTAAGAGAAACCGTAGTCGCTCATGTCGGATTTGCTTGCAGGGAAGTCGTTAGCCTGGAATTTACCGTAGCCAACACCCACTACGCCGTAGATGCTTGCCCAGTCATTGATGCGGTAAGCAGGACCAGCGGTGATACCGTAGTACTGACCTTTGTTATAAACGCCATCTTCGCTACGGTTTTTCTCGGTGTAGGTGAAGGAACCGATCACGCCGAGTGGATTGTTATCCTGCTCGTAACGGTATTTCAGGTTGAAACCACCTGCTTTGTTCGCTTCGCCCTGCATGTCGCTCTGAGCGTAGCCGCCGGTAACGGTAGAAGTTGCAGCTACAGCGGTACCTGCGGTTGCAGCCAGAACAATGGCCAGTGCGGAAAGACGTGCAATTTTATTCATAACCACCTCAAATGTGCTTCAAGTAAGTCCGTAAGTTTTAAATATATCAAAATTTGTTAAGAAACTCTGTCGGATTTGTGTTGTCTAAGAGCGTTTATCGTGTAACCAAACGTTTCCAGCTCTGACAATCCCTGTTGATAATCAACCGTTTCTTCGCAGATTTTATCATTATGGCGCTCAACAACCAGCGCAATCACCAAGATTAGTCCGAAACAGACAGAATTTTTACCCGTCGACTGAACTTTATTGTAAGACGCTTTTCGCGTCTTTTTTTCAACAATGGCTAAACCGGAAAGGGGTAATTCATTTACACTGCCTCTTTTACTTCCTTTGACAAAAATTGACAGGAGAAAGGATGCCAGGGGTGTCACGTAAAGTTCCGGTATGGCTGCCGATCCTCGTAATCTTGATTGCCATGTGTTCGATTCAAAGCGGCGCTGCGCTGGCAAAATCGCTCTTTCCTCTGGTGGGTGCGCCCGGCGTCACCGCCCTGCGCCTGGCGCTTGGAACCCTGATTCTGGTCTGCGTCTTCAAACCGTGGCGTCTGTGCTTCACTCGCGAGCAACGTCTGCCCCTGCTGTTGTATGGCCTGTCGCTTGGCGCGATGAATTTCCTTTTCTATTTGTCGATCCAGCGCATTCCGCTGGGCGTGGCGGTGGCACTGGAGTTTACCGGCCCGCTGGCGGTGGCACTCTTCGGCTCCCGCCGGCCCATCGATTTTGTCTGGGTGCTGCTTGCGATTCTGGGCCTCTGGTTCCTGCTGCCGCTCGGGCAAAGCATTGCCCACGTCGATTTAACCGGGGCAGCGCTGGCGCTGGGTGCCGGCGCCTGCTGGGCGGTCTACATCATCACCGGCCAGCGCGCAGGTGAAGAACACGGCCCGGCGACGGTCGCGATGGGCTCAGTGATAGCAGCGCTGGTATTTGTGCCCATCGGCGCCTGGCAGGCGGGAGAAGTGCTCTGGCAGTGGTCAATTCTGCCGCTGGGCATCGCTATCGCCGTGTTGTCCACAGCGCTGCCCTACTCGCTCGAGATGATTGCCCTGACGAGGATGCCAACCCGCACCTTTGGTACGCTGATGAGCATGGAGCCGGCCATGGCGGCGGTTTCCGGCATGATTTTCCTTGGCGAAACGTTGACCGGCACGCAGACCCTCGCCCTGTTCGCGATTATGATTGCGTCGATGGGGTCAACGCTTACGCTCAGGCGAGACAGTAAGATAAAAAACATCACTATTAATGATTAATTAATGTTGCCGTAGGGCAATATTCCCCTGCGGTGCCGTCCTTAATCTCCCGCCTCGATGCTCAACGGGTGAAAATATTCCAAACAGAAACAGACCTTTCTTATCTGGCCGTTATCGTCCGACAAAAAACAGAATATCCCTTTGTTTGTGAAAGATTTAACTGCTTTCAATTTCACGTGCGCTATTAAACTGATAGGCAGGAACGTTCCGGCAGCATGAATAGCCGGTGCTATACTTGTTTCCGGTAATTCATTGGACAATGACATCAAGAGGATATGAGATTATGAGTACCGCTAAACTGGTAAAAACCAAAACATCTAATCTGCTTTATACCCGTAACGATGTATCGGACAGCGAGAAAAAAGCGACCATTGAGTTGCTTAATCGCCAGGTGATCCAGTTCATTGACCTGTCACTTATCACCAAACAGGCCCACTGGAATATGCGCGGTGCCAACTTTATTGCCGTTCATGAGATGCTGGACGGCTTCCGCACGGCACTGATCGATCACCTCGACACGATGGCAGAACGTGCCGTTCAACTGGGCGGCGTGGCGCTGGGGACTACTCAGGTTATCAACAATAAAACGCCACTGAAAAGCTATCCGCTGGACATCCATACCGTTCAGGAACACCTGAAAGAGCTGGCAGATCGTTACGCCATCGTGGCTAACGACGTGCGTAAAGCGGTTGGTGAAGCCAAAGATGAAGACACCGCCGATATCTTTACCGCTGCCTCACGCGACCTCGATAAATTCCTGTGGTTTATCGAATCCAATATCGAATAAACGAGAGCTTATTCTTATTTTCCCAAACCCCTCCCCCGAGGGGTTTTGCACTTCTATGGTGCACCCCGTCCTCATCCCCGCCCCAAAAAGTAAATCATTTGTAACTATCACTTCACACAATCGTTAACGAAAGATTGTTTTATCGGCTTAAGTTGCGCTAAATATCAGCATGCCTTATCCACCCGTTTTAATGCACTAATTCGGTGCCTCGTTGTGGTGCACGACAACCTTTATAACACCTTTTTCGTGCAATCAGTCGTTACCGCTTCGTTGAAAAACAACAGGTTGTAAAGTTGGCATGATTTTTTCATACACCAATCATTCTCGCAGGGGATTGCCCCGTGGTTATAAAAGGAAATGCTATGAAGTCTGTATTCAAAGTTTCACTGGCCGCACTGGCTCTGGCCTTCGCCGTTTCTTCCCAGGCTGCAGAAAAGCAGCTGGTTGTGGCCACTGATACGGCATTCGTTCCGTTTGAGTTTAAGCAGGGTGACAAATACGTAGGTTTCGACGTCGATCTGTGGGCAGCCATCGCCAAAGAGCTGAAGCTCAACTACACCCTGAAGCCTATGGATTTCAGCGGCATTATTCCTGCGCTGCAGACCAAAAACATCGACCTGGCGCTGGCCGGAATCACCATTACCGACGAGCGTAAAAAAGCGATCGACTTCTCAGATGGCTACTATAAAAGCGGCCTGCTGGTGATGGTTAAAGCCAACAACAACGACATCAAATCCGTGAAAGATCTCGACGGTAAAGTGCTGGCAGTGAAAAGCGGCACCGGCTCCGTTGACTATGCGAAAGCCAACATCAAAACCAAAGACCTTCGCCAGTTCCCGAACATCGACAATGCCTATATGGAACTTGGCACCAACCGCGCTGACGCCGTGCTGCACGATACTCCGAACATTCTGTACTTCATCAAAACGGCCGGCAACGGTCAGTTCAAAGCGGTAGGCGAATCGCTGGAAGCACAGCAGTACGGTATCGCATTCCCGAAAGGCAGCGACGACCTGCGTGAAAAAGTGAACGGTGCGCTGAAAACCCTGCACGAAAACGGCCAGTACAACGAAATCTACAAAAAATGGTTCGGCACTGAACCAAAATAATTATCTTTAGTGAAGTCTCATGAGTTCAGGGGCGGCCTTTCGCCCCTGCTGTTTTTGAACCACGGTAACAGGAATATAACGTATGCAGTTTGACTGGAGCGTCATTTGGCCTGCCATTCCAATCCTGCTGGATGGCGCCAAAATGACTCTGTGGATTTCGATCCTCGGACTGGCTGGCGGTCTGGTGATTGGCCTGTTGGCAGGTCTGGCCCGCACCTATGGTGGCTGGATTTCTAACCATATCGCCCTCGTGTTCATCGAAGTTATTCGCGGCACGCCAATCGTCGTGCAGGTGATGTACATTTACTTCGCCCTGCCGATGGCCTTCCCGGACATTCGTATCGACACCTTCACCGCGGCGGTGATCACCATCATGATCAACTCCGGTGCGTACATCGCGGAAATCACCCGCGGTTCGGTCCTGTCGATTCATAAAGGCTTCAGCGAAGCGGGCCTGGCGCTTGGCCTCTCCCATCGCGAAACCATTCGCCACGTGATTATGCCGCTGGCGGTGCGCCGCATGCTCCCGGCCCTCGGTAACCAGCTGATTATCAGCATCAAGGACACCTCACTGTTTATCGTAATCGGTGCCGCTGAGCTGACCCGCAGCGGTCAGGAGATCATTGCCGGTAACTTCCGCGCGCTGGAAATCTGGACCGCCGTCGGTGTCATCTACCTGATCATCACTCAGGTACTGAACATCGTGCTTCGCATTCTTGAAAGAAGGATGAAAATCCTGTGATTGAATTTAAAAACGTCTCCAAGCACTTCGGCCAGACTCAGGTGCTGCACAATATCGATCTGAATATCAAACAGGGTGAAGTGGTGGTGATTATCGGGCCATCGGGCTCGGGAAAATCCACCCTCCTGCGCTGCATCAACAAGCTTGAAGAAGTCACCAGCGGCGATCTGATCGTTGATGGCCTGAAGGTTAACGACCCGAAAGTCGATGAGCGCCTGATTCGTCAGGAAGCGGGCATGGTGTTCCAGCAGTTTTACCTGTTCCCGCACCTGACGGCGCTGGAAAACGTGATGTTCGGCCCGCAGCGCGTGCGCGGCGCATCGAAAGCAGAAGCAGAAGCCCTGGCAAAAAGCCTGCTGGCAAAGGTGGGCCTCGCCGAACGCGGTCATCACTATCCGTCGGAACTTTCCGGCGGTCAGCAGCAGCGCGTGGCGATTGCCCGAGCGCTCGCGGTGAAGCCGAAAATGATGCTGTTTGATGAACCAACCTCCGCGCTCGACCCGGAGCTGCGTCATGAAGTGCTGAAGGTCATGCAGGATCTGGCTGAAGAAGGCATGACCATGGTCATCGTCACCCACGAAATCGGCTTTGCCGAGAAAGTGGCCTCGCGTCTGATTTTCATCGACAAAGGGCGCATTGCCGAAGACGGCAACCCGCAAACGCTGATTGCCAATCCGCCAAGCCAGCGTTTGCAGGAGTTTCTGCAGCACGTTTCGTAATCAGCATCGCTGATAAACGACAAAAATGCCCGGTGGCGCAGGCTTACCGGGCCTACAAGTTCAACATGCTCAGTGAATGATGTAGGAAGCGCCATCAGGCAAAAAATGCCCCCAGGACTTGCCATCTACCTCAGAGATTTTTCCCAAAATCCAGCCACGTCTCCCCACCCACTATACTTATCATTTTGTTGATGATTTGAAAGGGAGGCCCCGTGCCGTGGATCCTGTTGCTGATTGCAACGCTGTTTTGTGCGCCGCTTCAGGCGGTAACGATTCCCGGCGTGACCACCGCCGCCAGCCAGCCTTCCTCCAGCGAACCTGATGCCGCTCAGAAAAAAGCGGCCTATGCGGCGCTGGCGGACGTACTGGAAAACGATGCGTCGCGCCAGGAGCTGATTAAGCAGTTGCGCACTGCCGCCGCCACGCCACCGCAGGAAAAAGTCCCGACGCTCACGCCACCACCGGTGACGGAGGAAAAGACCGTACTGGAAAGCGTGACCGATGTAAGCCGCCGCTACGGCGAAGCGCTGTCCACCCGATTCGCACAGCTTTGGCGAAATATCTCCACCGCGCCCCATAAACCGTTCAATGCTCAGACGTTCAGCAACGCCGTCACTCACTTTCTGCTGCTGGCGGTTCTGGTCTTCGCGTTCTATGCCCTGCTACGCCTGGGCGCACTGCCGCTGTATCGCAAAATGGGCCAGTGGGGACGCAAAAAAAACCGGGATCGCAACAGCTGGCTGCACCTCCCGGCGATGATTACCGCCGCGTTAATCATCGACCTGTTGCTGCTCAGCCTGACGCTGTTTGTCGGGCAGATGCTGAGCGACAGGCTCAACGGCGGTAGCCGCACCGTGGCCTTTCAGCAAAGCCTGTTCCTGAACGCCTTTGCGCTGATAGAGTTCTTCAAAGCCATTCTGCGCCTGATATTCTGCCCCCGCGTGCCGGACCTGCGCCCTTTCAGCATTCAAAATGACACAGCACGTTACTGGAGCCTGCGCCTGAGCCTGCTGAGCGGGCTGATTGGCTACGGACTTATCGTCGCGGTGCCGATCGTTTCAAATCAGATAAACGTACAGGCCGGCGCGCTCGCCAACGTCATTATCATGCTGTGCATCACCGTCTGGGCGCTGTGGCTCATTTTTCACAACAAGAAAGCGATTACCGAAAGCCTGCTCGGGCTTGCCAACCGCTCGCTGGCGTTTTTCAGCCTGTTCATTCGCGCCTTTGCGCTGGTCTGGCACTGGCTCGCCAGCGCATACTTTATCGTGCTGTTTTTCTTCTCGCTCTTCGACCCGGGCAACAGCCTGAAATTTATGATGGGCGCGTCGGTTAAAAGCCTGGCTATTATCGGCATTGCGGCGTTTGTGTCAGGTATTCTGTCGCGATGGATTGCCAAAAGTATCACCCTGTCGCCGGAGACCCAGCGCAACTATCCGGAACTGCAAAAGCGTCTTAACGGCTGGATTTCCGCCTCGCTGAAGGCGGCGCGCATCCTCACGGTCTGCGTGGCGGTAATGCTGCTGCTAAGCGCCTGGGGATTGTTTGATTTCTGGAACTGGCTGCATAACGGCGCAGGCGAGAAAACCGTGGACGTGCTGATTCGCATCGCGCTGATCCTGTTCTTCTCGGCGATTGGCTGGACGCTGCTGGCAAGCCTTATCGAGAATCGCCTGGCGTCTGATATCCACGGCCGCCCGCTGCCAAGCGCACGAGCCCGCACGCTGCTGACGCTGTTTCGCAATGCGCTGGCGGTCGTCATCAGCACCATCACGGTAATGATCCTGCTGTCGGAAATTGGCGTGAATATCGCACCGCTGCTGGCCGGTGCCGGAGCGTTAGGGCTCGCCATTTCCTTCGGTTCACAAACCCTGGTGAAGGACATCATCACCGGGATTTTCATTCAGTTTGAGAACGGGATGAATACCGGCGATCTGGTGACCATCGGGCCACTCACCGGCACCGTCGAACGGATGTCGATTCGCTCCGTTGGCGTACGTCAGGACACCGGCGCGTACCACATCATTCCCTGGTCATCTATCACCACCTTTGCCAACTTTGTGCGTGGTATTGGCTCGGTAGTGGCAAATTACGACGTCGACCGTAGCGAAGACGTGGATAAAGCCAATGATGCGCTTAAGGCGGCGGTAGCAGAGCTCATGGAGCAGGAGGAGATTCGCGGGCTAGTGATTGGCGAGCCGTCGTTTGCGGGGCTGGTCGGGTTGACCAACGCGGCGTTCACGCTGCGGGTTTCGTTCACTACGCTCCCGTTGAAACAGTGGACGGTGCGCTTCGCGCTGGATACCCAGGTGAAAAAGCATTTCGACAAGGCAGATATTCGGGCGCCGGTGCAGACTTATCAGGTTTTGCCTGCACCGGGTAACCCGGCAATAGCGGCATCAGAACCGCCATTACCGGATCAGCCAACGCTGTAATCGGCCACGCAGGCCGGATATGCGTCAGCGCCATCCGGCACGACAGCATTCAGCGTGCGCGGGCCGCAAAGCGACGGCGTTTGTCTTCATCAAGGAAGGTCCAGGCAATGAAGCGGCTCTGCTTCTGCCCCTGGGCCATCTCTTTTTTTACCACTTTCACCGCACCTGCGGCGGTCAGCGCGGAATAGAGCATCGGCAGATTATCGCCCTTCGACACCAGCGTGGTAAACCACAGCACCTGTTTTGCAAACTGGCGGCTCTCGTCGAGCATTTTACGGATAAACGCCACTTCCCCGCCTTCACACCACAGCTCCTGCTGCTGGCCGCCAAAGTTCAGCGCCTCAGTTTGCTGCCCAAGATTACGGCGCTTACGCTCGTTACCCTCGCGGGCGCTTTCGGCGGAATCGTGGAACGGCGGGTTGCAGACCATCGCATCAAACTGCTCGTTTTTGTGGATCACCCCGCTGAGGATAGCCTGGGGATCTTTTTGACGACGGAGGCGAATCTGGCGGCTCATGCCCGGATTGGCCTCAATAATGGCCTGCGCTGCGGCAATCGCTTCGGCATTCACTTCGGTTCCGGTAAAGCGCCAACCGTATTCATGGCTGCCGATCAGCGGATAAATCAGGTTCGCCCCGGTACCGATATCCAGCACGCTGGCATTGTTCGGCACCTTCCCCCCGCTGGTTTCGGCCAGCAGATCGGCCAGATGATGCATATAGTCGGCCCGGCCCGGTACCGGCGGGCAGAGGAAGCCCTGCGGAATATTCCACGCTTTCACCTGATAAAAGTGCGCCAGCAGCGCCTGGTTCAGGGTTTTTACCGCCTCGGGATCGGCAAAGTTAATGGTCTGCTCCCCGGCCGGGCTGGTGACGATAAACGCCGACAGCGCGGGAGTGTCCTTGCACAGTGCGGGTAAATCATAGCGAGCGTGGTGACGGTTACGCGGGTGTAACCCCGGCTTTTGGGCATTCATGGCATCCTCCTGTTGCGGCAGCGTAAGATACCCGTTGACGCGGGTGGCGTAAATAAGTGAGTCTGCATAATCCTTTAAACTGACAGGTGCGCTATGTATTTTTATCAGCCTTCAGACGGACATGGACTGCCACATGACCCGCTCAACGCCATTATTGGCCCACGCCCGATTGGCTGGATTGCGTCGGCAGATGCCCAGGGCAATCGCAATCTGGCACCCTATAGCTTCTTTAACTGCTTTAACTATCGCCCACCGATCATCGGTTTCGCCAGCAGCGGCTGGAAGGACAGCGTGCGCAATATCGTTGAAACGCGCGAATTCGTCTGGAACCTCGCCACGGTCGATCTTGCCAGCGCGATGAATGAAACCTCCGCAAGCCTGCCCCACGGCGAAGACGAATTTGTTCGCGCCGGATTAACCCCTGCAGAAAGCCGCCTCGTCCGCGCGCCTCGCGTAGCCGAAAGCCCGGTGAATTTTGAATGCCGCCTGTCGCAATGCATCCAGTTGACCACCGCCGACGGCAGCGCAGTTGATTCCTGGCTGGTGCTGGGTGAAGTCGTGGCGGTGCATATTGATGAATCACTGCTGGAAAACGGCATTTACCAGACCGCCAAAGCCAGACCCGCACTGCGTGCAGGTGGTCCAACGGCTTATTACACTATCGATGAAAGCCAGCGTTTCGATCTGGTTCGCCCGGATGCCCGATAATCCACAATCTTATCAGCCACTTGTATGTGGCTGATTTGTCAGTTTATTGTCAATTAATGTCGTTCAAAAAACGAGCAGATCATCATCAATTTTTTGCGGCATATCACACTTCTTCAGCGCCTACACTTAACGCATCCCCCGTGGGAAACAGAGAGGATGTGCACATGAAAAAACTGTTGATTCTGGTTGCTGCTGGTGCGTTGTCGATGCTCTCTTTCTCGGCATCCGCCGAACCGCAACAGCTGACGCAAGGTAATACCGGACAACTACGTCCGGCGGGCACCGTGTCGGTATCCGGAGCGTACACTTTAGATGACCTGCAGGATAAACTGGCCGAAAAAGCCCATGAACAGGGTGCGAAAGGGTTCGTGGTAAACTCCGCCAGCGGTGATAACAAAATGTACGGCACGGCTACCATCTACAAATAATCTGTCTGAGTTCCCCCTCCGAAATGCGCCTCACGCCCGTGCAGGCGCATTCTTTTTTCTGCTTCACACCAAAAAAACAAACCGAAGAGTAAAAACTTTAAATTCGCATTTAAAACGGTGTATAGTTCTGGCCCATACAAAAAACACAGACACACTGACAAAAATATAACCTAATACGCAGCAAAAACGGTTTCCTTTACGAGCACAGTTTTTGCCGAAAAAAGTCGCAATCCGTGCCCTCAAATTGACTTCCACCGTTGCGTTACCGTTTTCTGATTTTATTTTATTAATAATCAGTAATTTATTTAATGTTCAATTTTTTCGATGAAGTCTGTCAAGTCTATTCGATTTTATCTCCCGCAGAAAAACGTGATACTCATCACATCGACGGAACAACGTCACTTTTAAAGAATAACCTGCGAGAGATTACCCATGAAAACCATCAAAACTGCTGCTGTTGCCATCGCCCTTTCCGCTCTTTCTTTCGGCGTATTTGCCGCTCAGCCGGTTTCCAGCGCTGAAGCTCAAAGTATGAACAAAATCGGGACCGTGTCTGCGGAAGGCGCAACCACCCTGGACGGTCTGGAAGCGAAACTGGCTGAGAAAGCCGCGGCTGCGGGAGCTACCGGTTACAGCATTACGTCTGCTAACACCAATAACAAAATCAGCGGTACTGCGGTGATCTACAAATAATCGCCGGACAACGTTTTACCTCTCATTGACCATTGCCCTGCTGTACCTGTTTAACCCTTGTTTTGCCCGTCCGGCCACTGGACGGGCTTTTTTTTTGCCTGTGAATTACCAGAGCGCATCGATCCGCTGCAAAGCGGCATCGAAGTCAGGCGCTTCGCCGGTTGCTACCAGACAGCAGGCCATCTGTCGTTTTAGCGATGTTGGTACCGGTTCGACGCCCGCTACGCAGCGTTCAATCCAGCGAGCGGTCACTTCAGGATCTTTAGAAGACGGCAGCGATGCCTCCCGTACCTCAGCTTCGCGCTCAACCAGCGCGCGCGTACCGGCTGCGTCGATCAGGCTTATCTGCGGGCAGCGCTGGGGATTGGCGTACACCTCGCCTTCGGTGCCGTGCATCAACAGCGCCCGGCCACCAATATCAGCGAAGAACTTACCCACGCGCGGCACGTATTCCGGATGCGATACGCTGGAAAGCCGCAGCGCGGCATTTTCGGCAAACGGTGTTGCGAGCTTAGCCAGGGTATGTGCGCTGTTACGCACGCCCATCCGCCAGCGCATTGCCAGCTGGTTTTCCAGCGGCGGGCAGAATGCGCCTACCGGCATATACACCGGCTGATGGCCGTCCAGTTTCGCCTGCGCCTGCCCGGCGTGGAGCGCTGGCTCAATGCCGAGCAGCGTAAAAATGGTTTCGGTCAGTACGCGGGTTGGATCGTGGCTGACGCCATGCACCAGCACCGGAAAGCCGAGCTTATGCAGCAGCATCGCCAACAGCGGCGTGAGGTTAGCCTGCTTGCGCGCGCCGTTATAGCTTGGAATAACGATCGGCATCGGCTTTGCCACCGGCGGCGTCAGCTTGACGGTGTGCTGCTGCATCGCTTCATAAAAGCCCAGCATTTCCGCCTCACCTTCACCCTTAATGCGCAGCGCAATCAGAATGCCACCAAGCTCCAGTTCCGGTACTTCGCCCTTCAGCATTTGCGCGTACAGGCCACGGGCCGTATCTGTATCCAGGTCGCGGGCGTGATTTTTGCCGCGCCCGACTTCTTTAATAATATTGCGATAATCCATGCAGTGCTCCTGACGGCTCAACGCCGCTTGCGACGAGTCGGTTTAGGTTTGCTTTTCACTATACCCTCTGGCGCATCCGGTTGCTCAATGGGAAATACCGGCAGCGCGTTCAGCAGACGTGGGCCGTAATTTTTGGTGAGCAGGCGTTTATCGTAAATCACCACTTCGCCCCAGCAATTGTGGCTTCGAATCAAGCGCCCCACCTGCTGTATAAGGTTAAAGGACGCGCTCGGCAGGCTTTGTACTTCAAACGGATAGCGATTCAGGCTTTTCAGCCATTCACCCTCGGTGATCACTACCGGACTGTCGATCGGCGGGAACGCGATTTTATGGATATGGACCTGGCTCAGCAGTTCGCCCTTCAGGTCGAGCCCTTCAGCAAACGACTGCAGTCCCACCAGCACGCTGCGCTCGCCGCCCCCGACCCGCTTGCGGTGCAGCTCCACCAGCCGATAACGCGGCTGATCGCCCTGTACCAGCAGCAAAAGCCGCAGATCCTGTACGTATTCCAGGAAGCGCTGCATTGCACGACTGCTGGCAAACAGCACCAGCATGCCCAGATGCTTTTTCTCCTCCACCTGCTCGCGGAAGTAGGCCGCCATTTCCGCCAGATGCTGCTCTTCGTTCTCCATCGACGGCTCTACGCGCATCTTTGGAATCACTATTTTGCCCTGTTCAACGTGGTTGAAAGGTGAATCGAGCGCCACGAACCTGTCACCCGCCTTCTCCTTCAGCCCGCTCATCTCCTGAAGTCGAGAGAAGCTGTTCAGCGAACGCAGCGTGGCAGAGGTGACGATGATATGCGGCACGCGCCGCCATAGCAGTTTCTCGAGCTGATCGCTGACGCGAATCCCTACGCAGTGAAACCAGACGTGCGGCTGGCCGTCGCGCAGATCGCGCGTTGCCCATTTGGTGACCGGCGCGCCGGAAGCCTGCACCATCGCGGCAAGCCGCCACAGTTTGCTCTGGGATTCAAACATGCCCAGCGCGCGGTTCATCTGCAACAAAATACGGTGGAGACGAACGATATCGTGCGAGCCGGTTTTCTCACTCAGGTCGTTGAGAAACAGCTCCGACAGCCCGCGCAGCATCTCCGTCAGCTTTGCCAGCCGCTGGCAAATAACCATGACTTCGTCCGGCAGCTCGCCCATAGCAAAGCGGTGTTCCGCTTCCGGCCCGGCAGGCATATAGAGGGAAAGAATATTGTTCAGCGAGACGATGTGCTCATACAGCTCATCGCAATGCTCTTTAAGCCGCTCGGGCGCAGCAAGAGGCGGAAAGGTTTTCGGGCGAAACTGCTCCATGCAGGTTGCCACCAGCTTGCTGAAGAGATCGAGCTGTAGCCGATACCAGCCAGAGGTAATCTCCGCGCTCATCTCCAGCGCATCGCGGGCGACGTCCGGCAGATGATGACCTTCATCGAGCACCAGCAGCAGATTTTTTGGCTCCGGCAATACGGCTTCACTTTCCATCGCCGCCATCACCAGCGCATGGTTAGCGACCACCACTTCCGCCTCCTGAATTTCCCGGCGGGCAACAAAGAACGGGCATTCCCGGTAATAGTGGCAGTTGCGGTTAAGGCAGCTGGCTTTGTCGGTGCTCAGGCGGCCCCAGAGCGCGTCGTCGATGGCCAGGTCGGTGTGATCGCGCAGGCCATCCCATTTGTAGCTGTCGAGATCGGCTTTGAGCTTCGCGCAGCGCTTCTGCTCTTCCTGATTATTGGGCGTGAGTTCGTCTTCAAGAAACGCCAGCAGATCCTGCTGGTTCGGCTCGGTGCTGGAGAGCGCGGTCAGGTTGCGCGGGCAGACGTAGCGTCCGCGGCCGAAAGCCGCGGTAAAGCGCAGCTCGGGAATGATTTTTTTCAGCAGCGGCAGGTCTTTACTGTAAATCTGATCCTGCAACGCGACGTTGGCGGTGCTGACCACCAGCGTTTTTTGCTCTTCCCGTGCAATGGCAATGCCGGGAATCAGGTAGGAGAGCGTTTTACCCACGCCGGTTGGCGCTTCGATGGCCAGGTGCCTGCCCTCTTCTCCGGCGAGCGTTTTCGCCACGTCGGCGATCATCTGCCGCTGCGGTGCCCGGGGAATAAAGTCGGGGATCTGTTCCTGAAGCGCCTTATACCAGGCGGCGATTTGCGCCTTGAGCGCGGCGGTGAGTGCCATCAATAAATCCGGATACTGTATAAACAGCCACTATTCTGGCACTTTCCGGCGGTGGGGGCAAAAAAAATGGCCGCGATTTGCGGCCATGCTCGGGAATTACTGTGCAGCGGCGGGTTTACGCGGACGGCGACGACGCGGAGCGCCTTCGCGGCGTGGCTGCTCACCGTCGGCACGACGAGGCTGCGCATTTCCGGAGGCCGGTTTATCGCTGCGACGCGGCTGACCGCTGCCCGCCGGTTTGTCACTACGGCGCGGCTGACCAGCGTCGTTACGACGAGGCTGGCCCTGACCGCGACCACCACGCCCCTGGCGACCGTTCTGAATCGGCTCTGCCTGGATGCTTGGATCCACGTCGTAACCCGGGAGCGCAATGCGCGGGATCTCTTTCTTCAGCAAACGCTCGATGTCACGCAGGAGCTTGTGCTCATCCACGCAGACCAGAGACAGCGCTTCACCCGTGGCAGCAGCACGGCCGGTACGGCCGATGCGGTGGACGTAGTCTTCCGGCACGTTCGGCAGCTCGTAGTTGACCACGTGCGGCAATTCTTCAATATCCAGGCCACGGGCTGCGATATCCGTTGCCACCAGCACACGAAGATCGCCTGATTTGAAATCAGCCAGCGCGCGAGTACGGGCACCCTGGCTCTTATTGCCGTGGATTGCCGCGCTGCGAATGCCGTCTTTATTCAGCTGTTCGGCGAGATGGTTGGCGCCGTGTTTGGTGCGGGTAAACACCAGCACCTGCTTCCAGTCACCTTCGCCAATCATCTGCGACAGCAGCTCGCGCTTGCGTTTTTTATCGACGAAGTGCACGTGCTGCGTCACCTGCTCGGAGGCGGTGTTGCGACGCGCCACTTCCACTTCCAGCGGGTTGTGCAGGAGTTTGGACGCCAGCGCTTTGATGTCGTCGGAGAAGGTGGCAGAGAACAGCAGGTTCTGGCGCTTCGACGGCAGTTTTGCCAGCACGCGGCGAATGTCGTGGATAAAGCCCATGTCCAGCATGCGGTCGGCTTCGTCCAGCACGAGAATTTCAACTTTATCGAGGCTCACCGCGTTCTGGTGTTCCAGGTCCAGCAGACGGCCCGGCGTCGCCACCAGCACGTCCACGCCGCCGCGCAGCTTCATCATCTGCGGGTTGATGCTTACGCCGCCAAACACCACCGTCGAACGGATGTTGAGGAATTTACTGTATTCGCGAACGTTTTCGCCCACCTGCGCCGCCAGCTCACGGGTTGGCGTCAGGATCAGTGCACGCACCGGACGACGTCCTTTCGCGTGAGGTTCACTCTGGGAAAGCAGTTGCAGCAGCGGCAGCGTAAAGCCGGCGGTTTTACCGGTACCGGTCTGGGCGCTGGCCATCAGGTCGCGGCCCTGCAATACGCAAGGGATAGCCTGCTGCTGAATAGGGGTCGGCTGCGTGTAGCCCTGCTCGGCAATCGCGCGCAGGATCTCAGCATTCAGGCCAAGGGTTTCAAAAGACATAACAACTCCGAACCGCCCCGACCATGACAGGTATCGTTTTCAGGGGGATAGTGACAGGGCAAAAAGACAAAAACGATAATGTCAGCAAGGAGCGGAGTGTAGCAGTTTTTGTGACACACCGCATAAAATATCCCGGAGTAAAAGCCAGGCAGTCATTTCTCTGTAGCTTCTGACTAAAATCCAGCCAGAGTTTCTCTGGTATGCCAGGGCACAATGCAAGTCGCGAAGAACGAATTTTCAGAGTGGCTAAAGCTATACCTCAGGAATTTCCGTCAGTTAATCCCTACGCCAATGCGGGCTTGTGAGTGTCTGCTTTAAGCAAGGAGCCGGCGCTGGCGAAGGGGATGGCTCAGCCTCGCGCAGCGCCGTTCGGGATTAAACCATTTCTGATCTCCCCGGTGACACAGGGCTGAGGTTTACTAAACAGATATCCTTGTACGAAATCACAGCCCAGAGTCTGAAGACTTTCAAGCTGTTCCTGTGTTTCAACACCCTCTGCAACGGTCTTCATATTGAGAGACTTCGCCATGCCGGTGATGAGTTTGATGATATTCAGGGCGTCTTCCTGGGTCGATATCGACTGCACAAAGGATTTGTCTATTTTGATTTTATCGAACGCAAGTCGACTCAGCCGGGAAAGAGAAGAGTATCCGGTACCAAAATCGTCGATGGAGATTTGCACGCCCAGTGCTCTGAGCTTGTTAAGGGTATTCATCGGCGTTTTGCTCTCAATAAAGAGGGACGATTCAGTCACCTCCAGCTCAAGACGATCAGCCGGGAGCCCGGTTTCTTTCAGGACAGAGAGCACTATTCCGGCAAAGGCTTTGCTGCTTAGCTGGACAGGAGAGACATTCACGGAGATTTTAACCGGAACTGCCCAGGAAGCCGCTTCCCGACAGGCCATGCTAAGCACTGATTTCCCCACCTCGTTAATCATTCCTGTTTTTTCGGCAACAGGGATAAAGCTATCCGGCGACAAAATCCCCTTTCGCGGATGCACCCAACGAATAAGCGCTTCATAGCTGTAAATTTCCCGGCTGAACGAGTCGACAATCGGTTGATAATAAACCACGAACTCTTTATTCATTATCGCCAGGGCCATATCATGCTCAAGGGTTCTGCTTTCTTGCAGCTTGTCTAACATTCTCTGGCGGAAGACAGTAACCCTGCCAGCACCTTCATTTTTAGCTTCATAGAGGGCCAGGTCGGCTAATTTATAGAGATAATCAGAGCGACGTTCTGTTTCTGAGTTAACAATACCGACACAGGTGGTTATATTGATAATCGCGCTATAAATTGTGTAAGGCTGATTAATAGCATCACATATTTTTTGGGCCAGCGAAACAGCGTGACCTTCTGTCAAATCGCCAGAAATAAAGGCGAATTCATCCCCGCCTAAGCGATAAAACGTATCGGGATGAAAACTCATCGAGCCCAGACGCTGGGATATTTGACACAGCAACATATCACCCGCATCATGACCATAGGTATCATTGACTTCCTTGAACCTGTCCAGATCAAATAACATTACGGTCACAGCGCTGTTATTGCCTTCTGCCATTTTGATGGCTTCGTTTAAATTATCCCAGAAAAACAGCCTGTTACTCATCCCTGTAAGAGGGTCATGATAAACGTCATACTCCAGTCTGGCATTCTGCATTTGCAGCTTTTCTTTAGACTTCTGAAGCTCTTCCGCAAGTCCCCTGACCTGAAGATGTGCCTTCAAAATATTTCTGTTCTGATAAAAAATCAGCACACCCAGTATCGCACTCAGTATTATTAGCAACACTGAAATCGCGGAATAAACAGAGTACAGAGTTTGAATTTTGCTGTTGGCGTTGTTAATCAGGTTAACATCTTTATTTAAAGCACCGGATGAAAGACGGCTTAGTGGTGCATCAAGCGAATACATGGCCTTCAGATATACCTGAAGTTCCGGGCGACTCATGGTATCAAGGTGAGCATCGAGATAATTCAGCGTATTTTCGAGTTTTACAGCCAGTTCATGAAGTGATTTATGGCTATTGATATATTGGCCCAAATCACCTTCTTTCATCAAATCGCTCTGGCTGAGCATAATATCGAGGTGTAAGCGCACATCATCGAGTGTCATCGACTCATCGATAGTGTAAAGACCAAGCCATGATTCGAACCGGTAATACTCCGAAACCAGCTGTGCTGCAGACCATGAATTGGCGTAGTGCGTCAGTTTTTGTAGCTCTTGCTGCCTTTCGTGCACAAGAAAAGATATATATCCTGTGGATATAAAAAGGAAAAATATTATGGCAGCCAGTATTCTGTTCATGTTGTTCTTCTGAGCCTCTACTCAATGCTCATTTTGCTAACCTGCCAGGCTGACCTTGAATAAAAGACCTGATTATTCAGTTCAGGTTTGCTGTCATAGGGATAGACTATGAATAGCGGACCTTTATCGCGGACGCGCATGTATTCCCCATTGATTTTTAGGGCAAGAATGACATTGTATTTTTTGAAATCACTGAGAGGGATAACGGTGGTGTAGTCATTGAGCGCCGTCACCGTCACAACAGAACCTTTCGCCCCAACGTAATCCATCAGCTTTTGCATTGGAATACCCGTAAAGGTTGTGCGTCCATTGTACCAGGGAGAGGCGGTCTGGAAACTCACCATACCGAGCTTCTCGAGGCTCGCAATATCGAGAATAGCCTTACCATTTTCATTGGTATTTTCTATATTACCGGACAGCGTTAACAGGACTTTCCCGGCAGGTTTGGGAAGCTCGCCAGCCAAAATCTGCGTGGAGATCATAAAGCTTAACAGCATGACAATTAGCCGCATCTTAATCCACCTATCTACTGAATATTAAAGAATTATAATTTAGCTCGTGCTATTTATACATGCAGCCTGGCTAATAACAATGCATTAAGCAAATATATAATTTAATTCATAAAAATCAATGCATTAACGCACCACTCGCTCTTTGTGATTGATTATTCAAGGGCGGAGCTGTTATTCAAGGCGCAGCTAACCTCACAGGGAGAGTACAAAAAACGAGCTGAGGGGTTAGTCAGTGCCAGCAAATTCATACAAACATTAAGGTTTATTGATTTGTGCAGGCTCAGGGCAGCGTTGATTTGCAGAGGGATGGCTTTGTTGCATAAATCGAGCTTTTGCCAGATGCGCTCTTCTCGCAAATGCTTCACTACCCAAACGATTTGGGACTGCAGGCCAGATTAATTCATGAAAAACTTCAGCTAACATCTGATCTATGACTGCGAATCAAAGGTTAAAAAATGAAAGAAACCACGGCAAACTATACGTCTGTTGATCTGTCTCGTTGGGCAAGAAAGGAACATTTTGAAGTTTTTCAGTCCTTTGCTCAAAGTACAATTAACCAAACCGTTCTGTTAGACATTACCTTGCTGCTAAAAAACATCAAAGAAGTTGGCTGGAAATTTTACCCAACGATGATTTTCCTGCTTTCAAAAATCGTAAACCGGCAC
The DNA here is from genome assembly GCA_002470465.1 of Pluralibacter sp. UBA7423. Taxonomy (GTDB): domain Bacteria; phylum Pseudomonadota; class Gammaproteobacteria; order Enterobacterales; family Enterobacteriaceae; genus Scandinavium. Next base: position 31,643 of record DKMD01000012.1, read on the forward strand.
ACTGAGTTCCGTATGGCCATGAAAAATAATGAGCTTGTTATATGGAATGAGGTGCATCCAATGTATACCATTTTCCATAATGAAACGGAGACCTTTTCATCATTATGGAGTCACTACGATGGCAATATTCATCACTTCCAGAGCGTCTATTCAGAGGACGTTGCACGCTATGGTAATAATCTTTCTTATTGGCCGAAAGAAGAGTCCCTGGAAAATGTATTTTTCGTATCGGCTATTCCCTGGGTAAGCTTTACCAGCTTTAATATCAATATTGCTAACATGCAGAATTTTTTTGCTCCCATGTTCACTGTTGGGAAATATTACAAACAAGATGAAAAGGTATTGTTACCTCTCGCCGTTCAGGTACATCACTCCGTGTGCGATGGTTTCCATGTAGCAAGACTTATCAATGAATTACAGGACGAGTGTAATGACTTGCTGCACCACCCAGAGGAACCCGCTTCGTAATGCGCTAAAAGCTGTGAAAGTCTGCTTTTACAGAGGGCGGGCAGCAAGGAACGCTGTCATCTCTGCCAGAAACGAAGAGCTGCCCTGTTAGATTACTCCACTCCTCAACCCCCTCCTCCCGTAGCCGCTCGCCCTCTGCTAAAGCGACCCACAAAACAATTCGGCAAACGAAGTGGACAAGCCGAAAAAACAGTCATAATCTTAATCAATCGATTGATTAACTTTCAGAGACCCGATGAATACCACGCCAATCACCAGCAAGGGCGAACAGGCCAAAAGCCAGCTGATTGCCGCCGCTATCGCCCAGTTCGGCGAATATGGCCTGCATGCCACAACCCGCGACATTGCCGCGCTGGCGGGACAAAACATCGCCGCTATCCCCTACTATTTCGGCTCGAAAGAAGATCTTTATCTCGCCTGCGCCCAGTGGATCGCTGATTTTATCGGCAACCACTTTCGCCCTCTCGCCGAGGCGGGCGAAGCGCTGCTGAGCAAGCCTTCGCCAGACAAAACCGCGATCCGCACGCTGATTCTTCAGGCCAGCCAGAATATGATCCTGCTGCTGACCCAGGACGAAACGGTCAACCTCAGTAAGTTTATCTCGCGCGAGCAACTTTCGCCTTCCCCCGCCTATCAGCTGATTCACGATCGGGTCATCGCCCCGCTCCATGCACATCTGACGCGGCTCATTGCGGCTTATACCGGGCGAAGTCCAACGGACACGGACACCATTTTGCATACCCATGCCCTGCTCGGGGAAATCCTCGCCTTCCGCCTCGGGCGTGAAACTATTTTGCTGCGCACCGGCTGGACCCAGTTTGATGAAGAAAAAACGGAACGCATTTTCCAGGTGATTACCTGCCATATCGATCTCTTGCTCAACGGATTAACGCAAAGGAGCTGAAGTCATGAAGAAACCCATCATCCTCGGTCTGGTTGTCGCAGTGATTGTCGCCGCGATTGCCGCGGGCGCATTCTGGTATCAGAGCAGTAAGGACACTGGCCTGACCCTTTACGGCAACGTCGATATCCGCACCGTGAATATGAGCTTCCGCGTCGGAGGCCGTTTGCAGGCATTACAGGTGGATGAAGGCGATGCGGTGAAAGCCGGGCAAACCCTCGGTGAGCTCGACCACGCGCCGTATGAAAATGCGCTGATGCAGGCTAAAGCCAACGTGGCTGCCGCCAAGGCGAAGTACGATTTGCTGATGGCGGGCTATCGTGATGAGGAAATTGCCCAGGCCGCCGCTGCCGTGCGTCAGGCACAGGCCGCTTACGACTACGCGCAGAACTTTTATCAGCGCCAGCAAGGCCTGTGGAAAAGCCGCACCGTCTCCGCCAACGATTTAGAAAACGCTAAATCCGCGCGCGACCAGGCTCAGGCAACGCTGAAATCGGCACAGGATAAGCTCAGCCAGTATCACGCCGGTAATCGTCCGCAGGAAATCGCCCAGGCGAAAGCCAGCCTCGAACAGGCCCAGGCGCAGCTTGCCCAGTCGCAGCTGGATTTGCAGGACACCACCCTGCTCGCCCCGTCCGAAGGCACTATCCTGACCCGTGCCGTTGAGCCGGGCAGCATGCTAAACGCGGGCAGCACGGTGCTGACGCTCTCTCTTACCCGCCCGGTGTGGGTGCGTGCCTACGTCGATGAAAGCAACCTGAACCAGGCTCAGCCTGGACGTACGCTGCTGCTCTACACCGACGGTCGCCCGGATAAGCCTTATCACGGCAAAATCGGCTTCGTGTCACCAACGGCAGAATTCACGCCAAAAACTGTCGAGACTCCTGACCTGCGCACCGACCTGGTTTATCGCCTGCGCATTATCGTGACGGATGCCGACAGCGCGCTGCGCCAGGGCATGCCGGTGACCGTCAAGTTTGCGCAGGGAGAGACGCATGAATGAAGCGGTGATTAAGCTCGACGGGCTTATCAAACGCTTTGCCGGTATGGATAAGCCTGCGGTTGCCCGGCTCGACTGCACCGTTCAGACCGGTTATGTCACCGGCCTGGTCGGTCCGGACGGTGCGGGAAAAACCACGCTGATGCGTATGCTCGCGGGTCTGCTCAAGCCGGACGAAGGCAAAGTCAGCGTGATCGGCTACGACCCTATCGATGACAACAGCGCCCTGCACGCGGTACTCGGCTATATGCCGCAAAAATTTGGCCTGTATGAAGATTTAACGGTGATGGAAAACCTGACGCTGTATGCCGATCTGCGCAGCGTCACCGGTGAGCAGCGCGAAAAAACCTTCGCCAGACTGCTGGAATTTACTTCTCTTGGTCCCTTCACCGGACGCCTGGCGGGCAAGCTTTCCGGCGGCATGAAGCAGAAGCTGGGACTTGCCTGTACCCTCGTCGGCGAACCGAAAGTGCTGCTGCTGGATGAACCCGGCGTGGGCGTCGACCCGATTTCCCGCCGCGAGCTGTGGCAGATGGTGCACGAGCTGGCAGGCGACGGAATGCTGATCCTCTGGAGCACCTCTTACCTTGATGAAGCAGAGCAGTGCCGGGACGTGCTGCTGCTGAACGAAGGTGAGTTGCTTTATCAGGGCGAGCCGAAAGCGCTGACCGATACCATGCGCGGGCGAAGCTTCCTGATGAACAGCCCGGTTGAGAACAACCGTCGGCTGTTACAGCGGGCGCTGAAGCTGCCGCAGGTCAGCGATGGAATGATCCAGGGCCGTTCGGTGCGGCTTATCCTCACTAAAGAGGCCACCGCCGAACAGATTCGCCATGCCGACGGCATGCCGGAGATGGAGATAGAGGAAACGCCGCCACGCTTTGAGGACGCCTTTATCGATCTGCTGGGCGGCGCAGGCACCTCTGAATCTCCGCTGGGCGCCATTCTGCACACCGTGGACGGTACGCCTGGCGAAACGGTAATAGAAGCCAAAGAGCTCACCAAAAAATTCGGTGATTTCGCCGCCACCGATCGCGTGAATTTTGCCGTGAAGCGCGGAGAGATTTTTGGCCTGCTTGGCCCTAACGGAGCGGGTAAATCTACCACCTTTAAAATGATGTGCGGTCTGCTGGTGCCCACGTCCGGCAAAGCGCTGGTGCTGGATATGGATCTGAAAGTCAGCTCCGGCAAGGCGCGCCAGCATCTGGGCTATATGGCGCAGAAATTTTCGCTGTACGGCAATCTGACGGTCGAACAAAACCTGCGCTTCTTCTCCGGCGTATATGGCCTGCGCGGCAGCGCCCAGAACGAAAAAATCACCAAAATGAGCGAGGCGTTTGGCCTGAAAAGCATCAGCAGCCACGCGACGGACGATTTACCGCTCGGCTATAAGCAGCGGCTGGCGCTGGCCTGCTCGCTGATGCACGAGCCCGATATTCTGTTTCTCGACGAACCCACCTCCGGCGTGGACCCGATTACCCGCCGGGAGTTCTGGTTGCATATCAACAGCATGGTGGAAAAAGGCGTGACGGTGATGGTCACCACGCACTTTATGGATGAAGCCGAGTACTGTGACCGTATCGGCCTGGTCTATCGCGGCAAGCTTATCGCCAGCGGCACGCCGGATGATTTAAAGGCCCAGGCAGCGGGCGCCGAAGCCAGCGATCCGACAATGGAGCAGGCGTTCATTACGCTTATCAACGACTGGGATAAGGAGCATCACGATGTCCGGTAGCGTGCTTTCCTGGCGACGCGTGCGCGCCCTGTGCGTGAAAGAGACGCGGCAGATTGTCCGCGACCCCAGCAGCTGGCTGATTGCGGTGGTCATCCCACTGATGCTGCTGTTTATCTTCGGCTACGGCATTAACCTCGACTCCAGCAAGCTGCGGGTCGGCATTCTGCTGGAACAACAAAGCGAAGAGGCGCTGGACTTCGCCCACACCATGACCGGCTCACCGTACATTGACGCCACGCTCAGCGATAACCGCCAGGAGCTGATTCAGAAAATGCAGGCCGGGCGCATCCGTGGCCTGGTGGTGATCCCGGTGAACTTCGCCGCACAGATGAACCGTGCGGGCGATACCGCGCCGCTACAGGTAATCACCGACGGCAGCGAGCCGAACACCGCCAACTTCGTGCAGGGCTACGTACAGGGAATATGGCAAATCTGGCAGATGCAGCGGGCGGAAGACAGGGGTGAATCCTTCGAGCCGCTGATTGACGTACAGCTACGCTACTGGTTTAACCCGGCGGCCATCAGCCAGCACTTCATTATTCCCGGGGCAATTACGATCATCATGACGGTGATCGGCGCGATCCTGACGTCACTGGTGGTCGCCCGCGAATGGGAGCGCGGCACCATGGAAGCGTTGCTGTCCACCGAAGTCACCCGCGCCGAGCTGCTGCTGTGCAAGCTCATTCCCTATTACTTCCTCGGCATGCTGGCGATGGGGCTGTGCATGCTGGTCTCGGTGTTCATCATGGGCGTGCCGTACCGCGGCTCGCTGCTGGTCCTGTTTTTAATCACCAGCCTGTTTTTGCTGAGCACGCTGGGCATGGGCCTGCTGATTTCGACTATTACGCGCAATCAGTTTAACGCCGCTCAGGTGGCGCTGAACGCCGCGTTTTTACCGTCCATTATGCTGTCCGGGTTTATTTTTCAGATAGACAGCATGCCCGCAGCCATTCGCGCGGTGACGTACGTTATTCCGGCCCGCTATTTCGTCAGCACGCTGCAAAGCCTGTTTCTCGCCGGGAACATTCCGGTGGTGCTGATGGTGAACACGCTGTTTTTGATTGCCTCGGCGGTGATGTTTATCGGCCTGACGTGGCTGAAAACGAAGCGTCGGCTCGATTAATTTGCCCGGTGGCTGATTGCCCGGTGGCGGCTAACGCCTTACCAGGCCTACAAACCGGGCCTACGGTGATATCAATTTTGTAGGTCGGGTCAGGCGCAGCCGCCACCCGACAATTGAGAAATCAAGGGAGAAACGATGTTTCATCGCTTATGGACGCTGATCCGTAAAGAGCTACAGTCGCTGCTGCGCGAACCGCAAACCCGCGCCATTCTGATCATACCCGTACTGATTCAGGTGCTACTGTTCCCGTTCGCCGCCACGCTTGAGGTGACCAACGCCACCATCGCCATTTATAACGAAGACAGCGGTAAACACGCGGTGGAGCTGACCCAGCGCTTCGCCCGTGCGAAGGCGTTCACCCACGTGCTGCTCCTGCGCAGCCCGCAGGACATCCAGACGACCATCGATACGCAAAAAGCCCTGCTGGTAATACGTTTCCCGGCGGATTTTTCACGCAATCTCGACAGCGGACAGACCGCGCCGATGCAGCTGCTGCTCGACGGACGCAACTCCAACAGCGCGCAGATCGCCGCCAACTATCTCCAGCGCATCGTTGAGGAGTACCAGCAGGAACTGCTCGACGGCCAACCGAAGCCGAACAACAGCGAACTGGTGGTGCGCAACTGGTATAACCCGAATCTGGACTACAAGTGGTTCGTGGTGCCGTCGCTGATTGCGATGATCACCACCATCGGGGTGATGATTGTGACGTCGCTGTCCGTCGCCCGCGAGCGCGAACAGGGTACGCTCGATCAGCTGCTGGTATCGCCGCTCGCCACCTGGCAAATCTTCGTTGGCAAGGCGGTGCCCGCGCTGATTGTCGCGACCTTCCAGGCAAGCATCGTGCTGGCGGTGGGCATCTTCGCCTATCAGATTCCGTTTGCCGGATCGCTTTTACTCTTTTACTTCACCATGCTGGTGTACGGGCTCTCACTGGTGGGATTCGGGCTGCTGATTTCCTCGCTGTGCGAAACGCAGCAGCAGGCGTTTATCGGGGTGTTTGTGTTTATGATGCCCGCCATTCTGCTCTCGGGCTACGTCTCGCCGGTAGAGAATATGCCGGTGTGGCTACAGGACGTGACGTGGATTAACCCGATTCGCCACTTTACGGACATTACCAAGCAGATTTACCTGAAGGATGCGAGCTTTGACATCATTTGGGGAAGCCTGTGGCCGCTGCTGGTGATAGCGGCCACGACGGGTTCAGTGGCGTACGCGATGTTTCGGCGAAACGTGGCGTAGCTTTTTGTCTTTGGTGAGCAGCGAGAGCAGCGCAGGCCCGGCCAGGATCACCACGCCGGCCAGCGCCAGCAGCAGGTTGTTGTGCAGCACGCGTGACAGCAGCCACAACACGATCACCGCCGCCCCGAAATACCAGGTGGTGGTGAGCTCTTCAAGAAAATCTCCTGTTTCGCGCCAACGCGCCTCGTGGTGGCGCTGGAGGGCCAGCATAAAGATCACCGTCAGCGCATAAAGGGCACAAAGCCCAAGCCCCACCTTCACCAGAGAGCCGCCCATCCAGCCCATCACCAGCGCGGCCACTACCAGCAAATGCAATACAATCTGCCAGCAGCTCAGGCCCGTTGCGACACGAATTCGTTGTTGCCACTTCATGTCCTTCCTCCCGAAGCATTTTCAACTGTAACTGAGAGTACCGGACTTTACGGAAAATTCCGTATCACCGCACCTTTTTGTGACGGCTACTACACTATTTTATTCAGGACAGTGATGCGAACAGGACAATTATGACGCAACAGTCGCACCGTTTTTCATTAAAAATTCTGACGATCAACACCCACAAAGGGTTTACCACGTTTAATCGTCGCTTCATTTTACCCGAGCTGCGGGACGCCGTTCGCGCCGTCGGGGCTGATATCGTCTGCTTGCAGGAAGTGCTGGGCGCACACGATGCGTGGTCGCTGCGCGTGGAGAACTGGCCAAACACCAGCCACTACGAATTTCTTGCCGATACGCTTTGGCAGGATTACGCCTACGGGCGCAACGCGGTGTATCCGGAAGGCCATCATGGCAATGCCGTACTGTCGCGTTTTCCTATCACCCACTTTGAGAATCTGGATATTTCCGTCGGCGAGAGTGAAAAACGCGGGCTGCTTTATTGCCGCATCTCCCCGCCAGAACTGAGCACTTCCGTTCACGTCATTTGCGTCCATCTCGGCCTGCGCGAGGCGCATCGTCAGGCTCAGTTGACTATGCTCAGCGAGTGGGTAAATGGCCTGCCGCACAACGAACCCGTCCTGGTCGCGGGGGATTTCAACGACTGGCGGCTGCGGGCAAGCCTGCCGCTAAAACGCGACGCCGGGCTTGAGGAGATCTTTACCACGGCAACTGGTCGCCCGGTGCGCACCTTCCCGGTGAGCTTCCCACTCCTGCGCCTCGACAGGATTTATGTAAAAAACGCACATGCCAGCCACCCGACGACGCTACCGCTTCGGGAGTGGCGGCATCTGTCTGACCATGCGCCGCTGAGCGCGGAGATTCACCTATGAAATGCGGCTGGCGTGAAGGCAATCAGATACGGCTGCTGGAAAACGGCGATGAGTATTATCCGGCGGTGTTCACGGCTATCGAGCAGGCCCGACAAAAAATTATCCTCGAAACCTTTATCTGGTTTGAAGATGCGGTCGGCTGGCAGCTGCATGACGCGCTGCTGCAGGCGGCACGTCGCGGCGTCAGCATTGAGGTGCTGTTGGACGGCTACGGCTCGGCGGATCTCAGCGACAGCTTCGTCGGCGAACTGACGGCAGCAGGCGTGGTGTTCCGCTATTACGATCCTCGCCCTCGTCTGTTCGGCATGCGCACCAACCTCTTTCGTCGCATGCACCGCAAAATTGTGGTTGTCGACGGCACGGTGGCGTTTGTCGGCGGCATTAACTTCTCCGCAGAGCATATGTCCGACTACGGCCCGGAGGCCAAGCAGGATTACGCCGTGCGCGTTGAAGGGCCCGTAGTGCAGGATATCCTGCAATTTGAGGTGGAAAACCTGCCAGGAAACGCCGACGCGCGCCGCTTCTGGCATCGTCGCCATCGCCCGGAAGCAAATCGCACGCCTGGCGAGGCCCAGGCGCTGTTCGTCTGGCGCGATAACCACGACCATCGCGACGATATCGAACGCCATTATCTGCAAATGCTGGCGCATGCGAAGCGGGAGGTGATTATCGCCAACGCCTATTTCTTTCCCGGCTATCGCCTGCTGCATGCCATGCGCAAGAGTGCCCGCCGGGGCGTGACGGTCAAACTGGTGGTTCAGGGAGAGCCTGATATGCCGATTGTGAAAGTGGGTGCCCGCCTGCTGTACCGCTATCTGCTCAAAGGCGGCGTGAAGATATTTGAATACCGACGACGACCGCTGCACGGCAAGGTGGCGTTGATGGACGACAGGTGGGCGACGGTGGGCTCCAGCAATCTCGATCCGCTCAGCCTGTCGCTCAACCTTGAGGCCAACCTGATCGTCCACGATCGGGCGTTCAACCACACGCTGCGTGAAAACCTGAACAATATCATCGCCCATGACTGTCAGCAGGTCGACAGCTCAATGGTGCCGGAGCGGAGCTGGTGGAACCTGACCCAAAGCGTGCTGGCCTTCCACTTCCTGCGTCATTTCCCGGCGGTGATCGGCTGGCTACCGGCCCACACGCCGAAAATGGCGCAGGTGCCGCCGCCTGAACAGAGCTCGCTGGAGACGCAGGATCGATACGATCCCGAAAACCCGGGAGTCAAACCCTGATGGCCGGGGCTCATCCGCGCTGGCGCATTGCCAAAAAAATCCTGACCTGGCTGTTCTTGCTGGCCGTTGCCGTATTGCTGGTGCTGTATGCCCGGAAGGTCGACTGGCAGGAGGTGTGGCAGGTTGTACGCAGCTATAACCGCATCGTGCTGCTGAGCGCCGTGGCGCTGGTCATTGTCAGCTACGTGCTCTATGGCTGTTACGATCTGCTGGGCCGGGCATACTGTGGGCATAAGCTCGCAAAACGCCAGGTGATGCTGGTGTCCTGTATCTGCTATGCCTTCAACCTGACGCTCAGCACCTGGGTGGGCGGCATCGGGATGCGCTATCGGCTCTACTCGCGGCTCGGTCTGCCCGGCGCCACCATCACCCGGATCTTCTCCCTGAGCATCGCCACCAACTGGCTGGGCTATGTTCTGCTCGGCGGCATTATTTTCTCCATCGGCGTGGTTGAGCTGCCCGCACACTGGTATATCAGCGACGGCACGCTGCGGCTTATCGGCGGCGCGCTGTTACTGATGATTGCCGTTTATCTGTGGGGCTGCGCGTTCGCCAGACGGCGTCATCTGACCATCAAAGGCCAAAAGCTGGTGCTGCCCTCCTGGCGATTCGCTCTGCTGCAGATGGCTATCTCCAGCGCCAACTGGATGGCAATGGGGGCTATAATCTGGCTGCTGCTCGGCAAAGAGGTGGACTATTTCTTCGTGCTGGGCGTGCTGCTGGTCAGTAGCATTGCCGGCGTCATCGTACATATCCCAGCAGGCATCGGCGTACTGGAGGCCGTATTTATTGCCCTTCTGGCGGGTGAACACACCACGCAGGGAAAAATTATTGCCGCGCTGCTGGCTTATCGGATGCTCTATTTCTTTATCCCGCTGGCGCTGGCGACGGTGGGATACCTGTGGCTCGAGGGGCGGGCGAAGAAGTTAAAAGCGAAGAATGAGAAGGTCATGGCGAAGTCATAGCCATCATGCTGGCGCCCAGGTGAAATCACCAACCGGTACGCCGTAAAAAAAACGCCGTTCGGACAGAACGGCAACGATCAAGGCTAACAGAGGAACAGAGAGAATGGATTCGGTCGAAAGCGCCGTCGTAGCGAACACGAACAAGGCTGAGCGCTTACAGAAAATTAAGTCGTTAGTGAACCGGGTCTGCTGATGAGATTACCGGATTTTTTTGCCGTATCAGTTTCAGCATTTGCCAGTACAAATCCTGCAATATCGCGTTATGTTCGGTTTTCATGCGCTCAACGATAATGGTCTGAAGCACGCCAGGGCTCATTTGCCCATAGTCCGCCATCGCCCTTCGTTCAACGCTTCGAAACAGCTCACAGCTAAAAAGGTAGCGCTCCGGGATTGAGTTTTTCATTTTTCCGTCCGACTTAATGATTTTATGTTTCTTGTCTCGCTTTTTCCGTTCAACAGCCAACATCGATATTGGACAACCGGGTTACACCAGGCTGCCCGTATTTCAACCGTGTCATTAAACTTAGCAAAATTGTACGAAATATGTGTACAGAATCATGATTTATTTTCACGTAAAAGTAATTATTCATTTAAATCAGCACAATGATTTAGTTTAGCTGTGATCTATCTCTCACGTCTTGTACAAGGCGATGAAGCCGCTGTGCTAAATGAAAATTCCGATTCTTCCCCGTTTTACTGTCCTTCTCTTATTCCCTCCTACACTGGAATGACGCATTTCAACAAGGATAAGAATATGAAGCTAAGGCACGTTGCCACAGGGTTTGGCGCTTTATTAGCCCTCGTCGCTTGTCGCTCTCCCGGCTTGCCTGATGGGATCGCGCCGGTCGAACATTTTGATGCCAAACGCTACCTCGGCAAATGGTATGAAATCGCGCGATTTGATGACTATTTTGAGCGCGGACTGAATAACGTCGCTGCGGATTATTCAATGAACAGTGACGGCTCCATCCGGGTCATTAACCGGGGATTCGACCCGCAGAAAAGGAAATGGAAGCAGAGTGAAGGGAAAGCGCGATTTGTCGGTTCTCAGGATGTGGCAGCGCTGAAAGTCTCTTTCTTTGGGCCCTTCTATGCGGGGTATAACGTGATCGCCATCGACCCGGATTATCAATACGCCCTGGTGGCCGGGCAGAATCGTGATTATTTATGGATCCTTTCACGCACGCCAGACATGCCGCCAGAGGTCAGGAAAAGCTATCTCGATATCGCTAAAGCGAAGAATTTCCCGGTAAATCAACTGATCTGGGTCAAGCACGATAATTCTGCAAAATCTACCTGACAGGCATTTCTGAACTTGTTGTTCAGCTGAGTGGACTACGCTTGAGTCTGTATTTGTAAATACCTACAACAAGACCCGTCAGAGGACACTTTCATGAGCAATAACGTCAATAAGCCGACGACAAACGATGCTGGCATCCCGGTAGCCAGCGATGAACATTCCCTTACCGTCGGTGCGGATGGCCCGATACTGCTTCACGATCATTACCTGATTGAGCAGATGGCAGCCTTCAACCGGGAACGAATCCCTGAGCGCCAGCCTCATGCGAAAGGCAGCGGTGCCTTTGGCCATTTTGAGGTGACGGAAGACGTCAGTCGCTTCACCCGTGCGGCTCCTTTCCAGCCGGGAGTGAAAACTGAGGTTGTGGTGCGCTTCTCCACGGTCGCGGGCGAGCGTGGAAGTCCGGATACCTGGCGCGACCCACGTGGATTTGCCATCAAATTCTACACCACTGAGGGCAATTTTGATCTGGTGGGAAACAACACGCCGGTATTCTTCGTTCGCGATCCCATGAAATTCCAGCATTTCATCCGCTCGCAAAAGCGCCGGGCCGATAACAATCTTCGCGACCACGACATGCAATGGGATTTCTGGACGCTGTCACCGGAGTCCGCGCATCAGGTCACCTACCTCATGGGAGACAGGGGGATCCCTAAAAGCTGGCGTCATATGAATGGCTATTCAAGTCATACGTACATGTGGGTCAATGCCAGTGGGGAAAAGTTCTGGGTCAAATACCATTTCAAAACCGATCAGGGGATCGACTTTCTGACTCAGGAGGAAGCAGACAAGCTGGCCGGACAGGATGGCGATTATCACGTACGGGATCTGTTTAACGCGATTAAAGACGGTAATTTCCCGAGCTGGACGCTGTATATGCAAATCATGCCAATGGCCGAAGCAGAGCATTATCGCTTTAACCCCTTCGATTTGACCAAAGTCTGGCCGCATGACGATTATCCGCTGATTAAAGTGGGTAAACTCACCCTCGATCGCAATCCGACGGATAATCATGCGCAAATTGAGCAGGCCGCGTTTGAGCCGAATAACCTGATTCCGGGCACCGGGCTGAGCCCGGACAAGATGCTGATTGGCCGCATTTTTGCCTATGCAGATGCCCACAGAGCGCGGCTTGGGGTGAACTATAAGCAGATCCCGGTCAACGCCCCTAAGTCCCCGGTTAACAGCTACAGCAAGGATGGCGCAATGCGAATCACGCCGGTGTCGGATCCGGTTTATGCCCCCAATTCAAAAGGCGGCCCTTCCGCCGAGGGAAATTCGCTGCCCGTCGATTCAACCTGGCCCGTTCAGGGGGAAATGGTGCGTGCTGCCTATACGTTGCGTAAGGATGATGATGATTTTGGTCAGGCCAATGCCCTTATTAATAAGGTCATGGATGAAGCGGCGCGTGAACGGCTTGTCAACAACGTCGCAGGCCACCTGCTGGACGGCGTGGAGGAACCGGTACTGTCTCGCGCATTTGAATACTGGCGTCAGATAGATCTTAAAACGGGCGACAGAATTAAGCAGAAAGTCATGAGTCAGAAAACCAAACCCTGACCTGTACCCCCTGATGTATGGCGCCTTCGGGCGCTATACGCCCTGACACAGGAACGTTTGGCACATCTTCCGCCCCCTCCCGCTTCGTATGGCTTGTTCATCATGTCTCCCTATACTTATCAGGCAGCATCATGCTGCTAACTCTACTGGAGTAATCCATGAAACATAACGCTTTGAACGTTAATAAAGATCTGCCGAAAACCCCAGATAAGATGCCGAAAGATAAAGACAAAAACCCTCAGAAAGGCAAAAAATAGTCTTTTGCGCATCATTAACCGGATTGTTCAATGGAGGTCATATGCCAGAACGTTCAGAAGGGGTGGACCCTGTTCCTGTTGATGAGCCGCTTCCTGGTGATACAGTGCCGGATATTCCCGATCCCATCGACCCTTTGGATCCGGGCATACCGGATGAGGTTGACCCGCCGCTAAGGTAAAAGGGCTCAACGCAGCTGTGAAACCGCCTTCGGGCGGTTTTTCCATGTTCAGGATAGGTGCCCTTCCCCACACGGGAGAAGGGCCAGAGGGATCAGCGACGGTTGCCCATAATGCGCAGCAGCATCAGGAACAGGTTGATGAAGTCGAGATAGAGGGTCAGCGCGCCGAGAATAGCGTACTTACGCAGGTTACTGCTGTCACGGGTATCAATCTGTTCACCGATCATTTTCAGCTTCTGGGTGTCGTACGCCGTCAGGCCCACGAACACCACCACGCCGATATAGGTCACCGCCCACATCAGCGGCGTGCTTTTCAGCCAGATGTTCACCAGAGACGCCAGAACGATACCAATCAGCGCCATAAACAGCATTTTGCCCATGCCGGTGAGATCGCGCTTAGTGGTGTAACCGTACAGGCTCATCGCGCCGAACATTCCCGCCGTCACGATAAAGGTGCTGGCGATAGAACTGTAGGTGTAGGCGAGGAAAATACTGGAAAGCGTGAGCCCTGTTAGCGCCGAATAGAGCATAAACAGCGTGGTGGCGAGGCCTGCGCTCAGGCGTTGAACCATTCCGGAAAGCACAAAGACCAGCGCCAGCTGGGCGATGATAAGGCCAAAGAAGGTGATTTTGCTGGAGAAGACGAACATCATTACCGCAGGCGTGTTCGCCGCAAACCACGCCACGAACGCCGTCAGCAGCAGCCCGCAGGTCATCCAGCCATAAACCTGCGCCATATAGGTTTGCAGGCCAGAGCGCGCCTGCACGATTGAATCGGGACGCGTATATCGGTCCATGATGAATACCTCTGAATAAGTGGGTGTTCTGTAAGCGTATCACAAGCCCGGATCGAGCAAGTCTGAAAACGTGTTTTACCAGCGCTTTGCCGCTTCCTGGTCGCTTTCGCGTGACTCCACCCAACGCTCGCCTTCCGGCGTCGCTTCTCGTTTCCAGAACGGCGCGCGCGTTTTCAGGTAATCCATGATGAATTCCCCGGCGGCGAAGGCGCTGCCGCGGTGCACGCTTGTCACGCCAACGAACACAATCTCTTCGCCGGGCCACATTTCGCCGATGCGGTGAATCACCGTCACGCGGCCTAAACGCCAGCGCCCGCGAGCTTCTTCGACGATTTCCGCCAGCGCTTTCTCCGTCATGCCCGGATAGTGCTCAAGCGTCAGGGCCTTCACGCTGTCGCCAAGGTTATGATTACGCACCTTTCCGGTGAAGGTCACCACCGCGCCGTCTTCATCACGCTCCGCGAGCCAGCCGTATTCCGTGCCGACGTTAAAGCGCTCCGGGCTGACGCGAATAAGGGTTTCGCTCATCATCAGCCTCCTGTCACCGGCGGGAAGAACGCCACTTCGTCGCCGTCCGCGATGGGGTGAGAACTCTCCACCAGCGTCTGGTTAACGGCGGTAAGCAGCTTGCCCTCTTCCAGCGCCAGCTCCCAGCGAGAACCCTGCGCAGCCAGTTCCTGACGCAGCGCTTCCACGGTTGTTGCCTGGGTGTCCAGCGCCAGTGAATCAGCCCCCACCAGCTCGCGCACCTGGGCGAAAAATAAAACCTTAATCATCTGCTTCCGCCCTGAAGTCTCCGGATTTACCCCCGCTTTTCGCCAGCAGGCGCAGCGGGCCAATCACCATGTCCTTTTGCACCGCTTTACACATGTCGTAGATGGTCAGCGCCGCCACCGACGCGGCGGTGAGCGCTTCCATTTCGACGCCGGTTTTCCCGGTGAGGCGGCACAGCGATTCAATGCGCACCCGGCTATGCTCCGGCTGTGCCTGAAGGTTGACCTCCACTTTGCTGAGCATCAGCGGATGGCACAGCGGGATCAGGTCCCAGGTTCTTTTCGCCGCCTGAATGCCTGCGATGCGGGCGGTGGCGAAGACGTCGCCTTTGTGGTGGCTACCGTCGATAATCATGGCTAGCGTTTCCGGCATCATGGTGACGAAGGCTTCGGCGCGGGCTTCGCGCACCGTTTCCGCTTTGGCGGAGACGTCCACCATATGAGCTTCACCGGCGGCGTTAATATGCGTCAGTTGCGACATGGCTTATTTCTTTAAATGAGGGTGGAAATTACACGGGCGGGTACGCGCATCAAGCTGCGGCGCGATGATGTTCTCCCACGCGGTACGGCACGCTTTGGTCGAACCCGGCATGGCAAAAATCAACGTCTGGTTTGCCACGCCCGCAATGGCACGGGATTGCAGTGTGGAAGTGCCAATCTCCTCAAAGGAAAGCATACGGAACACTTCACCAAACCCTTCCACTTCACGGTCAAACAGCGGGCGCAGCGCTTCCGGGGCCTGATCGCCGTCGGTAAACCCGGTGCCGCCGTTTATCAGCACCACCTGCACGTCGTCACGGGCAATCCATGCGGAAACCTGGGCGCGAATGGCGTAGCGATTCTCTTTTACGATGGCTTTATCGACGATGGTGTGCCCCGCGTCGTGCGCGACTTCCCGCAGATAGTGCCCGGACGTGTCGTCCTCTTCGCCGCGACGGCTGGACACGGTCAGAATAGCGATACGGGTCGGCGTAAATTCAGCACTGACCTGACTCATGATAAACCTCCATATTCTTTGAACGGCTCAGCCGCCGATGTAGGACAAATTCCGGGTGATGCCGGTCTGGCCCTGATGCAGGAAATGGGTCTGCTTTTTCTGCGCCAGTGCTTCAGAAATACGCGCTTCCAGCTCAGGCTGTTGCGCATCCTCGGCCAGCAGATCGCGAAGATCCACACCGCCATCGCCAAACAGGCACAGGTGCAGTTTACCCACGGAAGAAACGCGCAGGCGGTTGCAGCTGGCGCAGAAGTCTTTTTCATAGGGCATGATAAGCCCTATTTCCCCGGCGTAATCGGGGTGGCAGAAGACCTGCGCCGGGCCGTCGCTGCGGCTTCGAATCTGGTGGATCCAGCCACGCTTAAGCAGCTCATCGCGCAGGACTATGCCGGAAATGTGATGCTTGCGGAACAGGTCACTGCCCTCGCCGGTCTCCATCAATTCGATGAAGCGCAGCTGGATTGGGCGCGGTTTGATCCATTCAAGGAAGGTGTCGAGCTGATGGTGATTCACGTCGCGCATCAGCACGGTATTCACCTTCACTTTGGCAAACCCGGCGGTGAAGGCGGCGTCAATGCCGTCCATCACCTGCTGAAATTTGTCCTGCCCGGTGATGGCGTGAAACTGGCGGGCGTCGAGGCTGTCGACGCTGACGTTGATGTGCGTCAGCCCGGCATCGCGCCAGCTCTGCGCATCGCGCGCCAGGCGGTAGCCGTTGGTAGTGACGGCAATCTGGCGAATCGCTTCGTTTTCACGCACGGTGGCAATGATGTCGGTGAAATCACGTCGCAGCGAAGGTTCGCCGCCGGTCAGGCGCACTTTTTCGGTGCCCATTGCGGAAAACGCACGGGTCACGCGGCGCACTTCATCGATGGAGAGAAAGCCGTTATTGCTCACCGCGCCCGGCTGGTAGCCGTTCGGCAGGCAATAGGTGCAGCGGAAGTTGCACACATCGGTAATCGACAGACGCAAATAGTAGAACTTGCGCGCGAAAGCATCGGTCAGTTGTTGGGCCATACACCTTTCCAGATACGGGAGGCACAGTCATTTCTTCCTGTACCCTGGTGACATCGTCACGGCCAGAGCGCCATATCCACAGACTTAGGCGCAAGGGCTAGAGTGTCGCTTCAGACTTCGAAGCAGGTTAAGCCGATAGTAGCGCGTAAATGACATATTCGCCATTTCACCTTTTCGCTATATAATCTTATATATAACGAGCCTATCGTGCAATTTCGCTACAGAATACGCAAAAATCATGCTTTTGCATTGATATGCGTCATTTTGATGGGATCCGCCGATCGTCTTTTAGGGGTAGTTACGCTAAGCTCACAGCGACCGTTACTGATAAGGAATACTATGCGCAATCGTACTTTTGCGGATCTCGACCGCGTTGTCGCCCTCGGCGGTGGCCACGGTCTGGGGCGAGTGATGTCCTCCCTCTCCTCTCTGGGTTCGCGCCTGACAGGTATTGTCACCACCACCGATAACGGTGGCTCCACGGGCCGCATTCGTCGCGCCGAAGGCGGGATCGCCTGGGGAGATATGCGCAACTGCCTTAACCAGTTAATTACCGAACCGAGCGTGGCTTCGGCAATGTTTGAGTATCGTTTTGGCGGTAATGGCGAACTTTCCGGGCATAACCTCGGAAATCTGATGTTAAAGGCGCTGGATCACCTGAGCGTAAGGCCTCTTGAGGCGATCAATTTGATCAGAAATCTGCTGAAAGTGGATTCTGCGCTGATTCCGATGTCGGAAGTGCCGGTGGATCTGATGGCGGTTGACGACGAAGGCCATGAAATCTACGGTGAAGTGAATATCGACCAGCTCAGGCTGCCGCCAAAAGAGCTGATGTTGACGCCGTCGGTCCCCGCAACCCGCGAAGCGATCCAGGCCATTGCGGAGGCAGACTTAATTCTCATCGGGCCCGGCAGCTTCTACACCAGCCTGATGCCCATTTTGCTGCTGAACGACATGGCACAAGCGTTGCGCCGGACGCCCGCCCCGATGGTCTATATCGGCAATCTGGGGAAAGAACTCAGCCCCGCCGCCGCCAGCCTGTCGCTGAAGGATAAGCTGGCGCTGATGGAGCATTACGTCGGCAAACCGGTGATTGATGCCGTGGTGGTTGGCCCCAAAGTGGACGTCGCGGGCATGGAAAACCGCGTGGTCATTCAGGCACCGCTTGAAGCCAGCGATATACGCTACCGTCACGACCGCCACCTGCTGCGCGAGGCGCTGGAGCAAGCCATTCAGGCCCTTGGCTAAGGCAGCATGTCGGGCAGCTTTCCTTAAGTTCTTAAGGTTGTCTTAAAGCTGGGCTGTCATCCTGCCGTCATCTTAGCCTTGCGGATGATCCTGATGTCACGTTTTGCTTTACGTCGCCCCGCGATGGGGCACGTTTTCTACCTTGTGCTGTTTGCCCTTTATATCGCGCTGTTTCTGAACGTTGCCTTCTTTAAGCAGGCGTTTTCATTGCTGCCTGTTGATTCCCTGCATAACGCGCTGGTATTTGCCACTATGCCGCTGGTGCTGTTTTGCATCATCAATATCCTGGTGACGCTGGCCTCCCTTCTGTGGCTTGACCGGCTGGTCATCAGCCTGTTTATCCTGCTGAGCGCCGCCGCCCAGTACTTCATCATGACCTTCGGCGTGATCATTGATCGCTCGATGATCACCAATATTATCGACACCACGCCCGCCGAAAGCTTCGCCCTGATGTCGGGCAAACTGGTGCTGACGCTGGCGACAACCGGTCTGCTGGCGGTGGTCATCGCCTGGTGGATTAAGCTGAAAAAGCCCGCCAGCCCCTTGCGCAGCCTGACATTGCGCGTGGGCAGTATTGTGGTGTCGGCGCTGGTTATCATGGCCGTCGCGCTGCTGTTCTACAAAGATTACGCCTCGCTGTTTCGCAATAACAAAGAGCTGGTGAAATCCATTAACCCGTCGAACAGCATCGTTGCGGTCAACTCCTGGTATGCCCACAATCGCCTTGCTCATCTGCCGCTGGTGCACATCGGCGAAGACGCTAGCCAAAAACCGGAAATGAAAAACGGCCCGCGCCATAACCTCACCATTCTGGTACTCGGTGAAACGTCCCGCGCGGAGGACTTCTCCCTCGGTGGCTACGCCCGTGAAACCAACCCGCGCCTGAAGCAGGACAACGTGGTCTATTTTCCGAATACCACATCCTGCGGCACCGCCACGGCGATATCCGTGCCCTGCATGTTCTCCAACATGCCGCGCGCACATTATGACGAGCAGCTGGCGCAGCATCAGGAAGGTCTGCTGGATATCATTCAGCGAGCGGGCATCAATGTGCTGTGGAATGAAAACGACGGCGGATGCAAAGGTGCCTGCGATCGTGTGCCGCACCAGGACATGACTCGCCTGAACTTACCGGGTCAGTGCATAGACGGCGAATGCTACGACGACGTGCTGTTCCATGGCCTTGAAGAGTATATCGACAACCTGAAGGGCGACGGCGTGATTGTGCTCCACACTATCGGCAGCCACGGCCCGACCTATTACAACCGCTATCCAAAAGAGCGCCGTGTCTTCAGCCCGACCTGCGACAGCAACGAAATCCAGAACTGCACCAAAGAGCAGCTGGTGAACACCTACGACAACACTATCGTCAACGTGGATTACATTGTCGATAAGGCCATTAAGCTGCTGCAGTCCAGACAGAACCGCTTCACCACAAGCCTGGTGTATCTGTCCGATCACGGTGAGTCACTTGGTGAAAACGGGGTCTATCTGCATGGCCTGCCGTATTCCATCGCGCCGGATACGCAAAAACATGTGCCGATGCTCATCTGGCTGTCGGATGACTATCAGCAGCGCTACAACGTGAATTACGCCTGCCTGAAAAACGATGCACAGGCGAACCACTATTCGCAGGATAATCTGTTCTCAACCATGTTAGGCTTGGCGGGCGTCAGCACGAAAGAGTATCAGGCAAGCGACGATATCCTGACGCCGTGCAGAGGAGCGAAGTAAATGAAAGTGCTGGTGGTGGAAGACGATGCATTGCTGTTACAGGGACTGATCCTCGCAATGCAGAGCGAAGGCTACGTCTGCGACGGGGTGACTACCGCGCACGAAGCGGCGCTGTGCCTTGCTAACGGGCACTACAGCCTGATCGTGCTCGATCTGGGCTTGCCCGATGAAGACGGGCTGAGTTTCCTCACCCGCATTCGTCGGGAGAAAATTAGCCTGCCGGTGCTCATTCTTACGGCTCGCGATACCGTCGCCGACCGCATCGCCGGTCTCGACACCGGTGCCGATGACTATCTGGTGAAACCGTTCGCCCTGGAAGAGCTTAACGCCCGCGTACGCGCCCTGCTGCGCCGTCATAACAATCAGGGTGATAACGAAATCAACATTGGCGATCTGCACCTCAATATCACGCGCCGTCTCGTCTCCCTTGGCGATGCGCCGCTTGAGCTGACGCCGAAAGAGTACGCCCTGCTCTCGCGCCTGATGGCCAAAGCGGGCAGCCCGGTACACCGGGAAGTGCTTTATAACGACATCTACAGCTGGGATAACGAACCGTCGACCAATACGCTGGAGGTGCATATCCACAACCTGCGCGACAAAATTGGGAAATCCCGTATTCGCACGGTGCGCGGCTTCGGTTACATGCTGGTGAAAACCCACGAGGACGCGTAAATGAAGCTACCGGCGATCCTCAATATTCAGTGGACCATGCGCCGCCAGCTGCTGCTGACCATCGCCACCATTCTGCTGGTTTGCCAGCTCATCAGCGTGTTCTGGCTGTGGCATGAAAGCCAGGAGCAAATCCAGCTGCTGGTACAAAGCGCCGTGAACGGGCACAACAACCACAAGCATATCGAGCATGAAGTGCGGGAGGCCGTCGCCAGCCTGCTGATCCCCAGCATGCTTATCATTGGCCTGGCGCTGTGGATTTGTCTGCAGGCGGTGAAGCGCATCACCCGCCCGCTTTGGCATCTTCAGCAGGAGCTCAACAGCCGCACGCCGGACAACCTTCAGCCCATCGAGCTGCCGCAGTCGGTCAGCGAAGTGGACGCCGTCACCTCGGCCATTAACCAGCTTGTCGAACGCCTCAACATGACGCTGGAGCGTGAACGCCTGTTTACCGCCGACGTCGCTCATGAGCTACGCACGCCGCTCGCGGGGCTACGCCTGCATCTGGAGCTGATGGCGAAATCTCACAGCGTCATGGTTGATCCGCTACTGCAGCGACTCGATCAGATGACGCAGAGTATCTCCCAGCTGCTGCAGCTGGCGCGCGTGGGGCAATCTTTTTCGGCGGGTACCTACCAGCAGGTGCCGCTGGTGCAAGGGGTCGTTTTGCCGATTCAGGACGAGCTGGAGACCATGCTCAGCCTGCGAGGCCAGAAGTTACAATTGCCCTCAGAAGATCGGGATGTGACCGTCTCAGGTGACGCGACGCTGCTGCGGGTACTGCTGCGGAATTTGGTGGAAAATGCTCACCGCTACAGCCCGGAAAACGCCACCATCACCATTCTGGTGGAAGCAGGCATGCTGGCGGTGGAAGATGAAGGACCGGGCATTGATGAGGCCAAAAGCGGCGAACTCAGCAAAGCGTTCGTGCGCATGGACAGCCGCTACGGCGGGATTGGGCTTGGGCTGAGTATTGTTACCCGCATCGCTCAACTGCACGATGCGCAGTTCTTCCTCCATAACCGCAGGCCTGGGCCAGGCGTGAAAGCGTGGGTTAAATTTCCGCGCAGAACGCGCTGATCAGTAAGTCAGGATCCACTGATGAAAGAAGGCAATGACGATCAGAAAGGCAACGAGTACGATCAGAGCAGTTGAAAAGTTTGCTTTAGGCATGGCGCTATCCTCATTAAAGTGAGGACAGTATCGCTAAAGAAGATTAACCCAACATTAAGGTCCCGGGAACGTTGTGTGACCGGGACCTTATTTTTTTATTCGTTGCCCGGCGGCGCTACGCTTGCCAGGCCTACAGAACGATAACATCGTAGGCCGGCGTCAGGCGTAGCCGCCACCCGGCATTAGCAGTTAAGATGCCGCGATAAACAAATCGCGTAATTGATGCAGACGGTCGCGCACCTCCGCTGCCTCTTCGAACTCGAGGTTCTGGGCGTGCTTCATCATCTGCGCCTCCAGCTCGCTGATTTTCTGCTGCAGCGCTTTTGGCGTCAGCGCCAGCTCAGCGGCTTCCACGTCGGCAGGCGAGCGTTTACCACGGCCCTTACCTTTGACCTTCGCAATGCTCTCACCGAGCGACAGGATATCGACAACCTTCTTGTTGAGCCCCTGCGGCACAATGCCGTTCTCTTCGTTATAGCGCTGCTGCTTCTCGCGGCGGCGCTCCGTTTCGCCAATGGCTTTCTCCATCGACGGGGTAATTTTATCGGCGTAGAGAATGGCCTTGCCGTTGATGTTACGCGCCGCACGACCAATGGTCTGAATCAGCGAGCGTTCGGAACGCAGGAAGCCCTCTTTATCGGCATCCAGAATCGCCACCAGCGACACTTCCGGCATATCGAGGCCTTCCCTCAGCAGGTTGATCCCCACCAGGACGTCAAATTCACCCAAGCGCAAATCACGGATAATTTCCATTCGCTCGACGGTGTCGATATCCGAGTGCAGGTAGCGCACACGTTCGCCATGCTCCTCAAGGTATTCCGTCAGGTCTTCAGCCATACGCTTGGTAAGCGTGGTCACCAGCACGCGCTCGTTGATGGCCACACGCTTGCGAATTTCCGACAGCAGATCGTCCACCTGTGTGCCCACCGGGCGCACCTCGATGACGGGATCCAGCAATCCGGTCGGGCGCACCACCTGATCGACCACCTCATCGCCGGATTTCTCCAGCTCATACTTGCCCGGCGTCGCTGAGACGTAGATGGTCTGAGGGGCAAGCCCTTCAAACTCTTCAAATTTGAGCGGACGGTTATCCAGCGCCGACGGCAGGCGGAAGCCATACTCCACCAGCGTCTCTTTACGCGCCCGGTCGCCGCGATACATGCCGCCAATTTGCGGCACGGTGACGTGGGATTCGTCGATCACCAGCAGGCCGTCGGCCGGCAAATAGTCAAACAGCGTCGGCGGTGGCTCGCCAGGCCCGCGCCCGGAGAGGAAGCGGGAGTAGTTTTCGATACCAGAGCAGTAGCCCAGCTCGTTCATCATCTCGAGATCGAACTGGGTACGCTGGGAGAGGCGCTGTTCTTCCAGCAGCTTATTGTTTTCCAGCAGCACCTTACGCCTGTCGACCAGCTCATCTTTGATCTCTTCCATCGCCTGCAGAATGCGCTCGCGCGGCGTGACGTAGTGGGTTTTCGGGTAGACGGTGAAGCGCTGAATGGTCGATTCCAGATGCCCGGTCAGCGGGTCAAACAGCGACAGCCGCTCAACCTCTTCGTCGAACAGCTCCACGCGCAGCGCAATGTCGTCCGATTCCGCCGGGAAGATGTCGATAACCTCGCCGCGCACGCGAAACGTGCCGCGCTGAAAGGCCTGATCGTTACGGCTGTACTGCAGCTCGGCCAGGCGGCGGAGGATGGAGCGCTGATCGATGATCATCCCGACCGTCAGGTGCAGCATCATCTTCAGGTAGAGATCCGGGTCGCCCAGGCCGTAAATCGCCGAGACCGACGCCACCACGATGACGTCACGGCGCTCAAGCATCGCTTTGGTTGCAGAAAGACGCATCTGCTCGATATGTTCGTTTACCGAGGCGTCTTTTTCGATGAAGGTGTCGGAGCTGGGAACATAGGCTTCCGGCTGATAGTAGTCGTAGTAGGAGACGAAAAACTCCACGGCGTTCTCCGGGAAAAACTCTTTCATTTCGCCGTAAAGCTGCGCCGCCAGGGTTTTGTTCGGCGCCAGCAGCATGGTCGGACGCTGAAGGTCGGCGATAACGTTGGCAATGGTAAACGTTTTCCCTGACCCGGTTACGCCGAGCAGCGTCTGATGCGCGAGACCATCTTCGAGCCCCTCTTCCAGACGACGGATGGCTTCAGGCTGATCGCCGGACGGACGGAAAGCAGAATGCAGTTTTAACGGTTTACTCATGAACGACAACCTGATGAAGGGAAACGGGCAGACGATTAATTCTACTCGCCGCACCAAAATTTGCCACAAATAAATACTGGATAAAAAAACAGTAACGCATTATCGTATCTGTGTTAGCGCGTTCATCAGCAAGCCAGCATGGCGAAAATTTCTTCTGCGACAAGATAAAACGCTCCCGAAACAGGGTTATCCCCAGAACATTCTCGCCTTTAACATTTGTCAAGATGCGTAATGAAACTTTTATGGCAGCCGGTGACACTTTTCTGACAGGCATTGCTTTTATTGAACCTATTGAAATAAAAAGAAAATATCAAAAAGCCGCGTTTCGCATCAATTTGGGCGCAGCCCGCGTATTCTCTTGCCTGTCGCAAGTTTTCTAACTCTAATACACATGGTTATCCACAGGAATGGTGGATAACTGTCTGCAGCCCTACGCCCCTGCCACTCGGGCAAAATGGTCCTGACCCCGCAAAAGGCACAGCAAAAATTATTTATCGCTGTTTTTTGTCTTTCGTCATCGAAAAAGTGACTTGTCCTGTAGTGAGAGATCGCTCACAAATCCAGCAATGACGCTGCACCAAAACCCTTCAGAATGACGGACTAACGGCACTGACAGAGTGCAGCCGCTGCGTTAATTTCCCCCGGCCAACAGCGTTTTTCGGGGAATAATCTGAAAGAATCATCCCTTTTCTCTGCCCGCATTCTTCTGGCAAGCGAATTGCACCCTCTTTCCGCCACCGACGGCAAAATGAAAGGAGAGGCCGATGTTGAGTTTGCGCGCTGTGAATCACTACTACGGAAGCCAGCACATACTGTGGAATCTCAGCCTCGATCTTGCCCCCGGCGAATGCACCGGGCTGCTGGGCCTGCCCGGTATGGGTAAAACGACGCTGGTTAACTGCATCGCCGGATATCAGAAGGTGGAAAGCGGAGACATTTTCTGGCAGGAAGCCAGCGGGCCGCCGCAGGATCTGCTCGCGCTCTCGCCGCCGCTGCGGGCTGCAATGGGCATTGGCTATGTACCACAGGACAAGCGTATTTTTTCGCAGATGACGGTGGAGGAAAACCTGCAGATTGCGATGCGGGCCAGTCACGAGGGCAGCAGCGCCGTCGGCAGCGCCATCTTCGATCTGATGCCGGATCTCTGGCCGCTGCGTCAGGTAAAGGGCGCGGCGATGTCCGACGATGACCAGTATCAGCTTGCGCTCGCCAGCGCGCTGGTGAGTAGTCCGAAATTACTGATCCTCGACGAACCAACCCGCGGAATGGGCCACGGTTTTATGCACAAGCTCGGCGAATGCCTGCTGCGCCTCAACCGCGAGCTGGGAATGACGGTGCTGCTTGCCGAACAGCACCTGCCGTTTATTCGTCGGGTCGCGGATAAGTTCTGCCTGCTTCATCGCGGGCGCAATGTGGCGCAGGGGGCCGTCAGCCAGTTGGATACCCGGCTGCTGGAACAATTTATGACCCCGGACGAAGCGCCTTAAGGTTGAGATACTGCCCCGGTTCAGCGTGTTCCGGCCCGTCTGCGAGGTACGGAATTTCACCCAGCAGCGGCGCAGGTAGCATCCGGGTCAGGGTTGCCAGATATTCAGCATGCCGCCTTCCCGGCGGGATAATGTCGTTGGCAATCCAGCCCGCAAGCGTGAGCCCGGCCTGAGTGATGGCCTGCGCGGTCAGCACGGCATGGTTAATGCAGCCCAGCTTCACGCCAACCACGAGGATCACCGGCAGCCGTTCAGCCTGCACCCAGTCTGCGAAGGTGTAAGAGGACGAGAGCGGCGTATACCAGCCGCCCGCCCCTTCCACCAGCACCCAGTCGGCTTTGCCCGACAGCGCCTGAAGCCCGGCAGAAAGCAGGGATGCCTCAATCGGCCGCCCTTCATCTTCGCTGACGATATGCGGCGACGTCGGCTCCTCAAAGGTGTACGGGTTTACTTGGTCATAGCTTAGCGCCGCACTGCTGTTGCGCTGAAGCGCCAGCGCATCGGTGTTACGTAAACCTTCTTTGGTCATTTCACTACCGGAGGCCACCGGCTTATAGCCTGCGGTACGGAATCCGGCCCGGTTGGCCGCCTGTAGCAGCGCGCTGCTGGCGACCGTTTTACCCACTTCAGTATCGGTGCCGGTGACAAAATAGCGTTCAGTCACGGTCAATCACTCCTGTCAAAATATGGTACGTCAGGGCGCAGCGGCCCTGCTCTTTTGGCCACGCCAGCTCCAGCCGCTGCAGGTGACTGCGGGTGAGCGTCTGTACCGCCCGGCCCTCATGCAGGTGCGTCGCGCCAATGCCTTTCAGGGACTTCATGGCGCTTAGCGCGTCGTCAAAGGTCACTCGCAGCGTGTGCAGCCGGTGCCGCGCGCGGTACCCGCGCAGCGCATCAAGAATCGCCTCCTGTGACAGGAAGCGGTTGGCGTGCGGATGGCGGTCAAGCGCCTGCCAGGCCTGGTTCAGCTCGGGCAACGAATCAGCAACCAGCGTACTGAAAGCAGCAACCCCACCCGGTCGCACCACCCGATGTAGCTCGCCCAGCGCCGAAGGCAGCGACTCACACCACTGTACGGCGAGGTTGCTCCAGGCAAGATCGTATTTCCCGTCGGCCAGTGGCATCGCTTCAATGTCGGCCTGGACGTAATGCTGCGCCGCGCCCTGCCGCTGCGCCTCCTCCAGCATTGGCGAAGAGAGATCCAGGGCAGTCACGAGGCTTCCCTTTTCCGACCAGTAGCGGCTCATGGTGCCCGGCCCGCAGCCCGCATCCAGCACCTGCGGAAATGCCCGGTCCTCAAGCTGAGCCAGCAGTGCCGCCGCGCTCTGGCGCTGTAAATCATCATGCTGCTGGTAATGGCCGGCGGCGCGACCAAACGCTGCCGCTACCGCCGCCTTATTGACGTACGCCATGCATCGCCTCCAGCAATCTGTCGATATCTTCTGCCCGGTGGTCAGCAGTGAGCGTCACCCGCAGGCGGGCCGTGCCAGCGGGCACCGTCGGCGGACGAATCGCCGTCAGCCAGCAGCCCGCATCCCGCAGCTTTTCCGCCAGCGCCAGCGCGTGGCTGTTTTCTCCGACGATGACTGGCTGAATGGCGCTGCCCGAGTTTGTTAGCTGTAAGTCCAGCTGTTCAGCGTCACGACGAAAGCGCGAGATATGCTCATGAAGACGCTGGCGACGTGCTTCGCCGTCATCGCTGCGGATCACCGCCAGCGCCTCGTTCAGCGCCACGGCCTGTGCAGGCGGCATACTGGTGCTGTAAATCAGGTGACGGGCGAACTGCAGCAGGTAATCTGCCACTTCATCACTGCACAGCACCGCCGCGCCGCTGAGACCAAAGGCTTTACCAAAGGTCACCACCAGCAGATCGGGTTTGATGCCCTGAGCGTCACAGCTGCCGCGCCCTTCACGCCCGCTGACGCCAATGCCGTGGGCGTCATCCACCATAAGCCAGCCGCCTGCCGCTTGCGTCACCGAGGCAATTTCCGCCAGCAGCGCGCTGTCGCCGTCCATGCTGAAAATACCTTCGGTCACTGCCAGCTGAAGGCCGTCCACGGGTTTTGCCAGCAGCGTTGCCAACTGTGCGCTGTCGTTGTGAGCAAACCGGCGAAGCTGAGCCGGACTGAGGCTGGCGGCCTCCAGCAGCGAGGCGTGACTGAGCCGGTCGGCGACAATGCGGTCCTCTTTACGCAGCAGCGCCGCGATGACCGCCTGATTCGCGGCAAAGCCTGAGATAAACAGCAGTGCGCGCGGGTAGCCCAGCCACTCAGCCAGCCGCTGTTCGAATTGCTGATGCGCTTCGCTGTAGCCGGTAACGTGCCCGGAGCCGCCGCTGCCGGTGCCGTAACGCTCGGCCCCCTGCTGCCAGGCGCTGACGATAGCAGGGTGCTGACTCAGGCCGAGATAATCGTTGCCGGAAAAATTGAGCCAGCGTTGCCCGTTCGCAACCCGCCAACGCCCCACTCCCTGAGTGACAGGCGAACGGGAGCGAAATGCATCCGCTGCCCGACGCTCGTTTAGTGCCTCTTCGATACGCTGCTGCCAGCTCATATCGCCGCCGCGTTGTAATACGTGTCGGTGTCCGGCGTCATCAGAGCCTGTTCCAGCTTCTGCTGCTGTTCGATATCGCCGCTCAGCACCGCCGTCTGCTGCGGGTTGATGCCAAGCTTGCGGAACAGCAGCAGGTCTTTATCTTCTTCCGGATTCGGAGTGGTCAACAGCTTGCAGCCGTAGAAGATCGAGTTCGCCCCGGCCATGAAGCACATCGCCTGGGTCTGCTCGTTCATCTTCTCGCGGCCCGCAGACAGGCGCACGTGCGAGGTCGGCATCATGATGCGCGCCACTGCAATAGTGCGAATAAAATCAAAGGAATCAACGTCTTCGTTGTTCTCCATCGGCGTACCTTTGACCTTCACCAGCATGTTGATCGGCACGCTTTCCGGCGGCGTCGGCAGGTTCGCCAACTGGAGCAGCAGCCCGGCGCGATCGGTCACCGTTTCGCCAAGGCCGACAATGCCGCCGGAGCAGACTTTGATGCCGGCATCGCGCACTTTACCGAGGGTGTCGAGACGCTCCTGATAGGTACGGGTGGTGATGATGTTGCCGTAGAACTCCGGCGAGGTATCAAGATTGTGATTGTAGTAATCGAGCCCCGCTTCGCCGAGGCGCTGCGCCTGCGAGTCGGAGAGCGTGCCGAGGGTCATGCAGGCTTCGAGCCCCATTTCCTTCACGCCTTTGACCATTTGTTCAAGGTAAGGCATATCGCGCTCGTTCGGGTTTTTCCACGCAGCGCCCATGCAGAAACGGGTCGACCCGGCGTTTTTTGCTTTACGCGCCGAATCCAGCACCTGCTCGACCTCCATCAGCCTTTCGGCCTCAAGCCCTGTTTTATAGCGCGCACTTTGCGGGCAGTATTTACAGTCTTCCGGGCAGGCACCGGTCTTAATCGACAGCAGCGTGCTGACCTGGACCTGGCGCGGGTCGAAGTGCTGACGGTGGATGGTCTGCGCTTCAAACAGCAGTTCCAGCAGGGGTTTATTAAACAGTTCAGTGACCTGCGACATTGTCCAATGAGTGTGGTGAGCCATGAGCATCTCCAAAAGGGGTTCAGTTGTTTCTCGGTTCGGTGTAGACTCGTAAACCTAAAACTTTTCAAAATGGTTTACAAGTTAATTATGACTCAAGACGATCTCCTCTTCGATCAACAACATATCTGGCACCCCTATACCTCAATGACTGCCCCACTCCCCATTTACCCGGTGGTCGCCGCACACGGCTGCGTGCTGGAGCTGGCGTCGGGTGAACAGCTTGTCGACGGCATGTCTTCCTGGTGGGCGGCAGTCCATGGCTACAACCACCCGCGTCTGAACGCGGCGATGACGCAGCAGATTTCACAGATGTCGCATGTGATGTTCGGCGGGATCACTCACCCGGCCGCCGTCGCCCTGTGCCGCAAGCTGGTCGCCATGACCCCAGACCCGCTGGAGTGCGTGTTTCTGGCCGATTCCGGCTCGGTGGCGGTAGAAGTGGCAATGAAAATGGCCTTGCAGTACTGGCATGCCAAAGGCGAGCCGCGCCAACGCTTTCTCACCTTCCGCAACGGCTATCACGGCGATACGTTTGGCGCGATGTCTGCCTGCGATCCGGACAACTCGATGCACAGCCTGTGGAAAGGCTACCTGCCGGAAAACCTGTTCGCACCCGCGCCGCAGAGCCGTTTTGACGGTGAGTGGGATGAGATGGACATCGTGCCTTTTGCCCGCCTGATGGCGGCGCACCGCAGTGAAATCGCCGCCGTTATCGTCGAGCCGATTGTGCAGGGCGCGGGCGGCATGCGGATGTATCATCCGGAGTGGCTGCGTCGTTTACGCAAAATGTGCGACCGCGAAGGCATCCTGCTGATCGCCGATGAGATTGCCACCGGCTTTGGCCGCACCGGCAAGCTGTTCGCCTGCGACCATGCAGGCATCGCCCCGGATATTATGTGTCTTGGCAAAGCGCTGACGGGCGGCACCATGACGCTGTCCGCCGCGCTCGCCACCCGGGACGTCGCAGAAACCATCAGCAACGGCGAAGCGGGCTGCTTTATGCATGGCCCGACCTTTATGGGCAACCCGCTGGCCTGCGCCGTGGCGGCAGAAAGCCTGGCACTGCTGGAAGAAGGCCACTGGCAGCAGCAGGTGGCAGACATTGAAACCCAACTGAAGCGGGAGCTGGCAGACGTTCGCGAATCAGAAAACGTAGCCGACGTGCGTATCCTTGGCGCAATCGGCGTGGTAGAAACGAAGAATCCCGTAAACATGGCCAGGCTACAAAAATTCTTTGTGGAGCATGGTGTCTGGATCCGTCCATTCGGCAAGCTTATCTACCTGATGCCGCCGTATATCATCACCCCGGCGCAGCTCACCCGCCTCACGGACGCGGTCAAAGCCGCTCTCAACGACAACACGCTTTTTATGGCCTGAGCTAAACTTCGTGATTATTCAACATGCTGAAGGGCAACCCGAATGAAACTGATCAGTCACGATTTTAAGGATGGCGACAAGCTGCCGCACCGTCAGGTGTTCAACGGTATGGGCTATGACGGCGACAACCTGTCGCCGCATCTTGCCTGGGATGAGGTGCCTTCCGGCACCAAAAGTTTTGTCGTCACCTGTTACGACCCCGATGCGCCGACCGGTTCCGGCTGGTGGCACTGGATTGTCGCTAACTTGCCGGCGGATACCCGCGTCTTACCGCAGGGTGCAGGCTCGGGCATTGCCGATCTGCCTGAGGGTGCAATTCAGACGCGTACCGATTTCGGCAAGGCGGGCTACGGCGGCGCGGCTCCGCCAAAGGGCGAAACCCATCGCTACATCTTTACGGTGCATGCGTTAGACGTGGCAAAAATCGAAGTGGATGAAGGGGCAAGCGGCGCAATGGTCGGTTTTAACGTCCATTTCCACAGCCTGGCAAGCGCTTCTCTGACGGCAATGTTCAGCTGACAGCCGATCCCCGGCCTGCCTGCGGGCAGGCTTTTTGCTTTTCTGCATTCTCTTTATACTTCAGCCTTTTCCGCTGGCTTTTGTTTCACATTCCTGTGACATACTATCGGGTAATACCGCAACAACGACACAGGAAGCGAATGATGAATAAGAAGGCTACCGGCCTGACGCCGGAACAAGCGCTGGAACAGCTCGATGCGCTTTACAATCAATCCGTCGCCGCCCTGCGTGAAGCGATTGGTCGCTACATTAATGAAGGCGTGCTGCCCACGCCCGAAGATCGCCTGAAAGGGCTGTTCGTTTACCCTTCCCTCTCCGTCTCCTGGGACGGTGAAGCGCACAGCGCCCTGAAAACCCGCGCCTGGGGCCGCTTTACTCACGCGGGTTGCTACACGACAACCATTACTCAGCCAACCCTGTTCCGTCCTTATCTGCTGGAGCAGCTCACCTCGCTGTATCAGGATTACGGCGCGCACATCACCGTGGAGCTGTCGCAGCACGAAATTCCTTACCCGTACGTGATTGACGGC
The DNA here is from genome assembly GCA_002470465.1 of Pluralibacter sp. UBA7423. Classification (GTDB taxonomy): domain Bacteria; phylum Pseudomonadota; class Gammaproteobacteria; order Enterobacterales; family Enterobacteriaceae; genus Scandinavium. Next base: position 62,995 of record DKMD01000012.1, read on the forward strand.
TCAACGCTGACGCTGGATCGTTCCATGAGCGCCGGGCTGACGCGCCACTTCCCGACCACCGATCTGGCGCAGATTGGCGATGAAACCGCAGACGGCCTGTTCCACCCGACGGAGCTCTACCCCCTCTCGCACTTCGATGCCCGCCGCGTGGATTTCTCCCTCGCCCGCCTGCGTCACTACACCGGCACGCCGGTGGAACATTTCCAGCCGTTCGTCCTGTTCACCAACTACACCCGCTACGTGGATGAATTTGTCCGCTGGGGCTGCAGCCAGATTCTCGATCCGGACAGCCCATACGTCGCGCTTTCCTGCGCAGGCGGCGTGTGGATCACCGCCGATACCGAAGCGCCGGAGACAGCCATTTCCGATCTGGCATGGAAAAAGCACCAGATGCCCGCATGGCATTTGATCACCAAAGACGGCCAGGGGATCACGCTGATTAACATCGGCGTCGGCCCGGCGAACGCCAAAAACATCTGCGACCACCTTGCCGTGCTGCGCCCGGAAGTGTGGATGATGATCGGCCACTGCGGCGGCCTGCGCGAGAGCCAGACCATCGGTGACTACGTGCTGGCGCATGCGTATCTGCGTGACGATCATGTGCTGGATGCTGTTCTGCCACCGGACATTCCAATTCCAAGCATCGCCGAAGTGCAGCGCGCACTGTACGACGCCACCAAGCAAGTGAGCGGCATGCCAGGCGAGGAAGTTAAGCATCGCCTGCGCACCGGCACCGTCGTCACCACCGACGACCGTAACTGGGAGCTGCGCTATTCCGCCTCAGCCCTGCGCTTCAACCTCAGCCGCGCCGTCGCCATCGACATGGAAAGCGCCACCATCGCCGCTCAGGGCTACCGCTTCCGCGTACCTTACGGCACTTTGCTGTGCGTTTCCGATAAGCCGCTGCACGGCGAAATCAAGCTGCCCGGCCAGGCGAACCGTTTTTATGAAGGCGCAATTTCCGAGCACCTGCAGATTGGCATTCGCGCCATCGACCTGCTGCGTGCCGAAGGCGACAAGCTGCACTCCCGCAAGCTGCGCACCTTCAACGAACCGCCGTTCCGTTAATTTTCAGGATTAAGAAGAATGCAAATGACCTCCTCTCTTTCCGCGCTACGCGACTGGCTGAAGGCGCAAAATCTTGATGGCATGATCGTCCCGCGGGCCGATGCCTGGCAAAGCGAATACGCCGCCCCGCATGACAATAAGCTCGCCTGGGTTTCCGGTTTTACGGGTTCTGCGGGGGTTGCGCTGGTGCTGGCGGATCGCGCCCTGATTTTTGTCGATGGCCGTTACCAGGTGCAGGTGCGCAACGAAGTGGATCTTCAGGCGTGGGAAATCCACCACCTGCATAACGATCCGCTGGAGAAGCACCTCCCGGCGGGCAGTCGCATTGGTTTCGAACCGCTGCTGATGGTCAACAGCCAGTTTGCAACGCTGAACGCTTCTGGCACCGAACTGGTCGCGCTGGCAGAAGATCCGTTCACTGCAGTCTGGCACGATCGCCCTGCCGCGCCCTGCGGCGCAATCCGTGAAATGCCGCTTAATATCGCCGGTGAAAGCAGCGAGGCCAAACGCGCGCGTATTGCGACAAAGCTTGAGGCTAACGGCGCGGATTACCTCGCTATCACCCAGCCGGACAACATCGCATGGCTGCTGAACGTGCGCGGCGCGGATATCGCCACCAGCCCGGTGCCGCTGTCGTTTGTGCTGCTGAGCCGCTCGGGTGAAGTGGAGTGGTTTGTTGATGCCGCCAAGACAACGGGCCTGTCGCAGGCGCTGCTTGCCAGCCTGACGCTTTCACCGATGGAGCAGTTAGTGCCACGCACGCAGCAAATTGCCAACGGTAAGCGTATTCAGCTGGATGCCGACAGCGCACCAGTGGCCCTGCGTTTTGCCGTGGAGCAGCACGGCGGCGAAGTGCTGTGGAGCGCGGATCCGATCACCTTTATCAAAGCGACCAAAAATGACGCGGAGCTGGAAGGCTATCGCGACAGCCACCGTTTTGACGGCGCGGCTTGGGTGAATTTCCTCGCCTGGCTGGCGCACGAGGTGCCGGCGCGTATCGCCGCAGGCAATCCGCTAACCGAGCTGGAAGCACAGGCAAAACAGTTTGCCTTCCGTCAGCAGCAGGCCACCTTCATCGAGCCAAGCTTTGGCACCATTTCTGCCGCGGGCGCTAACGCTGCGATGTGCCATTATCATTCGAGCGAAGCCACTAACGCCGCCATCACCGCGGACAGCTTCTATCTGAATGATTCCGGCGGCCAGTACAGCAACGGCACCACCGATGCCACCCGTACGCTGGCATATGGCCCGCTCGATCCGCAGCGGAAACTGCACTACACCGCTGTACTGAAAGGATTTCTGTCGCTGATTACGCTGCAGTTTCCGTCCGGCAGCTTCGGTCATCAGTTGGATGCCTTCGCGCGTCGTGCCCTGTGGGAGCTGGGCGTCGATTTCGATCACGGCACCGGTCACGGCGTGGGCCACCAGTTGCTGATCCACGAAGCGCCGCACCGCATCGCCAAAAAGGTCAACCCGTGGCCGCTGGCGGCAGGCAACATCATCACCATCGAGCCGGGTTACTATCTGGAAGGTGAATACGGGATCCGCATCGAAAATCAGGTGGAAGTGGTGGAATCGCAGCCGGGCTTCTGCAAGTTTGCCTCACTGACGATGATCCCCATCGACCTGAGCCAGGTGGACATCAATCTGCTGAGCGAGCAGGAAAAGCAGTGGCTGGATGAGTATCACCAGCTGGTGCGTGAAACGCTGTCACCGCTGGTGGACAGCGATGCAAGGCCGTGGCTGTTCTCGGCTACGGCTCCTGTGCGGGTTCAGCTGGGATAAGTACTACATGGCGGGCGCAATGCCCGCCTTTTTGCGAGCAGCGCCGCAAACTTTCTGCACACTTCTGCACTTTCACAACTTCCTCTGAAGCACGCTTCCCGTTCTCAAACCAGGCGCTTTTCTGAAAAGTCCTCTTTATCCACACTTACTGTGCAGAATTGACGCTGTACAGATTTCAATCGAAAAAATCATGGAGTAGGATGTGTGGGTTATAAAAACGACGGACACGTTTGACGGCTGGTTCCTTAAATTACAGCAGAAAGAGAAAGCCTGCGTCACAGCATCGATGATTGTACTCGCAACGCGAGGACCCAATCTGGCAAGACCTCATGCAGACACTGTAAAAGCATCGCGTTTTTCAAACATGAAAGAATTGCGCGTTCAGTGTCGTGGCGATCCTTTACGAGCCTTTTATGCGTTCATCCCGGACCGCTCTGGCGTCATGCTTTGTGGCGGTAAAAAATCAGGAAATGAGCGGCAGTTTTACAGGGCCATGATCCGGACGGCTGATAATGAACTGGCGGGTTATCTGAAGAAGCACTTTTATATCGAAACGAGGTAAAAAATGGGACGAACTCTGGAGCAAATCCTGGTGGAGGAAGATCCGCTGATGATCGCTGAAGCGCGCAAACTGGCAGCAGAAATGCTGTTAGATATTGAGAAAGCAGAACATGCAAGACACAAAGAAGGCACTACCGTAGAAGCACCACTCAGACAAAATCATATCTCTCGCCGCTAATCTGACATTGCCGGGCGGACATCAGCCCGGCCAGCCTGATGAAGCCAAGATTTCCCGAACTTATCTCTTTAGTGCCATCCCGCGCAACAGTCACTTCTTTTATATAAGAGCATTCTTCTCAACTACACCCTTTCAAAGCTGCGCACGAAAATGAACAAAACGCAGGTGGAAATGGCTAACGCACTGGGCATCAAGCAGCCTACGGTTGCCGGAATGGAGAAGGAAGGAAAGGACATAAAGCTTTCGTCGCTCAAACGCTACGTAGAAGCTACGGGCTGCAAGCTGAACCTGGATATCGAACTGCCGGACGGTTCGCATTTTGGATTCAGGCTGTAGCGAATTCACAAAAGCAAAAAGCCTGCTCGTAAGCAGGCTTTTCTAAATTTGGCTCCTCTGACTGGACTCGAACCAGTGACATACGGATTAACAGTCCGCCGTTCTACCGACTGAACTACAGAGGAATCGGTTAACGGGGCGCATATTAGCGATGCGCCCCCGGCTTGTCAAAGCCTGTTTTTCACATTTTGACTCGTTTGCTGCTTTCTTCTCCAGAGCGGGTAAAAATCACTCCCAGGCCTGCTCGGCTTTCGCCGCATCGAACTGCGGCGGCGGCTTACGGAAGCGACCGGTGAGATAGGTCAGGTACAGAATACCAACAGCAGCCCACACCAGACCCAGCGTCAGCGAGGTCATTTCCAGGTTGATCCACAGCACGGCGACGGTTGCAGCGCCCATCAGCGGCAGGATCAAATAGTGCACCTTGTCCTTCCAGGTTTTGTTACGCCCTTCACGACGCCAGAAGTGGTTGAACACCGACAGGTTCACAAAGGTAAACGCCACCAGCGCACCGAAGTTAATCAGCGCCGTCGCGGTGACCAGGTCGAAGAACAGCGCGGAGAGCGCCACAACGCCAACCATCAGCACGTTCAGCGCCGGAGTACGCCATTTCGGGTGCACGTAGCCGAAGTATTTTTCCGGGAAGACGTTATCGCGGCCCATCACGTACAGCAGACGCGAAACGCTGGCATGAGACGCAAGTCCAGAAGCGAGGGTGTTCACGAACGTCGTACACAGGAAGATAGACTGGAACAGCTTCCCGCCCACGTAGAGCGCAATCTCCGGCAAGGCAGCGTCCGGATTCTTGAAGCGGCTGATGTCCGGGAAGAACAGCTGCATAAAGAAGGACGCCACGATAAAGATAATGCCGCCGTAGACCGCCGTCAGGAAGATGGCCTTCGGAATGGTGCGCGCCGCATCGGGCGTTTCTTCCGAAAGCGTTGTCACAGCATCAAAGCCCAGGAACGAGAAGCAGACGATCGTCGCCCCGGTGATTATTGGGATCAGGTGCGCGTTCTGGCTGATAAACGGCTGCAGCGTCCAGACGGTGCCGACGCCCTCGCCTTTGTGCAGCCCCTGCACCACGAGGAAAATAAACACCACCATGATGGCCACCTGCACCAGCACGAACAGGGTATTGAAGTTTGCTACCAGGTTGACGCTTTTCAGGTTCGCGGCGGTCAGAATGCAGACAAAACCCACCACCCAGATCCACGGCGCAACGCCGGGGAACAGCGCGGAGAGATAGATTTTCGCCAGCAGGACGTTAATCATCGGCAGGAACAGGTAATCGAGCAGCGATGACCAGCCGACCATAAAGCCAACGTGCGGACTGATTGCCTTCTGAGCGTAGGTATAAGCAGAACCCGCCTGCGGGAACTGGCGTACCAGCTTGCCGTAGCTGATGGCGGTGAACAGCACGCCCGCCAACGCCAGAAGATAGGAAGCCGGAACGTGGCCGTTGCTGATGCCGGATACGATACCAAAAGTGTCAAACACCGACATTGGCGTGAGATAGGCGAGCCCCATCACCACCACCTGCCAGAGTTTTAAAGATTTACGCAGCTGCGGTTTGCCCGCCTGCGAGGGGAGATCGAGAGATGAGTTAGTCGCCATGACGAAGCCCCCCCATGCGCGTGCGGGTTTGCGGTGAAATCATTGTGGTAGCAAACCTGCTCAGCCTGGGGGGAAGTCGTGAAGTAAGGGGTGTGAACGTCGGGCAATGACCTTGTGCTGGTCCGTCGTAATCAATGCGGCAGCGGCATTCGCCTTCGCCGTGCGGGTATTTGAACATCTGCATCATCTCATTTCCTCGTCATACAATCTGTCGTTTAACTGAAGGCCCGTTGTCGCCTGCGCTCCGTTACGCGACTTCGGAAAATGGCAGGTTGCCCTGCTAAAACGTCCGGTCTGGCTCCGCTCAGGCCGTATGATGCTGCTTCTTTTTTTTGATTGCCGGGGGCGCGTTGCTTGCCCGGTCTACAACAGTACGGTAGGCCCGGTAAGCGAAGCGCCACCGGGCAACATCGCAATTACGCGTTTTTCAGCATCCACTCAATTTCAGTTTCTGTGATCAAACGCTCGAACTGAATTAACTCATCGTTCTTACAGGCGTGGTAGACGTGGCTGAAACGCTCGCCCAGCAGCTCGCGCAGGTGGTCGTTCTGAGTGAATTCCCACAGCGCATCGCTCTGGCGAATAGGGAACGGCAGCCCTTCCTGCTCCAGACCATTTCCTTCCACTTCTTCCTGCAGCGGCAGATCGTTATCCAGACCGTGCAGAATGCCCGCGAGGATTGACGCCATCACCAGATAAGGGTTGGCATCAGCACCCGCTACGCGGTACTCGACACGGTGGTTGTCACGATCGCCACAAGGGATACGCAGCGCGACGGTACGGTTGTTATGCCCCCATGAAGCCTGCGTTGGCACATACATACCCGGCTGGAAACGACGGTAGGAGTTTACGTTAGGGGCTAACAGTGCCATAGAAGCGGGCATTAAATCTATCATTCCCGCCAGCGCGCGCTTCAGGATGGCGGAATCTTCGCCATCGGCGTCGGCCAGCACGTTTTCGCCTTTGCTGTTCAGGATGCTGATGTGGATGTGCATCCCGCTCCCGGCGTGCTCTTCATATGGCTTCGCCATAAAGGTGGCGTGCATCTTGTGCTTTTCCGCAACGGTGCGAACCAGGCGCTTGAGCGCCAGCGCATCGTCGCAGGCATCCAGCACGTTATCGGTATGGTGCAGGTTGATTTCAAACTGGCCCGGTGAGGCTTCCGCCACGGCGCCGTCGGCCGGGATCAGCTGCAGGCGCGCCAGGTCGTCAATATCTTCCAGCACGGCGGCAAAATGATTCAGGTTATCAACGGAGTAAACCTGGCTCTGGGTATTACGATTATCGGTGCCCGGGGCGCAGGGCGGCTGCAGGTAACCTTCGTTATCACGCTGACGGTCCAGTAAATAGAACTCCAGCTCTACCGCTACCACGGGGAACAGGCCGCGCTGGCGCAGCTGCTGCCAGAGTCGGTTCAGCACGTTCCGCGGCTCAACGTCAAAGGGAGCGCCATCTTCATCCAGCATGGTCAGCTGCACCTGACCGATATATTCCGGGTCTGCCGCTGATGGGGTTAAGGTCCCCAGCACCGGAATGCAGTTGCGATCGGGCTCGCCAAGCTCCTGCCCTAAGCCGCCTTCTTCTACTACGTTGCCAAGAATATCCATCGCAAATACGGAGGCCGGGAAGTAGCAGCCCTTCTCTATCTTGGGCAGGCTGGAAACCGGGATACGTTTTCCGCGGAAGCAGCCGTTCAGGTCGGTCAGCAGCACGTCAACGTACTGGGTATTCGGGTAGCGCTCGAGGTAGCTCTTTACTTCGCGCGCAAACGCGCTACTTCGTCTCTCTTCAGAATGCTGAACAAAATTCTCAACTTCTACGATATTGGTTTCCATGATTCACCGCCGTTGCTTTGAATGCCGGTCACTGATTCAGACCGTTAAATATAATGTCCACTTTTCGACAATGATACCAATCCAAATGTTTGTCAAATGTTAAATTGAGTTTGCAAAGAGGTTATACCGCTGCTAGATTGAGAAAATATTGAACGGAACAGAGCCACATGGAAGTTTTTGGCAATAATTTAGTCCAGACTGTGAGGTTGATCATGGGCAATATATTTGACAAACCGGTTATCGGTGTTGTGATGTGCAGAAACAGGCTTAAGGGTCACCAGACCCAGACATTGCAAGAAAAGTACCTGAATGCCGTATTAAACGCTGGAGGTTTGCCAATCGCCCTGCCGCACGCGCTGGCAGAGCCGGAATTGCTGAACGCTCTGCTTCCTAAACTCGACGGTATTTTCCTGCCGGGCAGCCCCAGCAACGTGCAGCCGCACCTCTATGGTGAAAACGGCGATGAGCCTGACGCCGATCCCGGGCGTGATGAATTGAGCATGGCGCTGATTGCAGCCTCGCTTGAAAGGCGCATTCCCATTTTCGCCATCTGCCGGGGTTTGCAGGAACTGGTTGTCGCCACAGGCGGGACTCTGTATCGTCGCCTGTGCGATCAGCCTCAGTTCCTGGAACACCGTGAAGATCCGGAACTCCCGGTGGAGCAGCAATATGCGCCATCTCATGAAGTCCAGGTTCAACAGGGAGGATTGCTTTCGACATTAATACCGGGTTGCAACACGTTTTGGGTGAACTCATTACACGGACAAGGCGCGAAAACGCTGGGCCCTTCACTGCGCGTAGAAGCCCGCTCGCAGGATGGCCTGGTGGAAGCCGCCAGCGTTCACGATCACCCGTTCGCCCTCGGCGTGCAGTGGCATCCGGAATGGAACAGTAGCGAATACGCACTTTCGCGTATGTTGCTGGAAGGTTTTATCACCGCCTGTCAGAACCACCTCGCTGAAAAGCAGCGACTCTGACCCCTACTGTTAAGGAAATACCAATATGAGCGATGACGGCCTGGCGCCGGGTAAACGTTTGTCAGAGATCCGCCAGCAACTGGGTCTTTCTCAACGTCGTGCCGCCGAACTGTCTGGATTAACGCATAGCGCCATCAGCACCATAGAACAGGACAAAGTCAGTCCTGCCATCAGTACGCTGCAAAAGCTGCTGAAAGTCTACGGGCTGTCGCTCTCCGAGTTCTTCGCGGAACCGGAAAAACCTGACGAGCCGCAGGTGGTTATCAATCAGGATGACCTGATTGAGATCGGCAGTCAGGGTGTATCAATGAAGTTGGTTCACAACGGAAATCCGAACCGTACGCTGGCAATGATCTTCGAGACTTACCAACCCGGCACAACGACCGGAGAGCGGATCAAACACCAGGGTGAGGAGATCGGCACGATACTGGAAGGTGACGTGATTCTGACCATCAACGGCCAGGATTATCACCTCGTTGCAGGGCAGAGTTATGCCATCAACACCGGCATACCACACAGCTTCAGCAACACCTCGGCAGGCATCTGCCGCATCATCAGTGCCCATACCCCCACCACGTTCTGATTTCCTTCTGGCCTGAGTTTCTCAGGCCACCTTAAAGACGATGCTTTTTTAACAGGATTCATTTCCTGGGGCATTTTGCAGCCTGAATTCATCGGCGGCAGCGTTTAACTGAGTGATTAAGAAGGAATCATCATGAACTTTCAGCATCTGAGTTACTGGCAGGATAAGGCAAATCAGGCGCAGCCAGAGACGCGTCTGTTTATTAACGGCGAATACTGTCAGGCGCAGGACGGCAGCACCTTTGAGATTGTCGATCCGGCGGCACAGCGCGCGCTGGCGCAGGTGGCTCGCGGTAAAAAAGCCGATGTGGATCATGCCGTACGCGGCGCCCGCGACGTATTTGAAAGCGGCGACTGGTCACAGGCCTCCCCTGCCAAACGTAAAGCCGTACTGAACAGGCTGGCGGATTTGATGGAGCAGCATCACGAGGAGCTGGCATTGCTGGAAACGCTTGATACCGGCAAACCCATTCGCCATAGCCTGCGTGATGATATTCCCGGCGCGACCCGCGCTATCCGCTGGTACGCCGAAGCGATTGACAAAGTGTATGGCGAAGTCGCCACCACCGGCGTGAACGACCTGGCGATGATCGTCCGTGAGCCGATTGGCGTGGTGGCTGCCGTCGTGCCGTGGAACTTCCCACTGCTGCTGGCCTGCTGGAAGCTTGGCCCGGCGCTGGCGGCGGGCAACAGCGTGATCCTCAAACCTTCTGAAAAATCACCGTTAACCGCCATTCGCCTGGCGGGGCTGGCGAAAGAAGCGGGCCTGCCGGACGGCGTGTTCAGCGTCATTCCAGGCTTTGGCCATGAAGCGGGTCAGGCGCTTTCGCAGCATCCGGACGTTGACGCGATCGCCTTCACCGGCTCCACGCGTACCGGGAAGCAGCTGCTGAAAGATGCGGGCGACAGCAACATGAAGCGCGTCTGGCTGGAAGCGGGCGGCAAGAGCGCCAACATCGTTTTCGCCGACTGTCCGAATCTGCAACAAGCTGCCGCAACCACCGCCGCAGGCATTTTCTACAACCAGGGCCAGGTGTGCATCGCCGGCACGCGTCTGCTGCTGGAAGAGAGCATCGCCGATGAGTTTATCGCGCTGCTGAAAGAGCAGGCCAAAAACTGGCAGCCGGGCAATCCGCTCGATCCGGAGACCACCATGGGCACGCTGATTGACAGCGCTCATGCCGACAGCGTGCACAGCTTTATCCGTGACGGCGAAACCCAGGGCAAGCTGGCCCTCGACGGCCGCGACGGCAAGCACCCGGCGGCCATCGGCCCGACCATTTTTGTTGATACCACGCCCAATGCCCGCGTGGGCCGCGAAGAGATCTTCGGACCGGTGCTGGTCGTTACCCGTTTCAGTTCGGAAGCCCAGGCGCTGGAGCTGGCGAACGACAGCGAATACGGCCTGGGCGCCGCCGTGTGGACGCGCGATCTCTCCCGCGCTCACCGCATGAGCCGCCGCCTGAAAGCAGGTTCCGTCTTCGTCAATAACTACAACGACGGCGACATGACCGTGCCGTTTGGCGGCTACAAGCAGAGCGGCAACGGACGCGACAAGTCCCTGCACGCACTGGAAAAATTTAGCGAACTGAAAACTATCTGGATTGCCCTGGAGCCTTAATCATGACTGAACATACCACCAGCTATTACGCCGCGAGCGCGAACCAGTATGAACCCTTCCCGGAGCTGAACGAATCGTTGACCTGCGACGTGTGCGTGGTCGGCGGCGGCTACACCGGGCTTTCCTCCGCGCTGCATCTGTCTGAAATGGGCTATGACGTAGTGCTGCTGGAATCGGCGCGCATCGGTTTTGGCGCCAGCGGCCGCAACGGCGGGCAGCTGGTTAACTCCTACAGCCGCGACATCGACGTTATCGAACGCAGCTACGGCCCCGAAGCGGCAAAACAGCTCGGCGGCATGATGTTTGAAGGCGCGGAGATTATCCGCGAGCGGATCAAGCGTTATCAGATTGACTGCGACTATCGTCCGGGCGGCCTGTTCGTGGCAATGAACCACAAACAGCTGGAAAAACTGGAAGAGCAGAAAGCCAACTGGGAGCGTTACGGTAACACTCAGCTTGAGCTGCTGGATGCCAACGCGCTGAAGCGTGAAGTGAACAGCGATCGCTACGTCGGCGCCCTGCTCGACCACAGCGGCGGCCATATTCATCCGCTGAATCTGGCAATTGGTGAAGCGAACGCAATTCGTCTGAACGGCGGCCGCGTGTTTGAGCAATCGCCGGTTACCAACATTCAGCACACCAGCCCGGCGGTGGTGAGCACCGCCAAAGGCCAAGTCACGGCGAAGTATGTGATTGTGGCGGGAAATGCCTATCTCGGTAATAAGCTCGAGCCGGATCTGGCGAAGCGCAGCATGCCGTGCGGAACGCAGGTGTTAACCACCGAGCCGCTGGGTGAAGACGTTGCCCGTTCGCTTATTCCGAACAACTACTGCGTGGAAGACTGTAACTATCTGCTGGATTACTACCGTCTGACCGCCGACAACCGCCTGCTGTACGGCGGCGGCGTGGTGTATGGCGCACGTGACCCGGCGGATATTGAGCGTCTGGTGATGCCAAACCTGCTGAAGACCTTCCCGCAGTTGAAAGGCGTGAAAATTGACTACAGCTGGACCGGCAACTTCCTGCTGACGCTCTCTCGCCTGCCGCAGGTTGGCCGTCTGGAAAACAATATTTACTACAGCCAGGGTTGCAGCGGGCACGGCGTCACTTATACCCATCTGGCGGGTCGTCTGATTGCCGAGCTGCTGCGCGGGGATGCCGAACGCTTCAATGCCTTTGCTAATCTGCCGCACTATCCGTTCCCGGGCGGCCGCACGTTCCGTATTCCTTTCACGGCTATGGGAGCCGCGTACTACAGCCTTCGCGATCGCCTTGGGGTGTAATGAGCTCTGGTGTTTTGCCCGACGCACAAGGGAGATCCCCCCTTGTGCGTTTTTTTTCATGCCCGGCGGCGCTCAGCTTGCCAGGCCTGGAATCCATTGGGCTTCGTAGACCTGTGTAAGGCGCAGCCGCCACCAGGCATTTTTATTCCTGCCTGATTCGCGGATACTTCCATAACCAGCGCCCGCTGACCATTCGCCAGTAGAATGCTGCGCCGCGCACGGCCCAGTCGAGGAACATGCCGAGCCAGACGCCGACTACGCCCATGCCAAGCACAATACCCAGCAGATAGCCGACCACCACACGTGCGCCCCACATGCTGAACATGGAAACCCACATCGCAAAGCGTGCGTCACGCGCGCCCTTCAAACCGGCCGGGAGAACCCAGGAAGCCGACCAGATGGGCATAAACGCCGCGTTGAGCCACAGCAGTTCTTTCACCACGGCTTTTACGTCTGCCTCGTGGGTATAGAACGAAGCGAACAGTCCGGCAAAGGGTGCTGTACCCCAGGCAATCGCCGTCAGCACGATAGTCGACATCCAGAACACGTGGCGGAGCTGCTTCTCGGCCTGGCCGATTTGCCCTTTGCCGAGGCGCTTGCCGGTGATAATGGTGGATGCCGATCCCAGCGCGTTCCCCGGCAGGTTAATCAGAGACGCTACCGAGAAGGCGATGAAGTTCCCGGCGATGACGTCCGTTCCCATCCCGGCAACAAACATCTGCGTCAGCAGCTTGCCGCTGTTAAACAGCACGGATTCAATGCTCGCCGGGATCCCAATCCCCATCACTTCCCAGATGATGGCGAAGTTAAGCGGCTTGATGTAGCTCTTCAACGGAATGCGCAGCGCGGGGTTAAAGCCCACAGCGAGCACGGCAACAATCGCCACCGCGCCGATATAGCGGGAAATGGTCAAGCCCAGACCCGCGCCAACGAAACCGAGTCCGTCCCAGGAAAAAACGCCGTAAATCAGGATGCTGCTGATAATAATATTGAGGATGTTCATTCCGCCGTTAATCAGCAGCGGAATTTTGGTGTTCCCGGCACCGCGCAGCGCGCCGCTGCCGATGAGCGCAATAGCCGCCGCCGGGTAGCTCAATACCGTCAGTTCGAGGTAGGTCAGCGCAAGCTCTTTGACGTGCTCCGTAGCAGCACCTGCGACTACCTCGATGATTTCTCGTCCGAACAGATGAATAACCGCCGCGAGAATAATCGAGAACAGGGTCATGATGACCAGCGACTGGCGCGCTGCCGCCCTCGCCTGTTTTCGGTTTCGCCGCCCGAGACTGAAGGCCACAACGACCGTGGTCCCGAGATCGATGGCGGCAAAAAACGCCATAATCACCATGTTGAAACTGTCGGCAAGGCCCACGCCCGCCATGGCATCCGCACCCAGCCAGCTGACGAGGAAGGTGCTGAGCACGCCCATCAGCAGAACGCAGGTATTTTCCAGAAAGATAGGCACGGCAAGTGGGGTGATTTCACGCCAGAACAGAACACGGTAAGTTTTACGGTTTTTGTACCAGGTGGTGCGGGTGACGGCCTGGCGAACTGCGGCAGAGACGTTCAAAGGGTGCCTTAGAGAGAAAGTTGAAACCTCGTTTTAAATGATGAGGGAGAAACGCCGATCCTGCAATGTCGTTTTGACGTAAAATTGTGGGTAAATACAACAAATTGTTGACGGAAACGACAGTCGTGCCGAAAGAGGCGCTTTGCCGTTTGACAAAAGTTTTTTCGCCGCTAAGATAAGCCTCCTACACGATTCCTCTGTAGTTCAGTCGGTAGAACGGCGGACTGTTAATCCGTATGTCACTGGTTCGAGTCCAGTCAGAGGAGCCAATTTAAGGGAAGCAGACGTTCACTGATGTCTGCTTTCTGCGTTTCTATCAGTTAGTTATCTCTTCTTTCACGTTCACCCTCGTTCACTAAAAACCACTCGAAGCCATACCCATTTGCTGGTAAAAATGTTGGTAATGGTAGTTCGATTGCGCTTTTACCAACAAACGGGGGATGTCGTCATGCCACTTACTGATACTAAAGTAAAAAACGCCAAGCCCCTCGATAAGGAATACAAGCTGACTGATGGCTTCGGTATGTTCCTTCGCATTACCCCTAAAGGTTCGAAATACTGGCAAATGGCTTACCGCTTCGAAGGGAAGCAAAAACTTTTCTCTATCGGTGTTTACCCTGCTGTTTCACTTGCTGATGCAAGACAACGCCGTGATGAAGCTAAAAGACTTCTTGCTCAAGGCACTGATCCTAACGCCAAGAAACAGGCCGAAGTTAAAGAACTAAAGGCCAAGCGTGATAAGACACGCACCTTCACTGTGGTGGCAAAAGCTTGGTTTGCCACGAAAACAAAATGGTCAAAAGATTATGGTGATTCCGTATGGAAGCGCCTTGAAACCTATGTCTTTCCGGCGATTGGAGATAAAGATGTTGCCGAACTGGATACGGGTGACCTGCTGGCTCCGGTGAAAAAGGTTGAGGCACTTGGTTATCTTGAAGTTGCCATGCGCATTCAACAATACATTACGGCGATCCTGCGTCATGCTGTTCAGCAAAAACTGATACGCCATAATCCCGCCTATGATATGGAAGGTGCTGTTCAGAAACCACAGACTGAACACCGCCCGGCACTGGAGCTGGAAGAAATCCCTCAACTACTGAAAAAAATTAGCGAATACAAAGGCCGCAGGTTAACCATACTGGCTATTCAGCTCAATCTGATGATTTTCATTCGTTCCAGTGAGCTTCGTTTCGCTCGCTGGTCTGAAATTGATTTCAAAAGTAAGTTATGGGTGATACCTGAACAGCGGGAAGCGATTGAAAACGTCAAACATTCCACTCGTGGGGCCAAAATGAAGCGTAAGCACTTTGTTCCCCTTTGTAAACAAGCCATGAGGATACTGAAAGAGATCCGACAACTGACTTATGAAGAAGGTCATGATGATGGATTAATCTTTACTGGCTGTTATGACTCGTTTAAACCCATGAGCGAAAACACCATCAACAAAGCCCTTCGCAATATGGGCTATGACACGAAGCAGGACATCTGTGGACATGGTTTCCGCACGCTGGCCTGTAGTGCCTTAATTGAGTCAGGTTTGTGGTCAGAAGACGCTGTAGAGCTTCAGATGAGCCATAAGGAAAGTAACAGCGTCCGTGCTGCTTATACCCACAAGGCCAAGCATCTTGACCAGCGCCGCCTGATGCTCCAGTGGTGGGCTGATTATCTGGATGCGAACAGCAATGATATGGTCAGACCGTTTGAGTTTGCTCAGAAACGATAGACCCCATAGTCAACAATGGTGAGTCTGTTATTTTATTTATAAGACCACTAACGCTTATAGAAAACATGCTACATATATTATAAATATATACGTGGCATGTTTTTATTTGTTATTCTAAAATAAATAGGAAATAAAATTGGGGATGATATTTTTATAAACATATAAAATATATTGGAAATTATTATTGAGAAGAGCAATCCCTCCCCCTGATGCCAGAAAATGTCCCGCAACAGAAAAAGGAATCCAAAGTTTAACAAACCTAACTGTCTCATCAAAGTTCCTATTTTTAGTAAAACCAAAGCAGAAGTGGATTAAACTGGCAAATAAAAGTGACATGCCAACATACGCCGTAGCTTCAAAAAGCAAAGTATTTAAACCGGTTAGGTATTCGTAACTGATATTAAATAATTGAACATTATCAATAATCCTTGAATAAAAGTCAGCAAACATATATTTCCCATAAATAGCAGAATAAATGGCACTGATTACGAATACAACCATTAAAGCAGTAATCGGTATATATACAAGTCCATAAACAGCATTATGACCTTTTTGTTGTATGTTTTTAAATACACCAACGCTACAAATTATTATGGCGCAAAAAGAGAACGTAGGTAGAAATGTCACGAAGAAACGGGGAAACAAAGGAAATGCGACTAATAATGCAATAACTATAATATTGGACAATTGTTTGAAATCAGAGGCTTCTTTTATAGCTAAAGAATTAATAACAACTTGATTATTATTACCAATTATATCAGGACTGTTAACTCTTGTGTTTTTAATGCTGTTAACCCTAAGGGACTTAATAGTTAGTGTTAAGCTGACGGTGATAGCAATAATAGAACCTAAAGAAAATAAACTATCAAACATGATTGTCTTCCTTCACGAAATTGGGAAGAGAATTTTACCTTTAACGCTCTGATTTTTCAATTTAAATAAAAAAACGCCCAAAAAAAAGCTCATGGGATGATGTTCTACGCGGTAGCAGTTTGTTAGCCTACAGATCATGAACTATAAAATATATAGCCCCAAACTTGCTAAAAAGCTAAGAAAAAAGGAAAATGAACTGAATAAAAAATGGACAATATGTAATATAAAAGAAAGAGCCTTTAGGCCCTTTCTTTTTCCCGCTAAGGGAACTCTCCATTGGAGAGAATACATATCCCCACACTTGGGCAACGCAATCAGCCCATTGGGCTGTAAACAACTCCCCATATATGGGGCAATCAGACACTTCAAATGAAGTGAATATTCGCAAGGAACACTTATTAAATATAATATTAAATATCAACTGTCAAATTTATTTCTCTAAAACTTTCAGATTTAAAAACAATAAATAATTATATAGCACAACTATGAACAACACACTACAACATAAAATGCATTGTTCATAGTGGCCCGTATAATATTCAACGCAACTCTTCGTCTTCGCACATTGGCAATGAGTCAATGGCGGAAATTTTCTTTAGTTGAGCCAAGTAATCAGGATTATTATCAACCAACCAATTTAATACGGCATAATTTGATAGTAATTTCTTGATGTGACCAATAATCACTGCCAACTTTAAATTATTCGTACCATATATATTTTCGAGTTGCTTAGTCTCCATTTCCATTGCGGCCATTTCGCGTTCCATTCTGGCAAAGTTTTTTGCTATGTCTTGTTGCTTGAGCTTAGAATCTTTCGGGTTTATTAACATATCATCGGTAGTATAATGTAATAATGATAGAGCAAATTTACGGCTGAAATTATTTATACTCATCATCGTGGATACCGCTTCCAACTGTCTTTCTGGTTTCATTTTACGTAAAATAGAGAATATTGCTTGAGGAACATGCTGATTTGTTAATAAAGCGGTAGTTTCCGGGCTAATCCCATCAAGTAATCTGAACTTTGCCCTGAGTGTATCTACTGATATATTAAGGGATTGACTAATTTTTTCTTCTGAAACACCAGCATCCACAGCCTGCAATATCATACGATACTCCTGAATAACAGGTAGTCGATTTACATACTTGTTATAGCTGTAAGATTCTTCATCCTCTGAAATTAAACAAGGTATAGTAGATAGCCCAATGTCCTTTGATGCTTCAACTCTTAAATGACCATCAAGTATGATCTTTTCTGACAGTTTATTAATATAGATAACTATGGGTTCTATGATACCTACTGTTTTCACCGTTGAAAGTATCTGAAGATATTTAACGCTCGATTTAACATTAATTGGTAAATCTTTTCCATATATCAAATCGGAAACATTCATATTGAAAAATTTATTTCCGAAGTTAGGCTTATTCATTTTCAAGTCCTCGTTCAGGATCAACGTTATCCAGAATAAATGCTGGGACAGAATTTAAACTCTCAACAGACAAAAGACCGGAAAACTCTCTATTTTGCAGTAAATTAATCATTATCTCCTTAACGACCATTAAACTAGATATTGTAAACTCGGATCTTGTATGGATAACTTTATGTCTTTTAAGATTTTCTTGATAAAGTTCCTTTAATTCTTCAGACGTAATCCGTTTCCTTTTTGCGCCCTGTACGAAAGCATTATTATTACTTCCCTTACCTGATGTTTCCCTTTGTGCTAAGATTCTTTTAATCGCAGCTATTTGCTTGGAGTTAAGTTCACCAGAATTGAAACCTTCTAAAAGAAGATTTTGTATGTCAATCCCTTTAGCTCTTGATATTTCCACAGCCAGATATATAGGTATTCTTCCAGACTCAACAGCAGCAAGCAATTTATCTTCACCATTTTCTTTCAATGACACAATAGAACTTACCCAAGTTCTAGAACGACCAATTTTATTAGCGACCTCTAGCTCAGTAAAGCCTTTATTTTTCAGCTCTATGATACTATTGAGAAGTTCAGTAGAACGTGGTTTTCTTCGTGCAATGTTCTCAGCGAGGCTCATGATATGACCATCTTCATGATCAACAGATTTTATAATTGCTGGTATTTGTTTTTCACCTAATATTTCATAAGCTTCAATCCGCCCTTGCCCACAAATCAAATCGTACAGGTATCTCTCACTGGGGGAGTCAGATAACCTTATTGTAATTGGTTTTTTTAAACCTATGTTTTTTATGCTTTCAACAAGTTCATTATGGATAGATTTACTTCTGGAACGTGGATTCACAATCCTAATTGCAGAGATATCTATAAGCTTTATTTCTTCATGTTCTCTCATCGGTAGATTCCTCTTAAAAAATATCACGTTTAAGGATCTGCAAAAAAGGTATCAAGTCATCATATCGATAAAACTCTAACTGATAGGGATTAAACCCTTCAAAAACAAACTGAGTATCCAACAACTCTATTGATGGAAATATATAATAATCTTTTGTGTTCACATTTTGACTATCAAGTCTAACAACGATACAAATATCATAATTGAACTTACGTTCAAACCGAATTCTCCAGCGCTTTCTTGTGTTATTCATAAAACAGCGAGAGATAACTACAGACATTTTAACTTCATCATTAATAGTAAATAGTTTAGACTCCCCATCATAATCAACATAACAACCTTGTTCTGTAATATCAAAAATGAGTTTTTCAACTAAGCTATGATACTTTTCCCTAAGCAAGGAATTAATTCGCAAATAGTCATAATCATGCTTTGGTCTATAGTCAATTAATTTATAAGCCTGTAATAGACCACCAAAACGTTTCCTATACACAGATGAGGATGGTGTATCATCATCTTCATCTATAATTATGCCAGATAGTTTCCCTTTGTTTTTAAAAAGCTCGGAGAGTTTAGCAAGTAGATCATCATTACTAAGATGAATACTTCTATTACTAATAATAGTCTGCGCTTGTAAAAATAACTCAGGAGAAATAATAGCTTCAAAAGCATTTTCGCACCTTATCCATTCATGCTTGGGGTTCCGGGTAGAGCGTTGGCTTAATCGACATGATGTACGGTTATAGACATTATGACCAATATATTTTTCGTTAGTTAAAATCTCGTGGATCTTTCCTCTGGTCCATTTACTGCCATGCTCTGCAGAAATCCCTCTTCTATTCAACTCAGAGGCAATAACCCTCTCTGGCTTAAAGTTATTCACGAATTGATCGTATATCCATCCAACCGTTATGACTTCATCTTCCGGCCCTAATACTAAAATTATTCGATCAGTCTGGATGCTTTTCCACTCTCTATATTTAAGTATCCCTTTATGTTTATGGTTTTCATCTATCAACATTCTTCGTAAACCATATCCAGCAGGCCCGCCTTGGTGATATCCACGACCAGCCAGATTAGCTTGTCCAAGAAAGACTTTTTGTGATAAGTCCCGACTTAAAGAAGAAGCTTTTTTTCGATCTATGAATAATTGAAAATCAGCATAATCACTATTACCTTCAATAATAGGGTTTGCACAATATATGATGCCAACACCATGCATTTGAAGTTGATGGGTATAATATCCAAATTGATCTATACTCTGAAATCGCCCAAAGCGGCTTATGTCATAAACTAAAACTGCTTTAATATTTATTTTCCCTTCAACCACATCATCTATTAACTGTTGAAATGCCTGTCTTCGGTTTGCCGTAACCCCACTTTTTCCAGAGTCATCATATGTATGAATGATATTCATCCTATGTTCTGACGCGAATTTACTTATGAATTGAGATTGATTGAATATTGAATACTGCTGATGGTCTGTAGACATTCTCAAATATTGCGCAACATTAATTGCATCCATAAAAACACCCAATCTCCAATAAAATAAAGCTTGTGGTGTTATTAACGGATAAAACACTTAAAATCACACATCCATCTACCACAATCCTTAAGTCAAACTACACCATTACAGATGTTAATTTTTTTGATCTCCATCTCAAAATTGAAAAAATACGATCATGGTTCAATAAAACATAATGCACGAAAATATTTACCGATCTCTGAAATTCATTATATTTTTTAGAGAGTTATTAAATAACTTCGCTGAAATGACATTGCATATGAAAAAGGGCTTTCGGCCCTTCATTCTTTCCTTTATAGGAAACTACCCATTCCACTATTTAGTTGGCAGAGCAAAAATGGACAGGAGAGCTATTTGAACCATAGTTTGTAAAGCCACCGCTGCACTGATACCCCAGTGCAGTAAAATTACCCGATGAGGTTCCCGTTCCTCCACCGGGCCTGATACTTCCAAGATCTTTTGGATAGCTTCCGCCGCAAGCCTCATAACACATTGCAACAGATGCACCACTAGCCGCTGTCCATTTTCCATTAACACAGGAAAGCAAAGCACCAGCACTATTTTTACCCTGCAGGCCAGCAGGAGAACAGGAAGCCCCGGCAGTTGCGGTTCCACTTATTTGTAAGAACTCCCCGGCTGTCATTCTTCCAGTCGAGGCAACAGTCACCCCCTTTACCTGACCAGAAGATATAATGTTGCCAGAAGCGGTAATAGTGCTCTTGGCGGTTACGGCTCCAGTTAAGGTGCTGGCTCCGGCAACAGATAATGTAGACGCAAAACTGGCCGCACCTTTAAGCGTACTGGTTCCGGCTACTGTTAAAGCGTTATTTGCATTGACAGCACCTGTTAACGTTGTCACTCCGGCGACGTTCAACGTTGATCCCAAAGCAGCAGCACCTTTGAGGCTACTTATACCAGCGACTGTTAATGTATTACTGGCGTTTACTGCCCCTGTTAATGTTGTCGCACCAGCGACATTTAATGCAGAACCTAACGTTGCCGCCCCCTTCAGATTACTTGTCCCTGCAACTGCCAGAGTATTGCTGGCTGCCAGCGGACCAGTGAGAGTGGTGGCCCCTCCGACATTCAGGGTAGTGCCAACTGTGGCTGCCCCGTTAGTTTTTAATACACCTGTCGTTGTGGTGCCTGCCGCCGTTATATTCTGTGCATTATAAACACTCTGACCGCCCATATTTAAATCACCTGTCATAGGGAGTGTTCCGTCTCTGCGAAGATAAACCGAATAAAGTGAGCTGTTAAATCCAACCCTGAATGCCAGCAGCCCTTCACTGGTTATATTATTATATGCAGTTGATGGTTCACTCCATTGCCCCTGAAAACCCGCAACAGAACTTGCTGTTCGCGTCATACCACTGTCGATACCTGCTGTTTGCATGGCTTTCCCTAACAGGTCATAACGGATTTTTCCACCTTCACTCCACGCAGAAGACGTTGTAATAAGTCCATTGATAACATAGTTAGGCGCAGTCCCGTTTCGTTTTAATAATATCTTATAAGGTGATTTATAGATATTCATCCCATTGAATGTATCAGGCAAAAGACTTTCATTTACCAAGGTAGCATACGTAATTTCACAGCCTGTCGCATTACATGTTCTTGGTCCCGGATCGCTGGACTGATTTGAACTGGCGGTCAGTGTTGATATCTTATCGTAGCGCAAACTGATATATCCATTAACAGCCTGCCCTATCTGATTTATCTGTTGCCCGGCTGTTTTAGCAGTAAAATCATCTTGCTCATTTTTCATATCCTGAAATTTTACAAATGTGATCATTGAGCCTACACCAAGAACCAAAATAAGTTCTAATAGAGAAAACCCCTTTTTATTTGATTTACCCATTTTCATTTCCTTTTGTATTACACATCACTATCAATTAACAAAAACACAGAAATAATCAAGATATCTTAAAGAGGTTTTATTACGGGGTATTAAATACATTGAATGGAAAAGAACTAAATATTAACGCATTGTATTATTAGTTTTAATATCAGCATAAAGAGTCAAGTTGCTTCCTTTCCTTTTTTAGAAAATCATTCCTGCCTCCCCACCATATCCTCAAGAAATCTTTTACCTTTTAGCCTGAATCTTGCTTTATCTTCAGCACTAAGATTCGAAGACTGTAATATCATCCCTAATATGAATTCTTTATCGACTTCTTCTACTTTACAGCCCACTGCTTTAGCTACTTCTGCACCTAAAATTATTTTCAGGCGTGTCTCCGCTTGCTTAGATAGTGATTTTTCTTTATTTTTTAGTCGATTCAAACGCATCTGAGCTGAAGCTATTTTTTGGCTAATTGTTTTTTCTTCCCTTGGTTTTCTATTTTTATTACTTTCACTCATCTTTGATCCCCTTATTGTATCATCTGCTAACTCCACGTAATTTTCATATAAATAACAATTCTCACATGATAACATCCCTAATCATCGAGATTATTCCAAATTATAGATTAATTTTACCAAGATTCAGATATTTCCATAGAAATTAAATCACAGTGCCAGTTATCCTACATTTACCCATGCTAATAACTAGTACAAATAAAAAATATAAACATTAACATAATAAAGTCAAGTAATAGCCAAGAAATATAAACGTGGCCATTTAAATAAAGACCACATTTATATTTCATTATTAGAGCTATTGCCTAACTTACCAACTCTGGTGGATTTAACAGCCATACAATAACAAAAATAGCTATTGCCCCTGTTGCCCTTATCGAAAACTTTTGAAACCTAGATTCAACGTTCAAAAAACCCGGAATAATTGCTGAAATGGCAGAGAGCGAAACAGAAAAAACACCTCTAAAAATAAAAAACTGTGTAGATGTTGGGTTTGGAATGACCATAGCTAAAATCAGCACAACCAAAGAAAAGAAAATACCGACACCTAATCCAAGTATAAGTTGCCACTTTGGAGTAGCTCTCATATCACCAACTCCTGAATAATCGAACCCAGTAGTAGGAAGATTATCTTCTTGAAATGATTTTTTTAAACCCTCCCATATTTCTTTAGGAAGATACTCTTTTGTCATTCTCTGCATATTAGCATAGGTCCCATCTTCCAAAGGAGATAACGTTCCTTTAAAAGTAGTCGAATAACTACGCAGGAAATTAGTATGGACTATAACAGCCTTTAAAATGTTGTGGCACGTCTCGGCAAAACCTGTAACCCATTTTCCATTTGCATGAGCACCTAACAAGCCACTATTTCCAACAAAATTCTCAACATAATTAAAATATGACGCTCCCAGATTCTGACAAGTTAGTAACTCTTGAAGCGTCGGCTCTTCACTCTTGTCATGAATTCTCATAACAATAGGTGTTAGATGCTCCATATAATTTTTTTTTAATAGAGCGATTTCACTCTCTGCCTGAACAACAGCCTGTTCATTAGTCATCATTTTTGTCAATTCTCATGGCCATCTGTAGTAATGTTGTCAGATCTGTATTATCAGCACCCTCCATAATTGATGCATCATATGAACCGACAACATCAAGCACTATTTTCTCAAGACCAGTTTTTGATATAAAGCCTTTGGTCTGTTGAATCGTAATAGCGATGTTTACCAAATCTCTATTGGAAGGAGACCAATCAGTAATCAAAAGAGTCTTTTCTATTTCTTGTTTAAACGCAATAATATTCATATATGCCTATTTTTTTGTAGCCAGTTGCATCAAAGTAATAAGATCTGTGGTATCAGCACCAGCATAGCAATGAGTTCCAGTGCTAGGGCAATATCTTCTGATAATAGTGCGCCAATCGTTCTGCGAAGGAGTAATACCAATTGCCACTAGAGCCTGTATGTCTTGTTTTATTTTAGCTAACTGGTAAGAAGTTGGTTCCATGGGCGAGGTACCAAACTTCATTTTTATCCTATAAGCCAAATCATCATCATTATTCATTTAAATTTCCTTACTTAAGTAAAAGTTAGTTATGTATACTGTTTACCCATTTTACATCACTAATCATCGATTGACTATTGCCCCAATGATGAGTTCTTCACTCTTTCATGACAAACAGTTTTTGTTATGCTCCGCTCACCTGCAACTTTGGAAAGTAAATGATGCGCAAAAGTAAAGCATAGGTTACGGATACTAAAAATGATTGATTTACATCAATTTAAGCCTCTTATTTTTTTGAATAAATTAAAATTGTGCAACATATATACTCGCGATTACTAACATTAAGTATCTGACACTCTCCACGTTACTTATTTTACAAAACCAATGAAAATAATTTCACCTATCGTTTTTATATTCTGTTTTATGACCTTAATTTATGAATTGTGCAACACATAAACCTCGTTTCCCCGCCTTACGGCGGGAGGGAAAAAACTCCTTTTGCCCTTACGGGCGCTATCTAAAACACAAATATTCAATATTATTATCCTACCTCAACCGTTCATCCGATTCCTGCCCTGTTAATTTCACAGATATTAAAACTAGCGTTATTATTTAAGTATAGAAAAACTTTTTACATTGTCGTTATTTTTAGCTCCTTTAGGAGATATAAAAATAAAGCAATGCCCACCTATACACTCACTTCGTGAGCGTGTGGGGTCTACCGACGGTTGCCTGCCGCAGGCTAACACCGTTTCCTTCGGAAACAAGGTCAACGTCAACACCAGAGTTTTTCTTGCGAAAAACTAAAACCATCTGGGTCGCATTGGAGATTTATATCTTGGTTTGTTATTTAAATTTATATTGAGGTTGTTTTTATTATATGGCTATTTTTCATCTGGATTTTAAAATTGTGAAACGTTCTGAAGGTAGGTCTTCCGTTGCGAAAGCTGCCTATCACGCTCGTTGCAGAATCACAGATGAAAGAACAGGTGATACGTATGATTATAGCCACCGTAATGATTTATACGGGCATTTCATATTAGCACCCGTTAATGCGCCTCAATATATTGTAAAAGACTCCACAGCATTGTGGAATGAAGTAGAACGAGTTGAGCGTCAAAGTAATGGTCAAACATCCCGTTATTTTGATGTCGCCATTCCTGCCGCGTTAAACAATGATGACAAGAAAAAACTTGTCCTTGAATACTGCCAGAAAAATTTCGTTGATAAAGGCATGATTGCCGATATCGCTTTCCATGATCTTGATAGTGATAATCCTCATGCTCACGTTATGTTGACCTTAAAAACCATAGGCCCGGAAGGTTTTGGTAAAAAGGAAAGAAGCTGGAACGACAGAAAAATGTCTATTTATTGGCGTGAATCATGGGCATCTATGGCTAACAGCTACCTTGCTGCCGCTGGTTCTTCGGAACGTATTGACCATCGTTCTCTCCAAGCCCAGCATGATGAAGCATTAGAGAAAGCGGCGGTTGCTCTGGATAATGAAGAAAAAGCGCTATGGCTTGCCAAGGCCGCTGAAACAAACCGCCCTGCAATGAAACGTATCCACAGTGCCAAATGGCGTAGTAAAGCTGCTCAGGAGCAAAGAGCCGCAGAACAGGCTGTTCGTGATGCTGCTAAACAAGAAGCGGTTGAAGTCTATAAGACCTTCAGCGAACTTGACCTTGAAATCGTCGTTGATGTCAGAAGCTTCACTGTAGCTGTTCTTGCCGAACCAGAACAAATTGTATTACCTAAAACACGCTCCGGTTCTTCTGCCAGTGAACCGCAAAGACCTGTGCTGGTAGCCCCGGCACCTCATACTCGTATGCGTGGCGTTAAATCCTATCGTGATAAATCCAAAGTAAGTAAGGTTGTTGCTGGTAAGAAACCATCTGTCAGTATTTCTGATTCTGGAACAAATACAATCCTGAAAACATCCCCCTCTCAAAACCAAAACAGGGCATCCAGAAGCGCCCCTGAACGTGTTAAGAGGAAACAAGCTATTCCGCGTAAGGATAATATCTTTAAACGCTTTACAGCCCTTTTGGTTGATTTTATCAGGGGTAAATTTTTATGGGCTAAAACAGGCAAAACTAAAGTTGATATTATCAGTAAGGAACATGATAAACGCATTGCTGAAAATTATGCATTTGACGAAGTATTAGGTCATCCTGTTCCACGTGCTGAATATGAGAAACGATCTAAGTTTAACCAAGATGACTACAAACCAACACCGGATGAGATCAACCGTTTCCCAAGTCGCCCTAAAAATGGACTACCTGAACGCGATCATGGTATGGATCTCACGCAGCCTATGCCATTCCACTCTATTGCTGATAAATCACCGCATCCTAAATTCACGCCTAAAAATACAAAGCGATGAAAGAGCATTAAGTTCATATTGAATCATTGCCCCTCCAAATAAATATTTCGAATTTCATTCCTTAATGAATTTGACAAATCAAATGGATGCAAGTATTTGTTTTTCAATTCCACTTACAAAGGAAATTTTATGCTTACAGAAAAACAGAGGCAAGAGATAATATTTCTCGCCGTTATTCAATGCAAACATGCCTGTACTCTACATTTTGTTGGGGAATGCAATATATCTATAAATGATGATAAATTTATGGATATGATATTATTTTTGATTAACAATCCTTCAATCTATTCTACAGTCTGTCCTCAGGATGTTTTTGAATATGAAATGGAATATGAACCGATAACCTATGATGAAATCAGGCTGGCTCTGAACCAGCCATTACGCCATTTAATAGAATAAATCATGGTATTATTGATTGTGCAAGATCTAACATTCTTTTTTGGACTCGTATGTAATTATCAAAAATATTGTTATCAACCACAATGATCTGTTGATATAAAACAACACCATCCTCTGGATTTTCTTTATACCCAATCTCTGCAATATTTAGCTTGATAGTTTGTTTTTTGTCTTCCGCATCAATTTTATGGTCAGAGAAAAACAAAATAATTTTATTTCCTTTCATATTGTTTTTTCTTCCGATATAACCAAATCCATTACATATAAATTGATTGGAGTTTTTATTTATTTCATTAACTATTTTACTACTGACTTGACAGTTATACAGATCCTGTGCCTCGGTCATATATAAGAATCCATAAGGAATATTGAATAAAGTCATTGCTCTATATGTATGTCCTTTATTCAAAACGAAGTCATTTAGCATTTCTTCAATAACAATATCGCTGAATTTTATTCCCGTGACTGTCTTCATTATTGCGACAACCAAATCAAAATGCTCGCGTAATTTACTTCTTATTTTCTCGGATAATCCATTTTGTGAAGAACTTCTTCTAACCTTAGCATCCATTCTTTCTGGATTCCTGAGATAACAGTCATCATATTCAGATTGATTGTAATCTGCGAGATCCTTTACGTTATACTTAACATGCATAGCATACAGCGTTCCAGAAATCCTCTCGCTACTATTTTTATTCACCAGCCGTACCGGGTTTTTACACGCAGGGCATATTGCATATGAAGCATTTTCTCGATTAAAAACCTGAATGTATGGATATGACCGTTTAGTTATCTCATCATAATTTTTTTGAGTGAGTTTATTTGGATAATCAGGATCATTAATAACACCAAACACAAACATAAAAACTCCTTATAAAAAAACATAAATTTCCATGTTGATTATAGGCCTATCTTCTTCAAGGATCTACCATTACAGATCACGAAAAATACACAAGATTCATTGCATGGTTCTCATGTCATCCAGAAAATCTAATAGATTAAAGCTAAAACCACCCGGCTACAGAGAATAATAAAATACTCTTTTAAATCCTCCGTCAGTTATGTATATTACCAAGATAAATAATCTCACTCAACTAAGGACGGGCGTTGTTAACGATTGCCGAAATCCAAAAAGAAGCGACAGAGTTTCGAAAATTGATCGAGATCTGTGACAAAAAGAACACCAGCCTTGTTATAGACTGTTTTCCTGTTATGAGTTGTAAACTTTCTTCGATGCTTCTTTCGTATCATCTTCTGAAATTATGGCCTGATCTCTTAATAAAAGGTGTGAGTGCTGCTACAGGTAAGAATGGTCAAATAACTCACTACTGGCTTGAGATTGATGATATTGTGATTGATATAACAGGAGATCAATATAACATTATTTCTGATAAGGAACTTAATAAAAAGATTATAAATAGCAGACCCTTTCCAGCCATTCATGTTTCGCATAAGAAAGAAAGTTATCTGTTTGAAATATTCAAGGTAAAGGAAGAGGAATATCTGGCTTCAGGATTCCCAACTATTGGAAATGATTTTATTGAAGAAATGGAATATGGACACACCCAGTTAATGCGCTACAAACCTATTGGTAAATGATTTTTATATAAATGAATAAACCACTACCAATTAATATCTTGGTGGTGGTTTATCAGTTTTATCGATTACATCCTTCGCCTGAACACAACATTATCAGAGAAAATTGCCTTACCTGCGACAAACCCAACAGCCGCAATGATTGGTAGGCTGATAGTAGCCCCTGCCATTCCTGCAGACATTCCGATCAGTATAGACAGGCCGAAGGTCAATAATATAACCACGAAAGCATACCAGCCGGGGTAGGCTCCATATAAAACAGTTGCCATGCAGCCAGTACAGACATGAACACCACGTTGACTCTCTTTTAGGCAAAATGGACACTTGATGGTATTGTTTTCCATGATTTGCTCCTTAATTGGCTTTCCAGCCGTTGCTGGTTTTAAAAAGATTCATGGCACCATCAGCAGGTCCGTTCATCCCTTTCACACCAGAGAACGCGCTTTTGTCTAGCCATGATGGAACATCAGTTAACTTCCATGTATAGGTGACGCGAATAACTTTCTGATTACCGTTGCCCGGTTCGGTCCATTCCTTCACCTCATCAACAACCCGGCGACCAATACAAACGCCTTCCTTGGCATCCCAGATTTTGGCTTGTTTACCTTCATCTGTTATCCCAAGCGTATTGTTATCCCAGCCTTTAACAAAGGCCATTAAGCCCTGTTCTACGAGACCGTCGAGGATTACAGATCCTGTTCCAGTCCCTGTTTCATCAAATCGCGGTTTGGAGAGCTGGACAGGGAATGTGACGTCGTTGTTTCGGAGTGAGAAACAGGTTTTTGATTGACCAATCTTCGCATTAATCGCTTTCTCAAAGTCGCCTTTCTCACCACACCCCGCCAGAACCAGCGCAGCGCCTGCCATAAGTAAGATTTTTTCATCTTCATATTCCATCAACGTTAATGAACTGACTGTTCGTGGCTGGATTGAAAGGAAAAGAGATCCTACTTCGAAGCGGATCTCACCAGATCCACAAACAGTCTGTTTAACCAATTGATAGAATTGAATTATTTTTGTTGTTCGTCATATCGTTTAAATCGATCGATACAAAACAAATAATAGACACAACCTATCAAATAAATAATATCGATCGATATAAACAATTAAAACAACGATCAATCAACCGTTTTCAATCGGTAAATGCTATCAATAATTTATTATTGATCTTTTATATCAATTGATTGATGGTCGTGGTCAGCAATGGAACGCCACAGTTGGGGGCTTTGGCTGGATGTTCTAAGGGATAAAGGACGAAGCAGCACACAAGGTGTGTTGTGCTGCTTATGTTGGATAGATAATTGAAAACGCGCTTTAAAGCGAGGATAACTCTATTTCAGAGTTCCCCACCTGATATTTGAAAATCCAAATCTTCTTGGAAAAAGTTTTTATCCAAGATTTTCTCAATTGCCTTGACCTGTTGGCTGGTAAGATCCCATCCACCGACCCCTGCAGTAAAGTCACTATAGTCTTCATCCGTCCAAACCATGACTTTAGCTATTTCCGGGAGTTTTTCTTTTGGTATATCGATTTCGAAGACGAGTAGTTCATCTACACGTTCGAAAGCATCAATAGTATAAACAATTGTCATTTTTCTACCTTTCTTGTCGGATCTGCTGGTTTAGTTTGCTCACCTGTTATTGGGTCAAATTCACCCAAATGATTGCGCCCTGAACGATCATAAATTTCGACCGTACCGTGTTGTGAATCCCATTCATAGATACGCCCTTTAGAATCTTTCCATCTTGAACGCAATGATCCCCCGCCCCTAACCGGGGTCCTTTTTTTAGCCGTTTTAGCATCTGGGAAGGCAGGTAATGGAGGATTTCCCTTTGGAGCCACATGATATTTATGATCAGCATTCAGATAAATATATATCGGTGGAATATCCGATATTGGCAGAACAAGAATATAATCAGCAAAATTCTTCTCTTCCGGCGCAGGAGTGGTTGTAGCCTCAATGCTGGTATTTTCTGGCAGCGGATCGACAACTACCGGATTTGGTATCCTTACTGGGTTCTGGTTGCCTGTATTTGAAGGAACATTTACACCTGAACTGTCGGGCGTCCAGATAATGGTGATACGCGGATCTTCCTCTGTGGTGAACGTATACGCTTTTCGGCTGCTGTCCCACTCCATTCTGCGCACACGCACCATATCTTTACCGGGTGGAGTGTGCCAGCCATGAGGAACAGGATTACCTTTATCATCCTGTTCCCATGTATAACGCACACGGCTTGGTGCTTCACGCATTTGCTCCAGTCTCATGCGGTCAATATAGTCCTGTTCGCCGTCATTGAGCCTGCCGGGCATCATTCCCACTACGATTGCTGCTACCCATGCTCCGGGTCCTGCTGCAGCTATTTCTCCAAGAGTTGCCCCCCGAACAGCCCACGTTCCTGATGTAATGGCATTTCCACCAAGCAGGGTAAGAACACTGGCACCTTCAACAGCCATCTGAGCGTTAGCAGCACTTGTTGCTGCGGCTGTTGCCCGCTGGTATTCGACTTCCTCATGATTACCGAACCACCATTTATACAGGGCGCTTCGTTTCTTTGGCTCTGGAATATCTTCAGCAGGCTTCTTCTTCTTAGCAGTCTGGGCGTGCTGGACAACATCATTATCTGATGCAGGGTCGGCAGGTGGTACAGCCTGATAAAATGCCATCGCAGCGAAATTGGTATGAGGCTCCTGATCTACTCCGGCATCATTACAACCTTCACCCCGAAGGCAGGATTTAGCGAATACCCGATTGCGGTCACGTTCTTCAGCCAGTCGCTTTTCTTCTGCTTGTCTCTCTGCAACTACTCTGGCTGCGTGTTCTTCCCTTGCGATATCAACGGGATCTCTGCCCCTCCCCATCCATTGGCCCGCCGGGGCTATTACACGATTTGTGCCACGAGGACAGCCACAACTGACTTCAGAGCCGTCCATTGCAACAGCTTTTCCGAAGAATTCAACCCGCGATTCGCCATTAATAATCCGTCCCGGTTCTCCACATTTCGGACAGGGCGTGGTCATATCTCCCACCCGGACTATCCGGCGATCAAACTCGCTGTCATTTATGGA
The DNA here is from genome assembly GCA_002470465.1 of Pluralibacter sp. UBA7423. GTDB lineage: Bacteria > Pseudomonadota > Gammaproteobacteria > Enterobacterales > Enterobacteriaceae > Scandinavium. The sequence continues at coordinate 94,165 of DKMD01000012.1, forward strand.
GGCAATACATCTTGCCCCGGTCGTCGTTTTATCATTTTCAAAAGCCTGCCCGCGTCCATAATTTTCTGTGCGATATCCCATTGGTTACACTCCGGGGGTAACCAAAAAATCGTCCGGCAGCATCGCACCTTCCCGGACGATCATTATATTACTTCCCTGTGGAGTGCTGATAATTTCATCACCATTATCCAGTATGCTGCCAACCAGAGCCACACCTTGCCCATTCAGTCTGTTACGATTTCCCGCACTGCTGACAATGCGGGCGTGGCTACCGTCAGGATAAGAAACCGTACAGCCTTCAGTCAGAACACTCGCCCAGACTCCATTTTTCAGACGGATTTTGCGTCCTTTCCCCGAATCAGGATTAAACTCATCACCCGTTCCACCGTTCCGGGTCAGACATCCTGCTACAGCCGGTCGGTAAATGGCAATAATCGGATGCTGGCGACGGGATGCTTCCTGCTCTGCAACCAACACACGGACTTCATCATCCAACTCTGCCAGCTCTTCCGCTGTAAACGAGGATTGATTCAGTCTTGCCAGCAGTTCCGGGGTCAGTTCATTGTCGTATTGGCTCTCCATTCCATTTTCCCTGTCATATTTGTGGTTAAGTTGATGTAATACTAACCGATTTGCAATTTGACTTAAAAGCGATGTTTGTCATGAAGTTATAAAAAACCAACGATAAAACCAACAATGATGACGTATTCAGATCAGGGCATTAATGAATTTACGATCACTTTACTTATCCCGTAGAGTTCAGAAAATAACCTTCTTTAGCTGTTTATCATTTGTTCTCTGTCCAAATCACCGTCAGCTTCTGGCAGGAAGTAATAACCGTAATCTTTAATGCAGATGCTTTCACCACTTTCCAGCGTGAGGTTTATTCCTTTTTCATTTTCCTCCATGTTGGTGATCAAACAGGTCATAAAGGGAATGTTTTCTTTCGCTTTAAAGATGTTTATTATTTTTATAGCTTTCATTGTATGCTCCTCCTTATCTTATATAAAAAATACCATTTCCTGTTGAAGAAAATCCAATTTAACTTACCCTTCAGAACAGGTTTACTGCCTGTTTATTACTCTCTTTTGAAAAGATATTTATCTTATGAGCTAACGCTCATGTGCTGCCGCACGGCTACGCCCTGACGCTGATATCCAATGGGATTTAATGGCTAACACATTTTCCATTATTTAATTGCATATGGAAAGGATCCTTTTACCGAAGGTCAGATCCTTTTTCGATATATAGCATTTATTCTTAAGTTTACAGAAAAAAATATCCGCAGCAGCACTTCGTGATTGTCCAAAACAATCACATTGCTGAAACAGGGTTCATCCCTGTTAATGATGGATTTATCCATAAAGAATTGCGGCGTAGCCGCTATAACGAAGAGGAAAAACAATTGTATATTTACTAATAAATCAGCAGCGCTTCGTGATTGTATAAAACAATCACTTGCTGTCCATAACATCAAGTAAAAACAAAGCAGAAAAATAGACGGTGCCATTTAACCGGCACACTACCCGTTAAGGTTATTAAACATATTATAGTATTAAGGAGGCGTAACCTATTATATTTAAAAGATATTTCACGGAAAAAGTTTCCTGTACGGAAACTTAAGTTTCTTCTGTGGAAACCGAAGTTTCCTGTACGGAAACCAAAATTTCTTCTGTGGAAACTTTCTTATAGTTAAAATTACCAGAAAGAAGTGAACGCCATTTCGCAAAAGTGTATTATTTTTCCTTTTTTCACATTTATTTTTGACAAAAGTATATGCTGCATTATATAAAATAAACATAATAACAATAAAAGGATAACCGATGAGCATTGATTACAATACAATAATGACCTCCAGCAGTGAAGAAGTGGAAGAATATATCAACAGAAATCATTTTACAGACAAACAGAAACTGGAGATTTACAGTTTTTATAACAGAAACAAAAAAGATAAAATAACCGTTAATGTAAAAAAAGAGAGAAGTTCTGATATTCAACCGGGAATAGCCTATGTTCATGCTTTTCTTGATAATCTGGAAAAGCTCGGAAAAAATATGTCCGGAGCAGAATACACAATAATGATCCGCTTATGTAAACTCATGCAGCATGGAAACCTCATTGCCAGTATATCTCAGTCGGCACTCGCAGAAGAGCTTAATATGAGCAAATCTAACGTATGTAAATGCTGGAATAAACTAATAAATAAAGGAATTCTGGTCAAAGAAGGGAAGCATACCATGATAAACGCAAATCTCTTTCTGAAAGGCCAGTACAGAACATTAAATGCCACAAGGAAAGAATATGTTAAGAAGTCGCTGAGAACGACCAGTGAAGGCATAGAAAACGTATTCGTTACCGTTTATAAAGATACGGTACTTACAAACAACGCAGAAAAAACAATCGATAAAAAAGATGATAAACCTTTACTTTCTACTCCTGACGAAGATATTGACTGGGACTCTGTTTCAGAAGATGACATTTTTGTTGATTATCCTGAAAATGTTGATCAAGAAGAAAGAATATAGTTTTCATCTGAATATTATCATTCTTATTTCCCGGTTAGATTTGACACTTATACTATATCTCGTAATATAAATATATCCACTATTTTATTTGCGAGGTATATATGAGAAAAGTAAAGTTAAATAACGACGATTTAATTCAGTATCTGAACACCATCAATACATTAAAAAAATATCCAACGATGTCTGAATACAGAGAGGAATATCGCAGGCTAAGAACCGATGGTTCACCGTTGAGTGAAGCCAAGAAATTTAAATCGGCGCATACCGAACTTCTGATATTAGACAGGAAGAAAAAATCACTACTCGAAAAATTTATTGAAGAACTTAACCCTGTCAGTCACGCATCAGCCCTTGCATCAAGAAAGCTTGAAAAAGTACAGGAGTCCATTATCTACCGAAAGTCATTACTTGAGAAAAGCCCTGATGAACTCGTCGCTCTGCTCATAAAACAGCGCACAGAAGCGGCTCTTGAGTTCCAGCGTTCTGTTGAGCAAAGTCTTGAGCAACTTTCAGATATATCTTCTGATGTTAATGCATCAGCAACAAAGCGCCGAAAATTTTCTATCTAAAATAAAACTACCATACTGGCAGTATATTACCAATATGGTGGTTTTATTTTATAACTCATGGGGTGATACACGATCACGCTCCATTTTTTTAAGCAACCGTTGTAATCTTTCTGCCCTTAGCTTTTGTGCCTTCTTCTCACCAATCTCCTGATAGCATTCTTCCCGACGCTTCGCAACAACTTTGCGAAACTTCCTCAAAAGCTGTTCCAGTGTTTTCATATCTGTTGCCGCAGCTTCGGCTTGGATTTTTTTATACATATACAACACATGAAATTCATCAATCATTTTTGGCTCCTGTTTTTATTTACTGTTTTTTAGTTAGCCCCTTGCGGGGCAACTTTTAGAACTCATTTCCTGAATCGTTCTGAATGGCACACCAACACAACAGCAATCTGCTCGAAGTTAACTTCATTAATACTCCCACTATCACCTTCTTGGGTTGTAAATCTCTCAAAGTTATTCTGAATATGGTCAATGATGTTCATAATAAATGGACTCATGAAATCAGGATCATCAAGATAGTCATTAGCGTCTCCATCTCCATTCACTTCCTGAAAAAGTTTCCAGCTTGCCTCTAACGATCTTATAGCAAGATCAAGGAATACCTGTGTAGACTTATTTATTAATATAGTTTCTTTAGACATAATCAACCCTCATTTTTACATGTTTGTTTGACTTATTTATTTAGTCCCGGAATAGGAATAAACAGATAACTACTTTTTATAAACCAGATTAATGATCACTGATCCGTATCTTAAATCCATTTCACTGACCAGTTCGTTATTAACATAACTGTTCAACGCATCTGTCAGGTTTTCATCATCCATGACTTCCTCTGCTGAATACCCGCATAGCGCAATGAATGTACTGACGCTTGCTTGGATGGTGCAGAGTATTTCAGGTGTTTGCTCACATAGCAGACTTACTGATATTGCAATATTATCATTCATTTAAATGTTCCTTTATTGAGTTGATTATTAGCCCCTTGCGGGGCCATATACTGATCACATGACCATTAGTTTGAGTTAAAAATAACGTTGTGCATATGTCTCAGATTTACTTTGACCTCATCGAATAAAACATCTCTGAGAGAGCCTGAGCTTTTACACTCCTTAAGAAACTTATTAAATCCTTCCTTACTGTTTTCTATTACCTTGTCAAAAACATCATCCATATATATTCTGTCTTCAACCATTTTAACAAATCTATCGCCCATGTATTCCTGCATATTACTGATATAAAGCTCATAGCAATAAAATGACTTTACAAGGAATAATCTGGTAGATTCATTGTAAACTTTGATTTCGTGGACTTCTGTTATTGCTTTACTCATTTTTATTTCCTTCTTTATTTTTAAGTGAACGCCCCCCTACAGAAATCTGTATGATTTTGGTAAGGAATATTATTTACAACAGTTTTATTTTCTTATGTTTACATAAAACCTCCTTAGATCATTATATAGATAATATTTGTTAAACTGCTTGTTTTCGTGATGTCTGAATAGCTCGTTCAATCCACGCATCCACCTCACTTTCAATAAAGGCGATTGCTCTTACACCTGTTTTTATCTGTGCGGGAAAGCAACCCGCTTTAATAAGCTCATATATCCATGTCTTCCCGAATCCAGTTCTGTTCATTACCTCAGGTAAACGAATGAGCTTGGGATGTTTATCTGTTTTGATTTGAACCATATTTATCTCCTGTGTTGTTCGATGAGATAATTGTATGGGTTTTTCTTGTGATTTAAGAGGGACGTTCGAGAAGAAGTTTTTTACGCAGATCTATGGGAGGATAAAAATAGGGTATGTTCAGGTTGAGTGAATGTAGGCGATATCCGCATTGCGCAACACACCGCCTCCGGGAATGTCAGTCCTCACCGAGTTCGTCAGTGATGAGATCCTGAACCTTCCAGTGTCTTCTGTCGTCGTATCTGTATGTAAAATCGACAAAAGACTGATAGCGAGCCAGCTTTGTCAGATACTTGACTGCCAACGGATGGTCTGTAGACTTCATTTTCTCAACATCACGAATACCGTCTTTAAACTCGTCCGGGTAGATAAAACTGGTAAGCTGCGGCATACCAATCCTGACCTCTTCATCCTGCGCCCAGAACAGCAAATCCATGATGGGAATGATGTTGTAATCGAGTATTCTCTTGAGGTTGCTGACCCCAAAGCGAAAATCTCTGGCTTGAGGCTCAGGAGCCTGTAGTTGTTCTTTCCACTCAGGCACCATCACTTTCAGGTGATTGATGATTTCTTCGGATGACGTTTCCGCCAGATTAATTTGAACAAGCATCAACCCTTCGTTGTTTACCCCGGCTTCCTTCAGATAATGCGAGACTTCCATATGAGGTAGGGGTTTTCCTTCCGGGTTAACGTATTTATCGAAAGCAGCCACATAACCCGCCACCTCCCATAGCCCCTGATGTGTGACAGGCTTGATGGCATAGCTGGAAGACAGTCTTTTTTCTGGCCCCCCGAAAACATCACCAAACACGACCTTACCTTCAATCAGTTCTTCGTAATAGTTCTGATGCCTGCGACGGCTTTCAGGAGGCAACTCCCCACTGTTTTGCCCCATGCGGTAAGCGACAATCCTGTTCTCTATCTCTTGAAAAAGTTGTTCTACTGTCAAATCCTTAAGCACGCTGTAATTTTCAATGTTGAACCACTCATTAACAGCGCTGGCGATCTCCGCTTTGGTCATGAGGTATCTATCCTTCTGGCTTTACTTATCGCTTTGATATGTTATGAGTAAACATATCGGATTTGATGGCGGTAATCTATTGAATGGAGCAGGGAAAAGCATCGGAACAATCAGTCCAGACATGAAGATCGTTCAGTGAAATTCAGTAAAGCGTGTTGTCATAACCAATTGAATATAATTGACATTTTAAAGATACAAGATTAAAAATGTTGGTAAATATGATGGTAAAAAATCATGCCATTATTTCAATACCGCTAATAACAGGAGATACAGATGAAGTTCGAGTCCAGTCAGAGGAGCCAAATTTAAAAAGCCTGCTTTCGAGCAGGCTTTTTGCTTTTCCGCATTCCTCGCAGAAGACGGTTAAGGGAAGGCGCGCGACCTTCCCTTATGGCTTACAGCACCTTCGGCGCAAGCTTCTGTAGCTGCCCCTGTGCAAGCATTGCAATCGCGGCTTCGATATCCGGCGCAAAATAGCGATCCTGCACGTAGTGCGGCACCTGTTCACGCAGCAAATGACGCGCCTGCTCCAGCAGCGGGCTGGTGGTAAGCCCTTCGCGCATATCAATGCCCTGCACCGCCGCCAGCCACTCTACGGCAATCACGCCGCGGGTGTTAGCGGCCATTTCCCACAGGCGACGACCGGCGGCCGGCGCCATTGAAACATGATCTTCCTGGTTGGCGGAGGTCGGCAGGCTGTCGACGCTGTGCGGATGCGACAATGCCTTGTTTTCACTTGCCAGCGCCGCCGCCGTAACCTGAGCAATCATAAACCCGGAATTCACCCCACCGTTTTTCACGAGGAACGGCGGCAGCTGCGACATGTGGCTGTCCATCAATAGCGCAATGCGTCGCTCTGCGAGAGAGCCGATTTCGGCAATCGCGAGAGCAATATTATCTGCCGCCATTGCCACCGGTTCGGCATGGAAGTTACCGCCGGAAATCACCTCGTTCTCATCGGCAAATACCAGCGGGTTGTCGGACACCGCATTGGCTTCGGTCAATAACACCTCTTTGGCCTGGCGCAGCTGGGTCAAACAAGCGCCCATCACCTGCGGCTGACAGCGCAGTGAATACGGATCCTGCACCTTGCTGCACTTCGCGTGTGACTGCGACACGGCGCTGGAGTCCGTCAGTACATGACGATACAGCGCGGCGGCGTCAATTTGCCCTCGCTGGCCGCGAGCTTCGTGGATGCGGGCATCAAACGGACGACGTGAACCGAGTGCCGCTTCAGTGGTCAGCGCGCCGCAAATGACCGCCGAAGTAAACAACTCTTCTGCTTCAAACAGGCCACGCAGGGCAAACGCCGTGGACGCCTGAGTACCGTTCAGCAGGGCCAGCCCCTCTTTCGCCGCCAGCGTTAACGGTTCAAGCCCGGCTTTTTTCAGCGCTTCTTTCGCCGGAAGCCATTCGCCGCGCCAGCGCGCTTTGCCTTCACCCAGCAGCGTCAGCGACATGTGCGCCAGAGGAGCCAGATCGCCAGACGCCCCAACGGAGCCTTTCGCCGGAATGCAGGGATAAACTTCGTGATTCACCAGCGCCATCAGCGCCTCGATCACGCTCAGGCGAATGCCCGAAAAACCGCGCGCAAGGCTGTTGATTTTCAGCACCATGATCAGGCGTACCATTGCGTCGTCCAGCGCTTCCCCTACGCCTGCGGCGTGGGAAAGCACCAGCGAACGCTGGAGATTTTCCAGATCTTCGGTGGAAATACGGGTGGAGGCCAGCAGGCCAAAGCCGGTATTGATACCGTAGGCGGTACGTCCTTCAGCGATGATCGCATTGACGCAGGCAACGCTGGCGTTGATGCCCGGGATCGCGCGTTCATCGAGGGTCAGCGTTTGTGGCTGGTGGTATACGGCCTGCAGTTGGGCCAGGGTCAACTGACCCGGAATCAGGTTAAGCGTGCTCATTTTTTCTGCCCCTGGGTTGCAGCAACCATCGGTAAATTCAGTCCTTGTTCTGCGGCGCATTCTACCGCGATTTCATAGCCTGCGTCGGCGTGGCGCATCACGCCGGTAGCCGGATCGTTATGCAGCACGCGGGCGATACGCACCGCGGCTTCGTCGGTGCCGTCGCAGACGATAACCATTCCGGCGTGCTGTGAAAAGCCCATTCCCACCCCGCCGCCGTGGTGCAAAGACACCCAGGTAGCACCGCTGGCGGTGTTCAGCAGCGCATTCAGCAGCGGCCAGTCAGAAACCGCATCAGAACCGTCACGCATGGCTTCGGTTTCGCGATTCGGGCTGGCAACGGAGCCGGAATCCAGGTGGTCGCGGCCAATCACGATCGGCGCGGAGACTTCGCCCGAGCGTACCATTTCGTTAAACGCCAGACCGAGCTTTTGCCGCCACTCAAGACCGACCCAGCAGATACGCGCCGGTAAGCCCTGGAAGCTGATGCGCTCGCGCGCCATATCCAGCCAGCGGTGCAGATGCTTATCGTCGCTGATAATCTCTTTCACTTTGGCATCGGTTTTGTAGATGTCCTGCGGATCGCCGGAAAGCGCCACCCAGCGGAACGGGCCAATGCCGCGGCAGAACAGCGGGCGGATATAGGCAGGTACAAACCCCGGGAATTCAAAGGCGTTGCTTACGCCCATCTCTTTTGCCATTTGACGGATGTTATTGCCGTAATCAAAGGTTGGTATGCCCTGGGCGTTAAACGCCAGCATCGCTTTGACATGCTCCGCCATCGACTGCTTCGCCGCTTTCGCCGTTCCCAGCGGGTCGCTCCCGGCTTTTTGTTGATACTCTTCCCAGCACCAGCCCTGTGGCAGATAGCCGTGCAGCGGGTCATGTGCGCTGGTCTGATCGGTGACCATATCCGGGCGCACGCCACGCTTCACCAGTTCCGGCAGCACGTCGGCAGCGTTGGCGCACAGCGCCACGGAAACGGCGCGGCCTTCGGCGGTATATTTTTTAATGCGGTCCAGCGCGTCGTCGAGAGAATCAGCCTGCTCATCGATGTAGCGGGTACGCAGACGGAAATCGATACGGCTTTGCTGGCACTCAATCACCAGCGAACAGGCACCCGCCAGCGTGGCGGCTAACGGCTGCGCGCCGCCCATCCCACCCAGCCCGGCGGTGAGCACCCAGCGCCCCTGCAGGTTGCCGTCATAATGCTGACGCCCGGCCTCGACGAAGGTTTCATAAGTGCCCTGCACGATGCCCTGGCTGCCGATGTAAATCCAGCTTCCGGCGGTCATCTGGCCGTACATCGCCAGCCCCTTCGCGTCGAGTTCGTTGAAGTGTTCCCACGTAGCCCAGTGCGGCACGAGGTTGGAGTTGGCAATCAGTACACGCGGAGCGTTGTCGTGGGTTTTGAACACGCCCACCGGCTTGCCGGACTGCACCAGAAGCGTTTCATCGTGTTCCAGCTTCGTCAGGGCATTGACGATGGCATCATAGCAATCCCAGTTTCGCGCGGCGCGGCCTATACCGCCGTACACCACCAGCTCGTGCGGGTTTTCCGCTACGTCCGGATCGAGGTTGTTCATTAACATGCGCAGCGGCGCTTCGGTGAGCCAGCTTTTTGCCGTGAGCGTGGTGCCGCGCGGGGCGCGAATGTCCTGAGGACGGTGTTTATTCTGAGACATCGGGAAACTCCTGACGGATACGATGAAGACAAGAAACATATACTTGTCTATACAATCGTTCGCAAGCCAGAAATTAACAACTTTGATACATTTTTGTTATCTTGCGTCAGCAATCACGCTTTTCTGTAGCAGAGAATGCTGACGCAGGAGGGTCAGGAACCAAAATGGCCCTGTAAACGATAGCGGCTGCCGGGGAAAATCAGGCGAGCATGAGAAACGATGGTCGATCGCGACCAGGTGCGGCGGCGGATCAGCAGGCAGGGATCGTGCTCGTGGATGCCTAACAACCGGCACTCTTCGGCGCTGGCTTTCACCGCTTCTACAATGTGCTCCCCTTCAGTAAGCGGCGCAATCAGCGATAAATAGTCATGCGCGGTGGTGGCGGTGTAATCCTGTTGCAGGTATTCCGGCACGGCGATAGCGTTGACGCAGCGGTCCTCAATTTGCACCGGCACGTCGTTTTCAAAATGCACCATCAGCGAATGGAAAATGCGGGTGCCCTCCGCCACGTTCAGCGCCTGAGCCTGCTGTTTATTCGCGTTCACCTCTTCCAGCAGCAGCACTTCGCAGCGGTGCTGATGCTGACGCGCGGCGATTTCATCGGCGATGCTGTGTACTTCAAACAGCGCCGACTGCCCTTTAGGCTCGGCGACAAAGGTGCCGACGCCCTGCAAACGCACCAGCAGCCCTTCATCGGTCAGCTCCCGCAGCGCGCGGTTGATGGTCATTCGGCTGAAGCCGAACTGCGCCACCAGCTCAGCTTCCGAGGGGATGCGATCGTGAGGACGCCAGATCCCGGCAGCAATATTGTCGCTGATGACGCGCTTGATCTTCTCATAGAACGGCGCAGGTGCGCCGTTTTGCGGTGAATACATGTCTCTTCCTTTGATGTGGCGGGTGCGGTTACGCCTGCCAGCAATGAATAATTTGCCAGGCCAGCCTCGCCGCCGTGCGGGCACCTTGTCCGTCGCGATCGTAGTGCGGGTTGAATTCAACTAAATCAACCGCCTGCAGTTTGCCACTCTGACACAGCGGCATCACGATGCGCAACAGAATTGCCAGCGGCACGCCCAGCGCCGCCGGAGCAGACACTGCGGGCATTTCCCCGGCCGGGAGGACATCCAGATCGATTGTCAGATAAATGCGGTCATGCTCTGCAATGACTCGCGCTACATCCTGCTGTACCTCGCGAAACGCCGGGTCAAGCAGGGTTAAATCTTCCAGTACGGTGACGTTACGCTCGTGTGCTTCCTGCCATAGCGCTTTGGTATTCGCCGCACGGCTTGCGCCATAGCAGGTGTAGCTGAAGCCCCGCTGCTGGCTTTCGCAGTGTAGCGCCAGCTGGCGAAACGGCGTACCTGAGCTGGCCTCGGCGGCGCGGCGTAGGTCCAGATGAGCATCGAGATTGACGATCGCCACGTTCTCACCGGGAAAGGCATCCAGGACGCCCGCGCCATGACCGAACGCCGTTTCATGACCACCGCCCAATACCAGCGTTTTCATTTGCGAGCGCTGGCAGGCCAACACCGCATCGTGCAATGCCTGCTGTGCCTCTTCCAGCTTTTCGGGTTCAGCATGAACGCTACCGAGATCGACCAGCCTGTCATGCCCTTCATGGCTCGCCATATTCGCCAGCGTTTTGCGCAATGTTTCTGCTCCAAGCTGCGCACCGGGTCGCCCCTTATTACGCTTAACGCCCTCATCGCAGGCAAAGCCCAGCAGGGCTATTTTCCCACGATACCGTTCTGGGGCAAAGTCGCGCGACACCGTGATGGTCTGAAAAAGACGTTTTGCCTCCGGCGATTCGGCACTGTCGTCGCGCCCTTGCCAGAGGTCGGCGGAGGTTGGTTGCCAGAGCGTCATTTCGTCACCTCACCGCGGAAAACTCGCTGCCAGAGCGGGTTGCGCCCCGGTTCGTAAACCATCTCAACCGGATGTTCAGCATCCCAGATAGCGAAGTCGGCGACAAAACCTGCCGCCAGCTGACCATGTGAATCCTGTCGACCCAGAGCACGTGCCGCGTGGCGGGTAACGCCGGTCCAGGCTTCCTCCGGCGTTAAGCCGAACTTCACGCAGGCCATGTTCATCGCCAGATGCAGGCTGGCAAACGGGCTGGTGCCGGGGTTGTAATCCGTCGCCACGGCCATCGGCACGCCGTGATGGCGCAGCGATTCGACGGGCGGCTTTTGCGTTTCATTAAGGAAATAGAACGCGCCGGGCAGCAGAACGGCCACGGTGCCGCTGTCGGCCATCGCGCTGACGCCTTCTTCATTCAAATATTCAATATGATCGGCCGAAAGCCCTTTGTAGTGGCTGACCAGCTGCGCACCGCCGAGCGAAGAAAGTTGCTCCACGTGGCCTTTGACCGGAATGTTCAGCACCTGCGCGGCGCAGAACACGCGCTCGGTTTGCTCAGGCGAAAAGCCGACGTTTTCACAGAACGCGTCGACGGTTTCAAACAGCGCCTCCTGCCAGAGCGTCGGCAGGATCTCCTCGCAGACGAGCGTGATGTAGTCATCACCGCGCCCTTTATATTCTGCCGGGATGGCATGAGCGGCCAGCAGCGTCGGGCTTATCTCAACAGCATTGCTGGCGGCGAGCAGCTGGGCCACACGCAGCATTTTGCCTTCATTATTCAGGTCGAGTCCGTAGCCGGATTTGATTTCAACCGTCGTCACGCCTTCGCGCATCAGCCTTTCCAGGCGCTCCTGGGCCAGGCGGGTAAGTGCTTCTTCCGTAGCCAAACGGGTCGCCTGGACGGTTGAATTGATGCCGCCGCCGTTGGCACTGATGGTCTGATAGGAGACACCGTTCAGGCGTTGCTCCCACTCCGTTGCCCGACTGCCGCCAAACACCAGATGGGTGTGACAATCAATAAGGCCCGGCGTGACCAGCCGACCTTGCAGATCGATTCGCTTACCCTGGCGGGTGGCGAGCGAAGACTCTGGCACAATCTCTGCGATGCGCCCGTCCCGGACAACAAGCGCATGATGCTCCAGTAAACCGTAGGGCTGTGAAAGTTGAGGATCGAAGGTGGCCAAACGAGCGTTGTGCCAGATTATATCGGTATCAGCGTATTCAGACATGAGCGGGTCACTTGTCATGGGTTGTATAGACATTTATTAAGGGCAAGGCGAACGATGTCAACCGTCCGAACGAATATGTTGCTTTTTTGTGATATTCCACGCGCGCTGCCGCCTCGCCGCAGCAGACTTTTTTTACCGCATCGCTTCCCGTTTCGCTCAACTTAGTATAAAAAGTCAGGTTTTAGTGACCTTTCCACTTTCATCAGTCTGGAGCACCATGAACACATTATCGGTTTCCCGTCTGGCGCTGGCGCTCGCCTTTGGCGCGACGCTGACCGCCTGTAGCTCTACGCCACCCGACCAGCAGCCGTCTACTCAGACCGCCCCGGGCACCGCTTCCCGTCCAGTTCTGACGGCTGGTGAGGCGAAAAACTTCGTGCAGGCGCGTTATTTCACCACGATGGATCCGAATGCGGCACCGTGGTCGCCTTCCGCCATTGCTACTCCGGCAAAAGCTGACTTCGTGGTTGGCCCGGCAGGCACCGCGGGCGTGACCCATACGACAATCCAGGCCGCCGTGGACGCCGCGATCAACCGTCGCAGCACTTCACGCGTTTACATTGCGGTAATGCCAGGTGAATACCAGGGCACTGTTTATGTGCCTGCCGCACCGGGCAGCGTGACGATTTACGGTCTGGGCGATAAAGCCGCTGATGTGAAAATCGGCCTGGCCATCGACTCTGAAATCGCCCCGAACGACTGGCGTCGCCTGGTGAATCCGGCGGGCAAATATATGCCAGGCAAACCGGCGTGGTACATGTTTGACACCTGCCAGAGCAAGCGTGCCGCCACCGTTGGCGTGATGTGCTCGGCGGTCTTCTGGTCACAGAATAACGGCCTGCAACTGCAGAACCTGACCATCGAAAACAACCTCGGTGACAGCGTTGATGCCGGTAACCACCAGGCTGTAGCCTTCCGCAACGACGGTGACCAGGTGCAGCTGAATAAGGTCAACATTCTTGGCCGTCAGAACACCTTCTTTGTGACCAACAGCGGCGTGCAGAATAAACTGCAAAACGACCGCATTACCCGTACGCTGGTCACCAACAGTTATCTCGAAGGAGATGTGGATATCGTCTCCGGCCGCGGCGCAGTTGTGTTTGATAATACCGACTTCCGCGTGGTGAACTCCCGCACCCAGCAGGAAGGCTACGTGTTTGCCCCGGCAACGCAGTCCAACCTGTTCTACGGTTTCCTCGCTACCAACAGCCGCTTTAACGCTGCCGGTGACGGCGTGGCACAGCTTGGTCGCTCGCTGGACGTAGACGGCAACACCAACGGTCAGGTTGTGATCCGCGACAGCGCGATCAACGAAGGTTTCAACACCGCCAAACCATGGGCTGATGCCGCTATCTCCAAACGTCCGTTCAGCGGTAACACCGGTGCTGAAAATGACAAAGGCGAAATCGAGCGTAACCTGAACGACAGCAACTTCAACCGCATGTGGGAATACAACAACCGCGGCGTGGGAAGCTATGTTGTGGCAGAGCCGAAGAAGTAATCTGACTTCTGACATAAAAAAAACCTCGCACTGCGAGGTTTTTTCTTTTCAGCGCCAGGCTTAGTGTGCGTTGACCACCACCCACATTGGGCCCTGGCCAACGGCATAACGCCCTTTCTCATGCAGCAGGCCCTGCTCACCCTGAATCTCGTAAACCGCCAGATGATGCGATTTCTGCCCGACCGCCAGCAGGAATTTCCCGCTGTGATCGACGTTGAAGCCGCGCGGCTGGGTTTCCGTCGGCTGGAAGCCCTGCACTTCAAGCACGCTACCGTCTTCCGATACCGTAAAGACCGTCAGCGTGCTGGAGGTGCGATCGCAGGTGTAGAGGTGACGTCCGTCCGGGGTGATGTGAATATCTGCCGCCCAGCGGGTGCCGTCGAAATGCGGCGGCATCATGTCCAGCGTCTGTACACACTCAATTTCGCCATGCGGATCTTTCAGCTCCCAGACATCCACGGAGCTATTCAGCTCATTCACGCAGTAGGCGTACTGCTGATTCGGGTGGAACACCATATGGCGCGGGCCTGCGCCTTCCACGGTGGTCACTTCCGCCGGGGTTTGCGCCACCAGCTTGCCGTCATCGCTCAGGGTAAACAGGCAGATACGATCCTGCTTCAGCGCCGGCACCCAAAGGGTGCGGTTGTCCGGCGAAATATTGGCTGAGTGGCAGCCTTCGAGCCCTTCAACCACGTCCACCACGCCAACAGGCAGGCCATCTTCCAGACGCGTCACGCTCACGCAGGCCTGGTTATAGGAACCGCTGAAGAGGAACTGGCCCTGATGGTCGGTGGAGATGTGGGTTGGGCTGCCCGGCAGCGGGGATTCGGCGGCGAACGTCAGCGCACCGTCGTCCGGCGCGATGCGGTAGGCCAGCACGCGAAATTCAGGGCGCACGCCAACGTACAGATAGCGCTTGTCCGGGCTGATGACCATCGGCTGTACCTGACCTGGCACATCCACCACCTGCACCAGCGTCAGTTTGCCGTCGTGGTTCAGGCTCCAGACGTGGATCTGCTGACTTTCCGGGCTGGCGGTATATACGGTTTGTTTCATGAAAACTCCTTTCCTTACTGCACGTGGAAGCAAATTAACAGAATAGTGAGTGCTGAAAAATTTGCCCTGCGCGCGCTGCGGTGTACCATCGTGAGCTGCACATTTTTCAACATTAACCTGGACTGCGACATGACATCACGCGTGATAGCCCTCGACTTAGACGGCACCCTGCTGACCCCGGCGAAAACCATTCTTCCGCAATCCCTTGAGGCGCTGGCGCGTGCCAAAGAGGCAGGCTACCAGATTCTGATCGTCACTGGCCGACATCACGTTGCCATCCATCCTTTTTATCAGGCACTGGCGCTCGATACACCTGCAATTTGCTGCAACGGCACCTATTTGTATGATTATCAGGCAAAAAAGGTGCTGGAGTCCGATCCGCTCACCCTTTCCCAGGCCATGCAGATGATCGACATGCTTAACGAGTATAACGTTCACGGCCTGATGTACGTTGAAGATGCCATGCTGTATGAAAAGCCTGCGGGCCACATCACGCGCGGCATCGAATGGGCAATGACGCTCCCTGCGGCCCAGCGCCCTGTCTTCAGCCAGGTGGATTCCTTCGCCCACGCCGCCCAGCAGACGGGCGCTATCTGGAAATTTGCGCTCACCGATGAAAACAGCGACCGCCTGAATGCGTTTGTGCAGCAGGTTGAGGAGACGCTGGATTTAGCCTGCGAGCGCTCCTGGATTTACCAGGTAGACGTCGCCCGCAAGGGCAACAGCAAAGGCAATCGCCTGGCCCGCTGGATTGAGTCTCAGGGTCTGTCGATGAAAGACGTGGTGGCGTTTGGCGATAACTTTAACGACATCAGCATGCTGGAAGCCGCCGGAACCGGCGTGGCGATGGGGAATGCCGATGATGCGGTGAAAGCCCGCGCTAACATGGTCATCGGCGACAACACGGATAAGAGCATCGCCGATTTTATCTATAAACAGCTGCTGTAATCAGGCGGTAATCGACACGCTTTTAATCTGTGCATACAGCCACTGGCCTGGCTTCACCGCCAGGTCATCCCGCGCCCACGGGCTGATGCGTGCCCACAGCGTTCTTCCGCCAATTTCAAGCTGGACTTCCACCTGGCCGTCGTTGTCATAGCACTGAATCACTTTGGTACGCAGAATATTACGGATACTGGTTTGTACCGGCGGTTGGAGCACCAGCGACACATCCGATGCCTGAATGCGGATACGCACCGCCGACTGCACCGGACGTTCAAGTTTGCTGACCCAGAGATGCTGATCGCCAAGCGCCAGGGCGGTCATCGCGTAATGCGGATGATGCTCGAGCACCGTCACCTTCAGAATGCTGCTCTGCTGATCCTGCGGCAGCCACGGGTGCATCACCGAACTTCCCCAGACCTCTTCCAGCGGGCCAAACGCCTTCACGCGCCCCTCTTCCAGCACCAGCACCTTATCGGCCAGGTGCAGAATTTCGTCCAGCGAGTGGCTGACGTAGAGCATGGGAATATTGATTTCGCGGGCAAGCCGTTGCAGGTACGGCAGGAGTTCGCGCTTACGCGGGATATCCAGCGACGCCAGCGGCTCGTCCAGCAGCAGCAGCTCTGGCGCCGTCAGCAGGGCGCGGCCAATCGCCACGCGCTGTTTTTCGCCGCCGGAGAGACTGCCCGGCAGCCTGTCGAGCAGCGCTTCAATGCCGAGAAGCGAAACCAGTTTGTCGAACTGCCCGGCCATGCTTTTGGCCATGCCGTAACGCAGATTGCCGCGCACTTTGTAGTGAGGGAACAGGCGTGCATCCTGGAATACATAGCCCACGCGCCGTTTCTCTGGCGACAGGCAAATGTTCTTATCGGTATCGTTCAGCACGCGATCGTTCAGCACGATCCGCCCCTGCTGCGGTTTTGTCAGCCCGCTGATGGCGTTTATTAACGACGTTTTCCCGGCGCCGGACACGCCAAACACCGCCGTAATACCGGAGGCCGGAAGGGATTCATTGATGCTCAGGCGATGGGTACCGAGCGTCTGGGTGAAATTGAGCTCCAGCATGATTATTTCCCCGTCCTTTCGCGGCTGAGACGCGCCAGCCATTCGGAAACCAGCAGCGAAACCAGCGCCAGCACGATGGAAATCAGGCACAGCCGCGCGGCAGCCCCTTCACCACCGGGCGTCTGGATCAGGGTGTACATCGCCGAGGGAATGGTGCGCGTTTCGCCGGGAATGTTGGAGACGAAAGTGATAGTCGCGCCAAATTCGCCAAGCGATCGGGCAAATGCCAGCACGGTACCGACAATAATGCCCGGCAGCATCAACGGCAGGGTGATGGTCAAAAATACTCGCCAGCGCCCGGCGCCGAGCGTGCGTGCCGCCTGTTCAAGTTTAATGTCGACGCCTTCGAGCGCCAGACGGATGGCACGTACCATCAACGGGAAGGACATGACCGCCGCGGCCAGCACCGCACCGCGCCAGCTGAAGGCAAAGGTCAGCCCGAACCAGTCGTACAGCCAGGAGCCGATAAACCCGCGCCGCCCCATGGCAATCAGCAGCAAATAGCCGACCACCACCGGAGGCAGCACGAGAGGAAGATGAATAAGGCTATCGAGAAGCGCTTTGCCCGGGAAATTACGCCGCACCAGCAGCCAGGCAAAGAAGATCCCAAAGGGCAAACTGAACACCACCGCCAGGGATGAAACTTTCAGGCTCAGCAGTACCGCCTGCCATTCGGGATCCGTCAATATCATTAGTGCGTTGTAAATCCGTACTGTTTAAAGATGGCTGAGGCCTGCGGGCCTTTCAGGTAATCGTAGAACGCCGTCACGGTGGCATTTTTATGCCCGTCGGTGATGGCAATCGGGTATTCCACTTTTTGGTGGGAGTCTTCCGGGAAGGTGCCCACCACTTTTACGCCTTTGCTGGCAACGGCATCAGAGCCGTAAACGATGCCGAGCGGCGCCTCGTTACGTTCCACCAGCGCCAGCGCACCGCGGACGTCTTCCGCCGGAGCCAGTTTTGGTGACAGGGTGTCCCATGCGCCCAGTTTTTGCAGCGCTTCTTTGGCATAAATGCCCGCCGGAACATGGTCCGGGTCGCCCACGGCCAGACGACCGCCTTTCAGCAGGCTGGTCCAGTTGGTTTTGGCGTCAATGGTCACGTTACCCTGTTCGCTTGCTTTAGGGGCAACAACCACCAGGCTGTTGCCGAGCAGCGTTTCGCGAGTGGCGGTATCAATGGCTTTTTTCTCTACCGCGTAGTCCATCCATTTCTGATCGGCGGAAATGAAAAGATCGGCCGGGGCGCCGGCTTCAATCTGACGGGCCAGCGTAGAAGAGGAAGCGAAGGAAGAGACGACGTCGACGTTTTTCTCTTTCTTGTACTCTTTCGCGATGTCCTGCATCGCGTTAGTCAGCGAAGCGGCGGCGAAAACGGTGATTTTGCCTGCGTCTGCCGCAGCGGCGTGTCCAACAACAGCAAGGGATAATGTAGCGCCCGCAAAAAGGCGTAACCATGTACGTTCCATCTGTAACTCCTGTGAGTGTCGTTATGTACGCAACAATATAGCGGCAACCCCAGGCTTTTCCCAGAATTAAATAGGGGTATACAGAAGCTAATATCGGCAGGAAGAAGAGGAACTTAAATACTATGACGGGATAAAAAAACGCCCGGTGGTACCGGGCGTCTCGAAATCAGTGATTTTGCTGGCGGGCTTTATCGTTGTGCCCGACGTTCGACAGAACGTTAAACACTTCACCCAGACCGTAGATCAGCCCAAGGATGATAGCCATCACCACGGGAACCATGACTACGGCAAATACCAGACTTTTCAACAACTCTAACATGGTCAGCTCCTGACATTGTGATTTCATCATTGTAACCCGTAAATGCGGAAATTCACTCCCCTTTTGTGCGGTGCCCTGTGCAATAATAGTGAGGTAAGTCTTCTTCTCTTTTTAGCAGGACATTGATATGCAGGCCGAAATTCTTCTTACCCTCAAGCTTCAGCAGCGTCTTTTTGCCGATCCGCGCCGTATTGCGCTACTGAAGCAAATCGACGTCACCGGCTCCATCAGCCAGGGGGCGAAGAATGCCGGGATCAGCTATAAAAGCGCCTGGGACGCCATCAATGAAATGAACCAGCTGAGCGAGCAGCCGCTGGTCGATCGCGCAACGGGCGGAAAAGGCGGCGGCGGCGCGGTACTGACCCGCTACGGCCAGCGCCTGATTCAGCTTTACGATCTGCTGGCGCAAATTCAGCAAAAAGCGTTCGATGTTCTGAGCGACGACGACGCCCTGCCGCTGAACAGCCTGCTGGCGGCAATCTCCCGTTTTTCCCTGCAGACCAGCGCCCGCAACCAGTGGTTCGGCACCCTCACCCGCCGCGATCATCAGCAAGTGCAGGAGCATGTTGACGTACTGCTTGCCGACGGAGAAACCCGGCTGAAGGTAGCCATCACCGCCCAGAGCGGCGAGCGACTTGGGCTGGAAGAAGGTAAAGAGGTGCTGGTGCTGCTGAAAGCGCCGTGGGTCAGTATTACGCGCGATAAAGCCGTTGCCGCCGTCGCAGATAACCAGCTTTCCGGCACCATCAGCCATATTGAGCGAGGTACGCAGCAGAGCGAAGTGCTGATGACCCTGCCAGACGGCCAGGTGCTTTGCGCGACCATGCCGGTTGATGAAACCAAAGCGCTGCAGGAAGGCGACAGCGCAATTGCCTGCTTTAACGCCGATCGGGTGATCCTCGCCACGCTGTGCTGATGGCTTGACATTGCCCCACAGAAGACGTATCCCTGAAGTAATTCGCTGCAAAAAACGGGATACATCATGTCATTATTGCAAATTTCGCAAGGCACGTTTCGTCTTAGCGATACCAAAACGCTCTCCATTGACAGTCTGACACTGCGTTCTGGTGAGTCATGGGCCTTCGTGGGCAGCAACGGTAGCGGGAAATCCGCACTGGCCCGCGCCCTTTCCGGTGAGCTGAAGCTGCTTTCCGGCAGCCGCGACAGTCAATTTTTACGCACCACTCGCCTCTCCTTTGAGCAGTTGCAAAAGCTGGTCAGCGACGAGTGGCAGCGCAATAACACCGATATGCTCAGCCCGGATGAGGACGATACCGGACGCACGGCCGCCGAAATCATTCAGGATGAGGTCAAAGACGCAGGCCGCTGCGAGGCGTTAGCCCGCCGCTTCGGTATTGCTCACCTGCTGGAGAGGCGCTTCAAATATCTCTCGACCGGGGAAACGCGCAAAACGCTGCTGTGTCAGGCGCTGATGGGCAATCCGGATTTGCTGATCCTTGATGAACCCTTCGACGGGCTGGACGTTGCATCACGTCAGGCGCTGGCAGAACTGCTCGCCACGCTGCATCAGGACGGCATCACGCTGGTGCTGGTGCTTAACCGCTTTGACGAAATCCCCGACTTTATTGAATTTGCAGGCGTGCTGGCGGATTGCACGCTATTGAAAACGGGTGCCAAACAAGCGCTGCTCGATCAGGCGCTGATCGCCCAGCTGGCGCACAGCGAAAAGCTTTCCGGCATTGCGCTGCCGGAACCGGATGCCCCTTCGGCCAGGCTTTCGCTTCCGGAAGATCAGCCGCGCATTGTGCTGAAGCACGGTGTCGTCTCATATAACGACAAGCCGGTCATCAACGATCTTAGCTGGACGGTGAACCCGGGGGAACACTGGCAGATCGTCGGGCCAAACGGCGCGGGCAAATCCACGCTGCTCAGCCTGGTGACCGGCGACCATCCTCAGGGCTACAGCAACGATCTCACCTTGTTTGGCCGCCGTCGCGGCAGCGGGGAAACCATCTGGGATATCAAAAAACACATCGGCTACGTCAGCAGCAGCCTGCATCTCGATTATCGCGTCAGCACCAACGTGCGCAATGTGATCCTTTCCGGCTATTTTGACTCGATAGGGATTTATCAGGCGGTATCCGACAAGCAGCACAAGCTGGTGCAGGGCTGGCTGGATATCCTGGGCATGGACAACCGCACCGCCGATGCCCCCTTCCACAGTTTGTCCTGGGGCCAGCAGCGCCTGGCGCTGATCGTACGTGCGCTGGTGAAGCACCCGACGCTGCTGATTCTGGATGAACCCTTGCAGGGACTGGATCCGCTGAATCGCCAGCTGGTTCGCCGTTTTGTCGATGTCCTGATTGGCGAAGGAAAAACGCAATTGCTGTTTGTTTCACACCATGCCGAAGATGCGCCAGAGTGCATCACGCATCGCATGGAGTTCATCGCCAGCGAAGAGGGCTATCGTTACGCAACAGGGAAATGCTGATTTCACTGCAGGAGCCCGGTGCTCCTGCTTTTCGGATAAAGAGCATTCTCCCTTCTGATGCTCATTGATTTATAATGCAAAATGCGCAGATAACTGGCTAAAATCACGCCGTGTAAACGATTCCACTAATTTCGGCCGTGTCACACTTTTCACATCTCTGTTATGCTAGGCTTATTCCATACTATAGGCTTAACGGAGCGAAAAATGAGAGTACTGGTTACAGGTGGTAGCGGTTACATAGGCAGCCACACCTGCGTGCAGTTACTGAAGCAAGGCCATGACGTCATCATCCTCGACAATCTCTGTAACAGTAAGCGCAGCGTGTTACCGGTGATTGAACGTCTCGGCGGCAAGCAGCCGGTTTTCGTTGAAGGCGATATTCGCAACGAAGCGCTCATGACTGAAATCCTGCACGATCACGCGATTGACACCGTGATCCATTTTGCCGGCTTGAAGGCCGTGGGCGAATCCGTCGTCAAACCCCTCGAATACTATGACAACAACGTTAACGGCACGCTGCGCCTGATTGCCGCCATGCGAGCCGCTAACGTAAAAAACTTTATCTTTAGCTCCTCCGCCACCGTCTACGGCGACCAGCCAAAAATCCCTTACGTCGAAAGCTTCCCGACCGGCACGCCACAAAGCCCATATGGCAAAAGCAAGCTAATGGTTGAACAGATTCTGGCTGACCTGCAAAAAGCACAGCCTGAGTGGAGCATCGCGCTGCTGCGCTACTTCAACCCGGTCGGCGCGCATCCGTCAGGTGACATGGGCGAAGATCCGCAGGGCATTCCGAACAACCTGATGCCGTACATCGCGCAGGTAGCAGTAGGCCGTCGTGAATCGCTGGCAATCTTCGGCAACGACTATCCGACCGAAGACGGCACCGGCGTGCGCGATTATATCCACGTGATGGATCTGGCCGATGGCCACGTTACCGCGATGGAAAAACTGGCGGATAAGCCAGGCGTGCACATTTACAACCTCGGCGCGGGCGTCGGCAGCAGCGTGCTGGACGTAGTCAATGCCTTCAGCAAAGCCTGTGGCAAACCGGTGAATCATCACTTTGCCCCACGTCGCGACGGCGACCTCCCAGCATACTGGGCGGATGCCAGCAAAGCAGACCGTGAACTCGGCTGGCGCGTAACCCGAACGCTCGACGAAATGGCGCAGGATACCTGGCACTGGCAGTCACGCCATCCGCAGGGCTATCCCGACTAAGGATTTGTCATGACACATTTTAACCCTGTCGATCACCCACACCGCCGCTTTAATCCGCTTACCGGGCAGTGGATTCTGGTGTCACCGCATCGCGCCAAGCGCCCCTGGCAGGGGGCGCAGGAAACGCCCGCCCAGCAGACGCTGCCGGTACACGATCCGGACTGCTTCCTGTGTCCGGGTAATACCCGCGTCACCGGAGATAAAAATCCGCAGTACACCGGCACGTTTGTCTTCACCAACGACTTTGCTGCGCTGATGACCGACACGCCGGACGCACCGCAGAGTGACGATCCTCTGCTGCGTTGCGAAAGCGCGCGCGGTACCAGCCGGGTTATCTGCTTCTCGCCGGATCACAGCAAAACGCTGCCGGAACTGAACCTTCAGGCTCTGGAAGACGTTGTGCAAACCTGGCAACAGCAGACCGCAGAGTTGGGCAAACTATACCCATGGGTGCAGGTATTTGAGAATAAAGGTGCGGCAATGGGCTGCTCCAACCCGCACCCGCACGGCCAGGTCTGGGCGAACAGCTTCCTGCCAAACGAAGTTGAGCGGGAAGATCGCCTGCAAAAAGCCTATTACGCTGAGCAGGGCTCACCGATGCTGGTGGATTACGCGCAGCGCGAGCTGGCTGACGGCAGCCGGACCGTGGTGGAAACCGAGCACTGGCTGGCCGTCGTGCCTTACTGGGCCGCATGGCCTTTCGAAACGCTGCTGCTGCCGAAAGTCCACGTTCTTCGCCTCACCGATTTAACCGACGCCCAGCGTTCCGATCTGGCGCTGGCGCTGAAAAAACTGACCAGCCGCTACGACAACCTGTTCCAGTGCTCCTTCCCCTACTCCATGGGCTGGCACGGCGCGCCGTTTAATGGCGAAGATAATACGCACTGGCAGCTGCACGCCCATTTCTATCCGCCGCTGCTACGCTCGGCCACCGTGCGCAAATTTATGGTCGGTTACGAAATGCTGGCTGAAACCCAGCGCGATTTGACGGCCGAACAGGCCGCCGAACGCCTGCGCGCCGTCAGTGATGTCCACTATCGCGAATCAGGAGTCTAAAAATAATGAGTCTGAAAGAGAAAACCCTGTCCCTGTTTGCTGAAAAATTTGGCTACCCTGCCACCCACGTTATTCAGGCACCAGGCCGCGTCAACCTGATTGGCGAGCACACCGACTATAACGACGGTTTTGTGCTGCCCTGCGCCATTGATTACCAGACGGTCATCAGCTGTTCACCGCGTAACGATCGCACGGTACGCGTCATTGCCGCCGATTATGAAAACCAGACGGATGAATTCTCACTGGATGCCCCTATCGTCAGCCACGATACCCAGCAGTGGTCTAACTATGTGCGCGGCGTGGTAAAACATCTGCAAAAACGCGACCGCAATTTTGGCGGCGTGGATATGGTGATCAGCGGCGATGTGCCGCAGGGCGCAGGGCTGAGCTCCTCGGCCTCGCTGGAGGTTGCTGTCGGAACCGTGTTCCAGCAGCTGTATCATCTGCCGCTCGATGGCGCGCAGATTGCGCTGAACGGTCAGGAGGCGGAGAACCAGTTTGTCGGCTGTAACTGCGGCATTATGGATCAGCTGATTTCCGCGCTGGGCAAGAAAGATCATGCGCTGCTGCTGGACTGCCGCTCGCTCGGCACCAAAGCCGTTTCCATGCCGAAAGGCGCGGCGGTGATCATCATTAACAGCAACTTTAAGCGCACGCTGGTCGGCAGCGAGTACAACACTCGCCGCGAACAGTGTGAAACAGGCGCGCGTTTCTTCCAGCAGCCAGCCCTGCGCGACGTATCACTGGAAAAATTCAATGCTGTAGCCCATGAACTTGACCCGGTTGTAGCCAAACGCGTGCGCCATGTGCTGACTGAAAATGCCCGTACCGTAGAGGCCGCTTCCGCGCTGGAAAAAGGCGACCTGAAACGCATGGGTGAGCTGATGGCAGAATCTCACGCTTCCATGCGTGATGATTTCGAAATCACCGTACCGCAAATCGATACGCTGGTTGAGATTGTGAAAGCGACTATCGGTGACAAAGGCGGTGTGCGCATGACCGGCGGCGGCTTCGGCGGCTGTATCGTGGCTCTGGTACCGGAAGAGCTGGTGCCAACGGTGAAAGAAGCCGTTGCCGCGCAGTATCAGGCGAAAACCGGCATTAAAGAAACCTTCTACGTCTGTAAAGCATCTCAAGGAGCGGGCCAGTGCTGACTGAAACGCCAACTCTTGCCCCCGACGGCCTGCCGTTCCGTCTGCTGACCCTGCGCAACGGCGCAGGGATGGTAGTGACGCTGATGGACTGGGGCGCAACGCTGCTGTCTGCCCGTATTCCAATGAAAGACGGCAGTGTGCGCGAGGCACTCCTCGGCTGCGCCAGCCCGGAATACTATCCGCAACAGGCGGCATTTCTCGGCGCATCCGTAGGGCGTTACGCAAACCGGATCGCCGACAGCCGCTTTACGCTTGAGGGTGTGACATATACGCTCAAGCCGAGCCAGGGCCCTAATCAGCTCCACGGCGGGCCAGAGGGCTTTGATAAACGTCGCTGGCAGGTCGTGAATCAGAATGACAATTCGGTGCTCTTCGGGCTGGAATCTGCCGATGGCGATCAGGGCTTCCCGGGAAATCTCAGCGCCACCGCTCACTACCGTCTGACGGATGATAACCGCATCGCCATTGAATATCGGGCGACCGTCGATAAAGCCTGCCCGGTAAATATGACTAACCACGTCTATTTCAATCTCGACGGCGGGCAGAGCGATGTTCGTCAACACAAGCTGCAGATTGCAGCAGAAGCGTATCTGCCCGTGGATGAGATGGGTATCCCGCGTTCAGGCCTGAAAGCCGTTGACAATACCAGTTTTGATTTCCGTCAGCCGAAGACGATCGCCCGCGAGTTTCTGAGCGATGACGATCAGCGCAAAGTGAAGGGTTACGATCACGGCTTCCTGCTTTCGGCTCAGGGAGATCCTTCCCGGGTAGCTGCGGCGGTGTGGTCATCCGACGAGAAGCTTCAGTTGCAGGTGTACACCACGGCTCCGGCTCTACAGTTCTATTCCGGCAACTATCTGGGCGGCACGCCATCGCGAGAAACCGAACCTTATGCCGACTGGCAAGGCCTGGCGCTGGAAAGCGAATATCTGCCCGACAGCCCGAACCATCCGGAGTGGCCTCAGCCGGACTGCGTACTGCGGCCCGGTGAAGAGTACATCAGCGTCACCGAATACCAGTTCACCTCGTTGTAATCTCCAGCCCTCTTCACTGAGGGCTTTTTTTCGCCAGATTGCTGAAAGTCGCGCCACTTACCTGCAAAAACATAACGGCCGGTTCACATGCTGCTTACACTGCGCCGCTATTTTCGCTATGGTTAAGGATAAGCGTTGCCGACCGTAACGAGGCGGCAATATAATGAGAATTGTTATCATTCAATCTAGTTCAGGAGTCACAGTATGGCTGTTACTAAGCTTGTGCTTGTTCGCCACGGCGAGAGCCAGTGGAATAATGAAAACCGCTTCACCGGTTGGTATGATGTTGATCTGTCTGAAAAAGGCGTTGGCGAAGCGAAAGCGGCAGGGAAACTGCTGAAGGATGAAGGCTTCAGCTTTGATTTTGCTTATACCTCTGTGCTGAAACGCGCCATTCACACCTTGTGGAACGTGCTGGATGAACTGGATCAGGCCTGGCTGCCGGTTGAGAAGTCCTGGAAGCTGAACGAGCGCCACTACGGTGCGCTGCAGGGTCTCAACAAAGCAGAAACTGCTGAAAAGTACGGCGACGAGCAGGTTAAGCAGTGGCGTCGTGGTTTTGCCGTGACGCCACCTGAGCTGACTAAAGACGATGAACGTTACCCGGGCCACGATCCGCGCTACGCGAAGCTGACCGATAAAGAGCTGCCGGTCACCGAAAGCCTGGCGCTGACCATCGATCGCGTAGTGCCATACTGGAACGAAACCATTCTGCCGCGCATTAAAAGCGGCGAGCGCGTGATTATCGCCGCGCACGGTAACTCCCTGCGTGCCCTGGTCAAATTCCTGGACAACATGGGTGAAGATGAGATTCTTGAGCTGAACATCCCGACCGGCGTGCCGCTGGTGTATGAGTTCGACGAAAACTTCAAGCCAATCAAGCACTACTATCTGGGCAACGCGGATGAGATCGCCGCGAAAGCCGCTGCGGTCGCGAACCAGGGTAAAGCGAAGTAAGAAAACCGCCCTCTCTACGGAGAGGGCCTTTCATTTCTGGCGAGTTCAATCCACAGCCTGAAAACCCGCTGTATACACGGATTGGCAATCTTATCCCCTGCATCAAGATAATTATTCAGTTGGTCAGGACGCAGCAGTTGAGCGTATTCTCCGGCTCTGCTTTCAAAGAGTTGCGCCACTGTTGGATGCCAGTGTGCAGTGACAATGTTATGAAGAAATGCCTCGGCCACGTCGTCATCCCATTTCAACGCCAGCAGCGATAACAGGGTGTCATGCCATGTTTGATGGCTGATCAGCGAGGGGATAAGACCTATGGTTAAATCTTTGGTCAACAAATGCGCTTTTGCGTCCAGCAATTTCGCCAGAAAATTATTGATGATTTGCTCTGACTGACTGGCAATAGCCCGCTCCAGCAGTGCCGTTGCCCGGTCATCTGAAAGCGCATCCACCATCTTGCGTTGATGAGTGTCGATTTCGGTAAATGTTTGGCAATTCAGCAAGATTATTTTATTGATAATCCCTTCATCCAGAGAGCTCGCATAACGAGAAATCATCTCAATCATCATGCCTAATGACATAGCATAGCTAAAAATGTCTTCACTGAACTTAGTTTGATTTTCAGTTGGAAAAGACGTCGCAAGGAAACGGTTGAGCCACTCGAGCATCAATTCGCGATCGTCACATTTCTCAATCAGACGAATTAGTTCGGCCTCAACGCCAGATAAATTATGTCCCGGAACAATATTTCGTTCATAGCAGGCCGCGAATTCAGCAAAATAGAGATTAAGCGTGTCGAGCGGTGATGACCGGAAAAAAGAAAGGGCATACATCATCGCATCCATGTCGTCATGTTTAACAATATCAAGGGCTGCTTCAGCGAATAAGGCAAATTGATGGGCGCTGGCAATACTCCACAGATAGCTATAGATTATAAAATCAGCAGGCTGCTTGCCCTGTTCCCATGCATCGAGCAGACGCTGCTCATGAACGAGCATGCCCGGCCACAGTTTCAAAAGGTTTACCGTGCTTTCGAGATAGCTATAATTTAAACGGTCAAAGACTCTGTCATCATTCACTAAGCCAATGAGGTCATTTAGCTCATCTTCAAAATCAACCTCTTCCCCCATTTCAAACAGGGCCTTTTTGATATAGAACTGATATTTTTTCTGCTGTTTCAGCGCCTGATATAACGCCCCCTTCAACCTGACGGGGTCGATTTTTTGGATTGCATACAGCGCGGAGCTCATATCTTTCAGAGACTCCGTTGCGGCGACAACCTCTTCGAGTATAGGTATGTCGGATTCATCGCCATAAATCCCTAAGGTGTCCGATGCAAGGCAGGTAAATACTTGTGCGTCCTTTTTCCACGTTGCCAGCCTCTCCCTGGCAATATCAGTAATAACGGCAGCTGGTCCACGCCACCAATTCTGATATTCGCCTCCAGATATTTTTGTCACCGCCTGCAACATGGCGGAAGAGTCGTTGTACGAATGCTGAAGCAAAGCGACATCACCGGAGCACGCCAGTGCCGCCAGCCGCTGTCCGCCATGATGGTGATCGCACAACCCTTCACTCGACCGCAGGCGCGCGTAAGCCCTGCCTGTGCCCAACACGCCCAGAGCCACAATTGCCGCGCTCCGCGTCAGAATCTCCACGCTTTGCTCTTGTTCGAGCAACCAGTCTTCCGCCGTTGCAATCCCGTCCCCGCCACGGGCTTTCGCAATCTCCGCACCACAGATTGCGTCCTGTTTCAGTATGGTGTTCAGAAATTCCGGAACGTCAGCGGGGGAAAGTTGCTCACCCACAAAAAAACACGCATCCCGACCTATACTTTTGAAGGTATGGCTGTCCACTTCACGCCAGCTTTTCGTTAGCCCCATCGCCAGGAGATAATCCAGCAAAATGTTGTGCTCAGTGAAGATAAAGCTCTCTTTTTCTTTTTTAAGCAGTTCAAACTTAGTGATAAAGTCGCTAAATACACCAATGGATTGAAATGAAAAGAGAAGCTTCTCACCACTTAGCGCCTGATTAACCCTTTGCGCAAGTTCATTCAGTTTATCCTGCGCAAGCGCGTAAGCGCCAAACCCAACCCGTATCTCGTAGACGATCGCTGACATCGCCCGCACAATGGTGAAATCATCCAACTTATTCAGGAGAGTATCGGCAGATGTCACTCTGCTCCGGCTCCGGGTAATTTTATCCCCGACAATGGTGCTTAACATCCCCGCGAATGCCTTGGGCAAAGCGGAATGTTTTTGAAAGAATTCGAGCGCTTTGGTTAACCCAAAAGGGGAACGTAAGAAAGCGGCCTGAGGCAGCTGGATGAGGGTTCTGAGTTCATCATTAAATGTGCTTTGCATCTTTACCGGGAGGTTCAAGCGAGCAATATTGACTATCTGTCGATAGGTTAAGGGTTCAATACGCAAGATAGCGCTGATGCCGTCAATATAGACGGGTATCCGCAGCCCGGTATCTCTTACCGTTATCAGGCAAGGGTAATCCACAGAAATAGCCTGTAATTCATTGATGAAGGCGTTAACTTCCGACTCCTGTAATTCATCCAGTCCATCAAATAAAAAGATGAAACGCGAAGGCAGCGACTGCCAGCTTCCCCAGCTAATGCCCAGGCTGGACTCGATCATCTTATTCAACCCACCACGACTGTAGGTATTCAGTGGGATAAGTACCGGCACAACGTCACTTCCCTCTTCGATCAAATGGAAGCGAATATAATGCTGTAACGCCGTTTTACCGCCTCCGCCGGGGCAAACTATCAGCGTCTTACCCGGTGCGGCAAAGGCATTTGAGGACGGGTTAATAAAGTCTGAGTAAGAAAACTTCAGGCTTGCGTCATCGCGATAAGCGGGGTTCTCCACCAGAATATTCTCCGGTGCCTGGCTTTGACTTAACAATAACTCGGTATAACGACATGGCGTATTTCTAATACCGGCACGATAGCGGTGGATATCAAAATTGGCACGTGGGTATTCACGTACCACCACATCAACAGAAAAATACTTATCCAGCACTGGGGTAATTGATGGCCAGACCAGCGTCAACTCATTGTCAAAATCAAGCGCGGACCAGACGATGATTTTTGCCGTGTCGATATAGTGATGAACCACATTTACCGGATCTAAATTCAGTGCTTCCAGACCTTTTCGCTGCGTCGCATACGCTTTGCCGAGCACCTCCTGACATTTTTTCTTCAGGTCGATAAAATCGGTCTGTCGCAGCAGCACTCTGGTCGTTTTTGCGACATCGCCCGTCGTGACGATAAGATGCTGCTCAGGAGTATCCCCTTGTAAAACACCGTTTAGCGCAATTTTGACCACTTCATCGGCCAGCGTGTCCGTGCCGAGCGCCGTCGCATAGCGTTTGCACTGAATGCAAATAACCCCCTGCGTTTTAGTATTTCTTGCCGTGCAATCAAAACCACCGTCAGTCGATTTTTGTCTTCCCGCCTCAAGAGTAAAACCTTTTTTACTGCCCAACTCTCCCATGGCGACGTAAACAAAATCCTCGAACTCGTCAGGAGTCAATTGGGACAGAGGGAGCGGCTGGCCTTTATATAAATTAGGTTTAAGCATGGGCATCACGTTCAGCATGAGGGTTAAATTAACTTATTGATTCTACGCCTATATCCTTAATGAATAAACGCACCCCGCCCACAGATACAAAAAAACCGGCACGGGGCCGGTTTCAGTAAATTATGAAAAATTACCCGCGACGCGCCTTAACCGCATTCGCCAGCTGGCGCAGAACGGCTTCGGTGTCGTCCCAGCCGATGCAGGCATCGGTAATGCTCTTGCCGTAGGTCAGCGGTTCACCGCTTTCCAGATTCTGGTTACCTTCCACCAGGTGGCTCTCAATCATCACGCCGACAATCGCTTTTTCGCCGTTGGCAATCTGGCCACAAACATCGGTTGCAACGTCCATCTGCTTTTTGAACTGCTTGCTGGAGTTGGCATGGCTGAAGTCGATCATCACCTGAGATGGCAGGCCCGCTTTATGCAGCCCTTCTTTCACCATCGCCACGTGATGCGCACTGTAATTCGGCTCTTTGCCGCCGCGCAGGATGATATGGCAGTCACCATTGCCGCTGGTGTTAACGATAGCGGAATGACCCCATTTGGTGACGGACAGGAAGCAGTGAGGCGCGCCTGCGGCGTTGATGGCGTCAATAGCCACTTTGATGGTGCCGTCGGTCCCATTTTTGAAACCTACCGGGCAGGAAAGGCCCGAGGCCAGCTCACGGTGAACCTGAGATTCAGTGGTACGTGCACCAATCGCGCCCCAGCTCATCAGATCCGCCATGTACTGCGGGGTGATCATGTCGAGGAATTCGCCCGCCGCCGGCAAGCCGCTGTCGTTGATTTCCAGCAGCAGCTTACGTGCGATACGCAGGCCGTCGTTAATCTGGAAGCTGTTATCCATGTGTGGATCGTTGATCAGCCCTTTCCAGCCCACCGTGGTCCGCGGTTTTTCAAAATAGACGCGCATAACGATTTCCAGCTCACCCTGCAGCGCTTCACGAAGCATCAACAGACGGCTCGCATACTCTTTCGCCGCGACCGGATCGTGAATTGAGCAAGGACCAATCACCACCAGCAGGCGATCGTCATGACCTTTGAGGATCTGATGGATCGCTTTGCGGGCATGAGAAACCGTATTTGCGGCATTTTCAGTGGCGGGGAATTTTTCAAGGAGCGCGACAGGAGGTAATAACTCGTTGATCTCTTTGATGCGTAAATCGTCGTTCTGATAATTCATGATCTTTCCAGCGTTGCCATACTTATATGATTGAGTGCAATCCTTCCAATCTATCTCGTCAGCCAGGAAGTGTAAACAGGGTTTTACACTTGCGCCGGACAATTCCTGGAATTCCCCAAAAAAACGCCAGAATGTAGCGAGAAGTGAGAATGTCGCTACACTTTTTAAATGTAAATACCAAAAAAAAGATATTTAACAAGATTCCCGGCTGACATAAATCAGCATAATGGAATCTTTCACCATCATGCGCCACGCGCATACGGCCATGCACTGTTGGAAGAAGTTATCCGACGTAACGACCAGAACAGGAGCATCCTCATGAAAAACAAGACACTGGCTACACTCGTACTGACTGCCACGCTTTCGATGATGAGCGGCGCGGCGCTGGCCGCCGACAATGCCTCAGACAATAATGGACAGGCGAATTCTTCCGCCGATGCAGGACAGGTAGCGCCCGATGCCCATCAGAACATGGCTCCTAACGGAGTCGACAACAGCAATGTGAATACTGATTCAAACGGCACGATGCTGCATCCAAACGGGTCGGCAAGCGATGCCCAACACATGAGCAAGGATGACATTCACAAAAACACGATGTGCAAAGACGGTAAATGCCCGGACATGAACAAGAAAGTTCAGACCGGTAGCGGCACGAACAGCGATGTCGATACCAAAACCGATGGTACAACCCAGTAAACCTGTTTAGTCTTCATAATAAAGGAGAGCATAGCTCTCCTTTATTTTTATGCGCGATGGATAAAGATCTGCAATGATGTCATGCATTAACTAAAAAGCGGGACCTGCATATGGCACATTCGCACTTAGACTCTTCAGGCCAGACGAAGGATGACGGCAATGGTCATCGCCTGCTGCTGGCGTTTATCATCACGGCAGGCTTTATGCTGCTGGAGGTGGTGGGTGGTCTTATTTCCGGATCGCTGGCGCTCCTTGCCGATGCCGGACATATGCTTACCGACGCCGCCGCGTTACTTTTCGCACTGCTGGCCGTTCATTTCGCACGCCGCCCTCCCAGTGCCCGGCACACGTTTGGCTGGCTGCGTCTGACAACGCTTGCGGCTTTCGTGAACGCCATTGCGCTGGTGCTGATTACGGTGCTAATCGTCTGGGAGGCGTTTGTTCGTTTCCGTCACCCGCAGCCGATTGCCGGCGCGACAATGATGGTGATTGCCATCGCTGGACTGCTCGCCAATATTCTCTCCTTCTGGATCCTGCATCGGGGCAGTGAAGAGAAAAACCTGAACGTGCGCGCCGCGGCGCTACACGTGCTTGGGGATTTGTTAGGCTCAGTAGGTGCAATTGTTGCAGCAATTGTGATTCTGACGACAGGCTGGACGCCAATTGATCCAATATTGTCCGTGCTGGTATCGTGCCTGGTGTTACGCAGCGCCTGGCAGTTGTTGAAAGAAAGCGTGAATGAGCTGCTGGAAGGTGCGCCCGGCTCGCTGGATGTCGCCGCACTGAAGCGAGGTTTACGCCGCGAAATCCCGGAAGTCCGGGATGTGCACCATGTTCATATCTGGCTGGTAGGGGAAAAACCGGTGATGACGCTGCATGTTCACGTTATTCCCCCCCACGATCATGACGCCCTGCTGGAACGCATTCAGCACTATCTTGAACACCACTATCGGATAGCACATGCCACCATCCAGATGGAATACCAGCCCTGCAGCGGGCCGGAATGCCACCTGAATGAGGCGCAGTCCGGACACGCCCACCATCATCACCACTAAGACGACAGCGCGCGTGAACCTCTCTCACGGGCGCTGTTCATCCACATCCGGCTGCCGTTCAAAGCAATAAACGTCAGCAGCAGATACTCCAGCGACATCGCATACACGCCCTGAAGCGCGAAAATCACTACGCTTATCACGTTGATGATGATCCATAGCAGCCAGTTTTCAACGTATTTACGCGTCATCAGGATCATCGCCGCGATCGACAACACCATCATGCAGGAATCCCAGAAGGGGAAGGCATCCGGCTGAAGCTCCGGCACGGTCACGCTGAGCCCGACGGACTGCATGATGCTGACCGCCACGCGGGTCAGGAAAGCGAATACCGGATTGATAAAGACCGTCATCAGACCAACCGCCACCACGCATGCCGCAAGCCAGGCCAGCGCTTTAGGCAGCGGCAGCCAGCGAATTTGCAGTTCGGCCTGATGCTGGCTGGTTTGCCGCGACCAGGCGTACCAGCCGTAAATATTCGCCGCGAAGAAAAATAGCTGCAGCAGCAGGCTGGCGTACAGCTGGATCTGGAAGAAGATGATGGCAAACAGCGTGACGTTCAGCAGACCGAAAGCGTAGTTGCTGATTTTCTCAAGGCTCGCCAGCCAGATACAGAGCAACCCTGCAACCGTCCCCACGGCTTCAATCCAGGACAGATCATAGCCGCCCGCGCCAATCGGGATATGCACCAGAATATTTTGTGTGCTGAAAAAATCCATTTGTTCTCCTTCCGTTGAGCAAAGTAACGACAGCGTTAAGAACGTAGTGTAGCCGCAAAATCCAGCATGCGGTTGAGTGGCGAGAGCGCGCCTTCCCGCAATGCGGCATCAACGTGGATCTCATGCGCCGCCCCGCCCTGCTCCAGCCCTTCGGCAATGGCTTTCAGGCCGTTCATCGCCATCCACGGGCAATGGGCACAGCTGCGACAGGTCGCCCCTTCTCCAGCCGTTGGGGCCTCCAGTAACTCTTTCTCCGGCACGGCCTGCTGCATCTTGTAGAAAATACCGCGATCGGTGGCTACGATAAGCTGCTGGTTCGGGAGCGTCTTCGCTGCGGCAATAAGCTGGCTGGTTGAGCCTACGGCATCCGCCATATCAACAATCGACTGCGGTGATTCCGGATGTACCAGAATCGCCGCCTGCGGGTACAGCGCTTTCATGCGTGCCAGCGCCTGCGTCCTGAACTCATCATGTACGATGCAGGCGCCCTGCCAGCACAGCACATCTGCGCCCGTTTGCTTCTGCACGTAGCGCCCCAGATGACGATCCGGAGCCCAGATAATTTTTTCGCCAAGGCTGTCGAGATGCTCGATCAGTTCGACAGCGATACTGGAAGTGACAACCCAGTCAGCGCGAGCTTTGACGGCAGCAGAGGTATTAGCGTACACCACGACGGTACGATCCGGGTGAGCGTCACAGAAGGCATTAAAAGCATCAATCGGACAGCCTAAATCGAGCGAGCATTCCGCATTCAGCGTCGGCATCAGAATGGTTTTTTCCGGGCTGAGTATTTTTGCGGTTTCGCCCATAAAACGCACGCCCGCAACCAGCAATGTTTTCGCCGGATGACGAGCCCCGAAACGTGCCATTTCCAGAGAGTCGGAAATACAGCCACCTGTCTCTTCCGCTAACTGCTGGATTTCCGGATCGGTGTAGTAGTGCGCCACCATTACCGCCTCTTTTTCTTTCAGCAGCCGCTTTATCTTTTCACGGTAAAATTGCTTTTCATCAGCGCTAAGCGGTGATGGTTTTGGCGGGAACGGATAAATTGCGCTTTCAGGATCAAACATTACGCTCATCATGGCTTCTCGTTTTACTGGCTTAACCAAACCATCGCAGAAACGTGAACAATCGGGCCATTTCCGCTGGTGGTGTTTTATATGCTAAACAAGATAGCGAAATTCAATCAGAAAGTCGTGAGATAATTTTGGGGAAGCGCAGAAAAACAAAAAGCGCCAAAAGGCGCTTTTTTCTGAATTTGGTGGGTCGTGCAGGATTACTCGCTTCGCTCGCCCTTCGGGCCGTCGCCACAAGCGGCTCCGTTGTCTCACGTCGTTCGACTCGAACCTGCAGCAGGCTATTCGTCTCATCCTGAGACTCACCCTTCGGGACAACGCGTTACGTTGTTCAAAATTGTTCCAGACAATTTTGTCTCATCCGGCACGAATCGGAAACAGCAAAAAGGCGCCTTTAGGGCGCCTTTCCACATTGGTGGGTCGTGCAGGATTCGAACCTGCGACCAATTGATTAAAAGTCAACTGCTCTACCAACTGAGCTAACGACCCGAGGGGTGGGTGATGACGGGATCGAACCGCCGACCCCCTCCTTGTAAGGGAGGTGCGCT
>DKMD01000032.1 GCA_002470465.1 Pluralibacter sp. UBA7423
AACGTAGCCAATGGATGTGGTCATTCAGATCCGCATAGCATAGCCCAAACGGGCACGTCAAAACAGCCTTTCACACACTCCGGCCTTGCGTTTATTTACCGGGTCTGTGGCGTAGCTGACAAAGCTTCCGGGAAATAAGGTCTATCATTAGAGGACGTTAACCGTCCGGGAGATGAAACAATGAACAAGGTTGCTCAATATTATCGTGAACTGGTGACGGCGCTGACCGAGCGGCTGCGTAACGGAGAGCGCGATATTGACGCGCTGGTTGAGCAGGCAAGAGCGCGAGTCAGCCAGACCGGGGAGTTAACGCGAACAGAAATTGACGAGCTGACCCGGGCCGTCCGCCGCGATCTGGAGGAGTTTGCGGTTAGCTATAACGAAAGCCAGGATGAAGTGAAGGACAGCGTGTTCCTGCGGGTGATTAAGGAGAGTATCTGGCAGGAACTGGCGGATATCACCGACAAAACGCAGCTTGAGTGGCGAGAAGTGTTCCAGGACCTGAATCATCATGGCGTTTATCACAGCGGAGAAGTGGTCGGGCTGGGGAATCTGGTCTGCGAGAAATGCCATTTCCACCTCGCTGTTTACTCGCCGGATGTGCTACCGCTGTGCCCGAAATGCGGTCATGACCAGTTCCAGCGGAAGGCCTTTGAGCCTTGAGAACGATGGCGCTGTGAAGCCGGGTAGCGCTACGCTTACCCGGCCTACAAAATAAACTCGTAGGCCGGACAAACAGCGTGCCGTCCGGCAGGTTTTTAATGCAGTATCTTAGCCAGAAAATCTTTCGCGCGGTCCGACTTCGGATTATCGAAGAAATCATCTTTGTCAGAATCTTCGACGATTTTACCTTCATCCATAAAGATGACGCGGTTTGCCACTTTGCGGGCGAAGCCCATTTCGTGGGTTACCACCATCATCGTCATTCCTTCGTGCGCCAGTTCGACCATGACGTCCAGCACTTCGTTGATCATCTCAGGATCGAGCGCAGAGGTGGGTTCGTCAAACAGCATAGCGACAGGATCCATGCACAGCGCACGGGCGATCGCCACACGCTGCTGTTGGCCGCCGGAAAGCTGTGCCGGGAACTTATCGGCGTGAGCAGAAAGACCAACGCGTTCCAGCAGCTTCAGGCCTTTAGTGCGGGCGGCGGCTTTATCGCGCTTGAGCACTTTGACCTGCGCCAGCGTCAGGTTTTCGATGATCGACAGGTGCGGGAACAGCTCGAAATGCTGGAATACCATGCCGACGTGCGAACGCAGCTTAGCCAGATCCGTTTTCTTGTTATTTACCTGCGTGCCGTTCACCAGGATCTCACCCTGTTGTACAGGCTCAAGGCCGTTCACGGTTTTGATAAGCGTGGATTTACCAGAGCCTGAGGGGCCGCAAACCACCACCACTTCACCTTTTTTCACTTCCGTGGAGCAGTCGGTCAGCACCTGAAAGTGGCCATACCATTTCGAAACATTTTTCAGGGAAATCATTACACGGTCCTTTTCTTCAAATAGCTGACCAACAGCGAGGCGCTTAAGCTGATAACAAAATAGACGGCCCCGGCGAACAGGATCATCTCAACCTGGGTACCGTCACGTTCGCCAATGGTGGACGCGGTACGGAAGAAATCGGCAAGGCTCAGAACGTAAACCAGCGAAGTATCCTGGAACAGGACGATCCCCTGCGTCAGCAGCAGCGGCACCATCGCACGGAACGCCTGTGGCAGAATGATGAGCTTCATTGATTGCCACTGCGTCATCCCGAGCGCCAGCGCAGCGTTGCCCTGGCCGCGGGAGACGCTCTGGATACCGGCGCGGATAATTTCTGAATAATAGGCCGCCTCAAACATAGAGAAGGCGACCATCGCTGACACCAGGCGGATGTCGGTTTTTGGTGAAAGGCCCAGCACGTTTTGCAGAAAACCAGGGACGATCAGGTAAAACCACAGCAGCACCATCACCAGTGGAATAGAACGGAATACGTTCACGTAGGCGGTGGCAAACCAGGCGACTGGCTTAAAGGTCGACAGGCGCATCACCGCAAGCAGCGTACCCCAGACGATGCCGAAAACCACGGCGGTAACCGTAATCTTCAGCGTAATCACCAGGCCTGCCAGCAGATAAGGCATAGAAGGAACGATGGAACTCCAGTCAAAATCGTACATCATTTGCCTCCCATATTGCCGGGCAGGCGAACCTTACGTTCAACCAGATTCATTGCCAGCATAATCACCGCGTTGATCAGGACATAAGCCAGCGTAATCGCCGTGAAGGATTCCCAGGCGTGTGCGGAATAGTCCAGCAGCTTGCCGGCCTGTGCGGCCATGTCCACCAGGCCAATTGTTGAGGCGATGGCCGAGTTTTTCACCAGGTTCATCATCTCTGAAGTCATCGGTGGCACAATCACGCGATAGGCGTTAGGCAGCAGTACGTAGCGATACGCCTGCGGCAGGGTCAGCCCCATCGCCAGCGCCGCGTTTTTCTGTCCTCGCGGCAGCGACTGAATCGCCGCGCGCACCTGTTCGCATACGCGAGCCGCGGTAAACAACCCCAGGCAGAGCATCGACGAAACGAAGAACTGAATGTTGGGATCGAGCTCAGACTTAAACCACATGCCGATATTTTCCGGCAGCAGTTCCGGTATCACCAGATACCAGGTAAAGAACTGAACGATCAGGGGAACGTTACGGAACAGTTCAACATACAGCGTGCCGATTCCGGAGAGGAAGCGGTTGGGCACGGTGCGCAGAATGCCGAACAATGAGCCAACGAGGAAGGCGATAATCCAGGCCGTGACGGAGAGCGCCACGGTGACCTGAAAGCCGCTCCACAGCCAGCCGAGATAGGTGGTGTTGCCGAACGGGGCCTGTTGCAGAAAAATACCCCAGTTCCAGTCGATTGACATAAATGCACTCCGAAAAAAAAGGGTAGCAGCGCTACCCTCGAAGACTGCTAAGGAAACCTTTACCCGTTATCCTTTTCGGCATTCAGGGTATTGATATTTCATGCCCGCTGGGGAACGACCAGCCGACACTGAGTCTGTCCGTGTTTCCTCGCAATCGAGAGGGCAGGCGAACCCGCCCATCGTTGTTCTAATTAGTTAAGAGCTTTGTCGTTTGGTTCTTTAAACAGTGCCTTCATGTCGTCAGACAGTTCGAAGTTCATGTTCAGGTTTTTCGGTGGGATCGGCTGCTTGAACCACTTGTCGAACCATTTCGCGGCTTCACCGGAGGTTTGCGCCTGTGCGATCGTGTCATCCATCAGCTTCTTAAAGGCCGGATCGTCTTTACGCAGCATGCAGCCATAGGCTTCTTTAGACTGAGGCGTACCGATGATTTCCCAGTTGTCTGGTTTCTTCGCTTTCGCACGCTCGCCCGCCAGCAGCGCGTCATCCATCATAAACGCCACCGCACGGCCGCTTTCCAGGGTACGGAAGGAGTCGCCGTGGTCTTTCGCGCTGATGATGCGCATCCCCATTTTCTTCTCGTCGTTCATTTTGTTGAGCAAAATTTCTGATGTGGTACCTGAAGTCACCACCACAGCTTTGCCTTTCAGATCGTCGAAATCTTTAATCGGGCCACCTTTTTTCACCAGCAGACGCGTGCCGATGATGAAGATGGTATCGGAGAAGGCCGCCTGTTTCTGACGCTCAAGGTTGTTGGTGGTGGATCCACATTCGAAGTCATAGGTACCGTTCTGCAGCAGCGGGATTCGGTTCTGTGACGTAACCGGGATCAGCTTGACCTGTAGATCAGGCTTGTTCA
Source organism: Pluralibacter sp. UBA7423 (assembly GCA_002470465.1). Classification (GTDB taxonomy): domain Bacteria; phylum Pseudomonadota; class Gammaproteobacteria; order Enterobacterales; family Enterobacteriaceae; genus Scandinavium. The sequence continues at coordinate 3,758 of DKMD01000032.1, forward strand.
GTTTCTTCTTGATCGCATCAACGATAGCGTTGGAGTAATCCTGAGAGTAGCCAACGACTTTCTGCTGGTTATCGTAGTAAGAAAACGGTACAGAGGATTCACGGTGGCCGACCACGATCACCCCATTTTTGGCAATTTTATCCAGCGTGCTGCCCGCTGCAGGTGCGTCTTCTGCATGGACAACGCTCGCGGACATTCCCATCACCAGCATGGCCGCGGCCAGTTTACGTAATTGCATATCCAACTCCTTATCGTGGCGTCAGCGACGCGCAGATACCCGTGTGAGTGTTGTGTTGTTATAGCCTGCCACTTGAGTGTGCAGTGTTAAGCCAGTTTGTTAACATTTAGTTTGGCTTAATGTAAAGATATTGCTGCATTATTGTTTGCTTTTGCGAGGTGCGCCGCACCGTTTTGAGGCAAAAATGCTCGTATGCACCGAAAGGGTGCTACCGGTGGGGGCTGGTGGTGCAACTCAGTTGCACGATCGCCGATAACGCAATTCTCTGAAAGGATTAAGCAATTGGCGTGCCAGAAGTGGATGCAGGATTATTTGAAAGGAAAGTGCGGTCTGATGCCCCGACCCTCTCCCACAGGGAGAGGGTGAATACACTAAACACTGTCCGGTAGAGACAGTTTTACAATTTACCTCGACGCTGTCTCAGGCTCATTACCAGAGCACCAAAACCAAACAGCGCGGTCAGGATCCACAGCGGCCAGTTGCCGGTGCGTGCATAGGGCGTCAGGCCAGTGGTCGGCGTAACGGTAGTCGTCAGCACTTCGCGAGTAAACTGCGGGATCATCGCCTGTACATCGCCGCGTGGATCAATGACAGCCGTAATACCGTTGTTGGTGCTACGAAGCAGTGGGCGAGCCAGCTCCAGAGCACGCATACGCGCCATCTGGAAATGCTGCCACGGGCCGATGGATTTACCGAACCAGGCGTCATTAGAGATGGTCAGCAGGAAATCGGTATCCGGTCGGAAGTTATCGCGTACTTGCTCGCCGAGAATAATTTCGTAGCAGATAGCCGCCGTCAGCTTCAGATTATGTGCCGACAGCTGTGGCTGAATGTACGGCCCACGGCTGAAGGACGACATGGGTAAATCGAAGAACGGCGCGAGCGGGCGCAGGATGGATTCCAGCGGCACAAACTCGCCAAACGGTACCAGATGATTTTTGTTGTAGCGATCGGTCGAATCGTAGCTGTACGGGTTGTCTTTGCCGAGCGTGATAATAGTGTTGTAGGTATCGTAACGGTTTTGCGCGTTAAGACGGGAATCTACCACGCCGGTAATCAGTGAGCTGTTTTTGGCACGCAGCATATCATCCATCATGCTGAGCAGGCGCTGCTGATTGATTTCCAGGTCCGGAATAGCGGACTCCGGCCAGATAATCAGCTGTGATTTGCCCATCACTTTTTCCGTCGAATCGAGATAAATTTTGAGCGTGTTGATCAGCTCTTTTTCATCCCACTTCAGCGACTGTGGAATATTACCCTGCACCAGCGAGACTTCCGTCGTGCGGGCGGGAAGCAATTGATACCACTGGATATAACGCAACGGGAAAGGCAGAGCGAACAGCACCACCGCAGCAACCAGCGGACGCCAGCTGCGGGTGACCAACGCCAGCACCAGCAGGCCGCTCACCATCATCAGCAGGAAGTTGATGGCTTCGACGCCCATCACCGGCGCCAGGCCTTTCAGCGGACCGTCAATCTGACTGTAGCCGAACTGTAGCCAGGGGAAACCGGTCAGCACCCAGCCGCGCAGGAATTCAGTCAGTTGCCAGACCGCCGGAGCGGCAATGGCGACGCGCACCCAGTTTGCTTTCGGCCACAGGCGCGAGAGTATCCCGGCAAACAGCCCGGTATAAAGCGACAGATACGCGGCGAGCAGAACGACGAGGAAAACGTTCACCGGGCCCGGCATCCCGCCGAACTGCGCGATGCTGACGTAAACCCAGTTAATGCCGGAGCCAAACAGCCCAAGCCCCCAGAAATAGCCAATCCAGGCGCTTTGCAGCGGACGGCGGTTGAGCGTCAGCCCCTGAAGCCCCATCAGCGAAACGATCGCCGCAGGCCAGATATCGTAGGGGGAGAAAGCCAGCGTTCCGCAGGCACCAAAAAGCAGCGCCAGCAGCAGGCGAATGCGCTGGCGTTCAATCAGAGAGGCAAATGCCATTTAGCGTTGTCGTCCCGTTAATTAGTCTTCCAGATTGGGCTGTGGCGCATCTTCCGGAAGTTTGACGTGTACCTGGATGATACGGCGGCTGTCAGCCATCGCAACTTTGAACTGGTAACCATCAATGTCAATGGATTCGCCGCGCGCAGGCAGGTGCCCGAATGCCTGCATCACCAGACCGCCGATGGTATCCACTTCGTCATCGCTGAAGTGCGTGCCGTAGGCTTCGTTGAAGTCCTCAATGGATGCCAGGGCGCGAACGGTCCAGGTATGACGGCTCAGCTGACGGAAATCGATGTCGTCTTCTTCATCGTATTCGTCTTCAATTTCGCCGACGATAAGTTCGAGGATGTCTTCGATGGTCACCAGACCCGAGACGCCGCCAAATTCGTCAATCACAATCGCCATGTGATAGCGCTGAGAGCGGAACTCCTTCAGCATGCGGTCAACCCGCTTGCTTTCCGGCACCACCACAGCCTGGCGCAACACTTTTTCCATGCTGAAGGCTTCGGCGTCGCTGCGCATAAACGGCAGCAGATCCTTGGCCATCAGAATCCCTTCAATGTGATCTTTATCTTCGCTGATAACCGGAAAACGCGAGTGGGCAGACTCGATAATGACATCGAGGCATTCGTCCAGGGTTTGATTGCGTTTCAGGGTAACCATCTGAGAGCGGGGGATCATGATGTCGCGGACGCGCTGATCGGCGATATCCATTACCCCTTCGAGCATGTCGCGCGTATCTTCATCGATAAGATCGTTCTGCCCGGAATCACGGATCAGCGCCAGGAGTTCATCACGGTTTTTGGGTTCGCCGTGGAACAGTTGGCTCAGTAAGAGGGAGAAGAATCCCTTTTTGCTGTTTAAGGTGTCGTTACTGTGTGAGTTGTCGTCGCTCATGGCGTCGTATGGGGTCTCATGTTAGTGAAATCATCTGCCGCGCGTAAACTCAGCTGCTGGCAGCATAAAATTCCCTCGCAGCGGTTAGCTGCCGCAGGGGTTACTCTTTCTCGGCAATGTACGGATCATCATAGTTCAGAGCAAGCATTATCTCTGTTTCCAGACTTTCCATCTCTTCGGCTTCGTCGTCTTCAATATGATCGTAACCCAGCAGGTGCAGGCTGCCGTGTACCACCATGTGCGCCCAGTGGGCTTCGAGTGGTTTACCCTGCTCCTGAGCTTCGCGTTCCACCACCTGGCGGCAAATGATGAGATCGCCGAGCAGCGGCATCTCAATGCCTGGCGGCGCCTCAAACGGGAAGGAAAGCACGTTGGTTGATTTGTCTTTGCCGCGATAGGTGAGGTTGAGCTCATGGCTTTCCGCTTCATCAACCAGGCGAATGGTCACTTCCGATTCGGCCTGAAACGCCGGGATTGTCGCATCCAGCCAGCGCTGGAACTGTGCTTCCGGCGGCAGGCCGTTTTCATCTTCGGTGGCTATCTGTAAATCTAAAATTACCGAACTCATTTTTGCTCCTGAGACTGCGCGGCCAGCGCCTCGCGTTTACGCTCTGCGGCTTCGGCAGCTCTGCGCTTTTGATCTGCTTCTTCCCAGGCTTCATAGGCGTTAACGATGCGGGCGACCACCGGGTGGCGCACCACGTCTTCGCTGTGGAAGAAGTTAAAGCTGATTTCATCCACTTCCGCCAGCACTTCGATGGCATGGCGCAGGCCCGATTTCATATTACGCGGCAGGTCAATCTGGGTGATATCGCCGGTGATCACGGCTTTGGAGTTAAAGCCGATACGGGTCAGGAACATTTTCATCTGTTCGATGGTGGTGTTCTGGCTTTCATCCAGAATGATGAACGCATCGTTCAGCGTACGGCCACGCATATAAGCCAGCGGGGCGACTTCGATGACGTTGCGCTCAATCAGCTTTTCGACTTTCTCAAAGCCGAGCATTTCGAACAGCGCGTCGTACAGCGGGCGCAGATACGGATCCACCTTCTGACTCAGATCGCCTGGCAGGAAGCCAAGTTTTTCACCGGCTTCCACCGCCGGACGAGTCAGCAGAATGCGGCGAATTTCCTGGCGCTCAAGGGCGTCCACCGCGGCGGCAACCGCGAGGTAGGTTTTGCCGGTTCCCGCAGGACCTACGCCGAAGGTGATGTCATGGTCGAGAATATTAGCGATGTACTGCGCCTGATTTGGCGTACGTGGCTTAATGACTCCACGCTTGGTTTTGATATTGATGGCTTTGCCGTAGTCCGGCACGCTCTCGGCGCTTTGTTCCAGCACGCGGGCTTCTTTAATCGCCAGATGAATCTGCTCGGGTTCGATATCCTGGATCTGGCCACGCATCGGGGCTGTATCAACATACAGAGAGCGCAGAATATCGGCTGCTGCATTCACGCAGAGGGCGCGACCGGTGAGTTTGAAGTGGTTATCGCGGCGGTTGATTTCGATGCCCAGTCGACGTTCGAGGTGCTTGACGTTGTCATCAAACGGGCCACACAGGCTCAGCAGGCGTTCGTTGTCTGCCGGCTCAAGGGTGATTTCACGGGTTTCTGTATTCAAACTGTTCCTCTTTTACCTGGCGCCACGGAGGGCTTTTATGGACCTGCTTAAAGGAAATTATTCTCGCAAGCGTTTAAAGGTGCAAGCATTGCCATGGATGTGGGGGCAGGGCGGGGAAATGCAAGGGCCTGCCGCGCACGGCAGGCCGGGCGATTACGGCTGGAAGGTACCGACGCCGAGGTCATTTTCTTTGCGGGTACGGGCAATCACGGACTCAGGAGATTCCACGATACGTAGCCCCATTTCCGCCTCCGTGCGTACCAGTTTACCGCGCAGGGAGTTGGTGTAGACGTCGACGATTTCCACATCCACGAATTTGCCTACCATCTCCGGCGTACCTTCAAAGTTCACCACGCGGTTGTTTTCGGTACGCCCGGTGAGCTCCATAATGCTTTTCCGGGAAGTGCCTTCCACCAGAATGCGCTGGACGGTGCCGAGCATACGGCGGCTCCAGGCCATGGCCTGCTGGTTGATACGTTCCTGAAGGATGTACAGGCGCTGCTTTTTAACCTCATCCGGCACGTCGTCGACCATATCAGCCGCCGGAGTACCCGGGCGTGCGGAGAAGATAAAGCTGTAGCTCACGTCCATATTGACGTCGGCAATCACCTTCATGGTCTTTTCAAAGTCTTCGTTGGTTTCGCCAGGGAAGCCGACGATAAAGTCTGAGCTTATCTGGATATCGGGCCGCGCTTCGTACAGCTTGCGGACAATGGCTTTATACTCCAGCACCGTATGCGTGCGGCCCATCATGTTCAGCACGCGGTCCGAACCGCTTTGTACCGGAAGATGCAGGAAGCTCACCAGCTCCGGTGTATCACGATAGACGTCGATAATGTCGTCGGTAAATTCGATCGGATGGCTGGTGGTGAAGCGAAGGCGGTCAATACCATCGATGGCGGCGACCAGGCGCAGCAGTTCGGAGAATGAACCGGTGCTGCCGTCATAGTTTTCACCGCGCCAGGCGTTAACGTTCTGCCCCAGCAGGTGGATTTCACGCACGCCCTGGGCCGCCAGCTGAGCGACCTCAAACAGAATGTCATCAGTAGGTCGGCTGACTTCTTCGCCGCGGGTATAAGGCACGACGCAGTAGGTACAGTATTTGTTGCAGCCTTCCATAATGGAAACGAACGCGGTTGGCCCCTCAGCACGAGGTTCAGGCAGGCGGTCGAATTTTTCAATTTCCGGGAAGCTGACGTCGATGATTGGCTTACGGCGATCGCGCATGCCGCGAATGGTGTCGATCATTTCCGGCAGGCGATGCAGGGTTTGCGGGCCAAAAATGATGTCAACGTAGTGAGCACGCTGGCGGATAAGCTTGCCTTCCTGAGACGCCACGCAGCCACCGATGCCGATGATTACGTCAGGTCTTTTCGCCTTGATAAGCTTCCAGCGCCCCAGCTGGTGGAACACTTTTTCCTGCGCCTTCTCACGAATTGAGCAGGTGTTCAGCAACAGCACGTCGGCTTCATCCGCGTTTTCAGTCAGTTGATAGCCGTGAGTGGCATCCAGCAGATCGGCCATCTTGGATGAATCGTATTCGTTCATCTGACAGCCCCAGGTTTTTATATGGAGTTTTTTTGTCATCGACTTTGCTTTGCTCGGGGAAAACGCAGGGGTGCGTATTGTAATGCTTTGCGGCGAGCGTGACCAGTATGACTGAGCTTACGCCCAAAGCCTGAAAAATCCGGTAAACTGAAGAGATTGAGTTTTAAGGACAATGAGCCATGAGCAATCACTCTACAGATATCGCCATCGTGGGCGGCGGAATGGTCGGCGGGGCGCTGGCGCTGGGACTGGCGCAGCAGGGATTCAGCGTGACCGTTATCGAACGCGCCGCGCCGCCGGAATTTGATGCGGGAAGCCCGCCAGATGTGCGCATTTCGGCTATCAGCGCCTCCTCCGTGGCGCTTCTGCGCGGGCTTGGCGTCTGGGAAGCCATTCAGGCGATGCGAACGCACCGCTATCGTCAGCTGGAAACCTGGGAATGGGAGAATGCGCATGTGGTGTTCAATGCCTCTGAGCTGAAGCTGCCTGAACTCGGGTATATGGTGGAGAATAACGTGTTGCAGCTAGCGCTGTGGCGCGCGCTGGAGGCGCAGGAGAAGGTTACTCTGCGAGTTCCGGCTTCGCTGGAAACGATGCTTCACGGAACGGAAGGCTATTCGCTTGGGTTTACGGACGGCAGCGAACTGCAGGCGAAGCTGGTTATCGGTGCCGACGGTGCGAATTCGCAGGTTCGCCAGATGTCGGGTATCGGCGTCCATGCCTGGCAGTATCCGCAATCCTGCATGCTGATTACCGTCGAGTGTGAAAATGAGCCGGGTGACAGCACATGGCAGCAGTTTACGCCGGACGGACCGCGAGCGTTTTTACCGCTGTATGACAACTGGGCATCGCTGGTGTGGTATGACACACCTGCGCGTATCCGCCAGCTTCAGTCGATGTCGCTGGAACAGCTGGAACAAGAGATCGCCCATACTTTTCCGTCGCGACTGGGAAAAGTGAAAGCCGTTGCCGCCGGGGCCTTCCCGTTAACGCGTCGCCATGCGCTTCGCTATGTGCAGCCAGGGCTGGCTCTGGTCGGTGATGCGGCGCACACCATTCATCCTTTGGCCGGGCAGGGCGTGAATCTGGGCTATCGTGACGTGGACGCATTAGTGGATGTGCTGGCAAGCGCGCGTAGCCACGGTGAAGCATGGGCGAGTCTGCCAGTGCTCAAGCGCTATCAGACCCGCAGAATGGCGGATAACTATCTGATGCAGTCCGGCATGGATCTGTTTTATGCCGGCTTCAGCAACGATCTCGCCCCACTGCGTATGCTGCGCAATATTGGCCTGATGGCCGCAGAACGTGCAGGCGTCCTGAAACGTCAGGCGCTGAAGTATGCATTAGGTCTTTAAATTTTATTTTGCCGGGAGGCGCTGCGCTTTCCCGGCCTGGAGCAAACGTTGGCACGTGCAAATAAGTCCCGCCGGGTACTGGACACGTAAAAACAAAAAAGCCCGCATAAGCGAGCTTTTTTGTTTTATTGGCTGGGGTGCAGGGATTCGAACCCCGGAATGCTGGTATCAGAAACCAGAGCCTTACCGCTTGGCGACACCCCAATAAATTTTTTACTGCTTAACGATGTTAGTTGAAAAGTGGCTGGAGTGCAGGGATTCGAACCCCGGAATGCTGGTATCAGAAACCAGAGCCTTACCGCTTGGCGACACTCCATCCGATTTTCTTTTCACTTTCTACATCGTTTACAACTTGGCTGGGGTGCAGGGATTCGAACCCCGGAATGCTGGTATCAGAAACCAGAGCCTTACCGCTTGGCGACACCCCAAGAATTTGGTGGCTACGACGGGATTCGAACCTGTGACCCCATCATTATGAGTGATGTGCTCTAACCAACTGAGCTACGTAGCCTGAATTTTTATGCCAGAACAATACTGGCTGGGGTACCTGGATTCGAACCAGGGAATGCCGGTATCAAAAACCGGTGCCTTACCGCTTGGCGATACCCCAATGACTCACGTGTTAAAACGCTTAGTCAGGGAAAAGTGGCTGGGGTACCTGGATTCGAACCAGGGAATGCCGGTATCAAAAACCGGTGCCTTACCGCTTGGCGATACCCCATCCGTGCAACGCTTACTGGGAATGGTGCGGGAGGCGAGACTTGAACTCGCACACCTTGCGGCGCCAGAACCTAAATCTGGTGCGTCTACCAATTTCGCCACTCCCGCAAAAAGATGGTGGCTACGACGGGATTCGAACCTGTGACCCCATCATTATGAGTGATGTGCTCTAACCAACTGAGCTACGTAGCCATCTTTTTTTCGCGTTACCTTATCGGCGTTGCGGGGCGCATTATGCGTAT
>DKMD01000015.1 GCA_002470465.1 Pluralibacter sp. UBA7423
TGCGGGGCGCATTATGCGTATTGAGCCTGGTAGCGTCAACTTCTTTTTCAAGGAAAATAGCCGGAATGTGACTGTTTGGTTAGGTTGCGAACAGCAAGGCGAATTTATCGGCAATAATTGATTCTAACGCCTTTTTTGCCGCCAGATGAGTACCCACAAACGGCAAAAGGGCCCCGAAAGGCCCTTTGTCAAAAACGTGACATTATTTGTAGGCAGACTGATGCACGCCGACGGCACGGCCTGATGGATCGTTCATGGTTTTGAACGCTTCGTCCCACTCGATCGCTTTCGCAGAAGAGCAGGCTACGGACGGGCCGCCTGGTACACATTCCGCCGCGCTTGGCAGCGGGAACAGCTCTTCAAAGATTTCGCGATACAGATAGGCTTCTTTTGAAGATGGCGTGTTGTACGGGAAGCGGAAGCTTGCAGTTTCCAGCTGTTTGTCGGTGATTTGCTTCGCAGCCACTTCTTTTAACGTATCAATCCAGCTGTAGCCCACGCCGTCAGAGAATTGTTCCTTCTGGCGCCACGCCACGCTTGCCGGCAGATAAGATTCAAAGCATTCGCGCAGAATGTGTTTTTCCATTTTGCCGTTGCCGCACATTTTATCCTGCGGGTTGATACGCATCGCCACGTCGAGGAATTTCTTGTCGAGGAACGGCACGCGCGCTTCAACACCCCAGGCAGACATCGCTTTGTTTGCGCGAGCGCAGTCAAACATATGCAGAGCCTGAAGCTTACGCACAGTTTCTTCATGCAGCTCTTTGGCGTTCGGCGCTTTATGGAAGTAGAGGTAGCCGCCGAACACTTCATCGGAGCCTTCGCCAGAAAGCACCATTTTTATGCCCATCGCCTTGATTTTACGCGACATCAGATACATTGGCGTCGAGGCGCGAATGGTGGTCACATCGTAGGTTTCGATGTGATAAATCACGTCGCGAATGGCATCCAGACCTTCCTGCACGGTGAAGTGAATCTCATGGTGCACGGTGCCCAGATGATTTGCCACTTCCTGCGCAGCTTTCAGGTCCGGTGAACCTTCCAGGCCAACGGCGAAAGAGTGCAGCTGCGGCCACCAGGCCTCAGATCGCTCCTGATCTTCCACGCGGCGAGCGGCGAATTTCTTGGTGATGGCGGAAATAACGGATGAATCCAGACCACCGGAAAGCAGCACGCCGTAAGGCACGTCAGACATCAGGTGACTTTTCACGGAGTCTTCCAGCGCCTGACGCAGTTCGTTTTTGTCGGTGACGTTGTCTTTTACCGCCTCATAGTCGAACCAGTCGCGCTGATAATAAGGACGGATTTCGCCGTCCTGGCTCCACAGGTAGCTGCCAGCAGGGAATTCTTTGATGGTGCGGCACACCGGCACCAGTGCTTTCATTTCGGAGGCAACATACAGGTTGCCGTGCTCGTCGTGACCCATGTACAGCGGGATGATCCCAATGTGATCGCGGCCAATCAGGTACGCGTCTTTTTCGCTGTCGTACAGGGCGAAGGCGAACATACCTTGCAGATCGTCGAGGAACTCCGGGCCTTTTTCCTGGTACAGCGCGAGGATCACTTCGCAGTCGGAACCCGTCTGGAACTGGTAACGGTCGCCATATTCAGCGCGCAGTGCCTGATGGTTGTAGATCTCACCGTTCACGGCCAGCGCATGGGTTTTCTTTTCGTTGTAAAGCGGCTGGGCACCGGCGTTGACGTCGACAATCGACAGACGTTCGTGAGCAAGAATAGCTTTATCGCTGGCATAAATACCGGACCAGTCCGGGCCGCGGTGGCGCATCAGGCGGGACAGTTCCAGCGCTTTTTTACGCAGCTCAACCGCGTCCGTCTTGATATCCAGTACACCGAAAATAGAACACATAGCTACTTCTCCGTTAATGCTGTTGCGTGTTGTTGGGGCGTTGCATGCTTTAAAAAATGCCGTAAAGCGTAAGCGTGCGCAAGAGAATTACGGGGCTAAACGAAAATAGTGCAATGAGGATTAGCGAATAGTGAAAAAGGCGCAGGCTTTTAGTTCTGCTATTGACGGTTTCTCAATAAACTACGTCTTTTATTAGACGTTGGTGCATTTTTGAAGTTGAAAAATAAAAAACCACGCCGCAGGACGTGGTTTTGAACTCAGATGATGTCGATTTCGGCAACCGACGGGTAAATCCACGACGGCCGGAAGGGCATATTGTCGATGTCATCGACGGTGGAGACACCGGAGAGCACCAGAATCGTTTCCAGCCCGGCCTGGAAGCCTGCCAGAATGTCGGTGCGAAGATTGTCGCCGACGATCACTGTTTCTTCAGAGTGGGCCTGCATTTTGTTGAGCGCGGCGCGGATGATCCACGGGCTCGGCTTGCCAACGATAAAAGGTTTACGACCTGAGATTTTCTCAATACCTGCACAAAGCGCACCGCATGCCGGGTAATAGCCACGGCCGTGGGTGTCCGGGTTGGTGGCGATAAAGCGTGCGCCGTTGGCGACGAAGAACGCAGCCTTGTGCATCATTTCCCAGTTAAAGGAGCGCGTTTCGCCGACAATCACGAAGTCCGGGTTGACGTCAGTGATGGTGAATCCGGCTTTATACAGTTCGTGGATTAGCGCGCCCTCACCGACAACGTAGGCTTTTTTCCCTTCCTGACGGCGCAGGAAGTCGGCGGTGGCCATGGCGGAGGTATAAAACACGCTGTCCGGGACGTCGATGCCCGCGGTAGCGAAACGGTTTGCCAGATCCTGACCTGTTTGTGACGGGTAGTTGGTCAGGCAGACAAACGGCATGCCTTTATCCAGCACGCGCGCAACGAAATCAGCAGCGCCCGGTACGGCTACGTTATCGTGCATCAGCACGCCGTCAATATCGCAAATGATGTTCTTGAGGGTCATGGACAGTCCAGCGTCTTTGTTCAGGAAAGGCGTAATTATACACATTATCCTCCCGCATGCCCGAGGCGCGGGAGGAGGGCGGGTTAGCCTTCGAGCAGGTGTTGCAGCAGCAGGCCGTTAAGCATCGAGCGTTTGACCAGCGCAAACGCGCCAATGGCCGAACGATGATCGAGGGCCGAGCGCACGACGGGCAGATTCTGGCGAAACGCTTTCAGCGCCTGAGTGTTGATGCAGCCTTCGACGGCGGGCAGCAGCACTTTTTCGGCTTCGGTGATTTCACCGGCAATCACCACTTTTTGCGGATTAAACAGATTGATAGCAATGGCGATGGTTTTACCCAGATGGCGGCCAACCTGCTCAATCACTTCGCTTGCCAGCGCATCGCCCTTATTCGCGGCTTTGCAGATGGTTTTGATGTTGCACTCATCCAGCGTGACTTTGCTCTGATAGCCTTTTTCCAACAGCTGACGAACCTTAAGTTCGATGGCGGCATTGGCGGCGACGGTTTCCAGGCAGCCAAAATTGCCGCAGTGGCAGCGTTCGCCGAGCGGGTCGACCTGAATATGGCCAATCTCGCCGACGTTGCCGTTGCGGCCGATAAAAATGCGCCCATTGGAGATGATCCCGGCCCCGGTTCCTCGATGAACACGCACCAGAATAGAGTCTTCGCAGTCCTGTGTTGCACCGAAGTAGTGCTCTGCGAGCGCCAGGCTGCGAATATCGTGACCGACAAAACAGGTGACGTTAAAGCGTTTTTCCAGCGCGCCCACCAGACCCCAGTTCTCCACCTGAATGTGAGGCATATAGCGGATGACGCCGCTTTCCGGATCGACCAGCCCCGGCAGGATAACCGAGATTGCGATCAGTTCGCGGATCTTGCGCTGGGTGTGCTCAATAAAGGTGGCGATGGTGTCGAGGAGCGCATACTCAAGCGTTTCCTGCGTGCGTTGTGGAAGCGGGTAGTGCTCTTCAGCAAGCACCTTGCTGCTCAGATCGTAAAGCGTGAGCGTGGTGTCGTGGCGACCAAGACGTACGCCGATGGCGTGAAAATTGCGGGTCTCGGTAACGATAGAAATGGCGCGGCGGCCTCCGGTGGAGGCCTGCTGATCGACTTCTTTGATCAGGCCGCGTTCAATAAGCTGACGCGTGATTTTGGTCACGCTGGCGGGCGCAAGCTGGCTCTGTTCGGCAATCTGAATGCGCGAGATTGGCCCATGCTGGTCAATCAGGCGGTAAACGGCCGCACTGTTAAGCTGTTTAACGAGGTCAACATTACCAATTTGAGCTTGTCCGCCTGATGTCATACTTTACTTACTCAGTTAACGACCTCGTTACCATTAACGATGGTCTTGGTGATTTTATAATCGCGGGTGAACGCGGTCAGGTTCGCCACCTTGCCTGGCGCAATGCTGCCGAGCTGTTTTTCCACGCCGATGGCGCGGGCAGGATAGAGCGTAGCCATACGCAAGGTTTCATCCAGGGCGATGCCGCAGTGTTCTACCAGATTACGCACGCCTTCAATCATGGTTAGCGCCGAGCCGCTCAGGGTGCCGTTCTCATCCACGCAGAGCCCATCGCGGTAGTATATTGTTTTACCAGCAAAAATGAACTCTTCAATGTTTGCCCCCGCCGGCGCGGTGGCGTCGGTCACCAGGCACAGCTTATCGCCTTTCAGGCGTTTGGCGTTGCGGACGTTGGCGAAATCGACGTGCAGACCGTCAACGATAATGCCGCAGTAAACGTCTGCTTCATCAAAGATGGCGCCAGCAAGGCCCGGCTCGCGTCCGGTGATGTACGGCATCGCGTTATAGAGGTGTGTGGCGAAGGTGATGCCCGCACGGAAGCCCACTTTGGCTTCTTTCAGCGTGGCATTGGAGTGACCCGCAGAGACCACGATCCCGGCATTCACCAGACGAGTAATCACCTCGGCAGGTACCATTTCAGGCGCAAGGGTGACCTTGGTTATCACATCGGCGTTGGCGCAGAGGAAGTCCACCAGTTCATTGTCTGGTTTACGAACGTAATCCGGATTGTGGGTCCCTTTCTTGACGATGTTCAGCCACGGGCCCTCAAGGTGCAGACCGAGTGCCTGATTTGGGTATTTCGCCAGGTATTCACGCATTACGCGGATACCCTGCTTCATCAGGTCGTCGCTGGAGGTAATCAGCGTTGGCAGGTAGCTGGTGCAGCCAGATTTTTCGTTGGCTTTCTGCATGATTTCCAGCGTTTCAACGGTCACCGCGTCCGGGCTGTCGTTGAACTGCACGCCGCCGCAGCCGTTTAACTGCACGTCAATAAAACCGGGAGCGAGGATGGCGCCATTCAACGAGCGTTGCTCAATCCCGGACGGCAAGTCGGCCTGTGGGCAGATACGTTCAATCAGGCCATCGGCAATCACTACCGCATGGTCATCCAGAATTTCGTGGCCGGTATAGATTCGGCCCTGAGTTAATGCATACATTACGACCCCCGGTTCTTAAAAATGCGACCGCCCCTGAAAACAGAGGCGGGGATTCAATTACAGACCTTTGATGTTTTCAGCTTCTAATTCGTTGAAGTACTTCAGCGTCTTCACTTTCAGCTCCATGGTGGACGGCTCGTCACACACCATGACCGCTTTCGGATGCAGCTGCAGGCAGCTGATAGTCCACATATGGTTGACGTTACCTTCAACGGCGGCCTGCAGCGCCTGTGCTTTCTGGTGGCCCAGCACCAGAATCATCACTTCTTCTGCGTCCAGCAGCGTACCCACACCCACGGTCAGTGCGTATTTAGGCACTTGAGTCACGTCGCCGTCGAAGAAGCGGGAGTTTGCCACGCGGGTGTCATGAGTCAGGGTTTTAATGCGGGTACGGGAAGCCAGGGAAGAGGCAGGTTCGTTGAATGCGATGTGACCGTCGTTGCCCACGCCGCCCATGAACAGGTTGATTTTACCGTAGGAGCGGATTTTTTCTTCGTACTGGCGGCACTCTGCGTCGATGTCTGGCGCGTTGCCATCCAGCAGGTTAATGTTTTCAGCTGGAATATCAACGTGATCGAAGAAGTTGCGGTGCATGAAGCTGTGGTAGCTTTCCGGATGCTCCTTCGGCAGGCCAACATATTCGTCCATGTTGAAGGTGACAACGTGTTTGAAACTAACCTGGCCCGCTTTATGCATATCAACCAGAGCTTTGTATGCTGTGAGCGGGGTGCCGCCGGTTGGCAGACCCAGAACGAACGGACGATCCGCCGTTGGTTTAAACGCATTGATGCGGTTGACGATATGACGGGCGGCCCATTTGCCTACTTGTTCTGCTGTCGCCAGGGGAATCAGTCTCATTGTTCACCTCAATAGTTAATATAAACGGTTGGCGGATTGGCACCGAATCTCAGTTAAGAGTAACCTGGTTTGGCAACGAGAGGGGGCAATCCGTCCTGATTTTTCGAATGATAAAATAAGTTTTCCCTGTTAGCCAGTCGGATGAGGGGGTTATGACGATATTTGGTGATAAAAATCACAAAAAAGGTGCGTTTAATTTGCGAGACGAATTAATTTTCCACACACTCTCAAAGCAAGTGGTATGTCGCTGTGCTTTTAAGATAGTCACACTATAAAAATACGGCTTTAACGAAGTCGGATCGGGGTCTCATAGGGGGAAGAAAAGTGAGTGTTCTAGGTTATTTACAAAAAGTGGGCCGCGCACTGATGGTGCCAGTGGCCACGCTGCCTGCCGCAGCCATCCTGATGGGTGTCGGCTACTGGATTGACCCGGTAAGTTGGGGCGGCGATAACGCCTTAGCGGCGCTGTTTATCAAATCTGGCTCGGCCATCATCGATCATATGTCCGTGTTGTTTGCGATCGGTGTGGCTTACGGTATGTCCAAAGATAAAGACGGTGCAGCTGCGCTGACCGGCTTTGTTGGTTTCCTCGTTTTAACCACCCTGTGCTCTCCGGCAGCGGTGTCGATGATCCAGAAGATTCCTCTGGAGCAGGTCCCGGCGGCTTTCGGTAAGATCGAAAACCAGTTCGTGGGTATCCTTGTCGGTATTATTTCTGCTGAGCTGTACAACCGCTTTAGCGGTGTTGAGCTGCCGAAAGCGCTGTCGTTCTTCAGCGGCCGCCGTCTGGTACCTATCCTGACCTCCTTCCTGATGATCGCCGTTGCGTTCCTGCTGATGTACATCTGGCCGGTTATCTTCGGTGGCCTGGTGAGCTTCGGTGAGCACATTCAGAAACTGGGCTCTGCGGGCGCCGGTATCTATGCGTTCTTCAACCGTCTGCTGATCCCTGTTGGTCTGCACCACGCGCTGAACTCCGTATTCTGGTTCGACGTTGCCGGTATTAACGACATCCCTAACTTCCTGGGCGGTGCGCAGTCTATCGAAGCCGGTAAAGCGGTTGTCGGTATCACCGGTCGCTATCAGGCAGGCTTCTTCCCAATCATGATGTTCGGCCTTCCAGGTGCTGCGCTGGCGATTTACCAGTGCGCACGTCCGGAAAACAAAGCCAAAGTGCTGGGTATCATGATGGCGGGTGCCTTCGCGGCATTCTTCACCGGTATCACCGAGCCTCTGGAGTTCTCCTTCATGTTCGTGGCACCAGTGCTGTACTTCATCCACGCTGTGCTGACGGGTATTTCCGTGTTTATCGCGGCGAGCATGCAGTGGATTGCTGGTTTCGGCTTCAGTGCCGGTCTGGTGGATATGGTGCTCTCCTCGCGTAACCCGCTGGCGACGCACTGGTGGATGCTGATCCCTCAGGGCCTGGTGTTCTTCGTTATCTACTACGTGGTGTTCCGCTTCACCATCACCAAATTCAACCTGATGACGCCAGGTCGTGAACTGGCGGTTGCCGGTAGCGAAGAAGATGGTCAGGACGTGAATGTGAGCACCGGCAAAGAGCAGGATGCATCCGCGCTGGCTCGTCAGTACATTGCTGCCGTAGGTGGTTCTGATAACCTGACCGGTATCGACGCGTGCATCACCCGTCTGCGTCTGAACGTGAAGGATTCTTCTCTGGTTAACGAAGCGCTGGCCAAACGCCTCGGTGCGTCCGGTGTGATTCGTCTGAACAAAACCAGCGTGCAGATTATCGTGGGCTTCGTGGCAGAAAAAATTGCTAACGCGATGAAAACCACCGGCCACGTTGCCGCAGCAGAAGCAACTCCTGGTGCGACGGCACCAGCAGCGGCAAAACCGCAGGCTGTACCAAACGCAGCAGCGACTATTGCAGCGCTGGTTTCCCCGGTTACCGGTGATGTTGTTGCTCTGGAGCAGGTTCCTGATGAAGCGTTCGCCAGCAAAGCCGTCGGCGACGGCGTAGCGGTGAAACCAACGGAGAAAACCGTCGTTTCTCCGGCAGCAGGCACCATCGTTAAGATCTTCAACACCAACCATGCGTTCTGCCTCGAAACCGAAAAAGGCGCGGAAATCGTTGTCCACATGGGCATTGATACCGTTGCGCTGAACGGCCAGGGCTTTACTCGCCTGGTGGAAGAGGGTGCGGAAGTGGTAGCCGGTCAGCCGGTTCTGGAAATGGATCTGGACTTCCTGAACGCCAACGCACGCTCCATGATCAGTCCAGTGGTGTGCAGCAATATCGACGACTTCAGCGGCCTGGTAATCAAGGCGCAGGGTCAGGTCGTTGCAGGCGTCACGCCGCTGTATGAGATTAAAGGCAAATAATCGTTCCTGAGTAAATGTTCTATGCCTTAGCGGCGGGGGAGCTCCTCCGCCGCTTTTTTATCCCGCTTTCGCACAATCAGGAAAAGCAGGCAGATTCCAGAAAGCGTTCACTTCAGCCTTCAGCCAGTCGCGGAAATAAGCGACGCGCGGCAGATTTTCTTTCCCCGGCGCTGTTTCCAGCCAGTAGCCGTTCTGACTCTGTAACTCCGTTGTTGATACCAGCGTCAGTAGCCCGGTATTCAGCTCATTGCGGATCATCATCTTGTCGAGTATGGCAAAACCCGCTCCGGTGACGCAGGCGTTGATCACCTGATCTTCAGTACTGAATTCCAGTCCGCCCGTCATCGTGCATTGCTGTTGTCCATCTGCTTCAAGCCAGCGCGCCCAGTTATCCAGCCGTGCGTCGCCGTTGAGGATATGCAGCTGCGGATGGCTCTCCAGCGAGGGAAAAGTCTGCCCCACCATCAGCAGCGGGCTGGCCACCAGCACCAGCCGTTCATGACACAGCCACTCACCCTGCTGCTGGGCCTGCCATGGCGTGCCGAAGCGCACCGCGCAGTCGAAATCACAATATTTCTGCCGCATTTCGCTCACCAGCGCGATTTGCAGCTGGTTGTTCTTTTTCCGCAGTGCGACCAGGCGCGGCGCAAGCCAGCGCGTGGCAAAGGTGGGGGCCACCTGCAGTCGCAAATGCTGTAGCGGGTTACGCAGCTGTACCTGGCTGATGCCACCTTCCAGCATGTCCAACGACTGACGCACGACGGGCAACAGCAGGGCGGCATCCTGCGTCAGTTCAAGGCCGCTGTGGGCGCGAATAAACAGCAGCTTGCCTAAAAACTCCTCCAGCTGCTTTATCTGGCGGCTGGCGGCGCTTTGGGTGATACACAATGCCTGAGCCGCTTTGCTGAGGCTCAGCGTGCGACAGGTCTCCTCAAATACGCGCAGGGTGCTTAACGAGGGCAGTTTTCTCACCGGGAGATCGCCTTTTACTGTTGTGTTAATTGATTGTTACCAGATAGCAGGCAAAAACGATGTGCGGGTATGACTATTTCGCAGAAAGAAGAGGGCGATCACATGCATTTTACTCATAGGGGTATGCACAGAACGCGCTCGCCAGGCAGACGGTTTGTTGTCATGTTGTTAACCGAAATGAAACATAAAAATTACGACAACCCTACAAACTCAGCTCCTGATGGAGGACGAGTCAATGCAACAACTGACACAACAAGCTGTGCGGATGGATGATGTCCCGTTAAACCGGTTCCATCTTAAAATCGCGGGCCTCACCTTTGGCGCGCATTTCACCGACGGTTATGTTCTTGGGGTCATTGGTTTTGCCCTTTCCCAAATCCGCCCTGAAATGGCGCTCACGCCTTTTCAGGAGGGGATGCTCGGCAGCTCGGCGTTGCTGGGTCTGTTTCTCGGTAGCCTGATCCTCGGCTGGATCTCCGACTATACCGGCCGTCAGAAAATCTTCTGCTTCAGCTTCGTGGTCATTACGCTGGCCTCGGCGGCGCAGTTCTTTGCCACCACGCCGGAGCAGCTTTTCTGGCTGCGGGTCATGGTCGGCATTGGGCTTGGAGGCGATTTCTCTGTCGGACACACCATGCTGGCAGAGTTTTCTCCACGTAAACATCGTGGCGTGCTGTTGGGGTCATTCAGCGTTATCTGGACGGTGGGCTACGTTGCCGCAAGCTTTGCCGGGCACTTTATGACGGCACTGGGACCGGAAGCCTGGCGCTGGTTGCTGTCGTCATCGGCGGTTCCGGCGTTCATTATTCTGCTGCTGCGCATTGGTACGCCGGAATCTCCTCGCTGGCTGATGGGTAAAGGCCGACGCCAGCAGGCGATGGACATCGTGCACCGCTATTTTGGCCCGCACGTTCTGCTGGTGGATGAAGCGCCGGTCGTCTCGCGGCAGCGGTTCCTGTCGCTGTTCGGGCCGAAGTATCGCCGCCGTACCGCCTTTAACAGCCTGTTCTTCGTTTGCCTGGTCATTCCCTATTTCGCGATCTACACCTTCCTGCCGTCGATTCTGAAGGCGATGGGGCTCGATCAAAACTTTGGTACTGATTTGCTGCTGAACGGCCTGCTGATCGTCGGCGCGCTGCTCGGGATCGTACTGACGGTCGTCTGCTCCCGTCGCGGGTTCCTGATTGGCGCATTTGTGTTCCTGGCCGCGTGCCTGGCGCTGATGAGCCTGCTGCCGGGGAGTTTCCACTTCGGACTGATTGCGTTGTTCGCTGCCTTCACGCTGATGATGTCTGCCGTCAGCAATCTGGTGGGCGTCTTCCCGGCGGAAAGCTTCCCGACCGAAGTGCGTTCCATGGGCGTCGGATTTGCCACTTCAATGAGTCGTCTGGGCTCCGCCATCGGCACCGCCATGTTACCGCTCTCTATCGTTCATTTTGGTATGCCCGTCACCACCGGCATCCTCGCGCTGATTCTGGTGATTGGCGCCATCGTTTCTCTTGCATGGGCACCGGAAACCAAAGACCTGACCCTGGTTGACGCCGCCCATGACCCGCAACAACGAACTGACACTCGCGCCGCGGTGCCGGCGGAATAACATCATCTGAGGAGTACAACGTGGAAATGTATATCGGTGAAGGCTTTGAGGGGAACGGCGTTAACGCCTCGCACATCAACATCATGATTGGGCCACGCAGCGGCGTGGTTGGGCAGGCCTTCTCTTCGAGTCTGGCCTCGCCAAGCCAGGGTCACTGCCCGTTTATGGTGGTGATTAAGCCCAATATCCCGGCGAAGCCGATGACGCTGTATGTCAACAAAGCGGAAATCAACGGCGAGATGCACGCCAATGCCACCTGGGGTGCTTCTCAGGCGGCGATTGCGAAAGCCGTTACGGAAGCCTTGCTGGAAGGCGTGCTGCCTGCGGAAGCAGAAAACGAGTGGTGCGTGGTTACCGCCAACTGGGTCAACCCGGGCTGCAACGATCTGGATGAGGTTTATCGCAACAACTACAACGCCTGCCGCAACGCCATTCGTGCGGCGATGAAAGGCTTACCGCAGCGTAGCGAAATTGCCGACACTGTAAGCCAACCGTCTAACCCGTTCTATACGCCAAAGGTCTGAGGACAACGCGATGCAATACATTCATCTGGGACAAAGCGGCCTGAAGGTTTCCCGTCTGTGCCTGGGCACCATGAATATGGGCAGCAAGCAGTGGAAGCCATGGATTTTTGACGAAGCGCAGAGCGAACCGCTCATTCGCCACGCGCTGGAACAGGGCATCAACTTTATCGATCTGGCTGATTTTTACTCCAGCGGTGCGGGTGAAGAGGTCGTCGGTCGGGTGGTTTCACGCATCGCTAACCGCGATGAACTGGTGCTGACCACCAAAGTGGGTTATCCGATTGGCGGTGGTCTCAACAATCAGGGCCACTCGCGCAAGCACATCATGGACAGCATCGACGCCAGCCTGCGTCGTCTGGGCACCGATTATGTCGATATCTACATGCTGCATTATTTCGACGTGAACACGCCGGTGGAAGAAACCTGGGCGGCGATGGATGCGATAGTTCGCTCCGGTAAAGCTCGATACGTCGGCGTATCGACCATGTACACCTGGCAACTGGCGAAAATTCTCTGGTGCTGCGAGCGTAACGGCTTCGTTAAGCCGATCAATATGCAGCTCCAGCTGAACTGCGCCTACCGCGAAGAAGAGCGGGAAATGATCCCCTTCTGCCGCGATCAGGGGCTTGGCGTGTCGGTCTTCAGCCCGCTGGCCCGTGGCCTGCTGAGCTGTGATTTCAACTCTGTGCGCAATAAAACGGACTTCTTCACTCAGGAAATGTATGCCGATGGTGCATCGCTGGATGTGGCTCACTCCGTCAGCCGGGTTGCCGCGCTGCGTGGCGTAACGCCAGCGCAAGTGGCGCAGTCGTGGGTGCTGCACCATCCGGGCGTGGACTGCATGCTGGTAGGGGCAGATTCAGTCGCTCAGATTGATACCGCGGTGGCGGCGCTGGAAACCGAACTTAGCGCCGATGAGCTCTACGAGCTGGAACGCAATTACACGCCGTGCGATGTGATCAACGACTACACCGCAGGCAAGCGTATTGCACGGGAGCCGCGTCCGGCGCAGGGCATTTTTATCGATGAACTCAACGCAAGGAAAATCGCATGAGCCGTTTTGAGCCGTTAATCCGCACGGGCTGGTATTGCGAAGGTGAATGGCGCAATGCAGTCGAAAGCTATCCGGTCATTAACCCGGCAACGGAGGAAACCGTCGCCCAGGTGGCGATGGCAGGAAAAAACGAAACGCTCGAGGCGATTGCCTCAGCATCCCGCGCGTTGCCTGCCTGGAAAGGCCAGACGGCAGGAGCAAGGTCCAAAATTCTGCAACGCTGGTATCAGCTGATCGTGGAAAACCAGCAGGCGCTGGCGGAGCTGGTGGTGGCAGAGCAGGGGAAAGTGCTGGCCGAGGCGATGGGTGAAGTCATGTACGCCGCGAGCTTTATCGAGTGGTTTGCCGAAGAGGGCAAACGTGCCTACGGCAAAACCATTCCTGAAAGTAAAAATGGTAACCGGATCATTACGTTTAAAGAACCAGTGGGCGTGGTTGCTGCCATCACGCCGTGGAATTTCCCGCTGGCGATGCTGACGCGTAAGCTCGGCCCTGCGCTGGCGGCGGGCTGTACTGCCGTGATTAAACCGGCGAACGAAACGCCGCTCTCCGCATTTGCATTGCTGGTGCTGGCGGAGCAGGCGGGCGTGCCTGCCGGCGTACTGAATGCCGTTACGGGCGACACGCGTGCGATTGGCGAAACGCTGATGGCGAGCCCGACGGTGCGCAAAATCTCCTTCACCGGTTCCACCGCCACCGGGAAGTTACTGATGCGTCAGGCCGCGGACAACGTGAAAAAGCTGTCGCTGGAGCTGGGTGGAAACGCGCCGTTTATCGTGTTTGATGATGCGGATATAGAGGCCGCGGTCAACGGCGCGATGGCGGCGAAATTCCGCAACAGCGGGCAAACCTGCGTCTGCGTTAACCGTTTCTACATTCAGAATGGCGTATACGACCAGTTTGTCTCCCGGCTGACGGAAGCCGCAGCCGCGCTGTGCGTTGCGCCAGGCATGAGTGAAGGCGCGCAGCAGGGACCGTTGATTCACCAACAGGCTGTAGAAAAAGTGGATATCCATGTTCGTGATGCGCTGAGCCGTGGGGCAAAGCTAATGTGTGGCGGCGAGCGCCATGCGCTGGGGAAAAGCTTTTATCAGCCGACGGTCCTGGCGAGCGTCACCGAAGAGATGCGCATTGCCCATGAAGAAACCTTTGGTCCGGTAGCCGCCTGCTTCCGTTTTAGCTCCGAAGAAGAAGCCATTGAGCGCGCGAACGCCACGCCGTTTGGGCTGGCTTCTTATCTTTATACGCGTGATTTAGCCAGAGCCTTTCGCGTGACTCGCGCGCTGGAAAGCGGCATGGTCGGCGTTAACGAAGGGATCATTTCCACGGAAGTCGCGCCGTTTGGTGGCGTGAAGGAGTCCGGGCTTGGGCGCGAAGGGGCAGACGTTGGCCTCGAAGAGTACCTGGAAACGAAATACATGAATCTCGGGCAGCTTGGCTGACCTGACTTTCCCGGTTCAGGCCGTTGCCCTGAATCGGGAAATCCTCGCTTTAACGTCTGCTTCGGCATTTATCGCCAGTTTTCTGCAACAAACAGTTGTCACACCTCCCGGCTTATAAGATCATATGCCGTTATATGTTGTTTACGCCTTGAGGAACCCGCGATGAGTGAGGCTGAAGCCCGCCCGACTAACTTTATTCGCCAGATTATTGATGAGGATCTGGCCAGTGGTAAGCACACGACCGTTCACACCCGTTTTCCGCCAGAGCCGAACGGGTATCTGCATATCGGTCACGCTAAATCGATCTGCCTGAACTTCGGCATCGCCCAGGACTATCAGGGTCAGTGCAACCTGCGTTTCGATGACACCAACCCGGTGAAGGAAGACATCGAATACGTTGAATCGATCAAAAATGACGTCGAGTGGTTAGGTTTCCACTGGTCTGGCGATATCCGCTACTCCTCGGACTATTTCGATACCCTGCATCAGTACGCCGTTGAGCTTATTAATAAAGGTCTGGCGTACGTCGATGAACTCTCTGCAGAAGAAATCCGCGAATACCGCGGTACGCTGACCGCGCCGGGCAAAAACAGCCCGTACCGCGATCGCAGCGTGGAAGAGAACCTGGCGCTGTTTGAAAAAATGCGAGCCGGCGGTTTCGAAGAAGGTAAAGCGTGCCTGCGCGCCAAAATTGATATGGCGTCATCCTTCGTCGTAATGCGCGATCCGGTGCTGTACCGCATCAAATTCGCCGATCACCACCAGACCGGTAGTAAGTGGTGCATCTACCCGATGTACGACTTCACCCACTGCATCAGCGATGCGCTGGAAGGGATTACTCACTCCCTGTGTACGCTTGAGTTCCAGGACAACCGTCGCCTGTACGACTGGGTACTGGATAACATCTCCATTCCGGTTCATCCGCGTCAGTACGAGTTCTCTCGTCTGAATCTGGAATACACCGTGATGTCCAAGCGTAAGCTGAACCAGCTGGTCACCGACAAGCATGTGGAAGGCTGGGATGACCCGCGTATGCCAACTATTTCAGGCCTGCGTCGTCGTGGCTACACCGCAGCGTCCATCCGTGAATTCTGTAAGCGTATCGGCGTCACCAAGCAGGATAACACCATCGAAATCGCGTCGCTGGAATCCTGCATTCGTGAAGATCTGAACGAGAACGCACCGCGCGCGATGGCCGTTATCGATCCGGTTAAGCTGGTTATCGAAAACTACCAGGGCGAAGGCGAAATCGTCACCATGCCGAACCATCCGAGCAAACCGGAAATGGGCAGCCGTGAAGTGCCGTTCAGCCGTGAAATCTGGATCGATCGCGCTGACTTCCGCGAAGAAGCGAACAAGCAGTACAAGCGTCTGGTGATGGGTAAAGAAGTGCGTCTGCGCAATGCCTACGTGGTGAAAGCGGAACGCGTTGAGAAAGATGCAGAAGGCAATATCACCACTATTTTCTGCACTTACGATGCCGACACCCTGAGCAAAGATCCGGCCGATGGCCGTAAAGTGAAAGGCGTTATTCACTGGGTGAGCGCACAGCATGCGCTGCCGGTTGAAATTCGTCTTTACGATCGTCTGTTCAGCGTGCCAAACCCGGGTGCCGCGGAGGACTTCCTGTCCGTCATCAACCAGGACTCTCTGGTGATCAAACAGGGTTACGCTGAACCTTCCCTGAAAGCCGCTAAGGCGGGCGTTGCGCATCAGTTCGAACGCGAAGGTTACTTCTGCCTCGACAGCCGTTACAGCACCGCTGATAAGCTGGTCTTCAACCGCACCGTTGGCCTGCGCGATACCTGGGCGAAAGCGGGCGAGTAAGCTTGCTGCTTTAAGTCCTGAAAGCGTCGCTTCGTGCGGCGCTTTTTTTATGCCATTTTCGCGATGCGAAATAATCTCATTTCTGCTACTGAAACACTTATCGGCTCTGTTACATATTGCCGCCTGCCCCATTTACTGGGCTGCTGACAAACCCCTGCTATTAGCGGTTCCTGCCATTTTGTCTCGCACTTGTACTTTGTAACAAAACGCAATCAAATATGTGCGCACTGTCATACTCTTGCGCATTCGTGCGGAAAAAGGATTGATAATTCGCGTCGCGAAAAATAGTCTACTGACATAGCGTCAGGCCCTTTCTGCCTCGCTACTTTTTTGCAGTGCTTATTTTATCGCTTTCGCCTTTTGCGACGGCGTTTTTAAAGTCAAAGAGGATATACACATGCGTACGTTCAGTGGCAAACGTAGTACGCTGGCGCTGGCTATTGCCGCCGTCACCGCAATGTCGGGCTGGGTTGCATCTCCGCAGGCCAGTGCAGCAGGATTCGTAGACGATTCAACGTTAACCGGCGGCATCTATTACTGGCAGCGTGAGCGTGACCGTAAAGACGTCACTGACGGTGACAAGTACAAAACCAACCTTTCTCACTCGACCTGGAACGCCAACCTCGACTTCCAGTCTGGCTTCGCCGCTGATTTCATCGGGCTTGATATCGCCGCCTTTACCGCAATCGAAATGGCCGAATCTGCCGAAAGCGGCCACCCGAACGAAATCGCGTTTTCCTCTATCAATAAGGGCTACGACGAAGACTACTCCGGTGATAAGAGCGGGATTAGCCTTTATAAAGCCGCTGCGAAATTTAAGCTTGGGCCTGCCTGGGCTCGTGCGGGTTACATTCAGCCAACCGGCCAGACGCTGTTAGCGCCGCACTGGAGCTTTATGCCTGGCACCTATCAGGGTGCTGAAGCCGGGGCGAACTTTGACTACGGTGATGCGGGCGCGCTGAGCTTCTCGTACATGTGGACCAACGAGTACAAGGCACCATGGCACCTTGAAACCGACAAGTTCTACCAGAATGACAGGAAAACCAAAGTCGATTATCTCCACTCCATCGGTGCGAAGTACGACTTTAAAAATGACCTCGTTCTGGAAGCCGCATTTGGTCAGGCGCAGGGCTTTATGGATCAGTACTTCGCCAAAGCCAGCTACAAATTCGACGTGGCCGGTACGCCACTTTCTACCAGCTACCAGTTCTATGGTGCACGTGACACCGTAGATAAAAACACCGTCAACGATATTTACGACGGTACCGCATGGTTACAGGCTCTGACCTTCGGCTACAAAGTGGCTGACGTAGTTGACCTGCGCCTCGAAGGGACATGGGTTAAGGCAGAAGGCCAGCAGGGCTTCTTCCTGCAGCGTATGACGCCAACTTATGCTTCCTCCAACGGTCGTCTGGATATCTGGTGGGATAACCGTTCCGACTTCAACGCCAACGGCGAAAAAGCCGTGTTCTTCGGCGGAATGTATGACCTGAAAAACTGGAACCTGCCAGGCTGGGCGGTGGGCGCTTCCTACGTTTACGCGTGGGATGCTAAACCGGCGGACTGGATGATCAACAGCGCAGG
Source organism: Pluralibacter sp. UBA7423 (assembly GCA_002470465.1). GTDB lineage: Bacteria > Pseudomonadota > Gammaproteobacteria > Enterobacterales > Enterobacteriaceae > Scandinavium. The sequence goes on from DKMD01000015.1 coordinate 17,543, forward strand.
ACAGAAAGAGAGCATTGCCTCAAACAAAATCAAAGAGTCTTCCTACAGTCTCGATGCGATGTACACCGTCCAGGAAGGGCGCGCCAAAGGCACGCTGTTCAAGCTGCACTTCACTCAGTACGACAACCATTCAGATATCCCAAGCTGGGGCGGTGGCTACGGCAACATGTTCCAGGATGAGCGCGACGTGAAATTCATCGTTATCGCTCCGTTCACCATCTTCTGATAAGCGACGCGGCGGGCACGATGCCTGCCGCGTAACCATGAGGTCGTATCATGAAAAAATTGATTCTCGTCGCGATTATGGCGTCCGGGCTGGTGGCTTGTGCACAGCCGCAGGCACCGAAAGAAGACAGCAAGCTGAAAGCCGCCTACAGCGCCTGTATTAATACCGCGGAAGGCAATCCGGATAAGATTGAAGCCTGCCAAAGCGTGCTGGATGTGCTGAAGCAGGAGAAGGAGCACAAGCAGTTTGCCGAACAGGAAACGGTGCGCACGCTGGATTATCAGCAGTGTATCCAGGCGACCCGTACGGGTAACGATCAGGCAGTGAAGGCGCGCTGCGATAAAATCTGGCAGGAAATTCGCAGCAACAATACCCCCGCGCCGTAAGCCTTATTTCAACTCTGTTTTTGCCCCAAAATATGCCCATAAAAAAAGCCAACCGTCAGGTTGGCTTTTGCTTTTGCACGAGCGTCGATTATTTATCGGCGGCGTCGTGGGCGTGTTCATCTTCGCGGCAGTCGCCTTCAGCGCAGTGGCCGTAAAGATAAAGGCTGTGGTTAGTCAGACGAATGCCGTGTCGGGTGGCGATTTCGCGCTGGCGTGCTTCAATCGAGTCATCACTGAATTCGATAACCTTGCCGCAGTCGAGGCAGATCAGGTGATCGTGGTGATGCTGCTGAGTCAGTTCGAAAACAGATTTACCGCCTTCGAAGTTGTGGCGGGTGACAATTCCGGCATCGTCGAACTGGTTCAGAACGCGATAAACCGTTGCCAGACCAATTTCCTCGCCCATATCGATCAGGCGCTTATAGAGGTCTTCCGCACTGACATGGTGATTGTCCGGCTCCTGAAGCACTTCCAGAATTTTAAGACGCGGAAGCGTGACTTTCAGGCCTGCCTTCTTTAATGCGATATTGTTGTCAGTCATGCGGAATCAGTCCTGTTGCTAGGCGATACACTTCCTTATTGGAAGTATTACTAAGAATGAATTCAGGATAATGCGTCTCATTATAGAACTGCGAAGTCTAAATGAAAACTGCAAACCCTGAGCAAAGTATGCTTTTCAGAAACGAGGCATCATCTGCAAAGCGAAACATCCGACCTCGTTAAAACAGCTGACATTGTACAGACATGTGCTCAAAAGTTAAAAATTTGTAGCGATTAATTTGATTGCTTTTATCTATTAATTTTACGGAACTTATCGCTAATACGGCGCAACCTGAGCGCTGCGCCGTACGTTTATCAGGCGTTTTTGATCTCTTCGAGGTGCAGCTCTTCAGAAATCTGCTTAACCCACTTTTCAACGCGCTCAGCGGTCAGCTCCGGCTGACGGTCTTCGTCGATGGCCAGGCCCACAAAGTGATCGTCATCGGCCAGGCCTTTAGACGCTTCGAAATGATAACCCGCCGTTGGCCAGTGGCCGACGATGGTTGCGCCGCGTGGTTCGATGATGTCGCGGATGGTGCCGAGCGCATCACAGAAGTATTCTGCGTAATCTTCCTGGTCGCCGCAGCCGAACAGGGCCACCAGTTTGCCGTTGAAGTCTACCTCTTCCAGCGTCGGGAAGAAGTCGTCCCAGTCACACTGTGCTTCACCGTAGTACCAGGTCGGGATACCCAGCAGCAGAATATCGAAGCCTTCAAGATCTTCTTTGCTGCTTTTGGCAATGTCATGCACTTCAGCTACATCTTTACCAAGCTGCTTCTGAATCATCTTCGCGATATTTTCGGTATTGCCGGTGTCGCTGCCGAAGAAAATGCCTGTAATTGCCATGAGTAAAATAACCTCTTGAAACGTAATGAAATGATGGTGGAATGTTGCCCACAGATAAAGGCAATGATAGCAGGAGGAGAAGGGCGCGGGAACCGCAATTGCGCCGGACTGCACTCTCTGCTACATGAAAGTGATTTTTTGTCGGATTTTCAGACGAGTTTCTGGCTTCGCAACGCAGCCAACTGATGCATCAGTATTTCTTCAATCAGCTCGCTGCGGCTCATGTTTCTGGCTTCAGCCAGCTCGTTGAGCGCATCGACCGCTTCGTGATTGAGCTTTAGCTCAACGCGCTTGAGACCATTGCTTTTGTCGCGCTTCAGCTGATTACGCTTATTAATGCGTAACTGTTCGTCGCGCGAGAGCGGATTGGTTTTCGGCCTTCCCGGGCGACGCTCGTTTGCGAACAAATCTAATGTCGTTCGGTCCGTTTGTTCTTTTGCCATGATTCAGAGTGACTTCGGGGAAACAAGCCGCCGGACGACAGGCCCGGCGCAGATAGCGCGCAATCATACATCAGCGAACCCCCCACGCCAACGCCGGGAGCCACAATGGCGCTTGCTTGCTCGGATTTTAATCATTCCGCCAGATAGCGGCGAACAGCGCGCAGTACCGCGTCCGGTTTTTCAGCGTGAACCCAGTGTCCGGCACCGGCAATCACGTGTGCACGAGCCTGCGGGAATTGTGCCAGCAGCGTGTCGCGATACTCGGTGGTGACGTACGGAGAATTTCCGCCTGCAATAAACAGGGCAGGGTGGTCCCAGGCCGGAATCGTCTCCCAGCCGACAATATGCGGATACTGATCCCACAAAACCGGCACGTTAAAGCGCCATGCGCCATCGACGAAGGACTTCAACAGGAACTGAACCACGCCTTCTTCCTTTATATGCTGCCGCATTACTTCGGCGGCCTGCTGTCGTGTGGAAACGCCCGCTTCCGTCACCGCGTTAATCGCGGCAAAAATTTCATCGTGACGACGCACCTGATAATCCACTGGCGCAATGTCGATAGCCACCAGTTTTCCCACGCGTTCCGGTGCCAGGGCGGTAAACGCCATCACCGCTTTGCCGCCCATGGAGTGCCCAACCAGCGTGGCCTGCTCAATATCGTGAGCATCCAGCGTATCAAGTAAATCCTGAGCCATTGCCGGATAGTTCATGTCCGGGCTTCTTTCCGACAAGCCATGGTTGCGCATGTCGACTTGCAAAATATCGTGGTCGGTAACCAGGTCGCGGGCGAGGATCCCGAGGTTGTCCAGGCTGCCAAAAAGGCCGTGAACGAGGACGATGGGAGAATTAGTGTGCTGGTTTTGTGCAGATTGCGCTCGGCTGTTTAATTTCATGGCAAAGTTCTTTTTTTCGCTACGTCGGGTTAGGGTATCATGTTGAACATTCTGCCGCCCGGCTGCAACACTCAGTAGTCGTCTGAGTTTTTGCCGACACGCTATCCGCTGTTGGGTTTTGTCCCTATAATCCCAACGACTTGTATTCAGCAAAGAAATATCACTGGATTAAGATGAAAACGATCGAAGTTGATGACGAACTCTATGGCTTTATTGCCAGCCACACTAAGCACATTGGCGAGAGCGCATCCGACATTTTACGGCGCATGCTGAAAATTTCTGCCGTAGCCCAGAGTGCAGCCCCCGTTGTCAAAGAGACCCCGGCCCCGAGCGCTGCGCCGGTCGTTGCGGCGGCGGTGAAAAAAGCCTCTTCTCCTAAGGACAACGTCCGCGCCGTGCGTGAACTGCTCCTTTCTGATGAATACGCCGAGCAGAAAAAAGCGGTCAACCGCTTCCTGCTGGTGCTGACTACACTTTACTCCTTAGACAACAAAGCATTTGCCGAGGCCACAGAGTCGCTGCACGGGCGCACGCGCGTCTATTTCGCTCCCGATGAAGCGACGCTGCTGAAAAACGGCAACCAGACCAAGCCTAAGCAAGTGCCTGAAACCCCATACTGGGTGATCACCAATACCAATACCGGTCGTAAATGCAGCATGGTGGAGCACATCATGCAGTCAATGCAGTTCCCTGCGGAGCTGATTGAGAAGGTTTGCGGCACTATCTAACCCTTGCATAAGAAGGACCAGGCAATGGCAACTCATCCCCGTGCAGGCCAGCCTGCACAACAGAGTGATTTGATCAATGTCGCCCAGCTGACGTCTCAGTACTACGTGCTGAAGCCGGAAGTGGGTAACGCAGAACACGCGGTGAAATTCGGTACCTCCGGCCACCGTGGAAGTGCAGGTCGTCATAGCTTCAACGAACCGCATATTCTGGCGATTGCCCAGGCGATTGCGGAAGAGCGTGCCAAAAATGGCGTCACCGGACCGTGCTACGTAGGTAAGGATACCCACGCGCTGTCAGAGCCGGCGATCATTTCCGTACTGGAAGTGCTGGCGGCTAACGGTGTCGACGTGATCGTGCAGGAAAATAACGGCTACACGCCAACCCCTGCCATCTCTAACGCTATCCTGGTTCATAATAAGAAGGGCGGCGCGCAGGCGGACGGGATCGTTATCACGCCATCGCACAACCCGCCGGAAGATGGCGGCATTAAATATAACCCGCCTAACGGTGGCCCGGCTGATACCAACGTGACCAAAGTGGTGGAAGACCGTGCCAACGCGCTGCTGGCCGATGGCCTGAAGGGCGTGAAGCGTCTCTCTCTGGATGCGGCTTATGCGTCCGGCCACATTAAAGAACAGGATCTGGTGCAGCCGTTCATTGAAGGGCTGGCGGATATCGTCGATATCAAAGCGATTCAGAAAGCCGGCCTGAAGCTGGGCGTTGATCCGCTGGGCGGTTCCGGGATTGAATACTGGAAGCGTATTGCTGAGTTCTACAAGCTCGATCTGACCATCGTTAACGATCACGTCGATCAGACCTTTCGCTTTATGCACCTCGATAAAGATGGCGCAATCCGCATGGACTGCTCCTCAGAGTGCGCGATGGCGGGCCTGCTGGCGCTGCGTGAAAAATTCGATCTGGCCTTCGCCAACGATCCGGATTATGACCGTCACGGCATTGTGACCCCCGCGGGTCTGATGAATCCAAACCACTATCTGGCTGTTGCCATCAACTACCTGTTCCAGCATCGTCCACAGTGGGGCAAGGACGTTGCCGTCGGCAAAACGCTGGTATCGTCTGCGATGATTGACCGCGTGGTGGAAGACCTGGGCCGCAAGCTGGTGGAAGTGCCGGTAGGTTTCAAATGGTTCGTTGACGGTCTGTTCGACGGCAGCTTCGGCTTCGGCGGCGAAGAGAGTGCGGGCGCGTCGTTCCTGCGTTTTGACGGCACGCCGTGGTCGACTGACAAAGACGGTATCATCATGTGCCTGCTGGCGGCGGAAATCACCGCGGTCACCGGCAAGAACCCGCAGCAGCATTACGACGAACTCGCTGATCGCTTCGGTGCGCCAAGCTACAACCGTTTACAGGCATCGGCAACCTCTGCGCAGAAAGCCGCGCTGTCAAAACTTTCCCCTGAAATGGTCAGCGCCGATACCCTGGCGGGTGACCCGATCACCGCTCGTCTGACGGCTGCGCCGGGCAACGGTGCCTCCATTGGCGGCCTGAAAGTGATGACCAAAAACGGCTGGTTTGCGGCGCGTCCTTCCGGTACGGAAGATGCGTACAAAATCTATTGCGAAAGCTTCCTCGGTGCGGAACACCGTAAGCTGATTGAGAAAGAAGCGGTAGAGATTGTCAGCGAAGTGCTGAAGAACGCCTGACGTTCAGCAATGAAACAGGCCCGGCCAGCGTTAGCGCTTCCGGGCCATTTTTTTATGCCGGGGGCAGTTCGTTTGCCCGGCCTGCAGAGTCATGCTGATTGGCAGGCCCGGTAAGCGCAAGCTCCACCGGGCATGTTTCAGCCGTGTTTATTGGTCAGCTCAAAACGAGGCGACACCAGCCCGTAGAGCGTCCAGCCCAGGAAGGTCACGATCGCGCCATACAGCATCGCTTCTTCACCTGACGAGTAGAGCGCATAGAAGCTGTACATCGCCCCAAGAAACGCCACCGCATTCGCTGCTTTCGCTTTACCCGGCGCGACCTCTGCCACTTTCTGAATAATAACCAGCGCTGCCATCGACAGAATATAAGGAATGATGTTGGTCACCACCGCCAGATTGACCAGCACGTTGAACTGGTTATTCAGCGACGGGCTAATGGTCATCAGCGACAGACCTGACTGGATGACGACAATCGCCAGCATCCCCTGAACCGGCGCTTCAGCGCGGGAGAGGCGAGAGAATATTTTCGGGAAGTAGCCTTCATCCGCCGAGGATTTGAACACCTGCGCGATGGTGAACTGCCAGCCAAGCAGAGAGCCGCAGCACGACATCACCATCAACCCCATGATGACTTTGCCCACTTCCGGGGTGAACATCTGCGCAAATGCCAGCCCGAATGGAGCAGTGGAGTTTGCCAGATCGCTGTTGGGCACAATCCCGGCGATAACGTTGGTGGAAACGATATAAATCACCGCTGCTCCGAGCGTGCCGCCGAGCACGGCAATCGGTACGTTGCGTTCCGGGTTTTCTACCACGTCGGTATTGGCACAGGCAGATTCCAGACCGAGAAACGCCCAGAGCGTCATTGCAATAGAAGAGCCTACTGCGCTAAAGAACGGAACGTGGTGCGGGTTCCAGGACTCAACGTAGAGCGTCGGGCTGAACCAGAACCAGCCAATGACGCAGAGGCCGACCACAGGAATGATCACACCCCATACGGTCACGCTGCTGATTTGGCCGGTGATGCGCGCGCCGCCAAAGTTGGCAATGGTGCACAGCCACAGCACGCCAATAGTGGCGAGCCCAATCTGCAACGGGCTCAGCGTGACGCCGAACAGTTCGGTGCCGTAGCCCACGGCGGAAATGGCAATCGCCACGTTGGCAATCAGCAGCGACACGCCGTAGGTGTAATTGGCCATAAAGTTGCCGGATTTGCCAAAAGCGTACTCCGCATAGCCGCCCATGCCGCCGGATTTACGGCTGAACATCCCGCATTTCGCGAAGGCCCATGCCAGCGCCGTGGAGCCAACCGCGGTCACTAGCCAGGAGATGATTGAGATGGTGCCAACCTCGGCGAGCTTGGTCGGCAGCATGATTATCCCTGAGCCCATCATGTTAACCATGGTCAGGATGGTGAGCTGAACGACTCCCATCTTGTTAGATTTACTCATAATGTTTCCCCTTTCAGCAGCGGCTGGTGGGCGTTACGCGTTTTAATGACGTTGCACCATACCTGTTTGCGGCCATCCACTTCTGCGATGTAAACCCCTTGTAGCTCCGGTGCGAAGCCGGGCAGCAGATTGATGCCTTCCTCCAGAGCGGTGAAATAGCGCAGAACGGCACCACTCCAGATTTCACCCGGTACCACGCACAGCACACCCGGTGGATAAGGGAGCGCGCCTTCGGCAGCAATTCTGCCCTCCGCCTGCGGCAAAGAGACCAGTTCGACTTCACCGCGCAGGTAGGCGTAGTTAGCACTCTGAGGATCGATACTAACCTGTGGGAAATGCGCTTTGCGGAACATCTCTTTTTGCAGCTGCTTCACGTCATGCCGCGCGTAAAGCTGATGCATTTCCAGGCACAGCTGGCGCAGGCTGTACCCGGCGTAGCGCTGTTCGTGCTGCCGGTAAAGCGAAGGCAGCACTTCCTGAAGAGGGGCATCTTCATCGAGCAGTTTTTCAAAACGCACCAGCAGCGCAACCAGCTGCTGCAGCTTGGCCATGTCTTCGGCAGGCGTCAGCAGGAACAGAATGGAGTTGAGATCGCACTTCTCTGGGATCACGCCGTTTTCACGCAGGAAGTTGGCAAGTACGGTCGCCGGAACGCCGAAATCTTCATACTCGCCACTGGCGGTGTTGATGCCCGGCGTGGTCAGCAGCAGTTTGCACGGATCGACGAAATACTGATTCTCTGCATAGCCTTCAAATGCATGCCAGCGCTCGCCCGGAACGAAATGGAAGAAATACAGGTTGTTAGCAATCTCTTCTGTCGGATAAGCGTGCCAGGGTTTGCCATCAACGACCGGCGGAACAAACGGGCGAAGATGATGACAGTTTTCAAGAATCAATTTACGGGCTTCAATGCCGTTGGTGACGCAATCCATCCACATGTTGCGCCCGCTCTGGCCTTCATGCATTTTGGCGTTAACGTCCAGGGCGGCAAACAGCGGATAGAACGGGCTGGTGGAGGCGTGCATCATAAAGGCGTTGTTCATCCTTTTATGCGGCACGTAGCGAGACTGACCCTTAATGTGGCTGTCTTTTTTGTGGATTTGCGAGGTTTGCGAGAAGCCAGCCTGCTGCTTATGCACGGACTGAGTCACCATGATCCCCGGATCGTTTTCATCCAGCTCCAGCAGAAGCGGCGAGCAGTCGGCCATCATTGGAATAAACTGCTCGTAGCCGACCCACGCTGAATCAAACAAAATGTAGTCGCACAGATGCCCAATCTTATCGACCACCTGGCGGGCGTTATAAATGGTGCCGTCGTAGGTGCCCAACTGAATAACCGCCAGGCGGAACGGCCGGGCTTCACGGGCTCGCTGCGGGGCAACTTCGCTAATCAGCTCCCGCAGATAGCGCTCTTCAAAGCAGTGGGCGTCGATGCCGCCAATAAAGCCGTAGGGATTACGGGCGGTTTCCAGATACACCGGCGTGGCACCCGCCTGCAACAGCGCGCCGTGGTGGTTAGATTTGTGATTATTACGGTCAAACAGCACCAAATCACCTGGCGTCAGCAGCGCGTTAAGCACCACTTTGTTTGAGGAAGATGTCCCGTTGAGAACGAAGTACGTTTTATCGGCATTAAAGACTTTCGCCGCATGCTGCTGCGCCACGCACGGCGCGCCCTCGTGGATGAGAAGGTCGCCCATCGCCACGTCAGCGTTGCAGAGGTCTGAACGAAACAGCGTCTCGCCAAAGTACTCTACAAACTGGTTACCTGCCGGATGACGACGGAAAAATTCTCCGCCCTGATGCCCCGGACAGTCGAATGCGCTGTTGCCCTGGTTGACGTAGTCGACCAGCGCGCGGAAAAACGGCGGACGAAGTTGGGTTTCGTATTTGTTTGCTGCGGCTTCCAGCTGGCGGCCGTAGAATTCGCTACGAGCTTCATCGTGCTCAAAGACGCCATGAATGCGGGCCAGCGTTTCCGCAGGCACGATCTCTTCTTTATTAATGGCGATAAACACCGGCAGGTTATAGCCCGTCGCTGCAATATCGTCGAGTTTTCCCTCTGCAATATCGTTAAGGGATAATACCGCGGCGGCGACATCAATAAATTTAGTTCCGTGGGTGTCAATAATAGCGCGTGTGGTTGTGAAACAATCAGGGCAGGAAGCGCTGACGGCAATTTTTAATTCAGACATTTTTCATCTCTTTAATTTCAGGAAATAGCAGGCCCTCAGCTTCCGGGAAAGGAAACTGAATGCTCCGGTGAATAAGCCATAGCTGTCCGCTGATAATAAAATCAGGGCAGGACATATTCGGATAATATAAATCCCTCCGGCCCGGTTGCCGGAAATGCAGGGTTTATCAGGGTGAGCGCAGCGGGCGGCAGGAAAAAGCCTGTCGGTTCAGGGAGTCAGGAAAGACCTGTATGCTGAGCGCCCGACGTCAGAAGACTATCGGGCGTTAAAGAAGTGAAAGTCGAAGCTATTGCGGTGGGCAAACATCATAATATGCGTTGTTCGCCGGATGTGCGGCATAATTCGGTTATTGTTTTCCATAATAAATACCTTCATAAATGTGTGAAAGCGCAGGTAGTTTATCTGCAAACGAAAAGGATTCTGTGAAGGCGATCACCATTAAGTGAATAAAGCGGCAAGATATGCTGCTATTATCGGATGTTGTTGGGATTAAATGCTGATTTGTTTGTTTGTTGTAAATGGATTGTGTGTGTTTTATTCGTGAATATAATTTACGACGGAAATAATATCCAAATGGCGGAGTGAATCAGAGGGGAAATAAAGTTAGATGAGCGAATTGATACCGTGAATAACTATTCACGGTATCAGATAAAATAAGCAGAAAAATTAAAGCATAAACCGGTACCCAATCCCGGTTTCAGTGAGAAGATGCTTTGGCCTTGCCGGGTCGGCCTCCAGCTTCTGGCGTAAATGCCCCATATATATCCGCAGATAGTGGCTGTGCTCCACGGCGTTTGGGCCCCAGACCTGGCCCAGCAGCTGGCGCTGGGTGAGCACTTTTCCGTGGTTGTTCAGCAGCACCGCCAGCAGGCGAAATTCGATGGGCGTCAGGTGAATCTCTTCGCTGCCCCGCACTATGCGGCGATTAACCAGATCGACCTGAATATCAGCAAATGCAATCTCCGGCTGCTGCTGTTCCGCGCTACCGTGACGGCGCAGGGCGACGCGCAGTCGGGCCTGCAATTCGCCAATGCCGAACGGTTTGCTGAGATAGTCGTCTGCGCCCGCATCCAGTGCGGTGATTTTGTCGGTTTCTTCAGCGCGGGCCGAAAGGACAATGACCGGCACCTGGCTCCACTGACGAAAATCACGGATGAACTCGATGCCGTCGCCGTCCGGCAAGCCTAAATCCAGAATGACCAGGTCCGGCTTGCGCGTGGCGGCCTCCAGCAGGCCGCGCTGTAGCGTTTCTGCCTCAAATACCCGCAGGCCGTCGCCCTCCAGCGCGCTGCGCAGAAAGCGGCGAATAGCCTGTTCATCTTCAACGATCAGTACGTTAATCACAGTTCCTCGGGAAGTTCATCCAGTTCCGGGGGCGCGTCCAGTGGCAGCGTGATGACAAAGCTTGCCCCGCCTTCCGGGCGATTATGTGCGCTCAGCTCGCCGCCGTGCACGTCGACGATAGCCTGACAAATCGCCAGTCCGAGCCCGACGCCCGGAATGGCCGACTCTTTGTGGCCTCTGGAGAATTTAGCAAAGATTGCCTGTTCCTGACCAGCGGGGATACCAGGGCCAGAATCCCAGACCTCAAGCTGCAACAGTGCCGGTTGAGCCTTTGCGGAAATGCCGATGGTGGCGGAAGGGCCAGCATACTTCACCGCATTTTCCAGCAGATTGATCAGCACGCGTTCAAACAGGGAGCCGTCAACGTGAATCAGGGTGAGCGGGTTGCCAAGCGCCAGCTCGATATGACGACCGCCAAGCCCCATCTCGAGGGTACGGATAGCGCTGCCGACGACTTCCTCCAGCGTGAGCCACTCCCGGCGCAGATTGAAGCCGCCGGACTGAATACGTGCCATATCCAGCAGGTTATTCACCAGGCGGGTAGTGTTGAGCACGTGCTGGCGAATTTCATTGGCCTGGGGGGCGTGCTTTGAACCTTCCGTCGCCAGGTCGAGAGTCAATATTTCTGCCTGGCCGAACAGAACGGTGAGCGGCGTGCGCAGGTCGTGAGAAAGTGCCGCCAGCAGGGAGTTGCGGAGGCTTTCCCGTTCACTCGCCAGGCGGGATTGTTCTTCACTGGCGGTCAGCGCGAGACGCTCCAGGGCGCTGGCGACCAGCAGCGTACAGGTTTCCAGCAGGCGCTGCTGTTCGGGGATCATCAGCTGGCGCAGGTTGCCCGGTTCCACCACCACCACGCCGTGCGTTTTCTCAGCCGTTTTCAGCGGCAGGATCAGGTAAGGCACGCCGGGCAGCGTATCGGTGCCTGCGCCTGCGGGCTGGCCTTTATCGTAGCTCCAGCGCGCGATGGCCTCATCCCATGGCGTAATGCCATTACCGTCGGTCAGGCCGTGAAGATGGCCTTCGGCATTGGGCAACAGGACCTGGCTACGGGCATGAAAGGTGGAATGAATAAATTGTTCGCTGGTGCGGGCAATATCCTGCTGCGTACGCCCGGTTGCCAGCGCCTTCGACATCTCATACAGATGCCGAGTGCGCTGTTCCCGATAGCGTGCCACGCGGGCCTGGTAGCGTACTCCGGCGGTCAGATTACCGATCACCAGCCCGACGGTCAGCATCACGCCGAAGGTCAGGATGTACTGCACGTCAGACACGGCGAGCGTGCCGCGTGGGGCGACAAAGAACAGATCAAAGCTGATGACGTTGAGAATGGTCGCCAGCACAGACGGCCAGCGCCCGTAAAACAGCGCCACGATAACCACACCCAGCAGGTAGATCATCACCAGGTTAGCGGCTTCAAACGCCATCATGAAATGGCTGGCGAAAAGGGTGATGAAAGCACAGAGCGCTACGGCAACGACGCAGCCGCGAAGCTGTACGCGCCAACGGTCTAACCACGGACGGCTGTCCGTGCTGCGGGCAGTGTTGCCGGTTGCATTCTCTTCCAGCGCGACGATCACCAGATCGAGATCCGGGGCGCGGCGGGCGAGCCTGTCGGCAAAGGATTCACGACTCCACCAGCGGCGCTGGCTGCGGCGGCCAATAATGATTTTGCCGAGGTTGTGTTCGCGGGCATAGCGCAGAATGGCTTTGTCTTCTGCCGGGTCGGAGAGAGTGGCGGTTTCTGCGCCTAATTCCTGAGCCAGACGTAAAGCCGACAGAATATTGCGCCGTTGGTTTTCAGGCAAACGGTGAAGACCGGGCGTTTCGACATACACTGCGTGCCAGGCCGTGCCGAATTTGGCGGCCAGACGCGCAGCGGTGCGAACCAGTTTTTCATTCCCGCCGCTATGCCCGACGCACAGCAGAATGGCATCACGGGTATGCCAGACTTTTTCCTCGCCCTGGCGATCGCGCCAGGCGCGCATCTGATTGTCCACGCGGTCAGCTGTCCGTCTCAGCGCCAGTTCACGCAGGGCGATCAGGTTGCCTTTACGGAAGAAGTGCTCAATCGCCCGTTCGGCCTGACCTGCGATGTACACCTTGCCTTCATGGAGGCGCTGACGCAGATCATCCGGCGGCAGGTCGACCAGCACCACTTCGTCGGCAGAATCGAAAAAGGGATCGGGAACGGTTTCACGCACCTTAATACCGGTGACGCCGCTCACCACGTCATTCAGGCTTTCGAGATGCTGAACGTTAACGGTGGTGAACACGTCGATCCCGGCTTCGAGCAGTTCGTCCACGTCCTGCCAGCGTTTGGGATGACGCGAGCCTGGCGCATTGGTATGAGCCAGCTCGTCCATCAGAATTAAGGCTGGTCGACGGGCGAGGGCGGCATCAAGATCGAACTCTTCGATCTGCCTGCCGCGAGAGTGAATGCGTTTTCGCGGTTGGGTGGCGAGGCCGTTAAGCTGGGCGGCGGTTTCCTGCCGACCGTGGGTTTCCACCACGCCAACCAGGATATCGAGCCCCTGCGCCCGCAAGCGCTGCGCCTCGCTGAGCATAGCGTAGGTTTTCCCGACGCCCGCGCAGGCGCCGAAAAAGACTTTCAGTTTACCCCGATGCCAGCCGGCAGATTGCTCCAGCAGGCGGTCGGGGTCCGGGCGCAAGGGCTCGTCGGTCATGCTCAATCCTTAGGGTTGGTTCAGGCCATCCAGCGCCATATTCAGTTCAACAATGTTCACCACGGGCTGACCGATAAAGTTCACCAGAGGCTGCTGCGTGCGCTCTTCGACCAGCTTCGTCAGCGCTTCGACGGAGAGGTTTCGTGCCTTCGCCACGCGCGGAATTTGCCAGATGACGGACTGCGGCGTGAGGCTGTAATCCAGCCCGCTCGCGGAGGTGGTCACCAGTTCGACGGGCACTTTTGCGTCAGCCTGCGGATTCTCCTCACGCAGCTGCGCCACGCGTGCGGCCACCGCTTTATCCAGCTCGGGATTGCTGCCCGCCAGATTGCTGCCGCCGGACGCTTCTGGATTATAGGGGCTATTGGCGGTGGCGGAAGGGCGGCCGTGAAAATAACCTGGGGCAGAAAACGGCTGACCAATCAGGCGCGAACCGCGTATCTCATTACTCTGCAAAATCAGTGAGCCATTCGCCTGGTCGTGAAACCACCATTGTCCGAGCGCCGTCGTCAATAGCGGATAAACGCCGCCGGTTATCAGGGTCAGAAAGATCAGCACGACCAGAGCAGGGCGTAAAGTTGCCATGTTTATTTCCTCTTAAACCAGACCGAACAGCGTCAGCAGAAGGTCAATCACTTTAATGCCGATGAACGGCACCAGCAGGCCACCGAGGCCATAAATCCACAGGTTGCGACGCAGCATTGCCGCTGCCGACAGCGGTTTATAGCTCACGCCCTTCAGCGCCAGCGGGATCAGAAACACGATGATCAGGGCATTGAAGATCACCGCGCTCAGGATCGCCGAGGCAGGGGAGTGCAGGTGCATTACGTTAAGCGCATTAAGCTGTGGATAGGTGGCAGCAAAGGCTGCCGGGATAATGGCGAAATACTTCGCCACGTCGTTGGAAATACTGAAGGTGGTCAGCGAGCCGCGGGTCATCAGCATCTGTTTGCCAATATGCACCACCTCAATCAGCTTGGTCGGGTTGGAGTCGAGGTCGACCATGTTTCCTGCTTCTTTCGCCGCCTGGGTGCCCGAGTTCATTGCGACCGCCACGTCGGCCTGCGCCAGCGCGGGCGCATCGTTGGTGCCGTCTCCTGTCATTGCGACCAGGCGACCTTCAGCCTGGTACTGACGAATCAGCGCCAGCTTGGCTTCTGGCGTGGCTTCCGCAAGGAAATCATCCACGCCCGCCTCAGCGGCAATGGCGGCGGCGGTCAGGCGGTTGTCACCGGTGATCATGACCGTTTTGATGCCCATCTTGCGCAACTGGGCGAAGCGCTCTTTGATACCGCCTTTGACGATATCCTTCAGGGCAATGACGCCCAGCACCGTTGCACCTTCAACCACGACAAGCGGCGTTCCGCCCAGGCGTGCTACGCTTTCGACCAGCGCATCTACCTGCGCAGGGAAGTGGCCGTTATTGGCCTCTACGTGGCGACGAATCGCATCGACAGAACCTTTACGGATGGAGCGATCGTGGATGTTGATGCCGCTCATGCGAGTCTGGGCGGTGAACGGTACGAACGTCGCCTGCAGCTCCTGAACGTCGCGAACGCGGAGGTTGAAACGCTGCTTGGCCAGAATCACAATGCTGCGACCTTCCGGCGTTTCATCCGCCAGTGACGCCAGCTGGGCGGCATCCGCCAGCGTTTTCTCATCCACGCCAGGGGCAGGTAAAAACTCAGATGCCTGACGGTTGCCGAGGGTGATGGTGCCGGTTTTATCGAGCAGCAGCACGTCGATATCGCCCGCCGCTTCCACGGCGCGTCCGCTGGTGGCAATCACGTTGGCACCGAGCATCCGGCTCATTCCGGCCACGCCGATGGCGGACAGCAGGCCGCCAATGGTGGTTGGGATCAGGCATACCAGCAGCGCCACCAGTACCGTAACGCTGACCGCTGCGCCGCCATAGGCGGAGAATGGCCACAGCGTAGCGGTTGCCAGCAGGAACACGATGGTCAGCGCGACCAGCAGAATGGTCAGGGCGATTTCGTTGGGGGTTTTACGACGCTGTGCGCCTTCCACCATCGCAATCATCCTGTCGAGGAAGGTTTCGCCCGGGTTGACGCTGCACTGGATAACCAGCCAGTCGGAGAGAATGCGCGTCCCGCCGGTGACCGAGGCGAAATCACCGCCGGATTCGCGAATAACCGGGGCGGACTCCCCGGTGATCGCGCTTTCATCGACGGAGGCACCGCCTTCAATCACTTCGCCATCGCAAGGGATAATATCGCCCGCTTCCACCAGGACGATGTCGCCTTTGCGCAGATCGTCTGCCGGAACATGATCCACCTGCGAGCCATATTTGGGCTCGCGCAGCTTGCGGGCGAAGGTGGTCTTTTGGATCCCTTTCAGGCTGTTGGCCTGGGCTTTACTGCGACCTTCCGCCAGCGCTTCGGCAAAGTTGGCGAACAGCACGGTAAACCAAAGCCAGACGCTGACTGCGGCGGTGAAGCCCGCGCTGCCGGGCAGTTTCCCTATCGCCATCGCCACGGCGAGCAGGGTGGTCAGCACGCTGCCCAGCCAGACGATAAACATCACCGGGTTGTGCCACTGAACGGCTGGACTCAGTTTTTTCACGGCATCCAGCAGGGCCGGGCGAACCAGGGCCGGTTCAAAAATTGCCGTTTGCTTGCGACTCATAAAACGTGTCTCCAGCGTGCTTATAAAGAAGAGAGATGTTCTGCGACCGGGCCTAACGCCAGGGCAGGAATAAAGGTCAGGGCGCCGACTAAAATCACGGTACCAATCAGCAGGCCGACGAACAGCGGGCCACAGGTCGGCAGCGTGCCGGGGCTGGCGGGCTGAATTTTCTTGCTGACTAATGAACCGGCAATCGCCATGACCGGAATAATTACGCCAAAGCGGCCGACGAACATGCTGAACGCCAGCAGGCAGTTCCAGAACGGCGTGTTAGCGCTCAGGCCCGCAAAGGCGCTGCCGTTGTTGTTGGCGGCAGACGAGACGGCGTAAAGCACTTCGCTAAAGCCGTGAATACCCGGGTTGAACATCCCGGCGCGTCCGGCTTCGGTCATCATGGCGAGCGCCGTGCCGAGCAGCACCAGGGCTGGGGTGATGAGGATCGCCAGCGCCGTCATTTTCATTTCACGCACATCGATTTTTTTACCGAGATACTCCGGCGTACGGCCAATCATCAGCCCGGCGATAAACACCGCCAGCAGAACGAACAGCAGCATGCCATACAGCCCTGAACCCACGCCGCCGAACACGACTTCACCAATCTGCATCAGCCACATCGGCACCATGCCGCCAAGCGCGGTGAAGGAGTCATGCATTGCGTTAACCGCACCGCAGGAGGCTGCCGTGGTGATGACTGCAAACAGGCTGCTTTGCAGGATGCCGAAACGGCTCTCTTTGCCCTCCATATTGGCCGCGCTGTCAGCGCCCAGGCTCAGGAAATGCGGGTTGCCTTTGAGCTCAGCCCACATCACCACCACCACGCAAACCACAAAAATTACCGACATCGCCCACAAAATGGCGCGGCCCTGACGTTTGTCGTTCACCGCCTCACCGAAGGCGAAACAGAGCGCTGCGGGGATGAGGAAAATCGCCAGCATTTGCACGGCGTTGGTTAAGGCAGTCGGGTTTTCAAACGGATGGCTGGAGTTGGCGTTAAAGAAACCGCCGCCGTTGGTGCCGAGCATTTTGATCGCTTCCTGAGAGGCGACAGGCCCCATCGGCAGCAACCCTTTCGCGCCCTCAAGTGAGGTGAAATGCTGATACGGCAGGAAGTTTTGCAATGTGCCCTGCTGGATCATAAACAGCGCAATCAGTAAGGAAAGCGGCAGCAGGATCCACAGCGTCACGCGGACGATGTCCATCCAGGCGTTGCCGAGTTTGTCGGTGCTGTGGCGGGCGAATCCGCGGATCAAGGCGAACACGACGGCGATCCCGGTAGCAGCTGAGAGGAAGTTCTGCGCCGCAAGTCCGCTCATTTGGCTGAAGTAGCTCAGGGTGCTTTCGCCGCTGTAGGCCTGCCAGTTGGTATTTGAAACAAAGCTGATGGCCGTGTTCATCGCCAGATCCCACGACAGACCGGGGAGTTTCTGCGGATTTAGCGGAAGCGAACCTTGCAACATTAGCATCGCAAACAGCAGGAAGAAGCCTGCAATGTTGAGCCACAAAATGGCAACCAGGTACTGCCGCCAGTTCATCTCTTGCGAAGAGATGCCCAGTATCCGCCAGAGGCCTTTTTCAACGGTGACGGTGCCAGGAAGAGAGGTGTTAGCGATAAGCATCGCCAGAAGCGAGCCCAGTGGTTTTGCCAGAAGGAAAAGCACCAGTAAAAAACTGGCTATCAGTAAAAAAGCCTGCGCAGCCATCAGAAAGCCTCCGCATTGATCAGGGCATAAACCAGATAGCCCAGTAACAGGAAAACCAGCACGATGCCGGTTAGCACGCCTGCACTCACAGTCCACCTCCAGGTGTTTAATGATGTGCAGCAACGGTAGGTTTTTCGATGCAAAGATTTCGCAAAAAACGAAAGGCGGAGTGTAAAAAAAATATAAAAATGGGTTAAAGCCATTAATTAACTAATGGTTAGTATTAATTTAACTTTTATGTAACCAAGTTACGATTAAGAGTGTAAATAAGCACTAAACGGCCTAAAAAAAGTGGTCTGATGAGTAGTAAAATTACACGCAGAACGGTATTCTTTTAAGCAGATCACATTTACCGGCCTCGATTGCCGGCCATGAAAGGGGAGAGAGATTATGTACAAAGAGTTTCCTGCACATGTTGTATTGATGCGTCGAGCTTTCGCCGTTGTGGCGGGCATTGTGGCACTGCCAGTGATGCTGTTCTGGAAAGATCGCGGGCGTTTTTACAGCTACCTGCACCGCGTCTGGTCGAAAACCAGTGAAAAACCGGTGTGGATGGATCAGGCAGAGAAAGCGACCTGCGATTTCTACTAAGCCAGAAGCCGATTTCTGAACATAAAAAAACCGCCAAGGTTAAACGTGGCGGTTTTTTTTATGCCCTCAGGATTCGCGGTCCGTTGGGAATACTTTTAGTTCCTACCCAGGAGGTTCGATTTTGGGCTTCTTTGAAAAGCTCGTCAAGGCATGCCATCTTGATATATTCCTAAACTACCTTGTCCAGCCTTATCTGTGGTGGGAAAAGCATTATGATAGCGATGGCCCTTCCCGCTGTCTCGCAAACAGGCACCGGTTTCAGGGAAGGTGTTTTTGTGACCGCAAAGTTCCTACCCGGGACGGGAACTTGTATTCACCGGATTGTCACCGGTGGTAATGCGGTGAAGCGGCCCTTTGCAAGGACCGCATGATGAAACGCTATCTTTGCGTAGTGTTCATTGTTACTGGCACGTTGATGCTCACGGCAGACCAACAACTCGTTCAGGTTGTGTCGTCAGATTACGCGCTGGTCAAGTAGCTTCCAGGCCGCCTCGTGCGGCCTTTTTTACATTCTGGCGTCTACACTTTATCTATATGCCTGAAAGGAGTGTTGTATGAGTGAGAAGATCCCGGTAGGCATCAGCGCCTGTTTATTGGGCGAGAAGGTTCGTTTCGATGGCGGCCACAAGCGCCTGAATTTTGCCGTGGACGAACTGAGCCCGTGGGTGACGTTTGAACCGGTGTGTCCGGAAATGGCCATTGGACTGCCGGTTCCACGGCCTGCGCTGCGGCTGGTGAAAGATGAACAGGGCGAAATCCATCTGCAATTCAGCGACAAGCGTGAAGGCGATTTGACCGCAGCAATGAACGATTTCACCCGCAAACGCATCGCCCGCTTCGAAACCCTGTGTGGCTACATTGTCTGTAAAAATTCGCCCAGCTGCGGGATGGAACGCGTTCGTGTCTACGACGCAGACGGAAAAAACAACCGTAAAGCGGGCCGTGGGCTGTATACCGAAATACTGATGCAGACCTTTCCGTGGCTGCCGGTGGAAGAAGACGGACGATTGCAGGATCCTCTGCTTCGCGAGAACTTTGTGGAACGCATTTATGCATTGCATGAACTTAACGCGCTTCGCGAACGCGGGCTGACGCGCGGCGAACTGATGGCTTTTCACAGTCGCTATAAGCTCCTGCTGCTGGCGCATTCGCAGCCGCTCTACCGGGAGCTGGGCCGTTTTGTGGCGGGAATAGCTGAGTGGTCGTCGATGGATGAGTGGTTTATTGAATATCGTCAGCGCCTGATGACCCTGATGGCGCACCCGGCAACCCGTCGAAATCACACTAATGTTCTGATGCACGTGCAGGGCTATTTCCGCAAACAGCTCAACAGCCGACAGCGGCAGGAGCTGGCGAACCTTATCGACAAATACCGGCAGGGTACTCAGCCTTTGCTTGCGCCCGTCACGCTGTTAAAACACTATATGGCTGAATTTCCTGATGCTTATCTGGCCGGTCAGCGCTACTTCGACCCATGGCCTGAGGCTTTGCGTTTACGTTACGGACATTAACGGAGAATTATGCCCACCCATCTGGTCTGGTTTCGCGCCGATTTGCGCCTGCATGACAATCTGGCGCTGGCTGCCGCCTGTCGCCACCCGCAGGCAAAAGTTATCGCCCTGTTTGTCGCCACGCCGAAGCAGTGGGCTGAGCATGAGATGGCTCCCCGGCAGGCAGCATTTTTACAGGCGCATCTCAACGCCCTACAAAGCCAGCTGGCGCTTAAAAATATTCCGCTGATCTGTCGCGAGGCGGAGGATTTTGCGGCATCGGTTGATGAAGTGAAAAAGGTGTGTGACGAGCATCAGGTCAGCCAGCTTTTTTACAACTATCAGTATGAAATCAATGAGCGTAAACGTGATGCGCTGCTGGAGAAAGCGCTGGATACCGTCATGTGTCAGGGTTTTGACGACAGCGTGATGCTTGCACCTGGCAGCGTGATCACCGGCAATCATCAGATGTATAAAGTGTTTACGCCCTTTAAAAATGCGTATCTCCGTCGTCTGAATGAGGGGCTGCCGGAATGCGTTGCGGCTCCTGCGCCACGTGAGGAGAAGTCAGTTGAACCGGTGGATATCAGGCTTAATTATCCTCAGGTTCCGTTTGATACGAGTCTGTTTGCCGCTGATGAAAAACAGGCCATCGCCAGACTGAGGCATTTTTGCCAGCAGCAGGCCGCTGAGTATGAAGAGAAAAGAGATTTTCCGGCGATTGAAGGCACCAGTCGCTTGTCCGCGTGCCTGACGCTCGGCGTGCTCTCGCCGCGTCAGTGTCTGCACCGCTTGCTTGCCGAATGTCCTCAGGCGCTGGAAGGCGGTCCGGGCGCCGTATGGCTTAACGAACTTATCTGGCGCGAATTTTACCGCCATCTGATGACTTTCCATCCTGAGCTTTGTCGCCACAGGCCGTTTATCGCCTGGACCGACAACGTCGCGTGGAACCCGGATAAAAAGGCGTTGATCGCCTGGCAGCAGGGGAAAACGGGTTATCCGATAGTGGATGCGGCAATGCGTCAGCTCCACGAAACGGGCTGGATGCATAACCGCCTGCGGATGATCGTCGCCAGCTTCCTGGTGAAAGATTTGCTTATCGACTGGCGGGAAGGGGAGCGCTGGTTTATGTCACAGCTCATTGATGGCGATCTGGCGGCAAACAACGGCGGCTGGCAGTGGGCGGCGTCAACGGGCACCGACGCAGCGCCATACTTCAGGATCTTCAACCCAACGACCCAGGGTGAACGCTTCGATAAAGATGGAGAGTTTATTCGCCAGTGGCTGCCTGAACTGAAAGCTGTACCGGATAAAGCGATTCACGAACCGTGGAAATGGGCGGAAAAAGAGAGCGTTCAGCTGGATTATCCGCGCCCGATGGTGGATCACAAACAGGCGCGACAGGAAACGCTGGCGGCCTATGAGGCCGCCAGAAAAGCTCAGGACTCCAGCGCCAGACGGCGGGAGCGGACTTTCATCGCATGACCCAGCCAGATAATCAGCACAGCGGCAACGCAGGCAAGCGCTCCCCAGGTTATCTGGCTGAACACTTCGATATAGGCATTGATGGAGTAGTTGATGGCACCAGCCGCATCGAACGCGCTTTGCGAAGTTTGATCCGCAATCACGCCCGCAGCGTAGTTAGCGATGGCCCCGGACAGCAGCATATAGATCCCCGTCAGCACGCCGGTGACGCCCGGAATTTCAATTCGCGTAATTTGCGCCATCGCCACCGGATCGATAAACAGCTCAGCAAAGCCCATCACCGCCATGCCAATGATCATCAGCGGCATAGAGGAGTGGCCGTAGGACGCAGACCAGCGTGCGCTGAGCGTCAGAATACAGAAGCCTGCGCTCATCAGGCCGAGGCCTAAAGCGTATTTCCCCCAGATGCGCACGGCGCGGTTGCCCGTTACCGACTCCTTCACCACCCAGGCGAGGAACACGCCACACATCATCACCGCAAAGCCGTTAACCGACTGGAACATCGCCGTCGGGACTTCGTAGCCGAGAATAGTGCGATTCACGAAGCGGTCAATGTAAAGGCTGATGGAGCTACCGCCCTGCTGCGCGAAGGCCCAGAACAACAGGCTGAAGAACGTCAGTACTACAATCAGGCCCAGCTCTTTACGCTGCTTCTGGTTCTCGGCTTTCTTATAGATTTTGCCGAGCATCGCCAGGCCAATCACGGTCGCCACAATCAGCGCATACAGGGACCACTCTTTCCAGAACAGCACAGCAATAATGACTGGTGATACAACCAGCAGCGCCAGCAGCCAGCCCCAGACGGGAACGGCCATTTTTTTGCTTTTCAGCACCGCTTTGTTGACGCCCACGGTATGGCTGAAGTGGCGATTGCCGCAGAGGAAAATCACCAGGCCCGCAAGCATGCCGATGGCCGCCAGCGCGAAGCCCATTGCCCAGCTGTACTCTTCCTGCACGTAGCCGCAGGCAATAGGCGCAATGATCGAACCGACGTTACCTGCTGCATACAGCAGTGAGAAACCACCGTCACGGCGCGGATCGGTTGGCTCATACAGTTCGCCAAGCAGGCAACTGACGTTTGATTTAAACAAACCGTAGCCGCAAACGATAATCGCCAGTGACAGATAAAGGAACAGCGAGGAGATCTCACTGGCGCCCAGCACCAGATGCCCCACGGCCATCAGAAACGCGCCAATCATCACCGCCATGCGGTTGCCGAGGACCTTATCCGCCAGCCAGCCGCCGAGAATAGGCGTCACATACACCAGTGAACAGTAGGCGCTGAAGAGCGCATAGGCATGATTGTCGTTGTATTTCAGCTGGTTGGTGAGATACAGGATCAGCAGCGCGCGCATCCCGTAAAAGCTAAAGTATTCCCAGATTTGCAGTGCGACCACGTAGTAGATAGCGCGTGGTTGTGACGATGGTGTCTTCATGTTGCTCTCAGTCTTGCCAGAAGTGCAGAAGATAATCATTCCGCATTATTCGTTTCTTATATGCTATCCATGGGTCTTGAGCATGAAAGCTCAATTTATATGCTGTCCTGGTGCATAAATATACACGATTGTGCTGTGGGTCGTTAAGCGATTTTTGCGACTAGGTTTCGGGGCGCATGAAATGTGTCGCAGGCCTGCTATCGACGTATCGCTGCGGGGCGGCTATGGTATCCCTCAGTACCGAAATAAAGTCTGGAGTGACGATGAAAAACAGTGAACTGGAACAACTGATTAACGAGAAACTGAACAGCGGCGCGTTCAGCGACTATGGCCCAAACGGGTTACAGGTTGAGGGGCGGGAAGAGATCCGCAAAATCGTCACCGGCGTTACTGCAAGCCAGGCGCTGCTCGACGAAGCCGTTCGTCAGCAGGCGGATGCAGTGATCGTCCATCATGGCTATTTCTGGAAAAACGAGTCGCCGGTTATTCGCGGCATGAAGCGCAATCGCCTGAAAACACTGCTGGCGAATGACATCAACTTATACGGCTGGCATTTACCGCTGGATGCGCATCCTGAGCTTGGCAATAACGCCCAGCTGGCCGCTCTGCTTGGCATCAATATTAAAGGTGACATTGAGCAACTGGTGCCGTGGGGCGAACTGTCGATGCCGGTTTCTGGGCTCGAGTTTGCCTCGTGGATTGAAGCGCGCCTGGGACGTAAGCCGCTGTGGTGTGGCGATACCGGGCCGGACAAAGTCAGCCGCGTGGCATGGTGTACCGGTGGTGGTCAAGGCTTTATCGACAGTGCGGCGCGTTTTGGCGTTGATGCGTTTATTACCGGTGAAGTCTCCGAACAGACTATCCATTCTGCGCGTGAGCAAGGATTGCACTTTTATGCGGCGGGCCACCACGCGACCGAACGGGGCGGCATCCGCGCGCTCAGTGAATGGCTGACCGAAAACACCGATCTGGATGTCACTTTTATTGATATCCCTAACCCGGCCTGATGAGAGAGGGAAAAAGTGCAGAGAGCGCGTTGTTACCTGCTGGGAGAGACGGCAGTCGTTCTGGAGCTTGAACCACCGGTGACTCTGGAAAGCCAGAAGCGTATCTGGCGGCTTACCCAGCGTTTGCCAGAGTATCCGGAAGTGCTTGAGGCGATTCCGGGAATGAACAACATCACCGTCATCCTGCGCAATCCGCAGAACCTGGCGCTGGATGCCATCGAGCGGCTCCAGCGCTGGTGGGAAGAGAGCGAGGTGCTGGAACCCGATTCCCGCCAGATTGATATCCCCGTGGTGTACGGCGGCAAGCTGGGGCCGGATTTATCCCTGGTGGCTGAGCACTGCGGCCTCACGCCGAAACAGGTGGTGGAGCTCCATTCATCTCAGGAATATGTGGTGTGGTTTTTAGGCTTCCAGCCGGGCTTTGCTTATCTCGGCGGTTTACCGGAGCAACTGGCTATGCCGCGCCGGGCGGAGCCACGCGTGGAGGTGCCTGCGGGCAGCGTGGGAATCGGCGGTGAGCTTACGGGCATTTACCCGCTCGCCACGCCCGGCGGCTGGCAGCTGATTGGGCATACGCCGCTGGCGCTGTTTGATGCCAGCCAGCCGGAGCCGGTTTTACTCCGGCCTGGTGATACGGTCCGATTTGTGCCGCAGAAGGAGGGCGTATGCTGAAGATTATTCGCTCCGGGCTTTATTCCTCGGTACAGGACGGTGGGCGTTACGGTCTGCGCCAGTCGGGCGTCAGCCGCTGCGGCGCGCTTGATAAGCCTGCGCTGATGACCGCCAATCTGTTGGTGGGGAACGATCCGAACGCGGCAGCGATTGAAATTACGCTCGGCCAGTTCAGCGTCCAGTTTACCCGTGATGGCTGGTTTGCGCTGACCGGGGCAGGCTGTGAGTCCACGCTCGATGGCAAGCCGGTCTGGGCTGGCTGGCGGCTGCCGGTCAAGGCCGGGCAAACGCTGGTGATGAAGAATCCGCTGTACGGTATTCGCAGCTATCTGGCAGTAGCCGGCGGCATTGACGTGCCGAAAGTGCTCGGTTCGTACAGCACCGATCTGAAGGTGGGGATTGGCGGCCTGGAAGGGCGACGATTGCAGGATGGTGACAGCCTGAAGGTGTTTCCTTCAGAACGCTCGTTTAGCGGTTCGCAGGGCGTGAAATTACTGTTTCGGGGCAACCGAATTCGCGCGCTGCCGGGGCCGGAATATCATGAGTTTGATGCCGCCTCGCAGGAAAACTTCTGGCGCGCACCGTGGCAACTCAGTCCGCAGAGCAACCGAATGGGCTACCGTCTGAAAGGACAGCCGCTGGTGCGTACCACCGATCGCGAACTGTTGTCGCACGGTTTGTTACCGGGTGTGGTGCAGGTGCCATACAATGGTCAGCCTATCGTCCTGATGAATGACGCGCAGACTACAGGTGGCTATCCGCGTATAGCATGCATTATTGAAGCGGATATGTTCCAGCTGGCGCAAATCCCGCTCGGGCGACCGATACATTTTGTTCAGTGCTCTCTCGAAGAAGCACTGAAAGCGCGCGACGATCAGCATCGTTATTTTGAGCAGCTGGCGTGGCGACTCAACGGAGAATAATAAGGACAAGTTATGCCGGAAGGACCGGAGATCCGCCGGGCGGCGGACACGCTTGAAGCGGCCATAAAAGGCGAGTCCCTCACCGAAACATGGTTCGCTTTTCCGCCGCTCAAGATGTTTGAAGTGCAGCTTGTGGGGCAAACCGTGACCCACATCGAAACGCGGGGTAAGGCGCTGCTGACGCACTTTTCTGGCGGGCTGACGATGTACAGCCACAATCAGCTTTACGGCGTCTGGCGCGTCGTGGATGCCGGGGAAGAGCCGCAAACGACGCGTATATTGCGGGTGCGTTTGCAAACTGCGAAGAAAGCGATTCTGCTCTACAGCGCGTCTGATATCGAAATACTGACGCCTGAGCAGCTGGCTACGCAGCCTTTCTTACAACGCGTCGGGCCGGATGTCCTCGATACGTCACTGACGGAAGAGGAGGTTAAAGCCCGGCTGCTGTCGAAACCTTTCCGTAATCGCCAGTTTTCCGGATTGCTGCTCGACCAGGCTTTTCTCGCCGGGCTTGGCAACTATCTGCGGGTGGAAATTCTGTGGGAGTGCGAACTGGCGGCGACGCATAAAGCCAGCGAGCTGACGGCGCAGCAGATTGACAGGCTTGCGCATGCGCTGCTGGCTATTCCTCGTTTGTCGTATCAGACACGTGGGCAGGTCGACGAAAACAAACATCATGGCTCGCTGTTCCGCTTTAAGGTGTTCCATCGTGAGGGAGAGCCCTGCGAGCGCTGCGGTGGGATTATCGAGAGAACGATGGTGTCATCACGACCGTTTTACTGGTGTCCTGCCTGCCAGAAATAAAAATGCCGGGTGGCAGCTACGCCTTACCCGGCCTACAAAATAAACAGATTCCAGTAAATCTGTAGGCCCGGCAAGCTTGGCGCCGCCGGGCAGTCATTTTGCTAAATGCAAACTTAGTGCTTCTTCAGGTCTGAACTGAACTCGCGTTTGTCATAGCCGGTGTACAGCTGGCGTGGACGGGCGATTTTCATGCCTTCGGTATGCATTTCGTTCCAGTGTGCAATCCAGCCGACGGTACGCGCCATCGCGAAGATCACGGTAAACATAGAGGACGGAATGCCCATCGCTTTCAGGATGATGCCGGAATAGAAGTCCACGTTCGGGTAGAGTTTCTTCTCGATGAAGTACGGGTCGTTCAGCGCGATGTGTTCCAGCTCCATGGCAACCTGCAGCAGGTCATCTTTAGTGCCCAGCTCTTTCAGCACTTCATGGCAGGTTTCACGCATCACGGTGGCACGCGGGTCGTAGTTTTTGTACACGCGGTGGCCGAAGCCCATCAGACGGAACGAATCGTTCTTGTCTTTCGCACGACGGACGAATTCCGGAATGTGCTCAACGGTGCTGATCTCTTCCAGCATCTTCAGTGCCGCTTCGTTAGCACCACCGTGCGCCGGCCCCCACAGGGAAGCGATACCGGCAGCGATACAGGCGAACGGGTTAGCACCTGAAGAGCCTGCTGTACGGACGGTAGACGTTGAAGCGTTCTGTTCGTGGTCAGCGTGCAGGATAAGAATGCGGTCCATAGCGCGTTCCAGAACCGGGTTCACCACGTATTCTTCACACGGCGTGGAGAACATCATGTTGAGGAAGTTGCCCGCGTAGGAGAGGTCGTTGCGTGGATACACGAATGGCTGGCCGATGGAGTATTTGTAGCACATCGCCGCCATGGTCGGCATTTTGGACAGCAGACGGAACGCGGCAATTTCACGGTGGCGTGGGTTATTAACGTCCATCGCGTCGTGGTAGAACGCTGCCAGCGCGCCGGTCACGCCACACATCACCGCCATTGGGTGAGAGTCACGACGGAAGCCGTGGAACAGACGGGTGATCTGCTCGTGGATCATGGTGTGACGGGTGACGATGGTTTTGAATTCATCGTATTGCGCCTGATTCGGTTTTTCACCGTTCAGCAGGATGTAGCACACCTCGAGATAGTTAGACTGAGTGGCTAACTGATCGATAGGGAAGCCGCGGTGCAGCAGGATGCCCTCATCACCGTCGATAAAGGTGATTTTGGATTCGCAGGAAGCGGTGGAGGTGAAACCCGGGTCAAAAGTAAATACGCCTTTCGAACCAAGACTACGAATATCAATCACGTCTTCGCCGAGCGTACCTTTTAGCACGTCCAGTTCAATAGCAGTGTCACCGTTGAGAGTGAGCTTTGCCTTTGTATCAGCCATTTACGGTCTCCTTAGCGCCTTATTACATAAGACTGCGGGATGCCGGATTCGCTTTCAGGGTGCGGTTAGACGTTACCAGTTTGTTATTTGGCTCACCGCCGAGCTCACGAGGGTTAACCAGGGTACAGAGCAAAGGGCGCCGGGGGCATACGTTCATCGCACTATGAAACTACAGCAAATCAGGGTCTTAGCAGTCCGATTATTCAAACCTGTCTATCACTATTCACTGTCAGATTACATCGGTCAATACTTTCTCACTGTTACATAACTTATTGTCAGGTGAAAGCATGACCCCATAACTTTTACGCATTATATGCCTTTTCAGGTGATGGTTGTAACAATAATGTTTAATATTTGTCAAATCAGGTGAGTAAAAATTAAAATAATGTTGTTATCGTGACCCTGATCACTGTTCCGCATAAAACCCGACAAACTATATGTAGGTTAATTGTAATGATTTTGTGAACGGCCTATACTGCCGCCAGGTCTCCGGAAACCCCTGCAATCCCGAGCCACCCAGCGTTGAAATGTGTCGTTTTAGCTCTTGAAATGGAGTTTTTACATGACGCGCAGTTATAGAAAGGACGCTGTCTGACCCGCACGCAGACCGGAGGAAGGAAACAATAAGAACAGCATGTGGGCGTTATTCATGATAAAAAATGTGAAAAAACAAAGACCTGTCAATCTGGATCTGAAAACGATCCGATTCCCTGTAACGGCGATAGCGTCCATCCTCCACCGCGTTTCTGGCGTGATCACTTTTGTGGCGGTTGGCATCCTGTTGTGGTTACTGGGCACCAGTCTCTCTTCTCCTGAAGGTTTCCAGACGGCGAGCTCAATCATGAGCGGCTTCTTCGTCAAATTCATTATGTGGGGCATTCTGACGGCGCTGGCGTATCACGCCGTGGTCGGCATTCGCCATCTGATGATGGATTTTGGCTATCTGGAAGAGACATTCGAAGCAGGTAAAAAGTCTGCCAATATTTCTTTTGTTATTACTGTCGTGCTTTCACTTTTCGCAGGAGTCCTCGTATGGTAAGCAACGCCTCAGCATTAGGACGCAACGGCGTACATGACTTCATCCTCGTACGTGCCACCGCGATCGTTCTGACTCTGTACATTATCTACATGGTTGGTTTCTTCGCGACCCACGGTTCGCTCACCTGGGAAGTCTGGACGGGTTTCTTCTCTTCCGCTTTCACCAAAGTCTTCACCCTGCTGGCTTTATTCTCCATCTTGATTCATGCCTGGATCGGCATGTGGCAGGTGTTGACCGACTACGTTAAACCGCTGGCTATTCGCCTGCCGCTGCAGCTCGCCATCGTCGTGGCGCTGGTGGTTTACGTCATTTATGGATTTGTTGTGGTGTGGGGTGTGTAATGAAACTGCCAGTCAGAGAATTTGATGCTGTTGTGATCGGCGCAGGTGGCGCAGGTATGCGTGCCGCGCTGCAAATTTCCCAGAGCGGCCAGACCTGTGCGCTGCTCTCTAAAGTCTTCCCGACCCGTTCTCATACCGTTTCCGCGCAGGGTGGCATCACCGTGGCGCTCGGTAATACCCATGAAGATAACTGGGAATGGCACATGTATGACACCGTTAAAGGGTCAGACTACATCGGTGATCAGGACGCTATCGAATATATGTGTAAGACCGGTCCGGAAGCGATTCTGGAGCTGGACCATATGGGCCTGCCGTTTTCTCGTCTTGAGAATGGCACCATCTATCAACGTCCGTTTGGCGGCCAGTCGAAGAACTTCGGCGGTGAGCAGGCGGCACGTACCGCAGCCGCAGCGGACCGTACCGGTCACGCTTTGCTGCACACGCTTTACCAGCAGAACCTGAAAAACCACACCACGATTTTCTCCGAGTGGTATGCGCTGGACCTGGTGAAAAACGCCGATGGTGCCGTTGTCGGTTGTACCGCTCTGTGTATCGAAACCGGTGAAGTGGTTTACTTCAAAGCCAATGCCACCGTGCTGGCGACCGGCGGTGCAGGCCGCATTTATCAGTCCACCACCAACGCGCACATCAACACCGGTGACGGCGTTGGTATGGCTATCCGTGCGGGCGTGCCTGTGCAGGATATGGAAATGTGGCAGTTCCACCCGACCGGTATCGCGGGCGCAGGCGTTCTGGTAACAGAAGGCTGCCGTGGTGAAGGCGGATATCTGCTGAACAAACACGGCGAGCGCTTTATGGAACGTTACGCGCCGAATGCGAAAGACCTGGCCGGTCGTGACGTGGTGGCGCGTTCCATCATGATCGAAATCCGTGAAGGCCGCGGCTGTGACGGCCCGTGGGGTCCTCACGCTAAGCTGAAGCTTGACCATCTGGGTAAAGAGGTTCTCGAATCCCGCCTGCCGGGCATCCTTGAACTCTCCCGCACCTTCGCTCACGTTGATCCGGTGAAAGAGCCGATTCCGGTTATCCCAACCTGCCACTATATGATGGGCGGTATTCCGACCAAAGTGAGCGGCCAGGCGCTGACCGTTAACGAGAAAGGCGAAGACGTGGTGATCCCGGGCTTGTTCGCGGTTGGCGAAATTGCCTGCGTATCCGTGCACGGTGCGAACCGTCTGGGCGGCAACTCGCTGCTGGATCTGGTGGTGTTTGGTCGTGCTGTTGGCCTGCATCTGCAGGAGTCTATCGCCGAGCAGGGCACGCTTCGCGATGCCACCGAAGAAGAAGTGAATGTTTCTCTGGAACGTCTCAACCGCTGGAACGGCAACCGCGACGGCGAAGATCCGGTTGAAATCCGCAAAGCGCTGCAGGAATGCATGCAGCATAACTTCTCGGTGTTCCGCGAAGGCGATGCGATGGCGAAAGGTCTGGAGCAGCTGAAGGCCATCCGCGAGCGTCTGAAAAATGCCCGTCTGGACGATACCTCCAGCGAATTCAACACCCAGCGCATCGAGTGCCTGGAGCTGGATAACCTGATGGAAACCGCATACGCCACCGCGGTGTCGGCAAACTTCCGTACCGAAAGCCGTGGCGCACACAGCCGCTTCGACTTCCCGGATCGCGATGATGAAAACTGGCTCTGCCACAGTCTGTACCAGCCGCAGACGGAAACCATGACCCGCCGTGAGGTGAACATGGAGCCGAAACTGCGTCCGGCATTCCCGCCGAAAGTGCGTACCTACTAATTGCGGAGACAGGAAGATGAAACTCGAGTTTTCAGTTTATCGTTATAACCCGGATGTCGATGACGCTCCGCGCATGCAGAATTACACCCTCGAAGCGGAAGAAGGGCGCGACATGATGTTGCTGGATGCTTTGATCCAGCTGAAAGAACAGGACCCGACGCTGTCGTTCCGCCGCTCCTGCCGCGAAGGCGTTTGTGGCTCAGATGGCGTGAACATGAACGGCAAAAACGGCCTGGCGTGTATCACCCCGGTTTCCGCTTTGCAGCGCGCAGGGCAGAAAATCGTGATTCGCCCTCTGCCGGGGCTCCCGGTGGTGCGCGATTTGGTGGTAGAC
The DNA here is from genome assembly GCA_002470465.1 of Pluralibacter sp. UBA7423. Taxonomy (GTDB): domain Bacteria; phylum Pseudomonadota; class Gammaproteobacteria; order Enterobacterales; family Enterobacteriaceae; genus Scandinavium. The sequence goes on from DKMD01000015.1 coordinate 48,581, forward strand.
ATGGGGCAGTTCTATGCCCAATATGAGAAGATTAAGCCTTACCTGTTGAATAATGGGCAAAATCCACCCGCTCGCGAGCATTTACAGTCGCCCGAGCAGCGTGAAAAACTGGACGGCCTGTACGAGTGTATTCTCTGTGCCTGCTGCTCCACTTCTTGCCCGTCGTTCTGGTGGAATCCGGATAAGTTCATCGGCCCGGCCGGTCTGTTAGCGGCGTACCGCTTCCTGATCGACAGCCGTGATACCGAAACCGACAACCGCCTGGAAGGGCTGAGTGACGCTTTCAGCGTATTCCGCTGTCACAGCATCATGAACTGCGTCAGTGTCTGTCCGAAAGGGCTGAACCCGACGCGCGCCATCGGCCACATCAAATCGATGTTGCTGCAGCGCAGTGCGTAAATTGTAGTGGTTGCCGGATGGCGACTGACGTCTTATCAGGCCTACGGGTTATGGACCTTGTAGGCCTGATAAGCGGAGCGTCATCAGGCAAATAATTGCAGGAAATCTTTAAAAACTGCCGATGTACTTCCCCTTCTCAGGCGAGAAGGCAGGGGAGAGGGCACAGGCCCTAAGACAGTTTCTAAAGGTTCCTTCGCGGGCCTGAACAGAAGAGCTCGCAAGTGAACCCCGGCACGCAGACCCGGTACCCCGGTGTGCGTGGTAGTTTCTACGGCGAAAGTAAGCATAAAAATGCTTAAGGGATCACGATGCAGAACGGCGCAATGAAAGCCTGGCTGGACTCTTCTTACCTCTCTGGTTCCAACCAGAGCTGGATAGAACAGCTCTATGAAGACTTCTTAACCGATCCTGACTCTGTCGACGCCAACTGGCGTTCCATGTTCCAGCAACTGCCTGGCACCGGAGTCAAACCCGATCAATTTCATTCCACAACGCGTGATTACTTCCGCCGTCTGGCGAAGGATGCCTCGCGTTACTCTTCCGCGATTTCCGATCCCGATACCAACGCGAAGCAGGTAAAAGTCCTGCAGCTGATCAACGCCTGGCGTTTCCGTGGTCATCAGGCCGCGAATCTCGATCCGCTCGGGCTGTGGAAGCAGGAGCCCGTGGCCGATCTGGAACCTGCGTTCCACGATCTGACCGAAGCCGATCTCCAGGACAGCTTTAACGTGGGCTCTTTTGCCATCGGCAAAGAAACCATGAAGCTGGGCGATTTGATTGCCGCGCTGAAGCAAACCTACGGTGGCTCCATCGGCGCGGAATACATGCACATTACCTCCACGGAAGAGAAGCGCTGGATCCAGCAGCGTATCGAATCGGTGGTCGGTCACGCGAGCTTTACCGCTGATGAGAAAAAACGCTTCCTGACTGAGCTGACAGCGGCGGAAGGCCTTGAGCGTTATCTGGGCGCGAAATTCCCGGGTGCGAAACGCTTCTCGCTGGAAGGCGGCGATGCGCTGGTGCCGATGCTGAAAGAGCTTATCCGCCACGCGGGTAAGAGCGGCACCCGTGAAGTGGTGCTGGGCATGGCGCACCGCGGTCGTCTGAACGTGCTGATCAACGTGCTGGGTAAAAAACCGCAGGATCTGTTCGATGAATTCGCCGGTAAACATAAAGAACACCTCGGCACCGGCGACGTGAAGTATCACATGGGCTTCTCGTCTGACATGGAAACCGAAGGCGGCCTGGTTCACCTGGCGCTGGCGTTCAACCCGTCGCACCTTGAAATCGTGAGCCCGGTAGTTATCGGTTCCGTACGCGCCCGTCTGGATCGTCTGGAAGAGCCAAGCAGCAATAAAGTATTGCCAATCACCATTCACGGCGACGCCGCCGTGGCGGGCCAGGGCGTGGTTCAGGAAACCCTGAACATGTCCAAAGCACGCGGTTACGAAGTGGGCGGTACCGTTCGCATCGTTATCAACAATCAGGTGGGCTTCACTACGTCCAACCCGCTGGATGCGCGCTCCACGCCGTACTGTACCGATATCGGTAAGATGGTGATGGCGCCGATCTTCCACGTGAACGCAGATGACCCGGAAGCCGTGGCGTTTGTGACTCGCCTGGCGCTGGACTTCCGTAACACCTTCAAACGCGATGTGTTCATCGATCTGGTTTGCTACCGTCGTCACGGCCATAACGAAGCCGACGAGCCAAGCGCAACCCAGCCGCTGATGTACCAGAAAATCAAAAAGCATCCGACTCCGCGCAAACTGTACGCTGACAAGCTTGAAGGCGAAAAAGTTGCGACGCTGGAAGATGCCACCGAGATGGTCAATCTCTACCGCGATGCGCTGGATGCCGGTGAATGCGTGGTGAAAGAGTGGCGTCCGATGAACATGCACTCCTTCACCTGGTCACCGTACCTCAACCACGAGTGGGATGAGAGCTACCCGAATAAGGTGGAAGTGAAGCGTCTGCAGGAGCTTGCGAAACGCATCAGCACCGTGCCTGAATCCGTTGAGATGCAGTCCCGCGTAGCGAAAATCTACGGTGACCGCCAGGCGATGGCCGCAGGTGAGAAGCTGTTCGACTGGGGCGGCGCAGAAACGCTGGCTTACGCAACGCTGGTTGATGAAGGCATTCCGGTGCGTCTGTCCGGTGAAGATGCCGGTCGCGGCACGTTCTTCCACCGTCATGCGGTTATCCACAACCAGGTTAACGGCTCCACTTATACCCCGCTTGAGCACGTGCACAACGGTCAGGGTCAGTTCCGCGTCTGGGACTCCGTGCTGTCTGAAGAGGCCGTTCTGGCCTTCGAATACGGCTACGCCACCGCAGAACCGCGCATTCTGACTATCTGGGAAGCGCAGTTCGGTGACTTCGCCAACGGTGCGCAGGTGGTTATTGACCAGTTCATCAGCTCCGGTGAGCAAAAATGGGGCCGGATGTGTGGCCTGACCATGCTGCTGCCGCACGGCTACGAAGGGCAGGGTCCGGAGCACTCCTCCGCGCGCCTGGAGCGCTATCTGCAACTTTGTGCTGAGCAGAACATGCAGGTGTGCGTGCCGTCGACTCCGGCTCAGGTTTACCACATGCTGCGTCGTCAGGCGCTGCGCGGAATGCGCCGTCCGCTGGTGGTGATGTCACCGAAATCCCTGCTGCGTCATCCGCTGGCGGTTTCCAGCCTTGATGAGCTGGCGAACGGCACCTTCCAGCCGGCGATCGGTGAAATTGACGAGCTGGATCCGAAGGCGGTGAAACGCGTCGTCATGTGCTCTGGTAAGGTTTACTACGACCTGCTGGAACAGCGTCGCAAAAACGATCAGAAAGATGTCGCCATCGTGCGTATCGAACAGCTTTATCCGTTCCCGCATCAGGCTATGCAGGATGCGCTGAAACCTTATGCTCACGTACATGACTTTGTCTGGTGCCAGGAAGAGCCGCTCAACCAGGGCGCCTGGTACTGCAGCCAGCATCACTTACGTGAAGTCATTCCATTTGGGTCTGCCCTGCGTTACGCAGGTCGCCCGGCCTCTGCTTCTCCGGCAGTAGGGTATATGTCCGTTCACCAGAAACAGCAGCAAGATCTGGTCAATGACGCGCTGAACGTCGATTAATTAAAGGATACAAAATGAGTAGCGTAGATATTCTTGTTCCCGACCTGCCAGAATCCGTAGCCGATGCCACGGTTGCCACCTGGCACAAGAAGCCAGGCGACGCGGTTGTCCGCGATGAAGTGCTGGTCGAAATCGAAACTGACAAAGTGGTACTGGAAGTACCGGCGTCGGCGGACGGCATTCTCGATGCCGTACTGGAAGATGAAGGCACAACCGTGACTTCCCGTCAGATCCTGGGTCGCCTGCGTGAAGGTAACAGCGCCGGTAAAGCCACTGAAGCGAAAGCGGACACCAAAGAGTCTACGCCGGCCCAGCGCCAGCAGGCTTCTCTGGAAGAGCAGAGCAATGATGCCCTGAGCCCGGCGATTCGTCGCCTGCTGGCTGAGCACAATCTCGAAGCCAGCGCCATTAAAGGCACCGGTGTCGGTGGTCGTCTGACCCGTGAAGACGTGGAAAAACACCTGGCGAAAGCCCCGGCTAAAGCAGAAGCGAAAGCGCCTGCCGCGGCTCCGGCTGCAGCACCAGCCCCGCTGGCTGGCCGCTCCGAAAAACGCGTACCAATGACCCGTCTGCGTAAACGCGTGGCCGAGCGTCTGCTGGAAGCGAAAAACTCCACCGCTATGCTGACTACGTTTAACGAAGTCAACATGAAGCCAATCATGGATCTGCGTAAGCAGTACGGCGATGCGTTTGAAAAACGTCACGGTATCCGTCTGGGCTTCATGTCCTTCTACGTGAAAGCCGTGGTTGAAGCGCTGAAACGCTACCCGGAAGTGAACGCCTCCATCGACGGCGACGATGTGGTGTATCACAACTACTTCGACGTGAGCATGGCTGTTTCTACTCCTCGCGGTCTGGTCACGCCAGTACTGCGCGACGTTGACGCGCTGGGCATGGCGGACATCGAGAAAAACATCAAAGAGCTGGCGGTGAAAGGCCGTGACGGCAAGCTGACCGTGGAAGATCTGACCGGTGGTAACTTCACCATCACCAACGGCGGCGTGTTCGGTTCACTGATGTCCACCCCGATCATCAACCCACCGCAGAGTGCGATTCTTGGCATGCACGCCATCAAAGATCGCCCAATGGCGGTAGACGGTAAAGTAGAGATCCTGCCGATGATGTATCTGGCACTCTCCTACGATCACCGCCTGATTGACGGTCGTGAATCCGTGGGCTTCCTCGTGGCCATTAAAGAGCTGCTGGAAGATCCAACTCGTCTGCTGCTGGACGTGTAGTAAAAAGAGTATCACCTGCCCTGTAGGCCGGATAAGGCGTTTGCGCCGCCATCCGGCAAAAGTGTAATGCCCGATGGCGCTCTGCGTATCGGGCCTACGGGTTCAAAGATAACGATTACCCTAAAAGTGGATAGAACGCATGAACTTACATGAATACCAGGCCAAACAGCTGTTTGCCCGCTATGGTTTACCTGCGCCAGTAGGCTATGCCTGCTCAACTCCGCGTGAAGCTGAAGAAGCCGCTTCAAAAATTGGTGCGGGCCCATGGGTCGTAAAATGCCAGGTACACGCTGGCGGCCGCGGTAAAGCGGGCGGCGTAAAAGTGGTTAACAGCAAAGAAGACATCCGCGCTTTCGCGGAGCACTGGCTGGGTAAACGCCTGGTAACCTATCAAACAGATGCGAACGGCCAGCCTGTTAACCAGATTCTGGTGGAAGCGGCGACCGATATCGCAAAAGAGCTGTACCTGGGCGCGGTTGTTGACCGCAGCTCCCGTCGCGTGGTGTTCATGGCGTCTACCGAAGGCGGCGTGGAAATCGAAAAAGTGGCGGAAGAAACTCCGCACCTGATCCACAAAGTGGCTATCGATCCGCTGGCGGGCCCAATGCCTTACCAGGGACGCGAACTGGCGTTCAAACTGGGTCTGGAAGGCAAACTGGTTCAGCAGTTCACCAAGATCTTCATGGGCCTGGCAAACATCTTCCTGGAACGCGATCTGGCGCTGATCGAAATCAACCCGCTGGTTATCACCAAACAGGGTGACCTGATCTGCCTCGATGGCAAACTGGGTGCGGACGGCAACGCCCTGTTCCGTCAGCCGGATCTGCGTGAAATGCGCGATCAGTCTCAGGAAGATCCACGTGAAGCGCAGGCTGCACAGTGGGAACTGAACTACGTTGCTCTCGATGGCAATATTGGCTGCATGGTCAACGGCGCGGGTCTGGCGATGGGCACCATGGACATCGTTAAGCTGCACGGCGGTGAACCGGCTAACTTCCTCGACGTTGGCGGCGGCGCAACCAAAGAGCGCGTGACTGAAGCGTTCAAAATTATCCTCTCTGATGACAACGTGAAAGCTGTGCTGGTGAATATCTTCGGCGGCATCGTTCGTTGTGACCTGATTGCTGACGGCATCATCGGTGCAGTAGAAGAAGTGGGCGTGAACGTGCCGGTGGTCGTGCGTCTGGAAGGTAACAACGCCGAGCTCGGCGCGAAAAGACTGGCTGACAGCGGCCTGAATATTATTGCAGCGAAAAGTCTGACCGATGCGGCTCAGCAGGTCGTTCACGCAGTGGAGGGGAAATAATGTCCATTTTAATTGATAAAAACACCAAGGTTATCTGCCAGGGCTTTACCGGTAGCCAGGGGACTTTCCACTCTGAACAAGCGATTGCTTACGGCACCAACATGGTTGGCGGCGTAACGCCAGGAAAAGGCGGCACCACGCATCTTGGCCTGCCGGTCTTCAACACCGTGCGTGAAGCAGTAGAAGCGACGGGCGCAACCGCCACCGTTATCTACGTTCCGGCGCCGTTCTGCAAAGACTCCATCCTGGAAGCCATCGATGCAGGCATCAAGCTTATCATCACCATCACCGAAGGCATCCCGACTCTGGATATGCTGACCGTGAAGGTCAAGCTGGATGAAGCGGGCGTGCGCATGATTGGACCGAACTGCCCGGGCGTTATTACCCCAGGCGCCAGCAAAATCGGCATCATGCCAGGCCACATTCACAAGCCTGGCAAAGTGGGCATCGTTTCCCGCTCCGGCACCCTGACCTATGAAGCGGTTAAGCAGACCACCGACTATGGTTTCGGCCAGTCCACCTGTGTGGGTATCGGCGGTGACCCGATCCCGGGTTCTAACTTCATCGACATCCTGAAGATGTTCCAGGAAGATCCGCAGACTGAAGCAATCGTGATGATCGGTGAGATCGGCGGTAGCGCAGAAGAAGAAGCTGCTGCGTATATCAAAGATCATGTGACTAAGCCTGTAGTCGGCTACATCGCGGGCGTCACTGCACCGAAAGGCAAGCGTATGGGTCACGCAGGTGCAATCATTGCGGGCGGGAAAGGTACGGCGGATGAGAAATTCGCAGCCCTGGAAGCCGCGGGCGTGAAAACCGTTCGCAGCCTCGCCGACATCGGTGAAGCGCTGAAAACCATCATTAACTGATAATCCTCTCTGCTCCCCGTGCGGGGAGCTTTATATGTCCCTTTTCGACATGGTTGGCCACCTTAGCGGGTGGCCTTTTTTATACCTGCGCATTGTCCGCGTCGCTGTGGCGTATCCGCTCTGATCAATAATTCTGCAAACGAGTCCCGACTGCACATTGCACGAGCGTTTTCTTTTTAACCCGGCGTTATGTTGGTGTGTTAAATATTAAAATCATTGCTGTGAATGAAATGTAATAAAAAGCAGCTATACTTGGCGGCAGAAAAAGCCTTTCTCAGGGTTTAAACTTCTAATCCTGTTCCTCTTTCTCGTCTTATTGTGCCCGCAGTTAAAAAGCCATTACCTTTCGTGCCAATTTCGTCTTATTTGATAACCATCAATGTCATGCCGCGAACATGTTTTTAACATTGATTTCACTATGAATCATAGTGCGCATACAGAATTAACATGTGAGGGTGAAATTGATTTAAATCAATATGTAATGCCTGGAAAAACGTAGTGTAAAGCGGTAAATTGATCGCAGATCAAAGTGGTCGAAATGCACCATCTTAGCTATATATTGATCAGCGTCGAAAAACGTAAATCTTACTCAATAAAAACCTGTTTATTGTAAGGGTTTTACGGCGTAATATATTCATGGGATCAATTTGGGTTTTTTATTAACTTATTTGTAACCTTTGCTTAGTGCCGTTATCACATACGATCGCGGCAACGGGACGGGAAGCAAATCAATTTGTATTGGGGCATGCGTGTGAATCCTTTCTAACGGGATTCACTCTCGGAGTCTTCATGCGATGAGCAAGGAGTCATGATGTTAGATATAGTCGAACTGTCGCGCTTACAGTTTGCCTTGACCGCGATGTACCACTTCCTTTTTGTGCCACTGACGCTCGGTATGGCGTTCCTGCTGGCCATTATGGAAACGGTCTACGTCCTTTCCGGCAAACAGATTTATAAAGATATGACCAAGTTCTGGGGCAAGTTGTTTGGTATCAACTTCGCTCTGGGTGTGGCAACCGGCCTGACCATGGAGTTCCAGTTCGGGACTAACTGGTCTTACTATTCCCACTACGTGGGCGATATCTTCGGTGCGCCGCTGGCGATCGAAGGGCTGATGGCCTTCTTCCTCGAATCCACCTTTGTAGGTCTGTTCTTCTTCGGTTGGGATCGTCTGGGTAAAATCCAACACATGGCGGTGACCTGGCTCGTTGCGCTGGGTTCAAACATGTCCGCACTCTGGATTCTGGTCGCCAACGGCTGGATGCAGAACCCGGTGGCATCAGACTTCAACTTCGAAACCATGCGCATGGAGATGGTGAGCTTCTCCGAGCTCGTCCTGAACCCGGTTGCTCAGGTGAAATTCGTGCACACCGTGGCATCCGGCTACGTGTGCGGCGCGATGTTCATCCTCGGTATCAGTTCCTACTATATGCTGCGTAATCGCGATTTCGCTTTCGCGAAACGCTCCTTTGCTATTGCCGCGAGCTTCGGTATGGCCGCAGTACTCTCCGTTATCGTGCTGGGTGATGAATCCGGTTACGAAATGGGTGACGTACAGAAAACCAAACTGGCCGCCATTGAAGCCGAATGGGAAACGCAGCCAGCACCGGCTTCCTTTACCCTGTTTGGTATTCCCGATCAGGATGCGCAGAAAAACCATCTGCAAATTCAAATTCCTTACGCGCTGGGCATCATCGCCACCCGTTCTGTTGATAAGCAGGTGACGGGCCTGAAAGAGCTGATGGTTCAGCACGAAGAGCGTATTCGTAACGGGATGAAGGCTTACAAACTGCTGGAAGAACTGCGTTCCGGTTCAGCCGATCAGTCCGTACGTAACGAATTTAACAGCGTGAAAAAAGACCTGGGTTACGGTCTGCTGCTGAAGCGTTATACCCCGAACGTCTCTGATGCGACGGAAGCACAAATCCAGCAGGCGACGAAAGACTCGATTCCTCGCGTCGCTCCACTGTACTTTGCTTTCCGTATCATGGTGGCGTGCGGCGTGCTGATGCTGCTTATCATCGCCGCCTGCTTCTGGACGGTTATTCGTAACCGTATCGGTAGCAAAAAATGGCTGCTGCGTGCTTGCCTGTACGGTATACCGCTGCCGTGGATCGCCATTGAGTCCGGCTGGTTTGTCGCAGAATATGGTCGTCAGCCGTGGGCGATAGGTGAGGTGTTACCGACGGCCGTAGCGAACTCGTCGCTGACCGCAGGCGATCTCCTCTTCTCGATGTTGCTGATTTGCGGCCTGTACACGGTGTTCCTGGTAGCGGAAATGTTCCTGATGTTCAAATTTGCGCGTCTGGGACCAAGCAGCCTGAAAACCGGTCGTTACCATTTTGAGCAGACCCCTGTGTCTGGTCAGCCGGCACGCTAAGACAGGAGTCGTCAAATGTTCGATTATGAAGTATTACGTTTTATCTGGTGGCTGCTGGTTGGCATTCTGCTGATTGGTTTTGCGGTCGCTGATGGTTTCGACATGGGGGTGGGCATGCTCACCCGTCTGCTTGGTCGCACTGACACCGAGCGTCGAATCATGATTAACTCCATCGCCCCGCACTGGGACGGTAACCAGGTGTGGCTGATCACCGCAGGTGGCGCACTGTTCGCTGCCTGGCCGATGGTCTATGCGGCTGCGTTCTCCGGTTTCTACGTGGCGATGATTCTGGTGCTGGCCTCTTTATTCTTCCGTCCGGTTGGTTTCGACTACCGTTCCAAGATTGAAGATACCCGCTGGCGCAACATGTGGGACTGGGGCATCTTCATCGGTAGCTTCGTGCCACCGCTGGTGATTGGCGTGGCGTTCGGTAATCTGATTCAGGGCGTACCGTTCCATCTCGACGAGTATATGCGTCTTTACTACACCGGTAACTTCTTCCAACTGCTCAATCCGTTTGGTCTGCTGGCGGGGATTGTGAGCGTGGCGATGATCCTGACGCAGGGCGCAACCTATCTGCAAATGCGTACCGCAGGCGAGCTGCATCTGCGCACGCGTACCGTTTCTCAGGTAGCGGCTCTGGTGACCATGGTGTGCTTCGTTCTGGCGGGCGTCTGGGTTTACTACGGCATTGATGGCTACGTGGTGAAATCGGTTCTCGATCACCATGCCGCGTCTAACCCGCTGACTAAAGAAGTCGTGCGTGAAGCGGGTGCCTGGATGGTGAACTTCAACAATATGCCGGCTCTGTGGGCGATTCCAGCCCTGGGCGTGGTGCTGCCGCTGCTGACTATCGTCACTTCGCGCGCAGAGAAGGGCGCCTGGGCGTTCCTGTTCTCCTCGCTGACGCTGGCCTGCATCATCCTGACCGCAGGTATCGCTATGTTCCCATTCATTATGCCTTCAAGCACAATGATGAACGCGAGCCTGACCATGTGGGATGCGACCTCCAGTCAGCTGACGCTGAACGTGATGACTTATGCGGCGATGGTGTTTGTACCGATTATTCTGCTCTACACCGCCTGGTGTTACTGGAAAATGTTCGGTCGTATCACCAAAGATGACATCGAACGCAACACCCATTCCCTGTACTGAGTAAGGAGCAACATATGTGGTACTTCGCATGGATTCTGGGAACGCTTCTGGCTTGTGCGTTCGGCGTGATCACCGCCCTGGCGCTAGAACACGTTGAGTCCGGACAAAAAGAAGATCATTAATGACTAAACTTATCGCAGCGTTGTATGCGGTAATGGACAAGGGCCCGTTAAGGGCCCTTTCGTTACTGATGGCATTAGTGCTGGCGGGCTGCATCTTCTGGGATCCCTCCCGCTTTGCGGCTAAAACCAGCGAACTGGAAATCTGGCATGGTTTCCTGATCATGTGGGCGGTGTGTGCGGGCGTCATTCATGGCGTGGGTTTTCGTCCAAAGGCAATCCACTGGCAGGGGATTTTTTGCCCACTGATTGCTGACCTCGTCCTGCTTGCCGGGCTGATTTTCTTTTACGCCTGATTCAGAAACATCCGTTAATCGCTATGGGCTTGTTCGAGCCCATAAAAATTTACTCTCCGTTTACTTTCCCCCATTCCAAACCATCATTCCCGCGCGTATAGTAGCGAAGTTTGAAAGCCCTAAATATTGTTTGCATTACCGGGATGTAAAGTGAATACAACGCTGTTTCGATGGCCGGTTCGTGTCTATTACGAAGACACCGACGCCGGTGGTGTGGTTTACCACGCCAGCTATGTCGCTTTCTATGAGAGAGCACGCACTGAGATGCTGCGCCACCATCACTTCAGCCAACAGGTTCTGCTGGCTGAACGCGTTGCCTTTGTGGTGCGCAAGATGACGCTGGAGTATTTCGCCGCCGCCAGACTCGACGACATGCTCGAAGTCCAGACGGAAATTACAGCGATGCGGGGCACCTCTCTGGTGTTCACGCAGCGGATAGTCAACGCAGAAAACAAAGTCCTCAACGAGGCGGAAGTGCTGATTGTTTGCGTTGATCCACTCTTAATGAAGCCTCGTGCGCTTCCCAAGTCTATTGTCGCGGAGTTTAAGCAGTGACTGACATGAATATCCTTGATTTGTTCCTGAAGGCAAGCCTTCTGGTTAAACTTATCATGTTGATCTTGATTGGTTTTTCAATCGCTTCCTGGGCCATCATTATCCAGAGAACGCGTATCCTCAATGCGGCAGGTCGCGAAGCTGAAGCCTTCGAAGACAAGTTCTGGTCCGGCATTGAACTCTCTCGCCTGTATCAGGAAAGCCAGGGCCGTCGCGACAACCTGACCGGTTCAGAGCAGATTTTCTACAGTGGCTTCAAAGAGTTTGCTCGTTTACATCGGGCGAACAGCCACGCGCCTGAAGCGATTGTGGAAGGGGCGTCGCGTGCGATGCGCATCTCCATGAACCGAGAGCTGGAAAACCTCGAAAACCACATTCCTTTCCTCGGCACAGTCGGTTCCATCAGCCCGTATATCGGCCTGTTTGGCACAGTGTGGGGGATCATGCACGCCTTTATCGCACTGGGTGCGGTAAAAGTGGCAACGTTGCAGATGGTGGCTCCAGGTATTGCCGAAGCGCTGATCGCAACCGCGATTGGTCTGTTTGCCGCGATTCCAGCGGTTATGGCTTATAACCGCCTGAACCAACGCGTGAACAAGCTGGAGCTGAACTACGACAACTTTATGGAAGAGTTCACCGCGATTCTGCACCGCCAGGCATTTACCAGCAGCGAAAGCAACAAGGGGTAAACCATGGCCAGACGTGGACGCGGACGTCGTGAACTGAAGTCCGAAATTAACATCGTTCCGTTGCTGGATGTGCTGCTGGTGCTGCTGCTGATCTTCATGGCGACAGCGCCGATCATTTCGCAGAGCGTGGATGTCAATCTGCCAGATGCGACCGAGTCGCAGGCCGTCAGCACCAATGACGATCCGCCGGTGATTGTGGAAGTGTCCGGAGTAGGGCAGTACAGCGTCAATGTCGGTCCGGACAAGATGCCACAGCTGCCGCCGGAGCAGGTTGTTGCTGAAGCTCAGCGTCGGCTGCAGGCGAATCCGAAAACGATCTTCCTGATCGGTGGCGCGAAAGATGTGCCTTACGATGAAATCATTAAAGCGCTAAACCTGTTGCACAGCGCGGGTGTGAAGTCAGTGGGTTTAATGACCCAGCCAATCTGACCCGGCTAACAGGCTAACAGTTTTTGGGAACCGAGAGTGTCAAAGGCAACCGACCAACAAAACGAAAAGCTTAAACGCGCGATTATCATTTCAGTCGTCTTGCATATCATTCTGATTGCACTGCTGATTTGGAGTTCGTTCGATGAGCATATAGATGCTTCGGCAGGCGGGGGCGGTGGCTCATCTATTGATGCGGTGATGGTCGACCCGGGTGCGGTCGTGCAGAACTACAATCGTCAACAGAACCAGCAGGCAAGCGCTCGTCGCGCGGAAGAGCAGCGTGAAAAACAGGCGCAGCAGCAGGCGGAAGAGATGCGAGAAAAGCAGGCCGCCGAACAGGAGCGCCTGAAGCAGCTCGAGCAGGATCGTCTGAAAGCACAGGAAGAAGCCGCTAAGCAGGCTGACGCGCAAAAACAAGCGGAGCAGGCAGCTAAGCAGGCGCAGGAACAGCAGAAGCAGGCGGAAGAAGCCGCCGTGAAAGCGGCGGCGCTGGCGAAGGCCAAAGCAGACGCCCAGGCGAAAGTTGCGGCCGAAGCCGCGAAGAAAGCGGCGGCGGATGCTCAGAAGAAAGCCGAGGCGGAAGCAGCAAAAGCCGCAGCTGACGCTCAGAAGAAAGCTGAGGCCGAAGCGGCGAAAAAAGCTCAGCAAGACGCTGAGAAAAAAGCTGCCGCCGATGCCGCGAAAAAAGCCGCCGCAGCAGAGAAAGCTGCGGCTGCAAAAGCAGCTGAAAAAGCGGCCGCAGATAAAGCCGCTGCCGAGAAAGCTGCCGCCGAAAAGGCTGCTGCAAAGAAAGCCGCAGCTGACAAGGCTGCTGCAGATAAGGCCGCTGCGGCTAAAGCGGCAGCAGCGAAAAAAGCAGCTGAAGCAAAAGAAGCATCGGGCGTTGACGACCTGCTGGGCGATCTCAGCTCAGGTAAGAATGCGCCGAAAACCGGTGGCGGAGCGACAGGAAACAATGCCGCCGCCGCCGGAAGCGGTAACACTAAGAACAACGGCGCTTCAGGCGCGGATATCAGCAACTATGCCGGACAGATTAAAGCGGCTATTGAAAGTCGCTTTTATGATGCTTCTTCGTACGCAGGTAAAGTGTGTACGCTGCGTGTCAAACTGAATCCTGACGGTACTTTAGCTAGTATCACCTCTGAGGGCGGCGATCCGGCGCTTTGTACTGCGGCACTGGCTGCAGCACGACAGGCTCGGTTCCCTAAACCGCCATCAGAAGCCGTGTATGAAGTGTTCAAAAATGCGCCGCTGGACTTCAAACCTTAAGGCAGATTTCCCCGTACAAGCGGGGAAAAATGTACCAGGCAAGTCTCAGGGTTTTGGTAGTTTTGTGTATTTGAGTTTGTTAACATTCTGCTAAATTATCGTGGGCTTTTCGCCTGGATAAGGGAGATATGATGAAGCAGGCATTAAAAGTAGCATTTGGTTTTCTGATGCTGTTTGCAGCGGCGCTGCACGCAGAAGTACGTATCGAAATCACCCAGGGGGTGGATTCGGCACGCCCAATCGGCGTGGCGCCATTTAAATGGGCCGGTCCGGGTGCGGCACCTGAAGATGTTGGCGGTATCGTTGCGGCTGACCTGCGTAACAGCGGTAAATTTAACCCGCTCGATCGTTCTCGTCTGCCTCAGCAGCCGGGTTCTGCTCAGGAAGTTCAGCCTGCGGCATGGTCTGCGCTCGGTATTGACGCTGTTGTCGTCGGCCAGGTGACGCCAAACGGTGACGGTTCTTACACCGTGGCTTACCAGCTGGTAGACACCGGCGGCGCGCCGGGTACCGTTCTGGCTCAGAACTCCTACAAAGTGAACAAGCAGTGGCTGCGCTATGCGGGCCATACTGCCAGTGACGAAGTATTTGAGAAGCTAACTGGTATCAAAGGTGCCTTCCGCACTCGTATCGCTTACGTAGTACAGACTAACGGCGGCCAGTTCCCGTATGAGCTGCGCGTATCTGACTATGATGGTTACAACCAGTTCGTGGTTCACCGTTCTCCGCAGCCTCTGATGTCTCCGGCGTGGTCTCCGGACGGTTCAAAACTGGCTTACGTTACCTTCGAAAGCGGTCGTTCTGCGCTGGTTATTCAGACGCTGGCAAACGGTGCTATTCGTCAGGTTGCTTCGTTCCCGCAGCACAACGGCGCACCATCATTCTCTCCTGACGGCTCCAAACTGGCCTTCGCTCTGTCGAAAACCGGTAGCCTGCAGCTGTACGTGATGGAGCTGGGCTCCGGTCAGATTCAGCAGGTGACGACGGGCCGCAGTAACAACACGGAACCAAGCTGGTTCCCGGACAGCCAGTCTCTGGCCTTTACTTCAGACCAGGCCGGTCGTCCGCAGATTTATAAAGTTGGTATTAACGGCGGTACTCCACAGCGTATTACCTGGGAAGGTGCTCAGAACCAGGACGTGGATGTGAGCTCCGACGGCAAATTTATGGTGATGGTGAGCTCGGCTAACGGCCAGCAGCATATTGCCAAACAAGATCTGGCAGCGGGTGGCGTACAGGTTCTGTCGTCAACGTTCCTGGATGAAACGCCAAGTCTGGCACCGAACGGCACAATGGTTATCTACAGCTCTTCTCAGGGGATGGGATCCGTGCTGAATCTGGTTTCTACAGATGGGCGTTTCAAAGCGCGTCTTCCGGCAACTGATGGACAGGTTAAATCGCCTGCCTGGTCGCCGTATCTGTGATAATAATTAATTGAATATTATAGGAATCAAAGAAATGCAACTGAACAAAGTGCTGAAAGGACTGATGATCGCTCTGCCAGTAATGGCTATCGCGGCGTGTTCTTCCAACAAGAATGCCAGCAACGATCAGAGCGGTGAAGGCATGATGGGTGCTGGCACTGGTATGGATGCTAACGGTAACGGCAACATGTCTTCTGAAGAGCAAGCTCGTCTGCAGATGCAGCAGCTGCAGCAGAACAACATCGTTTACTTCGATCTCGACAAGTACGATATCCGTTCTGACTTCGCTGCCATGCTGGACGCGCACGCAAACTTCCTGCGTAGCAACCCGTCTTACAAAGTCACCGTAGAAGGTCACGCTGACGAACGTGGTACTCCAGAGTACAACATCGCGCTGGGCGAACGTCGTGCTAACGCGGTTAAAATGTACCTGCAGGGTAAAGGCGTTTCTGCTGACCAGATCTCCATCGTTTCTTACGGTAAAGAGAAACCTGCAGTACTGGGTCACGACGAAGCGGCTTACTCCAAAAACCGTCGTGCCGTACTGGTTTACTAAGAGAATTGCATGAGCAGTAACTTCAGACATCACCTGTTGAGTCTGTCGTTACTGGTTGGCATAGCGGCCCCCTGGGCCGCTAATGCTCAGGCGCCAATCAGTAGTGTCGGCTCAGGCTCGGTCGAAGACCGCGTCACTCAACTCGAGCGTATTTCCAACGCTCACAGTCAACTTTTGACTCAACTCCAGCAACAGCTTCAGGACAACCAGGCCGATATTGATGCCCTGCGTGGTCAGATTCAGGAAAGCCAGTATCAGCTCAATCAGGCGGTTGATCGCCAGAAGCAGATCCAGTCTCAGCTTGATGGCATGAGCAGCGGCGGTAATGCGGCTCAGGCGCAGCCAGCAGCAGGCGATCAGAGCGGGGCGGCTGCAGCTACCGCAGCACCGTCAGCGGGCGCGGCAGCGTCAGGCTCGCCTGTGCAGAGCGGGGATGCCAACACGGATTACAATGCGGCTATCGCCCTGGTGAAAGATGCTTCTCGCCAGGATGACGCCATTGCCGCATTTCAGGCTTTCGTCAAAAAATACCCGGATTCAACCTACCAGCCGAATGCCAACTACTGGCTCGGACAGCTGAATTACAACAAGGGTAAAAAGGATGATGCGGCGTTTTATTTTGCCTCCGTGGTGAAAAATTACCCAAAATCACCGAAAGCCTCCGACGCGATGTTTAAAGTCGGTGTGATCATGCAGGACAAAGGTGATACTGCGAAAGCCAAAGCGGTTTATCAGCAGGTGGCCGCTAAATATCCTGGCACTGAAGGAGCCAAACAGGCACAAAAACGCCTGAATGGACTCTGATGCTTATGGCATGACCTGAAATTGAACTCTTTCTGGTCATGCCGCATGAATCATAAGCACTTAGCGCATTTTATTCGAAAAATTTGTTGCGCTGAAATCTGAAACCAGTAATATATGCCGCCGTTGCCAAGGGATATCAAACATCCTGAAAGCCGCGAAAACAGTGGGTCGTTAGCTCAGTTGGTAGAGCAGTTGACTTTTAATCAATTGGTCGCAGGTTCGAATCCTGCACGACCCACCACTACTAAAGTAGATTGTGGTAGTAAAGCGTGAAGGAAACGTTGCTTCAGCAACGGCCCGTAGGGCGAGGCTTCGGCCGAGTCATCCTGCACGACCCACCACTAACTTAAGTTAGTAAGAAGTATCCAGCGTAGTATCGGGTGATTAGCTCAGCTGGGAGAGCACCTCCCTTACAAGGAGGGGGTCGGCGGTTCGATCCCGTCATCACCCACCACTCGGGTCGTTAGCTCAGTTGGTAGAGCAGTTGACTTTTAATCAATTGGTCGCAGGTTCGAATCCTGCACGACCCACCAATATTTTGGTGAAATCGAGTGTTCAGCAGTACCTCTTCGAAGCAACACCCTATGGGTCGTTAGCTCAGTTG
>DKMD01000014.1 GCA_002470465.1 Pluralibacter sp. UBA7423
AGCAGCGCATTGCTCAGTTCAATGTTGTGAGTGAAGCTCACAACGAAGGTACTATTGTTTCTGTAAGTGACGGTGTTATCCGCATCCACGGCCTGGCCGATTGTATGCAGGGTGAGATGATTTCCCTGCCGGGTAACCGTTACGCTATCGCACTGAACCTGGAGCGCGACTCCGTAGGTGCCGTTGTTATGGGTCCATACGCTGACCTCGCCGAAGGCATGAAGGTTAAGTGTACTGGCCGTATTCTTGAAGTGCCGGTTGGCCGTGGCATGTTAGGCCGCGTGGTGAACACCTTGGGTGCACCGATCGACGGTAAAGGTCCGGTTGATAACGATGGCTTCTCGCCAATCGAAGTTATCGCACCTGGCGTTATCGATCGTCAGTCCGTTGACCAGCCTGTTCAGACCGGTTACAAATCCGTCGATGCGATGATTCCAATCGGCCGTGGCCAGCGTGAGCTGATCATCGGTGACCGTCAGACCGGTAAAACCGCGATGGCAATCGATGCGATCATCAACCAGCGTGATTCCGGCATCAAATGCGTGTACGTGGCTATCGGCCAGAAAGCGTCCACCATTTCTAACGTGGTTCGTAAACTGGAAGAGCACGGCGCACTGGCTAACACCATCGTTGTTGTGGCGACCGCTTCCGAATCCGCTGCACTGCAGTACCTGGCACCATATGCCGGTTGCGCAATGGGCGAATACTTCCGTGACCGCGGTGAAGATGCGCTGATCGTGTACGATGACCTGTCCAAACAGGCTGTTGCTTACCGTCAGGTTTCCCTGCTGCTCCGTCGTCCACCAGGACGTGAAGCATTCCCGGGCGACGTATTCTACCTCCACTCTCGTCTGCTGGAGCGTGCATCCCGCGTTAACGCTGAATACGTTGAGAACTTCACCAAAGGTGAAGTGAAGGGTAAAACCGGTTCTCTGACTGCGCTGCCGATTATCGAAACGCAGGCGGGTGACGTTTCCGCGTTCGTTCCGACTAACGTCATCTCGATTACCGATGGTCAGATCTTCCTGGAAACCAACCTGTTTAACTCCGGTATTCGTCCGGCGGTTAACCCGGGTATCTCCGTATCCCGTGTAGGTGGTGCAGCGCAGACCAAGATCATCAAGAAACTGTCCGGTGGTATTCGTACCGCGCTGGCACAGTATCGTGAACTGGCGGCGTTCTCTCAGTTTGCATCCGATCTGGACGAAGCAACCCGTAAGCAGCTGAGCCACGGTCAGAAAGTGACCGAGCTTCTGAAACAGAAACAGTACGCCCCAATGTCTGTAGCACAGCAGGGTATTGTTCTGTTCGCGGCTGAACGCGGTTACCTCGAAGATGTGGAACTGGCAAAAATCGGTAGCTTCGAAGCCGCTCTGCTGGCTTACGTCGACCGTGACCATGCTCCGCTGATGCAAGAAATCAACCAGACTGGTAACTACAACGACGAAATCGAAGGTAAGCTGAAAGGCATCCTCGATTCCTTCAAAGCAACCCAGTCCTGGTAACGTCTGGCGGCTTGCCTTAGGGCAGGCCGCGAGATATTGAGGAGAAGCTCATGGCCGGCGCAAAAGAGATACGTAGTAAGATCGCAAGCGTCCAGAACACGCAGAAGATCACTAAAGCGATGGAAATGGTCGCCGCGTCCAAAATGCGTAAATCGCAGGATCGCATGGCGGCTAGCCGTCCTTATGCTGATACCATGCGCAAAGTGATTGGTCACCTTGCCAGCGGCAATCTGGAATATAAGCACCCATACCTGGAAGAACGCGACGTTAAGCGCGTGGGCTACCTGGTGGTGTCCACTGACCGTGGTCTGTGCGGCGGCTTGAACATTAACCTGTTCAAGAAAGTGCTGGCAGATATGAAAGCCTGGTCCGATAAAGGCGTTCAGAGCGAACTCGCGATGATCGGCTCGAAGGGCGTGTCTTTCTTTAATTCCGTTGGCGGTAACGTGGTTGCTCAGGTCACAGGCATGGGGGATAACCCTTCCCTGTCCGAACTGATCGGCCCGGTAAAAGTGATGTTGCAGGCCTATGATGAAGGCCGTCTGGACAAGCTTTACGTTGTCAGCAACAAATTTATTAACACCATGTCTCAGGTTCCGACCATTACTCAGCTGCTGCCGCTGCCGGCATCAGAAGATGAGAGTCTGAAGCGTAAATCCTGGGATTATCTGTACGAACCTGATCCGAAAGCGCTGCTGGATACCCTGCTGCGTCGTTATGTCGAATCTCAGGTTTATCAGGGCGTGGTAGAAAACCTGGCCAGCGAGCAGGCCGCACGTATGGTGGCGATGAAAGCCGCGACCGACAATGGCGGCAGCCTGATTAAAGAGCTGCAGTTGGTATACAACAAAGCTCGTCAGGCCAGCATTACTCAGGAACTCACCGAAATCGTCGGTGGTGCATCCGCGGTATAACCAGGTTAATTCGTAGAGGATTCAAGATGGCTACTGGAAAAATTGTCCAGGTAATCGGCGCCGTGGTTGACGTCGAATTCCCTCAGGATGCCGTACCGCGCGTGTACGATGCTCTTGAGGTTCAGAATGGTAATGAGAGCCTGGTGCTGGAAGTTCAGCAGCAGCTCGGTGGTGGTATCGTGCGTACCATCGCAATGGGTTCTTCCGACGGTCTGCGTCGTGGTCTGGAAGTGAAAGACCTCGAGCACCCAATCGAAGTCCCGGTAGGTAAAGCAACCCTGGGTCGTATCATGAACGTCCTGGGTCAGCCGATCGATATGAAAGGCGACATCGGTGAAGAAGAGCGCTGGGCGATTCACCGCGCAGCACCTTCTTACGAAGAGCTGTCCAGCTCTCAGGAACTGCTGGAAACCGGTATCAAAGTAATGGACCTGATCTGCCCGTTCGCAAAAGGCGGTAAAGTCGGTCTGTTCGGTGGTGCGGGCGTAGGTAAAACCGTAAACATGATGGAGCTGATCCGTAACATTGCGATCGAGCACTCCGGTTACTCCGTGTTTGCGGGCGTAGGTGAGCGTACTCGTGAGGGTAACGACTTCTACCACGAAATGACCGACTCCAACGTTCTGGATAAAGTATCCCTGGTTTACGGCCAGATGAACGAGCCGCCAGGAAACCGTCTGCGCGTTGCGCTGACCGGTCTGACGATGGCTGAGAAATTCCGTGACGAAGGCCGTGACGTTCTTCTGTTCGTCGATAACATTTACCGTTACACCCTGGCCGGTACCGAAGTATCCGCGCTGCTGGGTCGTATGCCTTCTGCGGTAGGTTATCAGCCTACTCTTGCTGAAGAGATGGGTGTTCTTCAGGAACGTATCACTTCAACCAAAACCGGTTCTATCACCTCCGTTCAGGCGGTATACGTACCTGCGGATGACTTGACTGACCCATCCCCGGCAACCACCTTTGCTCACTTAGATGCAACCGTGGTACTGAGCCGTCAGATCGCGTCTCTGGGTATTTACCCGGCCGTTGACCCGCTGGATTCCACCAGCCGTCAGCTGGATCCGCTGGTTGTTGGCCAGGAGCACTACGACACCGCGCGTGGCGTACAGTCTATCCTGCAGCGTTACCAGGAACTGAAAGACATCATCGCGATTCTGGGTATGGACGAACTGTCCGAAGAAGACAAACTGGTGGTAGCACGCGCACGTAAAATTCAGCGCTTCCTGTCCCAGCCGTTCTTCGTCGCAGAAGTCTTTACCGGTTCCCCAGGTAAATTCGTATCGCTGAAAGACACCATCCGTGGCTTTAAAGGCATCATGGACGGCGAATACGACCACCTGCCTGAGCAGGCGTTCTATATGGTTGGCACCATCGACGAAGCCGTTGAGAAAGCCAAAAAACTTTAACGCCTTAATCGGAGGGTGATATGGCAATGACTTACCACCTGGACGTCGTCAGCGCAGAGCAGCAAATGTTCTCTGGTCTGGTCGAGAAAATCCAGGTAACGGGTAGCGAAGGTGAACTGGGTATTTACCCGGGCCACGCACCGCTGCTCACCGCCATTAAGCCTGGTATGATTCGCATCGTGAAGCAGCACGGACATGAAGAGTTCATCTACTTGTCCGGCGGCGTGCTGGAAGTTCAGCCAGGTAACGTAACCGTGCTGGCTGATACCGCTATCCGCGGTCAGGATCTCGACGAAGCGCGAGCCCTGGAAGCGAAACGCAAAGCGGAAGAGCACATCAAGAGCTCGCACGGCGACGTGGACTACGCTCAGGCGTCCGCGGAGCTGGCCAAAGCGATCGCCAAACTGCGCGTTATCGAGTTGACCAAAAAAGCGATGTAACACCGGCTTGAAAGCACAAAAGCCAGTCTGGTTTCCAGGCTGGCTTTTTTCTTGGCTGATGTAATCCTTAAGTGTGATATGTGTCACATAAATGTTGCGAAGGTCAGACGCCAGGCGTAGACTCTTTTTTTGTGAGTCAGATCACATAACAAGTGTGCTATGCAGGAATCAACATGAAACGCTTTCACAAATTCATCGCGCTGTTCCGCAATCTGAGCTTCTAATCCTCTGAATTGCCGGGCATAAATAATATGAGAAGGTCGCCAACGGGCGGCCTTTTTGTTTTTCTACGCCCGGTAGGGCTTGCTTCAGGTATCGAAAGAACAGCCAAAGCAGCAACATAGCGGCTAATCTTCAGATTATGGGGCTTTTTTTCGAGACAAAGGGCGCTACGATAGCTGAAAATAGCGTCATAAAATCGGTTTTGACTTTCACGTTGTGCGTTTTCTCTGCATCCCATTTCATGATGAAAAATATGTAGAAATTTCAATGTGAAAGGTTTTAACTTCTCACTCAAACTCCTGTCAGGATGCGTATGTCAAACAGTGCGATGAGCGTAGTGATCCTTGCCGCGGGCAAAGGTACTCGCATGTATTCCGATCTCCCGAAGGTGCTTCATACCCTCGCGGGCAAGCCAATGGTTCAGCATGTTATTGATGCTGCTGATGAATTAGGCGCCACTCAGGTTCATCTGGTCTATGGTCACGGTGGCGATCTCCTCAAAGAGACGCTGACCGAAGGTAATCTGAACTGGGTGCTCCAGGCAGAGCAGCTGGGTACAGGTCACGCGATGCAGCAGGCTGCGCCGTTCTTTGCCGATGATGAAGACATCATGATGCTCTACGGCGACGTACCGCTGATTTCCGTGGAAACTCTGGAGCGTCTGCGCGCCGCGAAACCGCAGGGCGGGATTGGTCTGCTGACCGTTAAACTCGATGACCCGACCGGCTATGGCCGCATCACCCGCGAAGACGGCAAGGTGACCGGTATCGTCGAGCATAAAGATGCAACCGATGCGCAGCGCCAGATTCAGGAGATCAACACCGGTATCCTGATTGCGGGCGGGGCCGATCTGAAGCGCTGGCTGGGCAAGCTCGACAACAACAACGCTCAGGGCGAGTTCTACATTACCGATATTATCGCAATGGCATACCAGGAAGGGCGTGACATTGCCGCCGTTCACCCGGATCGCCTGAGCGAAGTGGAAGGTGTGAATAATCGCCTTCAGCTTTCCCGTCTGGAGCGGGTGTATCAGAGCGAGCAGGCAGAAAAACTGCTACTGGCGGGCGTGATGCTGCGCGATCCGGCGCGTTTCGATCTGCGCGGTAGCCTGAACCACGGGCGCGACGTGGAAATTGATACTAACGTTATTCTTGAAGGTAACGTCACCCTGGGCCATCGCGTAAAAATTGGCGCGGGCTGCGTGATTAAAAACAGCGTCATTGGCGACGACTGCGAAATCAGCCCGTATAGCGTCGTGGAAGATGCACAACTGCACGCCGCCTGCACGATCGGTCCGTTTGCACGTCTGCGCCCGGGAGCTGAACTGCTGGAAGGCGCGCACGTTGGCAACTTCGTTGAGATGAAAAAAGCGCGACTGGGTAAAGGTTCTAAAGCCGGACATCTGAGCTACCTCGGCGACGCCGAGATTGGCGACAACGTGAATATTGGTGCGGGCACTATTACCTGCAACTACGACGGTGCTAACAAATTTAAAACACTCATCGGCGATGATGTGTTTGTCGGTTCTGATACCCAACTGGTGGCGCCGGTCAGCGTAGGTAAAGGCGCAACGATTGCTGCCGGAACCACCGTGACCCGCAATGTCGGTGACAACGAACTGGTATTAAGCCGCGTGCCGCAGGTCCACAAGCAGGGCTGGCAGCGTCCGGTGAAGAAAAAGTAAGTTGTAGGCCGGATAAGGCGGTTACGCCGCCATCCGGCAATGCAAAGCGCCTGATGCGTTTCGCTTATCAGGCCGACGGTTTTACAGGGCAGAGGGTGAAAAATATCACCCCACCCAACATGCAGCACCCATAAAAACAACCCCACTCTCTACAAGGCTCGGGGCTCCGGAAAAACCGGAAAACACAGGTCAGCGACAACGCATGGCATCATGCCATTTCAGGAAATCTAACTATGTGTGGAATTGTTGGCGCAGTCGCGCAGCGTGATATTGCTGAAATCCTTCTCGAAGGGCTTCGTCGTCTGGAATACCGGGGTTATGACTCTGCCGGTCTGGCAGTGGTCGACAGCGAAGGTCACATGACCCGTCTGCGTCGCCTCGGTAAAGTGCAAATGCTGGCTCAGGCCGCAGAAGAACATCCTCTGCATGGCGGCACCGGTATTGCGCACACCCGTTGGGCAACCCATGGAGAGCCGTCCGAAGGCAACGCGCATCCTCATATCTCAGACCACATCGTGGTAGTGCACAACGGCATCATCGAAAACCACGAGCCGCTGCGTGAACTGCTGCAGTCCCGCGGCTATGTATTCGCCTCCGAAACCGACACCGAAGTGATTGCTCACCTGGTGCACTGGGAGCTGGAACAGGGGGGAACGTTGCGTGAAGCCGTTCTGCGAACCATTCCGCAACTGCGTGGCGCGTACGGCACCGTGATCATGGATACCCGCAATCCGGATACTCTGCTGGCTGCCCGTTCAGGTAGCCCGCTGGTGATTGGTCTGGGCATGGGCGAAAACTTTATCGCCTCTGACCAACTAGCGCTGCTGCCGGTAACCCGTCGCTTCATCTTCCTTGAAGAAGGCGACATCGCGGAAGTGACCCGTCGCAGCGTGACCGTGTTTGCCAAATCCGGCGAACAGGTTAAACGCCCGGACATCGAATCGAATTTGCAGTACGACGCGGGTGACAAAGGCATCTACCGTCACTACATGCAGAAAGAGATCTACGAGCAGCCGAACGCTATCAAAAACACCCTGACCGGGCGCATCAGCCACGGCCAGGTCGATCTTAGCGAGCTGGGCGCTCAGGCCAACGATCTGCTCTCTAAAGTTGAGCATATTCAGATTGTAGCCTGCGGCACCTCGTACAACTCTGGGATGGTTTCGCGCTATTGGTTCGAAGCGCTGGCCGGCGTGCCGTGCGATGTCGAAATCGCCTCTGAATTCCGCTACCGCAAATCTGCGGTGCGCCGCAACAGTCTGATGATCACCCTTTCTCAGTCCGGTGAAACGGCGGATACGCTGGCGGCGCTGCGCCTGTCGAAAGAGCTGGGTTACCTGGGGTCGCTGGCAATTTGTAACGTGCCGGGGTCTTCGCTGGTGCGTGAATCCGATTTGGCGCTGATGACCAAAGCCGGAACGGAAATCGGCGTGGCGTCGACCAAAGCGTTCACCACGCAGCTGACCGTGCTGTTAATGCTGGTGGCGAAACTGGCAAACCTGAAAGGTCAGGATGCGTCTGTGGAGCACGACATCGTTCATGGCCTGCAAACGCTGCCGAGCCGCATCGATCAGATGCTGTCGCAGGACAAGCGTATTGAGGCCCTGGCTGAGGGCTTTTCAGACAAGCATCACGCGTTGTTCCTCGGTCGTGGCGATCAGTATCCGATCGCGCTCGAAGGCGCGCTGAAGCTCAAAGAGATCTCTTATATCCACGCCGAGGCCTATGCCGCGGGCGAGCTGAAACACGGCCCGCTGGCGCTGATCGATGCGGATATGCCGGTTATCGTTGTGGCGCCAAACAACGAACTGCTGGAAAAACTGAAATCCAACATCGAGGAAGTGCGCGCGCGCGGCGGCGTGCTGTACGTCTTCGCCGATCAGGATGCCGGTTTCACCAGTAGCGACAACATGAAAGTGATTGAGATGCCGCATGTGGAAGAGGTGATTGCGCCTGTCTTCTACACCGTCCCGCTGCAGCTGCTGGCCTATCACGTGGCGTTGATTAAAGGCACTGACGTGGACCAGCCGCGTAACCTGGCGAAATCTGTCACCGTCGAGTAAGCGTAAACCGGAGCTCTGCCAGGTGCAGAGCTCCTTTCTCATTTACAGGCGAAACGCGGCAACCGCCAGCCGCAGCTGTTCTGCCTGCTCTTCCAGTGACGCCGAGGCTACCGCTGACAGTTCCACCAGCGAAGCATTCTGCTGAGTCACGCTATCCATCTGCGAAACCGCCAGGCTGACCTGTTCGATCCCCCCTGCTCTGCTCTTTAGACGCGGTGGTGATTTCCCCCATGATATCGCTGACGCGCGTTACTGAGGTCACAATCTCCTTGACGACGGCAAAGCCTCATTGTCTTTGTTCACAGCGGAGTAAAACAACCCACCAGTAATGAGCTGAAGCGAACAGAAAAGGGCGAGTACGATGACGATGCCAGTCACGACGCGAAATTTGTTTTGCACAGGTTTCATCCATTAAATGTTGCGGGTTTATTAACAACATTGGAGATAACAGAAGAAGCTAAAGCTGATTTTTTCGACATCTGAAAAATGACAAACAGTCATCTTCAGCTAACTTTTTCAGTGTCACAAAAAGAAAATCTTACTGAAAAATCAACGTCATATGCGTGATTAACTTTTTGATTTTAATGGTTAAAAAACAAATGCCTTAACGCAAATATTTCATGTCATAAAACTGTCATAATTCGTACATTTAACTGTCACCTGTTTGCCCTATTTTGCTCAACGTAGCCACTTAAACAATGATTTACGAAATCCTGCAGGAGACATTATGAAAGTTATGCGTACCACTGTCGCAACTGTTGTCGCCGCGACCTTATCAATGAGCGCTTTCTCTGCATTCGCAGCAGCAAGCCTGACTGGCGCTGGTGCAACCTTCCCGGCGCCGGTGTATGCCAAATGGGCGGATACCTATCAGAAAGAGACCGGTAACAAGGTCAACTACCAGGGTATCGGCTCCTCCGGTGGTGTGAAGCAGATTACGGCTAACACCGTGGATTTCGGTGCTTCCGATGCGCCTCTGTCTGATGACAAGCTGGCTCAGGAAGGTCTGTTCCAGTTCCCGACCGTGATCGGCGGCGTGGTGCTGGCGGTCAATCTGCCAGGCTTCAAATCCGGTGAGCTGGTGCTCGACGGTAAAACCCTGGGTGATATCTACCTCGGTAAAATTAAGAAGTGGGACGACGAAGCGATTGCGAAGCTGAACCCGGGCAAGAAACTGCCTTCTCAGAATATCGCAGTAGTGCGTCGTGCTGATGGTTCCGGTACTTCCTTCGTGTTCACCAGCTACCTGGCGAAAGTGAACGAAGAGTGGAAATCCAAAATCGGCGCAGGCTCGACGGTTAACTGGCCGACCGGTCTGGGCGGTAAAGGCAACGACGGTATCGCCGCGTTCGTTCAGCGCCTGCCGGGTTCTATCGGCTACGTTGAGTATGCTTACGCTAAGCAGAACAACCTGGCTTACACCAAACTGGTTTCCGCCGATGGCAAATCTGTGAGCCCGACCGAAGAGAGCTTTGCTAACGCGGCGAAAGGCGCTGACTGGAGCAAATCCTTCGCTCAGGATCTGACCAACCAGAAAGGCGACGACGTGTGGCCAATCACTTCCACCACCTTCATTCTGGTCCACAAAGAGCAGAAGAAGCCTGAGCAGGGTGCTGAAGTGCTGAAGTTCTTTGACTGGGCCTACAAAAACGGCGCCAAAGAAGCAAACGCACTGGATTATGCGTCACTGCCAGAGAGCGTGGTTGAGCAGGTTCGCGCTGCATGGAAAACCAACGTGAAAGATAGCAGCGGTAAAGCGCTGTACTAATCGAGGTTTGTTGTTGATGGCGGATGGCGCTTCGCTTATCCGCCCTACAAAAATCAGGTAACATGCTGTTTTTGTAGGCCCGGCCAGCATAAGCGCCGCCGGGCATCGTTCGGGTGATTAACTGAAAGAGTAATTTATGGCTGCAACCAAGCCTGCATTTAACCCACCGGGTAAAAAGGGTGACATCATTTTCAGCGTGCTGGTAAAACTGGCGGCGCTGATTGTGCTATTGATGCTGGGTGGCATCATTGTTTCCCTGATTTTCTCCTCCTGGCCAAGTATTCAGAAGTTTGGTTTCTCCTTCCTGTGGACCAAAGAGTGGGATGCGCCAAACGATATCTACGGTGCGCTGGTGCCCATTTACGGCACGCTGGTGACCTCCATTATCGCCCTGCTGATTGCCGTTCCGGTGAGTTTTGGTATCGCCCTGTTTCTGACGGAACTCGCGCCAAACTGGCTGAAGCGTCCGCTGGGGATTGCCATTGAGCTGTTAGCCGCTATTCCAAGTATCGTTTACGGGATGTGGGGCCTGTTCATCTTTGCGCCGCTGTTTGCGACTTACTTTCAGGAGCCGGTCGGCAACGTACTGTCGGCGATTCCATTTGTCGGCGCGCTGTTCTCCGGCCCGGCGTTTGGTATCGGTTTACTGGCCGCTGGCGTGATCCTCGCCATCATGATTATTCCTTACATCGCCGCCGTTATGCGCGATGTGTTCGAACAAACACCGGTGATGATGAAAGAGTCGGCCTACGGTATCGGCTGCACCACCTGGGAAGTTATCTGGCGTATCGTTCTGCCGTTCACCAAAAATGGGGTGATCGGTGGCGTCATGCTTGGCCTCGGGCGCGCGCTGGGTGAAACCATGGCGGTGACCTTTATCATCGGCAATACCTACCAGCTCGACAGCGCTTCGCTGTATATGCCGGGCAACAGCATCACCTCTGCACTGGCGAACGAATTTGCTGAAGCCGAATCCGGGCTGCACGTTGCGGCGCTGATGGAACTGGGCCTGATCCTGTTCGTGATCACCTTTATCGTGCTGGCGATCTCCAAGCTGATGATTAAACGCCTCGCGAAAAACGAGGGGGCACGCTAATGGCGACTTTAGAAATGCAAACCAGCCCTGAGCTCATTGAATCCCGCCGCAAAATGCAGGCGCGTCGTCGTACCAAAAACCGCATCGCCCTGACGCTGTCGATGGCGACTATGGCTTTTGGCCTGTTCTGGCTGGTGTGGATCCTGTTCTCCACCATTACCCGCGGTATCGATGGCATGTCGATCGCGCTGTTCACCGAAATGACGCCGCCGCCAAATACTGCGGGCGGAGGGCTTGCAAATGCATTAGCCGGTAGCGGCCTGTTGATCCTGTGGTCAACCGTCATCGGTACACCGATGGGGATCATGGCGGGTATCTATCTGGCGGAATACGGACGTAAATCCTGGCTTGCGGAGGTGATTCGCTTCATTAACGACATTCTGCTTTCTGCGCCATCCATCGTGGTGGGCCTGTTCGTTTACACCATCGTCGTGGCGAAGATGCAGCACTTTTCCGGCTGGGCGGGCGTGATTGCGCTGGCGCTGCTGCAGGTGCCTATCGTGATTCGTACTACTGAGAACATGCTGAAGCTGGTGCCGGATAATCTGCGTGAAGCGGCTTATGCACTGGGTACGCCAAAGTGGAAGATGGTGTCCTCCATCACGCTGAAGGCCTCCATATCAGGGATCATGACCGGGGTGCTGCTGGCCGTTGCGCGTATTGCTGGTGAAACCGCACCGCTGCTGTTCACCGCGCTGTCGAACCAGTTCTGGAGCACCGACATGATGCAGCCGATTGCCAACCTGCCGGTGACCATTTTCAAATTTGCCATGAGCCCGTTTGCCGAATGGCAACAGCTGGCCTGGGCCGGGGTACTGATCATTACCCTGTGCGTTCTGTTGCTGAACATTCTGGCGCGCGTCATTTTCGCGAAGAAGAAACACGGTTAATTTTTTACAGCGTGGCGAAGAGCGGCGCTGAATGAGGAAGAGATTGAGATGAGTATGGTTGAGACGACCCCGGGTAAGATTTCAGTTCGTGATTTGAACTTCTACTACGGCAAATTCCATGCCCTGAAAAACATTAACCTGGATATCGCCAAAAACCAGGTAACGGCGTTTATCGGCCCGTCGGGCTGCGGAAAATCCACCCTGCTGCGCACGTTCAACAAAATGTTTGAGCTCTATCCGGAGCAGCGCGCGGAGGGTGAAATCCTGCTGGATGGCGACAACATTCTGACCAATACCCAGGATATTGCCCTGCTGCGCGCCAAAGTTGGCATGGTGTTCCAGAAGCCGACGCCGTTCCCGATGTCGATTTATGACAACATCGCCTTCGGCGTACGCCTGTTTGAGAAGCTGTCCCGTGCGGATATGGACGAGCGCGTGCAGTGGGCGCTGACCAAGGCCGCATTATGGAATGAAACAAAGGATAAGCTGCACCAGAGCGGCTATTCTCTCTCCGGCGGCCAGCAGCAGCGTCTGTGCATTGCCCGCGGAATTGCGATTCGCCCGGAAGTACTGCTGCTGGATGAGCCATGTTCAGCGCTGGACCCGATTTCAACGGGCCGCATTGAAGAGCTCATCACTGAGCTTAAGCAGGACTACACCGTGGTGATCGTTACTCATAACATGCAGCAGGCGGCGCGCTGTTCCGACCATACTGCGTTTATGTATCTTGGCGAACTGATTGAATTTAGCGATACCGATGCGCTGTTCACCCGACCTGCGAAGAAACAAACTGAAGACTACATTACTGGCCGCTACGGTTGATTTGGAGCGCATATGGATAACCTCAATCTTAACAAACACATTTCCGGCCAGTTCAACGCAGAGCTGGAGCATATTCGCACCCAGGTGATGACCATGGGGGGGCTGGTGGAGAAGCAGCTGTCCGACGCCATCACCGCGATGCATAACCAGGATCAGGATCTGGCGAAGCGCGTTATCGACGGTGACAAGCAGGTCAACATGATGGAAGTCGCTATCGACGAAGCCTGCGTGCGCATCATTGCCAAGCGTCAGCCGACCGCGAGTGACCTGCGCCTGGTAATGGCGATCATTAAAACCATCGCCGAGCTGGAGCGTATTGGTGACGTTGCCGACAAAATCTGCCGCACCGCGCTGGAGAAGTTCTCCCAACAGCATCAGCCGCTGCTGGTGAGCCTGGAATCGCTGGGTCGCCACACCGTGCAGATGCTGCACGACGTGCTGGATGCGTTTGCGCGCATGGATCTGGATGAAGCGGTGCGAATTTATCGCGAAGACAAAAAAGTGGATCAGGAATATGAAGGCATCGTGCGTCAGCTGATGACCTACATGATGGAAGATTCCCGCACCATTCCAAGCGTGCTGACCGCCCTGTTCTGCGCCCGCTCTATCGAACGTATCGGCGATCGCTGCCAGAACATCTGCGAATACATCTTCTACTTCGTGAAGGGGCAGGATTTCCGTCACGTCGGTGGCGACGAGCTGGACAAGCTGCTGGCGGGGAAAGATCCGAAGGAGTAAGCGGAACGTCTGGCGGGTGGCGCGTTGCTTACCCGGCCTACGAAACCGGGGATCCCGTAGGCCGGATAAGCTTGCGTATCAGGCATTCAGAAAAATTATTCCGTAATGCTCCAGCCCCGGGCCTTCCACAATCCTGGTAACTCATCCAGACGCGTAAACGTCGTTACCTTCGGGTGGTTAATTGGCTGGTTGTGCGGATCGGCACAGAAGTAAAACACCTCCATCCCTGCCGCCACGCCGGACATCGCCCCCGCGCTGGAATCGTCGACCAGCACGCACTTTACCGGATCAACGTTCATGGCTTTCGCCGCGTGGTACATCAGCGCCGGATCGGGTTTCCAGGCCTGAATGTCATAGCCGCTGAACAGCTTATCGGGAAAATGATGCAGCAGGCCGGTGTTGCCTAAAGAGTGCTGCATTTTACTCACCGGACCGTTGGAGACGATGCACATCGGAACCGTCATCGCGTCCAGCAGGGCATTTGCGCCATCGATCGCTTCGAGCTCGCTGTCGAACAGCCGCGCAACCTCGGCACGATAAACGGGTTCCAGCCTCTCTTTTTCAAGCTTCACGCCGTACTCGGCATTAATGGTGTCGATAATCTCGTACAGCTTCACCCCTTTAAAGCGTTTGAAGATCTCTTCAAGCTCAAGGGTGATGCCAAACTCCCGGAACATGTGGACATAAGCCCGGGAACAAATCACTTCACTGTCGACCAGCGTGCCATCGCAGTCGAAGAATACCGCCTCAATACTGGACATGCCGTTTCCTGTTGTCACAAGTTTAACGTTTACGTAATACAATTTGCCCGACGCAATCGTTGCCGTATAAGCAAAATCAATGAAAAAAATGCATTCGAAGCGCCCCTATTGTCGCATTTTGGTATAGGATAGCGACGAATTTTCCCCTCCTTATGTTCGGAAGCAAGAAGATGAGCCAACAAGATAACACCCAGGCGTCAGGTCAGGGTCTGCTTCAGCGCGTGTTTAAACTGCGCGAGCACGGAACGACGGCACGCACGGAAGTGATTGCCGGATTTACCACCTTCCTGACGATGGTTTACATCGTTTTTGTAAACCCGCAAATTCTGGGCGTGGCTGGCATGGACACCAGCGCCGTCTTCGTCACCACCTGCCTGATTGCCGCCTTCGGCAGCATCATGATGGGTCTGTTTGCGAACCTGCCGGTTGCGCTGGCACCGGCTATGGGCCTGAATGCGTTCTTCGCCTTCGTGGTCGTGCAGGCGATGGGCCTGCCGTGGCAGGTGGGTATGGGTGCTATCTTCTGGGGCGCGATTGGCCTGCTGCTGCTGACCATCTTCCGCGTGCGCTACTGGATGATTGCCAATATCCCGGTAAGCCTGCGCGTGGGCATCACCAGCGGTATCGGTCTGTTCATCGGCATGATGGGCCTGAAAAATGCGGGCGTGATCGTTGCCAACAAAGAGACGCTGGTGAGCATTGGTAATCTGACTTCCCACAGCGTGCTGCTGGGTGTGCTGGGCTTCTTTATTATCGCTATTCTGGCTTCGCGTAACATTCATGCCGCGGTGCTGGTGTCTATCGTCGTGACCACCCTGCTGGGCTGGATGCTGGGCGATGTGCACTACGCTGGTATCGTCTCCACGCCGCCGGATGTGACTTCCGTTATTGGCCACGTTGACCTGGCGGGGTCATTAAACCTCGGCCTGGCAGGCGTTATCTTCTCCTTCATGCTGGTAAACCTGTTTGACTCCTCCGGTACCCTGATCGGCGTGACGGATAAAGCGGGCCTGACCGACGAAAAAGGCAAATTCCCGCGCATGAAGCAGGCGCTGTACGTGGACAGCATCTCTTCCGTTGCCGGTTCCTTTATCGGGACGTCTTCCGTTACCGCGTACATTGAATCCTCTTCCGGCGTTTCCGTCGGTGGTCGTACCGGCCTGACGGCAGTCGTGGTTGGCCTGCTGTTCCTGCTGGTGATTTTCCTCTCACCGCTGGCTGGTATGGTGCCACCTTATGCGGCAGCAGGTGCGCTGATTTATGTAGGCGTGCTGATGACCTCAAGCCTGGCCCGCGTGAAGTGGGACGATCTGACCGAAGCCGTTCCGGCGTTTATTACTGCTGTGATGATGCCGTTCAGCTTCTCGATCACCGAAGGCATCGCGCTGGGCTTTATCTCTTACTGCGTGATGAAAATCGGGACCGGTCGTTTCCGCGACCTGAGCCCGTGCGTGATTATCGTGGCGTTACTGTTTGTGCTGAAGATTGTGTTTATTGACGCTCATTAAGGTGTGGCTTGTGGTGTCAGGTGGCAAAATAAACAGCAAGGCCTTCCCGAGGGAAGGCCTTTTGTGTTTGCACCCTCTCCCTGTGGGAGAGGGCTGGGGTGAGGGCATCAGGCCGCACACCTTTTTCTTTTACGCTTTCACTCGCTGAATATATTCACCAAACGCAGTCAGTTGACCAGTGAGGTGATCGCGCGTGCTTTGATCCACCACTTCACCCGTTTGCGGGTCGACTTTGTTTTGAATCACGCCGCCCATAAATTCAGGTTTGTTCATCACCATCGCGTCCAGGAACACCAGAATCTGACGCAGATGATACTGACAGCGTGCGCCGCCGATCGCGCCCATTGAGCTGGTCTGGATCAGTACCGGCTTCCCGGCCAGCGGCTGTTCAGGCAGACGAGACAGCCAGTCGATGGCGTTTTTCAGGCCACCCGGCACGGAATAGTTATACTCAGGCGTCACGATCACTACGCCATCAGCCTCACGAATTTGTGCCGCCAGCGCCTCTACGCTCTGCGGGAATCCCTCTTCCTGTTGGATATCGGCGTCATACAGCGGGATATCGCCGATGGACGGCAGTGCGCTGATTTCCATGCCCACCGGGGCGAGATTTGGCAGAGTTCGTGCGACCATACCGTTAAATGAATCTTTGCGCAGGCTCCCCAGCAACGTAACAACTTTTAACGCTTCAGACATGATTACTCCTTTAGTTTTCATCATGATGGGTCAGTTCAGTATAAGGGCTTTTTCCGCAGGCAGGCTGGTAAAACGCATCAGGCGTGCGGCAGGCTCGCTGGCGCGAAGGGGCACATCCGGCAGGCTGCGCCATCCGGTTTTGCTGTCGAACTCCCAGACCTTTAGCCTTTCGATAGCAGGCGTTGCCGCAACGGACCACACCAGTACGTCTTCTGCATCGCAAATGGCTTCAATCTGCAGCACTTTGGCGGCTCTCAGACGGCCGGAACCGGGTAACAGCTGGAGATGCCGGGACGAATCGCTTTGCGTCTCGCCAATCAGCTTCAGCACGCTCTGGCGTAAAGCCTGCAGCTGTGCGCGAGCTTCATTGGGATCGTTCTGGTTGTTGATCCAGATTGTTTCATTGCTGCTGAAGGGATAGGTTTCCGGGGCATGAGGATGATGAAAGCTGCGGGTAGCACGCTGAAGCTCCATGTCCAGACCACATTCGCCTTCGGTGGTCAGCGCCACGCCGACAATATTCCCGGCGTAAGCAATGGAAAAGCGCGGATGGTTCTCATCGCGAAAAACGGGCTTTCCATCGGGGCGGTAGATTATTTCCGGAAGTTCGCTGGTGCCGTAGAGCATAAATAACAGCTCGGCGAGCAGCCCGCGCGAGGCCAGGAAACGTGCCTGGCGATGCTGAGGCAGCTTTCGCGCTTCGTTGTGACAGGACGAGGAAAGTCGCACTGAGTGCAGATGTCCGTCGTTAAGGATCCCTCTTGCAAAATGCATTGCCATTATGTCGCTCCGTGATTAATGGTCTGTGAGGCTGAGAATGTAACTCTATTATCACCCAGGTTGATGAGGTTTTAATGTTGAATAACAGGCCGGGAAAGTTCCCGACCAGCACATTTACATTTCCTTAGCCGCAATGGTCTGTCAGTTCACACATTTGTGGGCTCATCACTGAGTAAACCAGACTGAAACGCTTCACCGTACAGCTGTTTGAACATCGACGTCAGCCAGATAATCTTCGGGTTGTGGCCGTTGCGTTTATGCCACATCAGCGTAAAAGGGACGGCCAGTTTTTGCAGCTGCGTTTCGTCCAGTGGAATGGGGCGCGTTACCAGCTTCAGGCCGTGCTGTTGATTATAGTACTGACAATAATAAGGCGCGGTGGCGAGCAGCGTATGCCCGGGCTGGGCGGCCATAAACATAGTGGCTTCAAAACCCGGCAGGCTCATCGCTATCTGACGCTTGTGCCCGGACTCATTCAGCACTTCGTCCAGCGCCCAGGTGTCGCTTTTCTCCCAGCAGATGCTGATGTGCGGATAGCGCAGGAACGTCTCCAGATTCCACTCTTGCTGTAGGGCCGGATGATCTTCTCGTAGATAGACGCGAGGCAGGTCGGTAAACAGCACTTCGAAGTCGATAAACCACGGCAACAGGCTTAATGATTCCCGCGATCGCGGATGGCTTTCCCGCCCGCTAAAGCCCAGATCCACCTCGCCTCGCACGATGGCGTCCAGCGAATCGTAATCCCAGTTGCGCAGGCGCACCGTTGCTTCGGAATAACGCTGGTGAATTTGCTGCGTGAGCGTGTTGAAGGCAATCAGCATCAACGGAGATTCTGCCGCCAGTTCAAACGTCAATCCGCGGGGCGTGTCGTAGTGTGGTTTATCCAGAAGCTGGTGGCTCATCTGCATCCAGTCAGCCAGATCCTGCTCCATGCTCACGGCCAGCGGCGTGGGATGCAGGCCGGTCGGCGTTTTGACGAACAGCGGATCGTTGAACCAGTCCCGAAGTTTTGCCAGAGATTTGCTGACGGCGGACGGCGTGACGCTCATCCGCTTCGCCGTCTTACTGACGCTGCGTTCCTGAAGCAGCAGCTGCAGGCAAAAGAGGAGATTAAGATCGAGAGTGGTCAGGGATTTTTTCATGGTCCGGCGCGCCCGCCCGCGCGGACACAAAGGTGGTCAACAGAATGCAGACCATGCTACAGCTAATCAGAATCCCGATCAGCATATTCAGCGCGCTGACGCCGGAAAGGGCTGCCAGCCAGATGTACAACGATGAGCCACATACCTGAGCGATACCCAGAATGGAGCTCGCTACCCCCGCCCGCTGGCGGAACGGCCCCAGCGCCTGACTCATCGTCACGCCAAAGCCCAGCGAAAAGCCTGCGCATACCAAAGTCAGGCCAGACAGGATAACGCCGGTTGAGGTCGCTGTGGCCAGCACGACCGCCGCAACGAAAAATAGTCCCTGAGCCATCAGAATCAGGCTGCGCTGGCGGAATTTTGTCAGGGCAAACGGCGTGGAGAAGGCCACGCCCATACTCACCAGCGCCGTCAACGCCATGATGGTTGAGTATTCACCGCGATCGAAATGCAGGACATCCATCAGCAGCACCGGGGAGATGTTCACATAGGTGAGGATGGCGGTAACGCTGAGCGTGGTAATGGCGACCCGACTGAGAAAAAAGCCGCTGATGAGCGATTCTGGCGCAGCATCGGGAATGGCTGTTGCACTCTGGCATGCACCCGGGTGCGTTTCTTTCAGCACCAGAGTGGAAAGCAGGCAGACGATGACGCCCATGGTCGCCATAACCCAGAACAGCATCTGCCACGGAAACTTCAGCATGATCAGATTCCCGATAACCGGTGCCAGTACCGGAATAATGCAGGTGATGCCGTTCAGCAGCGACAGCACCTTCGCGCGGCGGCGATCGTCCAGCGTGTCACGCAGAATGGCGAACGCCACAACGTAGCAGCCGCCCGCGCCGATACCCTGAATAAAGCGCCCGACCAGAAACAGCGTGCTGCTGGCCGCACTGGCGCAAAGCGCGGAGGCCAGCGCGAAGATTATCGCTCCGCAGATAGCGACTGGCTGACGCCCGGCTTTGTCGGCGACGCGCCCGGCAATCAGCATTGCCGTCGCCATACCGGCCAGATAGACGGAAAACGCAATATGCAGTTGAGCTTCGCTCGCGGAGAGATCCGCCGCAATGCGCGGCAGGCCGACGAGATACATATCGATCCCGGAGGGATAAAGCAGGACAAGAGCGAAGCTGCAAAACAGAAAACGGGCCATAGTCACCTCACAGGAAAGTGCGGCGAGAATACGGGGCTTTATTGAGGGAGACGAGTTGCCGTTTGGACAACGGTGTTTTCCATTGAGGAAAACATCATAATCGTGGTGCAGGCCCGGCAAGCATAGCGCCGCCGGGCATTTCATCCGGTAGTGATTATTTACCGATACAGAAGCTCGAGAAGATGCGCCCCAGCAGATCGTCGGAGGTGAATTCCCCGGTGATTTCACTCAGGTTTTGCTGCGCCAGGCGCAACTCTTCGGCCAGCAGTTCTCCGGCCCACGCGCCCAGCAGCTGCGCTTTACCCTGCTGCAGATGTTCGGCTGCGGCTTCCAGCGCCTGCAAATGGCGACGACGAGCCAGGAAGCCGCCTTCCATGTTGGTGTCGAAGCCCATGCTCTGCTTCAGATGGTTGCGCAGAATGTCCACGCCTTTGCCCTGACGAGCGGAAAGGCGAATCAGTGAGTGACCGTTCACCTCGCTCAGACCCACGTCTTCACCGGTGATGTCGGCTTTATTACGCACCACGGTAATCGGCAGGTTCGCCGGTAAGCGGGCGATAAAATCTGGCCAGATCTCAGCCGGATCAACGGCGCTGGTGGTTGTGCTGTCGACCATAAACAACACGCGGTCCGCCTGCTCGATCTCCTGCCAGGCGCGTTCGATACCGATGCGCTCCACTTCGTCGCTGGCGTCGCGCAGTCCGGCGGTATCAATGATGTGCAGCGGCATACCGTCGATATGAATGTGCTCGCGCAGGACGTCGCGGGTCGTGCCTGCAATGTCGGTGACGATAGCGGCTTCACGGCCCGCCAGCGCGTTCAGCAGGCTCGACTTCCCGGCGTTAGGCCGCCCGGCGATCACCACCTTCATACCTTCACGCAGCAGGCTCCCCTGGCGCGCTTCGGCGCGAACGGCATCGAGATCGCCGATCACGGTATTCAGCTGAGCTTCGATTTTACCGTCGGAGAGAAAATCAATTTCCTCGTCCGGGAAGTCGATGGCTGCTTCCACGTAGATACGCAGGTGAGTGAGTGCTTCCACAAGATGGTTCACGCGTGCGGAAAAGGCACCCTGCAACGAGTTCATTGCCGAGCGTGCCGCCTGTTCTGAACTGGCGTCGATCAGGTCGGCAATCGCTTCGGCCTGGGCCAAATCGAGCTTATCGTTAAGAAAGGCGCGCTCGGAGAATTCGCCTGGATTCGCGATACGAATGTTCGGCAGCGTCAGGATGCGCTTTAACAGCAGATCGAGAATAACCGGGCCGCCGTGGCCCTGAAGCTCGAGCACGTCTTCACCGGTGAAAGAGTTCGGCCCCGGGAACCATAGCGCAATGCCCTGATCCAGTGTGTTACCTTCGGCATCACGGAACGGCAGGTAGTCGGCATAGCGCGGCTTCGGCAGCTTACCCAGCACCGCCTGCGCCACGTCGCACGCGTTCAGGCCGGAAATACGCAGGATCCCCACGCCGCCGCGTCCTGGCGGGGTGGCCTGGGCAACAATCGTGTCGTTATGGCTCATGGTTTGTCTCTTTCAATACCAATAGAAAAGGCGGTCAATCGACCGCCCTGTCATTACTTTTCTGATTGCCGGGTAGCGTTTCGCTTACCCGGCACGTGAATCAGGACTTTTTCTTATCGCGGCTGTGCAGACCACGTTTTTCCAGACCACGGTAAATCAGCTGCTGCTGGATAATCGTCACCAGGTTGCTGACGATATAGTACAGCACCAGACCTGACGGGAACCACAGGAAGAACACGGTGAAGATGACCGGCATAAAGGTCATGATCTTCTGCTGCATCGGGTCGGTCACGGTGGTCGGCGACATCTTCTGAATGAAGAACATCGTTACGCCCATCAGGATCGGCAGGATGTAGTACGGGTCCTGTGCGGAGAGGTCATGGATCCACAGAGCGAACGGCGCATGACGCAGTTCAACGGAGCCCATCAGCATGTAATACAGCGCCAGGAAGATTGGCATCTGAATCAGCAGTGGGAAACAGCCGCCCAGCGGGTTCACTTTCTCGGCTTTGTACAGGGCCATCATTTCCTGGCTCTGACGCTGCTTGTCATCGCCCAGACGCTCACGCATCGCCTGAATTTTCGGCTGCAGCATGCGCATCTTCGCCATGGAGGTGTACTGCGCTTTGGTCAGCGGGTACATGATGCCACGTACGATGAAGGTGATAACGATGATTGAGAAGCCCCAGTTTCCGAGGAAGCTGTGGATAAACTTCAGCAGTTTGAACAGCGGCTGAGAGATGAACCACAGCCAGCCGTAGTCCACGGTCAGATCCAGGTGTGGCGCAACGGCGGCCATTTTGTCCTGAATTTCCGGGCCAACCCACAGGGTGCTCGCCAGCTTACCTGACTGACCTGGCTGAACCAGAACCGGCTGAGATTTATAACCAATCGCCGCGATGCCGTTACCCAGGTTTGTGGTGTAGAAGTTGTTCGAGCCGTCGTTGTTCGGTACCCATGCGGTTGCAAAGTATTGCTGCAGCATGGCTACCCAACCGCCTTTAGAACTGATGTTCAGGTTCTCGTTATCGGCGATTTTGTCGAACTTGTATTTCTCATACTTCTCGTCCGGCGTGGAGTACGCCGCACCGCGGAAGGTATGCATGGTAGACAGACCGCCGCCGCTTTGGGTGTCGAGTTCCTTAGGCAGGTTGATGGACTGTTTCAGCTGACCGAAGGTGGAAACTTCCAGTGGTTTCTCGCCAGCGTTCTTCACGTCATAGCCCACGTTCACCGCATAGCCACCGCGTGTCAGGGTGAAGGTTTTGGTGAAGGTGTTGCCGGCTTTGTCGGTGTAAGTCAGCGGAACGGTCAGTTCATTCTGCCCATCAGCCAGAACAAACGCATCTTTATCAATGTTGTACAGCGGACGTGCACCATTTGCCGGGTTATCCGGGCCGTCACGACCGGTCAGGCCGCTCTGCGCCTGGTAGATAAACTGCGGTGAAGTGTCGAGTAACTTAAACGGCTCAGTAGAATTCTGCGTTTTTGGATAAGTTAACAGCAGAGCCTGCTCAACATCACCCCCACGGGTGTTGATGACGAGCTCCAGCACGTCGGTTTTCACCGTAATCAGTTTTCCCTGTCCGCTGGACGGAACGCCCTGGTCGGCGGCGTTAGCCGTGGCGGTGGTCGTAGTCTGCGTAATCTGCTGCTGAGGCTGAGGATTTTTATCCTGCTCCCAAGCCTGCCAGATCATGAAAGACACGAACAACAAAGCGATGATAAGAAGATTGCGTTGCGAATCCATCGTTAGTGTTCTCTGGTATTAGAATGTCCTGGTGGGACGGGATCGTCACCACCCGGGTGTAAAGGGTGGCATTTTAATACGCGTTTCACCGTCAACCAACTGCCTTTTATCACACCAAACCTGCGCAATGCCTCAATTCCGTATTGTGAACAGGTGGGAGTAAAACGGCAGTGTGGCCCGAGTAGCGGACTAATCAGGCGTTGATAAACCCGGATGAGGGCTATCAGGACCCGTGAGCCAGGCGACAGTGACGGCGCCATAATTTTTCCAACGCTTCCGTGAGTGCCCGGTTGTCGAGGTCTGCAACCCCTTTCTTCGCCACCACCACGAAATCCATAGCGGGAAGTTCATGCTGACGTAAACGAAAGCTCTCACGCGTCAGACGTTTAATCCGATTGCGTTCATGGGCGCGTTTAACGTTTTTCTTGGCGACAGTAAGACCGATGCGGGGATGCCCCAGCGAATTCAGGCGGCCGAGGATGGTGATTTGCGGCGTGCCAGCCCGTTGCGGCTGCTGGAAGACGAAAGTGAAATGAGTGGGAGTTAACAAACGTAACTCCCTGGGAAAAGCTAGCTTAACCACTCAGGGGTTAGCTTTATTACTTGGAAACGGTCAGACGAGCGCGGCCTTTAGCACGACGACGTGCCAGAACCTGACGACCATTTTTAGTAGCCATACGAGCACGGAAGCCGTGAGAACGGTTGCGCTTCAGTACAGACGGTTGAAAAGTGCGTTTCATGGCGATTTCTACCTAAACTTGAATAAATTCACTGACTTTTGCGTGTACCCGAACGAGATTCGAACGACTTCCGCTTCAGTGTGGGTGATTAAAGAGGCCGGATTGTAATAATTGTACACTCCGGAGTCAATTCTCTTTACCTTATTTCCCGCGTATTTCCGCACGATTTCGCGTGGAAAATGACCGGCGCCGGTACCTGTTAACGAGCAGCACGCACCGGGTGGGGGATTATAAAGCCTGCCTGTCAAATCGCAAGGATCCCCCGGGATCTTTATTAGATCGTTTAAGCAAAAAATTGTCGTGACTCATTAATTTTTCCAATATGCGGACGAAATCGCCCCTCACTCTTGCCAGGATCGTTTACACTTAGCCGGTCTCTTCTTCCCTGTGGATAAATCGGGAAGAATCTGTGAGAAACAGAAGATCTCTGGCTCAGTTTAGGCTATGATCCGCGGTCCCGATCGCGATCCAGGATCCTGAACGGAGTAACAACCGCTGATAGCGGTTCGCACGTCACCTCACCACCTGTGGGCTGTCCGATGTGTGCCAACAATCATTAATTCAGTTTCACCCTTTTCAGTTCGAGTGGAGTCCGCCGTGTCACTTTCGCTTTGGCAGCAGTGTCTTGCCCGATTGCAGGATGAGTTACCAGCCACAGAATTCAGCATGTGGATCCGCCCATTGCAGGCGGAACTGAGCGACAACACGCTTGCTTTGTATGCGCCAAACCGTTTCGTGCTCGATTGGGTCAGGGACAAATACCTTAATAACATCAACGGATTGTTGAATGATTTCTGCGGTACCGACGCACCACAGCTGCGCTTCGAAGTCGGTGCCCGTCCCGTCACTCAGGTTGTAAAAGAGATGGCTCAGGTTGCCGTCCAGGCGACCGCGCAGGTTCAGGCTCCGCGCATGGCCGTGCCTGCCGCACGCCAGGGCTGGGATAACGTTCCTGCCCCCGCCGAACCGTCTTACCGCTCTAACGTTAACGTCAAGCACACCTTTGATAACTTCGTGGAAGGTAAATCGAACCAGCTGGCTCGCGCTGCGGCACGTCAGGTGGCGGATAACCCTGGCGGCGCGTACAACCCTTTATTCCTTTATGGCGGCACGGGTCTGGGTAAAACCCACCTTTTGCACGCCGTCGGCAACGGCATTATTGCGCGTAAACCGAATGCGAAAGTGGTGTACATGCACTCCGAGCGCTTTGTGCAGGACATGGTTAAGGCCCTGCAAAACAACGCTATTGAGGAGTTCAAACGCTACTACCGCTCCGTTGATGCGCTGCTTATCGATGACATTCAATTCTTTGCCAATAAAGAGCGCTCGCAGGAAGAGTTCTTCCACACCTTTAATGCCCTGCTGGAAGGTAATCAGCAGATCATCCTGACGTCGGATCGCTATCCAAAAGAGATCAACGGCGTGGAAGATCGTCTGAAATCCCGCTTCGGCTGGGGCCTGACCGTGGCGATCGAGCCGCCAGAGCTGGAAACCCGTGTGGCGATCCTGATGAAAAAGGCCGACGAAAACGACATTCGTCTGCCGGGCGAAGTGGCCTTCTTTATTGCCAAACGTCTGCGTTCGAACGTACGTGAGCTTGAGGGCGCGCTGAACCGCGTTATCGCCAACGCCAACTTTACCGGACGCGCCATTACTATCGATTTCGTGCGTGAAGCGCTGCGTGATTTGTTGGCGCTGCAGGAAAAACTGGTCACCATCGACAATATTCAGAAGACGGTGGCGGAATACTACAAGATCAAAGTGGCCGATCTGCTCTCCAAGCGTCGTTCCCGCTCGGTGGCGCGTCCGCGCCAGATGGCGATGGCGTTGGCCAAAGAGCTCACCAACCACAGCCTGCCGGAAATCGGCGATGCGTTTGGTGGCCGCGACCACACGACCGTGCTGCATGCGTGCCGCAAGATCGAGCAGTTGCGTGAAGAAAGCCATGATATCAAAGAAGATTTCTCCAATTTAATCAGAACATTATCTTCGTGACGCTATGAAATTTACCGTTGAACGTGAACATTTATTAAAACCGCTGCAGCAGGTAAGTGGTCCATTAGGTGGCCGCCCAACGTTGCCTATTCTTGGCAACCTGCTGCTGCAGGTCGCAGATGGCTCCCTGTCGCTGACCGGGACCGACCTTGAAATGGAAATGGTGGCTCGCGTCGCGCTTTCACAGCCGCACGAAGCGGGCGCCACAACCGTCCCGGCGCGCAAGTTCTTTGATATTTGCCGCGGCCTGCCGGAAGGCGCCGAAATTGCCGTGCAGCTGGAGGGCGACCGCATGCTGGTGCGCTCTGGCCGCAGCCGCTTCTCGCTTTCCACTTTGCCCGCTGCGGATTTCCCGAACCTGGACGACTGGCAGAGCGAAGTGGAGTTCACCGTAGCCCAGGCCACGATGAAACGCCTGATTGAAGCCACGCAGTTCTCCATGGCGCATCAGGATGTTCGCTACTATTTAAACGGTATGCTGTTCGAAACCGAAGGGGA
The DNA here is from genome assembly GCA_002470465.1 of Pluralibacter sp. UBA7423. Classification (GTDB taxonomy): domain Bacteria; phylum Pseudomonadota; class Gammaproteobacteria; order Enterobacterales; family Enterobacteriaceae; genus Scandinavium. Next base: position 26,094 of record DKMD01000014.1, read on the forward strand.
AGAGCTGCGCACCGTGGCGACCGACGGCCACCGTCTGGCGGTCTGCTCCATGCCGATTGGCGAATCCCTGCCAAACCATTCGGTGATCGTCCCTCGTAAAGGCGTGATTGAGCTGATGCGTATGCTCGACGGCGGCGAAAACCCGATGCGCGTGCAGATTGGCAGCAACAATATCCGCGCTCACGTCGGTGATTTCATCTTCACCTCTAAGCTGGTGGATGGTCGCTTCCCGGACTACCGTCGCGTGCTGCCGAAAAATCCGGATAAACATCTGGATGCCGGCTGCGATATTCTCAAGCAGGCATTTGCCCGCGCGGCAATCCTCTCGAACGAGAAATTCCGCGGAGTACGTTTGTACGTCAGCGAAAATCAGCTGAAAATCACCGCTAATAACCCGGAGCAGGAAGAAGCAGAAGAAATTCTGGATGTCACCTACGCCGGTACCGAAATGGAAATCGGTTTCAACGTCAGCTACGTGCTGGACGTGCTCAACGCGCTGAAGTGCGAAAACGTCCGTATTCTGCTGACCGACTCAGTTTCCAGCGTGCAGATTGAAGATGCAGCCAGCCAGAGCGCGGCTTATGTTGTTATGCCAATGAGACTGTAATGGCGCTCACCCGCTTGTTGATCCGCGACTTTCGCAACATCGAAAACGCGGATCTCGCCCTTTCCCCCGGCTTTAACTTCCTGGTAGGCGCCAACGGCAGCGGCAAAACCAGCGTGCTGGAAGCCATCTATACGCTCGGCCACGGCCGGGCGTTTCGCAGCTTGCAGATTGGCCGCGTCATCCGCCACGAGCAGGAATCGTTTGTCTTACACGGACGGTTGCAGGGTCAGGAGCGTGAAATTGCCATTGGCCTGACCAAAGATAAGCAGGGTGACAGCAAAGTGCGCATCGACGGCACCGACGGCCACAAGGTGGCTGAACTGGCGCTGCTGATGCCGATGCAGCTCATCACGCCGGAGGGGTTTACTTTACTCAACGGCGGCCCCAAATACAGAAGAGCCTTCCTCGACTGGGGATGCTTTCACAACGAAGCCGGTTTTTTTACCGCCTGGAGCAACCTGAAGCGTTTGCTGAAACAGCGTAACGCGGCATTGCGCCAGGTCACGCGCTACGCCCAGCTGCGTCCGTGGGATATGGAGCTGATTCCGCTGGCCGAGCAAATCAGCCAGTGGCGCGCGGAATACAGCGCAGGGATCGCCGAAGACATGGCGGATACCTGTAAACAGTTTTTGCCCGAATTCAGTCTCAGCTTCTCTTTCCAGCGCGGCTGGGAAAAAGAGACCGACTATTCTGAGGTGCTCGAACGGAATTTCGAGCGAGACAGGATGCTGACCTATACCGCCCACGGCCCGCACAAAGCGGATTTTCGCATTCGTGCTGACGGTGCGCCGGTGGAAGACACCTTATCGCGCGGGCAGCTGAAGCTGCTGATGTGCGCCTTACGTCTGGCGCAGGGCGAGTTTCTGACTCGCGAAAGCGGTCGACGCTGCCTGTACCTCATCGATGATTTTGCCTCAGAGCTGGATGACGAACGCCGGGGCCTGTTAGCAAGCAGGCTCAAGGCCACGGAATCCCAGGTTTTCGTCAGTGCGATCAGCGCTGAACACGTTATGGACATGTCGGACAAAAATTCGAAGATGTTCAGCGTGGAAAAAGGTAAAATAACGGATTAACCCAAGTTTAAATGAGCGAGAAACGTTGATGTCGAATTCTTATGACTCCTCCAGTATCAAAGTCCTGAAAGGGCTGGATGCGGTGCGTAAGCGCCCGGGTATGTATATCGGCGACACGGATGACGGCACCGGTCTGCACCACATGGTATTCGAGGTGGTAGATAACGCTATCGACGAAGCGCTCGCGGGTCACTGTAAAGACATCGTGGTCACCATCCATGCCGATAACTCAGTCTCCGTAACGGATGACGGTCGTGGCATCCCAACCGGTATTCACCCGGAAGAAGGTGTGTCGGCGGCGGAAGTGATCATGACCGTCCTGCACGCAGGCGGTAAGTTCGATGATAACTCCTATAAAGTCTCTGGCGGTCTGCATGGCGTGGGCGTCTCGGTTGTAAACGCCCTGTCCCAGAAGCTGGAGCTGGTGATTCGCCGCGAAGGCAAAGTTCACCAGCAGATTTACGTTCACGGCGTGCCGCAAGCGCCTCTGGCCGTAACGGGTGAAACCGAAGCCACCGGTACTCAGGTGCGCTTCTGGCCAAGCCATGAAACGTTCACTAACGTCACCGAATTTGAATACGAGATTCTGGCAAAACGTCTGCGCGAGCTGTCGTTCCTGAACTCCGGCGTTTCTATTCGCCTGAAAGACAAGCGTGATGGCAAAGAAGATCACTTCCATTACGAAGGCGGTATCAAAGCGTTCGTGGAATATCTGAACAAGAACAAAACACCAATCCACCCGAATATCTTCTACTTCTCCACCGAAAAAGACGGTATCGGCGTTGAGGTCGCGCTGCAATGGAACGACGGTTTCCAGGAAAACATCTACTGCTTCACTAACAACATTCCACAGCGTGACGGCGGTACCCACCTGGCGGGCTTCCGTGCGGCGATGACCCGTACCCTGAACGCCTACATGGACAAAGAAGGCTACAGCAAAAAGGCCAAAGTCAGCGCCACCGGTGACGATGCCCGTGAAGGCCTGATTGCCGTCGTTTCCGTGAAGGTACCGGATCCGAAATTCTCCTCGCAGACCAAAGACAAGCTGGTCTCTTCAGAGGTGAAATCCGCGGTTGAGCAGCAGATGAACGAACTGCTGGCAGAATACCTGCTGGAAAACCCGTCCGATGCGAAAATCGTGGTCGGCAAAATTATCGACGCAGCGCGTGCCCGTGAAGCGGCGCGTAAAGCCCGCGAAATGACCCGCCGTAAAGGCGCGCTGGATCTGGCTGGCCTGCCGGGCAAGCTGGCGGACTGTCAGGAACGTGACCCGGCGCTGTCCGAACTGTACCTCGTGGAAGGGGACTCCGCGGGCGGCTCTGCGAAGCAGGGTCGTAACCGTAAGAACCAGGCGATTCTGCCGCTGAAGGGTAAAATCCTCAACGTTGAGAAAGCGCGCTTTGACAAAATGCTCTCCTCGCAGGAAGTGGCGACGCTTATCACTGCGCTGGGCTGCGGCATTGGTCGCGACGAGTACAACCCGGACAAGCTGCGCTATCACAGCATCATCATCATGACCGATGCCGACGTCGACGGCTCGCACATCCGTACGCTGCTGTTGACCTTCTTCTACCGTCAGATGCCGGAAATCGTTGAGCGTGGCCACGTGTATATCGCCCAGCCGCCGCTGTACAAAGTGAAAAAAGGCAAGCAGGAACAGTACATTAAAGACGACGAAGCGATGGATCAGTACCAAATCGCTATCGCCCTTGATGGTGCAACCCTGCACACCAACGCCAGCGCCCCGGCGCTGGCAGGTGAAGCGCTGGAAAAACTGGTGGCCGAGTTTAACGCTACGCAGAAAATGATTGGTCGCATGGAGCGCCGCTTCCCTCGCTCGCTGCTGAAAGAGCTGATCTATCAGCCGACTCTGGCAGAAGCCGATCTGAGCGACGAGCAGAAAGTCACCCGCTGGGTAAATGCTCTGGTCACCACGCTGAATGAAAATGAGCAGCATGGCAGCATGTGGCAGCTTGATGTCCGTCAGAACGCCGAGCTGCACCTGTTTGAGCCAATTATTCGCGTGCGTACTCACGGTGTGGATACCGATTATCCGCTGGACCAGGAGTTCATCACCGGCGGCGAATATCGTCGTATCTGCACGCTGGGTGAAAAACTGCGTGGCCTCATTGAAGAGGATGCGTTCATCGAACGTGGCGAACGTCGTCAGCCGGTAGCGAGCTTCGAGCAGGCGCTTGAATGGCTGCAGAAAGAGTCGCGTCGTGGCCTGGCAATCCAGCGTTATAAAGGTCTGGGCGAGATGAACCCGGAACAGCTCTGGGAAACCACCATGGATCCGGAAAGCCGCCGTATGCTGCGCGTGACCGTAAAAGACGCGATCGCAGCTGACCAGCTTTTCACCACGCTGATGGGCGATGCCGTTGAACCGCGTCGTGCATTTATCGAAGAGAACGCCCTGAAAGCAGCGAACATCGATATCTAAGTTTTGCAGTAAAATAATGTAGGCCGGATAAGGCACCAGCCGCATCTGGCGGGTGTTCAGAAGCGCCTGATGCGCTTCGCTTATCAGGCCTACATTCATCCTCGAAAAGAGGAATCCCCCCACTTCTTTCCATCCCCCTTTTCCCCCGACTCTTTTGCTGTTTTTTGAGCTAAATCGCGTTAGCATGAGTGATAACTCACTTATCCCGGGGACCCTAATGGCTATCAAACTCATTGCAATCGACATGGACGGAACATTGCTGCTGCCCGATCACACCATCTCTCCAGCGGTTAAGCAGGCCATTGCCGCGGCGCGTGAGCGCGGGGTGAAGGTGGTGCTGTGTACCGGTCGTCCGTATGCGGGCGTTCACAGCTACCTGAAAGAGCTGCACATGGAGCAGGAAGGGGATTACTGCATCACCTATAACGGCGCACTGGTCCAGAACGCCAGCGACGGCAGCACGGTAGCGCAAACGGCGCTGAGTTATGATGATTACCGCTATCTGGAACAGCTTTCCCGCGAGGTGGGTTCTCACTTCCACGCGCTTGACCGCAACACGCTGTACACCGCTAACCGCGACATCAGCTACTACACCGTGCATGAATCCTACGTGGCAACCATTCCGCTGGTGTTCTGCGAAGCGGAAAATATGGCGCGCGATATTCAGCTGCTGAAGGTGATGATGATCGACGAACCGGCCATTCTGGACAAAGCCATCGCCCGCATTCCGGCGGAAGTGAAAGAGAAGTATACCGTGCTGAAAAGCGCGCCGTACTTCCTCGAAATCCTCGATAAACGCGTCAATAAGGGCACCGGTGTGAAATCGCTGGCCGATACGCTGGGCATTAAACCTGAAGAGGTGATGACCCTGGGCGATCAGGAAAACGATATTGCGATGATTGAATACGCCGGAATGGGTGTCGCAATGGAAAACGCCATCCCTTCGGTTAAAGAGGTTGCTGACTTCGTCACTAAATCCAACCTTGAAGACGGCGTGGCTTACGCTATCGAGAAGTTTGTTCTGAACTGATTCTTCCCTTTTTCAATTCAAGCCCGTTGCCCTGTGCGCGGGCTTTTTTATTGCCTGACGATCCTCGCTTTACGCTTTCTCGATCTGAGTTGTCGTTTTTGTGATCTAAATTGTAGTACAATATAAACTGTTTGTACTACATTGTGGCGTATGGAAAGACGTATATGTTCAAGTTTGTACTGCAAAAGTGAGAGGAGTTTCGGCAGTCGCGGTAAAGTAGTCGGGTATTCCGAATAAAAGGACAATCCATGAACCTGACCAAAACCGACCGCATTATCGTGACGCTGGGCCGCCAGATTGTGAGCGGAAAATACGTTCCCGGCGCGGCGCTGCCCGCCGAGGCAGACCTCTGCGAAGAATTTGAAACGTCCCGCAATATCATCCGTGAAGTGTTTCGTTCGCTGATGGCGAAGCGGCTGATTGAGATGAAGCGTTATCGCGGTGCATTTGTCGCCCCGCGCAACGAATGGAACTACCTCGACACTGACGTCCTGGAATGGGTGCTGGAAAACGACTACGACCCACGGCTTATCGTGGCGATGAGCGAAGTACGAAACCTGGTGGAGCCAGCGATTGCCCGCTGGGCCGCCGAGCGGGCGACCTCCAGCGACCTGGCGCAAATCGAAGCGGCGCTGAATGACATGGTGGCGAACAACCAGGATCGCGATGCCTTCAACGAAGCCGATATCCGCTATCACGAAGCGGTACTGGCCTCGGTCCATAACCCGGTATTACAGCAGCTCAGCGTGGCGATAAGTTCGCTGCAGCGGGCAGTTTTTGAACGCACCTGGATGGGCGATGAGGCCAACATGCCGCAGACCCTTCAGGAGCACAAAGCGCTTTTTGACGCCATCCGGCATCAGGACAGCAATGCGGCAGAGCAGGCGGCGCTCACCATGATCGCCAGCTCAACACGAAGGTTAAAGGAAAGCACATGACATCACGCTACATCGCTATCGACTGGGGATCGACCAACCTGCGCGCCTGGCTTTATCAGGGCGATGAGTGCCTGGATAACCGGCAGTCTGAAGCAGGGGTCACTCGCCTGAACGGGCGTTCCCCCGAAGCGGTGTTAGCGGAAATCACTCAAGGCTGGCGGGATGCCGCCACGCCGGTAGTGATGGCGGGCATGGTCGGCAGTAATGTTGGCTGGAAGGTGGCCCCTTATTTACCCGTTCCAGTGCATTTCCCGGCAATTGGCCAGCAGTTAACGCCCGTTGCCGATAAAGTATGGATTATTCCAGGCCTTTCCGTGTCGAGAGACGACAACCACAACGTCATGCGCGGTGAGGAGACCCAACTTCTGGGTGCTCGCCAGCTGGCACCTGCGTCGCTGTACGTCATGCCGGGCACCCACTGCAAATGGGTGCTGGCGGACAACCAGCAAATTTTTGATTTCCGGACCGTGATGACCGGCGAACTGCACCACCTTCTGCTGAATTACTCGCTGGTGGGCGCAGGCCTGCCTGAGCAGGAAACATCGCCTGAGGCATTCGCTGCCGGTCTGGAGAAAGGGCTTTGTGGACCTGCCCTGCTGCCGCAGCTTTTTGAAGTTCGCGCCTCCCACGTGCTCGGGGCTCTCCCGCACGAACAGGTGAGCGAATTTTTATCCGGTCTGCTTATCGGCGCAGAAGTCGCCACGATGTGCGAATGCTTCCCCGGTGAACAGGCGATAACGCTTGTCGCAGGAAAATCCCTCGCCGACCGCTACCAGCAGGCGCTAAGCCGCGTGGGTCGCTGTTCGACGTTCGTTTCCGGCGACGCGGCATTTCAGGCAGGTATAAGGAGCATCGCCCATGCAGTGGCAAACTAAACTTCCCCTGATCGCTATTTTGCGCGGCATCAGGCCGGAAGAGGCGCGCGATCACATCGCCGCTATTCTCAACGCAGGATTCGACGCGGTAGAAATTCCTCTCAACTCACCGGCATGGCAAACCAGCATCGCCGCGATGGTGGCAGAGTTTGGTGATAAGGCACTGATAGGTGCCGGAACGGTGCTGAAAGCCAAAGATGTCGACACGTTAGCTGCGATAGGCAGCAAACTGGTTGTGACGCCAAATACGAACGCTGATGTTATTCGCCGGGCAGTTGCTCACGGCATGACGGTCTGCGCAGGCTGCGCTACAGCCACTGAAGCCTTCACCGCGCTGGAAGCGGGCGCACAGACGCTGAAAATCTTCCCCTCCTCCGCTTTTGGCCCGGAGTACATCAAAGCGCTGAAAGCGGTACTGCCAAAAGACGTGCCGGTGTTTGCCGTCGGCGGCGTGACGCCAGAAAACCTTAACGTGTGGCTGGATGCCGGCTGTGCAGGAGCCGGGCTTGGCAGCGATCTCTATCGAGCCGGACAATCCGTTGAACGTTCCGCACAGCAGGCTGCGGCCTTTGTAAAAGCCTGGCAGGAGGCCACCCAATGAAAATCACTAAACTGACAACTTACCGTTTACCGCCGCGCTGGATGTTCCTGAAAATCGAAACCGATGAGGGTGTTATCGGCTGGGGCGAGCCCGTTATTGAAGGCAAAGCGAGGACGGTGGAGGCTGCCGTGCATGAGCTGGGTGAATACCTGATTGGTCAGGACCCGGCACGCATCAACGATCTGTGGCAGGTGATGTACCGCGGCGGTTTCTACCGCGGTGGCCCGATTCTGATGAGCGCCATCGCCGGTATCGACCAGGCGCTGTGGGATATCAAAGGCAAAGTCCTCGGCGCGCCGGTGTGGCAGCTGATGGGTGGCCTGGTACGCGATAAAATTAAGGCCTACAGCTGGGTCGGCGGCGACCGTCCGGCGGACGTTATCGACGGCATCAAAACCCTGCGCAGCATTGGCTTTGACACCTTTAAGCTGAACGGCTGCGAAGAGATGGGCGTTATCGATGATTCCCGCAGCGTGGATGCCGCTGTGCATACCGTGGCCAAGATTCGTGAAGCCTTTGGCAATGAAATTGAGTTCGGCCTCGATTTCCACGGTCGCGTCAGCGCACCGATGGCAAAAGTGCTGATCAAAGAGCTGGAGCCGTATCGCCCTCTGTTTATCGAAGAGCCGGTGCTGGCCGAGCAGGCGGAATACTATCCGAAGCTCGCGGAACAAACCCATATTCCCATTGCCGCTGGCGAGCGGATGTTCTCGCGCTTCGAATTCAAACGCGTATTGCAGGCTGGCGGTCTGGCGATATTGCAACCCGATCTCTCACACGCGGGCGGCATCACCGAATGCTACAAAATCGCGGCGATGGCTGAAGCCTATGATGTATCGCTTGCCCCGCACTGCCCGCTTGGCCCGATTGCGCTGGCGGCCTGTCTGCACATCGACTTTGTTTCCCGCAACGCGGTGTTGCAGGAGCAAAGCATGGGCATTCACTACAACAAAGGCGCGGAGCTCCTCGACTTTGTTATCAATAAAGAAGACTTCAGTATGGAAGGCGGCTACTTCAGACCGCTGATGAAGCCGGGTCTGGGCGTGGAGATTGACGAAGCCAAAGTCATCGAAATGAGCAAACAGGCCCCGGACTGGCGTAACCCGCTGTGGCGTTATCCGGACGGCGCTGTCGCCGAGTGGTAATTGCGCGTCATACTTCACGCTGGTGATGCGTCGGCTGTGTTTTCTTACCCCGGTCACATACTTTTTGTCTGCGCCCGGGGATGAGAAAATTTGCGGCCTCCCCCCACCGCCGCGAATTATTTAGCGCAATAAGCAGTGCCTTTTAATTTTATAGAACTTACACACCCTCTGTAATTTACAGGGCATGGTGGCACGTATCGCTATGCCCAGAATCTGGAGACAGATGAATGGATATTTCCGTGACTAACGTTAAAACAGGGCGCCGTCGCTACCTGACGCTGCTGATGATTTTTATCACCGTGGTGATTTGTTACGTCGATCGCGCAAACCTTGCCGTCGCTTCTGCACATATTCAGGAAGAGTTTGGCATTACAAAAACGGAGATGGGCTATATCTTCTCGGCGTTTGCCTGGATGTATACGCTCTGCCAGATCCCCGGCGGTCGCGTGCTCGACCGTTTAGGTTCCCGCACCACCTACTTCATCGCTATTATGGGCTGGTCCGTCGCCACGCTGTTCCAGGGCTTCGCGACCGGGCTGTTGTCGCTGATTGGCCTGCGCGCCATTACCGGTATTTTTGAAGCACCCGCATTTCCCACCAACAACCGCATGGTCACCAGCTGGTTCCCGGAGCAAGAGCGTGCTTCGGCGGTTGGTTTCTACACCTCCGGGCAGTTTGTTGGTCTGGCATTCCTGACGCCGCTGCTCATCTGGATCCAGGAGATGCTGAGCTGGCACTGGGTGTTTATCGTCACCGGCGGCATCGGCATCATCTGGGCTTTAATCTGGCATAAGGTTTACCAGGCCCCGCGCAAAACCAAAGGCATCACCCAGGCGGAGCTGGACTATATCGAACAGGGCGGTGGCCTGATTGACGGCGATGCGCAGATTGAAAACAAAGTCAGCGCGCCGTTGACCAAAGCTGACTGGAAGCTGGTGTTCCATCGCAAGCTGGTGGGCGTCTATCTGGGTCAGTTCGCTATCGCTTCGACGCTGTGGTTCTTCCTGACCTGGTTCCCGAACTACCTGACCCAGGAAAAAGGCATCACTGCGCTAAAAGCGGGCTTTATGACAACGGTGCCGTTCCTGGCGGCGTTCGTCGGGGTACTGCTTTCGGGCTGGATTGCGGACAAACTGGTGCGTAAAGGCTTCTCAATTGGCTTCTCCCGTAAGCTGCCGATTATCTGTGGCCTGCTGATTTCCACCTGCATCATGGGCGCTAACTACACCAATGACCCGGTGTGGATCACCGTGCTGATGGCGGTGGCGTTCTTCGGCAATGGCTTTGCGTCCATTACCTGGTCTCTGGTGTCGTCTCTGGCACCGATGCGCCTGATTGGCCTGACCGGTGGGGTATTCAACTTTGCGGGTGGCCTGGGTGGGATCACGGTGCCGCTGGTGATTGGCTATCTGGCACAGGCGCACGGCTTTGCTCCGGCGCTGACCTACATCTCAGCAATTACGCTGATTGGCGCGCTGTCCTACATCCTGCTGGTCGGCGATGTGAAACGTGTAGGCTAAATTCCTGCCTTGCTATACCCTGATGCGATTCACGCGCATCAGGGTTCCTCAATGAAACAACTCACTTTTGCTCCTCGTCATCACCAGTTAACGAATACCCGGACATGGACTCCTGACGGCCAGTGGCTGGTGTTTGACGTGCGTCCGTCCGGCGCATTCTTTACCGGTGAAACCATCGAGCGGGTCAATGTCCACAGTGGTGACACAGAGGTGCTTTATCGGGCTACCAACGGCGCGCACGTTGGCGTAGTGACCGTGCATCCGTTTGAAGATCGCTATGTATTTATTCACGGCCCTGAAAATCCGGACGCGTCATGGCACTACGATTTTCATCATCGCCGCGGCGTGGTAACGCATCACAGTGAAACCCGCAATCTCGACGCCATGGATATCACCCCGCCGTTCACGCCCGGCGCGCTGCGGGGTGGAACCCACGTTCACGTTTACAGCCCGAACGGTGAATTCGTGAGCTTCACTTATAACGATCATGTTTTGCATGAACGCGACCCGGCGCTGGATTTACGTAATGTTGGCGTGGCCGTGCCGTTCGGGCCTGTTACGCCGCCGGGCCATCATCCGCGCGAATATGCGGGCAGCCACTGGTGCGTGCTGGTGAGCCAGACCACGCCAGCGCCAAAGCCCGGCAGCGATGAGATTAATCGCGCCTACGAAGAAGGCTGGGTGGGGAATGAGCAGTTAGCGTTTATCGGCGATACGCTGTCGCTGAGCGGGGAAAAAATCCCGGAGCTGTTTATCGTTGACCTGCCGAAAGAGGAATCCGGATGGAAGCGGGCCGGGAAGTCCTCGCTTTGTGGCTCTGAAAGTACAATGCCCGCGCCGCCTGCGGACGTAGTTCAGCGTCGTCTGACGTTCACCCATGACAGGGCATTTCCGGGGCTGGTGAATACGCCACGCCACTGGGTGCGCTGTAATCCACAAGGTGACACGATCGCCTTTCTGATGCGTGATGAATCAGGCGTGGTTCAGCTTTGGCTGATTGCGCCGGACGGCAGCGATCTGCGCCAGCTGACGCACGCCAGCGGCATTCAGTCTGCGTTTAACTGGCATCCGTCAGGCAAATGGCTTGGGTTTGTGTTGGAAGACAGGATTGTGCTCTGCGATGCGCAAAACGGTGATATTCGCTTTTTGACGACTAATCATGAAAACCCACCGTCGGGTGACGCCATTGTGTTCTCACCAACGGGAGAGCATGTTGCCTGGATGCAGGAGACGGGCGGCTATCGCCAGCTCTGGATGACGAGCACGGAAGTCTGAATCAACGAACGGGCATCGCCGCAGGCGGGATCACGGCGTTCATCGCCTGCGTTTGCTGTTCGCTTTTCTCTACGCGGGAACGGACCGAGTTATCTTTGCGGAACAAATCCCACGGCAGCAGCAGCGTATCCGCGACGGCGGTAAACGGTAAATCCAGCAGAACAAGGGTTTTAGTGCCCCAGTTGGTGGCATCATCCCCTACCATCTCTGCACTGGCGCGCGTGCCGGGGTAGGTCCCCTCTTTGCCGCCGGTGTGAGACATGACGCTGGAGCACCCTGCCAGCGCGACCATCCCTGAGAATAAAACAGGTTTCAACATTAACGTTTTCATCATGCGCTATCATCGTTGTCGGCACCCGGAGTGCCTGTCTATCGGGTTATAACGGCCCGCTGAAAAAATACATAGTCCGGAAATGGCGCTCTGTGGCACCTGTCGCACTTTCGGCCTCCGTGCCGCCCTTCAGTCTATGCTCTGTGGGCGAAAGTGCAAAAAAAGTAAGACCTTTGCCCTTGATAAACGTTCCGCGAATCCCATTTTAATCCTGTACCCATTGAGAACATGCCTGAGGGGTGTTCCGGGTTCACGACCTGTCCATTGTGGAAGGTCAGAAAATTCTCGCTGATTTCAGGAGCTTTATGATTATGCGCAACTTCGATCTTTCCCCACTGTACCGTTCCGCCATTGGTTTTGACCGTCTTTTCAATCTGCTGGAAAACAACCAGAGCCAGAGCAACGGCGGCTACCCTCCATATAACGTTGAACTCGTTGACGAAAATAACTACCGCATCGCTATCGCGGTCGCAGGCTTTGCCGAAAGCGAGCTGGAGATTACCGCCCAGGACAACCTGCTGGTGGTGAAAGGCTCCCACCCAACCGAGCAAAAAGAGCGGACTTATCTCTATCAGGGTATTGCCGAGCGTAACTTTGAGCGCAAATTCCAGATTGCTGAAAACGTGCATATTAAAGGCGCCAATCTGGTGAACGGGCTGCTCTATATCGACCTTGAACGCATTATTCCTGAAGCGAATAAACCGCGTCGTATCGAAATCAATTGATTCCCTTCAGGCGGCCATGCGCCGTCTGATAATACCAGCCCGCTGCTTGCCGACAGGGAGCAATGGCGAGTCTTTCACTCGCCGGGCCAAACTCGCTTCTTTGAAGGAGAACTATCATGCGTAACTACGATTTAACCCCTATGCTGCGTCAGTGGATTGGCTTCGATAAACTGGCCAACGCGATGCTGAATACCCCGGAAACTCAGGGTTTCCCGCCGTACAACATCGAAAAAAGCGACGATAACCACTACCGTATTACCCTTGCGCTGGCAGGCTTCCGTCAGGAAGATCTGGACGTGCAGCTGGAAGGCACTCGTCTCAGCGTTAAAGGCACGCCGGTGAAGCCTGAAACCGAAACCAAATGGCTGCATCAGGGCCTGGTGATGCAACCGTTTAGCCTGAGCTTCACCCTTGCCGAGCATATGGAAGTTACCGGGGCGACCTTCAGCAACGGGTTACTGCATATTGATTTGACCCGTAACGAGCCGGAAGCCATCGCTCCGCAGCGCATTGCCATTAGCGAGCGTCCGGCGTTGGACAGCTAAGTTCCAGATACCCGGTGGCGCAGGCTTACCGGGCCTACGTACCCACCACGATTTGTTGGTCTTGTCGGCCCGGGCAAGCGAAGCGCCGCCGGGCAATTCAAGCCGCATTCTGAGCCCTGAATTCTTCAGGGCTTTTTTGTGCGCCGCGATCGATACATTTCAGTGCCTCTCTGCCAGAATCCCTTCTATCAGTAATGTTATTCACAGGGAAAAGACGATGAGTGATATAGCATTGACCGTCAGCGTTCTGGCGCTGGTGGCGGTTGTGGGGCTGTGGATCGGTAATATTAAAGTTCGCGGCGTCGGGTTTGGTATTGGCGGCGTGCTGTTTGGCGGCATTATCGTTGGCCATTTTGTTGAACAGGCGGGCGTTACGCTGAGCAGCCCGATGCTGCACTTTATTCAGGAGTTCGGCCTGATCCTGTTCGTCTACACCATTGGGATTCAGGTCGGACCGGGTTTTTTCGCCTCGCTGCGGGTGTCCGGCCTGCGGCTGAATCTCTTCGCCATTCTGATTGTGCTGCTTGGCGGTGTGGTGACCGCACTGCTGCATAAGCTGTTCGCCATTCCTTTGCCGGTGATGCTGGGGATTTTTTCCGGGGCCGTCACCAACACGCCAGCGCTCGGGGCCGGGCAGCAAATTCTGCGCGATCTGGGCGTGCCGTTCGAAGTCGTCGATCAGATGGGGATGAGCTACGCCATGGCTTATCCGTTCGGCATCTGCGGCATTCTGCTGACTATGTGGTTTGTGCGGCTCTTTTTCAGGGTGAACGTCGAGAAAGAAGCGCAGCAGTTTGATGCGCAGGCCGGGAACGGACACAGCCATCTGCACACCATCAACATTCGCGTGGAAAACCCCAACCTGCACAACCTTGCCATTCAGGACGTCCCCATTCTCAACAGCGATAAAATCATCTGCTCGCGCCTGAAGCGCGACGAAATGCTGATGGTGCCGTCGCCGGGAACGGTGATTCAGTCCGGGGATTTGCTGCACCTGGTCGGGCTTGAGGTGGATCTGCATAACGCGCAGCTGGTGATTGGCAAAGAGGTGGAAACGTCGCTCTCCACGCGCGGTACGGATCTGAAAGTTGAACGCGTTGTCGTCACCAATGAGAAGGTATTAGGCAAGAAAATCCGCGATCTGCACTTCAAACAGCGCTATGACGTGGTGATATCGCGACTCAATCGCGCGGGCGTTGAGCTGGTGGCAAGCAGCAACGCCAGCCTGCAGTTTGGCGATATCCTTAACCTTGTCGGGCGCCCGGCGTCGATTGACGCAGTGGCGGCAGAAGTTGGCAACGTGCAGCAGAAGCTACAACAGGTTCAGATGCTGCCGGTGTTTATTGGGATCGGGCTTGGCGTGCTGTTGGGCTCCGTGCCGCTGTTTATACCGGGTTTCCCGGTGGCGCTGAAGCTTGGTCTGGCGGGCGGGCCGCTGATTATGGCGCTGATTCTTGGGCGCATCGGCAGCATCGGCAAGCTGTACTGGTTTATGCCGCCGAGCGCTAACCTTGCACTGCGAGAGTTGGGGATTGTGCTGTTTCTGGCGGTGGTTGGCCTTAAGTCCGGCGGTGATTTTATCCGTACGCTCACGGAAGGCGACGGCTTAAGCTGGATTGGTTACGGCATTTTCATTACCGCCGTACCGCTGCTGACGGTCGGTATCCTGGCGCGCATCTTTGCCAAAATGAACTACCTGACGCTGTGCGGTATGCTCGCAGGCTCAATGACCGATCCACCTGCGTTAGCTTTTGCTAATAACCTGCATGCAACGAGCGGTGCAGCGGCGCTCTCCTATGCCACGGTCTATCCGCTGGTGATGTTCCTGCGCATTATTACGCCGCAGCTGCTGGCGGTGCTGTTCTGGGCCTAGTCGTTTCACCGAAGGGGGATTACTCCCCCTTTAACAGCTGAGACGGCGGGAGGCCAAACCTGCGCTTAAACGCCTTGCTGAAGTGAAACGAGTCGAAAAAATTCAGCATATCGGCCACTTTTCCCACGCTTTGTCCCTCCTGCTTCAGCAGCGAATGCGCAAGGTCCAGACGCGCGTCCAGGTAGTACTCCTTTGGCGTTTTTCCGGTGTAGCGTAGAAACAGACGCCGCAGATATTGCTCGCTGCATTGCATCTTTTGCGCCATTTCCGTCACGCTCCAGTTTCGCTGTAGATCGCTGTGTAATACTGACAGTAATTTCTCAATCTGAATAAGCAGCGCATCTTTCTTGCCGTTTTCTGAAATAAGACATATCCACTGGTATATCATTTTGGTTAAGAACGCGACCGCGAGGTTATTCTTTAGTGGGTCTTTATGAGCAATCAATAACGCAACTTCCGACAGCTCCTGGTTAAATATCTCACCGTTATAAATTATACCCGTCTGTAATAGCGGAATTTCCATCACGTTGGTGGGGATAAACTCCATCCAGTATTGTTCCCACAGCAGGCCTGCGCAGTGATAGGACTGAATATCCATAGGTTTCAGGAAAATAATGCAGTTGCCGTTCAGGATTATTTCCGTACCGTCGCGCAGCAGCAGCTGGCCGCAGCCCTGTAGGGTGTAGATAGCCACCCATGAATTCGGTATCAGCGGTTTTTTCTTATCCCTTGGCCAAATAACCTTGTAGCTTTCGTCGGCCAGCGTATGCCAGAGTGAAATTAATGAGATGCCGCTGGAGATCACATTTTCGTCAATAACTAACGGAATATTGTAAGTGATTTCGTTTTTTACATGCAAAAGAACGCTTTTTCCATTCATTTTATTTCGTCCACAACCAATTATCTGCCCAGCACATTAATGGGGAGTGTAATCCCCGAATAATAAATCGTTAAGGGCTGCAAGATGAACATTCAACAGATTGTGAGCTTTATAGCATTTACCCTACTGGTGGCATTGATTACATGGTGGAAGTTACGCAAGGCCGACACGGCTTCGCAACAGGGCTATTTTCTGGCCGGACGTTCGCTGAAAGCGCCGGTGATTGCGGCATCGCTGATGTTGACCAACCTGTCGACTGAACAGCTGGTTGGCCTGACGGGCCAGGCTTACCGCAGCGGCATGTCGGTGATGGCCTGGGAGGTTATCTCCGCCATTCCTCTGATTTTCCTGGCCTTAATTTTCCTGCCGCGCTACCTCCAGCGCGGCATCGCCACCATCCCGGATTTTATTGAAGAACGCTACGATAAAACGACCCGCATCATCATCGACTGCTGTTTCCTGATTGCCACAGGCATCTGCTTCCTGCCGATCATTCTTTATTCCGGCGCGCTGGCGTTTAACAGCATGTTCCACGTGGCCGAAGCGTTTGGCATCAGCCAGAACGCGGCTATCTGGGCAATGTCGGCCGTGCTGGGCATTTGCGGCATTCTCTACGCGGTGGTCGGTGGCATGAGGGCGATAGCCATCGCCGATGTGATTAACGGTATCGGACTGGTGATTGGCGGCCTGATGGTACCACTGTTTGGCCTGATGGCGATGGGCGGCGGTAGCCTTTCGGCGGGTCTTCATAAGCTGACTACCGATCACAGCCAGATGCTCAACTCTGTCGGCGGCAGCCACGATCCGGTGCCTATTGGCGCGGCGCTGACCGGACTGATTCTGGTTAACACGTTCTACTGGTGTACCAATCAGGGCATTGTCCAGCGTACGCTGGCCTCGAAAAGCCTGGCTGAAGGACAAAAAGGCGCGCTGCTGACGGCGGTGCTGAAGATGCTCGATCCTTTAATTCTGGTGCTGCCGGGGGTAATTGCTTTTCACCTGTTCCAGGACCTGCCGAAAGCCGATATGGCCTACCCGGCGCTGGTCAACAAAGTGATGCCGTTGCCGCTGATTGGCTTCTTCAGTGCGGTACTTTTCGGCGCGATTATCAGCGCGTTCTGCGGTTTTCTGAATAGTGCGTCAACGCTATTCAGCATGGGCATTTATCGCCGCATTATCAACGAGCAGGCCAGGCCGGAGCAGCTGGTTTCTGTGGGCCGTCGCTTTGGGTTTATCGTGGCGATCGTCTCCGTGCTGGTTGCGCCGTGGATCGCCAACGCGCCTGAAGGGCTTTACACCTGGATGAAGCAGCTCAACGGCATCTACAACGTGCCGCTGGTAACGATTGTGATCATGGGCTTTTTCTTCCCGCGTATTCCCGCCGTGGCGGCCAAAGCCGCCATGCTTTTTGGCATTTTCAGCTACATCACCCTGAAATATCTGGTGCATTTCGAGCTGCATTTCCTCTACGTGCTGGCCTGCACCTTCTGCATCAACGTGGTGCTGATGCTGGTCATCGGCGCCCTCTGGCCGCGCGCCACGCCGTTTAAGTTCCATGATGCCTTTGCCGTGGACATGAAACCGTGGCGAAACGCGAAAATCGCCTCCGTTGGCGTCCTGTTCGCGATGATTGGCGTCTATTCCGGGCTGGCGCAGTTCGGCGGCTATCACGTGAAATGGCTGACCGTTCTGAGCTACGGCATCACCGTCGCGGTGGTGCTGTATCTCCTGTTTTCGGGCTGGCAGGCGCGCCGCGCAGGGCCTGACGTTTTCGCTAAAGAGATTAAGGAAAAACCATGAGCCGTCCCAATTTCCTGTTCATCATGACCGACACCCAGGCCACCAACATGGTGGGCTGCTATAGCGGGAAGCCGCTGAATACGAACCATATTGACCAACTTGCTGAGGAAGGGATCCGCTTTAATTCGGCCTACACCTGCTCGCCCGTCTGTACGCCAGCCCGCGCCGGGCTGTTTACCGGTATTTATGCCAACCAGTCCGGGCCATGGACCAACAACGTCGCGCCGGGGAAAAACATCTCAACGATGGGGCGCTATTTTCAGGACGCGGGCTACCGCACCTGCTACATCGGCAAATGGCATCTCGACGGACACGACTACTTCGGCACCGGCGTTTGCCCGCCCGAGTGGGATGCGGGGTACTGGTATGACGGGGCGAACTACCTGTCGGAGCTGACCGATGAGCAAATCAGCCTGTGGCGTAACGGCCTGAACAGCGTGGAGGATTTGCAGGAGCATCAGATAGATGAAACCTTCACCTGGGCGTACCGCATCAGCAACCGGGCGATCGATTTTCTCGGCAAACCGGATCGCCAGGACGAGCCGTTCCTGATGGTGGTCTCCTACGACGAGCCGCATCATCCGTTCACCTGCCCGGTGGCGTATCTTGAGAAGTATCAGGACTTTTACTACGAGCTCGGCGACAAAGGACGCGATAGCCTGGACAGCAAACCCGAGCATCACAGGCTGTGGGCGCAGGCGATGCCGTCGCCGGTGGGCGAGGATGCCCGCTACCATCACCCAATGTATTTTGCCTGCAACGACTTTGTGGACGATCAGATTGGCCGGGTGATCAACGCCCTGACGCCGGAGCAGCGGGAAAATACCTGGGTGATTTACACCTCCGATCACGGTGAGATGATGGGCGCGCACCGGCTTATCAGTAAAGGCGCGGCGATGTACGACGATATCACCCGTATTCCGCTTATCATTCGCCCGCCGGGCGGTAAGACTGCGCAGGTGGACACCCCCGTCAGTCATGTCGATCTGTTGCCGACCATGATGGCGATGGCGGGAATTCATCAGCCCGACATTTTGCCCGGCGAGAATATCCTGCAGGCGGATGCGGCTCGTGGGGTGATGGTGGAGTTTAACCGCTATGAAATTGAGCACGACAGCTTCGGCGGCTTCATCCCGGTGCGCTGCTGGGTGACGGACCGCTGGAAGCTGGTGCTGAATCTGTTCACCAGCGATG
This sequence comes from Pluralibacter sp. UBA7423, assembly GCA_002470465.1. GTDB lineage: Bacteria > Pseudomonadota > Gammaproteobacteria > Enterobacterales > Enterobacteriaceae > Scandinavium. Next base: position 44,949 of record DKMD01000014.1, read on the forward strand.
AGCTGTACGACAGACACAATGACCCGGACGAGCTGCGCAACCTGATTGAGAATGCAGACTACGCTAAAGTACGCGACGAAATGCACGACAGCCTGCTGGATTATATGGACAAAATCCGCGATCCGTTCCGGACCTACCAGTGGAGCCTGCGCCCGTGGCGCGCTCAGGCGAAACCCCGCTGGATGGGCGCGTTTCGCCCACGTCCTGAGGATGGCTACTCGCCGGTGGTGCGCGACTACGATACCGGGCTGCCCACTCAGGGTGTTAAGGTGGAAGAGAAGAAGCAGAAGTTTTGATGACCGGTTTCCTGTTGCTGCCCGGTGGCGCGAAGCTTACCGGGCCTACAGGGTACCCAGGCAGGGCAAACGTAGTGCCGCCCGGCAAAAAATGGATGAGATAAAGGAGCAACAATGAAGCTATCCCGCCTCGGCGAAGCGCCGGACTACCGCTTCTCGCTGGCAAACGAGCGCACATTCCTGGCGTGGATTCGTACCGCGCTGGGGTTTCTGGCCGCGGGTGTTGGTCTTGACCAACTGGCTCCGGATTTCGCCACGCCGCTCATCCGTGAACTGCTGGCGCTCCTGCTTTGCCTGTTTGCGGGCGCGCTGGCGATTTACGGTTATCTTCGCTGGCTCAATAACGAAAGAGCGATGCGCCTGAAAGACGATCTGCCCTATACGCGCGGGCTGCTGATTATCAGCATGGCACTGGTAGGCGTGGCGGCGGCAGTGATTGTGCTGGTGTTCTATGCCGGATAACCGTCGCGCGCGTCGCGTAAGCGATCCCGGTCTTCAGCCAGAACGTACGTCGCTTGCCTGGTTCCGCACCCTGCTTGGCTACGGCGCGCTGATGGCGCTGGCGCTTAAGCACAACTGGCACCGGTCGGGTACGCCGTTCTGGCTCTCTGTGGCGGTGTTGATGGTGGTGAGTTTTATCCTCTGGCACTACACCCGCAGCCGCAATCTGATGAATGTTACAGACCTGGACTTTTCTCAAAATAGAGCAGTGCGTGATAAATTTTTGATCGCTCTCGCGGTCCTCTCCCTGGCTTTGTTGTTTGCTATAACTCACTTACAGCAACTCGTAACACTATTCTAAGGGACTGAAATGACAGGATGTCACGTCATGGCTAAACCGGCCAGCTCGCGCTGTAACCTCCGTTGTCGCTACTGTTTTTATCTCGAAAAAAACCAACAGCCGGTGATGAGCGACGCCACGCTGGAGGCTTTTATTCGTCAGCATATTGATGCGCAGCCCGGCGGCGACGTGCAGTTTGCCTGGCAGGGCGGCGAACCCACGCTCTGCGGGCTCGATTTCTTTCGCCGCGTCGTGGTGCTTCAGCAGCGCTACGCCGGGGAGAAACGCATCTACAACGCCTTTCAGACCAACGGCGTGTTACTGAACGACGAATGGTGTCAGTTCTTCAAAGATCACAACTGGCTGGTGGGTATCTCTCTTGATGGCCCGGCAGCGTTACACGATGCGTTTCGCGTCAGCCGCAGCGGGAATCCCACGCATCACAAGGTGCTGCGGGCAATTGAGTACCTGAAGACGCACGGCGTCGAATTTAATCTTTTAGTTGTGGTGAACAGCCTCAACAGCGCGCAGCCGCAACGCCTGTATCGCTATCTGCGCGAGCTCGGCACGCCGTTCCTGCAATTCATCCCGCTGCTGGAGATGAACGATCGCCATCAGCCGGATGAGTACTCCGTGTCGGCGAAGGCGTGGGGTGAGTTTCTGTGCGGGGTCTTTGACGTCTGGGTGCGTGAGGATATTGGTCGGGTATTCGTGCAGTTGTTTGATTCCACGCTCGGGGTCTGGAATGGTTTTTCCTCACAGATGTGCTCGCTCAGTAAAACCTGCGGCCATGCTTTTGCGCTGGAGAGCAACGGTGACGTGTACCAGTGCGATCACTACGTTTATCCCTCTTACCGGCTGGGGAATATTCACCACACCACGCTGGAGGACATAAACAGCAGCGCCGAAGCGGCAGCTTTTGGGCACTACAAGCTGGCATCGCTGCCGCAGGAATGTCACTCCTGCGCCGTGCTGCGGCTCTGCAACGGAGACTGCCCAAAACATCGCGATGCTTCCGGCAAAAGTGCGCTATGCGAAGGCTATCGTGCATTCTTTGAATACACTGCGCCACACATGAAGGTGATGCGCGATTTAATCAATCAGCGCCGCTGGAGCTGATGGCGATGCTGCGTCAGCAGGTGAGTTAACGTCCTTTCGCCAGGTATTGCGCCATCTCGGCTTCCGGCACCATGCCGCCACCTGTTGCCCACACCAGATGGGTGGCCTGGCAGATTTTCTCGGGTGCCAGCAGAGCGCTTGTCCGCTGTGGTCCGGCCATTCCGGCCAGCGCCGAGGGCTCAAGGAAAAGGTGCTCTTCCTGCGCCAGCCAGCCAAGCATGTCGTACAGCGTTTGATCGTCCAGGGTGTAAAAACCGTCCAGCAAATGCTCCATGGCGCGTCCGACAAAACCGGAAGCTCGACCCACGGCCAGACCATCTGCGGCGGTGATATTGTCGATGCCAAGTTCCTGCACCGAAATTCCATCATGCAGGCCGGTATAAACCCCGAGCAGCATGCAAGGTGAGTGCGTGGGCTCGGCAAAAAAGCAGTGAACATGATCGCCAAAGGCGAGTTTTAAGCCAAACGCCACGCCGCCCGGCCCTCCGCCAACGCCGCAGGGCAGGTAAACATACAGAGGATGATCTGCGTCCACCACGCGACCCTGGTCGCTAAACTGGGCTTTCAGCCGTTCGCCTGCCACCGCATAACCCAGAAACAGATTGCGGGAGTTTTCGTCGTCGATGAAAAAACAGCTCGGATCGCGCCCGGCGGCGATACGTCCTTGCTCCACGGCAACACCGTAATCTTCAACATACTCGATGACCTCAACGCCGTGGCTGCGCAGCTTTGCCTTCTTCCATTCGCGGGCATCGGCAGACATGTGTACGGTGACCCTGAAGCCGAGCCTGGCGCTGATGATGCCAATCGACATCCCCAGATTCCCCGTAGAACCGACGGCGATACTGTACTGGCTGAAAAAGCGCTGAGCTTCGGGCAATAACAGCCGACTGTAGTCATCACTGACGGAGAGCAAACCCGCCTCAATCGCCAGCTTTTCAGCATGGGCCAGCACTTCATAGATGCCGCCACGGGCTTTGATGGAGCCGGAAATAGGCAGGTGGCTGTCTTTTTTCAGCAGCAGCGTGCCCGCTATCGGTTGACCGTACTCCTGTTCAAGGCGGCGCTGCATGGCCGGAATGGGGATCAGCTCTGATTCGATAATGCCGTGGGTGGGCGCGGTTTCCGGAAACGCTTTTTCAAGATAAGGCGCAAAGCGCGCGAGGCGGGCATGGGCATCTTTTACATCCTCCGCAGTCAGCCCTACGTAAGGAAGGCCAACGGCCAGCGAGGAGGATTTTGGATTTAGCCAGCAGGTTTCACGTAGCGCAATGAGTTCAGCAACCAGTGGAAAGCGCTGTTTCAGTTCGGTCAGTTCGATGGCATTCATGGCGAGGCTCTGTTCAGACGGATGCCAGAATAAAGCCAAAAAGCGGGCGACAGGGCAAGCAAAACCTGCCGCCGGGAAAATCAGATGGGCTGCTGGTGCTGGTTAAAGCGCGAGGCGAGCGGCAGCCAGCACAGCAGAATCAGCAGCCCCATCAGGGTCATCAGTAACCCAAGGCTGCTTTGCCCGGTTTGCGGCAGCATCGCGGAAAGCCAGGCCAGCGCACCGGAGCCAATATTTTGCAGACCGCCGACCAGCGCACCTGCCGTGCCTGCGAGGAACGGGAAGGGTTCCATCGCGCCGCTGGTAGCGAGCGGGAACAGCATTCCGGCACCGAAGAAGAACAGCGCGGCAGGCACCAGCAGCGTCCAGACGTTCATCACGCCGAACAGACCGGGGATCCACATCATCAGCCCGGCCAGCAGACAGCTGATGACCGACTGCCACATCAGGCTGGCGAAGCGCTTATTTTGGCGACCGGCGAACCAGGCACCAAAAAAGGCCGCCGGGATTGGCAGGATGAACAGAATACTGACCACCATGCTGCTGTAGCCCAGGCCTGCACCCAGCAGCACGCCGGAACAGGCTTCAAACACCGCAATACCCGCCAGGCCGCCAATCAGCATCAGCAGATAGCAGTTAAAAGCACCGTTGCCAAACAGGGTTTTGTAGCGGGTGGATAAGCGCGTTGGCGGTGCGTTTTGCGGACGCGTTTCCGGCATCCAGCGCGCCATGCTGAACGTTACGCCCATGCACAGCACCAGCAGGAAACCGTAGCACGCGCGCCAGCTCCAGGCCGTGTCCAGCAGGCCGCCAACCAGCGGGGCCAACAGCGGGCTTACCAGGATGCCCATATTCAGCAAGCTGTTGGCGTGACGCAGCTGCGTGCCTTCGTATAAATCACGCGGAAGCGTACGCGCCATCACGCCGCCAACGCCGGTTCCCATTCCCTGCAGTGCGCTGGCGGCAATCAGAACCGTCAGGCTGTGGGTGGTCATAGCGATGACCGTCGCCAGCATAAAAATCGTCATCCCGACCAGAATCACCGGGCGGCGACCCACCCGATCGGAGAGCGGGCCGTAAAAGAGCTGCGAAATGCCGTAAGTCAGCAGATAAGCGGCCATGACGCTTTGCACCGCGCCTTCCTGGACGTTCAGCTCGCGCGCCATGTCGGCAATTGCCGGAATATAAATGGTCTGCGCCATCTGCCCGACGGCGACAAGCAGCACCAACATCAACAGCAGACTGACGTTCTTATGCCTTTTCATGCGATGAATACTTTGTGAATTATTTAAAAGAAAGAATATGTGACTGGCACATCCGTTAAACGCGGTGGAAATCTACCACAGTAAAACGACAGAACAACCATGTCGGGCTGATTGATTCGCAGGGTTCAGGCAGATTTTGTAAACAACACTCGGCAACTATTGTTGCCAGCGATTTATAAAAGAGGGGCGGTTGCCCGCCCCTCTTCGGTACGGCCTGAACCCGATCACCGGAAGGTTTTCAGGACTGCATCAAGCAGTTGCAGCAACGCAACCATGAGTTTCAGGACTAACAGTGCCAGTTCCATTCCACCCATACGCTTCTCCCGTAGTGAAGGAGAACTTCCGGCTGACTTACCTCTCCGCTGCCTGTCATCAGCCGTGTTGTTGACGTAACACAGTGTGCTCTCCCGGGGGTTAAGGCGCTGACGGCACCACCCGTTTCAGCCAGGACTTATTGCGCGCCGGTGTACATGCGGCCCCCAAATGGCTCACCGTGAACAGCTTCAGTATAGATAAATGCTGTATATATGAACAGGTGTTTTTATAAGTGAAATTCGTCATGTTCTGGATGCGGGACTACGCGGAAAACCGGGGCTAAAATTGCACGATCGCCGCCGATCGCGTATACTTTTGCGGTTGACGTAACAGAGTGTGCTTTGCGGCTACCACCCGCAGATCGCAGACAAAACCTCGCTCCGGCGGGGTTTTTTGTTTTCTGATGTTTTACAGCGAAATGTGATCGATTGCACAAAACGTCATGAGTCGCGATAAAGCCCTTGCCGAAATCTGTAAAGCTGTGCTTGTATGATTCTGGTCAATAACACAACGTCATGGTCCCTAATGAACGCTACCTTCAACGCACTGAACCTACTACCAACTGCGCAACCAGCCGCAGTGGTCGTCGTGCGTGTGGTGGTCGTCGTCGGCAATGCGCCGTAGGGTCCGGAACACACGATTCCAAAACCCCGCCGGCGCAAACCGGCGGGGTTTTTCGTTAAAAGCCCCCCGGAAAGTCGGCCCAGAAGAAGAAGGACTGGAGCATGGCAACTTCGGGCACGCAGTCGTCACAAGCAACTTCACAGGCTAAGCGCTTTACTGGCGCGCAGCTGATTGTTCACCTGCTGGAACGTCAGGGTATCACTACCGTTACGGGGATCCCTGGCGGCACGGTTTTACCGCTGTACGACGCCCTCAGCCAGAGCAAACAAATACGCCACGTGCTGGCCCGCCACGAGCAGGGTGCAGGGTTTATTGCGCAGGGCATGGCGCGCACTCAGGGCAAACCTGCCGTATGTATGGCCTGTAGCGGGCCGGGTGCCACCAATCTGGTCACCGCCATTGCCGATGCCCGGCTCGATTCCATTCCGCTGGTCTGCATCACCGGCCAGGTGCCTGCCTCGATGATTGGTACTGACGCATTCCAGGAAGTGGACACCTACGGCATCTCCATCCCGATCACCAAACATAACTACTTAGTGCGTGACATCAGCGAACTGCCGCAGGTCATCAGCGACGCGTTCCGGATCGCGCAGTCTGGCCGCCCAGGCCCGGTGTGGGTGGATATTCCGAAGGATGTTCAGACCGCAGAAATCGACATCGACGACCTGCCAATGCCGGGCTGTAAAGCGCCTGCGCCGGTGTTTAACCTTTCCGATGTTCGCGACGCAGCAGCGATGATCAATGCCGCCAAACGCCCGGTGCTGTACCTGGGCGGTGGCGTGATTAACGCGCCGGAACATATTCGCAAGCTTGCGGAAAAAGCCAACCTCCCGACCACCATGACGTTAATGGCGTTGGGCATGCTGCCGAAAACGCATCCGCTGTCGCTCGGGATGCTCGGGATGCACGGCGCGCGAAGCACCAACTATATCCTGCAAGAATCTGATTTACTGATTGTTTTAGGCGCACGTTTTGATGATCGGGCGATTGGTAAAACCGAGCAGTTCTGCCCGAATGCCAAAATTATCCACGTTGATATCGATCGCGCGGAGCTTGGTAAAATCAAGCAGCCGCACGTGGCGATTCAGGCAGACGTCGGTGAAGTGCTGGACCAGTTAATCCCGCTGATCGAAGCGCAGCCGCGCGCCGAGTGGCGTCAGCTGGTGAGCGATTTGCAGCAGGAGTTTCCATCGGCGATCCCGCAGGCTGGCGATCCGTTAACGCACTACGGCCTGATTAATGCCGTGGCCGCCTGCGTGGATGACGATGCGATTGTGACCACCGACGTGGGCCAGCACCAGATGTGGACGGCGCAGGCTTACCCGCTGAACCGCCCGCGTCAGTGGCTGACCTCCGGCGGTCTCGGGACTATGGGTTTTGGCCTGCCCGCGGCTATTGGCGCGGCGCTGGCGAACCCGCACCGCAAAGTGCTGTGCTTCTCCGGCGACGGCAGCCTGATGATGAACATTCAGGAGATGGCGACGGCGGCAGAAAACCAGCTCGACGTCAAAATCATCCTGATGAACAACGAGGCGCTGGGGCTGGTGCATCAGCAGCAAAGCCTGTTCTACAAGCAGGGCGTATTCGCCGCGACCTATCCAGGTATGATCAACTTTATGCAGATTGCGCAGGGCTTTGGTCTGCAAACCTGTGACCTGAATGCAGCGGAAGAGCCGCAGGCCACACTGCAGGAAATCATTTCCCGTCCGGGCCCGGCGCTGATTCACGTGCGCATCGACCCGCAACAAAAAGTCTGGCCAATGGTGCCGCCGGGTGCCGCAAATACTGAAATGGTGGGGGAATAAGCCATGCAAAACGCAACCCATGACAACGTAATCCTTGAACTCACCGTGCGCAACCACCCGGGCGTAATGACCCACGTATGCGGCCTGTTCGCCCGCCGTGCATTCAACGTGGAGGGCATTCTGTGCCTGCCGATTCAGAACAGCGATAAAAGCCGTATTTGGCTATTGGTTAACAATGACCAGCGTCTGGAACAGATGATAAGCCAAATCGACAAGCTTGAAGACGTCACCGAGGTGATGCGCCACCAGAGTGACCCTGGCGTCTTCAATAAGCTGGGCCTGTTTTTTGAGTAATTAACTCAGGCTGGCTGTCGACTTACTCGTGGATGCCTTTATGATGTGCAGGCAAAAGCAATCTGTGAGGACGCATGATCTGGTTGACGCTGGCCACGCTGGTGGTGGTATTTGTGGTGGGGTTCCGGGTATTAACTTCGGATTCGCGCCGGGCAATTAAGCGCCTGAGCGAGCGCCTGAATATAACGCCCATGCACATCGAATCGATGATCGATCAGATGGGTAAAAAGATGGGGGAGGAGTACCTGAGCTATCTGCACCGCCCAAATGAGGCCCATCTACAGAATGCTGCACAGATTTTGCTGATCTGGCAGGTGGCAGTGGTGGACGCAAGTGAGTCCAACCTGCTTTTCTGGCACAGGCAACTGCAAAAGGCGCGACTTGCGGTGCCCGTCACCGACGCGCAAATACGCCTTGCGCTGAGCTTTTTGCGGGAGCTGGATCCTGATATGGCCGAGTTTAACGCCTTCCAGCACCGCTACAATCAGCTGTTTATGCCGCAGGATGGCGTCACCTGGCTGCACTGATACCACGGTGAATGACGACTGGTATCGGCGATCGTCATTCATTTATGTCATCCTGATGCGCAAACTGAACCTCGTTCGCTGGCGTGGTTCAAATGACAGAGCCAACTACTCAGGACGTTATTATTCTGGCCATTTTTCCCCCGGGGGCCGGGGTGAGGGTTAATAAAATTTCTGCTATTCTGCCCGCGCAATTAAGGGGGCAGCATGCTTAACATCGTTTTATTCGAACCAGAAATCCCACCCAATACCGGCAATATCATTCGCCTGTGCGCCAACACCGGCTTTCGCCTGCACATCATCGAGCCTATGGGCTTTGCCTGGGATGATAAGCGTCTGCGCCGCGCGGGACTGGATTATCACGAATTTACCGCCGTTCAGCGCCATGCCAGCTACGACGCTTTTTTTGAGGCAGAGAAGCCGCAGCGCCTGTTTGCGCTCACCACCAAAGGCACGCCTGCCCACAGTGCGGTGAGCTATCAGGACGGGGATTATCTGATGTTTGGCCCGGAAACCCGCGGTTTGCCTGCCAGCATTCTGGATGCATTGCCGCCAGAGCAAAAAATTCGCATTCCGATGATGCCGGACAGCCGCAGCATGAACCTGTCGAATGCGGTGTCGGTCGTGGTGTATGAGGCATGGCGCCAGCTGGGATATCCGGGCGCGGTCTTACGCAGCTGAAGGATTTGTCGGGTGGCGGCTACGCCTGACCCGACCTACAGATTCGACGTTCGTGTAGGCCCGGCAAACGTGAGAGCCGCCGGGCAATACGCTAAATGCCGTCACCATACTCAAAGGTATGGTGAATGCCGTTGAAGTGCTGATCCATATCCATCGCCGGTTTGTCGCTGTCCGGCTTGCCGACGATGCGCGCCGGAACGCCTGCGGCGGTCGTGTGTGGAGGGACGGGCTGCAACACGACGGAGCCCGCACCAATCTTCGCGCCGCGGCCCACTTCGATATTGCCAAGGATTTTCGCCCCCGCGCCAATCATCACCCCTTCACGAATTTTCGGATGGCGATCGCCGCTGGTTTTGCCTGTCCCGCCGAGAGTCACGGACTGCAGAATGGATACGTCATTTTCGATGACGGCTGTTTCGCCCACCACAATGCCGGTGGCGTGGTCGAGCATGATGCCGCGGCCAATTTTTGCCGCCGGGTGGATGTCCACCTGGAACGTCACCGAGACCTGGTTTTGCAGGAAAATGGCGAGTGCACGACGCCCCTGATTCCACAACCAGTGGCCGATACGATAAGCCTGAAGCGCGTGGAAACCTTTGAGGTACAGCAGCGGAGTGGAGTATTTATCGACGGCCGGGTCACGGGTGCGCACGGCCTGAATATCGCAGGCGGCGGAGGCGATCATTTCCGGGTCAGCGGCGTAGGCTTCTTCCACCACTTCACGAATGGCAATCGCGGGCATAATGGAGGAGGCGAGCTTGTTGGCGAGCATATAGCTCAGCGCACTGCCGAGGTTTTCATGTTTGAGGAGCGTGGCGTGGTAGAAGCTGGCAAGCATCGGCTCACAGTCGGCCAGCGCGCGGGCTTCGGCTTTGATATTGTTCCAGACGATGTCCAGTTCTTCACACGGCATTGCGAACTCCAGGCGATAAGCAAATGACCGGTCAGTTCTGCGCTGACCGGGTCATTGGGATGATGACGTTTCCCTGCGGCTAGTGGTGGCTGCGCTCTTCCTTGCTGGCACGACCTAATAGGGTCAATGCTGCCTCGCGCGCATTCTTTCCGCAATACAATACCTGATAAATTTCCTCGGTTATTGGCATTTCGACACCAAACCGGTGCGCAAGTGCCCGAACCTCTTTGGTATTGCGGTAGCCTTCGACCACCTGACCAATCGCATCCTGTGCGCTTTGCACGTCTTTACCCTGGCCGAGCGCCATGCCAAAGCGGCGGTTGCGCGACTGGTTATCGGTGCAGGTCAGCACCAGGTCGCCAAGCCCCGCCATGCCCATAAAGGTGGAAGGATCGGCGCCTAACGCTGCGCCCAGGCGGGACATTTCTGCAAGCCCGCGGGTGATCAGCGCCGTGCGCGCGTTCGCGCCAAAGCCGATACCGTCGGACATGCCCGCACCAATGGCAATCACGTTTTTCACCGCACCGCCCAGCTGCACGCCGATGAAATCCGGGTTGCTGTAGACGCGAAAGCTTTTGCCGCAGTGCAGCAGCTTTTGCAGATCTTCCGCGAACTGAGGGTCGGTTGACGCCAGCGCAATCGCCGTTGGCATGCCTGCCGCCAGCTCTTTCGCAAACGTCGGGCCTGAAATTACCGCCAGCGGAATGGCATCGCCCAGCGCTTCACGCGCAACATCCTGCAGCAGACGACCTGTCTCCGCTTCGAGTCCTTTGGTCGCCCAGACCAGGCGGGCATCAGCGCGCATCAGCGGTTTAAGCTGGCGCAGCACTTCGCCAAAGACATGGCTTGGCACGACGACCAGAATATCGCGACTGGCGGCCATCGCCGTGGCGAGATCGGCTTCAAGGTGCAGCGTGTCAGGGAAAGGCACGTCAGGGAGGAAGGCCGCGTTGCAGCGGTCTTGTTGCAGCACGGCGAGGTGTTTCGGGTCGTGCCCCCAAAGCACTACGTCGTGGCCATTTCTTGCCAGGGTGATGGCAAGAGCGGTGCCGTACGAGCCGGCACCGATCACAGTCATTGCAGCTTTACGTGCGTTCATCAGGCATCCTGATGTTGTTCGGCACCTTCGCCAGCCTGCTGCTGTAGATAGTTCATGAACAGCGCATCAAAGTTCACTGGCGCAAGGTTCAGTTGTGGGAATGTACCGCGGCCAACCAGGCTTGTGATGCATTCGCGAGCATACGGGAACAGAATGTTCGGGCAGTATGCACCCAGGCAGTGTGCCATCTGAGTCCCTTCGATACCTTCGATGGAGAAAATGCCGCCCTGCTGAACTTCGCACAGGAACGCCGTTTCTTCGCCCAGGGACGCGGTTACGGTCACGCGCAGTACGACTTCATACACGCCTTCCGCCAACTGGGTGGAAGCGGTATCCAGATCAAGTTTAACCTCTGGCTGCCAGTCTTTCTGGAAAACATGCGGCGCATTTGGCGCTTCAAAGGAAACGTCTTTGGTGTAAATACGCTGAATCTGGAAAGTCATTTCTGGGTTGGTTTGTTCTGACATCTTTTTTTTGTCCTTAAAAGGGATTATTTCAGCAGGGGATCGAGTCCACCACGCGCGTCAAGCGCATACAAGTCGTCACAGCCGCCAATGTGCTGTGCATCAATAAAAATCTGCGGCACCGTGGTGCGGCCACTACGTTCAATCATCTCTTCGCGCTTTTCAGCGTTACCATCGATAGGCAACTCCTGGAAGCTGACGCCCTTCTCTTTCAGCAGCGCTTTCGCGCGTACGCAGAACGGACAGGTTGCTTTGGTGTAGATCTCAATATTGGCCATGACGTTACCTCAGAAAATTACTTACCGCGAACCAGCGGCAGGTTCTCACCGCTCCAGCCTGCAACACCTTCTTTCAGAACGAAAACGCGCCCGAAGCCCGCTTTGTTCAGATTGTTGGCGGGCTCCTGAGCCTGCATACCGGAACCATCTACAACGATGATGGGTTTATCTTTATGTTTTTCAAGCTCGCCGAGGTTATTCGCTTTGATTTCGGCTGGCAGCAGGTTAACGGAACCAGCAATGTGGCCTTTACGGAAATCATCACGCTGGCGCAGATCGACAACGATGGCTTCTTCTTTGTTGATAAGACGCGTGGCTTCACCGCGGGTGATGACTTTAATTTTGGAAGTCAGGCCTTTGAACGTGGTGAACAGCACGGCAGCCAGTAAGCCAACCCAGGCGATACTCAGTATGGGATGACGGCTAACAAATTGCATAATTTCTTGCATGGGGGGTGATAACTCCCGACTCAGTGATTAAAAAAACAGGAAAGGAGTATACCTGTGCAGGGGGGCAATTACAGCAAGCCGAACCTAAGCTAATCCAATTTCTGCGGAGTGGTACGAGAAATTTCGATCAAAAATAGCCAAATCGCCCCGCCAGCCGCGCCCGTTCTTTGATCTTCTGAGGCAGATTTATCGATTCAGCTGTAGTAAAATTACGCAAATTTTTTATCTTGTGAGCATGAGGTTGTCGCAATGTCTGATACTAAAAAACCGATGGTACTGGTGATTCTGGATGGCTATGGCTATCGCGAAGAGCAGCAGGATAACGCGATCTTCAGCGCGAAAACGCCAGTGATGGATGGCCTGTGGGCAAAACGCCCTCATACGCTGATTGACGCTTCCGGCCTGGAAGTGGGTCTGCCAGACCGTCAGATGGGTAACTCTGAAGTCGGCCATGTTAACCTCGGCGCAGGCCGTATCGTGTATCAGGACCTGACCCGTCTGGACGTGGAAATCAAAGAGCGTACCTTCTTTGAAAACAGCGTGCTGGCCGGTGCCGTTGATAAAGCTGTTGCCGCAGGCAAAGCGGTGCACATTATGGGTCTGCTGTCTGCCGGTGGCGTTCACAGCCATGAAGATCACATCATGGCGATGGTTGAAATGGCCGCTGAGCGTGGTGCAGAGAAAATCTACCTGCACGCTTTCCTCGACGGTCGCGATACTCCACCTCGCAGCGCGAAATCCTCTCTGGCTGCCTTCGAAGAGAAATTCGCTGCGCTGGGCAAAGGCCGCGTAGCGTCAATCATCGGTCGTTACTACGCTATGGACCGCGACAACCGTTGGGACCGCGTTGAGCAGGCCTACGATCTGATGACCCTGGCAAAAGGTGAGTTCCAGTTCGACTCCGCAGTTGCCGCTCTGGAAGCCGCCTACGCACGTGACGAAAACGACGAATTCGTGAAAGCGACCGTTATCCGTGCCGCAGGCCAGGCCGATGCCGCAATGGAAGATGGCGATGCGCTGATCTTCATGAACTTCCGTGCGGACCGTGCCCGTGAAATCACCCGCGCTTTCGTAAACAAAGATTTCGACGGCTTCGCGCGCAAAAAAGTGGTTAACCTCGACTACATCATGCTGACGCAGTATGCCGCCGATATCGACGCACCGTGCGCTTACCCGCCAGCTTCTCTCGCGAATACCTTCGGCGAGTGGATGGCGAAGAACGACAAAACCCAGCTGCGTATCTCTGAAACCGAGAAATATGCTCACGTGACCTTCTTCTTCAACGGCGGCATCGAAGAGAACTTCGCGGGCGAAGAACGTATCCTGATCAACTCTCCGAAAGTCGCAACCTACGATCTGCAGCCAGAAATGAGTTCTGCAGAGCTGACTGAAAAACTGGTCGGTGCCATCAAAGGCGGTAAATTCGACGCCATCATCTGTAACTATCCGAATGGCGACATGGTTGGCCATACCGGCGTGATGGAAGCGGCAGTGAAGGCGGTTGAAGCGCTGGACCACTGCATTGACGAAGTGAGCAAAGCCGTTGAATCCGTTGGTGGACAGCTGCTGATCACCGCAGACCACGGCAACGCCGAGCAGATGCGTGACCCTTCTACCGGCCAGGCGCACACGGCGCACACCAACCTGCCGGTACCGCTGATTTACGTCGGTAACAAAGCGGTGAAAGCGGTCGACGGCGGTAAACTCTCCGACATCGCCCCAACCATGCTCTCCCTGATGGGCATGGAAATCCCGCAAGAGATGACTGGCAAGCCGCTGTTCATCGTGGAATAATCCCTCCCCATGAGGGGAAAGGCGATTGTTTCAAAGACCTGGATCGCGACGGCAGTCCGATCCGTTTGTTACGCCAGCGCGTTCAGCGCTGGCGTATTGCTGTGCGCGGCATCTGCTCAGGCAGATGACCGTGACCAGCTGAAATCCATTCAGGCCGATATCGCCAGCAAAGAGAAGGCGGTACGCCAGCAGCAACAGCAGCGCTCAGCCCTGCTCGCCCAGCTTAAAATCCAGGAAGAAGCGATTGCCGTCGCCGCCCGTAAGCTGCGCGACACGCAGAATACCCTCGCCGACCTCAATAAGCAGGTCGATGAGATGAATGCCTCCATCACCAAACTGCTTAAGCAAAAAGCTGCTCAAGAGCGCAACCTTGCCGCTCAGCTGGATGCGGCATTCCGCCAGGGCGAGCATACCGGTATTCAGCTTATTCTCAGCGGCGAAGAGAGCCAGCGGGGCCAGCGTTTGCAGGCCTATTTTGGCTACCTCAATCAGGCCCGCCAGGAAACCATCGCCGAGCTGAAGCAGACCAGTGAAGAGGTCGCCTCGCAAAAAGCGCTGCTTGAAGAGAAGCAGAGCCAGCAGCAAACCCTGCTCTACGAGCAAAAGGCGCAGCAGGCCAAACTTGAGCAGGCGCGTAACGAACGTAAGAAAACCCTTGCCGGGCTTGAGTCCTCCATTCAGGCCGGTCAGCAGCAGCTTTCCGAACTGCGCGCCAACGAATCCCGCATGCGTTCTCGCATAGCGCAGGCTGAAGCTGCCGCTCGTGCACGCGCCGAAAAAGAAGCCAAAGAGGCGCAGGCCGTTCGCGATCGCCAGCAGGACGCTTCGCGTAAAGGTACAACCTACAAACCTTCTGAGAGCGAACGCTCGCTGATGGCCCGTACCGGCGGCCTGGGCTCACCTCGTGGCCAGGCATTCTGGCCCGTTCGTGGCCCAACGCTGCATCGCTATGGCGAACAGCTCCAGGGTGAACTACGTTGGAAAGGGATGGTTATCGGTGCGTCTGAAGGCACCGAGGTCAAAGCCATCGCCGATGGCCGCGTGATCCTCGCCGACTGGCTGCAGGGCTACGGCCTGGTCGTGGTGGTGGAGCACGGAAAAGGCGATATGAGCCTTTACGGCTATAACCAGAGCGCGCTGGTCAGCGTCGGCACTCAGGTCCGCGCAGGCCAGCCGATTGCCCTTGTGGGCAGCAGTGGCGGTCAGGGCCGACCTTCACTCTACTTCGAAATTCGCCGCCAGGGTCAGGCGGTCAATCCACAGCCGTGGTTGGGAAGATAAGTTTTGCTTCAATTTCGCCCGTTAGCGTTGTCCGTCGCCGCCTTAGTGGCGATGGTTGCCCCGGTCCATGCCGGAAAACTCTCGATAGTCATTGATGATTTTGGCTATCGCCCCCAGCAGGAAAATCAGGTGCTGGCATTGCCCAACACCCTCTCCGTCGCCGTTTTACCCAATGCACCGCATGCCCGCGAAATGGCGACCAAAGCCCACAATAGCGGCCATGAAGTGCTGATCCATCTGCCGATGGCACCAATCAGTAAACAGCCGCTGGAGAAAGACACCCTGCGCCCGGACATGAGCAGCGATGAGATCGAGCGCATCATCCGGGAAGCCGTAAGCAAGGTGCCTTATGCCGTGGGCCTGAATAACCACATGGGCAGCGCCATGACCTCCAGCCTGTTTGGCATGCAGAAGGTGATGCAGACGCTGAGCCATTACAATTTCTACTTTCTCGACAGCATGACGATTGGCAACAGCCAGTCGATGCGGGCCGCCGCCGGAACGGGCGTGAAGGTCATTAAGCGCAAAGTGTTCCTCGACGACACGCAAAACGAAGCGGATATTCGCACGCAGTTTAATCGTGCTATCCAGATTGCGAGGCGCAGCGGTTCTGCGATTGCCATCGGACATCCGCATCCGACCACGGTGCGCGTGCTTCAGCAGATGGTGTACAACCTGCCGCCCGATATCACCCTGGTTCGCCCCAGCAGCCTGCTGAATGAACCTCAGGTCGATACCTCAACCCCGAACAATGCCGCTCCAGTGCAGCCTGCGGCGCCACGCAATCCGTTCCGGGGCGTGAAGCTGTGCAAACCGAAAAAACCGCAGCAGCCAGTCTATGCGAGCCGTTTCTTCGATGTGTTAAGCGACAGCATTACGCACAGCACGCTGGTGCAATACTTCCAGCTGCAGTGGCAGGGCTGGGATAAGCCCTGAGCGGTCTGGAAGACGGCGATAAAAAACGCTGAATCTGCGGCGAGATTCTCTATAATGCCCACTGGTTTTAATATGAGAATCAGAGAGCATGGTGCCGCAAAAACGGAAAATCCTGCTGTTCGACAGCGGCAAAGAGTGGGGCGGTGGCACCAACAGCATGCTGGAGTTGCTCAAACGCATCGACAGGCAACGGTTCGATATTACCTGCTGCTTCTACCACAACTATCTTCGTGCGGGCGGGGAGAGCATTGAGCAAGTGCTGAGCACCTTCGGCATTCCGATGATCCTGATGCCTGCCCGTCGTCAGCCTGGCTGGGCAAAGTTACTGAAAGAAGTCGGTCGCAGCCTGCTGTTCTTCTCCCGCGACGCGCGCAAAGTCTTTACCCGAAAGATGGATACGCTGTGGCGCATCCAGCCTGACGCACGCCGTCTGCGCAAGCTGCTGCAGGAGGGCGGGTACGACATCCTGTACATGAATAATCAGCCTGGCTCTAACGAAGAGGGCTATCATGCCGTAAAGGGCCTGCCCGTTGGGCTGGTTCAGCACTGCCGCATTAAACCTGTCCTCTCGCCGTCGCTGGTCGCGCTGGTTAATGCGCAGGTGGATAAAATCATTGCCGTTTCCCATGGAGTGGAAAGCGTGCTGCTCAACAACGGCGTTGAGCGTCAGCTCTGCGTCACCGTGAATAACGCCATCGATATCCACCAACCGTTGCCGGATCGTGCGGCGATGCGCCGTTCGCTGGGACTGGATGACGATACGTTTGTCTTCGGCAGCATTGGTTCACTACTCCCCCGTAAAGCGAATCATCACACGCTCGAAGCGCTGGCCTTGTTCAGCCGGAATCATCCCGACGCAAAGTGGAAGCTGTTGCTGATTGGCGAAGGCCCGGAGCGTTCATCGCTCGAAGCGCAGGCCGCAGCGTGCGGGCTTGCAGAACGGGTTGTCTTTACCGGATTTCGCAATAATCCGTTGGATTATCTCGCCGCCTTTGATCTCTTTATCCTGGCCTCAGCCAGCGAAGGGCTGCCTCGCGTAGTGCTGGAGGCAATGCTGCTGGGGGTGCCGGTTATCGGTTCTGACGTCACCGGGACCGCTGAGCTTATCCACCATCAGCAAACCGGCCTGCTTTTCCCGTGGAGTGATACTCAGGCTCTTGCACACAACCTTTCCCTGCTCTGGCAAAATGCTGAACTGCGCCGGGCCCTGGCTGAAAACGCCCGTCAGCACGTGCGCCATCACTACGCCATTGAGCATTACGTCGCGGGTGTTGAACGCGAACTAGCCTCTATTTCTTCGGGACGGACCGACCATGTTTAACTTTCTGAATGCCCGCTATCGTCACATCACGGCGCGCCACAATATTCCTTATGCTTCATTGACGCCTTCTGCTCAGAGCGTGCCGATTACCTCGGTCGTCATCCCCTGCACCGGGGCAGATTATGTTGAGGAGGCGTTACTTTCCGCCACCTTCGCCGAGCGCTACGCGCCCGATCTTGAAGAGATTGTTATCGTCAGCGATCAGCCAGAGAGCGCGTTTGGCGCGCTACCGGTAAAAACCCGCGTTGTTACGCTCGATTTGCCAAAGCGTGAAGAGACCTACCGCTACAAGCAGATCTACCTGAGTCGGTTGGTGAAACTGAACGCGCCAATGCAGGCGCGCGGTGAAGGCGTTTTGATGATCGATTCAGACCTGAACCTGCTGCAGATGCCCCGGTTCAGGGTTGAAGAAGGCCATATTTATTCGAGCTTTCGTCAGGGCAAAATGATCGCCAAGCTGGCAGGCGCACCGGCTGAAAAGGTACCGGCTTACTACCAGGGCACCGTGCGCCCGTATATCGTCGACCACGTCAACGGGGCCTTCCTGGCCGCAACGCGCAAAACCTGGCGTCGTATCTGTCCGCTGTGGCTGACGCTTTTCCAGGATACCTGGGAGTTGATGGACGACAGCCAGCCGCCAACGGATCAGCTGCCGCTGGCCGCGCTGCTGGATATGCTTGATCTGAAAACGGTGAATCTGGGCGACTGGATGAACTGGCCGGTCTCCAAAAAAATCGGCGGGCAGGAAGCGGTTATCCCAAAAGAGGTGGTCGGTGCCCATGGCGGTTTCCCGCTCTCTGAGTGGCAGAAATATCTGCAATCAGCTGACAGCAAGCTGCTGTTCAAAGGGCAGGACTACACGCGCAAAGTGCGCTATCTGACGGATAAAGAGAAGCAGCAACAAAGCTGATGCCTTGCGGCGCTAAGCCTGCACTGGCCTACAGAAATCAGCTTCCGTAGGCCGGATAAGCGCAGCGTCATCCGGCAATTACGCGGATTAATCCCAGCTCAGGATAACTTTCCCGGACTGGCCTGAACGCATCGCGTCAAAGCCTTTCTGGAAATCATCAATGCCGAAGCGATGGGTGATGATTGGCGAGAGATCGAGGCCAGACTGAATCAGCGCGGCCATCTTGTACCAGGTTTCGAACATCTCACGGCCGTAAATGCCTTTGATGAACAGCCCTTTAAAGATAACTTTGGTCCAGTCGATGGACATGTCTGACGGTGGAATGCCCAGCATCGCGATGCGACCACCGTGGTTCATGGTGTCCAGCATCGTGCGGAACGCCGGTGGCGCGCCGGACATCTCCAGGCCCACGTCGAAGCCTTCGGTCATGCCGAGTTCGTCCATCACGTCTTTCAGGTTTTCAGTCGCCACGTTCACCGCGCGGGTTACGCCCATTTTGCGCGCCAGGCCGAGACGGTATTCGTTCACATCGGTGATCACGACATTGCGTGCGCCAACGTGTTTTGCCACGGCTGCCGCCATAATGCCAATCGGGCCTGCGCCGGAGACCAGCACGTCTTCGCCAACCAAATCAAACGACAGCGCCGTGTGAACCGCGTTGCCGAAAGGGTCGAAGATGGAGGCCAGATCGTCAGAAATGTTGTCCGGGATTTTGAAGGCGTTAAACGCCGGGATCACCAGATATTCTGCAAAACAGCCCGGACGGTTGACGCCAACGCCGATGGTATTGCGACACAGGTGCGTACGGCCCGCGCGGCAGTTACGGCAGTGGCCGCAGGTGATGTGGCCTTCGCCGGACACGCGGTCGCCGATTTTGAAGCCTTTCACTTCCTGGCCGATGCCAACCACTTCGCCCACGTATTCATGACCGACAACCATCGGGACCGGAATGGTTTTCTGTGACCATTCGTCCCAGTTGTAGATGTGTACGTCGGTGCCGCAGATAGCGGTTTTGCGAATCTTAATCAGCAGATCGTTATGCCCGACTTCCGGTTCAGGAACGTCGTTCATCCAGATGCCTTCTTCGGCCTTCAGTTTCGATAATGCTTTCATCTCACATCCTCAGGCAATGACGCCCAGTTGCTTACCGATGCGGGTAAACGCGTCCACCGCACGTTCAATTTGCTCAGGAGTATGCGCCGCGGACATCTGCGTGCGGATACGTGCCTGGCCTTTTGGCACCACCGGATAGAAGAAACCGGTGACGTAAATGCCTTCTTTTTGCAGCTCGCGGGCAAAGTCCTGCGCGACGGTGGCTTCACCCAGCATCACGGGAATGATGGCGTGGTCGGCACCGGCCAGGGTAAAGCCTGCGGCGGTCATTTTTTCGCGGAACAGGCGGGCGTTGGCCCACAGGCGATCGCGTAACTCTGCCCCTGACTCCACCATTTCCAGCACTTTGATGGAGGCGGAAACGATGGCCGGAGCCAGAGAGTTGGAGAACAGGTACGGACGGGAGCGCTGACGCAGCCACTCAACGACTTCTTTACGTGCGGCGGTATAGCCGCCGGATGCGCCCCCGAGCGCTTTGCCCAGGGTGCCGGTGATGATGTCAACGCGGCCCATCACGTCACAATATTCATGCGAACCACGACCGTTTTCGCCGACAAAGCCAACGGCGTGGGAATCATCGACCATGACCAGCGCATCGTATTTGTCTGCCAGGTCGCATACGCCTTTCAGGTTCGCAATGACGCCGTCCATGGAGAACACGCCGTCGGTGGCGATCAGCACGTGGCGCGCGCCGGATTCGCGGGCTTCTTTCAGGCGCGCTTCCAGTTCAGCCATGTCGTTATTGGCATAGCGGAAACGCTTCGCTTTGCACAGACGCACGCCGTCGATGATCGACGCGTGGTTCAGGGCATCGGAAATAATGGCATCTTCTGCGCCGAGCAGGGTTTCAAACAGGCCGCCGTTAGCGTCAAAGCAGGAGGAGTACAGAATCGCGTCTTCCATCCCGAGGAAATCAGCGAGCTTCTTCTCCAGCGCCTTATGGCTGTCCTGGGTGCCGCAGATGAAACGAACGGAAGCCATGCCGAATCCGTGGCTGTCCATACCGGCTTTTGCTGCGGCAATAAGTTCCGGGTGGTTGGCCAGGCCAAGGTAGTTGTTGGCGCAGAAGTTGATGACGTGGCTACCGTCGCCGACGGTGATGTCCGCCTGCTGGGCGGAGGTAATGATGCGTTCTTCTTTAAACAACCCTTCCGCGCGGGCGGTCTCCAGGTCGCTGGTTAACTGTTTGTAAAAATCACCACGCATTGCAACTCTCCAGATTCGGCAAAATTTGGCACATATTACCCAATGCTTCCGGCGTATACGAGATGACACCGCGGCAGATAAGCATTTTTGTAGCATAAATCACGTGTACCCCTGCGGCTTGTCGGTGAATGTGAAGAGTCCGCACAGTGATGGTATGATAAGAACCATTAGCGTCCGGGATAGTCCCGGTCACTCACATTTCAAAGGTTATCGTTTATGATCATCGTTACCGGCGGCGCAGGCTTCATTGGCAGCAACATCGTTAAGGCCCTGAATGATAAAGGTATCACCGACATTCTGGTGGTGGACAACCTGAAAGATGGCACCAAATTCGTCAACCTGGTCGATCTCAACATCGCCGATTACATGGATAAAGAAGACTTCCTTATCCAGATTATGGCAGGCGAAGAGATGGGCGAGATCGAAGCCGTGTTCCACGAAGGTGCCTGCTCTTCCACCACCGAGTGGGACGGCAAGTACATGATGGATAATAACTATCAGTACTCGAAAGAGCTGCTGCACTACTGCCTGGAGCGCGAAATCCCGTTCCTGTATGCCTCTTCTGCAGCCACCTACGGCGGGCGCACCTCGGATTTCATCGAGTCGCGCGAATATGAAAAGCCGCTGAACGTTTACGGCTATTCCAAGTTCCTGTTCGACGAATACGTGCGTCAGATCCTGCCGGAAGTGGATTCTCCTGTAGTAGGCTTCCGCTACTTCAACGTTTATGGACCGCGCGAAGGCCACAAAGGCAGCATGGCGAGCGTGGCATTCCACCTCAACACCCAGCTGAATAATGGCGAAAGTCCTAAACTGTTCGAAGGCAGCGACGGCTTCAAGCGTGACTTCGTCTACGTGGGCGACGTCGCAGCGGTAAACCTGTGGTTCTGGGAAAACGGTGTTTCCGGTATCTTCAACCTCGGTACCGGGCGTGCGGAATCTTTCCAGGCCGTAGCGGATGCAACCCTGGCGTTCCACAAAAAAGGCAGCATTGAGTACATCCCGTTCCCGGAAAAACTGAAAGGTCGCTATCAGGCGTTTACCCAGGCCGACCTCACCAATCTGCGTGCGGCAGGCTATGATAAGCCTTTCAAAACCGTGGCCGAAGGCGTTACCGAGTACATGCACTGGCTGAACCGCGACGCATAAGATAAAAAATGAAAATACTGGTGATTGGCCCGTCATGGGTGGGCGACATGATGATGTCGCAAAGTCTCTATCGCACGCTCAAGGCGCGCTATCCCCAGGCGATCATTGATGTGATGGCACCCGCGTGGTGCCGTCCGCTTTTATCGCGTATGCCGGAAGTGAATGAAGCCATTCCTATGCCGTTCGGACACGGCGCGCTGGAAATTGGCGAGCGCCGCAAGCTCGGGCACAGCCTGCGTGAAAAGCGTTACGATCGTGCCTATGTCCTGCCTAACTCCTTTAAATCAGCCTTTGTGCCCTTCTTTGCGGGTGTGCCACAGCGTACCGGCTGGCGCGGCGAAATGCGCTACGGTCTGCTAAACGATGCGCGCGTGCTCGACAAAGCGGCCTGGCCGCTGATGGTTGAGCGTTACGTGGCGCTGGCCTACGACAAAGGCGTTATGCGTTCGGCGAAAGATTTGCCTCAGCCGCTGCTGTGGCCGCAGCTTCAGGTGAGTGAAGGCGAAAAATCGCAGACCTGCGCCGCCTTTAACCTCTCCACAGAACGGCAGATGGTCGGCTTTTGCCCCGGCGCTGAGTTCGGCCCGGCGAAACGCTGGCCGCATTATCATTACGCCGAACTGGCGAAACAGCTGATCGACGAAGGCTATCAGGTTGTGCTGTTTGGATCGGCAAAAGATCACGATGCCGGGAACGAAATCCTCACCGCGCTCAGTCAGGAACAGCAGGCCTGGTGTCGTAACCTGGCCGGGGAAACCCAGCTTGAGCAGGCAGTGATCCTGCTTGCCGCCTGCAAAGCCGTAGTCACCAACGATTCGGGTCTGATGCACGTTGCCGCGGCGCTGAACCGCCCGCTGGTTGCACTTTATGGCCCAAGCAGCCCGGACTTCACCCCGCCGCTGTCGGACAAAGCCAAAGTGATTCGTCTGATTACCGGCTACCACAAAGTGCGCAAAGGTGACGGCGAAGAGGGCTATCATCAGAGCCTGATCGACATCACGCCCGCCCGCGTGCTGGAAGAGTTAAACCAACTGCTGCTGGCCGGGGACGCATAACGGATGCGAGTGCTGATCGTGAAAACGTCCTCGATGGGCGATGTGCTCCACACCCTGCCTGCGTTGACCGATGCCGTTCAGGCCATTCCGGGCATTCGTTTTGACTGGGCAGTGGAGGAAGGTTTTGCGCAGATCCCGTCCTGGCACTCAGCGGTAGACAATGTCATTCCCGTGGCGATTCGCCGCTGGCGTAAAGCGTGGTTCTCCACGCCGGTGAAAGCCGAACGTCAGGCGTTTCGCCAGAAGGTGCAGGCGCAAAAATACGACGCCATCATCGACGCTCAGGGCCTGGTGAAAAGCGCCGCGCTGGTCACGCGCCTGGCGCGCGGCGTTAAGCACGGTATGGACTGGTCCAGCGCCCGCGAACCGCTGGCGAGCCTGTTCTATAATCGTCGCCATCACATCGAAAAGCAGCAGCACGCCGTTGAACGCACGCGTGAACTGTTTGCAAAAAGTCTGGGTTATCCAAAGCCTGAGACGCAGGGTGATTATGCGATTGCGCAGCATTTTCAGCATTTACAGGAACAAACCGCGTCACCGTATGTGATATTGCTGCATGCCACCACCCGCGATAATAAGCACTGGCCCGAAACGCACTGGCGTGAGCTTGTTCAACTAATGCAAGCCAGCGGATTCCAGATTAAACTGCCGTGGGGAGCCAGCCATGAGCGTGAGCGTGCCGAGCGGATTGCCGCAGGCCTGAGCCATGTGCAGGTGCTACCAAAACTCACGCTTGCTGAGGTTGCCGCTGAGCTAGCCGGTGCGCAGGCCGTTGTCTCCGTCGATACGGGACTGAGCCATTTGACAGCCGCTTTAGACCGCCCCAACATTACGCTCTTTGGCCCGACAGACCCGGGTTTGATTGGCGGCTACGGCAAAAATCAACAACAATATGCCAGCCCAACGGGCAAGATGGGAGATATCACGGCCGATGCGATTTTTAACGCCTTACAGCGAAACCTGCAACGTACGGGCAAGGAAACGTAGTCAATGAGCTATGTGCTTTTGTTTATCCTCTTTCTTCCGGTAAAGCTGCTGGGAAAGCTGTTTCGCAAAGAGACGGGTAAAAACCTTGTCATCCAGACGGCAAAGATTGGCGATTTCGTCAATGCCACACCTTTGCTCAGCCACCTGAAGAAGAGTGATGTGCTGATTAGTCGGGCCGTGGAGCCGCTGGCTGGCCGCGACGATACCATCGGGACGATCTATCTCATCGGTAAAATGAAGCGCAACGTGTTCGCCAAACTCAGCTTTGCCTGGCAGATTATGAATCGCTACGACAACGTGTATTTGCTGCAGCCTAACAGCACGAATTTATTTTTTGCTGCCGTCTGTAACGCCAAAAACAAGCAGTTCTTAAGTATTTACACGCGCCGCTGGTATCACGCCATTTTCTACATGGCGGCGGATGGCGTCGTTGAGCACGGGAAACAAACGCTGTCTGTCACCAATTATTTGCAGCTGGCCGATCGCTCATTGAGCTGGCAGGATGCGCCAAAACATGCCACATATCCGCTGTATCGCCCGCAAACGTGGCCTGTAAGTCTGGACAAAGAAGGCGTGATTCGCATCGGCCTCAGTATTTCCGCCGGGAATAAAGCTAAAACCATTCCGCCTGCTATCTGGCAGCGTATCTTTGACACCCTGAGCATTTTGCCCTGCCATTACTATATTTTTGGCACCGAGAACGAACAGCCCTGGCTGGACGAGCTCTATCGGACGATCGGTGAACAGCCCAATATCACCAGCCTCCTCGGGCAGCTTCCTCTTGAAGACGTGCCGTGGGCTATCTCAAGAATGGATTGTTATATTGCCTCTGACTCGGGCAACGTTTACGTTGCCGATGCGGTTAACGTTCCTGTTGTTCTGCTATATGGCCCGTGCTGCTACCGCGAGCAGCGCCCGCTGGGCGAAACGTTGCTGATCGGCAAAGATGAAAACATCTGTTCGTATGTGTTTGAGACGCGGTACTACTTTGATAAAACACGCGAAGAGCTGTTTGCCATCGGCGAGGAAGAACAATCACGGCTTTTCCAGTTCGTGTCCAGCCTGCCGCAGGCTGTTAAAATTGCTAACTCTTTGATTTCCGGAATTTGATCAGGTGACCTTTCTCAGCGTCATTATTGCGGCCCATAATGCGGAAAAAACGCTTGCTGGTGTGCTACATAGCCTCCTTGATGCGATAGGGTCTGAAGCAGAACAGACGGAAGTTATCATTATTAATGACAACTCTGTTGATTCAACCCAGAATATTATTGAGCAATGGTCTGCACGCTTTCCTCACTTCATTACCCGGCAGGTTTCTTACTGTAATGTCGGAATGGTACGTAACGAAGGTATCCAGCAATCTTCCGGGCAATATATTTTTATGCTGGACAGTGATGATTTGCTTAAGCCTGGAAGCCTGCAGGATGCAATTAATTTTTTACGACCTCATCTGCCAGATATGCTGATCACCCATCTTCTGGAAGTTCGCGATCTTTCTAAAATCACTCCCGAATGGGGTGGATTTAATCCTGTATCCCTTACGACAGATGAAGCAATCACCCGGTTCTTAATTCATAAGGATTTCCAGGCTCATCTGGGAGGGCAGTTTATCCATCGCGAATTGTTCGAGAAATACCCCGTTCCCGCGATTTCCTGTTATGAAGACTTTGCAGTATTTCCGGCAATGCTTGCCACATCACGTAAAATATATTTTCAGCGCAATGGCCATTACTATTACGTCAAAACAGGATCAAGCCTCTCCAGTGATATCACCCCAGATAAAATCGCTCATCTGGTTGACTGTACATTGAAGATGGAAGAGATCTTTCCTGATAAGTTTGAATCGCTTATTAACTGCCATTGGTTTGATATTTTTACTAACCATTGGAAACATCTGACATCTTCTCAGCGTGAAATAGTTCGGAAACGCGTTAACAAAATGTATTCATGGCGTTTTTTCATGTCAAAAGATGTGCGTTTCAGCTATAAAAAAAGGGTGTTAAAAGCATTATGGAAAAAGTGAGATTAAGAATTTATCAGCTCACGCTGGCACTTACCCTTATTTCGCTGGCATTAGTTTTAGTAAGCTCAGGAAAACAGAGGGAGTTTTTCTACATTGCCGTTTATGCCAGTATTATTGGTTTGATGTGCGATTATAAAGGCATCACCCTCAGATCTTTTAGCATTGCTTTGCCTATTTTGTTGATTGGCCTATTGAATGTAGTCTGGTATTTCACTTATGAGTATCATAATGAAGGGCTAAACTTTTACAGCGACTATCTTGGGGCCGGTAAAAAGCTTATTCTGGGTAGTGTACTGGTGTTTTATATCGACAGTTTCAGGCATTATGTCTCCTCTCGTTATTTCCAGCGCTGGCTTCTGCTGGCAACAGGAACAGGTTTCGTATTGGCTACCGGGTTTGCGTTTTGGCAGGCCATGCATGGTATGGGCCGTGTAGAAATGGGCATCAACCGTGCAACGCTTTCTGCCTACCTATACTCCATGCTGTCTCTTGCCTTCGTCTACAGCCTGTTTATACAACGCACAAAAATAGCCTACGCGCTGGCCGGACTGGTCATCATTATTGCTTATGCGGTGGTGTTACTCACGGGAACTCGTGCAGCAATGGGATTGTATCTGGTCGTTACTCTTTTGGTCACGCTTTTCCATTTCCGGAAAATACATCTTAAACCAATCATAATGCTACTGTGTGTGCTTGCTGGCCTGATTGCGCTTAGCTATAAACCGCTCATTGCACCTAAAATCGCCCAAACGCAGACTGAGATTACCCGTTTCCAGGACGGTCAGGATGCGACTTCATTGGGCGCTCGTTTTTCAATGTGGACGGTTGGCATCGCCAATGGATTAAATCACCCGTTGGGTCAATCCATGGAAGAGCGAGGTAAATGGACAAGCGAGTACGTTAAAAAGCACCCTCATCTTGCATCCTCGATGATTTTTATGAATGTCCATTTACACAATGAGTTTATTGAGAAATATTCGCTTCAGGGCATACCCGGCATTATTTTGCTAATGTTCTTTTTTGTCTCATTACTATGGCAGGGGCTTAAGCATCAAAACGGCCTCTTATTGACTGCCACTCTTTTGCTGCTCGGCTATGGGCTCACAGATGTCATCCTTTTGAGCTCTGAAGGGGTTATATTTTTCATAACAGTCTTTGCGCTAAGTTCCCGCATAGAGAAAAACTCGTCCTGATAGACTGCTTTATAAAACGCCGGTTATCCGGCGTTTTGATTTTTCACCTGATAAAACTCCGCCAAAGTCATTCCCTGTGTCCGCTGCGCAAGCCAGGCGAAGAGCGTCTCCAGATCCTGATACAGCCCTTCAATTGCCGCTTCGTCTTTAAACGTCGGGCTGCCGCCGGGCATAAATTCTGACGAGTGGAGCATAAATTCTACGTAGTCGTTTCCCTGAGCCAGGCATTTCTCAGCGACTTTGATCATCTCATCCGCATTACCGCCCGCAGGGCGCAGCCAGTTGACGGAAGGAGAGCGATATTTGCCACGCAGGCGGTCGTAACCTTGCTTTACGCTGTTCAGCCAGCCGGGATGTTTGTACTGAATGCTCATCGGCACTTCCAGCAGCGGACTGTTTCCCGGCTGATGGATAGCTTCTGTGTCCATAAACCAGGCGCTGTCCGGGAAGTGCTGATAATCCGTTCCGCCCTTGCCCTGCGGGGCTCCCTTCGCGTTGCGCCAGTTCACCCGCGGCGTCACTGAGCAGTCAACCTGATAACCAAGCTCGATCAGCAATTTTGCGTAGCGGCTGTCGAATGCCCAGCGACCGGCGCGGTGGCTGAGCATTTTCGTCTGGAAGGTTTTCTCAAGCAGATCGGTCATAAAAAGCACTTTTTCGCGCAGTACCGTATCCGGATATTCAATCAGATAGGGCTGCCAGCGCCAGTCATCGCCGGTCAAATCATACTCCGGCGGGCTGTTCCAGGCGTGCAGGTGCATGCCGACCTCCCCCTGGCCACGGGCAATCACATCTTTGGCAAACTCGATATAAACCGGATCGACCGCCATCTCATAGTTCGTCAACCAGACCGGCTTGAAACCGTATTTTCCACACAGAGCCTGGAAGCGCGGCAGGTATCGGGCATTTTCAGTTTTAATTTCCCGATGGTTTTGCCAAAGGTTGTCGCCTTCAGTATCGATGGTGATGATAAAAGCAGGTTTGGTCATAATGATCCCATGGTGAATGAGGGTTAGGGCTATGTTACGCACTCTCATCTTATAGAGTAAACAGTTGCCAGGAAAAAGCTGACATTGCTGAGAAAGGATGCAACTCCGCATCATGTCTATTAGAATTGCAGGCAATATGCTCCCAATAAGATGATGATGAACAATTCACTTAACGTGTCCGATTTACGCATTCTTTTGATTAAATTACGTCATCATGGCGACATGCTCCTGACCACCCCGGTGATCCACTCTCTGCGTCAGCGCTGGCCCGATGCGCAAATCGATGTCCTGCTGTATGAGGAAACGAGGGATATGCTGGCCGCGCACCCCGACATTCATCAGATCTACGGTATTGACCGCAAATGGAAAAAGCTGGGTACCCGCGGGCATTTGCAAAAAGAGTGGCAGTTGCTGACGACGTTGCGCAACCAGCGTTATCAACTGGTTCTTAACCTTGCCGACCAATGGCGAAGTGCCATCATCACTCGTTTTACTGGCGCGCCAGTGCGAATTGGCTTCGATTTTAATAAGCGCCGGGGCTGGTTCTGGCGGCATTGTCACACTGCTCTTGCGTCCATAAACGGGCATAATCAGATGCATACCGTTGAGCAAAATCTCTCGATTCTTGCTCCGCTGGGCATCCCTCCTGTCAGCTCGGTCGCTATGAGTTATGAACCGGAAGACTGGCAAACCGTTTCCGGCAAGCTGCTCGAAAAAGGCGTGACTGAGAAGTTTGTCGTGGTACAGCCTACCTCCCGCTGGTTCTTCAAATGCTGGGATGAAGGCAAAATGGCGCAAACCCTCACTGCGCTCCAGCAGGATGGGCATACGATTGTGCTGACTTCCGGCCCGGACAAAAAAGAGCTGGCAATGATCGACACCATTCTTGCGGCCTGTCCTCAGGAAGGCGTCGTGTCGCTGGCCGGGCAGTTAACGCTTCGTCAATTGGGTGCGCTCATTGACCACGCCGCGCTTTTTATTGGTGTAGATTCTGTGCCAATGCATATGGCTGCCGCATTGCAGACGCCGTGTGTGGCGCTTTTTGGCCCTTCAAAACTCACCTTCTGGAGCCCGTGGCAGGTGAACGGAGAGGTGATTTGGGCTGGCGAGTACGGCCCACTTCCGGATCCTGATGCGGTGGATACCAACACCAAAGAGCGCTATCTGAATGCCATTCCGGTCGAACGCGTGGTGGCCGCTGCAAGGAAATGCCTGTCATGAAAAAACATCGCCTGGCCATTGTCCGGCAAAAATATCGCCCTGACGGCGGCGCCGAGCGTTTCGTCTCCCGTGCGCTGAGCGCGCTCAGCAATCAGGATCTGGAGCTCAACGTCATCACTCGCCAGTGGCAGGGCGAAAAGCAGGACGACTGGCATATTCACATTTGTAACCCGCAGAAATGGGGCCGCATCAGCCGCGAGCGCGGTTTTGCCCAGGCGGCGCGTAAACTCTGGCAGGCCGAACAGTTTGATATTGTGCAAAGCCATGAGCGAATTCCGGGTTGCGATATTTATCGCGCAGGGGATGGCGTTCATCGCCGCTGGTTACTGCAGCGTCAGCGCATCTTACCCGCCTGGCGCGGGAAAATGCTGATGCTCGATCGCTATCATCGCTACGTGATGGGTGCAGAAAGGGCCATGTATCAGGCGCCAGAGCTGAAAGCCGTCATTTGTAATGCGGAGATGGTGAAGCAGGAAATTATCGAAGATTTTGGCGTAGACGCAAAAAAAATCCACGTGATTTATAATTCTATAGATTCCAGCCGCTTCGTTCCGGCAGACAGCGTGCAAAAATTTGCGCTACGTGAAAAACTGGCTATTCCCGAGAACGCCGTGGCGTTCTGTTTTGTGGGGTCAGGATTTGAACGTAAAGGGTTGGCGGCTGCGATTAACGCCATTGCCAGCACCGATCGTTATCTGATTGTCGTCGGTCAGGACAAGGCGGAAAAGCACTATCATGCGCTGGCACGTTCAGCTGGGTGTGAAGATCGCGTTCGCTTTTGCGGTATGCAAAAAGAGACATTGCCGTTTTATCAGGCGGCAGACGGTTTACTGTTGCCAACCCTGTACGATCCGTTTCCGAATGTCATTCTGGAAGCGATGGCCTGCGGGTTGCCTGTCATTACCTCACGCACCTGCGGTGGGGCTGAATTTATTGAGCAAGGAACAAACGGTTTTGTCTGTGATGCGCTGGATATCGCCCGGCTACGGGACGCCGTGATGGCAATACCGGTGCAGAACTACGATAACAAAATGGGCATGGCTGCTCGCCATAAAGTCATGGATGCAACGCCGGAGCGGCTCTCAAGTCAGCTCATTACGCTTTATCAAACTTTACTGGATTAATGATGCGCATCCTTATGGTTATTGACGGTTTACCCGGCGGAGGTGCTGAAAAAACAGTGCTGACGTTGTCGCGTGGACTGGTAGAAATGGGTCATCAGGTATCACTGTTCTCCTTGCGCAAAGTGTGTGACTACGCCATTCCGGAAGGCATCGACTATCAGATCGTTCAGGATAACTGTAAAAAACCCTGGCGGAAGGTGACGGAACTGTGGCGCCGCGCTCGCTTGTTGGACGAAGCCATCATTAAAGCGCAGGAAAAGGGGCCGTTTGATATCGTTTTCTCCCACCTGCATAAAACGGATCGCATCGTCGCGCGTACCCGCGTCATTAGCCGCGATAAAATCTGGTACTGCGTTCATGGCATGTTCTCGTTTGCTTACCTTCGCCATCGCCGTGCCCCGTCACGTTGGTTTAAGCGAACCAAAATACGCAGGGTCTATGAAAACGCGCAGGTTGTCGCGGTATCTAACGCCGTACTTCATGATCTGACCCAAAATCTGCGCATCACCCTTAAGCGGGATGCGGTTATCCATAACCCCTTTGATATTGCACATATCCAGCAGCTTGCCGCTGAACCTTTTGCGTTCGAGGGACAGGAGTACGTCATCCATGTCGGTCGTTTCCATGAGCATAAGCGCCACGATCGCCTGCTGCGGGCCTTCGCTAAAAGTGGCATTCCGGGTCAGCTGATCATGATGGGGAACGGCAGTCA
Source organism: Pluralibacter sp. UBA7423 (assembly GCA_002470465.1). GTDB lineage: Bacteria > Pseudomonadota > Gammaproteobacteria > Enterobacterales > Enterobacteriaceae > Scandinavium. The sequence continues at coordinate 76,200 of DKMD01000014.1, forward strand.
GAAGCATATTGAGCAACTGAAAGCATTGGCAAAAACGTTAGGTATTGCTGACAAAACGCAGTTCCGAGCCTTTGTGCCGAATCCCTATCCGTGGATCAAGAATGCCCGACAGCTGGTGTTGAGCTCGGATTGTGAAGGGTTCGGTAACGTGCTGGTTGAAGCGATTATTTGCCAGACGCCACCCGTGAGCACGCGTTGTCCCGGTGGACCGTCCGAAATTCTCAATGGTGAGCTTGCTCGCGGTTTGAGCGAAATGAACGATGATGGCCTTGCTAAAACCATGTGGGACATCTGGCAAAATCCACCTGCTATCGATAACAGCACCATTTCTACCTACGGGATTGAGGCTATCTGCCGTCAATATATTGCGCTTGCGGGCACTAAACAGTAATCAGGTATTGTATGCAACACCCGACCTCACCACTGCTTAGCGTGGTTGTCGCCGTCTATAACGGCGAAAAATTTTTAGATCAGTTCTTCTCCTGCCTCGCTGCACAAAACATTGAGAGCATGGAAGTGATCATCGTTAATGACGGTTCCACCGACGGCTCAATGCTCATCGTCGAGAAATGGCGCGAGCAGCTGCCACAAATCCAGGTACTCGAGCAGGAAAACCAGGGGGTATCTGTTGCCCGCAATACCGGACTTGCCGTGGCAACAGGACAATATCTCTCTTTCCCGGATATCGACGATTTCTTCAAGCCGGGTATGTATCAGCATCTGCTGGACCTGGCGTTAAAAAACCAGCTGGATGTGGTGACCTGCAACGGAAACTACGTCTGGGAAAATGACAAAAAACCAATCCGTCCGATTTTCCCGCCGGAAAAATTGCAGTCCACCGGTGTTCTGAGCGGCCCGACGTGGCTTAAGCAGGCGCTGGATTCACGTAAGTTCCTGCACGTCACCTGGTTGAACCTGTATCGCCATGACTTTATTCGACAGCATCACTTCCATTTCGAGCCGGGCCTGCGTCATCAGGACATTCCCTGGACGACAGAAGTGTTGCTGGCCGCTGAACGCGTGCAGTATACGAGCGAGCAGTATTACGATTACTACATCCACTCGGCATCCGTATCCCATATGCCGGACACTGACGAGACGCTGATCCGCTCTGCCCGCCACTATATGAAAATTCTGGAGATGCTCGATGCCATCAACCAGCGTTATCCCGAACAGGTGAAAGGCATCGCGGCTTGCCACTGGCAGATAGCCAAAGAGGGGTTGGGGATTATTCATACGTTCGACAATATGAAAGATCCACGTAAAAAAGCGACGATCGTGCGGGAATTCTTCGATCGCGGGATCTGGAAACTGATCTGGAAGAGTGCGAAAAGCCCACGGTTGCGCTGGCGTCTTGGCCGCCGCTACTTCCGTTTGAAACGTTATCTGACCGATTGAACGCCCGTAACCCCAAAGGGATAGCTTTACGCTGGTTTAATGCTTAGAATTTGCCCGCCGAATGATAAAAACGGATAACTCGCTTGGAATTTCTTTATACCTTCTTGCTCTACCTGATTCAGCCGCTGGTCTGGCTGCGGTTACTGCTGCGCAGCCGCAAGGCACCGGCGTACCGCAAACGCTGGGCCGAACGCTATGGCTTTTGCAAAAATAAGGTAGTGCCTGAGGGTATACTGCTGCATTCCGTCTCAGTGGGTGAAACGCTGGCCGCTATTCCGCTGGTGCGTGCGCTGCGCCATCGTTATCCGTCACTTCCGATCACAGTGACCACGATGACGCCAACCGGCTCCGAACGTGCGATGTCGGCCTTTGGCAAAGACGTCCAGCACGTTTATCTGCCGTACGATCTGCCCGGCGCCATGAACCGGTTCTTCAACACCACGCGGCCAAAGCTGGTCATCGTGATGGAGACGGAGCTGTGGCCAAACATGATTGCCGCGCTGAACAAGCGCAAAATACCGCTGGTGATTGCTAACGCGCGCCTGTCTGAACGATCTGCAAAAGGCTATGGCAAGCTCGGCAGCTTCATGCGTCGCCTGCTGAGCCGCATCACGCTGATTGCCGCGCAGAACGAAGAGGACGGCAGCCGCTTCCTCTCTCTGGGGCTCAAACGTAACCAGCTTGCCATTACCGGCAGCCTGAAGTTCGATATTTCCGTCACGCCTGAACTGGCGGCCCGCGCGGTGACGCTGCGCCGCCAATGGGCTCCGCGTCGCCAGGTGTGGATTGCCACCAGTACCCACGATGGCGAAGAGAAAATTATTCTCGACGCACACAAAAAGCTGCTGGAAAGCTTCCCTGATCTCCTGCTGATTCTGGTGCCGCGCCACCCTGAACGCTTCGCGGATGCACGTGAGCTGGTGCAGAAAGCGGGGATGACTTTCACCCTGCGCAGCACGGGCGAAATTCCGTCCACGGCAACACAGGTGGTCATTGGCGATACGATGGGTGAGCTGATGCTGCTGTACGGCATTGCCGATCTGGCGTTTGTCGGCGGCAGCCTTGTTGAGCGCGGCGGACACAATCCGCTGGAGCCTGCGGCGCACGCTATCCCTGTTCTGATGGGACCGCATACCTTCAACTTTAAAGATATCTGCGCCAGGCTCCAGCAGGCGGATGGATTGATAACCGTAAGCGATACCGACACGCTGGTAAAAGAAGTCTCTACCCTGCTGACGGATGAAGATTATCGCCTGTGGTACGGCCGCCATGCCGTCGAGGTTCTGCATCAGAACCAGGGGGCGCTCGTCCGTTTACTGGAGTTATTGCAACCTTACCTGCCTCAGCGGAGCCATTAATGTCTGTTCGCCTGTCGGTGGTCATGATTGCCAAAAACGCGGCCGATCTGCTGCCGGAATGCCTGGCCTCCGTGCAGTGGGCCGACGAGATTGTTCTGCTGGACTCCGGCAGTGACGATAGCACCGTTGAGCTGGCGAAAAACCTCGGTGCAAAAGTTCACGTGAATACCGACTGGCAAGGCTACGGCATTCAGCGTCAGCGCGCTCAGGCACTTGCTACAGGCGATTACGTGTTAATGATCGACACCGACGAGCGCGTAACGCCAGAACTCGAACAGGCATTGCGGCAAGCCCTCTCAGCGCCAGAGCCCGGCGCGGTCTACAGTATCGCCCGTCGTAACTATTTCCTGGGGCGCTTTATGCGTCACAGCGGCTGGTACCCGGACCGGGTATTACGCCTGTACGAACGTGAAAAATGGCAGTACAACGACAATCAGGTACATGAATCTCTGGAATGTCGCGGTGCCAAAGTGGTCGAACTGAAAGGTGATTTGAAGCACCTGACCTGCCGTGACTTCGCCGATTTCCAGCGCAAGCAGCTGGCATACGCTACCGCCTGGGCGCAGGAGCGCCATCAGAAAGGTAAGACAACGTCGCTGGCGGGCATCTTCAGCCATACCGTCGGTGCCTTCGTCAAAACGCTCATCCTGCGCGCAGGTTTTCTCGATGGTGCACAGGGCTGGCTGCTGGCAATGGTCAACGCGCAGTATACGTTTAATAAGTACACCGAGCTGTGGGCGCTGGCCCGTGGCTTCAGCAAGAAGGCGTGAGTCATGAGCACAAAAGCCATCTATCCGGGCACGTTTGATCCTATCACCAACGGCCACATTGATATCGTTACCCGCGCAAGCGCTATGTTCGATAAAGTGCTGCTGGCGATTGCCGCCAGCCCGAGCAAGAAGCCGATGTTCGATCTCAATGAACGCGTGGCGCTGGCGCAGCAGGCGATTTCGCATTTGCCTAACGTCGAAGTGGTTGGATTCAGCGATCTGATGGCTAATTTTGCCCGGGCGCAGCAGGCCAATATCCTGATTCGCGGGCTGCGTGCGGTGGCGGATTTTGAGTACGAAATGCAGCTGGCGCATATGAACCGCCATTTGATGCCTGATCTGGAAAGCGTGTTCCTGATGCCGTCGAAAGAGTGGTCGTTTATCTCTTCATCGCTGGTGAAAGAAGTGGCGCGCCACGATGGCGACGTCGCACACTTCCTGCCGCCAGCCGTTCATCAGGCGCTGATGGACAAACTAAAGCCTTAATTCGTAGCCCGGTGGCGGTTACACCTTACCGGGCCTCGAAACCGCGCGTTATTTCTGACAGTGCCGGCAATAAAACGTCGCCCGCTGGGCGTGCTTCGTCGCAATGATGGGTGCACCACAAACCCGGCACGGCTCATCTTTACGCCCATACACCTGCAGCTCCTGGGCAAAATAGCCCGGCTTGCCGTCGCTTTGCAGAAAGTCTTTTAGCGTCGTCCCGCCCTGTTCAATAGAGCGCAGCAGCACGGCCTTTATCACCCGCACCAGCAGCTCACACTCCTCCGGAGAAAGCGAAGATGCCAGCCTGTCAGGGTGAATGCCCGCGGCGAACAGCGATTCGCTGGCATAAATGTTCCCGACGCCAACCACCAGCTTGTTGTCCATCAGCCAGGGCTTGATCGCCGTTTTCTTTTTAGCGCATTTCTCGCGGAAGTAGTCTGCGTTAAATGCCTCGCTGAGCGGCTCCGGGCCGAGATGTGCCAGCACGCTGTGGCCTTCCAGCTCTTTGGTCCATAGCCACGCGCCAAAACGGCGAGGGTCGGTATAGCGCAACACTTTGCCGTTGCTCATCACCAGATCGACGTGGTCATGCTTTTCCGCCGGGCGCTCTTCCGGAAGGATGCGCAGGCTGCCCGACATACCCAGATGGATGATTATCCAGCCGTCCGGTAGCTCCAGCAGAAGATATTTTGCGCGGCGCTGAACGCTGAGCACGGGCTTGTCGCTGAGGCTGTGGATTTCACTGGATACGGGCCAGCGCAGGCGGCCATTGCGAACAATTGCGTGCAGGATGGTTTCCCCAACCAGATGCGGTTCAATACCGCGGCGGCTGGTTTCTACCTCAGGTAATTCGGGCATGACGTCTCCGATGGCTTTGCATGATGCTTTCTATTATGGGGACGCGCAGAAAACAAAAAACCCCGCCGAAGCGAGGTTTTTCGTGACATCGAAACTAAAATTATTTGATTTTAGCTTCTTTGTACAGAACGTGCTGACGGACAACTGGATCGAACTTTTTCAGTTCCAGTTTTTCCGGCTTAGTACGCTTGTTCTTCGTGGTGGTGTAGAAGTGACCAGTACCAGCGGAAGAAACCAGCTTGATTTTCTCACGAATACCTTTAGCCATGATTTAATTCCTCTTAGTACTTAGTACTTTTCGCCACGGGCACGGATGTCAGCCAGAACTGAATCGATGCCTTTCTTATCAATAACACGCATACCTTTAGCAGATACACGCAGGGTGACAAAGCGCTTCTCGCTCTCAACCCAGAAACGGTGAGAGTGCAGGTTCGGCAGGAAACGGCGCTTAGTCGCGTTCAGTGCGTGGGAACGGTTGTTACCGGTCACCGGACGCTTGCCAGTTACTTGGCAGACTCGGGACATGTCTATTCTCCAAAAATCAAATTAGCTCGAGCTTCGTATAGGGTATTGGCGCCTCGTCAGGCTGCTACAGCCCGGTCTGACGGTTCTAAGTGAACTCGTATAGCCAGGCCCAAATGCCAAACCCGAGATTCTCAAAGGTGGCGTAGTATACGCTGACTCCGCGGTGTGCTCAAGTCCCGAACAGACAAAGATCCCGATGGATCGCTAAATCCAGCCCTCTTCGGCGAAGGAAACTATTTCACCTTTGCCGACAATCAGGTGATCGAGGACGCTTATCTCCATGAAGTTGCAACACTTTATCACTCTTTCCGTAATGATTCTATCCGCTTTGCTGGGCTGTGCGCTGCCTGACGGATGATTGTGTGCGAGGATCAGACCAGCGGCGTTGACCTTCATGGCCTCACGCACTATCTCGCGGGGATGCACCTCCACATGGCTCAGGGTGCCGCTGAACAGCCTGCAGTGCTTAAGAACCCGATTTTTGTTGTCCAGGAAGATGACCAGAAAGATCTCACGTTCTTCATGCGCCAGCTGGCTTTGCAGAAATTCCCGGGTGATATCCGGGCTGCTGAGCGGGTCATCAAGGACCATCAGGCGAACGTTAAAAAAGCGCCGCGCCAGTTCGGCAATGCCTTTAAGCTGGGCGTATTTAGCGATGCCAATGCCTTCTATTTGCAGCAAATCTTGTTCACGAGCCGAAAGTAGCCCATGCAGTGAACCAAAGTGGTTGAGCAAATGTTCCGCGTAGGAAAGCACTCCATACCGCCGCGTACCGGTGCGCAGGAACAGCGCCAGCAGCTCCACATCAGATAATTTATCAATGCCGTCAATCTGCATCTTTTCGCGCGGCAACATTGACTCAATCGTGTTCATACCTCTCCCCCTACAGCCGTGCTTTATAGTGCCATGGCTACCTTTCGCCTGACGACGCACCCTTGCAAAAGTTGCGTAGCGCCTCGCAAAGTGAATTTTCCTTTGCATCACGACAGCAGAGGGATTGTGATAAAATGGCCGAATTCCACTCTCCTTCACAGGAAAGCATCATGATGAGCCTGGCCGGTAAAAAAATCGTTCTCGGCGTCAGCGGCGGTATTGCTGCGTATAAAACGCCGGAGCTGGTGCGTCGTTTGCGTGAACGAGGCGCCGATGTTCGTGTCGCCATGACCGAAGCAGCAAAAGCCTTCATTACTCCACTGAGCCTGCAGGCCGTTTCCGGCTACCCGGTATCTGACAGCCTGCTGGATCCGGCCGCTGAAGCGGCTATGGGCCACATTGAACTCGGGAAATGGGCCGATCTGGTTATTCTGGCGCCGGCCACCGCCGACCTTATCGCCCGCGTTGCTGCGGGTATGGCGAACGATTTAGTCTCCACCATTTGCCTGGCCACGCCTTCACCCGTTGCCGTAGTGCCCGCAATGAATCAGCAGATGTACCGCGCGGCGGCCACGCAGCACAATCTGGAGACCCTCTCCTCGCGGGGTCTGCTGATCTGGGGCCCGGACAGCGGAAGCCAGGCCTGCGGTGATGTCGGTCCTGGTCGCATGCTCGATCCGCTGGTGATTGTCGACATGGCAGCTGCGCATTTTTCTCCTGTCAAAGATCTGCAACATCTCAATATCATGATTACCGCTGGCCCCACCCGGGAGCCGCTGGACCCGGTGCGCTACATCACTAATCACAGCTCCGGGAAGATGGGATTCGCGATTGCCGCTGCCGCAGCACAGCGCGGGGCGAACGTCACGCTGGTTAGCGGCCCGGTATCACTGGCGACGCCACCCTTTGTTCAGCGCCTTGACGTTACCACCGCGCTGGAGATGGAAACGGCGGTCCAGCAGAACGTTCAGAAGCAGCACATTTTCATTGGTTGTGCCGCCGTGGCGGACTACCGCGCCGCGGCCATTGCTGATGAGAAAATCAAAAAGCAAGGCGATGAATTAACGATAAAAATGGTGAAAAACCCGGATATCGTTGCCGGTGTAGCCGCGCTGAAAACTTCTCGTCCTTATGTCGTAGGGTTTGCCGCAGAAACGAATAATGTGGAAGAATATGCGCAGCAAAAACGAGCCCGCAAGAACCTTGATCTGATTTGCGCCAACGATGTGTCGCAGAAAAATCAAGGATTTAATAGCGATAGCAATGCTTTACACCTTTTCTGGCAGGATGGAGATAAAGTCTTACCGCTTGCGCGAAAGGAACTCCTGGGCCAACTACTATTGGACGAGATCGTGACCCGTTATGATGAAAAAAATCGACGTTAAGATTCTGGACCCGCGCGTTGGCGAGCAATTCCCGCTGCCGACTTACGCCACCTCCGGCTCTGCCGGACTTGACCTGCGAGCCTGTCTTGATGACGCCGTAGAACTGGCCCCAGGTGCCACCACGCTGTTGCCAACCGGTCTGGCCATTCACATTGCCGACTCGTCTCTGGCGGCCGTGATCCTGCCGCGTTCTGGCCTCGGTCATAAGCATGGCGTGGTGCTCGGCAACCTGGTGGGTCTTATCGATTCTGACTATCAGGGCCAGCTGATGGTTTCCGTCTGGAACCGTGGCCAGCAGAGCTTCACAATCGAACCGGGCGAGCGTATTGCCCAGATGGTGTTCGTGCCCGTCGTTCAGGCAGAATTCAACCTGGTGGAAGAGTTTGACGCCACCGATCGTGGCGAAGGCGGCTTCGGCCATTCAGGGCGCAAATAAGCCGTTCTGAAGCAGCATCCTGCAGCGAAATAATGCAATAACATCACCGCAAGCGACCGTTTGCGGTCACTGTGTGGATGTGCGCCTGGCGAGTGTTTATTTTCAGGGGTATTTGACAACATGGCAGAAAAACAAACCGCGAAAAGGAATCGTCGCGAAGAAATACTTCAATCTCTGGCGCTGATGCTTGAATCCAGTGACGGCAGTCAACGTATCACAACCGCAAAACTGGCGGCGTCCGTTGGCGTTTCTGAAGCCGCGCTGTACCGCCATTTTCCGAGCAAAACCCGGATGTTCGACAGCCTGATTGAGTTTATCGAAGACAGCCTGATTACGCGCATTAATCTGATTCTGAAAGATGAGAAAGATACCGGCGCTCGCCTGCGCCTGATTGTGCTGCTGGTGCTTGGCTTTGGTGAACGTAACCCAGGCCTGACGCGCATTCTCACCGGCCACGCCCTGATGTTTGAGCAGGACAGACTGCAGGGCCGCATCAATCAGCTTTTTGAACGTATTGAAGCTCAGCTGCGCCAGGTGCTCCGCGAAAAGAAAATGCGTGAAGGTGAAGGCTACACCATGGACGAAACGCTGCTGGCGAGCCAGCTACTGGCGTTTTGCGAAGGGATGCTTTCCCGGTTTGTGCGCAGTGAATTCAAATACCGTCCGACGGATGATTTTGACGCCCGCTGGCCTTTAGTGGCCGCACAGCTGCAGTAACATTGCTGCCGGATGCCGGCTTCGTCTTATCCGGCCTGTGGGTTTCACAGGCCCGGTAAGCACAGCGCCACCGGGCATTTCCTTATACGCCAAACTCTTCGCGATAAGCGCGAACCGCCGCCAGATGGTCAGCCATTTCCGGCTTCTCTTCCAGATAGGCAATCAGATCTTTCAGGGTAATGATGGAAATCACCTGGCAGCTGTAGTCGCGTTCCACTTCCTGAATCGCAGAAATTTCGCCACGTCCGCGCTCCTGACGATCCAGTGAAATCAGCACGCCCGCAAGCGTCGCACCGTTCGCCTGAATGATTTCCATGGATTCGCGAATCGCAGTGCCTGCGGTGATCACGTCATCCACCAGCATGACACGCCCTTCGAGCGCGCTGCCGACCAGATTGCCGCCTTCCCCGTGGTCTTTCGCTTCTTTACGGTTGAAGCAGTACGGAACGTCACGTTCGTGATGTTCCGCCAGCGCCACTGCGGTGGTGGTGGCAATCGGAATCCCTTTGTATGCCGGGCCAAACAGCAAGTCGAAATCAATCTTTGAATCCACTAACGCCTCAGCGTAGAAGCGGCCCAGCAGAGCTAAGTCACGGCCGGTATTGAACAGCCCGGCATTAAAAAAGTAAGGGCTTTTGCGCCCGGATTTCAGCGTGAACTCGCCGAACTTCAATACCTGCTTGTTAAGCGCAAACTCAATAAACTGGCGCTGATACGGTTTCATGGATTCGCTCCTCATCTTACTTTTCTGTTTTGCTTTTCTGTGGACAAAAAAAAGGGCGACATCGTCGCCCTTAATATCAATTTTCTAACGCCGCTTTCTGCGTCGTGACAATAGATTCAATCCCCCCTCTGGCCAACGCCAGCAGGGTCAGTAATTCTTCATGGGTGAACGGTTCGCCTTCTGCCGTGCCCTGCACTTCAATGATGCGACCGTCTTCGGTCATCACCACGTTCATGTCCGTTTCGGCGGCGGAGTCTTCGACGTATTCCAGGTCGCAGAGCGCTTCGCCGTTCACAATTCCGACGGAAACCGCAGCAACCATGCCTTTCATCGGATTCGTTTTGAGCTTGCCTGCAACAACCAGATTGTTCAGTGCGTCAGCAAGTGCCACGCAGGCACCGGTAATGGAAGCTGTGCGCGTGCCGCCATCGGCCTGAATCACGTCACAGTCCAGAGTGATGGTGAATTCGCCCAGTGCTTTCAGATCCACGGCCGCACGCAGGGCACGGGCAATCAGGCGCTGAATTTCCATGGTACGGCCACCCTGCTTCCCTTTTGCCGCTTCGCGGGCATTACGGGTGTGGGTCGCACGCGGCAGCATGCCGTATTCGGCGGTGATCCAGCCCTGGCCCTGACCTTTCAGGAAACGCGGTACGCCTTCATCAATGGAGGCGGTGCAGAGCACTTTGGTGTCACCGAATTCGACGAGCACAGAGCCTTCAGCGTGTTTGGTGTAGTTACGGGTCAGGGTTACGGGACGCACCTGATGAGCGCTACGGCCTGCTGGACGCATGATGAAATCTCCGGCTTAAAACGAATGTGGCTGCGCATTATACGGATTAAACGCGCTTATTCCTATCATGAGAAAGCCCCGGTAGCTATAATCCCCCCATCTCTCCTTTAAAAACAGGAACGTCTATGATCCGCAGTATGACCGCCTACGCCCGCCGTGAAATCAAGGGCACATGGGGCAGCGCCGCGTGGGAACTGCGCTCGGTAAACCAGCGTTATCTCGAAACTTACTTCCGCATGCCCGAACAGTTCCGTAGCCTTGAACCTGTAGTACGCGAACGTATCCGTACCCGCCTGACGCGCGGCAAAGTTGAATGTACCCTGCGCTTTGAGCAGGATCCCGGCGCACAAGGGGAGCTTATCCTCAATGAAAACCTCGCCAGGCAGCTGGTCAACGCGGCTAACTGGGTCAAAATGCAGAGCGATGAGGGTGAGATTAACCCGGTCGACATTCTGCGCTGGCCCGGCGTCATGGCTGCTCAGGAGCAGGACCTTGATGCCATCACCGCTGAAATTCTGTCCGCCCTGGATGGTGCTCTCGATGACTTCATTGTGGCGCGTGAAACCGAAGGCAAGGCGCTGAAAACACTCATCGAACAGCGACTTGACGGTGTGAGTGCGGAAGTGGTTAAAGTCCGTGCTCATATGCCAGAAATCCTCCAGTGGCAGCGTGAGCGCCTGGTTGCAAAACTCGAAGAGGCTCAGGTTCAGCTCGAGAACAACCGTCTTGAGCAGGAGCTGGTGATGATGGCTCAGCGCATCGACGTGGCCGAAGAGCTGGACCGCCTCGAAGCCCATGTTAAAGAGACCTGGAACATCCTGAAGAAAAAAGAAGCCGTTGGCCGTCGTCTCGACTTCATGATGCAGGAGTTCAACCGCGAATCAAACACGCTGGCATCTAAGTCCATTAATGCAGAGGTTACTGCTTCAGCCATTGAGCTGAAGGTGCTGATCGAGCAAATGCGCGAGCAGATTCAAAATATCGAGTAAATTCTTTTAAAGTCCACTGAGATACATAAGCCCATGTTAAATGGGCTTTTTTATTTAAATCATAGTCTATTAAAGACCACTTAGATACATTAAAAACCACCAATAAGTGGGGAGTAAAACGGGGAGCGCTTTTGCTTTACTAGTCTCATCTGGCAGTTTATAACCATATACCCCCCACGACGATTTTTAATCAGGATAGGTATATGGCCTCACTCACTGTCAGGACGGTTCAGGCTCTCATCAAAGCAGGAGAACCGGGGAAGTTTGGAGATGGGCGAGGCTTGTACCTGAAAGTCCCACAAAAAGGTGAGGCGTATTGGATGCTTCGATACACAATCGGCTCTAAGAGACGAGAACTCACACTTGGCAAGGTATCCCATCTATCTCTGTCTGAGGTACGTAGCCTCGCTGAGGATACTCGAAGAAAAGTTGCCACCGGAGATGATCCTATTGCTGAACGGAAACTTAACCGACCGAAGCAAATCACAACGGTAGATGGATTGTTTGAAGACTGGCACAAAGACCTGGTTAGGCGGTTGAAGCATCCACAAATCCCAGAAAGGGTATACAAGAAGGATATTGCCCCTACTATTGGTCAACTTTCTTTGACGAAGATAACCCCCATTGATATCCGGTCAATTCTGCAAAAAATTACAGATAGCGGAAGGCCAACCATTTCAAACGATGCCCTACTCTACATGAAGCAACTCTTTGACCACGGCATTAAGCTTGGGCTGCTTCAGAGCAACCCAGCAATGGCGTTCAAGGTCAATGATGCAGGTGGAATCGAAAAAAGCAGAGAAAGAGCATTAAGTCTGGAAGAAATTGGTCAGGTGTTTAAAGTTTTCAGAGAACACTCTGACAGCTTCTCTCGTGATAACTACCTTGCCTGTGCTCTGCTACTACTCCTTGCTGTTCGCAAAAGTGAGCTAACCGAGGCTCCTTGGGCAGAATTCGATTTGGATGAGAAAAAATGGTCTTTACCAAAAGAAAGGAGTAAGTCAGGAGTGGGCATTGTGATTCCGCTACCACCACTGGCAATTGAAATGTTAAAAGAGCTAAAGGTCAGAGCTTTTGGTTCTGATTATGTCTTTCCTAACCGCAGATCCAGTAAGAATCTACATATGGGAAAAGATACCCTCAACAGGGCGATAGCCAAGCTATTCGGGGTAGAACCGGGTAAGAGGAAGCAACCACCTAATGTAATGGGTAATATTGAATATTTCACAGTCCATGACTTACGAAGGACTTGCAGAAGTTTACTTGCATCACTGTCTGTTCCCCCACATGTCGCAGAAAGATGTCTGAACCACAAGCTGAAGGGTGTAGAAGCTATTTATGACAGATATGATTACTTTGAAGAAAGAAAAGATGCTCTTAAGAAGTTAGCTGGAACATTTGAAAAATATACTAAGAATAGCTGTTAGCAAAAGGAAAAACCGTCATGATGAAGAATGAAGTCTTGTTAAAAAAACTTACGGATTTATTGAGTACTCATGCTTACACAATGAAAAACTTGACAGCAATTGGTTTGAATGATGGAGCAGTGCTATCTGAAGATCTTTATTTAAAAATTGGAAATAATCTATTTGGTATAAGTTTAACAAACACAAATATTGATAAAATAAATCAGGATACAATAGATTTATACGATGAAAAAGAGAGTATCGCAATACAAGTTACCGTAAGGACAGATAAAGTAAAAATACAATCAACGATTGATAATTTTATTAAGAAAAACCATTATCTGAAATACAATAAACTATATTTTCTAATTATCGATAATGGTAGAAAAGAAGATTATTATAAAGGTACCTTTAACACAGAAAATAAATTTGATTTTAACATTGAAAATAATGTATTTCTTATAAGAGACATAATAGCAAAAGCTAGGGGTTTAGATATAAACTCTTTAGACACTTTAGTCTCAAATGTTAGTGAATACATTGATTTTCCGAGCACAAAAAAATCAGAAAGAACTGAATTATGGAATCGTATTAGCACTTTATCAAATCATGTAAATTACGCACTTGAACCAGACCCTACAGGATTGAGAGTTTACGACCCTGTTCAAGAGCTTGAAAATTCATTAAAAGCGATTTCAGAATTGTTATTATTTTTAAGAATGAACAGAATTCATTTGGATACTGACATCATAAATTCTGTCAATGAAATTATAGCAAATGCATCAGACACAATTGATTTTACACGAATATACACAAAGCGCAGAAATCCAGGTTCGGATATATCGCTGCAAGACTGGATAAATGCAACGAATAAAAAAGACATATTCAATAAAACAGTATCAAAAATAGAGGGGTTGTTAAGACAAAATACATAGCCCTACAAATGATAAAAAGGGGATTAAATGAAATACAAAATAAATATAAGATGGGAGGAAACAAACATCCATTTTACAAAGCATAAAACTATTAATTATAAAAATAAAACATTTTTCTTTAAATTAGAAAACAATATAATTTATAGGAAGAGTGGTAATTTCCCTGTTATTGAAAACGAGCCAGACAATACCTTATTCATTGTATCAAAGGTAGATAATAACAATTATATTTTGGAAAGCACAGGGATACATAAGGATGAGTATTTTGACATTGAACAAAAAGTGTTGGATAAATTTAATAGTATGGCTTTCAAAGCAGGAATGACAAAAACGGAATTACGTTTTTTAACATCATGCCCGTCCTGCTTTATGTATAAATATATTATTGACGAGAAGGTTGATTTAGTCTTTGTAAGCATCCCATTAATAGATGATTTATATGACTTAAGTATTAATGCGCCGATACCATTGATTAACATCACAAAAATGGAAACATGAGCAATAATCTTTAAAAGATACTCAATTATATCATGCCTAAATCAATAACATTCAGCTCCTAAAAATACATGGCAAGAGGTATTGTTGCGAAGCTATATTATGTTGTCCACTACTATACCTATTACCAATCCAAGTAAGAAATTCAAAATCGGAGCTTGGTAGGATTTCGTTCACGTCAGGTCTGAGAGCTTTTGAACAACTTGAAGACGTTGACGTTCTTTTCATAAAATATAAAATACACCATAATCAATGAGTTAAGTACTTATTGTTTGAATTCATCTTATGGGATGAAAAAAATTGAAACTCTGCTTCGTTATACGTAAATTACTAAGTTAGACAATTGATTACTTAACGTACATCTCTGGGACTTACCATAACTTCTTGAAATTATTAAAAAAAGGCAGGGAAGTAAATGAATTTTGATACTATACACATCAACAACCTTTTACTGGATTTAGACAACCCACGCTTTCCAAGAATTGTAGAAAGCCAACGAGAAGCAGTAAACTTAATGATTGAAATTCAATCAGTTAAGATTGAAGCTTTGGCAAAAGACATATCAGAATTTGGATTAGATCCTTCTGAGCGATTAATTGTTTATAAAAATGATCTTTCTGATAACCAAAAAGCATATACAGTAGCTGAAGGTAATCGTCGCCTAACGGCTTTGAAGCTCTTGCAGGAGCCAGAACTTTCAGATGATGAAAAGTTAAAATCGCGCATAAAAAAAATAATACAAATTAGTAATCAATTACCAAATGAAATTGATTGTGTTGTTTTTGACACTCCTGAAGATTTTGAACATTGGGTTAATTTAAAACACAGTGGACAAAATAATGGGGCAGGACGTGTTCGTTGGGATACAAAAGAACAAGAGAGATATCAGTCAAAAAATGGTAATTCATCATTTGGAAGCCAATTCTTAAAATTCTTGGAAAACGAAAAAAAACTTGAGGAAAAAGTCCCATCAGATTTTAGCATATTGAAAATCACGAATATTACTCGTTTATTAGGCGATCCAGATGTTAGGGAAGCACTTGGGCTTGAAGTAATCAATGCAAAATTGTTCTGTAGTCAAAATAAAGCAAGATTCATAGATGAAATATCAAAAATAATTAATGCTATGTTGGAAGTAGATGATAAGGGTAGGCCTATTTTTACCGTTAACAAAATAAGGCATAAAACTGATCGTCGTGATGTATTAAATGAGTTAAATATTACTAAACCTAACATAAAACTCAGAAAGCTGTGGGAATTATCTGATCCAAACTCTTATAAAGAAGATAATGAGGAGAAATATCATTCTAACTCATCATCAGATAATAAAAGTAATTCAAAGAACGATGAATATAAAAATAATAGTTCACAAAGTGAAACTACAGAATCAGAATCAAAACAAAAGAATGAAAACAAAGCTCATAACAGCAATAAGAAAGACGAACAAAGTGTTAAGCACAATCCCAATCGAAATAATTTGATACCAAGTAATGTAAAATATAATTTCGACAATAAGAAATGCAGGAAAATATATGATGAACTGAAAGGTAAATTAAGACATGATGAATGCCCGATGTCCATTTCAGTCCTATTTAGAGCATTTTTAGAATTATCTTTGATTTGCTATTTAGATAAAAACAATATTAATCTAAAAAAACAACAACAAGGACTTCATGATAAAGTCGTTGCTGTAAGTAATGATCTTAAAGACAAAGGAATTCTAACAAATAGCCAGGTATCCTCAGTCCAGTCAGTATCTTCAAGCATAACGGTGAGCCAAGGTTCATTACAGCAATACATGCATAATAAAGACACGCTTCCTGATAAAAGCTCGTTAAACACCCAGTTTGACAATCTCCATTGTCTCTTCTCGGCAATATGGAAATGAGACAACCCCTCGCCTTTCAAGCGAGGGGTGCCACACACAAATGGATATGTTATAATGACTAAAAATCATACTTAATCAACGGTAAAAAATGGCATTCTATACACCTTTAAGATATCCAGGCGGTAAAGGTAAGCTTGCTTATTACTTAAAAGGGATTATCAAGCATAACTCCCTTTTGGATTGCCATTACATTGAACCTTTTGCTGGTGGAGCTGGTGTCGCACTCGAACTCTTGATGCAAGAATATGTCCATAAAGTTACGATTAACGATTATGATCCGGCCATATATTCATTCTGGCACTCAATTTTAAATAATTGTGAAGAATTTTGTGAAAAAATTCATCAGACAGAAGTTTCAATGAATACTTGGTACGAGCAAAAGGAAATATTAAGCGCAAACAGCTATGATGATCTCCTTTCATTAGGCTTTGCTGCATTTTTTATGAACAGAACAAACCGTTCTGGAATATTGAATGCCGGAGTTATTGGTGGAAAGGCTCAAGCTGGTAAATGGAAACTTGACGTAAGATTCAACAAAGAAGACTTAGTTAATAGAATAAAAAGAATAGCAGCATATAAAGATAGGATAATAATACAGAACAAGGACACCTTGGATTTACTAATAGATTTAAGCATAAAGTCGCATGAAAATACGCTTATGTATTTAGATCCTCCTTATTATGTTAAAGGACAGGAACTTTATAGAAACTTCTATGAACATCAGGATCATGTTGACATCAAAAATCAACTCTTAAAGATGCCAATCTTGCATTGGATTGCAACCTATGACAACACGGAGCAAATCAAAGAGATATACAAGGGACAAACAATAATTGATTTTGATCTGCAATATTCAGCACAATCTAAAAGAGTTGGCTCAGAAGTAATCATTTTCTCAAAGAATCTAAAAATTCCATCCGTGGAGTTAGGGAAGAAAAAAATTAAAGAGACCGTTTCTTAAATTTATAGAATGGTAGGATAAAATGATTAAGAATATAGATTTTGTTAGTTTTAAAAAGCTCAAAGGGATAAATCTTTCCTTCGACAGTCATCTAAACGTGATTTCTGGCACTAACGGCGCATGTAAAACAACATTACTTCATCTAATAAGCAATGCATTTCAAATGCCTACCGCAAGATCTAACCCGCATATAAATAGTAAGTGCATAAAAATAATAAAAGATATAAATAAAATAGCTAACCCTAAAATGGAAGCCATTGTTAAAGATTCAAAATATACTGATCCAGCAGATGGTATTAAAGGTAAGCTATTTAGTGTAAATTATTTAGATGATCAAACCCTTGATTTTAGAAAGCATAACTCTAAAGATGATAATTTAGCTCAACGATACGCTCTAAAACCAATGTATTCGAGAGGGAAGCCAAAAGAATCACTTCCTTCAAGACCCGTAATTTATTTAGGTTTATCAAGGTTATTCCCAATCGGAGAAACAAAAGACTCTGATATATCTATCCAAAGATCTAACCTTCCTGATGAATATAATAATTTGATCTCGAATATATATAAGGAGTTTTTAGGTTTCGAAATTAGTAATATAGCATCTAATAGTATTAATGATTTTAAGTCCGGCCCAGAATTCAAAACGAATAATCCTGATATAGATTCGAACACTATCTCTTCCGGGGAAGATAACCTTTTTATCATATTAAAAGCTTTGGTAAGCCTAAGATTCTATTACCAATCATTGACCGAATCGATTCATGACAAAGAAAGCATTCTCCTTATAGATGAATTTGATGCTACTCTTCACCCATATTTGCAAACTAAATTATTAGAAAAGATGAACGAATATGCGAAGGAATATAAAATACAAATATTCTTAACAACGCATAGCCTATCATTATTAAAATTTTCTTCTAATTCAAAAATAAAAATAACATATTTGATTAATGACCATAGTAATATAATAAGTTTAGAAGACCCAAGCTATATAAAAATAAAAATGTTTTTACAAAACAAAAGCAAGGATAGCACTTACAGTCGACACAAAATACCTGTATTTACCGAAGACCCAGAGGCACGCTATTTATTTAATGAGATTTTTAACTACTGGACGTCAAAAAGGCCTGAATTAGCAGCAGTAAGAGATTGTTTCCATCTCGTAGATTGTTCTATTGGTGCCAACAATTTAAAAACTATTTTCGATGATCCATTTCTTATGGAGACATCATTAAAGTCTATTTGTATATATGACGGTGATCATCAAGGTGATGTAAGAAAAAGCACAATTTCTCTCCCTGGGAAAAAATCCCCAGAGGAATTTATCCTTGAACATTGTGAGACCGTTCTAAAAGAAGATGATGCTTCATTTTGGCGTAATCCTGATATATATAACCTTGGTTTTACGAAAGATTATTATCTCACAGAAATTCAACCATTAATAAACACTATAAAAATGCAATATGAATCCATGAAAGAAAATAGTGAGTCTACTCATGGATACAAAAGAGCTAAATACAAAAAATTATTTAATGACCATAGAAATTACTTTACGATGATCACAAGAAATTGGATTGTCAGGGCTGAAAACCAAAAGGAATTAGAGTTCTTTTACAACGGTTTAAAGCAACTTTTTTATAAAGTCATGATACAAAACAATATTAGTAATGTAAAATGGACTACAGATTTTAACAGCATAGCCCAAGACTAAAAAATCAATATCTGTTTAAGCAAGGGCTAACTCATCGAAGCTACGCTTCTTTGAGTTCCCTTGTTTTTCGCCCTACGGTTGAAAAAGAAGAGCCGGGTCAAATTCAAAATATTGACATATCACATTTTTGAAATATAAATGTACAAAGTGCTGCAACGGAATTGCTCACAATAAAAGTAATACAAAACCTAATATACGAAAAGGAGCTTCTATGAAAGAAACTATAGGATTACCATTCTGTAAGAAAAACAACAAAGTCCCAGCTAAATCATTGCGTACTCATTGTGTCAGCGCCCGATTCAACCATGAAGAACTACAGCTTCTCGACACGAAACGCGGTGATAAAAGCAAGGGAGAGTGGCTTCGCTTAGCGTCCCTGGATAAGCTTCCTTTGTCCGTTCCTGCCATCAACTTAGAAGCCTGGAAATCTCTGAGCGAAATTTCACAGAAGCTGAACAAGCTTGTCGCTCATCTGGATAACAAAAGCCAGGGTAGCTCTCTGACGCAAACAGAACTATTCGCAGTGAAGCGCCAGATCTCTGAGCTTCGCATAAATCTTGTTGGTGCAGATCTATGGGGAGAAAGAAATGAATGAAAGGGATGCAAAAAATCAAAAGAGGAAAAACCTTTAACGGGCTAATTTCTTATTTATTAAAACCTGCTTCGCACCACAAATTAGATCCGAGTGTGGTTGGTGGCAATGTGATAGAAAGCTTCGCAGAAGCACTAAGTGCAGAGTTCAACGCTACGAAGCTCCTGCGCTCCGATGTCAGTAAACCTGTATGGCACAATTCTCTGCGTCTGCCTGCTGGTGAGAGTCTATCTATACAACGATGGAAAATGTTAGCCGATGACTATATGAAGCGTATGGGCTTCTCTGAAACGCATTTACGTGCATACGTGCTTCATGATGATAAAGATGGCCAACATATCCATATAGTAGCAAGCCGCATTGATGCAACATCCGGGAAGCTCTACTTAGGTAAAAATGAGAACCTTATCAGCACCCGTATCATCCAGGATCTTGAAAAAGACTACCAGCTAACACAAACCAAAGGTGCTGATGCACTAAAACCCTCTTCATCACCAGTAAAACGTAAAAAATCACGTAATGAAGCGATGCAGGAGAAAAGAACTGGCAAAAAATGCCCAAAAACAATCATACAAGAAGCTATAGATACGCTCATAACCAGCAAGATTTCAGAAGATGAGTTTGTGCAGCAGCTTGCAGCACAAAAGATAAAAGCAATTCCCAACAGGGCTTCAACCGGAAAAATGAACGGTTTTTCGTTTGAGTACGCCAACATTTCATTCAAGGCATCCCAATTAGGTAAAAAGTATTCATGGAAAAACTTAGAGCCGTTCATCATCATTGCTCCCCTTGCCGTAGATGACAGAAAAGCTTCCATTGCCTTCAATGCAACCAACCCAGAAGAAATTATCAGGATAGTGAAAGCTGATGCCGTAAGTTTTTTTGGTGGTATAGATGCAGAAAACACCCTGCTTCCTTTATCTGTCTTGCCTGTAGTAGATGATATCTATCAAGAGAAAGTTAAAACCACAGGTAAAAGCTATGTGGACGTAGCGATGCGATGGATAGAAACCATTCCTTTTATAGACACAATAGTCATCACCCTCAAAAAACTACGTAATCCATTGTTAAGGGCGTTTAAACAGCCTCCGAAGATTTTTTCGGCTACCCCCCTTTATATACACAATACCCCTCTTTCTGCTGTTGAAAAAACTATAAAATCAAACGTTTTTAGGTCGAAAATTTAGCATTATTTTTGCTGAAAGCAGCTATGCAATTGATTTTAGTATAATTAATCGATCGTCACAATCGATCGATTAATTACATATGATAGGCGAAACCTATCAGGATGAAAATATCGATCGGTACAAATGATTTGATAACTTTATAGCTTTGTACAAAATGTACTTTGAAGGAACTATCGGCTAATAGATTGATTTTACTAGCCTATTTACAATATCGTTATATCATACAGGAACAAACGTATGAAATTCTTCATGATGAAGCGTGTATTGCTGGCGATTGCACTCCCTATTATTGTTGCTTACTTTGGGGGTTCTAAAGTGATGTCAGTATATTGGGTTCCCATTTTTTTTATCAGCGCTATGTTATGTGCAACAGCTTTTGGTAAATATATTGTCAGGAAAAACAATGATGCGACATTCAATTACCTAAATGAAAACAATGATGGGATCTATCTTCATAAATTCAATGATTGTGAAATCCGGTTAGACACAAATAAACAAGAGATTTTCCTTAAAAATAGCGAAGGAGCAAATACATATTCTTTTGAGGAAATTAAAGAGTGGAGCTACAACATTACCTATGGTGGTGAAGTTGCAGGTACTGGATTAAGCAGTATCAGAGAAAACGGTAAAACATTAAGTCAAAACATCGCTGATACAGGTCTCTTTATCCGTGTAAAAGACGTTCGTAAACCAGAGTGGCATATCCAGTTCTATCCTCGTAATGATTCTTTTAACTCTCGTAAGGGCATTAATGATCTCAAAGCACAACTTAACCAATGGATGGAGATCTTTGACCAGAATTTGAATGCTGCATGAAATCAAAACACATCTTGCTTAAAACAGAGTCTATATCGAGGTAGATTCTGTTTAAGCATTTTTGTTATAGTTCGCTATATAGTTTACATTCTTATCTCTTAATGATTTTGCTAACACGGAACGATCATATTTTCTTTTTTCTGTTATAAAAACAGTTTCTGAATTAGCTTTATTCTTCATGATGAAGTGAATGAGTAATCCACACATTCTTCTTATTTTATCAGCATCGATTACTCTTTTTTCAACATTGTTAATAAAGCAGTAATAAGAGGTAAGCATAAAAGATAAAACAACATCTCTATTAGCTAACTCTATATTATCAATGTCATTTTTATACTTGATATAGAAACCAACACAAAAAAGGTAAGATTTATCAATTATATCTGATTCTGATAGTCCAGATTCTTCGAGTTTCTTCACGAAACGTTCAAAAAGAATTAGAAAACGTTCCATGCTATTTAGTTTTTCCATAATTTGCATCCTTGCAATTAATTATATCGTCCTGATATTGTATATCTACCATAAAATATCATTGAGTCAATAGGTATAACCTATCAATTGCATCTATCAATTTCAGGAAAGTAAGAATTTAGCTCGTTTTCTGTTATCCCTTTTAGATAACAACAATAATTTAGTTTAACATTTTCTTCATGCAAAACTTTATTAGCCATCTCTAATTCTTTAACTTTTATTTCGAGAGTGGCTATTCTTTTCTGTGCGGAGATTAGATTATCTGGCTTTTGTAAGCCTGTAGCTTCTCTTTTTAATACTTTTTTCTTAAATCTTAACGAGTCAACTATTTCTTTGTGTGTGTTTAGAGCTTGACGAGTAGGCCTCCTTCCTAACTTTCTAGATATAAGGGTACAGAGATTATCCCAAGTCAATTTATTTCTACTATCGTCCCAATTTGTTATACAACCTACAATATAATTAATCTCTCTTCTTGTTAAATGTTTCGCCATAAAAACCTCTCTAATTATTATTTATTCCTTTTAGGTGAATTAAATTATGATTAAGCCATCTTTCAGCACCATAAACGCCATCTTCTTTATCTTTATAATTTATTGAGATAAGTTTTTCAATTTTTTCTTTCAAAGAAGAATTTATATCTTCCAAATTTAAACCAGGGTATCTTGAACATGGAGTAATGGCATAATTATGCTGACAATAACCAATAGTAGAGAATAGATACGCACCATGAGTTAGATTCTCAAGCTTAATGACTTTAGATGCCTTGTTAATATCCCCGTCTAAATTTGGACATGAGTGAGGTTTTGTATCATCAATACCCAATGCTTTAACGAAAGATTGCATATGCTCTTTTGATGTGTGGTCATAATACTTGTTTTGATAGATGTTTCTCCTACCGGACCATCTTGCAATGTTTAGTTCACTCATACCGCCAAACTTAGCAAATGTATTCAACAAATGCCTTGGTTGATGTGAATGCATGGAAAAGGGTATTTCATGTTCATCATAAAACCCATGACGTTCAAAAATATTCTTATAAAGTTTGTTTACAGCAGAGTTTTTATTAATATCAGTCATAAAAAAGCTATATGTAGGTCGATACAATTTCCATTCATTAGTGTCTTTCATTGGATGTAATTGATGTTCATTTATCAAGCACAACGCATTGCTATATTTGGTTTTTGAATATTGATCCAAATATGGAAATTCTTTTGGCTTGAAACTACGAATCTCATTCCATAATGACTTTAATGTAAAATTAAAATCATATCGTATTAAGTTATTTATCCCATAATTTAAAACTAATCGTCTTAACTTATCTTTGCATTTTTCTCTTTCGGTTATATCATATCCTAATGCTTGGCACACCTCTATGACGGTTAGAGGCTTATTTGGATTGATATTAGGACATGTCGCTGTCATAAATACTTCTTCTTTTAAATTTTCATGCCATTGAGCTAATCCTCTTGCCTGCTCGGAAATGCGTCTTAATCTTGCTATAGCTTTCTTCGCAACTGGAACCATAGCAGTAGATATCCATTTTATATCTGCCCCAGCTCCTTTAGATGTATAAATCCTCAATCCATAACGAGCGATTCCTTCACTATCACTCTCAAATATTTCACAATCTTCTGAAAGAGATAAAATTTCGTTTATTCTGCATGGGGCACACATCAACAAAGCAAATATGGATGTAGTAAAAATGTCTTTTAAACTAAGCAAATGATCCTCTTTAGCAAAGATACTCGCTAAAGCCTCCATTGCCTTTAAATCAGAAAGTTTTCCATCTTTTCCAATAATTTCATCTATAGATTGCCTATCTGCTGATTTCTTAGCCCTGATAGGACTAACCCATTTCATGGTAAAAGATTTAACGAAATTATGGTTAATAAGAAATTTTGATATGCGCTCTAATGTCTTGCCAACTTTAGCAACAACTGAAATACTATATTTAGATTTTGAGATCCTTACTGCATTATCAAAGACCATTATGGTACAGTTAGTTATCTTAGCATTACCTGTCAACTGGATAAGCGACTTCTCGATTAGCTTTAAAGCTCTCATTTCTTCCTTAAGCTTTATTTTATTACCAAGAGCCTGATGGTAAATGATAAATGCTTTAGCAAAATCTAAAAAATCCGAATCTAATGTATCCTGTGGGCTTAAAATTCCTTTCTTGGCATCGAGTTTTCTAAATGTATAAAACCCCTTCCACACATTATTATTCCAATCGAAATCTGGGCCATAGACGTTAAGTTTGTTTCTACAAAAATTAATGAAATCACTGATGTTTTCTTCTGCTTTTGACTTTGAACTTTCAAAAATTAAATTTTTCATAATATCACCAACTGTTAAAATGTTTGCACTCAGTACAACCTTTAATTAATACATTTTTTTCTGTTCTACATCCTCGAATGTCGCTAACAAAAATATTAAGCAAAATGTCGCCTTCATAAGCTTGTTTACCCAAAAAAATGTCAGATATAGGCTGAAGATATTTAGATATCGCTTTATCTATGTCTATTACATTATCAGGAAGATTCTGAACATAGCAGCCTACACTTCCTGTTCCAGAATGGTCCAAAGACATAGCAATTGACGCTAAACTTTCACCGGACTTAGCCAGCATTGTGGCAAATGTGTATCGAAATCTGACTGAGCTAATTCGTATAATCTTCCCCGTTCTTGGAGAGACTAATTTCATTTTCTTAGACAATGATGCTATTGCACGATTCATTGATCCTGTAGTTATATGAAGATCTTCATTTTCTAAATAGTGTTCAATATCAATATCCCTGTCTAAATTTCGTAAGCTATATGTTGATAAGAAAAGAGGGATTTTATCAATGTTTTTATACTTTAATTCACATCCAAGATAATCAGAAATAATCTCAGTATTGATATCTAATATTTTGTGCAATGTGTCCCATAACGATTCATTTATTTCAACTTTTCTATAGCTACCTTTATTTACACCTCTCTGTTTTTTTCTTGGTATATTCAAATAATAAATATTATTTTCATTAAATAGATCTTTCCTTTTCAAGGCTGTTAATTGCGAAATCCTTCTTCCACTATGCAATAAAAGTTTTAGCATGGCGTAAGTATGGATACTTATTTTCCCTGTGTTATAAGCCTCTTCCGTAGCATTTGAAATACACTTTAACTCTTCAATATTAAAAGGTCCTTTATTGGGGTCCCTCATTTTTACAACATCACCATAGCCATATTTTTTTATTTTTATCTCATTAAATAGTTTAATGACTTTTGAATCTATCCCTGGAAAGTTTAATGAGTGCCATTTGTTTAGCATTACTTTTAATTTACTGAATTGATACAAACGATTTTTACCCAACCTAGCCATGAAGTTTAATATTAATGATTCATCTATATAATCTACTACCTGTTTATTAATCATCTTGTTAAAAGTATGGAACACATGCTCCGCATAACCATCACTTAACTCACTTACAAAATATGTCATTGTTTTTATAAAACCATCATATAGCCCTTCATTTAAATATTTTAGAGTTTCAGCAATATTCAGATTACAGTTTTTGCTTATTTTCCAGTTATCATCAAAGGTATTGACCTCATATCCAGAACTACTCAATATATAATCATTATTATACTTTTTTAATCTCGCTTTATTCATTTTGACCTCCACCTAAAAAATACTCTATTTTCATCTGCACCTTTCTCATCAATAAATTAGACTGCTCTATATTAAATTTATGGTTATAGAACTTTACTGTCCCTGAGTTTGGAGACCAACCCATTAAATAAGATCTAATCTCTTCAGGTTCAAAACTTACTCCTTCTTTTCGAAGATTTGATGATTCTTTAGAAAATACATAATTCCAAGTATGTCTAAGACGATGCCCTGAAAAATCATTCAAAGTTGGGTCTATTCGTTTTATTTTCATAATCATTTTCTCGTATGCAGATATGGTTAAAGGGAAACCACACTTCGATAAACTACCTTGACAGATAAACAAAAAATCATGTTTGTTTTTTTTAGAATATTTCTGCCTTTCACCAGTCATGTAATTATATATTTTACTTTCTAACCAATCGGAAAAATACAAGTCCCTATTGAGGGTTTTAACTAATGGTTGATTTAATCTATCATCGAATATATCGTCATGCCTTCGGACTATTTTTATAATCTTTTTCTCAAAATCTATATCACTGATTCTTAAATTGAGTAATTCTCCAGCACGAATGCCGAGGCAATACAACATAGTAATAATTAATTCATTTCGTGATTGAACAGATTTGCTAAAAGGATTTAATTCGGATTCTGGTTGTAAACACTTAAAAACCTTGACTATCTGCGAATCGCTTAATGACTTTTGAACTTTAGTATAGAAATCAAAATCTATTTGTTTCCTTGGTCTTCTTTCCCTAATACTATTTATAAACCTCGATATATCCTCACGGCGTTCGTAATCATACCTTATCAAATATTCACAGAGCCACTCTAAATAATTAGCAACAGTGCTTAGTCTGCTATATTTAGTATAATCCTTCAAAATATTACTATTGATATTAACAACCTTTCTTACCTTATGGCGTTTTGTCAGATATTGAGTTAAGTCATCAATTTCATAAGAAGTAAGAAATTTTCTTCCTAAAATCCTTTCCATTATATTCATGTTCTTTTCATCAAAAAAAGACTGCAACAAACCTAACACCTTAGCATTAGATTCAATTGTATTAATAGAAAGCCCTTTATTTCGAAAATTGGCGGTTAGATACATATTAGGATAAAATAATGGCTTTAATGTTTTTTTATTAATTAAGACACAATATCTTTCCCCGTTTTCGAAAATTGTTTTCCTCACACTATAAATGCACATACCCCCTCCTTTTAAATTTTACATTTAATAGATTGCTCTGGATATATATTTTATTAATTATAATTTTACAAATATTTTTATGATAGATTTATTATTAATACTATGATTTGAATAGAGAAAAAGAACTAATATTTACAGAAATTAATATCAGTCTGAATAAAACATAAGTTATCCAGAGTCATTTCTCGCAAACACTTATAAATATTATCTATTACAACTATTGTAAAGTATATTGTAAATTTTACCCTAAATTAGGCCTCAAAGTTTACATTACCACTATAACTAAATCTCACAGTTTTAATTACGTGAATTCCCAATTTTTTCTAAGATCCAGTTTTCAATTTCACTTTCAATAAAAGCAACTGCACGAGCACCAATTTTAATCGGGGCTGGAAATAGGTTTTGATTGATAAGATGATAAATCCAAGCCTTACCATATCCAGTTCTGTCGATAACTTCTGGTAAACGAATAAGGCGAGTATTCTGCTGATTCATATTTTATTCCTCATTTCAGTTGCGATGGGAATTACTATATAAATGAATCAGCAACAAAAGTAGCGAACTTCATAACACCTAAATGATAGAAATTAACTCTTTTCAGAATCAGAGAGTTTCATGGTGTCTGAAACTCTCATGTTTTTTAAATGGCTATTCTTGTTTATGAAGTAATAAAACTGCCTGATGAAGTCAACTGAGGCCGCTTTGAGGGCAAGTGGTCTGTCGGTATCCTTTACATGATAGTGAAGTCTGATCTGACTTTCATCATCATCATCGGTATAAAGCAGCCTGGACAGTCGATCATCCGATACACGAATCTGTTTAATCTTTGTCCAAACTAAAATGTCGAGCATAGGGATGATTCGATAGTTGATAAGCTTCTTAATGGTTCCATATCCAAAGCGAACGGAATCCAGAGGGTTTTCCTGTATTTCCATGTACTTACGCCACTGAGGTAATGCCGCTTTGAGTGATTCCGCAATTTCGTCGTCTGTGCCACTTGAGAGATCAACTTCTAACATGACTGTTCTTTGGAATTGGTCGGGTAAACTTTCGTAGAGAGTTTCTTCCTGTAGCTCACCGTTGATTGAATACTTATCATCGCCATGCCACACAAAAGTGCCCCGTTGCATTGAGATGATGCTCAGTTCAGCAAGTCGTTCAAGTGTAGTTAGAAAGAAATGAGGCGGTTGAAACAATCGGTTGTCCGGTGCCATATAGCCAAGTTGCTTTTCCTCAATCAAGAATGGATTTCCGCTGAAAATTTTTTCGAAGTATCCCATTAGGGCTTTTGCCTCAAAATCCTCCCTGTAGCTTTTGAAGAACA
Organism: Pluralibacter sp. UBA7423; assembly: GCA_002470465.1. GTDB lineage: Bacteria > Pseudomonadota > Gammaproteobacteria > Enterobacterales > Enterobacteriaceae > Scandinavium. The sequence goes on from DKMD01000014.1 coordinate 104,160, forward strand.
GTGTTCTGGCCCACAGCTCGTGGTATAACTGTAGAAGGGTGAGATCTTCGAACTTACGATATGTGTCGATATCTAACCATTTCTTGATTTCTTTGGTATGTTCAGTTGTCCAGTTTTTCACTCATCCTCTCCGTCTATAACTCAATATTTAAGTAAACTATACGGGGGGTGATTCGGGGAGTAAATATCGATTTAAAGATCTTTAGTTGTTATCAACCCGCTGATTATTAAAGAAAATAACAATGAAATCGATATTCAGATTCAGAATATTGAGTAAGCCTGAGAGGCCCGGCATGGCGGGCCTTTTCTATAGCGTCAGCGCAAGAAACTGTTCAGCCGTAATCAAGCCCTTTTTCTCCAGCTGTATTGCCACTGCCCGCTCCGAGCGGCCAAATTTCAGGCTCAGCGCATCCAGTGAGGGATTTTCCAGAAATTCTGCTTCAAGCTGCATCTTTTCCTGTTCCGTCCAGGGAAAATTTGATTTTGCGGGCCGACCTTCTGCAATGTTTCTCTGCTGACGTTCCTCTGCTGTGGGCTTGCCCCTTTTCAGCTTCTCAGGCTCTTCTGCCAGCTCATCGGAAAGCGAAAACAACAGGCGAATGGCATCAGGCTGATTAACAATGGATCCGGGCGCGATAAATTCCCCGGTGTCGGGATTAACGCCATTGGCCAGCGCTTTTAGCGCCGCAGAGATATTCATCGTCATTTCTCCTTTAATATTCGATATGAACGATAATTTTTCTAATCCTTATATTGAGTTTATGATCGCTCAATGCCTACGAAATGATGGTTAATGAATTAGAAAAACTAATTTATTTTTCTTTGCCTTAGAAAATCTCAATCGTGATCTTCCGCACAAATCGCTACTCTGCCGCCATCTGTGACGGGGGCAAGTATGCTGCTACATATTCTCTACTTAATTGGTATCACCGCCGAAGCGATGACCGGTGCGCTGGCCGCCGGACGCCGCCGGATGGACACCTTTGGCGTCATCATTATTGCGACTGCCACTGCGCTGGGCGGTGGCTCCGTTCGTGACATTCTGCTCGGTCACTATCCACTGGGCTGGGTGAAGAACCCTGAGTATGTCGTGATCGTCGCTGTCGCCGCTGTTGTTACTACCATTGTTGCTCCGGTGATGCCTCATCTGCGCCGCCTGTTTCTGGTTCTGGATGCTCTGGGCCTGGTCGTGTTCTCCATTATCGGTGCGCAGATTGCGCTGGATATGGGTGAAGGCCCGATTATCGCCTCTATCGCTGCGGTCGTTACCGGCGTCTTTGGCGGCGTGCTGCGAGACATGTTCTGTAAGCGTATCCCGCTGGTCTTCCAGAAAGAGCTGTATGCCGGCGTCTCTTTCGCTTCAGCAGTGCTCTACATCGCTTTACAGCATTACGTCAGCAGCCATGATGTTGTGGTGATTGCCACACTGCTGTTTGGTTTCACGATGCGTATGCTGGCGCTTCGCCTGAAGCTGGGTCTGCCTGTCTTTCACTACAAGCACAGCGCTCACTGATCCTGGAAGCCCGGCACGCCTTGTGCTGCCAGCCATCCCCCAAGCTCGCGAATCTGCGGATCGGCCAGCCAACGTAGCAGTTGGCTGGTTTTTGCTTTGCCCATTCCAGGCAGGGTTTGCCACTCCTGCTCTGACATTCTCAGAACCTGCGACCAGCGCTTCGCCGACAGCGCAGGAAATGCTTTTTGATTCAGCGGTATCGCCAGCGCCTTTAACCACTGAATAAACGGCTGCTGTTTTACAAGATCAAACTTATGCCACAACAGGTTCGCTCTTTCTGGCGAAATGCCTGGCGTTTGCCGCAGCTCCGTTTCGCTTAGCGTCATCCAGGAAAAAAGATGTTCTAAGCGGTGTGTTCGCATAAGCTGCCGCCACAGTGCTTCGCCAACGCCATTTATATGCAGCTGCTGACCTGCCCACATCAGCCGGGACAGAAACTGAGGCTGGCATGCAGGAGAAGCCCGGTAGCAGCTCAGCGTGTTATAGGAAACTTGTGGCGGTTCGGGTTTGACTCGCTTTGTGCTTCTCCAGGCGACATCATCAATGCGCGGAATGCCCTGACCGGCGAGGCTGATGTTCAGCCTGTCGCCCGGGACAATATCCAGCTCTTGCCAGCGCCTGATCGAACCCACATTGACCCGGCGAACCTGCTTATCATCCAGCATGACAGGCTCAAGCAGAGCCACGACGGCTATCTTACCGGTTCGCCCAACGGCGAACTCAATCGACTTCACTTCGGCAATCTGCGTGGCGGGAGGATATTTCCATGCTGCAACCCAGGTTCCCTCTCCCGGCTGCCAGTATTTACTCTCCGGCTCGCTGGCCGAACGTATGACCACGCCATCCGTTGCGAATGGCAAAGGCGTAGTGAACCAGCGCTGTCGCTGTTCTTCGACATCTGAAGGGCTGTTCACTGGGAGGGAGTACTGCGCCGCCAGAGGAAAGCCAGCCTTTTGCAATAAGGCCAGTTTTTGAGGAAAGGCTGCCGGGCCGTCTGGCCAACCCCAGACAAATAACCCGAGCGAGGCCAGCATTTCTGAGTCGGCTTTACGCAGTAAAGCCCCCGCGACTTTTGCTCGTGCGTTCATGCCGCCCATCTGCTTTTGAATATGTCCTTGTTCCTGAAGAAAAAGCTCACCCTGCAGGACACTGTTGGTCAGCAGGCCCTCAACGCGTTTTGGTACTGCGGGAATGCGCTTCACTTTTGCCGTCCAGTTTTCTCCGGAGAGGCCATTTCCGCGGCTGATCGCCTGCATCAGATTCCCGTCCCGGTAAACTAAAGTGACGGCCACGCCGTCTACTTTGGGTTGCACCCACAAATCCGTTTTTCCTGCCATCCACTGCACCAGCGCCTGACGGTCTTTGAATTTACGAACTCCCGTGTGTGCCACCGGGTGCAGGGTTGATCCATTAAGTGCCGGGATAGGCGGTTCCGTAACATCCTGGCCAAAGCAGCGCTGCCAGGCTTTTAGCTGGTCTTTCAACTGATCGAATTCATCATCGCTGACGCCGCTGCTCCCGGATTGCCAGTAGGCCATATTCCAGGTATCTGTCTGCTTTTGCAGTCTGGCAATTTCCTTGGCGGCTCTGGCTTCAGGCCATTCAGGACAATCGGCTTGGACTGAAAACGCCTGACATGCCAGCAATGCCGCAAAAATCCTTCTTATCCCTGTCATTTCGCTTCTCCTGCTTAATTGGGAGAGGTTGTAACGTGAAGATGAATCGTCTGCGAGGCGGCTTTTTGGGGATTGCGAAGCGTCTTCAGAGGAAAAGCGTTTGTTGCTGTAACTCAGCAAAAAATCGGGAAAGCAGTACGCAAAAGGGAAGAAACTGACGTAAAAAGTGTGACAAAGGCTACGTCACGCAGCGGTGACGTGTATAATAGGCTCGTATGTAGACTTTCTTTCGACTCACATACACAAGACTCTCATGGCTCAAGGCACGCTTTATATTGTTTCTGCCCCTAGTGGCGCGGGTAAATCCAGCCTGATTCAGGCATTGCTGAAAACCCAACCGTTGTATGACACCCAGGTTTCTGTTTCACACACCACGCGTTCTCCGCGTCCGGGTGAAGTGCACGGTGAACACTATTTCTTTGTCGATCATGCCGAATTCAAAACGATGATTGGCCGGGATGCGTTTCTTGAGCATGCGGAAGTTTTTGGAAATTATTACGGCACCTCACGTGAAACCATCGAGCAGGTGCTGAAAACCGGTGTAGATGTGTTTCTCGATATCGACTGGCAGGGCGCGCAGCAAATCCGCAAAGCCATGCCGGAATCGCGCAGCATCTTTATTCTGCCGCCCTCGAAAGAGGAGCTCGACCGTCGTTTGCGCGGCCGTGGCCAGGACAGCGAAGAAGTCATCGCTAAACGTATGGCGCAGGCCGTTGCCGAAATGAGCCACTACGCCGAGTACAACTACCTGATTGTGAACGATGATTTTGATACCGCCCTCGGCGATTTGAAAACCATCATTCGGGCTGAACGTCTGCGCATGCGCCGCCAAATGCAGCGCCATGACGCTTTAATCAGCAAACTATTGGCAGACTGAACCCACATTCAGTATCATGCCCAGTCATTTCGTCACCTGTGGAGCTTTTGAAATATGGCACGCGTAACTGTTCAGGACGCTGTAGAGAAAATTGGTAACCGTTTTGACCTGGTACTGGTCGCCGCGCGTCGCGCTCGTCAGATGCAGGTAGGCGGTAAAGATCCGCTGGTTGCGGAAGAAAACGACAAAACTACCGTTATCGCTTTGCGCGAAATCGAAGAAGGTCTGATCAACAACCAGATCCTCGACGTGCGCGAGCGCCAGGAGCAGCAAGAGCAGGAAGCCGCAGAACTGCAGGCCGTTACCGCCATTGCTGAAGGTCGTCGTTAATTAACTCTGCGGGTCGCCCTTGTATCTGTTTGAGAGCCTGAATCAGCTGATTCAATCTTACCTGCCGGAAGACCAGATTAAGCGTCTCCAGCAGGCGTACCTCGTTGCACGTGATGCCCACGAGGGACAGGCACGTTCAAGCGGTGAACCCTATATCACGCACCCGGTTGCTGTAGCCTGCATTCTGGCCGAGATGAAACTCGACTACGAAACGCTGATGGCTGCGCTTCTGCATGACGTGATCGAAGATACCCCCGCCACCTATCAGGACATGGAACAGCTGTTTGGCAAAAGCGTTGCCGAGCTGGTGGAAGGGGTGTCGAAGCTTGATAAGCTCAAGTTCCGCGACAAGAAAGAGGCGCAGGCCGAAAACTTCCGCAAGATGATTATGGCGATGGTGCAGGATATCCGCGTCATTCTCATCAAACTTGCTGACCGTACCCACAACATGCGCACGCTGGGCTCGCTTCGCCCGGATAAACGTCGCCGCATTGCCCGTGAAACGCTGGAAATTTATAGCCCGCTGGCGCACCGTTTAGGTATTCACCACATCAAAACTGAGCTCGAAGAGCTGGGTTTTGAAGCGCTGTACCCGAACCGCTATCGCGTCATTAAAGAAGTGGTAAAAGCCGCGCGGGGCAACCGTAAAGAGATGATTCAGAAGATCCTCTCTGAAATTGACGGTCGTCTGCAGGAAGCGGGCATTCCAAGCCGCGTCAGCGGTCGGGAAAAACATCTTTACTCCATCTACTGCAAAATGGTGCTCAAAGAGCAGCGTTTTCACTCGATCATGGACATCTACGCGTTCCGCGTCATCGTTCATGATGTCGACACCTGCTATCGCGTGCTCGGGCAGATGCACAGCCTTTACAAGCCGCGTCCAGGGCGAGTGAAAGACTACATCGCCATTCCGAAAGCGAACGGCTATCAATCTTTGCACACCTCCATGATTGGTCCGCACGGCGTGCCTGTTGAAGTGCAGATTCGCACCGAAGACATGGACGTAATGGCGGAAATGGGTGTGGCTGCACACTGGGCTTACAAAGAGAACGGCGAAAGCAGCACCACGGCGCAAATCCGTGCCCAGCGCTGGATGCAGAGCCTGCTCGAACTCCAGCAGAGTGCCGGTAGCTCGTTTGAATTTATCGAGAGCGTAAAATCTGATCTCTTCCCGGATGAGATTTATGTTTTCACCCCGGAAGGCCGCATTGTCGAACTTCCCGCGGGCGCAACACCCGTCGACTTCGCCTATGCCGTGCATACCGATATCGGCCATGCCTGCGTGGGCGCACGCGTCGACAGGCAGCCTTATCCGCTGTCGCAGCCGCTGACCAGCGGGCAAACGGTAGAAATCATTACCGCACCTGGTGCCCGTCCGAATGCCGCGTGGCTGAACTTTGTTGTCAGCTCCAAAGCGCGTGCTCGTATTCGCCAATTGCTGAAAAACCTGAAGCGCGATGACTCCGTGAGTCTTGGCCGTCGCCTGCTGAATCATGCACTGGGCGGAAGCCGAAAACTGGCTGAAATTCCTCAGGAAAACATCCACCGTGAGCTGGTGCGCATGAAGCTTGCCACGCTTGACGATCTGCTGGCCGAAATTGGTCTTGGCAACGCAATGAGCGTGGTGGTGGCGAAAAACCTTCAGCAGGGTGAAGCCGGTGCAGCACAGCCTCCGGTGCCTTCTGGTCACGGTCATCTGCCCATCAAAGGCGCAGACGGTGTGCTGATCACCTTCGCTAAATGCTGTCGCCCAATTCCTGGCGATCCGATCATCGCCCACGTCAGCCCGGGTAAAGGGCTGGTTATCCATCACGAGTCGTGCCGAAATATTCGCGGTTACCAGAAAGAGCCCGAAAAATTCATGGCCGTGGAGTGGGATAAAGAAACCGAACAGGAATTTATCACCGAAATTAAGGTGGATATGTTCAACCATCAGGGTGCGCTGGCGAACCTGACCGCCGCGATCAACACCGCCTCATCGAATATTCAGAGCCTGAATACGGAAGAGAAAGATGGCCGCGTCTACAGCGCCTTTATTCGTCTGACGGCACGCGATCGCGTTCATCTGGCCAACATCATGCGCAAAATTCGCGTTATGCCGGATGTGATTAAAGTCACCCGTAACAGAAACTAGTGTTATGAATTCACAGCGTTACGCGCGTATCTGTGAGATGCTCGCCAGGCGTCAGCCTGACCTGACGGTCTGCATGGAAGAAGTTCATAAGCCTCACAACGTCTCGGCAATTGTCCGCACGGCAGATGCCGTAGGCGTGCACGAAGTTCACGCTGTCTGGCCAAAAGGTGGCATGCGCACCATGGCCTCCACGGCTGCGGGCAGTAACAGCTGGGTCCAGGTTAAAACGCATCCAACCATCGGCGAAGCCGTCGCCATCCTTAAAGGCCGCGGCATGCAAATTCTTGCCACTCATCTCTCTGATAAAGCCGTTGATTTTCGCGATATCGACTACACGCGTCCGACCTGCATTTTGATGGGGCAGGAAAAAACCGGCATCACTCAGGAGGCGCTGGATCTGGCAGACCAAGACATCATTATCCCGATGACCGGCATGGTACAGTCGCTGAACGTCTCCGTGGCTTCTGCGCTTATTCTTTACGAAGCCCAGCGCCAGCGGCAGAACGCCGGAATGTATCAACGCGAAGAGAGCACGTTGCCCGTCGATGAACAGCAGCGTCTGCTGTTTGAGGGCGGTTATCCGGTTCTGGCGCATGTCGCCCGGCGTAAGCAGTTGCCTTATCCACCCGTCAACGAACGTGGCGAAATCGAGGCGGATGAAGCCTGGTGGGCCACCATGCAGGCGGCGAAGTAAGCCATGAAGGGCCGTCTGCTGGATGCTGTGCCGCTAAGTGCGCTCACGGGCGTTGGCGCGGCGCAGACCAGCAAACTGGCTAAAATCGGCCTGCATAACGTGCAGGATTTGCTGCTACACCTGCCGCTGCGCTACGAAGACCGAACCCATCTCTACCCAATCAACGACCTTCTGCCCGGCATTTACGCCACCGTGGAAGGCGAAGTCCTGAACTGCAATATCACCTTCGGTGGCCGCCGGATGATGACGTGCCAGATTAGTGATGGCACAGGCATCCTCACCATGCGCTTCTTTAACTTCAATGCGGCGATGAAAAGCAGCCTCGCTACGGGCCGACGCGTGCTGGCCTATGGTGAAGCTAAACGCGGGAAGTATGGCGCGGAAATGATCCACCCGGAATATCGGGTTCAGGGTGACATGAGCGAGCCAGAGTTACAGGAAACGCTGACGCCCGTCTACCCGACGACCGAAGGCGTGCGTCAGGCCACGTTGCGCAAACTGACCGATCAGGCGCTCGATTTGCTCGACACCTGCGCTATCTCCGAATTGTTACCCCCTGAACTGGCACAAGGGCTGATGAGCCTGCCGGAAGCCCTGCGTACCTTGCACCGCCCACCGCCAACGTTACAGCTTGCGGATTTAGACAGCGGTCAGCACCCGGCGCAGCGCCGCCTGATAATGGAAGAGTTGTTAGCACACAATCTCAGCATGCTTGCCCTGCGTGCAGGTGCTCAGCGCTATCATGCTGAGCCGCTGGGTGCGAAAGATGAACTGAAAAACGGCTTGCTTGCGGCACTGCCGTTCAAGCCTACGGGTGCACAGGCACGCGTGGTGGCTGAAATCGAAAAAGACATGGCAAAGGACATTCCGATGATGCGCCTGGTTCAGGGCGACGTGGGTTCCGGGAAAACGCTGGTCGCAGCCCTTGCCGCTTTGCGCGCCATTGCGCACGGTAAGCAGGTCGGGCTGATGGCTCCGACGGAACTGCTGGCCGAACAGCATGCCAATAACTTCCGCAGCTGGTTTGCGCCGCTTGGCATTGAAGTGGGCTGGCTTGCCGGGAAGCAGAAAGGAAAAGCGCGCCAGGCCCAGCAGGAGGCCATCGCCAGCGGTCAGGTACAGATGGTGGTTGGTACGCACGCCATTTTCCAGGAACAGGTACAGTTTAACGGCCTGGCGCTGGTCATCATCGACGAACAGCACCGCTTCGGCGTCCATCAGCGCCTGGCGCTGTGGGAAAAAGGACAGCAGCAGGGCTTCCATCCGCACCAGCTGATCATGACCGCCACGCCCATCCCCCGCACGCTGGCAATGACCGCGTATGCCGATCTCGACACGTCCGTTATCGACGAACTGCCGCCGGGAAGAACGCCGGTTACGACAGTGGCCATTGGCGATACGCGGCGTCACGAAATTATCGATCGCGTGCGTAACGCCTGCACGCATGAAGGCCGCCAGGCATACTGGGTATGTACGCTGATTGAAGAGTCGGAATTACTGGAAGCGCAGGCGGCAGAAGCCACCTGGGAAGAGCTGAAAATCGCCTTGCCGGAGCTGAATATCGGCCTCGTTCACGGTCGAATGAAGCCCGCCGAGAAGCAGGCAGTCATGCAGGCGTTTAAGCAGGGGGAACTGCATTTGCTTATCGCGACGACGGTGATTGAAGTGGGCGTGGACGTACCCAACGCCAGCCTGATGATCATCGAAAACCCGGAGCGTCTGGGTCTGGCGCAGCTACATCAGCTGCGCGGGCGCGTTGGGCGCGGGGCCGTTGCTTCCCACTGTGTACTACTCTATAAAGCACCGCTGTCGAAAACGGCACAAAAGCGCCTGCAGGTGCTTCGTGACAGCAATGACGGCTTTGTGATTGCGCAAAAGGATCTGGAAATTCGTGGTCCCGGCGAACTCCTTGGAACCCGCCAGACGGGGGCGGCGGAATTTAAGGTCGCGGATTTGCTGCGCGATCAGGCGATGATCCCGGACGTTCAGCGCATAGCCCGCCATATTCACGAAAAATACCCGCAGCAGGCGCAGGCGCTTATCGAGCGCTGGATGCCGGAAACCGAACGTTATTCCAACGCGTAGCCCTGCGGCTGCGCGCAATTTTATCTTCCACAATGAGTACGTTATGAGACGAGAACTTGCCATCGAATTTTCGCGTGTGACCGAGGCCGCAGCGCTTGCGGGTTACAAATGGCTGGGCCGTGGTGACAAAAACACCGCCGACGGCGCTGCGGTAAACGCGATGCGCATCATGCTGAACAAGGTCAATATCGACGGTACCATCGTCATTGGCGAAGGCGAAATTGATGAAGCACCGATGTTGTTTATCGGCGAGCAGGTTGGCACCGGCAATGGTGATGCGGTGGATATCGCAGTGGATCCCATTGAAGGCACCCGCATGACGGCAATGGGCCAGGCGAATGCGCTGGCCGTGCTGGCGGTGGGTGACAAAGGCTGCTTCCTGAACGCGCCGGATATGTATATGGAAAAGCTGATTGTTGGTCCAGGCGCGAAAGGCGCTATCGACCTGAATTTGCCGCTGGAAGAGAACCTGCGCAACGTCGCTAAGGCGCTGAACAAGCCTCTGACTGAGCTTACCGTCACCATTCTTGCTAAACCGCGCCACGATCGGGTCATTGCCGATATGCAAAAGCTTGGCGTGCGCGTCTTCGCTATTCCTGATGGCGACGTGGCGGCCTCTATTCTCACCTGTATGCCGGACAGCGAAGTGGACGTACTTTATGGCATCGGCGGCGCGCCGGAAGGCGTTGTTTCCGCTGCGGTTATCCGCGCGCTGGATGGCGATATGCAAGGGCGTCTGCTGGCGCGCCATGATGTCAAAGGCGATACGCCGGAGAACCGTCGCATTGGTGAGAATGAGCTTGAGCGCTGTGCGGCGATGGGCATCGAAGCCGGGAAAGTGCTGCGGCTGGATGAAATGGCGAAGAGCGATAACGTGATTTTCTCCGCCACCGGGATCACCAAAGGCGATCTGCTTGACGGCATTACCCGCAAAGGCAATATCGCCACCACTGAAACCCTGATGATTCGCGGTAAGTCACGTACCATTCGCCGGATTCAGTCCATTCATTATCTGGACCGTAAAGACCCGGAAATTCAGCGCCACATCCTGTAAATCATTTGTCCGCAAGAGCTTTCCAGCCGGTTAAGGGCTGGAAATCTTCTTCTCGCCTGGCGAAGATAGGCACATCAACGCAGCGAGGAGAAGATCATGGCGGATTGGGTTACAGGTAAAGTTACCAAAGTCGAGTACTGGACGGATGCCCTGTTCAGCCTCACCGTGCATGCCCCTGTTCATCCTTTTACGGCTGGCCAGTTCACCAAGCTTGGGCTGGAAATCGACGGCGAGCGCGTCCAGCGCGCCTATTCTTACGTCAATGCGCCGAATAATCCCGATCTTGAGTTTTACCTGGTCACCGTCCCTGAAGGCAAACTGAGCCCGCGCCTTGCGGCGCTGAAGCCGGGTGACGAGGTGCAGGTGGTCAGCGAAGCTGCCGGCTTCTTCGTTCTGGACGAAGTGCCGGACTGCGAGACGCTCTGGATGCTGGCAACCGGTACCGCGCTTGGGCCGTATCTGTCGATTTTGCAGGAAGGTAAAGATCTGGCGCGCTTTAAAAACCTCGTGCTGGTTCACGCCGTGCGTTACGCCGCCGATTTAAGCTACCTGCCGCTGATGCTGGAGCTGCAAAAGCGCTACGAAGGGAAACTGAGGATTCAAACCGTCGTGAGCCGCGAAAGTGTACCAGGTTCGCTGACGGGCCGCGTGCCAGCGCTGATTGAAAGCGGGGAACTGGAAGCGGCAGCCGGTCTGACGATGACCACGGAAAACAGTCATGTGATGCTGTGTGGCAACCCGCAGATGGTACGTGATACGCAGCAGTTACTGAAAGATTCCCGGCAGATGACCAAACATTTGCGCCGCCGACCGGGCCATATGACCGCTGAACACTACTGGTGATCAGCGGTATTTGACATCCAGCGTCTCTTTGCCGTACTTGTTTTCTCCCTGGGTGCCAACGAACGCGCCCAGGTCAATCAGCATCATGACCATGATAATTGTCGGGAGCAGCCGCCCGACGGCCCACGACCAGACGCCCGGCAGAACGGACCAGTTTCCGGCCAGCAGCATCCACGCCAGAATCATTAGCAGCGCCCAAATGCCCGAGCGGCCCCGGTCGTGCAGGCGTTTTACGGTCACGGCCGCCGTGGGCCAGAGCAGGCACACCAGCGCAAAGGCAGCGGTTTGCAGATTCAGCCAGCCGTTTCCTGCCAGGGTAAACAGCACAATCATCGCCAGTACCCAAATGCCCATCCACATCCAGAAGTCGCGGCGCCCGATGCGCCCGTTAATTGAAAATAACCATTGCTGCAGAGTCATGGAACATTCCTAATTGTCATCATGTCGCGTAGTTTACCCTGAAGTGGTCTCTTTTTGACAAGCGGGGCGGTTTACCGTTTTAATCGTCGTCGTATAACAATCTTAGGTAACAGACATGACAAAATGGCTGATGGTGTGTTTTCTTGGGCTGACTGTGCTTGTGGTCAGCCCATTTGTGCTTTCGGCTGAAACCACAGACGCCACCACCGCGCCTTATTTGCTGACAGGCTCGCCAACGTTTGATCTCTCCATCAGCCAGTTCCGCGAGAAATTTAACGCCGACAATCCCACGCTGCCGCTGAACGAATTTCGCTCCATCACCACCAACCGCGATCAGCTGACGCTGACCCGCGCCGCCAGCAAAATCAATGAAAACCTTTACGCTTCCACCGCGCTTGAGCGTGGCACGCTGAAAATCAAATCAATGCAGATAACCTGGCTGCCCATTCAGGGGCCGGAGCAGAAGGCCGCCAAAGCGAAGGCGCAGGAGTATATGAGCGCAGTTCTGCGGGTGTTTACCCCGGCCATTACCAAAGCGCAGAGCCTGCAGAAACTGCAAAAGCTGCTGGTGGCGGGTAAGAGCAAAAGCTATTACACCGTCAGTGAGGGTGCACTGCGCTATGTGGTGGCAGATAACGGTGAAAAGGGGCTGACCTTCGCTGTTGAACCGATTAAGCTGGCGCTATCTGAGACGCTGGAAAACAACAATAAATGACAAAAAGCAAAGCCTTTCCAGCGCCGAATCTCTATACTGTTTCACAGACCATGCCGCGCCTTACGGGCGGCCATCTTCCTTTATTCGCTTTTCAAAGCGTGGAGAATTCAAATGCGACATCCTTTAGTGATGGGTAACTGGAAACTGAACGGCAGCCGCCATATGGTAAACGAGCTGGTTGCGAACCTGCGTAAAGAGCTGACCGGCGTGACCGGCTGCGACGTAGCTATTGCCCCACCAGAAATGTACATCGACCTGGCAAAACAGGCCGCTGGCGGCAGCCACATCAACCTGGGCGCGCAGAACGTTGACCTGAACCTGTCCGGCGCATTCACCGGTGAAACCTCCGCAGAAATGCTCAAAGATATTGGCGCGAAATACATCATCATCGGCCACTCTGAGCGTCGTACCTATCACAAAGAATCCGACGAGCTGATCGCCAAAAAATTCGCCGTGCTGAAAGAGCAGGGCCTGATCCCGGTTCTGTGCATCGGTGAAACCGAAGCAGAAAACGAAGCGGGCAAAACTGAAGAAGTTTGCGCACGTCAGATCGATGCCGTTCTGAAAACCCAGGGCGCAGCCGCTTTTGAAGGCGTGGTTATCGCTTACGAACCAGTTTGGGCGATCGGTACCGGCAAATCTGCGACCCCAGCGCAGGCTCAGGCCGTTCACAAATTCATCCGTGAGCACATTGCTAAAGCCGACGCGAAAGTGGCTGAGCAGGTTATCATTCAGTACGGCGGTTCCGTGAACGCAGCTAACGCCGCTGAACTGTTCACCCAGCCGGACATCGATGGCGCGCTGGTTGGCGGTGCTTCCCTGAAAGCAGACGCTTTCGCGGTGATCGTGAAAGCAGCAGAAGCCGCTAAACAGGCTTAATTTCCCGCCATGCGAATAAAACCCGGACAGCGCCTGCGCTTCCGGGTTTTTTTATAGTTTCCCCAGCACCTGATACCACGCATAATCCAGCGGCACCAGCAGTAGATAGCTCGCCACCGCCAGCGTCAGACACAGCAGCATTCCGGCCCTGGCCGGCACTTTTCCCAACGCCATCGCGACCACAATCGGCGACGCCTGATAGGGCAACAGCGGCGTGGAGTACCCCAACACCTGAATCATGATGACGCTGAGCAGAGGAAAGCCCGTCGCATCGGCAAAGCTTTGCGCAAAGGTGGTGTAGAGCGCCGGTACGCCGTTGGCGGTCATAATGAAGTTCAGCGCGGTAGTGATGCCGGTCAGCGCCAGGAAACTGGTAAACGGGCGTTGTGCATCGAGCGGCATCACCTGCAACAGCGCCTTACCGACTGCACCACCAATGCCGGTTTGCGTCACGGTGATGGCGAGTCCCAGGATGCCCGCCACGTAAATACAGGTTCGGATATTCACACCCGCTGCAAACTCTTCACCGCTGATGAAGCCCACCCGTGGCAGAAGCGTTACGCAGGCCGCCGCTAAGCCCGTCCACGCCGGGCCAATGCCGTGCCAGCTTTCGCTAACCCATAGCCCCAGCACGACGGCCAACAGCCACGACAGGCGCTTCTCTGCCGCGCTCATCGGCGCTGGTGGAGTGACATCGCCCGGAGGATGTGGTTTACCGGGGAACAGCCAGCAAATCAGCGCCACCAGCAGCGCGCCTTTCAGCCAGCCAAGTACCGGCGTGTGCAGCAGCAGATAAGGCAGATAGTTCAGATGAATGCCATATGCGCCCTCTGCCGCGCCGCTCATCACCAGGTTTGGAACGTTGGCCGGTAAAATGGTGGCGGAGAGCTGAAAGGTGCCGAATCCCACGGCCAGCGCCAGGCCATACCAGGCGCGACTTCCTTCCGCTATACCTGCTCGTGATGCCATCGCCGCCACAATCGGCATCAGTAACGCAATGCGTCCCATGTTCGAGGGCATTACGAACGCCAGCGCATAGCTGAGCAGCACCACGCTTGCCACCATGTGAAACCATGAATCCGTTAGCTTCGCCGAAAGCGCGCGCGCAGCGCGGTCGGCAAGGCCCGTTTTGCGGATGGCGATGCCGAGTACAAATCCGCTGAACACCAGCCAGAATGCCGAAGAGGCGAAGCCGCCAAAGATAACGTCCGGTGGGGCGATTTTGGCCGCCATCGCCACGGTAAAAAACAGCAATGCGGTGATGAATTCTGGCAGAAGCGACGTTGCCCAGAGCACGATCGTGACGCCAACAATCAGCGAAGGTAGAAAAAGCGGGTGGGATAGCCAGAGCGACATACCTGTCTCCTGTCGTTTTTTTCAGCAAGTCTACGACGACAGGAGAGAGAGGTAAACGCCAGAAATGAGGGGGTTATTGCAGAATCGTGCAGCGATGATCCTGAATTTCCTCCGCAGAGGCGCGGTTTAAGGTCAGCAGATTGCGTTCCGTTGCCAGCAGGACGAACGTACCGTCATTCTGCTGCGCCATAGCCAGCGCGAAGCGGCCCATATGGTCGCGGGCTTCCGGTACTTCTTCGGCCAGCATCAGGAACGGACTTTTCTGCGCCAGCTCGTTTTCCGTCACGCGGCGGGCAAGATAGCGGTGATTACGCAGCCCGTCGGGTAGCGGCAGCCAGCGACTGCTGATCGAGGCCATGCTGGCATTAAGCTGTTCACGTACGTCCGGGCGCAGGCAAGAAATATGAATATGAAAATGATTCTGCGTACGGCCGGTGCGGGAATTTAGGGTCAGCGATACCGCTGAATCGGGCACAGGTGAACCGTGGCGCGAGCTCATCACCTGCCGGTTCTGCCAGGCCTGCCAGAAGAAGTTAGGCGTATGCGGGTTCAGCAGCAGCGGACTTTCAGTGCCGTTAATACGATAAGTCGGCATTAGCAGGTATTGCAGCGGGCCGTTGCGGTCTTTAAACAGGACATAGCCGCCCTGCAGATTAACTGCTTCGCACGGCGCGGGGGACTGATTCTGCTGCTGGTTCGGCACGCACTGGTCAATAACAAAATGGCGCAACGCATTGGGATTGCCCGAATGCAGCCAGTACCAGCCTCCGGCAGCCGCTACCACGATAATGATTGTCAGAGTCAGATACTTGATGCGCTTCATTTTCGTTCCCTGTGAATGTTCGTGAGCGAAAGGTTAACGCAAAATGATGACCAAATAAAAACGGCCCCGCAGGGCCGATTTTATTAACGTGATTATCGCTGACTAATCTGATCGAAGGTGCCGCCGTTAGAGAAGTGCTCTTTCTGCGCTTTCGTCCAGCCGCCAAACTCCTGATCGATAGTGAACAGCTTCAGCTTCGGGAATTCGCTTTCGTATTTCTTCGCCACTTCTGCATCCCGCGGGCGGTAGTAGTTTTTCGCCACGATATCCTGGCCCTGTGGCGAATAGAGATACTTCAGATAGGCTTCTGCGACGGTGCGGGTGCCTTTCTTATCAACGACTTTGTCCACCACGGAAACGGTCGGTTCGGCCAGAATCGATTCGCTTGGGGTGACGATTTCAAACTTGTCTTTGCCCAGCTCGTTGGTGGCCAGCAGCGCTTCGTTTTCCCAGGCAATCAGCACGTCACCAATCCCGCGCTCCACGAAGGTATTGGTAGAGCCACGAGCGCCGGAATCCAGCACTTCGACGTTTTTATACAGAGCCTTCACGAAATCCTGTGCTTTAGCCTGATCGTTGTTGTTGTGATGCAGAGCGTAACCCCATGCCGCCAGATAGTTCCAGCGCGCGCCGCCGGAGCTTTTCGGATTCGGGGTGATCACCGACACGCCTGGTTTAACCAGATCGTTCCAGTCATGAATTTGTTTCGGATTGCCTTTGCGCACCAGGAATACGATGGTTGATGTGTACGGCGCGGAGTTATCCGGCAGGCGCTTGAGCCAGTCTTTATTAATGCGGCCACGTTCGGCGATGGCGTCTACGTCGTAGGCCAGCGCCAGCGTCACCACGTCGGCTTCGATACCGTTGATCACTGACGTGGCCTGCTTGCCGGAGCCGCCGTGCGACTGGCGGATGACGACATTGTCGCCGGTTTGCTGTTTCCAGTAGGCGCTGAAGGCCTTGTTATAGTTGTCATACAGTTCACGAGTGGGATCGTACGACACGTTAAGTAACTGAATATCTTTTGCCAGAACGCCGGCGGATGCCAGCAGAAGCGTTAACCCCAGGCCAAACTTGTTCATCGACCGCTCTCTTTTTTGTGGTGGTGTGATGCTGGTAGCCTGCCAGAAACCAAATCAATGATTAAAGAATAAAAAAAGATTGGTTATAACCATATGCAATAACACTCCTGCTGTTTCCCCCGGAGATAAAGTTGAGAGAGGGCTGTGGTTGCCAGTTCTTCTTCAGAAAACTTTATATGTGATCGGACAGGCAGGGAAATTTCTTATTTTCAAGCCGTGCAATCATTCATGAAAGTTCGCAATGCATATCTCATGGTGAGTGGAAAAAACTTTTTTGAAAATAAAAGAGAATGAACGATCTGTGCTGTTTTTATTTTATCATTACTGATGAATATGACCCTTTCATCCTGCCTGTATTTTTAGGAAAATTCATATGAACTCGTTAAATTTCAGATCGAATGATGAAATTTCTTATTACCCTTTCATCATATAACCCTCCCCTTTTAATTTAGGAATATTCATGCGACTTTGTGAAAATTCAGATCGAATTATAGGGTTGCTCATTTGCAATGCATTAATAATGCTTCAAACGTAACGGTTAATTGCAAAAGGCTAATTGTCAGGTTATTCTAGCCGCGCTCGCTGCATGCAATACATTGCATGAAATAAATCGCAAGAAATACATGGCCTCAAGGGTTGGCTATGGCTTCAGGTCACTGAAAAAATAATATTTTTACTTCAACTTTCGCAGAAACAGCCTTCATGAAAGCACACTCTATATGTAACGACAGAATATGATGAAGAAATACCGAATTAAACAAGTCGTATCAGTATTATTTTCGCTATTGCTCGCGGGCTGCACGGTGATTCCAGGCCAGCATCTTAGCACCTCGGGGAAAGCACATATAGAGACGCCAGAAGGCCATTACGATATTAATAAACTGGTGAGCATTTACCCTTTGTCGCCTCAGCTTATCGAGCAGTTACGCTCTGCTCCCGTCATTTCGCGTCAAAACCCCGGGCTTGAATCGCTTATCGGGCGTTATGAATACCGTATTGGCGTGGGTGATGTGCTTATGGTTACCGTTTGGGACCATCCGGAGCTGACTACTCCTGCAGGGCAATATCGCAGCGGGAGCGATACGGGCAGCTGGGTGAAATCTGATGGCACTATTTTTTATCCCTACATTGGCAAAATAAAGGTTGCGGGGAAATCACTGGATGAAATTCGGGACCAAATAAGTCGTGGTCTGGATAAGGTTATCGAAAGCCCGCAGGTAGACGTCAGCGTCGCCTCGTTTCGTTCACAGAAAGCTTATGTTACCGGTGAAGTATCAAAGTCAGGCCAGCAGGCGATCACTAACGTTCCGCTTACGGTTATGGATGCCATCAATGCCGCCGGTGGTCTGACGGCCGACGCCGACTGGCGTAACGTCGTGCTCACCCACAACGGTACCGATACCCGAATTTCGCTGTATGCCCTCCTCCAGAAAGGTGATTTAACGCAAAACCACCTGCTTTATCCCGGAGACATCCTTTTCGTGCCGCGCAATGACGATCTCAAAGTCTTTGTTATGGGTGAGGTAGGTAAACAAAGCACGCTGAAAATGGACCGCAGCGGCATGACCCTCGCGGAGGCGCTGGGCAGCGCCGAAGGTATCAGCCAGAGCATGGCAGATGCTTCCGGGGTATTTGTTATTCGCCAGAAGAGCAAAAAGGATGACGGTAAAATTGCCAATATTTACCAGCTCAATGCGCAGGACGCTTCCGCCATGGTGCTGAGCACAGAATTCCAGCTTCAGCCCTACGACATCGTTTATGTCACTTCAGCGCCGCTGGTGAGGTGGAATCGCGTGGTATCTCAGCTGGTTCCCACCATCTCCGGCGTTCACGATCTGACCGAGACCGCCCGCTATTTCCGCACCTGGTAACGCTGATGCCGAGCAAAATTCTGGTGGTTTGTACGGGGAATATTTGCCGCTCGCCAATGGGAGAGCGGTTCTTCCGGGTTCTGCTACCGCATAAAAAGATTGATTCTGCCGGGACGGTCGCACTGATCAACCACGGTGCCGATGCAGACGCTCAGCGCATGGCAAAAAAATTCGGCATCTCGCTCGACGGGCACCGGGGGCGCCAGTTCACGCCGGAGCTCAGCGTCAGATATGACCTGATTCTGGTGATGGAAAAAGCGCACTTAAGACAGATCGCCCACATTGCGCCAGAGGCGAGAAGCAAAGCCATGCTGCTTGGATACTGGTTCAACCAAATGGACATTCCCGACCCCTGGCACAAAAGCGATGAAGCCTTCGACCATATCTTTCAGCTCATTGAGCGGTCATGCCAGGCCTGGGCCAGCAAATTCACCGGTTAACTTTAGGAAATCACTCGATGTCTTCTGCATCAACCGCAACCCAAAAGCCTCAGGAGAGCGTCCGGGAAATCGATCTGCTTGCTCTCTTAGCTGAACTTGCCGAACACTGGAAGTGTATTGCTTTCGTCACGGCTTTGTTCACGCTGGTTGCTCTGCTTTATGCCTTATCCGCAACGCCTCTCTACCAGGCCAATGCGCTCATTCAGATTGAACAAAAGCAGGGAAATGTGTTGTTGGGCAGCCTGAGCCAGATGCTGCCCGATAGCCAGCCGCAGTCAGCTCCCGAAATTACCCTGCTGCAGTCACGCATGCTGCTTGGACAAACTGTCGATGCGCTGAATCTTCAGACGCAAATCATGCCGAGGCAGATGCCGATCGTCGGCAAAATAATGTCAAAAATCACAGCTTCTGAGCCGATGGAGATCAAAATTGCGGAATTTGAGCTGCCTATGACCAGTACAGGGAGCGCAACCGCAACGCTGAAAGTCATTTCAAAGCATGAGTATCTGCTCTCAGGTGAAGGGTTCGAGATTGCCGGCCAGACGGGAAAGCCGCTGCAAAAAGAGGGCGTTTCCCTTCTGGTGACGGCCATCAATGCTGAACCCGGATCCAGGTTCACGCTCACCCGATACACCCGTCTGAAAGCCATTACCGATTTACAGAAAGCCTTTAGCGTCCAGGAACGAGGCAGAGATACCGGGATGCTCGACCTGACGATGGTCGGCGAAGATCCGGAGCTGATTACGGCGATTCTCAACAGCATCAGCGACAGCTATCTCGCACAGAATATCGCCCGCCAGGCCGCGCAGGACGCAAAGAGCCTTGAGTTTCTTGACTCGCAATTGCCGAAAATACGCAGCGATCTGAATAGTGCTGAAGACAAGCTCAACGAGTACCGCAAACAGAAGGATTCCGTTGACTTAAATATGGAAGCCCGGTCAGTACTTGAACAGATAGTCAACGCCGACAATCAGCTCAACGAGCTGACCTTCCGGGAAGCAGAAGTGTCGCAGCTGTACAAAAAGGATCACCCGACCTACCGGGCCTTACTGGAAAAGCGTCAAACGCTGCAAAACGAAAAAGTAAAGCTGAACAAGCGTATCAGCGCCATGCCAGCCACTCAGCAGGAAGTACTGCGCCTGAGCCGTGATGTCGATTCCGGTCGCGCCGTCTATTTACAGCTCCTGAATCGTCAGCAGGAACTGAACGTGGCTAAATCCAGCGCGATTGGCAACGTCAGGATCATTGATGACGCCATCACGTTACCCAGCCCTGTCAAACCGAAAAAGGCGCTTATTGTTCTTGTCGGTATGATGATGGGAGGCGCATTTTCCGTAGCGGGCATTCTGCTAAAAGCGGCGCTTCATCAGGGGCTGGAATCTCCTGAACAGCTCGAAGAGGGAGGGATTAGCGTTTACGCCTGCGTGCCTTACTCTGAATGGTTGGGCAAACATAGCGGCAGAAGCAAAAAGAGCACGCCCGATATCCTTCTGGCAACGCAAAATCCGGCAGATATTGCGATAGAGACTATCAGAGGTCTGCGTACCAGCCTGCA
Source organism: Pluralibacter sp. UBA7423 (assembly GCA_002470465.1). Taxonomy (GTDB): domain Bacteria; phylum Pseudomonadota; class Gammaproteobacteria; order Enterobacterales; family Enterobacteriaceae; genus Scandinavium. The sequence goes on from DKMD01000014.1 coordinate 124,507, forward strand.
CTTCACCATGATGGATGCGAGGAACAACCTGTTGATGATCTCCGGTGTAAGCCCGGGCTCAGGGAAAACCTTTATCAGCAGCAACCTGGCAACCGTGGTGGCGCAAACGCAAAAAAGGGTCTTACTGATTGATGCCGATATGCGAAAAGGTTATTTACATCAGCTGTTTGGCGTGGAAGAAACTCCCGGGCTTTCCGACATTCTCAATGGCAAAGCTACCTTTGCACAGACCGTTGTCACCCTTCCGGAAGCGGACATCGACTTCATTACTCGCGGGCACACGCCTTCCAACCCGGCGGAACTGCTGATGAGTCCAGGCTTCAAAAGTTTGCTCGATGAAGTGTCGCCTCTGTACGATCTGGTCATCATCGACACGCCGCCAGCGATGGCGGTGACAGATGCAACAGTGGTGGGCCGCTATACGGGCACCGTTTTGATGGTCGCGCGTTTTGAAGACAATACAGCCAAAGAAGTTATTGCCAGCACGCGCCGGTTTGAACAGGATGGCGTGTCAGTTGAAGGATGGATCCTGAACGGTATCCGCAAGAAAACCAGCGGCTATTATGCGTACGGTTACAGCCCCCATCCTTACGCTTATCACGATAAAAAATGAGTAAACGCTGGCAGCAAAACAAAACACCCTTCTGACGAAGGGTGTAGTGGGAAATCAGACTTCTTCCATGCGGCCCAGCAGCGCCTGTAAACGCTCCTGCCAGCCGTGCTGCTGTTCTTTCAGCTGGTTGTTTTCGCGTTCCAGATCTTCGCGGCTGTGCGCAGCGTTCTGCACTTCCTGAGCCAGCGTATTGTTCTTCTCTTTCAGCTCTTCGATTTCCATCTGCAGCAGGGTGATGGTATCAATCGCCTGCTGTACTTTAGATTCCAGTTTCTCAAACACTTCTAATGACATCGTCATACCTCTCCTGAATTTGCAAGGCGTTGATCTCGGCCCGGAACCCCGGCGACGCCTTAACGAAAATAAGCGCACTGCTGTGCCTCGATTGTATGGAGCGCCGTGCTCCCTGTCCAGCGCCGGGGCGCGCAGATTGCGGTTTGCAACACTTTTCAGCCTCGTCCTGGAACGTTCGCCGCAAAATCCCCTCAATTGTTAATCTGTTCGTTACATAAATGAGCCCGCTTGCGGATTGACAACGGTCAAAATGCGCACTTCATAGCGCGAAAACGCTCATTTTATTGACGAGGTACACAGATTTTGATTTCGATATTTCTCGTTTTTGTTCGTTAACGATAAATTAACACTATGCCTACATGGCAACATGGTCGTCTCCGACCTCCATGTTCACAATAATCATTAATCCATTAGTCTTCAGGATCCGATCATGAGTCAAACATCAACCTTAAAAGGCCAGTGCATTGCCGAGTTCCTTGGTACCGGGTTGTTGATCTTCTTCGGTGTTGGATGCGTGGCCGCGCTAAAAGTTGCAGGCGCGACCTTCGGTCAATGGGAAATCAGTATTATCTGGGGCTTAGGGGTGGCGATGGCCATTTACCTGACCGCAGGGGTTTCCGGCGCACACCTTAATCCGGCCGTTACCATTGCCCTCTGGCTGTTTGCCTGTTTCGACGGGCGTAAAGTTGTTCCCTTCATTGTTTCGCAATTTGCCGGCGCGTTTTGCGCAGCGTCGCTGGTTTACGGGCTTTATTACAATCTTTTCATCGACTTCGAACACACGCACAATATGGTGCGCGGCAGCGTCGAAAGTCTGGATCTGGCAGGCATTTTCTCCACGTATCCCAATCCGCATATCAATTTTGTGCAGGCCTTCGCGGTAGAAATGGTCATTACCGCTATCCTGATGGGCGTTATTCTGGCGCTGACGGACGACGGCAACGGCGTACCGCGCGGACCGATGGCACCGCTGCTGATTGGTTTGCTGATTGCGGTTATTGGTGCATCCATGGGGCCGCTGACCGGCTTTGCGATGAACCCGGCGCGTGACCTTGGCCCGAAAACGTTCGCCTGGCTTGCCGGCTGGGGCGAAGTGGCCTTTACCGGCGGCAAAGACATTCCTTATTTTGTGGTGCCGCTGTTCGCACCGATTGTCGGTGCATCGCTCGGTGCCTTCGGCTATCGCAAGCTGATTGGCCGCCATTTACCGTGCGACGTCTGCGAGGTGGAAGAGAAAGAGACCACCGCCAGCACCACACAACAGAAAGCTTCGCTGTAATCTGACTACGGGACTTAGCATTATGACTGACAAAAAATACATCGTTGCGCTCGATCAGGGTACAACCAGCTCCCGCGCCGTTGTCATGGATCACGACGCCAATATCGTCAGCGTTTCGCAGCGCGAATTCGAACAAATTTATCCGAAGCCAGGCTGGGTTGAGCACGACCCGATGGAGATCTGGGCTTCGCAAAGCTCCACGCTGATTGAAGTGCTGGCGAAAGCCGATATCAGCTCCGACGAAGTGGCTGCCATCGGCATCACCAACCAGCGTGAAACCGCCATTGTCTGGGATAAAGAAACCGGCAAGCCGATTTATAACGCCATCGTCTGGCAGTGCCGTCGTACCGCTGATATCTGCGAGCAGCTCAAGCGTGATGGCATGGAAGAGTACGTGCGCAAAGCGACAGGTCTGGTGATCGACCCGTACTTCTCCGGTACCAAAGTGAAGTGGATACTCGACCACGTGGAAGGCGCTCGCGAGCGTGCCAAACGCGGTGAGCTGCTGTTCGGCACAGTCGACACGTGGCTTATCTGGCGTATGACTCAGGGCCGCGTGCACGTTACTGACTACACCAACGCCTCGCGCACCATGCTGTTCAACATCCACGATCTCGACTGGGATGACAAAATGCTCGATGCGCTGGATATCCCGCGCGCCATGCTGCCGGACGTGCGCAAATCCTCCGAAGTCTATGGTCAGACCAACATCGGTGGTAAAGGCGGCACGCGTATTCCTATCGCCGGGATCGCCGGTGACCAGCAGGCGGCGCTGTTCGGCCAGCTGTGCGTTAAGGAAGGGATGGCGAAAAACACCTACGGCACCGGCTGCTTTATGCTGATGAACACCGGTGAAACGGCGGTGAAATCCGAGCATGGCCTGCTGACGACTATCGCCTGCGGTCCGGCCGGTGAAGTGAACTATGCGCTGGAAGGTGCGGTGTTCATGGCGGGCGCGTCCATTCAGTGGCTGCGCGACGAAATGAAGCTGATTAACGACGCGTTCGATTCCGAATATTTTGCTACCAAGGTGAACGACACCAACGGTGTGTACGTGGTTCCGGCCTTCACCGGTCTCGGCGCACCGTATTGGGATCCATACGCTCGCGGGGCAATCTTCGGCCTGACGCGCGGCGTGAACTCCAACCACATCATTCGTGCGACACTGGAATCCATCGCCTACCAGACGCGCGACGTGCTGGAAGCGATGCAGGCGGACTCGGGTATTCGACTGCACGCCCTGCGTGTGGACGGCGGCGCGGTTGCCAATAACTTCCTGATGCAGTTCCAGTCAGACATTCTCGGCACGCGCGTTGAGCGTCCGGAAGTGCGTGAAGTCACAGCGCTTGGCGCAGCGTATCTCGCCGGGCTGGCGGTTGGCTTCTGGCAGAATCTGGACGAGCTGAAGGAGAAAGCGGTGATTGAGCGTGAGTTCCGTCCGGGGATTGAAACCACCGAGCGCAACTACCGCTACAGCGGCTGGAAAAAAGCGGTTAAACGCGCGATGGCGTGGGAAGATCACGAGTAGCTGCAAGGGCTGAATGCCCGGTGGCGCTTGTGCTTACCGGGCCTGCAAAGCAGCATATCGCGTTGATATCGCAGGCCGGGCAAGCGTTAGCACCGCCCGGCTTTTTTATTAGCCAAACATCGGCAGCATCAGTAAAAGCAGGTATAAGCCCTCAAAGCGGCGGCCCTTCGTCAGAACCTGAAAAAGCAGAATAAAGGACTGTAGGCTTATTCATCCTTAGTCTATTGAAGGCAACCGTTTGCTTTTGCCTGGCAGTCCGTTAAAATCCCCCCTTTTCCACCACGGGATTGCCTCTGAAAATGTCAGTGAACACCATCGAAGCTGAAAATGCGCAACCGATTGCGCAGAAAAACAACAGCGAGCTTATCTATCGTCTTGAAGACCGTCCACCGCTGCCGCAGACGCTGTTTGCCGCCTTCCAGCACCTGCTGGCGATGTTTGTCGCGGTGATCACGCCGGCGCTGCTGATTTGCCAGGCGCTCGGTTTACCGGCGCAGGATACGCAGCACATCATCAGCATGTCGCTGTTTGCTTCAGGCGTGGCGTCCATTATTCAGATCAAAGCCTGGGGGCCGGTGGGCTCCGGTCTGCTTTCCATTCAGGGCACCAGCTTTAACTTCGTCGCGCCGCTTATTATGGGTGGCACTGCGCTGAAAACCGGCGGTGCAGACGTACCGACGATGATGGCGGCGCTGTTCGGCACCCTGATGCTGGCGAGCTTCACCGAGATGGCGCTTTCCCGCGTGCTGCATCTGGCGCGCCGTATCATCACGCCGCTGGTGTCCGGCGTGGTGGTCATGATTATCGGCCTGTCGCTGATTCAGGTAGGGTTGACGTCTATCGGTGGTGGCTACGCCGCAATGGCCGATCACAGCTTCGGTGCGCCGAAAAACCTGCTGCTGGCGGGCATCGTGCTGGCCATTATCATTGTGCTGAACCGCCAGCGTAACCCGTACCTGCGCATCGCCTCGCTGGTGATCGCCATGGCAGCAGGCTATGCCGCTGCCTGGGTAATGGGTATGCTGCCGGAAACGGCGCCGACCAACAGCCCGATGATAATGGTGCCGACGCCGCTCTATTATGGCCTCGGTATTGACTGGAACCTGCTGCTGCCGCTGATGCTGGTGTTTATGATCACCTCGCTGGAAACCATCGGCGACATTACCGCCACCTCCGACGTTTCCGAGCAGCCCGTCTCCGGCCCGGTCTATATGAAGCGCCTGAAAGGCGGCGTGCTGGCGAACGGCCTGAACTCCTGCGTTTCAGCCATCTTCAACACCTTCCCGAACTCCTGCTTCGGCCAGAACAACGGCGTGATCCAGCTGACCGGCGTTGCCAGCCGCTACGTGGGCTTTGTGGTGGCGCTGATGCTGATCGTACTCGGCCTGTTCCCGGCGGTGAGCGGCTTCGTGCAGCACATTCCTGAGCCCGTTCTTGGCGGCGCAACGCTGGTGATGTTCGGTACTATCGCCGCTTCCGGCGTGCGTATCGTTTCCCGCGAGCCGCTGAACCGTCGCGCAATCCTGATTATCGCGCTGTCGCTGGCCGTCGGCCTTGGCGTGTCTCAGCAGCCGATGATCCTGCAGTTTGCTCCGGACTGGCTGAAAAACCTGCTCTCCTCCGGCATCGCTGCGGGCGGTATTACCGCCATCATCCTGAACCTGGTCTTCCCGCCAGAGAAGAACTGACCTGCATCACGGCGGCGCTCTGCGGGCCGCCGTGAAACCTTCTTATACGAATCCCTCCTTGAGGATTGCGCACAAATCGTGCATAACTCCCTTATGTGCCCTTCACTGGATGGAAGACGATGAAATTTATCGGGAAGCTGCTGCTCTGGCTGCTCATCGCGCTGTTGCTGGTTGTGCTGGCGTTCTACTTTTTGCTGCAAACCCGCTGGGGGGCGCGTGAAGTCAGCGGCTGGATTTCGGCCAATACCGATTACCACATCGCCTTTGACGCGATGGATCATCGCTTCTCTTCTCCCTCGCACGTCCTGCTGAGAAACGTCACCTTTGGCCGCGACGGCAAACCCGCCACGCTGGTCGCCAAAACGGTGGATATCGGCCTCGGCAGTCGCCAAATCACCGACCCGCTGCACGCCGACACCATCACCTTGCAGGACGGTACGCTGAACCTGTCGCCTTCTACCGCGCCGTTCCCGTTTGAAGCCGATACGCTGCAGCTCAGCAATATGGCGTTCAACAGCCCGGAAACCGGCTGGGTGCTGAGCGCGCAGCGCGTCACCGGCGGCGTCTCGCCGTGGGTACCGGAAGCGGGGAATGTGCTTGGCAAGCAAACGCAGATTCAGATGAGCGCAGGCTCGATGACCCTGAACGGTATTCCGGCGGAAAACGTGCTGATTCAGGGCAGCATCGATAATGGCGTAGTCACGCTTGGCACGATTGGCGCAGACATTGCGCGCGGCTCGCTCACCGGAAATGCGAAGCGCAACGCCGACGGCAGCTGGCTGGTCGACAGCCTCCGCCTGACCGACATCCGCATGCAGAGCGACAAATCCCTGAAAGATTTCTTTGCCCCGCTGACCACCGTCCCGTCGCTCACTATCGGCAGCCTGGAAGTGACGGACGCGCGCCTGCAAGGGCCGGACTGGGCAATTGCTGATTTAGATCTCAGCCTGCGCAACCTCACCCTGAGCCAGGGCGGCTGGAACAGCGACGGCGGGCGCCTGTCGATGAACGCCGACGAATTTATCTATGGCTCGCTGCATCTGCTTGATCCTATTTTCAACGCAGAGTTTTCGCCACAGGGCGTGGCGCTGCGCCAGTTTACCTCGCGCTGGGAAGGCGGCATGGTGCGCACCTCCGGAAACTGGTTACGCAACGGTAATGCGCTGGTGCTGGATGACACCGCTATCGCCGGGCTGGAATACACCCTGCCGTCGAACTGGAAAACATTGTGGATGGATCCGCTCCCCGCCTGGCTGCAAAGCGTGACGTTGAGCAAATTCACCGCCAGCCGCAACCTGGTGATCGACATCGACCCGACCTTCCCGTGGCAGGTTACTTCTCTGGATGGCTACGGCGACAACCTGCAGATCGCGAAGAACGGAAGCTGGGGCGTGTGGAGCGGTAATGCTGCGCTGAACGCCGCCGCTGCTACTTTTAACCGTGTGGACGTGCGCCGTCCTTCGCTGAAGCTGGTCGCCAGCCCGTCTCAGGTGAACATCACCGAACTGAGCGCCTTCACCGAGAAAGGGATTCTGGAAGCCACGGCAGGCGTGTCGCAGCTGCCGCAGCGTGAAGCCGCCATCAGCCTCAACGGTCGCGGCGTGCCGCTGAATATTCTTGAAGCCTGGGGCTGGCCGGTGCTGCCGATTAGCGGCGACGGTAATCTTCAGCTGCGCGCCAGCGGGAAGGTGCAGGCCAGCACGCCGTTAAAACCGACCGTTAGCGGGCAGCTGCACGCGGTGAATATGAACAAGCAGGAAGTGACGCAAACCATGACCAACGGCGAAGTGAGCACCGCGACGCCGGTTGTGCCAGCGCCAACGGAGGCGGCTCCGGTTCCAGCCGCTCCGGCGCAGTAATTTCCCCCTCACCCTGACCCTCTCCCTCAGGGAGAGGGGATAAACCTGGTTTCGTCTTCGACTCCTGTCATCTTTTCTCCCTCGCCCCTGTGGGGAGAGGGCCGGGGTGAGGGGAACAGGCCGCACTTTCTTCTCCCTCTTCCCGCTGGGGAGGGTCCGCACCGATAGTTGCCAAAACGTTAAATGCGTCACAGTTAAAATGCTACACTGCGCAACTTTCCTTCCGAAATTGCGCAGGTGAACGATGAGCGAATGTACCGAAACCCTTCCTCGCAGTGAGGCGTTGACCCGCCCAAACTGGTCGGCGGTCTTTGCCGTCGCGTTTTGCGTTGCCTGCCTGATTACCGTTGAATTTCTGCCGGTGAGCCTGCTGACGCCGATGGCGCAGGATCTCGGTATTACCGAAGGTGTTGCGGGTCAGTCGGTCACCACCACCGCGTTCGTGGCGATGTTCGCTAGCCTGTTTGTCACGCATATCATTGGCCGCACCGACCGTCGCTATGTGGTGATCCTGTTCTCCGTGCTGCTGACGATCTCCTGCCTGCTGGTGTCGTTTGCTTCCAGCTTCAGTCTGCTTCTGCTGGGCCGCGCCTGTCTGGGGCTGGCGCTCGGTGGCTTCTGGGCCATGTCTGCGTCACTGACGATGCGCCTGGTGCCTGCACGCCTCGTGCCGAAAGCGCTGTCGATTATTTTTGGTGCGGTGTCTATTGCGTTGGTGATCGCTGCCCCGCTCGGCAGTTTTTTAGGCGGCATCATCGGCTGGCGCAACGTCTTTAACGGCGCGGCTTTGATGGGCCTGCTATGTGTTCTCTGGGTATGGAAAGCGCTGCCGTCGCTGCCGGGAGAAAGTGGGCAAAAGGCCAATATGTTCGGGTTGTTAAAGCGTCCGGGCGTGCTGGCCGGGATGACGGCCATTTTCATGGCCTTCGCCGGGCAGTTTGCATTTTTCACCTACATTCGCCCGGTGTTTATGACCCTTGCCGGGTTTGATGTCGACGGCCTGACGCTGGTGCTGCTGAGCTTCGGGATTGCGAGCTTTGTTGGCACGTCGCTGTCCGCGCCGATCCTCAAATACTCGGTGAAAGCGGCGCTGGCCTGCGCACCGCTTATTCTTGCGGTGAGTGCAGCAGTGCTGATTTTGTGGGGAAGCGAGAAAGCCGTGGCGGCCACGGTGGCCATTGTCTGGGGATTTGCCTTTGCGCTGGTGCCGGTTGGCTGGTCAACGTGGATCACCCGCTCGCTCTCGGACCAGGCAGAAAAGGCGGGGTCGATTCAGGTGGCGGTGATTCAGCTCGCCAACACCTGCGGGGCGGCGATTGGCGGCGTGGCGCTCGACCATTTCGGCCTGCTGTCACCGCTTATGCTTTCAGGTTCGCTGATGCTGCTTACCGCGCTGCTGGTGGCGACAAAAGTCCGGATGAAATAACCCTTTCTGCCCGGATCACATATCCGGGCACTGAATCTGCCCGATGGCATTCCAGTAGTTCTTCTGGTTATTCCGATCCAGCGCGATGGTCGCGTCGCGAACGTGCATTTTGTTCTCTTCACTGGCGAGAATTTTATTGCTGAAGTCAGCGTCGCTCATGTTTTTGCCCGGGGTGCAGGTTTTCTTCACGTCCTTCATCACCTGCTGCTTTTGCTGCTCAAACTGCAGGCTCTTCATCGGCGAATCGGCGAACGCCGCCGGGACGGCCAGCGTCGCCAGCAAACACAGAAATGGAACGGTTTTCATTACGTAGCCCTTCTTCTGCAACATCATCCCTTAACTCTATATCCTCGCATCCTGATGCGCAAATTTTCGCCAGATAATTTATTTTTAAATCAGTGAATTAGGAAAATTATCGTCCAAAGGCATGATTGACAGCCTCTGCCGTCAACCAAGCCGGGCGTGACGACGCGAATCCAGCGAAATCAGGATAACCGAGGAGAGGATCAGCAGCGTGCCAATCCAGTCCGGCAGCGCGAAGCTGACGCCGAGCAGCAGCACCGATAAAAACGCGCTGCTCAGCGGTTCGGCACAGCTGAGGATGCTGGCTTTCGGACCACCGATCATCTGCGCGCCTTTCAGATAGAGACTGAACGTCAGCGACGTGCCAATCACCACCAGATAGAAAAACGCCAGTAGCAGGCTGCCGTTAATCACAAAATGCATCCCGTCGCCCACATAAAACGGCAGCAAAAACGCCCCGCCGATAAGCATGCTCCAGCCAACGATCGGCAGCGTGCCATAGCGTGCGATAAGCGTCGAAGGATAGGTAGTATAGAAGGCGGCAGCGAAGGCCGACGCGATGCCCCAGAACACCGCAGCCGGAGAAACCGAAAGCGAAGTCGGATCGCCGTGGGTCACCAATAAAAATGTGCCGATAAGTGAGGTGAAAATGGCGGCAAACACCAGCCCGCCGGGGCGGGATTTCCGCGCGAGGGCGAACCAGGCCACGATGATCGTCGGCGACAGAAACTGAAGCACGGTCGCCGTCGCGGCGTTGGATTTTTCGATGGTCATCAGGAAAGTGAGCTGCACCGTCAGCGCGCCGACGAGGGAAAACAGCAGCAGGCTCAGCGCATCTTTGCGGTTTTTCAGGATGCGGAAAATGTTATCGCCGTGGACGAAGCCGAGCATCAGCAAAATCAGCCCCGCGAAAATCAGACGCACCATCGTCAGGAACGGCGACGACATCTGACTCTGCTCCATAATGTACTGCGCACACACGCCTGAACTGCCCCAGAGTATGGCGGCGATCAGCACGTTCAGCATCCCTTTGCGGGTGGCTCCCATCTTGTCCTCAACAACCTGATAACGTTGCGGCGATGATAGCACAGGGTGGAGCGGACCGATTGCCGCCCTCTGATTTAGGGTAGTATGAGCTGTCGAAACCATGATGAGGGAGAGCGGCGATGAAAATCGAGGTAAAAGAGCAGATTACCCCTGAGGATCAGGAAGAATTATTTGATGGACTGCGCGCTTATAACAGCCAGTTTATCGATATCAGCGACTGGTACAGCCTCGGCGTCTATGCCCGCGATGACAACGGCGTGATGCTCGGCGGCCTGATTGGTAAACGCAAGGGCGACTGGCTGTGCATTGATTTTCTGTGGGTCAGCGAAGCGGCGCGCGGCACCGGCCTTGGCAGCGAGCTTATCCGTACCGCTGAAGCGCGCATTCTTGAATGGGGCTGTCGCCATATGCTGGTCGATACCGCCAGCTTCCAGGCGCTGCCGTTCTACCAGAAATGCGGCTTCACCCTGCACAACAGCATTCAGGACTTCCCGTATCAGGGCATGCAGCGCCACTACCTGACCAAATCGCTTTAACCGCCGATCCCCTGACCCATGATCGCCAGCGCATGGCGTACGATGGCGTCGGGGGAGATATTTTTCATCCGCTCATCGGTGCGCAGCCGGGAGAACGGCACCAGCACCAGGCTAATCAGCGTGGTGGTGAGCAGTTCCGGCGACAGCGAGCGATTCAGTTTCCCGCTCTCCTGCCAGCCGGTGATGATGCTCAGCATTTTGTGGAACTTCTCATCGCCGAAGCGGGCGTGCATGTGCTGGCGCAGAATCGGCATCTCGCCAATCATCTCCTGCATCCACAGCGGCGCGAACCAGTCGTTTTGCTCCGCGAGCTCCGCCAGCACTCTCACCATCAGCGTTAGTGACCTTACCGGGTCGTCCGGATATTCGCTGAACGCCAGGCTAATACGATTGCGCAACGGCATAAAACGCTCTTCGAGCAGCCTGTCGACCAGCGCTTCTCGGGAGGTGAAATAGTAGTGCAGCATTGCCGGGGTGACGCCCGCCTCTTTGGCAATCGCGTTCAGCGACACGCGCGCGATGCCCTGGCGGGCAAACAGCATCAGCGCGATGTCCATCAGCTGTTCCCGGTTGTCGGCCCCGGCTTTCTTCCCGCGCGGGCGACCGGGACGGCGTGGATTATCGGATTGTTCTTTGTCTTTCTGTGCTGACATTCGCGGAGGATCCCTTGACCGGATTCATAACTTACATGAATATTAATTGTGCATTTAATTAATTTCAAGTGAGCCTTCTATGGCGTCTCAACCCATGACTCAATCCGGACACGTTCCGGCCACCGGCGTAAAATCCATTCGCCTGCTGTTCAGCGCCCTGCTGCTGGTGATGCTGCTTTCGGCGCTGGACCAGACCATTGTCTCGACCGCGCTGCCGACGATTGTTGGCGAACTCGGCGGCCTCGATAAGCTGTCGTGGGTGGTCACGGCCTACATTCTGACCTCCACCATCGTGGTGCCGCTGTACGGCAAGTTTGGCGATTTGTTTGGCCGCAAGCGGGTGCTGCAAATCGCCATCGTGCTGTTTCTGGCGGGCTCCGCGCTGTGCGGGTTGGCGCAGAACATGACGCAGCTGGTGCTGATGCGTGCGCTGCAAGGGCTGGGCGGCGGTGGCCTGATGGTGATCAGCATGGCGGCAGTGGCGGACGTGATCCCGCCTGCCGAGCGCGGGCGTTATCAGGGGCTGTTCGGCGGCGTGTTTGGCCTGGCGACGGTCATCGGCCCGCTTATTGGCGGCTTTATCGTTCAGCACACCTCCTGGCGCTGGATTTTCTACATCAACCTGCCGCTCGGCCTGTTCGCGCTGCTGGTTATTGGTGCGGTATTCCACAACACCGGTAAGCGCAGCGAGCACCAGATTGACTGGCTGGGCGCACTTTATCTCAGCATGGCGCTGCTGTGCATCACGCTGTTTACCACCGAAGGCGGCACGGTGCGCGAATGGAGCGACCCGCAGCTGTGGTGCATTCTGGCCTTCGGCCTGGTCGGTATCGCCGGGTTTATCTATGAAGAGCGCCTGGCGTATGAGCCGATCATCCCGCTCTCGCTGTTCCGCGACCGCAGCTTCCTGCTGTGCAGCCTGATTGGCTTTATTATTGGCATGTCGTTGTTTGGCTCCGTCACCTTCCTGCCGCTCTATTTGCAGGTGGTGAAGGACGCGACGCCGACCCAGGCAGGCTTGCAGCTGATCCCGCTGATGGGCGGCCTGCTGGTGACGTCGATTATCAGCGGGCGAATTATCAGCCGCACGGGGAAATATCGCCTGTTCCCGATCCTCGGTACGCTGCTCGGCTTCTGCGGTATGGTCTTGCTGACCCGCATCACTATCACCTCGCCAACGTGGCATCTGTATCTCTTCACCGGCGTGCTCGGCATGGGCCTTGGGCTGGTGATGCAGGTGCTGGTGCTGGCGGTGCAGAACTCGGTTGCGCCGAATCTTTACGGCGTGGCGACCTCCGGCGTGACGCTGTTCCGCTCGATTGGCGGCTCCATCGGCGTGGCGCTGTTTGGCGCGGTGTTTACCCACGTTTTGCAGTCGAACCTCTCGACGCTGCTGCCGGAAGGTGCAGAGATGCCGCGTGGGATGAACCCGGTTGCCGTACATCATCTGCCGGATGCGCTGCGCGCCGATTATCTGGATGCTTTCGGCGCGGCTATTCATGCTGCCTTCCTGATGGCTGCATGCATTATGGTGCTGGCGTTCGTGCTGTCGTGGTTCCTGCGGGAATCGCCGCTGCGGAAGTCGCACCACTGATCTCCGCCGGGAAGTTTCCTCTTCCCGGTTTCGTTTTCTCACGGTTGTGCCAGGATGAGGGAACATTATTGCCGGAGGATCACCATGCCTGAGTCACGTCCGCCTTTCCCCCCGTTTACCCTTGAATCTGCCATCCAGAAGGTCCGCGCCGCGGAAGACGGCTGGAACAGCCGCAATCCGGAAAAAGTCGCGCTGGCCTACACGCCGGACAGCAGCTGGCGCAACCGCAGCGAGTTTGTGGATGGTCGCGATGCCATCGTCGCGTTTCTCGACAGAAAATGGCGTAAGGAGCTGGAGTACCGCCTGATCAAAGAGCTGTGGGCATACACCGACAACCGTATCGCTGTGCGCTTTGCCTACGAATGGCACGACGACAGCGGCAACTGGTTCCGCTCTTACGGTAATGAAAACTGGGAGTTTGACGACAACGGCCTGATGAGCAGGCGTTACGCCTGCATCAACGATATCCCGATTGAGGAGGGGGAACGCCTGTTCCACTGGCCTCAGGGGCGCCGTCCGGACGATCACCCTGGCCTCAGCGCGCTGGGGCTTTGAGGGAATGAGCGGGGGTTTTTCCCCCGCTAACTGACTGCACTTGCCGATATATCTCGCCTACAGTGGTGCCTGACATCTCATAATTCAAAACGATGAAAGGTACGTTTATGCGCAAAATGAACACGTCACTCTGTCTTCTCGCCCTTTGCCTGGGCTTCTCACTGCAGGCCAGCGCGGCCAACGACTGCGGCGTACCGCAGCTCACCACCTGCCCGGCGCCGGTGGATGCCAGACTGCCAGACGTAAAAGATATGCTGACCTGGGACCAGCAGCAGCGCGTGATTGGTTTTCGTAACGACTATCGCTCCTACGCGGGCGACGTGTTTAAGGCCAGCAACCCGCAGCCAATCCCGGTGATGGCGCGCTCGCTCAGCGGTGCCACCTATGAGTATCAGGGCCAGCGCTACGATCTTCAGGATTACATTAAGCGTAACGACGTGACCGGGATGATGGTTATCAAGGACGGCAAGGTGGCGTATCAGTATTACGGCCACGGCAATACGCCGACCACGCTGTGGACGTCGCGCTCAGTCGGGAAATCGGTTGTTTCTACGCTGGTGGGTGTGGCGGTAAAAGAGGGCAAAATTGCTTCGCTGGACGATGAAATCGTCAAATACAACCCGGACGTCAAAGGCACCGCGTGGGAACACGTGACCGTGCGTCAGCTGATGCAGCACACCTCTGGCGTGACCTGGAATGAAGACTACACCAACCCGCAGTCTGACTTTGCGAAACTCACCCAGTGTGAGGCCAACAAAGATACCTACGACTGCGTGAACGCGCTGGTGAAAGATCCGAAACGCCCGGCGTATGCCAAACCAGGCGTTGCGTGGTCCTACTCCTCCGGCGGCGCATGGCTGCTCGGTGACACGCTGGAGAAAGCCACCGGTAAATCCCTTGCTCAGAACCTCCAGGAAAAAATCTGGCAGCCGTACGGCATGGTGCATGACGGCGTATGGCACAGCTACCAGCCGGGTAAACATGATGTGGGCGCGCACGGCTTCAACGCCACGCTGGAAGACTGGGGGAAATTCGGCTTGTTTATCATGAACAACGGCGTATTGCCGGACGGCAGCAAAATGCTGCCGGATAACTGGGTCAAAGATGCCAGAACCTGGAATAAAGCTGACAAATCCGTTTCCGCTGCGCACCCGGACGGCACTTACGGTTACCAGTGGTGGAACAACAGCGTGCCGGCCAACGCGAAAGACGTCAGTCCGAAAGAGGGCCTGGCAAGCCAGGATACCATGTGGGCGTTGGGCATCTTCGGCCAGGTGATTACGGTCAACCCGGCGCAAAAACTGGTGATCGTGCAGTGGTCCGCATGGCCGAAAGCGGAGCCGTCCTTCAGCGCCCAGCCGCTGGAAGCGTCGCTGATGTTTAATGCGATTGCGAATACGCTGGCGAAATAATTTCGCCAAACCGTAGGCCGGACAACAGCTAACGCTGTCCGGCCCGCTTTCTGCCCGGCGGCGCATGGCTTGCCGGGCCTACAACACCCTCAGATGCGAATACGTTGGCGAAATAATTTAGCCAGATTAATGAGGCCAGACACGTAGGCCGGATAAGCGTTAGCGCCATCCGGCATGCATTCTGCCCGGCGGCGCATGGCTTGCCGGGCCTACAAACTGCACCAGGCAATTCCCTCTCCCTTTGGGAGAGGGCCGGGGAGAGGGGAAACATCTCACCTTATTCACCCGTTATCGCGTTTTCGTCTTAACCATTCCTTTTCGTTTTTATCCCCGCCGCAGCAAAATCGCTATAGTCATTTTTCATCCAGGAACACTTTATTAAACAAGGAACTCCGGCGTGAAACTCTCCCTTCCTCATTTTGGCGCACTGCTGCTGGCGGGCCTGCTGCTCGCGGGCTGCGACCAGAAAAGCGATAGCAGTAAACACATCAAAGTTGGCGTGATTAACGGCGCGGAACAGGACGTTGCCGAAGTGGCGAAGAAGGTCGCCAAAGATAAATATGGCCTCGACGTCGAGCTGGTTGGGTTCAGCGGCTCGCTGCTGCCAAACGACGCCACCAACGCCGGAGAGCTGGACGCCAACGTGTTCCAGCATCGCCCGTTCCTGGAACAGGACAATAAAGCGCACAACTTCCACCTGGTGGCGGTCGGCAACACCTTCGTCTTTCCGATGGCGGGCTATTCCCGCAAGATCAAAACCGTTTCGGAGCTGAAAGACGGCGCGACCATTGCCATCCCGAACGACCCGACCAACCTGGGCCGTGCGCTGTTGCTGCTGCAAAAAGAGAAGCTGATTACCCTCAAACCTGGCAAAGGCCTGCTGCCGACGTCGCTCGACATCAGCGACAACCCGCATAACCTGCAAATTATGGAGATGGAGGGCGCGCAGCTCCCGCGCGTGCTCGACGACCCGAAGGTAGATGTGGCGATCATCAGTACCACCTACATCCAGCAAACGGGCCTGTCGCCGGTGCATGACAGCGTGTTTATCGAAGATAAAAATTCGCCTTATGTGAACATCATCGTCGCCCGTGAAGACAACAAAGACGCGGAGAACGTGAAGGAATTTATGCAATCGTATCAGTCGCCGGAAGTGGCAAAAGCGGCTGAAAAGATCTTTAACGGTGGGGCCGTGCCCGGCTGGGAATGAGTGAGTCACCTGTAGCGCAAAGGGCCGGCGGGATGCTGGCCCGCTTTTTTAACACTGGCGCGGATTTTGCAAAATCCAGAAAGCTAATTGTTAAAAACAGAAAGGACCGGAAGTTGAATATCACCGAACTTGGCACGAAATCGGATTTTATTGCCAGCAAACGTCAGCAGCTACAGATGCAATGGAAGCACTACCTGAATACGCTGATTCAGGGCATCACCCTGTCGAAAACCCCGCTGCACCTGACGATGGAGCATTCAGCAGAGAACGCGCTGCGCTTCACGCTGTTTGAGTACTATGCCCTTGAAATCCGCCTGGCGCGGGGCTTCCACACGCAAACGGTGCAGTACACTTTTGAACAGGAAAATGGCGAAGTGGTCATGCTTGGCGAAGCCATGCTGACTGGAGAAGGGCTTATCAACGATCGGATCCACGTTCGCGACCGCCAGAACGTGCTCGAACATTATCTTGAGCTGATCGCCCCCGTCTATGACATGCTTTATCGCGCCACGCAGCCAGATGCCCCTGTCGAACGGCTTGCAGTAGATGTCGAAAACTGTCGAAACGCGTCGAATCTTGTGATGGGATGACGCTTTAACGTCTGCCGGGCCAGCATTCCGCTGACCCGGTTTCTGTTTTTACGAACACGTATAATTGTACGGCCCCGGCTGGCAAGGGCGCAGCCACGACTGAATACGGTCCTGTTCAAAGGTGTACATCCCGCCGGAGAACGGATCGACAATCAACCAGCCAGGCACGCCAAAGAAAATGATATTGCCGAAGGTGTACCAGTGGCTGAAGCGCATGCTCAGCGGCACGAGGGTGGAGTGATACCCTTCAGCTTTTACCGCCAGGCTGTATTCAATCTTCCCAAAGTAGCTGCCATCCGATTTTTTCAGCGTAACCGTCTGCGGTGTGGTGCCCGTCGCCACAATCTGCCCGTGATTATCGGTAATGGTGAAATACGCGCTGGAAGGGGTGCTCTCAACGGTGACCTGTTCCGTGCTGTTGCCGACCAGCGAGGCACAGCCGGTCAGCAGCGGTAGTAACAATAAGACGAGTAATTTTTTCATGCGGGCGCTCCATCGGTGAATACAGTTAAGAGCGACACAATGGGGTGGGGAGTTAAACCGGCAGCGCGGTCATTCTTTCTGCACATGCGCTGCCGTTTATGTAAGAAATTACTTAACCGCAGCCAGCCTTTGTTGAATGTCCGCCAGAGCTCTGTTTGATTCGCGCAACTCTTCAATCAGCCTCTGTTCTTTCAGGCTGTCGGCCATCAGAACAATGCAGCCATCCATCACTTTCACCGCAACAGGGTGCCCGATATTGAATCCTGCTTCGTGCATCCACTTGCCGCAAATCACCAGATTCGGCGTAGTACGATCCTTACTTCGTGGGCGATATCCCACAATGAGCCTGCGTGTGGTTCCGATTACCGAACGGTCTGAGGTAGAATGCTTTTCAGCCATAATCAACTCCTTGATAGTTGGTGCGGTTAGATGCCTGAGAGTGTTCCCGCACTGCCAGGCATCGACAGAAAATAGATTTCATGTGGTAGGTACCATGTGAACATAACCTAGCCTAAGTGGTACCTACCATGCAAGAAAAAAAGAAAGCCGAATTCGACCGTAAAAAAAGCACCATGAAGAACATCCGCTTTGAAGATGAGCTTTTAGAACAGATTGAGAAAGCAGCTGGAAAGGGGAATTTCAGTAAGTGGGTGAAAGAGGCTTGTAAATTTAAACTAGAAAATACTCAGTGAATTGAGGGATGGAAATGCAAAAATATCTGTCTACAAATCGGCATCGTGAATCAACATCGAAGCATTCGAAAATACAAGTTGCACATACACGATTGTTGGCCGCTACACAAAGTGACCGTGCAAGGTTAATTTACTCAGCTGCTTTTAGGCGGTTGCAACAGAAAGCACAGGTCTTTTCATTAGAAAGCAATTCAGCAGTTCGCTCTAGATTAACCCATTCAATTGAAGTTTCTCATATCGGTCGTTATATCGTTGCTACTATTACAAATATGGTAATTAATGCCAGACATATTAAGAGAAATGAAAAAGAGTGTTGGGCGCAGAACAGTCTTGCGATTGCAAATATGGTCGAGATATCATGTTTAGCTCATGATATTGGTAATCCACCATTTGGCCATTTTGGCGAAGCCGCTATCAAGGAATGGGCTACGGCAGAAAATATTAAAATGGCAATTTCTTCGTCTTTTAATTTAAGGAAAAGTAAAAAAGAACTCTCAAAATATGAGTATTTATTGGATGATTTCTCACTTTTTGATGGTAATCCACAAGGGTTTAGAATACTAACAAAACTGCAAGGCGAAGATGGTCTTAATGGACTCAATCTAACATATAGCCAATTAGCTGCGTTTTTGAAGTATACATATAGCCCAAGTGAAAAAGCAAAAGATATGGAGCCGAAACCGCCGTTTAGTAAGAAAATAGGCTATTTTGATTCTGAAAAGGAAATAATTTATAGTACCTGGAACGACCTTGGTATCGAAAGAAATAAAAGGCATCCTTTAAGTTTTTTAATGGAAGCCTCGGACGATATTTCATATTGCATTAGCGATATTGAGGATGGGATAGAAAAAGGAATTATTGACAGAAGAGAA
Source organism: Pluralibacter sp. UBA7423 (assembly GCA_002470465.1). Classification (GTDB taxonomy): domain Bacteria; phylum Pseudomonadota; class Gammaproteobacteria; order Enterobacterales; family Enterobacteriaceae; genus Scandinavium. Next base: position 143,141 of record DKMD01000014.1, read on the forward strand.
TTTGCCGATTTTGTTATTTCTGAACTCAAGCTTGTAAAGTTAAAATATAAAGGGAGGAACAGTATTTGCAATGTTCTTATTAAATCCCTTACTCACAAGGACAAAATATTACCCATCAGCAATTTTCTTTCCTTTAAAACGGTATTGTCTAACTATTTAGTCGAGAAGGTTTCAAGGATTTTTGTCGACAAATATTATGACTACATGGATCTTGGTATTACAAATACATTGATTTCAAAAGAAACAATAGAATATGATTTGCTTGAAACTCTGAAGAAATATACCTCAAAATACCTTTTTACTTCATATGATGCAGAGAAAGTTGAATTATCCGGATTTGCAATAATAAAAGGAATTTTGGATGAATATATAAAAGTTTTATCTCTAACCAAAGATGAATTTTATGCTTTATTGATTAATGATGTAAAGTTTATTAATGAAAAAAATCTTCATATCGAAAGAAGACTTTTTAATAGATTACCAGAAAAGCATTTGAATGCATATAAGGCATCTATTTCTAAGATTTCTGTTCGGGATAAAAATTGGTCAGATAATTATTTTAGTAAAATGTATAATGCTGAGTCTAAAGAAAAAGAATGGCACTTAAGGACACATTTGATCATTGATTTTGTTTCTGGCATGACAGACCAATTTTCAATGGAAGTTTACCAATTGCTGAAAGGGATACATGTTAAATGAATGAGCGTATATCCGGGCATATTAAAATTAATAGACATCCTATTCTTTGGGTCTGTGATCTTATGAATGCCTATCAGCGTTGGAATGTTTTAACCTTGAATGCTGAGTTAACATTTAGTAAATACAGATATAAACCACATTCTTTTGAAGATGATAGGGAAATTTTTAAAATACCTATCCGAGCATTAGACAGATCAAGTCTATTTGATATGTTGATTGATCTTGAGGATGGGCAGGAGCTGTCGCTTAACTCAAACATACATGATTATAATAATGAGTATTATCTTCCGTTGATAGATTTTGGTGGTAAAGACAGCAAGTCGCTGGAGTATTCATTTAGAGAGTTTTGTTCATATTGGAATATGGAATTTCAGATTTACAGTAGCGGAAGATCATATCACGCCTACGGTAATAGACTCTTGACCTATTCTGAGTGGATAAAATTTATGGGGAGTTTATTACTTCTAAATATACCAGGATCTTCTAAAATAATAGATGATCGATGGGTTGGACACAGAATATTAGCTGGGTATTCTTCATTGAGGTGGAGCAAAAATACATCTCAATATAAAAAATATCCTACACATGTTGGTGTTCTTAATTCTTTAGGGTTTCATGATGGGCAAAGCAATGGGAGTACTTTTAACCTATTATATTAAAGGTTTTTATATTAATTTTTTCTTGAAGATAGATATAAGTTTAGATTAAATTTTGGCGGAAGATCACAGGAGTCGAACCTGCCCGGGGCCGCTGGCGGTCCCATCTGGATTTGAAGTCCAGCCGCCTCACCGGAGACGACGACCTTCCGCGCCTCGATTGCTACATGGAGGCGGGCGCATTATAGCTACTTTCAGGCAGTTACCCCACTCTTTGATGTAAATATTTCGCCTGTCTGTGTAGCAAATCATCACCTCTGACATAAACCTCCACAAAATCCGCGAGTTACATTTTTACACATTCTTCGCATGAATCTTATCTGCCCGTTGCAGGTGTTCGACGTAGTCACAGTGCGACGTGCGCGAACGCATCTGGCTGCTGGATGCACCGCCGTTTACGCTGTGATTTGTCTTCTCGTGGGAGAAGGAGGGAGGAGAATATTCGCCAAACGGTTTTGCATGTTCCCCTCACCCTAACCCTCTCCCCAAAGGGGCGAGGGGACAGATCGGAGAGGGTATAAGATCGTGCCAGCCAGGGACTTTTGGCCTCCTCGCCCTCAAGGGAGAGGGGATAGATCGGAGCGGGTATAAAGTTGTGCAGCCAAGGGTTCTGACTCCCTCTCCCGTGGGAGAGGGTTGGGGAGAGGGCATCAGCCTGCATAAAAGCTAAGCCGCATCTCCGCGCGCAACAGGTGCCAGTGAGGCGGCCAGATGCTTCGCTTCCTGCACCAGCGAATCCCGCGAGATTTCCCCGATGGATTTCGCGCCGGTGAGCGTCATGGCCACCTTCATCTCTTTCTCAATCAGGTTCAGCAGATTGGTCACGCCCGCGCGGCCCTGGCTTGCCAGCGCATACAGGTACGCGCGGCCCAGCAGCACGCTGTCTGCACCAAGCGCAATCATGCGCACCACGTCGAGGCCGTTTCGAATACCGCTGTCGGCGAGGATGGCGATATCCCCTTTTACCGCGTCGGCGATGGCTGGCAGGGCGCGTGCGGAGGAGAGCACGCCGTCCAGCTGGCGGCCACCGTGGTTTGACACCACAATGCCGTCTGCGCCGAAGCGCACCGCGTCGCGCGCGTCTTCCGGGTCAAGGATCCCTTTGATCACCATCGGGCCGTCCCAGAATTCACGGATCCATTCGAGGTCTTTCCAGGAAATCGACGGATCGAAGTTGTTCGCCAGCCAGCCGATGTAATCTTCCAGCCCCGTCGGTTTGCCAAGATAGGCGGAGATATTGCCTAAATCGTGCGGGCGTCCGTTTACGCCTACGTCCCATGCCCACTGCGGATGCATCACCGACTGCCAGTAGCGGCGCAGCGCAGCGTTCGGGCCGCTCATCCCGGAATGGGCATCGCGGTAGCGCGCGCCCGGCGTGGGCATATCCACCGTAAAGACCAGCGTGGAGCAGCCCGCTGCTTTGGCGCGCTCCAGTGCGTTGCGCATAAAGCCACGGTCGCGCAGAACGTAGAGCTGGAACCACATTGGGCGCTTAATCGTCGGGGCGACTTCTTCAATCGGGCAGACGGAGACGGTGGAGAGCGTAAACGGAATGCCTTTGGCGTCCGCTGCGCCCGCGGCCTGCACTTCGCCGCGACGGGCGTACATGCCGCACAGCCCGACAGGTGCCAGCGCAACCGGCATGGAGAGCGTCTCATTGAAGAGCTTCGTTTCGAGGCTCAGCTCAGACATGTTCTTCAGCACGCGCTGGCGCAGCGCCACCTCAGAAAGGTCGGCAACGTTGCGGCGCAAAGTGTGTTCGCTGTACGCGCCGCCGTCGATGTAGTGAAACAGGAACGGCGGCAGGATACGTTGGGCAGCGGCGCGGTAGTCGCTGGCGGCTGAAATGATCATCAGTGGTTCTCCCTTGAATTATGGTCGCCGGGCAGGCGGGTGATCCGCGCCTGGCGAGCCCGATCTTCATCAAACTGTTTAATGGTGGTGTGAACGAAGCCGAGGTGCGCCATCATCGCCTGGCGTGCCCCTTCGGCATCGCCCGCCAGAATGGCATCCAGCACCGCCTGGTGCTGTTCGGTGAGCTTCGCGAAAACGGGCGGCACGAGATACATCCGCTGGCGGCTCTGCTTCACGGACGATTGCAGCAGGTCGAAGAACCCGCGCATGGTCTGGAGCAGCACCACGTTGTGTGAGGCTTCGGCGATGGCGAGGTGGAAGCGCACGTCGGCCTGAGAGGCCAGATCCGGATCGTCGCTCAGGGTGGCTTCAAAGCAGAGGCGGATTTTCTCTTTATCGGCTTCGGTGGCGCGCAGGGCAGCATGCCAGGCGGTGCTGGCCTCTATGGCGTGGCGGGCTTCGAGGATATCGAAACTGTAGTCCGGGTCGTCGGCGAGGAGGCTTTTTAGCGGCTGGACGATGTTCTGTTCCGACCAGGGTTCGTGCTGCCAGCGCACGAAGGTTCCGCCGCCGCGACGGCTTATCAGCAGCCCTTCGCTGACCAGTTTCGCCAGCGCTTCCCGCAGCGAGTTGCGGGAGACGCCAAGCTGTTGTGCGAGCTGGCGTTCGGCGGGGAGTCGCATCCCCGCCTCCAGCCCTTGTTCTTCAATCAGCGTCCGCACACGGGTTGCAACCTCGTCTGACAGACGCCGGGGTATCACTATCATGGGATCATCCAGGTTAAGACGTAGGCCTGAAGCGTAGTAATCACGCCCACCATACAGGTGAAAATCAGGCTGTGTTTGACCGTAAAGCGGAACAGGTCAGACTCTTTCCCGACCAGCCCCACCGCCGCACAGGCAATGGCAATGGATTGCGGTGAAATCATCTTTCCGGTTACGCCGCCGGTGGTGTTTGCGGCAACCAGCAGCACGTCTGAAACGCCAATCTGCTGGGCGGCCGTCGCCTGAAGTGCGGTGAACAGTGCGTTCGATGAGGTATCAGACCCGGTCAGGAACACGCCGAGCCAGCCGAGGAACGGCGAGAAGAACGGGAATGCGCTGCCGGTATGGGCGAGCGCCAGCGCCAGCGTTGACGACAGCCCGGAATAGTTAGAGATAAACGCGAACGCCAGCACCATGCCAATGGAGTAAATCGGCAGCGCCAGGTCTTTCAGCGTGTGGCCAAAGGTGACCACCGCATCTTTCGGCTTCATGCGCAGCCAGACCACGGAGAGCAGTGCGGCGAACAGGATGGCGGTGCCGGTAGCGGAGAACCAGTCAAACTTATAGACGGCTGCATACGGCGTAGCTTCGTGAACCACCGGCGGCATGCGGGCGACCATTTTGTCGAGGAACGGGACGGAGATATTGACCACCCAGTCGTACAGCGCACCGCCCGGGGCGAACAGCGCTTTAAACGGTGGCACGCTCCAGATTGTCACCGTCGCGGTCAGGAACAGGAACGGCGACCAGGCGCGAATAATCTGCCCGGCGGTGTATTTTGTACGTGCCAGCGTCATGTCGACCTGCGAAGCGCCCACATCGCCGAAGCGGAAAATACGCACCGGCTGCCAGCGCTTGAGAAACAGCGTCAGGCACACCAGAGACACCAGCGAGGAGATGATGTCCGGCAGCTCCGGGCCGATGAAGTTAGAACTGAGGTACTGAGCAATGGCAAATGACCCGCCTGCGACGATCACCGCGGGCCAGGTCTCCTTCACGCCGCGCCAGCCGTCCATAATCGCCATGATCCAGAACAGCACGATGATTGTCAGGAACGGCAGCTGACGGCCCACCATCTGGCCGATTTCAAAGCTGTCGAGCCCGGTGACCTGTCCTGCGACCAGAATCGGAATGCCCATCGCGCCAAACGCAACCGGGGCGGTGTTCACAATCAGGCACAGGCCAGCGGCATAAAGCGGATTAAAACCAAGGCCGACCAGCAGCGCAGCGGTAATCGCCACCGGTGCGCCAAAGCCTGCGGCCCCTTCCAGAAACGCCCCGAAGGAGAAGCCAACGATCAGCATTTGCAGGCGCTGATCTGGCGTTATCGACAGAATTGATGAGCGGATGATGTCGAACTGCCCGGTCTTCACCGAGATTTTGTAGACGAAAACGGCGGCGATAATGATCCACGCGATTGGCCACAGCCCATAGAAGAAGCCGTAAACCACGGAGGCCAGGGCATGATCCACCGGCATTTTGTAAAACAGCAGCGCGACAACCAGCGCGATGGCGACGGTATAGCTCGCGGCGACGTAGCCCTTCAGCTTGAGCTTAATCAGCGCGAAGAAGAAAAAGAGGATAGGCAGAGCGGCGATCAGGCTCGATAGCCAGATATTGCCCGCAGGGTCGTAGTTTTGTTGCCAGAGGTTCATGCAGGTCTCCAGAGAACCACTCTGCGTTGAGGCAGGTGAATCTGCGTTCAGCTCTGCGTCATACATTATGTAAAAGTGGTCCTGCCAATATTGTGATGTGAGGGTAATGCCAACGAATGGTTAATCATATGTTGCGTTTAAGCAATGCATATGTTTCTTGAGTTGCGGGTTCTGTGAAGGGATGGGCAGATTAGGTTGGGATTGGTAGGGCCAATTTGATGGTGGCAATCTGAGCCCCTCACCCTAACCCTCTCCCCAAAGGGGCGAGGGGACTGAATGGTGCGGCGCTAAGCCCTTTTCCCGGCAGGACGAGGGAACGGAATGGTGCAGCGTTAAGCACTCAGCGCAGGAGGGGCGCTGAATGACAGGGTATTGGATTCCCTAAAGGAGCCAGGAACAAAAAAGGGGTCGGGGGATTGAGTCGGGCAGGTATTTCTCCCTCTCCCCTTTGGGGAGAGGGCCGGGGTGAGGGGGATTTTATCTCCAGCGAAAATCAGAACTCCGTCTTCGCAAACCCGGTCATTTCCTGCAGGCCCATCTCGCGGCCCAGGGCGGTCATCGGGTGAACCACCACCAGACCTCGGACGGATTTCTTCAGCTTGCCCATATCGGCCTGCTCTTTTTTAGTGATGGCGCGGCGGAACGGCAGGTTTGCCAGCTTCTGCGCCTCTTTGCTCAGCTTCTGAGTATGCACTACGCGCAGGCGGGCGATTTCGGTTTCCAGCGTCTCTTTCTCTTTTTCGAGTTCGGCGTACTTCTCGGCATCATCAACCAGAGAAAGGGTTGGCTGCTGGTGGCGGATGGCGTCCAGGCGGTCGCTCAGGCGTTTGATTTCGTTCTTTTCGATTTCTTTCATGGTTGCGGTTTTAATCAGTAAAAGGGGTTCAATGCTCAATAGTATGCGCGGTGAGCGTCGTTCCTGATAGTCAATTATCGCTATTCGAACGATTACGCCGGGCTTTAATGCGCAAGCATCATGCATAAGATATTGAAAAATAAGTTTAATTTGTGAAGTGTCTGCGCGATCGCATTTTTGCCTCTTAACCACACAAAAAAGCACATTTTCCCCAACGTCTGCGAGGGGGGTTGGCCAGTCTTAAAGGAGACAACCGTAAAGGAGGTGTGTGATGGCTAAGTTGGGCGAGAACGTACCGGGAATCCTCGATAAAGCGGTGGATTTCATGGCCTCCAGCCAGGCGTTTATGGAGTACCTGAAAAAATCCCCACGCATTAACCGCGTCCCTGAACAAATTCCGGAGGAAAAAGCCGCACTGTTTCGTGAACGACTGGACTATTACAGGAACCTGTATAAACCGATGTGCGAGCAGGAAGAGAGCGAAAGCGAGAGCTGAACGTATTACTTCTGAAAGGCTTTTTTCAGGCTGATCCGTGAAATCAGCTCTGTGAGGGAGAGCACCATCGTTGAGCGAACCATCTGCTGATAGCGCTGTTTTTGCATGGCGTAGAATTCGGCATCGCTGGTGTCAAAAACGGGCTGCGGCGGCAGGGCGCTAACGCAGTGCAGTTCGCCAAAGGGCCCCAGAATTTCATCGTCGGTGAAAGCGTATTCGCTGCCGTCGTGATTCAGCTCTTCGCGCAGCGCCATCAGCAGCTCGGCGTCTTCGTACTCCGCACGGCTTATCACGCCGAGGCCGTAGATAAGCTTCAGGCGCACCGACAGATCGCCCAGCGGACCTTCGCCGTCCAGCAACGGTTCCACTGCGTATTTCACCGCGTAATCGTCTTTGCGGAAGACCTGAAGCACCAGCATGTTCACCGCCTCGGTTAACAGCTCAACGGCGGCGATCAGAAAGCTTCGTACGGTTTTGCCAGCATTCAGACGCTCAAGCACACGGTTTTCAAAGGCTTGCGTTTGTTCCATTATTGCCTGCATATCTGACAATCTTTTGTTGAGGTGCTGCTCAATGAGCAGCACCGGGTCCTGCATCATGCGCTCGCTTTATAGGCCGCGACCGCCTGAGCGACCACATCGCTGTTGGCATCCAGTCCGGAGACCTGCGCCAGTGCGGCCTGTGGGCCTTTCTCGTCGATAAGCGCAGCCAGTTCCTGTGCCTGCGGATCCTGTTCGCTGCGATAGTGCATCGCGCTGGCAATGCCTTTCACCAGATTGTCGTGCGGCAGGCCGTATTCCAGCGTACCGAGCAGCGGCTTAATCAGGCGATCGCCCGCGCTCAGCTTACGCAGCGGCTGGCGGCCCACGCGCTCAACGTCATCTTTCAGATACGGGTTCTCAAAGCGACCGAGGATTTTCTGGATGTAGGCGGCATGTTTATCGGCATCAAAACCGTAACGCTTGATCAGCACCGCGCCGCTCTCGTCCATCGCGCCTTTCACTACGGCACGGATGTTGTTATCAAGAATGGCGTCGCGGATGGTCTGATGGCCCGCCTGCTTACCGAGGTACGCGGTTATAGCATGCCCGGTGTTCAGGGTGAAGAGTTTGCGTTCCACAAATGCCATCAGGTTATCCGTTAATTCCATGCCGGGGATGTTTGGCAGCGCGCCTTTGAACTGGGTCTTGTCGACAATCCATTCGCTGAAGGTTTCCACGGTCACTTCCAGCGGGTCGTTAGTGGCGGACTCTGACGGCGGCACGATGCGGTCAACGGCGGAGTCAACGAAGCCCACGTGCTCTGCAACCCACGCTTTATCTTCTTCTGCCAGTGCGGCTTCAACGTGGCCCTTCAGCTGCGTGGTACCGCGCACCATGTTTTCACAGGCGATGATGTTCAGCGGCACGTCGTTGCCCGCGGCTTTACGTTTCGCCAGGCCTTTGGCAATCGCCGGCGCGATGCGCTCAAGCACAACCGGGCCGACGGCGGTGGTTACCAGGTCGACCTGGGCAACCAGATCAACCACATCGTCGCCGATGCTGCTGACCGCGTTCACGCCGGAGACGGTCTCCACCTGCTCGTTTTCACCGACCACATGCACCTGATAGCTATGACGCGCATTCAGGGCATCCAGCACCACTTGATTCACATCGGCGAACGTCAGCGTAATACCTGCATCGGCCAGCAGTTTGCCGATAAAGCCACGTCCGATATTACCTGCGCCAAAATGTAATGCTTTCATAGTGTTAACCTTCATCAATGTTTTTACCCGAGAGGGCTCGGGTGAGGGACGGCGAGTGATTCCCCTCACCCGAACCCTCTCCCCGCGCGGAGCACGAGAAGAGGGAGGGAGAACTTACCCGGCTTTGTTACCGGAAATCAGGGCCAGCACTTCTGCAACGCTGTTGGTGGTTGCCAGACGCTCAATAACGGATTCATCGTCCAGCGCGTTGGTCAGGCTGGTGATGACGTGGATGTGTTCGTTATTGCGGGCCGCGATACCAATGACCAGGCGGGCAATGTCGTCCGGCTCATCGCCAAACTTCACGCCATCCGGGTACTGGCAGAATACCACACCCGTTTTCAGCACACGGTCTTTGGCTTCGATGGTGCCGTGTGGAACCGCGATGGACTCACCCAGGTAGGTTGGGGTCAGTTTTTCACGCTCCAGCATTGCTTCCACGTATTCCGGCTCAACATAGCCGCCTTTCACCAGCTGCTCACCGGCGAAGCGGATGGCTTCTTCTTTGCTGAAGGCTTTGCAGCCGAGGAAGATGTTTTCCGCGCCGAGCTTGAACAGATGACTGTCGTCCTGCTCGAAGCTGCCCTGCAGGGTTTCGCGCACTTTCACTTCGTTATCTTCATGACGCTGTGCCGCCACCAGACGCTCGGTCAGGCTGGTGTAGAGGCCGCTGTCGAGGAAGTTGGTCAGCGAGATGTGCTGAGCCTGCGGCACCTGGCGCATTGCACGCTCGGTCAGGTCGCGGTGAGTGATCACCAGGTCGACGTCCGGCGGCAGGTTGTTGATCGCGCTGTTGGTAACGGAGATGTTGGTGAGACCCGCATCCGCGACTTTCTTACGCAGCACGCCTGCACCCATTGCGCTGGAGCCCATACCGGCATCGCAGGCAACGATGATTTTGCGCACGTGGCTCAGATCGTTGGTCACATCGCCCGCCGTCAGCGGCGATGCTGCACCTTTAGACTCGGCTTTCATGTCCTGCATACGACGGGTTGCCGCTTCGATATCGTCTTCTTCTTTTACCTTGCTGGTTTTCAGCAGGATGGAAGAGACCACGAAGGAGACCGCCATGGCTGCAAAGATAGCCGCGATGTTGGCGAAGTATGCGCCTTTCGGGGTCATTGCCAGTACTGCCAGGATAGAACCTGGGGAAGCCGGAGACACCAGGCCACCGTTCAGCACGCTCAGGGTGAACACGCCGGTCATACCGCCGAGGATAACGGCCAGGATCAGACGTGGGTTCATCAGCACATACGGGAAGTAAATTTCGTGGATACCGCCCAGGAAGTGGATGATAGCCGCGCCGCCTGCGGACTGTTTCGCGCTACCGCGACCGAAGAACATGTACGCCAGCAGGACGCCCATACCCGGACCCGGGTTCGCTTCAATCAGGAAGAAGATGGACTTGCCGAGGTCATGAGACTGCTGAATGCCCAGCGGCGAGAAGATACCGTGGTTGATGGCGTTGTTGAGGAACAGGATTTTCGCCGGTTCAACAAAGATGGATGCCAGCGGCAGCATGTCGTGGGCAACCATGAAGTTAACGCCCGCCGCCAGAAGTTTGGACAGCACTTCAACCGCAGGACCAATGCCGAGGAACGCCAGAATGGCGAGGATCATCCCGATGATACCGGCGGAGAAGTTGTTCACCAGCATTTCGAAACCGGACTTGATCTTGCCGTCTACCCAGACGTCGAAGCGTTTAATCGCCCAGCCGCCCAGAGGACCGGCGATCATCGCGCCGAGGAACATCGGCATATCGGCGCCGACGATAACGCCCATGGTGGTAATCGCACCAACCACGCCACCGCGGTCACCGCCAACCAGACGACCACCGGTATAACCGATGAGCAGCGGCAGCAGATAGGTAATCATTGGGCCGACAAGCTTCGCCAGCGTTTCGTTTGGCAGCCACCCTGTTGGAATGAATAACGCGGTAATGATACCCCACGCGATAAACGCGCCGATATTTGGCATTACCATGTTGCTGAGGAAGCGACCAAAGCTTTGCACCTTGATCTTGAAATCGGATGACATAACAACACCCCTTCTTATGTGTTTGCTGACGCGCGGGAATGAAGCCCGAGGTTTCTTGTTAATTGGCGGCGGAAATAGCCGGACCCTGTAGATGATGCGAAATCTGGCACTGAATCGATAAACTGTCCAGCGCGCGCCCCTTGGTGTGATCTAAGTCACGTTAATATAGGGTGTCATGCCGTAATTGAAGTGATCATCGTCACAAAATGGGTGTGTAAAAAAAGTACTAAGCGCAAAAAATCGCCCCGACAAGGCTGTTAATGTGATGTTAATCACATTTATGCGGCGATGCTTTGTTGTTAATGTGTGACTGGAATCACAATATATTTTCATCCGGAGAACGCCGATTGTGACCCGGCGCAAACTCTTCTCCGCACCGGGCAACGCCTTGTAACTCCCTTACAGTGCCTCGTTTTTTATTCTTCACCCGATTGTTGGCATAAAGATGACAATTTCACTGCCAACCCGAACCTGCCAGGTCATACTGAAGGATTCTCTTTTTGTTGGCGAAAAGGACAGAGTGATGAAACTGATTGGCAGCTATACCAGCCCGTTTGTGCGCAAGATTTCCGTTCTCCTGCTGGAGAAGGGCATCGCGTTCGAGTTTATCAATGAGATGCCGTATAACGCGGTAAACGGCGTGGCGAAGTATAACCCGCTGGGGAAAGTCCCTGCGCTGGTCACCGACGACGGCGAATGCTGGTACGACTCACCGATCATTGCGCAATACATTGAGCTACTGGATATTGCGCCTGCGCTGGTGCCGCGCGATGCCAAAGCCGCGCTGCACGTGCGTCAGCTGGAGTCCCTTGCCGATGGCATTATGGACGCCGGGCTGGTTTCAGTGCGCGAACAGGCGCGCCCGGCGGCACAGCAATCCCCCGACGAGCTTCTTCGCCAGCGCGAGAAAATCAGCCGTGGTCTGGACGCGCTGGAAGGATTTGCCGCGGACGGTACGCTGAAAGCCGATGAGCTGAATCTGGCAACCATTGCCGTCGCCTGTGCCGTGGGATATCTCAATTTTCGTCATATCTCGCCGGGCTGGTGCGCCACTCGACCGCATCTGGTCAGGCTGGTGGAAGCCCTCTTCCAGCGCGACAGCTTTGCCCGCACCGAGCCGCCTAAAGCCTGAAGTGAAGGTTTCCCTCTCTTTCCGGAGAGGGAGCCAGCCCTCTTTTATATTCATAAAATGAATATAAACATTATTGTTTATGTATGATCTTTCTTAATGAAAACGCACCACGCAAGAATATATTTTCCCGGCTGATTGTCTTTTAAGGTGATTTCCCTTCGTTATATTGTGGGTGATTTTGCTTATATAAGAATTTTCATGCTCAATGGTTAAATATCACATTGCGAATAATCTTAAGGCTAAATGAGTTTGGCTTTTGGGCCTGTTTTAAAGCCGATAAAGATATTCCAAATAATGTCTGAGTGTGTTGAAATGTGCCGTGAGCGTACAAAATAAAAACAGCATAACAAAATATCTATCAGGATTTCAGGATGAAAGCGTTTCGCCTGCTGGGGGCTTTATTGGTCGTCAGCCAGCCCGTGTTTGCAGCCCCTTTGTCACCCGCTGACAGAGACACTATCGATCAACAGCAGCAGCAATTATTGCGGCAGAACCAGCAACAGCGAGAGTCGCTGGAGCGCGCCACGCCCATTGTCCGCCCGGCAGCGCCGGTACTGCCTGCCACGCCATCGGGGCCCTGTTTTACCATCCAGCGCATAGTGCTGGATGGCTCTACGCTGATAGACGAACGCCAGCAGCAAAAATTAGTGCAGCCCTGGCAAGGCCAGTGCCTGGATATGGCACGAATTAATGAACTCACTAATAACGTTTCCGACTGGTACATCAGCAGAGGATATATCACCAGCCGCGCTTTTCTGACCGAACAGGATTTACGCTCAGGGGAATTACGCTTAGCCATTCTGGAAGGAAAGCTTGAGAAGATCCGCATGGACGGCGCGCCAGAGCGCGAGCTGAAAATGGCCTTCCCGGGTCTCCAGGGCAAAATTCTTAACCTGCGTGATATTGAACAAGGCATGGAGCAAATTAACCGCACGCGCACCACGCCTGTTCAGATTGAAATATTGCCGGCTGATAAGCAGGGCTGGTCTGTGGTGCATCTGACCGCCACGCCGGAATTTCCCCTTTCGGCCTCCGTGAGCTTCGATAACAGTGGACAAAAAAGCACGGGCGTCGGGCAGATTAACGGCGGGCTGACCGGTAACAATTTGCTGGGTCTGGCCGACAGCTGGTTCGTCAGCGGCGGGCGCAGCAGCGCGTTTTCGCATTCAAAAGATGCACAAAATTTTGCGGCGGGCGTCAGCGTACCCTACGGCTACAGCCTGCTGGATTACAGCTACAGCTGGAATAACTACCTCAGCACTATCGATAACAACGGCTACCTCTGGCGCTCGAGCGGCGATACCGAAACGCACCGCGTGAATCTGTCGCACGTGCTGTTCCGTAACGGTGATATCAAAACGGGCGTCTCCCTGGGCCTGAGCCACCGCATCAACCGCAACTATCTCGACGATGTTCTGCTGGAAAGCAGCAGCCGCAAGCTCACCAGCCTGCTGTTTGGCCTGAACCACACCCAGAAGATGTTCGGCGGCGTGGCAACCTTTAACCCGACCTTCAGCCGCGGTATGCCGTGGCTCGGTGCTGAAAGCGACGGCAGCAAAAACGGTGATTTACCGAAAGCGCAGTTCCGCAAATGGAGCCTCAACGCCAGCTTCCAGCGCCCGGTGGCTGAAAATCTGTGGTGGCTGGCGAGCGCCTATGGGCAATGGTCGCCGGACCGCCTCTACGGCAGCGAACGTATGACCATCGGCGGCGAAAGCTCGGTGCGCGGGTTTAAAGAGCAAACCATTTCCGGCGATAACGGCACCTACTGGCGAAACGAACTCAACTACACCCTGTTCACGCTACCGGTCATCGGCCAGGTCAGCGCGCTGGCGGCCCTCGACGGCGGCTGGCTGCACTCCGACAGGCTGGATCGCTATTCCGCGGGCACCCTCTGGGGCTCGGCCGCCGGACTCAGTACCGCCAATGGCCACGTTTCCAGCGCGTTCACCGTTGGGCTGCCTCTCGTATACCCGGACTGGCTCGGCCCGGATCACGTCACTGTTTACTACCGCGTTGCCGTCGCGTTTTAAGGGATTATCGTCATGAATCAGCCTCCCGTTCGCTTAACTTACCGTCTGCTCAGCTACCTGGTGAGCGGCCTGCTCGCCACGCAGCCTTTGCTGCCCGCCGTTGCCGCCACGCTGACGCCAACGGGCAATACCTCCACGGATAAAGCGGCGAACGGCGTGCCGGTCGTGAACATTGCCACGCCGAACGGAGCCGGGATTTCGCACAACCAGTTTAAGGACTACAACGTCGGCAAAGAGGGGCTGATCCTCAATAACGCCACGGGCAAGCTCAACCAGACGCAGCTTGGCGGGCTGATTAGCGGCAACGCTAACCTGAAGACGGGCAAGGAAGCGAAGGGCATCATCAACGAAGTGACCGGCGGCAACCGTTCACAGCTTCAGGGCTATACGGAAGTGGCGGGTAAAGCGGCGAACGTGATGGTCGCCAACCCGTACGGCATCACCTGTAACGGCTGCGGGTTTATCAACACTCCTCAGGCCACCCTGACCACGGGGAAACCTGTCTTTGACGCCAGCGGCAATTTACAGGCGCTGGACGTGAAAAAAGGCAGCATCACCATTGAGGGGCAAGGGCTGGATGCCAGCAGCAGCGATGCGCTGTCGATCATTTCACGCGCAACCGAAGTGAACGCCGCTATTCATGCTAAGGATTTAAAAGTGGTTGCCGGGGCCAACCGTGTTGGCACAGACGGCAGCGTGCAGGCGCAGCAGGGCGAAGGCAACGCTCCCACGGTGGCGGTGGATACCGGTGCGCTGGGCGGGATGTATGCCAACCGTATTCATCTGGTGTCCAGCGAGAAGGGCGTCGGGGTTAACCTCGGCGACCTGAATGCCCGCCAGGGAGACATCACCCTCGATGCCAATGGCAAAATCACCGTGCACAACAGCCTCGCCAGCGGGGCGCTGTCCGCCAAAGGTGAAAGCCTCGCGCTGACGGGGGATCATAAAGCCGGTGGCACTATGTCGCTGAGCAGCCAGGTTGACATTGCCCTGAGCAACGGCTCGCTGAACAGCGACGGCGACCTCGTACTGACCGCCAGTGGCACGATTTCGCACGCCGGTGAAAAGCTGACCGCCGGACGCGATGCAACGCTTACCGCGAAAAACATCAGCCAGGATGCCGCCAGCCAGATTAACGCTGCCCGCGATATCGCGGCTAAAGCCAGCGATACGCTGCAAACGCAAGGGCAGATGACCGCCGGGCAAAACCTGACGATAAGCGGTAACACCCTGACCCAGGACGGCAAGCTGCTGGCGCATAACAGCGCTCAGCTGAATGTCGGCACGCTGAATAACAGCGGCTCCGTTCAGGGGGCTTCCCTGAGCGTGGGCAGCTCCATGCTCAGCAATTCGGGTTCCCTGCTGAGCGGCGGCAATCTGACCGTCAGTACGAAAGATTTTACCCAAAGCGGCAGCACCGGCGCGAAGGGCAAAGCGGACATCACCGCCAGCGGGAAGCTGACCAATACCGGCTCGCTGGTGAGCGACGATGCTCTGGTGCTGAAGGCGCAGGATGTCGCGCAGAACGGCGTGCTGTCCGGTGGTAAAGGGCTGACGGTCAATGCGCAGACCCTGGCCTCCGGCAAAAATTCGGTGACGCGCAGCGACGCCGCGATGACGCTGAATACCGCCACGGCGACGCTGGACGGCGAAACCAGCGCGGGTGGCGATCTTCAGCTTCAGGGCGACAGGCTCACCACAGCGGCGAGCGCACAGCTTCAGAGTGGCAACAATCTTAGCCTCAGCGCGCGGGAAGCCACTCTGTCGGGAACGCATGCGGCACAAAAAGCCATGACGGTGAACGCCCGCGAAAAACTCACCCATAGCGGCAAAAGCAGCGCGGCATCGCTCAACCTCAACGCGCCCGAACTGACTAACAGCGGCGTGCTCGTGGCTTCCAGCCTGAACACGCAGTCGCAAACTCTCACCAACAGCGGCCTGATGCAGGGCGAAAGCGCATTGCTGATTGGCACACAAAAGCTGGATAACCAGCAGAACGGCACCCTCTACAGCGCCGCAAATCTGACGCTGGAGATTCCGGACATCCGCAATAGCGGGCTTATCACCAGCGACAAGGGTTTAACGCTAAGCACAGGCTCTCTCAGCAACCCGGGCAAAATCATTGCTGACACGCTGAACGTCAAAGCGACCATGCTGAACGGCGACGGCCTGTTGCAGGGAACCGGGGCGCTGACGCTTGCCGGTGATACGCTCTCGCAGGGGAGCAACGGGCGCTGGCTGACGGCGGGCGATCTCTCTCTCAGCGGGAAAACGCTGAATACCGCCGGGACCACCCAGGGGCAGAACCTCACCGCTCAGGCGGATAGCTGGACCAACAACGGCTCCGTGCTGGCAACCGGCAATCTCAACGCTACGCTGGGTGCCTCTCTGCTCAACAATGGCGATCTGATGAGCCAGGGCAATGTCGGGCTGAACGCGCCCCTGCTGACCAACCACGGCAGCATCCTCTCGTCAGGTGAAATGTCGCTCGCCGGAACAACCTTCACCAGCGACGGCACGCTTCAGGGCAATACGCTTTCACTGCGCCAGAGCAGCATCGACAACAAAGGATCGGTTATTGGCCTGAACGGCCTGGCGTTAAACAGCACTGGCGCGTTGAACAACAGCGGAGACCTGCTGAGCCAGAAATCACTGACGCTGAACGCAGGAGACGTGACCAACAGCGGTCGGCTTCAGGGGCAGAACATCATCTTAGACGGCAGCAGCCTCAAGAACAGCGGTGCGATTCAGAGCGCACTCGATCTGGCCCTGACCCTGAGCGGCGACGTTATCGCCGCCACCGGCAGCAAAATCACCGCCCTGGGCGACGCCCGACTGACCGGCAAAGCGCTGAGCAACCAGGGATTAATCAGTGCGAAAACGCTGGAGGTGAAAGGCGATTCGCTCAGCAACGGCGGCGAAATCAGCGGCGTCAACGGCCTGAACGTGGCGCTCAGCGGTAACCTGCAACAGCAGGGCAAAATGCTGACCGGCGGGCTGCTTAACGTCAGCGCAAAAGACATCAGCAACAGCGGGCAGCTTCAGGGCGCTGATACCCAAATCAGCGCCAGCTCGCTTACCAACAGCGGACGCGTGCAGGGCGACAGCGGCCTGACGCTCACCCTGCTGAATGCCCTGACCAACCAGGCCAGCGGCGTGCTGCTCAGCCAGAACGCATTAAGCCTCACCGCGCCCGTGCTGACCAACGACGGCACCATTCAGGGCAACGGTAAAACCACCCTCAGCGCGGCAACGCAGGCCCGCAACGGCGGCAAAATTCTCTCCGGTGGCGATCTGACCTTCACCACGCCAGACTACAGCGGCAGCGGCTGGCTCCAGGCCACTAACCTGGTGCTGAACGTGGCGAAACTTGCCAGTAACGGCACCGTGATGGCGGCGAACCAGGCGACGCTCACCGGTAACAGTTTGACCAACGGCGGCACCTTCCAGGCCGCACAGCTAAACGTCAACGCGCAGACCATCACCAACACCGGCACGCTGCTCGGCAATCAGGGTTTGACGCTCAAAGGGAACAGCTTTAACAACGCGGGCGGGAAGGTGTTCAGCGGCGGCGATATGCTTGCTGAAATGGTCTCGCTCAGCGGCGCAGGCCAGCTGGTGGCGCTCGGCAACCTGACGCTGAAGCTCACCAACGGCTTCACCACCCAGGGCGTTATCGCCGCGAACAAGCAGCTGGCCATCAGCAGCCAGGGCGATATCACTAACGGAGCCACATTGCAGGGCAACGGCATCACGCTGAACGCGGCGGGCAAGCTGACCAACAACGGGCAGCTGACCGCAGGCAGCGGCACCACGGCGTTGAGCGGCAGCCAGATTGCGATGAACGCCAGCGGCAGCCTGCAGGCAGGCGGAGACGTCAGCCTGACCAGCCGGGGCAATATCACTCTCGGCGGTTTTACCGGCACGGCGGGCAGCCTGGCGTTAACGGCGGCCGGGTCGATCGTTAACACCGCGCTGCTGTATGCGGGCAACAACCTTTCGCTGTTTGCCAACAGTATCCAGAACCTGCGTGGCGATATGCTGGCGGGCAATAACCTGGTGATGCAGAAAGATGCCAGCGGCACGGCGAACGCCGAGGTAATCAATACCTCCGGGAATATCGAAACCACCAACGGCGATATCACGATTAAGACCGGCCATTTGCTGAATACGCGGGATGGGTTGACCACGAAAACAACGCAGATCGATGGTGCACAAACTATTCCGGGCATGGGTGATGCGACGATTAACGTCGATATCAGTCAGCTTGCTGACGGTACTTACGGCATGACCAGCCGGGTGGCAGAAAGACAGGTTGGGCCGTGTAATGGTCATGGAGCCTGTAACTATATCCACTGGAATCAATTCTATTACGTGATGTATGCCGATTCGGCAGAGCAGAAATTTATCAATAGCCAGACGCGAACTGACGTTACCAGCAATGGAGGTGCATCAAGAATTGCCTCCGGCAAAAATCTCACTATTAATGCAGGTTCACTGGAGAATTTTGCCAGCAATATTCTGGCAAATGGCGATGTCAGCCTGACAGGGAACACGCTCAACAACCAGAGCTGGCAGTCCGGTACGGTCACTGACTGGTTCGTTTATCAGTACGATTCACGTCGATATGGCTACGCAGTCGAGCCTGGTGGACGTTATCCGACGGACGGGAATAATTATCACGATGTTATGCCCGAAAACACGTCTATTGCTTTTACGCTTCAAGGACATGACTCAAGTACAGAACTTGGCGAAATCTTCCGCTCCGTCATCCAGGCTGGTGGCAATGTTATCGCCAATTTTGCCAGCGATATCAGCAACACCAACACCACAGCCAATGCAGGCAAAATCAGTAACACCATCGCCGCCCCGAACCTCAACACGCCTTCAGCGCAAAACATCGGCGGTGGCGCAAGCCAGCAGGCGCTGGCGGATGCCGGAACCCAGGCCATTACCGGTCCGGACTGGAAAGACACCACCGCCAGCCAGGCTATCGGCGGCGGCACGGGGCTGGCTTCAGGCGGTATGGATGGCAACTATCCTCTGCCTTCCGGCAACAACGGCTACTTTGTGCCGTCGACCGATCCGGACAGCCCGTATCTGATCACCGTTAACCCAAAACTTGATGGTCTGGGTCAGCTCGATCCGTCGCTGTTT
>DKMD01000023.1 GCA_002470465.1 Pluralibacter sp. UBA7423
TACGGGCGTGGGGTCAGTCCAAGTTTGAGCATAGGAGGAGCGTATGGGCGGGCTTGCGTCAGCAAGCAACTTCCCCTAAGCTGGCAAAAAGTATAGAGATTCAATCTTCATGACTCGGGGTGCCCCATCGCTGATGGGCTGAGAAATACCCGTATTACCTGATCTGGATAATGCCAGCGTAGGGAAGTCAGAACCCTCATCGGGTATCGCTTCTTCACCGTCTGGCAGGAGCGAACCATGCAAGCTGACCTGCTAAACCCCGCGCTCGTTGCGCATACTTCACACCTTTTTCGTTCCCGCTCGCCGCTCGTTCACTGTATGACCAATGACGTCGTGCAGACTTTTACCGCCAACGTTTTACTGGCTATCGGCGCTTCTCCGGCGATGGTGATTGACGCTGATGAGGCTCGCCAGTTTGTCGCAATGGCGGATGCGTTGCTGATTAACGTCGGCACGCTGACGAAAGAACGTGCGTTGGCAATGCGTCTTGCTGTGGAAAGTGCGAGCGCGAACAATAAACCCTGGACGCTGGATCCTGTTGCCGTTGGCGCGCTGGCGCTGCGGACTGAATTTTGCCATCAGCTGCTGGCACTGAAACCTGCGGCGATTCGCGGCAATGCTTCTGAAATTATGGCGCTGGCAGGGATGAGCCTGGGCGGACGGGGTGTAGATACCACGGACACCGCGGCGGCGGCATTGCCCGCGGCACAGGCGCTGGCCCGGCAAATTTCTACCGTTGTGGCGGTAACGGGTGAGGTGGATTACGTCACCGACGGACGGCGAACGCTGATGGTTACCGGAGGTTCGTCGTTGATGACGCGCGTGGTCGGTACCGGCTGCGCTTTATCAGCGGTAGTGGTGGCAAGCTGCGCTTTGCCGGGCGACAGGCTCGACAACGTGGCAGCAGCCTGCGGAATAATGAAACGGGCCGGAAGCCTGGCGACGGAAAACAGCGCCGGGCCGGGAAGTTTTGTCGCTGTGTTCCTTGATGCGCTGTATGGGGAGGGCCAGGCATGAAGCGGATTAACGCCTTAACTATCGCCGGCACGGATCCGAGCGGCGGCGCGGGTATTCAGGCCGATCTTAAAACGTTTTCAGCGCTGGGTGCTTATGGCTGTTCGGTCATTACTGCGCTGGTGGCGCAGAACACCCGTGGTGTGCAGTCGGTGTACCGTATTGAACCTGACTTTGTCGCCGCACAGCTCGACTCGGTGCTCAGCGATGTGCGAATCGACACCACCAAAATAGGGATGCTGGCGGAAACCGATATTGTGGAAGCCGTCGCGGAAAGGCTCGCGCGATACCAGATCCAGAACGTGGTGCTGGATACGGTAATGCTGGCGAAAAGCGGCGATCCGCTGCTCTCTGAATCGGCGGTTGAAACCCTGCGTAAAAGGCTGTTGCCGCAGGTTTCGCTAATCACGCCGAATCTGCCGGAAGCCGCTGCGTTACTGGATGCGCCACACGCTCAAAACGAGCGGGAGATGCTGGAGCAGGGACGTGCGCTGCGGGCTCTGGGCTGCGAGGCGGTGCTGATGAAGGGCGGGCATCTGGACGATGCGGAAAGCCCGGACTGGCTGTTTACCGCCGAAGGGGAACATCGCTTCACCGCACCGCGAGTACCAACGAAAAATACCCATGGGACCGGATGTACCTTGTCAGCGGCGTTAGCCGCGCTGCGTCCACGACATTCAGGCTGGCTGGAAACGGTGCCGGAGGCGAAACGCTGGCTCTCTGCGGCGCTCGCAAAAGCCGACTCGCTGGAGGTGGGGAATGGGATCGGTCCGGTGCATCATTTTCACGCCTGGTGGTAGTATACTGGCTGAAACTGTCTGCAAGGATTATCAGAGATGGAACAAGCGCATACCCGGCTTCTTGCTCAACTGAATGAGCGCATCGCCGCCGCCGACAACACGCCGCTGTACCTGAAGTTTGCCGAAACGGTGAAGAACGCAGTGCGCAGCGGCTGGCTGGAGCACGGCAATATTCTGCCCGGCGAGCGCGATCTCAGCCAGCTCACCGGGGTATCGCGCATCACCGTGCGCAAGGCGATGCAGACTCTCGAAGACGAGGGCGTGGTGACGCGTGCCCGCGGCTATGGTACGCAGATCAACAACATCTTTGAGTATTCTTTGAAAGAGGCGCGCGGGTTTTCTCAGCAGGTGGTGCTGCGCGGGAAAAAGCCGGATACGCTGTGGGTCAACAAGCGCGTGGTGGAATGCCCGGCTGAAGTGGCTGAGCAACTGGCGATAGAGCCAAAAAGCGATGTGTTTCTACTCAAGCGCATTCGCTATGTCGATGAAGAGGCGGTGTCCATTGAGGAGTCGTGGGTGCCGTCGCATCTGATTGCGGATGCAGACGAGATCGGCATTTCGCTTTATGACTACTTCCACAGCCAGCATATTTATCCGCAGCGTACCCGCTCGCGGGTCAGCGCCCGGATGCCGGACGCCGAGTTTCAGTCGCACATCAAAATGGATGACAAAATTCCGGTGCTGGTGATTAAACAGGTGGCGCTGGACCAGCAGCAGCGGCCGATTGAGTACAGCATCAGCTACTGCCGCAGTGATTTATATGTGTTTGTGTGTGAGGAGTAGTTCGTCGCGCGTCGGCGCACAGTCGCCGCCGCGATGGCTTACCACCCACGATGCCACCGCATTGCCCAGCGTCACCGCTTCGTTTAAAGACCAGCCCGCCGCTAAACCGGCCAGCACGCCGCCCGCGTGGCTGTCACCCGCCCCGATGGTGTCGACCACCGTCGTCGGAAATGCCGCTGCTTGCCCGCAGCCTTTCTCACTGAAATACCACGCGCCATCTTTGTCCTGCCTGACAATCAGCGGGGCATGCCAGCGTTCCAGCCACGCTTTGCCCAGCGCTTCAGTCTCGTCGGGAAGCTGGTAAAGTTCAGCCACGATCTCCGCTTCCTGACGGTTCAGGGTGATAAGCGGCTTGCAGGCCATGATGCGGGCGAAGCGCTCCGGTGGAATATCAGCAATACGCGGCCCGAAATCGATAAGCGCAGTGACGCCTGGCGTCGACGCCAGCCAGCCAATCAGCAAATCCGCGCAGGAGGCGGTGAGCTGATAGCCGGAAAGATAAACCAGACCGTCGGCATGGCGCGGCAGGCGTGCCAGCCATTCATTCGTCCATGCGTTTTCCACGCCGGTAAAGGACATGAAGGTACGCTCACCGTCGGGTTCAACCAGCGCCAGGCACCAGCCGTTATCACCTCTGTCGGTTTCAATCACGCTGGTGATGCCCTGCTTGTGCAGATTGTTACGCACGATGTCAGCCCAGACGCCCTGGCCCAGCGGCAGGGCATTGCAGGCATCGATATCCAGACGCTTCAGCGCCACGGCGACGTTCAATGCACAGCCGCCAATATTCACGCTTTGCTGCCGGAGCTCGATATCGCAGCCGCGCCAGGGCAGGGCGTAGGCGTCGGCGATGACGTCAATCACCGCCGAGCCGATCACCGTCACCGGGCGCTGCTGGCGAAGCTGACTCAGTTTGTCACTCAGCATTTTTCCTCCCGCCGTTGACGGAACTGCAGCAGGGCATCGGCGTAGCGGCCAAAGTCGAGCTGATTCACTTCGTCCAGCTCTCGCTTCAGCGCGGGGTCAATGCCGCCGATGCCGTGCAGCGCGCCGCAGATAGCGGTTGCCATTGCGCCGATGGTGTCGGTGTCGCCGCCGAGGTTTGCGCAGAGGATGGCGCAGCGGTTCGGATCGGTTTCGGCCAGCTCCACCATTGCAATTGCACAGGCTACCGATTCAATGGTGCTGGTGCCCGCGCCAACCAGCTGGTAGAGCTGCTCGCAGGCGGATTCCACGCCGTGGGCTTCACGCACCGTTTTAAGCGCCAGCTCAATGCGCATCGCAAGAGAAGCATTGAAAGTGGTGACGCGTTTTTCCTGTGCGTGGTGGGCGATGGACGGTAGCGCATCGACAATGTTCTGCCAGCTTTCACCGTCAATCGCGCGGGAAACCGCCCAGCCAATGGCCACGGCGCCAGCGAGGGCGAGATCGGATTTGTGCGTCGGGCTGGAGGCCTGCGCGACATCATCAATAAAGGCATCCAGATTTGCCGTTGGCAGCACGCAGCCGAGTGGGGAAACCCGCATCGCCGCGCCGTTAGTCACGCCGTTGTTCTCAAGCTGGCTGACCGGCTTGCCGTCGCGGATCGCATTCAGCGCAATTTTTGACGTCGGGCCGAGCACGTTTTTATTGAACGCGTCGAAGCCCTCAGCCCATGCCAGGATGTGGCGACCGATGACGTCCGGGACGATTTCACCGTCGCATTCGATTAGCGCGTCGGCCAGGCACAGCGCCATTGAGGTGTCGTCGGTAAACTCTGCGCGTTTGAAGTAGCAGGCGGCGTTATTTTCCGCCGGACCATCGAGAAAACGGTCAATCCACCCGAAGTGCGCCTTCACGCGGGAACGCGGCCACAGCTCAGAAGGCATACCCATCGCATCGCCTAACGCCTGCCCATAGAGGGCGCCGAGAATTCGTTGGTGTTTCATTTCACTTCCTCATGTGTCATCGCCATATCGCGTTCGTCGGTGTCGACGTGGATGGCGGTAATCTCTTTGCCCGATTCACGGAAGAACATCATAAACAGCACGGCAATCACCGCGATCATCACCGCACCGAAGGTCCACATTCCGGCCCAGTTAAAGGTCAGTCCGTTAACGGGCTCCTTATAGGCGAACATTTTTTCCATCATCACCCCGCCCAGACGGTAGCCGAGCAGGCTGCCGAAGCCCTGACAGCAGAGCGTAATCAGGCCCTGCGCGGCGTTGCGCATCTGCACCGGCGCTTTTTTATCCACGTAGATATAGGCCGTGACGTAGTAAAAATCGTAGCTCACGCCGTGCAGCAAAATACCGAGGAAAAGCAGGCCGTAGGTGAAGTAATGTTCTGCGCCACCGTAGACGAAGAAGCCATAGCGAATCGCTGCGGTGATTAAGCCCAGTAATAATACCTTTTTAATACCAAAGCGTTTAGTGAAGAACGGCAGCGCCAGCATAAAGAAGATCTCGGAGAACTGACCGAGGGTCATCCAGCCGGTGGCATTATGCATGCCCACTTCCGTCAAATAGCCGTTGGCGAAGATGTAATAGAACGCCAGCGGCATCGCGAACAGGAAAGAGCAGAAGAAAAAGACGAGGAAGTTTTTATCGCGCAGCAGGACCAGCGCGTCCAGGCCAAGCATCACCTTCAGGCTCAGCTTGCCGGTGCTCTTCGGTGGCGTATCCGGCAGGAACAGCGCGAACACGCCGAGCAGCGCGGAGCTGCCTGCGGTAATCAGCAATGGAATGCTGGTTGGCGAAATATCGTTATAACCCATCATCTGCGGTAAGAATCCGCACACCAGCCCCGAGCCAATCCAGCCGATGGTGCCCATCACGCGGATGCGCGGGAAGTCACGCTCGACGTCCGGCACGTGGGAAAACGCGATGCTGTTAGTCAAAGCGATGGTCGGCATATAGGTGAGCGAGTAGGCCAGCAGCAGCGGGAAGAAGCCGCTGAAGGTGGTTTGCTGTGCGGCGAAGTACATCAGGATGGCGCCTGCGAACATCAGCACGGCCAGCACTTTCTGCGCCGGGAAGAAGCGGTCCGTCAGCGAGCCGACGAGGATAGGCGAGAGGATCGCGGCGATGGCGGTACAGGCGTAAGACCAGCCGATTTCCCCGGCGCTGAAGCCATTTTTACTGAGCCACAGCCACAATGGCACGAACCATGCGCCCCAGATAAACCACTCTACGAACATCATGAACGACAGCTTTACCGTAGTTTTCATCTTTAAATCCTTCATGACAGGTAAGGTACGCCTGCACACTACCATTGAATAATACCTTTAAAATACCTTTGAGATGATTCCTTGAGCGACTTAACACTTTTCTGCACCTGAATCGTGCCAGCGGATTGTGCTTAAAAGCGCACGAATAGGCTGGAAAAATCAGGTCCAGAGGTCCAGGCTTAGGGTTGCCTGAAATCAGGCCCAGGACATTCATGCTCGTTTTTACGGGCACTTACGGGAGTTATCGCTATGACTGATATTGCGCAGTTGCTTGGCAAAGACGCCGACAGCCTTTTACAGCATCGTTGTATGACCATTCCGTCCGGGCAGCTTTATCTTCCCGGTCCCGATTATGTTGACCGCGTGATGATCGACAATAACCGCCCACCTGCCGTGCTGCGGAACATGCAGACGCTGTACAACACCGGCCGCCTGGCGGGCACCGGCTATCTCTCTATTTTACCGGTAGACCAGGGCGTTGAGCACTCTGCGGGCGCATCGTTTGCGGCAAATCCGCTCTATTTTGACCCGAAAAACATTGTCGAGCTGGCGATTGAGGCAGGCTGTAACTGTGTGGCCTCCACTTATGGCGTGCTGGCGAGCGTATCGCGCCGCTATGCGCACCGCATTCCTTTCCTCGTGAAGCTCAACCACAATGAAACGCTGAGCTACCCGAACACCTTCGATCAAACCCTCTATGCCAGCGTCGAGCAGGCTTTTAACATGGGCGCGGTGGCCGTTGGGGCGACTATCTATTTTGGTTCGGAAGAGTCTCGTCGCCAGATTGAGGAGATTTCAGCCGCCTTTGAACGTGCGCACGAGCTGGGGATGGTGACGGTACTGTGGGCCTACCTGCGAAATTCTGCCTTTAAGAAAGACGGCGTCGACTATCACGTTTCGGCGGATTTGACCGGACAGGCCAACCACCTTGCGACCACTATCGGCGCCGATATCGTGAAGCAAAAAATGGCGGAAAATAACGGTGGCTACAAGGCCGTCAATTTCGGCTACACCGATGAGCGCGTTTACAGCAAGCTCACCACCGACAATCCTATCGATCTGGTGCGTTACCAGCTGGCAAACTGCTATATGGGGCGCGCCGGGTTAATTAACTCCGGCGGTGCTGCCGGGGATAATGATCAGGCCGACGCGGTTCGCACGGCGGTGATTAATAAACGTGCGGGCGGTATGGGACTTATTCTTGGTCGCAAAGCGTTTAAGAAATCGATGGCTGAGGGCGTGAAGCTGATAAACTCGGTGCAGGATGTTTATCTGGACGAAAAAGTCACCATCGCCTGATCGCCTGCTGAAAAAAGCCTCCTGAATTTGGGAGGCTTTTTTCGCCGCTAGCGCAGTAAAGGGCAGCCTGGCGGCAGGCGGCATTTCAGAGCGTGCGGCAAAATCTCGATACGAAATTCCCGGCCGCTCACCGGCTCGCCGTCCAGGTTAAACGTGATGTCGTGCGGGGCGGAAATTTCAAACCACGACGACACGCCATCAATCAGGTTAGGGCTCTCCTGCGGGCTTGAAAGCGTGGTGAGCAGAGCCGGAAGCAGTTCTTCGCCGGTAAAGATGCGCAGATGAAGCAGGCCGTCATTAATGAGTGCGTCCGGGCAAAGCTGCTGGCCGCCTCCGGCCTGACGCCCGTTGCCAATGCCTATCACCAGTGCGTCGCCTTGCCAGTGGAATCCTTCTCCACGAATTTCACAGCGGTCGGCTTTCAGCGTATCAGGCCGCATCAGACCGTGAATCAGATAAGAGACGCCGCCCAGCGCTGCCTTCAGCTTTTCTGGCGTCTCGCTGGTAATTCTCGTCCCGAAACCGCCGGTCGCCATATTGATAAAGCAGGTTTTTTCGTTCACCCGGGCGATATCGATAGCCGCGGCATTTCCCGCCATCGCCAGCTTCAGCGCTTTATCCAGTTCGCCAGGTACACCGACGCTGGTGGCAAAATCGTTGGCAGTGCCTAGCGGTAAAAGGCCGAGCGCCGGCGTATGCGGGTGTTTGCAGTGAATTAACGCCGTCGCCACTTCATTGATCGTGCCGTCGCCGCCGCCTGCGATCACCGTCGCCACGCCCAGCTCACAGGCTTCTTCAAGATAGCGAGCGGCATCCCCTTTCTCCCATGTCACCCGCACGTGGATCTCCACGCCCTCATCGCGAAGCTGGTTAATGGCTTCGCGCAGCTCTGGATTGCCCGCGCCTTTGCCGTTCAGGATCAGTAAGCCAGGTGGAAAGTCAGTCATCTTTTTATCCATTTATTCAACATGATAAAAGTGTAACGCAGGAAGCAGGGATGCGCCTGGGGAATAGGCTGAAATGGGGCTGAATAGCAGACAAAAAAATAAGCCCGCCAAGGGCTGTGAGTTAATGGGTCGATGCAACACTATCCTTAAACAAGGAGGACGCAACCCTCTGTCATTATTTTGGGGATTGATTTTTATATCATCAGGAAGGGCTGGAAATAGTGCCCGAGGCATTGAAATTCTCATGGCGATCGCACAGGCTGAATGTAGCAGTGCCGGGAGAATCTTTACGTAACATTAACCTTAATACCTGGAGGATTTATATGTTGGTTCGTGCTGATCTTATAATCTCGCTCGATGGTTTCGCCACCACGACGGATCAAACTCCAGAAAAGCCCTTCGGCGAGGACTGGTCGCGCCTGGTGGGGGCTTATGTTGCTACCCGGACTTTTCGGGAGCGCGTTCTCCATGACACCAGTGGCCAGGGCACTACTGGCCTGGACGATGATTATGCGAAGGACTACTTTGAGAACGTCGGGGCAGAGATCATGGGAGCCGGTAAGTTTGGACTGCACAACTATCCCGACGATCCGAACTGGAAGGGATGGTGGGGAGATGAGCCTCCATTTCACTATCCGGTCTTCGTCCTGACAAACAAGCCACGGCCTGCTATTGAAATGAGCGGTGGAACCACTTTCCACTTCATTACGGCATCGCCGGCCGATGCGCTGAAGCGTGCAGCAGCAGTCGCCAGGGGCAGGGATGTTCGCATAGGTGGCGGACCGACAATTGTTCGCGACTATCTCAGAGCCGGACTCATCGACCGCCTTCACGTTGCCATTACTCCCATTCTTCTCGGAGGTGGCATACGTCTGTGGGACGATCTGCGTGGTCTGGAGGCCGGTTATAAGGTCACTTCGCAAACGGCTGAGAGCGGAACTGTTCACATCACATTTCAGCGCTAGCGCAGCTGTACGGCCCATCGTGTTAAAACAAAAAAATTAGCCCGCGTAAGGGAGATTACGCAGGCTAAGGAGGTGGTTCCTGGTACAGCTAGCATTTATGGGTTATGTTTTTCAGCGCCTCGGATAATACCCTTATCAAGCGAAGCGGTATGTGATCCGATTCTAAGAATTTTCCCACAACGAAAAAATAACTATGCTAAATCACTTCGCGTGAGGATTCACGGTGGTTTGCTGTCCCACGAAGTTGCGCATCAATAGCGCATAGTCGAGGCTGATCTCTTCCGGGACCGGGATCCACACCGTATGACCGTCGCCTGGCGCGACGTCGGTCGGCTGGCCTTTGCTGTTTTCCATGTGCTCCAGCACGAAGTTCACGTTGCCCTGCGGGGTCATCAGCTCCAGGCTGTCGCCTTTGAGGAACTTATTTTTTACCGCCACGGCGGCGAGGTTGCCTTTGCGCTCGCCGGTGAAATCGCCCACAAACTGCTGGCGCTCGGATACGGAATAGCCATGCTCGTAGTTCTGATAGCTGTCATGGGTGTGCCGGCGCAGGAAGCCCTCGGTGTAGCCGCGGTGCGCCAACCCTTCGAGGGTTTCCAGCAATGATTCGTCAAAAGGCTTACCCGCAGCGGCATCGTCGATGGCCTTGCGATACACCTGCGCGGTGCGGGCGCAGTAGTAATAGGATTTGGTACGGCCTTCAATTTTCAGGGAGTGCACGCCCATCTGCGTCAGGCGCTCCACGTGCGCGATGGCGCGCAGATCTTTGGAGTTCATGATATAGGTGCCGTGCTCGTCTTCGAAAGCGGTCATGTATTCACCCGGACGCTTGGCTTCTTCAATCATAAATACGCTGTCGGTCGGCTGGCCTTCACCAAGGGTCGGCTCGATATTTTGCACCGGGATCGGCTCATGCTTGTGCACGATGTTGCCGATATCGTCCTCTTTGCCTTCCTGAACGTTATATTCCCAGCGGCAGGCGTTGGTGCAGGTGCCCTGGTTCGGGTCGCGCTTGTTGATATAGCCGGAAAGCAGGCAGCGGCCGGAATAGGCCATGCACAGCGCGCCGTGGACGAAGATTTCAATCTCCATGTCCGGGACCTGGGTGCGGATCTCTTCGATTTCTTCCAGCGACAGCTCGCGGGAGAGGATCACGCGGGTCAGGCCCATCTGTTTCCAGAACTTCACGGTCGCCCAGTTGACGGCGTTCGCCTGTACGGAGAGGTGAATATCCATCTGAGGGAAGTGCTCGCGCACCAGCATGATCAGGCCAGGGTCAGACATGATCAGCGCATCCGGCCCCATTTCCACCACCGGCTGCAGGTCGCGAATAAACGTTTTCAGCTTTGCGTTGTGCGGCGCAATGTTCACCACGACGTAGAATTTTTTACCGAGCGCGTGGGCTTCGTTGATACCCAGCTGCAAATTCTCGTGGTTGAATTCGTTGTTGCGCACGCGCAGGGAGTAGCGCGGCTGGCCCGCGTAAACAGCATCGGCGCCATAGGCGAAAGCGTAACGCATATTTTGCAGCGTTCCCGCCGGGGAAAGGAGTTCCGGTTTAAACATGATTTTCTCGTTCTGATGACAGGTCAGACTCGCTCACGGACGGAGCGGGCGGGGAGGTTCCCCTACATTAAGGGCGGGAATTGTAGCGCCGCGGGGCAGGGGAGTAAACCTTTTGCTTTGAGGCTATGCCCGGCGGCACTTCATTTGCACGGGCCTACAGAAAATCGTAGGCCGGGTAAGCGTCAGCGCCTCCCGGCAAAACCTAAGCAAAACGGCAGGAATCCGCTTCCCAGCGATAGCCCACGCCGTACACCGCGCGAATAAAAGACTGCTCGGCATCCTGTGCTTCGAGCTTGCGGCGCAGGTTTTTGATGTGGCTGTCGATGGTGCGGTCGGTCACCACACGGTAGTCGTCATATAAATGATTGAGCAACTGTTCGCGCGAAAAGACTTTGCCCGGCTCCTGAGACAGCGTTTTCAGCAGGCGAAACTCCGCCGGCGTTAAGTCCAGCAGCTTGTTTCGCCATGAGGCCTGGAAGCGACTTTCATCGACGATAAGCGGGCTTTCCGCATCCATGGCCTGCAGTTCACGGTGAGGGCGGCAGCGGCGCAGAATGGTTTTGACGCGCGCCACCACTTCTCGTGGGCTGTAAGGTTTGCAGATGTAATCGTCTGCGCCAATTTCCAGCCCCAGCAGGCGGTCAATCTCCTCGATTTTAGCGGTCACCATGACGATGGGTACTTCGGAGAAGCGGCGGATTTCACGGCACAGCGTCAGCCCGTCTGTGCCCGGCAGCATCAGATCGAGTAGGATCAGATCCGGCGGCGTCTGATGGACATAATTCAGCACCTTATCGCCATGATTAATCAGCGTCGGCGCGTAGTTGGCGGCCAGCAGATAATCAATCAGCAGCTGGCCCAGTTTTGGCTCGTCCTCAACAATCAGGATGCGCGGGGTTTTATCATCAATCGGTAATTCGGTCATACGGTTCCCGGTAAGTCGCGGTCCAGAGGTAAATCTACTTTAATGCTAACCCCACCAAAAGGCGAATGCACGGCGCGAAGCTGGCCACCGTGGGCGGCGACGATGTTCACGCAGATAGCAAGCCCCAGGCCCGAGCCACCGCTGGCGCGGTTGCGTGAGCCTTCAGTGCGGTAGAAACGTTCGCAGAGCATTTGCAGTTGTTCATCGGTGACGCCAGGGGCGCTGTCGGCGAAGGTCAGGATCAGATTATGGCCCGTTCTTTCCGCCGAGATTTGCAGCTGGCCGTCGGGATCGGTATAGCGGAGGCTGTTTTCCAGCAGGTTGTTAAACAGCTGCATCAGGCGATCCCGGTCGCCAAACACCATCGCGCGTTCCGGCAGCTTGAGGCTGATATTCAGCCCGCGGCTGGCAAAGCGCTCGCGGAAAGCGCCCGCAGCCATCTCCAGCAGCGAGATGATGTCCAGCGAGGTTTTCTGATAGGCCAATGCGCCTTCGTCGGACATCGACAGCTGATGGAGATCGTCCACCAGCTTGGTAAGCGTGCCAACTTCTGCCTGCAGCGAAGCCACCGATTCCGGGGTGAATTTCCGCACGCCATCCTGAATAGCTTCCAGCTCGCCGCGCAGCACGGCCAGCGGGGTGCGCAGCTCGTGGGAAATGTCTGCCATAAAGTCGCGGCGCATCTGCTGATTGCGCTCCAGCGTGCTTGCCAGCTGGTTAAAGTCCTGCGCCAGACGCCCCAGTTCATCGGTTCCGGTCGCGGCGACACGAGTCGAGAAATCTCCTGCGGCCAGCCGGTGGGTGCCTTCCACAAGACGTTTTACCGGGGCGAGCAGCCCACGCGCCAGCGGGAAGGTGGCGAGAGCAGCCAGCAAGGTTGCCAGTGCCACAATAAGCCAGCTGGTGCGGCGCTGCTGACGGTCAAAGTTAATGTCGGTATTGCGGGTCAGCCTTTCCACCGGTGAAGCGATGACGGCGCCAACTTCGATGCCGTTCACTACGATGCCGCGGCGGGTTCCATCCTTTGGCACCGGTGAACGTGGGCCAACCAGCACTTTGGCATTCTGGTCAACTACCCAGAACTGGGTGCGCCAGCCGTGGGGGGGCATTTCAGGCGGGCCGCGACGATCGTCCGGGCCTGCTCCTGGACCGCGTTTATCATCAGGGCCGTCATGTTCGAACGAGCGCAGGATCTGGAAGATAAAGCGGTCATTGCCGCGCAGGAAGCGCCAGTTGTTATTGTGCGTCGCGTACTGCTCGGCAAGCGCATCGCTTAACAGCTGTAAACGCTGCTCGTTGCCGCGCTTGATGTAATCGATAAATCCGTGCTCAAAGCTCAGGCGCACCGCCCAGTGCATGCTGATCAGCAGCACGATGCAGGTGGTGAGAATGGCGAGAAACAGCTTCGCGGTAATGCCTGGGCGCCAGACTTTCACGGTTCGCTCCTTTTGCGTCGTGCAATGATTACGTTTTTACTGGTGTCGTCAGGCACGCGGGCGAAAATCAACGCCGGAAGCGCAACGATCGCCGCCATGCTGAGGTAAGTGTACAAAAAGACCTGATGGGAAACCGCGCTGTCGATGCTGATATGGTGCTGGCCGTACATGCCGAGCAGCAGGCCGGCTACCGTCACGCCGATACTCATTGAAAGCTGCATCACCATCGACAGCATGCTGTTGCCGCTACTGGCGAGATCGTCCGGCAAATCCTTCAGCGTCAGGGTGTTCATCGAGGAGAAACGGCTGGAGTTGATCATCCCTTGCAGGAACAGCACGAGAGGCAGCAGCCAGTACCAGCCCATCAGCGCCACCGTCATAAACAGCAGGCTGATGGCGGCGAGCCCGAGCGTGGCGCTGATCAATACCCGGCGATAGCCAAAACGATTAACCACCTGCACCACCATGCGCTTCATCCCCATGCTGCCCAGCACCATCGGGATCATCATCAGCCCGGCGTGGAACGGCGAAAAGCCGAGGCCAATTTGCAGGAAAACCGGCGTCATAAACGGCAGCATGCCGCTGCCGATGCGTCCGGCGAAGCTGCCCGCCAGGCCGAGCGAGAAAGTGTGGGTTTTGAATAAATGAAGGCTGAACAGCGCATTCTCATTATTGCGGGCATGCCAGAGATAGAACAGCAGCGCCAGCAGGCCCGCAACAATCAATAAGGCCAGCATCATAGGTGAAATGCCAAGGCCTTTCTGGCCGTCCAGCGCCAGGGTCAGGGTTGCCATGCCCAGTGCCAGCATAAAGAATCCGGAAAGGTCAAAGCGCCGGGTTTGCAGGGTGTAGTTCGGCATGAGCCACAGCGTGGCGATGGCCCCGATGATGCCCACCGGAATGTTAATCAGGAAAATCCAGTGCCAGGAGGCGTACTCCACCAGAATACCGCCGAGCGCCGGGCCAACCAGCGGTCCGACCTGGCCCGGGATCGTGACGAAGGTCATCGCTGCCATGTACTGTTCGCGTGGCACGATTTTCATCACCGTGAGCCTGCCGACCGGCACCATCATGGCGCCGCCAAATCCCTGCAACACGCGGGCCATCACCAGTTCATTCAGGGTGTTGGCCCCGGCGCAGAATATCGACCCGGCGGTGAACAGCACGATGGCGGTGAAAAAGATATTGCGTACGCCAACGCGGTCCGCCAGCCAGCCGCTGGCGGGGAGCATCACCGCCACCGTCAGTACATAGGCAACGACGACCATATGCATATGCAGCGGGCTCTCCCCGAGGCTCTTCGCCATTGAGGGCAGGGCGGTGTTGACGATGGTGGTATCCAGCGCCTGCATAAAGAAGCCAAACGCCACAATCCACAGTTGCCAGCGTACGCTGGCGGGCAGCTCTTCCATAGTTACTCAGTTACCGGTTGATGAGATTTACGCGTGAAACGCAGCCGCAGGCGATCGAAGAACAGATACACCACCGGGGTGGTATACAGCGTCAGAAGCTGGCTCATCACCAGACCGCCGACGATGGTTATCCCCAGCGGCTGACGCAGCTCTGAGCCGTCTCCGCCGGACAACACCAGCGGCAGAGCGCCAAACAACGCCGCCAAAGTGGTCATCATTATTGGCCTGAAGCGCAGCAGGCAGGCCTGGAAAATGGCGTCTTCAGGCGCCAGATCGCCGTTGCGCTGCGCCTCCAGCGCAAAGTCGACCATCATGATGGCATTTTTTTTCACGATACCAATCAGCAGCATGATCCCGATGAGCGCAATCAGGCTGAACGGTGCACCAAACAGCTCCAGCGCCAGCAGCGCGCCGACGCCCGCTGACGGCAGGGTGGAGAGGATCGTTAAAGGATGAACGTAGCTCTCATACAGCATCCCCAGCACGATATACACCGTCAGGATCGCCGCAATAATCAGGATCACCTGAGAGTTCATGGTCTGCTGGAATACCTGCGCCGTCCCCGCGAAGCTGCCACGGATAGTTTGCGGCACGCCAAGCTGCGTCATCGTTCTGTCGATGGCATCGCTCGCCTCCGACAGGGATTTGCCCGTCGGCAGGTTGAAGGAGATAGTTGAGGCCGCCGACAGGCCCTGATGATTGACGGAGAGCGGCGCATTAGCCGGTTGCCATTTCGCGAAGTAAGAAAGCGGAATGGTTTTGCCTTCGCTGTTAATCACGAACATCTGGTTAAGGGCGCTGATATCCTGGGTGTAAACCGGGTCGACCTCCATCACCACCTTGTACTGGTTGAGCGGCTGGTAAATAGTGGAAATCTGCCGCTGACCAAAGGCGTTATTCAGCAGGCTATTGGCGTCTTCGACGCTGATGCCAAGCCGCGACATGGTTTCCCGGTCATACACCAGATCCATTTCCGCACCGTTATCCTGTTGGTCAGAGTTCACGTCGGTGAGATCGGGTAGCGCCGATAGCGCCTTGGTGATTTTCGGCGTCCACTCCCGCAGATCGGCGAGATTATCGGACAGCAGCGTGTACTGATAGCCTGCATTCGCCTGGCGTCCGCCCACGCGGATGTCCTGCACCGCCATCAGAAACAGGTTTGCGCCGGGCTCTTTGGCGAGCTTTTTACGCAACCGGTCAATGACCTGCTGCGCCGTTTCGTTGCGCTCGTCGCGTGGCTTCAGGGTGATAAACATCATTCCGCTGTTTACGCGTGAACCACCGGTAAAGCCGGTGACGTTATCTACCGCTTTGTCTTCACGAATGATTTTCATGAAGTCCTGCAGTTTGCCGCGCATCGCCTGGAAAGAGATGCTCTGATCCGCCTGAATGTTGCCCATCACCACCCCGGTGTCCTGCTCCGGGAAGAAGGTTTTCGGAATGGAGATATAGAGCCAGACGTTCAGGGCGATAGTGCCAAGCAGCACCACGCCAACGAGGCGGGCATGGTTCAGCACCCATTTCAGGGATTTGCCGTAACCACGTTGCATCGCGACCAGCACGCGACCAAAGCCCCGATCGCGCGTTGGCTGGTGCTTGCGGGACGATTTAAGCATCCAGCCGCACATCATCGGCGTCAGCGTGAGCGATACGGCAAGCGAAATGCCGATAGCGACGGAGAGCGTCACGGCAAACTCCCGCAACAGTCTCCCCGGCAATCCGCCCATCAGCAGCAGCGGCAGGAA
Organism: Pluralibacter sp. UBA7423; assembly: GCA_002470465.1. Taxonomy (GTDB): domain Bacteria; phylum Pseudomonadota; class Gammaproteobacteria; order Enterobacterales; family Enterobacteriaceae; genus Scandinavium. The sequence goes on from DKMD01000023.1 coordinate 16,101, forward strand.
AACGGCGACCAGCGACAGGCTCATCGACAGGACGGTAAACCCGACTTCCCGGCTCCCCTGGAGTGCGGCTTGCATTGGCTTCATGCCTGCTTCCACGTGGCGAGAAATGTTTTCCAGCACCACGATGGCGTCGTCCACTACAAAGCCGGTGGCAATGGTTAACGCCATTAACGACAGGTTATTGAGGCTGAACCCGCACAAATACATCGCGGCAAAGGTGCCGACCAGCGATACCGGTACGGCGACGGCGGGGATAAGCGTCGCACGGCCCGAGCGCAGGAACAGGAACACGACCAGAATCACCAGCGCGACCGAAATCACCAGCGCCTGTTCCACTTCATCAAGCGAGGCGCGAATGGTGGGCGACCGGTCCTGAGCGATTTGCAAATCGATGGCCGCCGGAATGGTTTCTTTCAGCTCCGGCAACTGGGCGCGAATGGCGTTCACGGTCTCAATGATGTTGGCTTCCGGCAGTTTGCGGATCATCAGCAAGATAGCCGGTTTGGCGTTGGTCATCCCGGCGTTGCGGACGTCCTGCACCGAGTCGGTGACGTTGGCAACGTCGCTCAGGCGCACCGAGGCACCGTTGTTGTAGTGGATTATCAGCGGCTTGTATTCCGCGGCGGTTTTCAGCTCATCGTTGGTGGCGAGCTGCCAGCGCTGGCTGTTGTCCTCAATGGCGCCCTGCGGTTTACGTACGTTGGCGTTGCCGATCGCCGTACGTACATCGTCCAGAGACACGCCCTGATTGAACAGCGCCTGCGGGTTAAGATCGACGCGCACTGCGGGCAGGGAACTGCCGCCGACGTCGACATCGCCGACGCCGTCAATCTGCGAAAGGGTTTGCGCCAGCTGCGTTGACGCGTAATCGTAAAGCTGGCCCTGAGAGTAAGTGTCTGAGGTCAGCGTCAGGATCATGATCGGTGCATCCGACGGGTTTGCTTTGCGGTAAGTAGGGCGGCCTGGCATACCGGTTGGCAGCAGGCTTTGCGCAGCGTTGATTGCCGCCTGCACGTCGCGTGCGGCACCGTTAATATCGCGGTCAAAGTCGAACTGCAAAATGATGCGCGTGCTGCCAAGCGAGCTCATCGAAGTCATTTCGTTGACCCCGGCGATGCGGCCGAGTGAGCGCTCAAGCGGCGTGGCGACCGATGAAGCCATGGTTTCCGGCGAAGCGCCCGGCAGCGAGGCACTGATCATGATCACCGGGTAATCCACCTGCGGCAGCGGGGCCACCGGCAATAACCGGAAGCCCAGCGCGCCGCAGAGGGTGATGGCGAGCGAAATTAAAATCGTCGCCACCGGCCGGTAAATGAAGAGGGCGAAAAACTTCACTTACGCCTCCTCTTCACGCGATGGCAGATGGCGTTTCAGGGTCAGCGACAGACGATCGAACAGCAGGTAGATAACCGGTGTTGTAAACAGCGTCAGCACCTGGCTCACCAGCAAACCGCCAACCATGCCAATTCCCAGCGGGCGACGCAGCTCAGCGCCAACGCCGGTACTCAGCATCAGCGGCAGCGCCCCAAGCAGCGCGGCAAGCGTGGTCATCAGAATTGGGCGGAAGCGCAGCAGGCAGGCCTGATAAATCGCCTCACGCGGTGGCATGCCCTGTTCCCGTTCGGCGGCAAGCGCAAAGTCGATCATCATGATGGCGTTTTTCTTCACGATACCGATAAGCAGAATGATGCCGATGATGGCGATAACGTCGAGTTCACTCCCCGAAATCCATAGCGCCAACAGCGCACCGACGCCCGCGGTGGGCAGCGTGGAGAGAATGGTGATCGGGTGAATGAAACTCTCATACAAAATGCCGAGTACGATATACATCGCCACGACAGCAGCCAGAACCAGCCAGACGGTGCTGCCGAGCGCGGCCTGGAAGGCCAGAGAACTGCCCTGGAATTCGGTACGGATATCTGTCGGAAGGTTCAGCGCTTTTTCCGCATCGGTGATGGCCTGTACCGCATCGCCCAGCGATGAATCCTGGGCGACGTTAAAGGAAATGGTCGTCACCGGGAACTGATCGAGGTGGTTAATCGACAGGGGGGCAAAGCGTTCTTCCACTTTGGCAATGGCGTTCAGTGGTACAACGTTGCCGCTGCTGCTGGTGATACGGATGTTATCCAGCGCCGACAGCCCCGGCGTTTCGCGGGTGTCGTGCTCCAGCACTACGCGGTACTGGTTGGATTGCGTATAAATGGTGGAAATTAGCCGCTGACCGAAGGCGTTATACAGCGCATTATCGACGTCCGCCATGCTGATGCCAAGCCGGCTGGCGCTGTCGCGGTCAACGTTCACATAGGCCGACAGGCCTTTGTCCTGCCAGTCGCTGCTTACGTCTTCGAGCTGCGGCAGCTTTTGCAGCTCCGCCATGAGCTGCGGCACCCATTCGCTTAGGGCATCCAGCGAATTAGCCTGCAGGCTGAACTGGTACTGCGTGCGGCTGACGGTGGTATCAATGGTCAGGTCCTGCGTCGGCTGCAGATAAAGCTCGACGCCAGGTACGCGGTCAATCGCCTGCTGCAGGCGACGAATCACTTTCTGTACGCGGTCGTCGCGCTCTGCCAGCGGCTTGAGGTTGATTTGCAGGCGTGCGCTGTTGAGCGCCGGGTTAGTGCCATCGACGCCGACGAAGGAAGTCAGGCTTTCAACCGCCGGATCTTTCAGGATGATGTCGGAAACCTGCTCCTGACGCTGGGCCATGCTGGCAAACGAAGCGGACTGAGGTGCCTGTAAAGTACCCTGAATGATGCCGTTATCCTGAATCGGGAAGAAGCCCTTCGGGATAAAGATCCACAGCATAATCGACAGCGCCAGGGTGCTGAGCGCCACGCCAAGCGTCAGCCACGGGTGGTTCAGTACTTTAGCCAGCATGTGCCCGTAAGCGGCAATCACGCGTTCGAAAAAGCGCTCGCTGGCACGGGAGAAGCGGTTCTGTTTGCGCAGCGATTCATGGCTCAGCATGCGCGCGCACATCATCGGCGTCAGCGTCAGCGACACCACGGCGGAGATTAAAATCGCCACCGCCAGAGTAATCGCAAACTCGCGGAATAAACGCCCGACGATGTCACCCATAAACAGCAGCGGAATCAGTACCGCAATCAGCGAGAAGGTCAGTGAGATGATGGTAAAACCGATTTCGCCTGCGCCCTTGAGCGCCGCCGCCATCGGCTTCTCGCCTTTTTCGATGTAGCGTGAGATGTTCTCGATAACCACGATGGCGTCATCGACCACGAAGCCCGTGGCGATAGTCAGTGCCATCAGCGTCAGGTTGTTGATAGAAAAATCGAGGAAAACCATGACCGCAAAGGTGCCAACCAGGGACAGCGGCACCGCCACGCCGGGAATAATCGTTGCCGGGACGTTGCGCAGGAAGACGTAAATGATCATCACAACCAGCGCGATGGCCAGCATCAGCTCGAACTGGGTGTCGCTGACGGATGCGCGGATATTGTTGGTGCGGTCAGACAATACCTTCACCTGCACGGACTTCGGCAGGCTGCTGGTGAGCTGAGGCAGCATCTGGCGGATGCTGTCGGCGGTGGCGATGATGTTCGCGCCGGGCTGGCGCTGAACGGTCATCACAATCGCCTGCTGTTTATTGGCCCACGCGCCAAGCCAGGTGTTTTCTGCGCCTTGCTCAATGGTGGCGACGTCGCCAAGGCGGACGGGCGATCCGTTCACATAGGCGATAATCAGCTTGCGATAGTCGGCGGCGGACTGCATTTGATCGTTGGCGGAGAGCGTGACCGCGCGGGTCGGGCCATCGAGGCTACCTTTCGCTGAGTTAACGTTGGCGTTGGTGATGGCGGTGCGTACGGTTTCGCTGGTCAGCCCCATTGCGGCGATAGCCTGCGCGTTAAGCTTCACGCGTACGGCAGGACGCTGGCCGCCCGCAAGCGTTACCAGGCCGACGCCGGACACCTGAGAAATTTTCTGCGCCACGCGCGTTTCTACCATGTCTTCCACCTGCGTCATCGGCAGGGCAGAAGAGGTGACGGCGAGCGTCATGATCGGCGGATCCGCCGGATTGACCTTGCTGTAGACCGGCGGGTTCGGTAAATCGCTCGGCAGCAGATTTGTGGCGGCGTTAATGGCGGCCTGAACTTCCTGTTCGGCAACGTCGAGCGACAGCTCAAGCTGGAACTGCAGCGTCACCACGGATGCGCCCCCTGCGCTCCGGGAAGACATCTGCTTCAGGCCGGACATTTGCCCAAACTGGCGCTCAAGCGGGGCGGTAATGGAAGAGGTCACCACATCCGGGCTGGCACCAGGATAGAGCGTAACCACCTGGATAGTCGGATAGTCGACTTCAGGCAGCGCAGAGACCGGCAAAAAACGGTAGCCGATAATTCCCGCCAGCATAATGGCCACCATCATGAGCGTGGTGGCGACCGGGCGCAGGATAAACAGGCGGGATGGCCCGCCCGTATTGCCGGGAGGTAAAACGTGCATCAGGAGCGGGCTCCTTTTTTGCCGCTGTGCTCAGCCGCCGGTTTCTGATCGGAGGTGGAGGTATGGGCTTCAACCACCTCAACTTTGGCCCCTTCGGTCAGGCGGTCGATGCCGTCTGTGACGACCTTATCGCCTGCCGACAGGCCGTCGCTGATAACCACTTTCTGACTGTCCTGAATGCCCGGCACGACGATGTGTTTGCTGACTTTGTTTTCGTCATTCAGTACCCAGACGAAGTTGCCTTCGTTGCCCATCTGCAGGGCGGCGGCAGGAATGACCACGGCGTTTTGTTCGGTATCCACCAGCAGGCGAGCGTTGACGAACTGATTCGGGAACAGCGCGTCGTCCATGTTGTTAAAACGCGCTTTCAGCTTGATGGTCCCGGTGGTGGTGTCTATCTGGTTGTCCAGACTCAGTAATGCGCCGGTGCTGAGCTTCTGCTTATTGGTCCGATCCCATGCTTCTACCGCCAGGTTTTGCCCGGCTTTTTGCGCTTTGACCACCGTTGCAATATCGTTTTCCGGCAGGGTGAAGACCAGATCAATCGGGTGAGTTTGGGTTAATACCACAATGCCCGTGGTATCGCTGGTGGAGATTTGGTTCCCGATATCCACCTGTTTCAGGCCCACGCGGCCATCAATGGGGGCGGTGATGCGCGTCCAGTCGAGCTGCAATTGTGCGCTGGCAACGGCGGCTTCATCCGCTTTCACGGTGCCGAGACTTTCGGTGACAAGCGACTGCTGGGTATCCATTTCCTGGCGAGAGATAAGATTGGTTTTAACCAGCTGTTGATAGCGAGCAAGATCGCGGCGTGCGTTGGCGAGCGTGGCGTTATCTTTTGCCAGCTGACCCTGTGCCTGAGCGAGCGCCACTTTGAACTGGCTCGGATCGATTTCCGCCAGTAAATCGCCCGCTTTCACCTGTTGGCCTTCCTGGAAATGCAGCGCCAGCAGCTGGCCGTTAACGCGGCTGTGAACCGTAACCGTATTTGCCGCTGTGATCGTGCCAAGACCGGTCAGGTAGCGGGGCACGGCTTCGCTGGTGGCAGTTGCCGCCTGAACGGGGGCTAATGCGCCGCCGAAGCGCCCACCGTGACGACCCCCTCCGGCATGCTGACCCTGAGATGCTGCGGGAGCAGCGCCCGATTCGGACGTGCCGCTGCTGTGCCAGAAATACACGGCGACGCCTGCGATCGCCACTACGCCCAGCGCGCTTAACCAACGGGATTTATTGCTGCCTTTCATCGTTATACGTATCTCGTCCTGAAACCTTTCGCGGAATGATACTAGTTTAGTAACGGAACACCCCGGAATAATGGAGGAAATATGAAAGACTGTCTGGAAACGTCTGAATGACGGCAGGAAAGGCGAGGGTCGTGAAAGTAAAAACAGAGGCTAATGACAAACTTCAGTTGCCTGATGGCGCTACGCTTATCAGGCCTACAGGATTCAGGCAATAGACTGGAATTGAAGGAAGTTGTAGGCCGGATCAGGCGTTTACGCCGCCATCCGGCAGAAAGAGGACGAGGTTTGTCATTAATCTGAAGCCCTGTTAAGGGCTTCAATAAAGGAGTTAGCCAAATATCACCTGCGCCCAGCGGGCTAACCCTGCGGTGACCGAGCCAAAATCATCGCCACCGGCTATCTCAATGCCCGGCAGCTGCTGCGCCAGCGCTTTTTTGATCAGCGGTGAACGGGCGCTGCCGCCGGTTAAATAGATAACGTCCGGTTTTTCACGACCGTTATCCAGCGCCAGCTGTACCTGCTCAAGAATACGCGTTAACGGCTGATTGAGTGCGGCTTCCAGCCCCAGCTGGTTGATGTCAGCGGCCAGCTCAGGACTGAGGAACGGCAGCGTGGTAGTCACATTCGTTTTATCCGAGAGCGCAATTTTGCTCTCTTCTGCGCTGCGCACCAGGCGATAGCTCAGGCGCTGCTGCCAGGTTTTCAGCAGCAGGGCGACTTTGTCTGTATCGCGTGCATCACGAACCAAATCCCGCAGCAGTCGACCATTAGCCGTGCTGTAAAAATCGGTCTGAGCAGGAACGTCGTTGATGGCGACAGCATTCCACCACGGTAGTACCGGCAGAGCGATGCCCTTTTCGGTTTCACCGCCCATGCCGAGCAGCGGCATCAGGCATTTGAATGCCAGTGCGATATCCAGATCGTTCCCGCCCACGCGGCAACCGCTGTGGCCGAGCAGGCTGCTTTGACGCTCGCGACGTTCGCGCCACTGCGGGCCCATCAACAATAAGGAGCAGTCGGTCGTCCCGCCGCCGATATCGACCACCAGGACGCGTTTTTCAGCCGTCAGCGTTGCTTCGAAATCCAGACCTGCGGCAACCGGTTCGAACTGGAATACCACGTCCGCAAATCCGGCGCGCTGTGCAGCGCGTTCGAGAATTCCCTGCGCCTGTTCGTTGGCGTCATCGCCGCCGAGGCCCTGGAAGTTAATCGGGCGACCAATCACCGCCTGGGTAATGTTCTCGCTGAGCTGAGTTTCTGCCTGCTGCTTGATGTGCAGCATCATGGCGCAAACCAGATCCTCGAACAGCGCCACCTGCTGCGGTTTCAGCCCGCTGGCTCCCAAAAACGATTTTGGCGATTTAACAAAGTAGACTTCTTCCGGATCGTCGATGTACTGCTTCAGCGAGGAGAGGCCGAACTGTACGCTGTTATGCTGCACGTCGATATCTTCTTCGCGATTAAAGCGGATAGCGCGGCGCAGTAAGGCTTCCGTCTCTTCGCCCGTTGCCGGAACGTCATGCTGACGGTACAGCCATTCGCTCACAGCCTCGCGCGTAGGGGCGCAAAGCATTGAGGGCAGCAGCGTGCTGCCATTTTCAAGGGTTAAAAGCTGCGGTGAATTACCGCGCATCACGGCCACTGAGCAGTTTGCCGTGCCGTAGTCAAAACCAATAAACACCGTGTAACTTCCCCATGCCAGTGAAGAAAGGGCGACGACTTTAGCCGAATGCTGCGCGAGGGACAAGCCAAAATATGAAAGCAAGGCGAGAAGTCCGCGAAGCCGTTATGCTGTAGTGACTTACTAAGGAGAAAAGATGTTAAGTTTAGCGTGGCAGGCTCCCTACGACTGGGAGTGGATGTTCGGTTTTCTGGCAGCGCGTACCGTCGAAGGCGTTGAGCGTTTTGAGGCAGATGCTTACGTCCGCAGCCTTTCCGTAGGTCAGCATCACGGTTGGCTACGCGCCACGCCAAATCCTGAAACGCAGACTCTGGACGTAGTGCTCTCTGAAGGCTTGCTGACGGTAAAAGCACATTGCCTTGCCCGACTTGAGAACCTGTTCGATTTACGCTGCGAACCACAGCAGATTTCAACGGCGCTCGGTGAGCTGGCGGCGGCCCGCCCGGGCCTGCGGCTACCGGGCTGTGTCGATCCGTTTGAGCAGGGCGTGCGGGCGATTCTCGGGCAACTGGTCAGCGTGGCGATGGCCGCGAAGCTCACCAGCCGGGTAGCAATGGCTTACGGTACGCCGCTTGATGATGAGTCGGGGCTTACCTGCTTCCCCACGCCGCAGCAGCTGGTCGTTGCGGATCCGCTGACGTTAAAAGCGCTTGGGATGCCGATCAAACGCGCCGAAGCGTTGGTTCACCTGGCGCAGGCCGCAATCGCCGGTGAGCTGCCTTTAACGCCGCCACAAAACATTGAGGCGGCGATGAAGGCCATTCAGGCATTCCCCGGCATTGGCCGCTGGACTGCGAACTACTTTGCACTGCGCGGCTGGCAGGCGAAAGACGTCTTTCTGCCGGACGACTATCTGATCAAACAGCGCTTTTCCGGCATGACGCCTGCGCAAATCCGTCGCTATGCGGAGCGCTGGCAGCCGTGGCGCTCCTATGCGCTACTGCACATCTGGTACAGCGACGCATTTCAGCCCGACTAGTGCGTATGCTGCTCGCGGGTTGTACCCTGCGGCTGGTGGCCAGAAATGACCACGCCGCGGGTTTCGCGACCGAAAGCCACAAACAGGCAAATCAGGATTGCCACCGTCCCCGCTACCAGCGCCATTGCCATCCCGTAGTTGCCGCCGTTAGCTTCAGCGATGCGTGCCTGTAGCGTTGCATTCACCGAAGCCAGCAGATTCCCCAACTGATAGACAAAGCCCGGCAGCACGGCGCGCGCGTTGGCGGGCACCAGCTCGTTGAGGTAGGTTGGCACCACGCCCCAGGCACCCTGCACCATAAACTGCATCAGGAAAGCGCCAAGCCCAATGTTAAATGAGCCAGTCGAGAACGCCCACAGCGGCAGCACGGGCAGGGCGAGAAATGCGGCGATAATCATCGCTTTTTTACGGCCAATCCTTTCGGACAGGGAGCCAAAGAAGATCCCGCCGATCATGGCGGCAATGTTGTAGCTGATGGCGATCAGGCTGACGGTATGCGGGTCAAATCCGTGCTGTACTTTCAGGAAGGTCGGGTATAAATCCTGCGTACCGTGGCTGAAAAAGTTGAAGCAGGCCATCAGCAACACGAGGTAAATGCACAGCTTCCAGTGGCTACGCAGAATGGGCAGCAGGGCAGTGCTCTCCTGACGCTCACGCGCCGCAAGCCATACGGGCGACTCCGGTACTTTGAACCAGATATACGGCAGCAGGAAGATTGGCAGCGCGCCAATCAGGAACATGCCACGCCAGCCGACGGTGCTGTAAAACAGCCCGAAGATGACGGAAGCCAGCAGATAACCGCAGGGATATCCGGCCTGGAAGATGCCCGACATCAGTCCACGTGAACGGTCAGGAATGGTTTCCATCGCAAGAGAAGATGCCACGCCCCAAATCCCGCCCATGGCGATGCCGTAAAGCACGCGGAATGTCAGGAAGGCGGTGAAAGAGGGGGACCATGCCGAAAGCAGTTCGAAGATGCTGAAGAAGAGAATGTTGAGCATCAGGATAGGGCGGCGACCAAACTTTTCCGCCATTCTCCCGAACAGCAGCGCTCCTATCGGCCTTACGGCCAGGGTCAGCATAATGGCAATGGATACCTCGGAGACCGAAGCGTGAAACCAGTTGGCCAGATCGCTGAGTACAAAAACGAGGATGAAAAAGTCGAAAGCGTCGAGCATCCAGCTGGAAAAGCTGGCGACAGCGACGTGTTTCTGAGTCGTGCTCCAGTTAAAAAGCGTATTCATAGTCGGTGTCCTGATAAAGCTGTGCTGAGACAGCGTGGGGCAGGCAGGCGAGGCGCGGCATACTGCGACGGGTCTGTCACCGGAAGAGTATTTTTGTTGTTCTTTTGTATATTACATGTAAAGAATAATTGATTAGCAGGTTAATGGTTAAATTTTGTAAGCATTAGCGTCGTAATAAGTAGACATGGCCTGCGACAGATGCCGCAGGCGGAGAGGTATAAACGTGTCAGTTGATGGCGAAATAGCTGCTGTTGAGCGCCACGTCGAGCGGCTGGTTGACGGCAATAATGTCGCCGTAAATCAGATCCACGCCGATGCCGGAGAGGGTATCCATCATTAATGCCTGGTGAGTTGGCCCGGCAATGGTTTTCATTCCAAGACGCTGGGCGTGGCCCTGGACGATGGTCACCAACATTTCATCCATCAGGCTGGTATGGACGTTGCCGATGATTTCCGGATCCAGCATGACGTAATCGGCGCTGCCGACGGAAAGATGCTCAAACAGCTCCAGATCCTGGCCGACCTGGCTGATGATGATTTTACAGCCCGCTTTACGCAACTGACTCAACCCTTCCTGCACGCCCGCTTGTAACAGGCTTTCTGCGCTGAAGACCAGATGCAGCAGGCGCGCGGGCATCGTACTGTGGGTCAGGCCATCAAGGATTTCGTTGACCAGTACGGGCCCGGTGAGCCCCGCCGCCGAAAGTGGTAGCGTGATGCTTATTCCGCGTGCGGCAACAATGTGTGCCCAGTTACGGAAAAACTCCTGATAGATACGGCGGTCAAGCGCATGGATGAGCTCCTGATCGGCCAGCCCCTTACGGAAAGCCTGCTCCTCAACCATTTCCCCTTCGCTGGTCCATAAACGCAGAGAAAGCAGCCAGAAATGACTGCTTTCCGGCACGCGGGGAGAGGCCACGCCGCGCGCCATCAATACCAGATGGTTGTCGCGTACCATGCGCCACTGCTCATCGAGCGACATCATACTGCGCTGCTGGTGAAGCCTGTCTAACTGCGGCTCATAGACGCTGATAGTCCCACGCCCGTTATTTTTCGAGGTATAGCAGGCAATGTCCGCCTGAGACATCACTTCTGAGGCCAGATTATTGCTTTCGTCAATCAGGGTGATCCCGGCGCTGGCACCAATGCGGTGCAGGCGGCCTTCCCACATAAAGTGGTAATCGTTAATCGCCTGAACAATACGCCCGGAAATATAGCGGGCGCTTTCGACGTTGCAGTCAGGCAGCAGCAGCCCGAATTCATCTCCACCCAGACGGGCGAGAATATCGCTGGTACGCAGCATCCCGAGCATCATGGAAGAGATCTCGCGCAGCAGGGCATCGCCCGCCGCGTGACCTGCAGTGTCATTCACCGCCTTGAAGCGATCGAGATCGATATAGACCAGCGCGTGACGCTGATGGGTTTCCTGGACGGTCTGCAGCAGGCGCTTGAGATGATGCTCGAAGCTCACGCGGTTTGCCAGGTGGGTGAGGGCGTCATGCGAGGCGCTGTAGCTCAACTGGCGCAGCATTTTGCGCGATTCGGTGACGTCCTGAATCACCAGTACTGAGCCGATGTTTTGCCCGTCCAGGGTGCTGAGCGGAGTAATGCTGTAATGAATATCGTAGCTACCGCCGTTGCGACAGTGCAGCACCACGTCCTGCTCGATATCGGTTCGGGAGATATCACCGCTGTGGATGTTTTCCATCAGCGGGCCATTGTCGCCAAAGGTGATACGCAGCACGTGCAGCAGCGGCTGCTTCATCGCTTCGTCCTGATTCCAGCCGCTCATCTTTTCCGCTACCGGATTCATAAAGATGACGTTCATGTCGACGTCGGTACAGAGCACCGCTTCGCCGATGGAATCGAGGGTGATGTGCAGGCGCTCTTTTTCCTGGAACAGCGCCTCGTTGAGCAGTTTGACCTCGGTCATGTCCATATTGATGCCGAGCAGGCGATCCACTTCGCCCTGTTTGTTCAGCACCCGGTTAGCCAGCGAACGGATATGCCGAATACCCTCCTTTACCTTAATGCGAAATTCCAGCTTGAACGGTGAACGGGCGCGCAGCGCGTTGCGGATCACCTGCTCCACCTGCTCTCTGTCTTCTTCTACCAGACAATTGTGCCAGAGCTGCCAGGTGGGTTTAAGGTGAGACGGGATTTCATACAGCTCGAACATCCGCTTGTCCCAGGAGATCAGATCGGGCCCCAGCTCCCATTCCCAAATGCCGATTCCCCCCGCTTCGTTAGCGAGCGTAATTCGCTCCATCAGGCGCTTATTCACCCATTCGGTGTGCTTCAGGTCGTTGATATCTTCAATCTGGGCGATGAAATAGAGCGGCGTGCCATCGGCGTGCCGCACCAGTGAAACCGCCAGCAGCGCCCATACGACGTCACCTTTACGCGTGTAGTAGCGTTTTTCCATGGTGTAGGTATTGATTTCGCCGCTGACAAGCTGCTCAAGCTGGGCAAGATCGTTATCGAGGTCTTCCGGCCAGGTCAACTGCTGGAAAGTCATGGCGCGCAGTTCGTTCTGGCTGTAGCCGAGGAAATTACACAGCGCTTTGTTTGCCTGTAGCCACTGACCTTCCGTGCTAACCAGCGCCATGCCGATGGCCGAATATTCCATCGCGTTGCGAAAACGCTCTTCACTTTCGGTGATGTGCTTGCGTTCGGCGCGGAAGGCGTACATCACCATCGTCATTACGTTGGCGGGCAGCAGCATCATCAGGAACGGCAGCCACGGCGCGTTGCTCATCGCATAGGCCTGCGGTGTTACCAGGGTGACGGGATGGGTAGCCATCATCAGCGACACCATCATCACGGTTATCAGAAAGATGCTGAATGCTTCCATGCGTGGTAGACGGACGGCGCTCCACATCAGAAGCACGATGACACAGGTAAACGGCCACGGCAGCCACAACATTGCTATTGCGCTCAGGGCCAGGGTGACCGCCAACGTCAGCAGCGTTTCCAGCAGCAAACGCGGGTTACGGTGGCGTAGCAGATAGTGATTTTTGTAGAGCAGTCCCAGCGGTACCAGCGCCAGTGCGCCGATAGACTCAGACAGCACCCAAAGCAACAAGGTGTTTAGCCAGTTATCGCCGGGTGCCAGGATGATGACCAGAGCGCCGCCAACCAGGGGCGGAACTATGGCGCAGGCTACGGCCAGACGAATCCAGTCGTGCAGGTTTTGCAGCGGATTATAGCCTGGTAAAAATTTACGCAGCAGCAGCGCGCCCAGGGCGGCTTCCACGAGATTAATTCCGGTGAAAATCAGATTGGCGTCGCTGAAGGGGAACAGCACCATTGAGGCCAATACGCTTGAAACCGAACAGACCACGGCGATGGCCGGCCACATTTTCCCGGCGTGACGGTAGAAGGCCACCATCATGATCGAAGTGGGGAACCATAAAGGTGCTAGAATTGTTCCAAAACGCGTTAATTCGAGTGAGAAAAGCGTAAAGATAAAGGTCAGAAGCCCAAGGCTTGCCATGCGCAACAGCGGGTGACCAGGGGACTCGGATGCTCTATTTTCGGATATCTTCATTTACCGCTTTCCGCCAGGGCCTTCCGGCCGCGACTTTTCACGAGGAATTGGCCTGAATTCATTAGGATTGTAAATGGGATCATGCTAGTACAAACAATTTACATTTCCTATGCCATCTGCTCATTATTTAACAGCATTGAGAGATAAATTCGCAGTTTGCGCAAAAACGGTCAGGAGCGTCGGAAAAGTGAACATATTAATTTGCGAATAGTCACTTTTTATCCCAACGCGCGGGAATGTCGTTTTCGACTGGTATCGGGGGGCTGAAATACCTATAATTGCGGCGTTTGGCGCTCAGGCGTCACCCTTCCTCACATCCAGGTTAATCAGGTCGCAAAAACTTATGACTGATAAGTCTCATCAGTGCGTCATTATAGGCATCGCCGGCGCATCGGCTTCGGGTAAAAGTCTCATCTCCAGCACCCTTTACCGCGAATTACGTGAACAGGTTGGCGATGAACATATTGGCGTCATCCCCGAAGACAGCTATTACAAAGACCAGAGTCATCTGTCGATGGAAGATCGCGTCAAAACGAACTATGACCACCCAAGCGCCATGGATCACAGCCTGCTGTATCAGCACCTGCAGATGCTCAAGCGCGGTGAAGCGATCGAACTGCCGGTTTACAGCTATGTGGAACATACCCGTATGCCGCAGACGGTGCATATCAAGCCGAAGAAAGTGATCATCCTTGAAGGGATTTTGCTGCTGACGGATGCTCGTCTGCGTGAAGAGATGAACTTCTCCATTTTCGTTGATACGCCGCTGGATATTTGCCTGATGCGTCGTATCAAGCGTGACGTGAACGAACGTGGGCGTTCGATGGACTCCGTGATGGCGCAGTATCAGAAAACGGTGCGCCCGATGTTCCTGCAGTTTATCGAACCGTCCAAACAGTACGCCGATATTATCGTGCCGCGCGGTGGGAAGAACCGCATTGCCATCGATATTCTGAAGGCCAAAATCAGTCAGTTTTTTGAATAATTCCCCTGAATTATGTACTGTGCACTATGACCCGGCAGAGGCCGGGCTTACGGCATTAAAGGAGATAGCGCATGCGTCTGTGTGACCGAGATATTGAAGCCTGGCTGGACGAAGGCCGACTGGCAATTTCCCCACGCCCTCCGGTGGAGCGCATCAACGGTGCGACGGTGGACGTGCGCCTCGGCAATAAATTCCGTACCTTTAGCGGGCACACGGCGGCCTTTATCGATCTCAGCGGCCCGAAAGCGGAAGTCAGCGCCGCGCTCGACAAAGTGATGAGCGAAGAAATCGTGCTTGCCGAGGGCGATGCGTTTTATCTTCATCCGGGTGAGCTGGCTCTCGCCGTCACCCTGGAATCCGTCACTATTCCTGCCGATCTGGTGGGCTGGCTCGACGGTCGTTCCTCTCTTGCGCGACTGGGCCTGATGGTTCACGTTACCGCGCACCGCATCGATCCAGGCTGGTCCGGCTGCATCGTGCTTGAATTCTATAATTCGGGCAAGCTGCCGCTGGCGCTGCGTCCGGGAATGCTGATTGGCGCCCTGAGCTTTGAACCGCTCTCCGGCCCGGCGGCTCGCCCTTACAACCGCCGTGAAGACGCCAAGTACCGTGACCAGCAGGGCGCGGTAGCCAGTCGTATTGACAAAGACTGAGCGTAACGAACGCGCCGGAGACATCATGAGACGAATTCTGACAACGCTGATGATTTTGCTGGTCGTGATTGTGGCCGGCCTGTCGGCGCTGGTGCTGTTGGTCAACCCGAACGATTTTCGTGACTACCTGGTCCGCCAGGTGGCGGATCGCAGCGGCTATCAGCTTCAGCTGGATGGACCGCTGCGCTGGCACGTCTGGCCGCAGCTCAGTATTTTGTCCGGCAGAATGACCCTGACGGAGCCGGGTGCCAGCGCGCCGCTGGTGAAGGCCGACAACATGCGCCTTGATGTGGCGCTGATGCCGCTGCTGTCTCACCAACTGAAGGTCAACCAGGTGATGCTAAAAGGGGCGGTCATCGAACTGACCCCGGCGACCGAAGCCATCAAGGACGCTCAGGCACCGGTAGCACCTCGCGAGAATACGCTGCCGCAGGCACCCGAAGATCGGGGCTGGTCCTTCGATATCGCGAAGTTGCAGGTCGCTGACAGCGTGCTGGTGTTCCAGCATGAGGACGACGAACAGGTCACCGTCCGCGATATCAAGCTGCAAATGGATCAGGACGATCACTATCAGGCCAACGTTGATTTCTCTGGTCGTATCAACCGCGATCAGCGGGATTTGAATCTCTCCTTCACCGCAAAAGTCAACGCCGGGGAATACCCACACGCGCTGACCGCAAGCTTCAGCCAGCTCAACTGGCAGCTTAAGGGCGCCGATCTGCCGCCACAGGGCATTGCCGGGCAGGCATCCCTGCAGGCTGAGTGGCTCGAAGAGCAGAAGCGTCTGAGCTTCAGTCAGCTGCAGCTGACCGCCAACGACAGCACGCTGGGCGGCGAGGGCAGCGTGCTGCTCGGCGATAAACCTCAGTGGCAGCTCAATGTGCATTCCGACAAGCTGAATCTGGACAATTTACTTTCGCAGGCGAACCCCAGCGCGGACAGCGCGGTCAGCCAGCAGGGGCAGAGTCAGCCTCGCCAGCAGCGCCCGGTGATTGCCGACAGCACGAATCAGCCGGATTACAGCAGCCTGCGCGCATTCAGTGCAGCGCTGCAGCTGAAAGCCGGCCAGATCCTCTGGCGTGGTATGAACTTCACCGACGTCAACGTGCTGGCCACTAACAACTACGGCTTGCTTACTCTTGCTGAGCTTCAGGGCAAGCTGGATGGCGGCACGCTGTCGCTGCCCGGCAGACTGGATGCGCGGCAGAGCATGCCGGTTTCTGCGTTTGAACCGAAGCTCGACAACATTCAGATTGGCACGCTGCTGAAAGCGTTTAATTACTCCATCAACCTGACTGGCAAACTTTCACTGACCGGTGAGTTTGAGGGCGGCAAAATTGACGCCGACAGCTTCCGCCGCAGCTGGCAGGGGCAGGCGAAGCTGACGCTACTGGATTCCCGTGCGGAAGGGCTTAACTTCCAGCAACTGGTGCAGCAGGCGGTGGAACGCAGTACTAACGTGAAGGCAAAGGAAAGCCTGGAGAGCGCGACCCGGCTTGACGAATTTACCAGCAGCATGACGCTGGATAATGGCACCCTGTCGCTGAATGACATGAGCGGAAAATCGCCGATGATGGCCCTTGGCGGCAAAGGGGCGATGGATCTGGTGAAGGAAGATGCTGATATGCGCTTTGACGTAACAGTGCTGGGGGGCTGGCAGGGGGAAAGCAAGCTGATCGATACCCTGAAAAACACCGCCATTCCACTTCGGGTCTACGGCAAGTGGGATGCGCTTAACTACAGCCTTCAGGTTGACCAGGTATTGCGTAAACAGCTGCAAAGCGAAGCCCGCGATCGTCTGAAAGCCTGGGCGGACAAAAACCAGGACAGTCAGTCCGGCAAAGATGTTAAAAAGCTGCTCGACAAACTGTAAGTCCGCTTAATCTTAACGCCGGGTGTGAATGCCCGGCGGCAATTCGTTTGCGCGGGCCTGCAGGGTTCGGCAGGCCGGATAAGGCATCAGCGCCACCGGGCAAAAAGAGCCTCTGTACCGTTTACCGGCCGCTTCATTACACTTCGTAATTCAATTCATCTTCATCGCGCTGTGGTGGAATAACCAGTACCCGCTGCACGCGATGATTTTCCACCTGCAGCGTTTTCAGCATAAAACCACCTACCTCGACGCTTTCACCTGCCTGCGGCACTCGCTGTAAATGCTCCATAATCAACCCGGCAATGGTGTGGTACTCCCGCTTCTCGTCCAGCGGCATCGGCACAAACTGCACCAGATCCTCCAGCGGCATATGCCCGTTGGCCGTCCAGCTGCCGTCGGCATTCTTCTGAATATCATGGCGGGCATCTGTTTCCTGCGCTTCGTTCGGCAGGTTACCGGCGATCGTTTCCATCACGTCGCTCAGTGTCACAATCCCTTCCACGGATCCAAACTCATCGACTACAAAGGCAAAGTGTGTTCTGGCATTACGAAACTGTTCCAGAGCGGGCAAAAGCGGCAGCGTTTCCGGGAAAACCAGAGGCTGGCGCAGCAGCGCGCGCAAATCCAGCGGGTCGCCACGCAGCGACTGTGCGAGCAAATCAATGACGTGCACCACGCCCACCAGTTCCTCTTCGTTTTCTCCGCCGGTGATGACCAGGCGGGTATGCTGGTTTTTTTCCAGCAGGGCGCGCACTTCCTCTTCCGGCGCGCTGAGGTCGATGTGCTCAATATCGTGACGGGAGGTCATGATGCTGCTGACGCTGCGCTGATTGAGGTTCAGCACCCGTTCGATCATGCGTCGCTCCTGCGGCTCGAACACGGGCTCATCTTTATGGTCGGCAATCAGCGAGGCGGTTTGCGCATCCAGTTCCGCATCCTCTTTTTGCCCGCTCAGCAGCCGCATAACGGCTTCCGTCGTTCGGCTGCGCAGGCTCTGGTTAGCGGACAAAAAACGGCGACGATTGAAGTTCGCCAGCTGGTTCAGGGCCTCAATCATCACCGAGAAGCCGATCGCTGCGTACAGATAGCCTTTCGGAATGTAGAAGCCAAACCCTTCCGCGACGAGGCTAAAGCCAATCATCAGCAAAAAGCTCAGACACAGGATGACGATGGTCGGGTGGCTGTTCACAAAGCGCGTCAGTGCTTTGCTGGCGAAGAGCATCATAGAGATGGCAATAACGACTGCCGCCATCATCACCAGCAGATGGTCGACCATGCCGACGGCAGTGATCACTGAATCGAGAGAGAAAACGGCGTCCAGCACCACAATTTGCGCCACCACCGCCCAGAACTTCGCGCCCCTGCGCTGCGTCGGGCCGTCATTGTTCTTACCTTCCAGCCGCTCATTAAGCTCTACCGTGGCCTTAAACAGCAAAAAAAGACCGCCACCGAGCATAATGAGGTCGCGCGCGCTGAAGCTAAGATCGCGGAAGCTAAAGAGTGGGCGGGTGAGGGTCACCAGCCAGGAAATCGAGGCCAGCAGCAGCAAGCGCATCACCATGGCCAGAATCAAGCCAGTGATACGCGCCCGGTTGCGCTCTGCCGGAGGCAGCTTTTCCGCGAGAATCGCGATAAAAACCAGATTATCGATCCCGAGCACCAGCTCGATAACCACTAAAGTAATGAGGCCTGCCCAGATTGAGGGATCGGCAATCCATTCCATATGTTGTTTAACACCTTCTGCGATATGAAAATTGTCACACCAGGATCATGGATAACGGTGGACGGAATTGCAATGTATATTGAGGATAATCTTAAATTGAAGTTATTGCTCAACAACATATTATCCATATTGTTTCTGTTATTAATTATATTGTCACTTTGTTATGTCTGTTTTTGTTCGGGAACGTTATGTCATTTCTGTCAATATAAAGATAATCCTAAAAAGAATCTGGCTTTCTTAATATTTATCCTAAAAGCAGGCCTGTCAGGCATTGTGTCCTTGTCGAAAATAACGGTTACTGCAACAATTCACATGCATAAATAAACGTTATCAGCATGCCACTTACACTTTATTTCTGAAGCGATATTGGGCATGTCTGTTTTATATGCCATCTCACATTGTTCTGGGCGGAATTATCACCGGAACTCTGTATAACATTATGATTAAGCAGTGGATTGGTAACTGAAAGCCAAGGGCGGTAGCGTGCCTGATGGCCGCGAAATTAGCCTGAATTATTCTGTCAACTGCTGCTGGATCGATAACGGTCTTTTAGGAATGATACCAGTTATATTTCGTTTCGGTTAACGGCATTCTCAATCGAAATGATCGGAATGCATTCTGGTTTGTTTTATTCGCACAGGATAATTTCTCCGCCAAAGTGAAAAATAATCAATGATGAAATCTCAACTGAAATTGATGCCATTATTGGTGTCTGCAATCCTGATGAGCGGTTGCACGGTTCTCCCCGGCAGCAATATGTCGACCTTCGGCAAAGATGTGATTAAGCAGCAGGATGCTGATTTTGACATCGACCGGATGGTGAATGTTTATCCGCTGACCCCGCGACTGATTGAACAACTGCGTCCGCGTCCAAACGTGGCGCAACCGAATATGTCGCTGGATCAGGAGTTAAGCAATTATCAGTACCGCGTGGGCCCCGGTGACGTGCTGAGCGTAACCGTCTGGGATCACCCGGAGCTTACCACTCCGGCGGGCCAGTACCGCAGCTCCAGCGACACCGGTAACTGGGTGCAGCCTGACGGCTCGATTTTCTATCCGTACATCGGCCGCGTGCAGGTGGCCGGGAAAACGCTCTCTGAAATCCGCAGCATGATCACGGGTCGCCTGGCGACCTATATCACCGATCCGCAGGTGGATGTGAACGTGGCGGCGTTCCGCTCGCAAAAGGCCTACGTTTCAGGCCAGGTGAATAAATCCGGGCAGCAGGCCATCACCAACGTGCCGCTGACCGTGCTGGACGCCATCAACAACGCCGGCGGCATGACCGATCTGGCCGACTGGCGCAACGTCGTGCTGACGCACAACGGTAAAGAAGAGCGCATTTCTCTGCAGGCGCTGATGCAAAACGGCGACCTCAGCCAGAACCGCCTGCTCTACCCGGGCGATATTCTCTTCGTGCCGCGCAACGACGATCTGAAGGTCTTCGTGATGGGCGAAGTGAAAAAACAGAGCACCCTCAAAATGGACTTCAGCGGTATGACGCTGACCGAGGCGCTGGGCCAGGCGGAAGGTATCGATATGACCGCCTCCAACGCCAGCGGCATCTTCGTGATCCGTCCACTGAAAAACGACAAGAGCGGCAAGATTGCTAGCGTCTATCAGCTGGATATGTCCGATGCGACGTCGCTGGTCATGGCCACCAACTTCACGCTGCAGCCGTACGACGTGGTGTACGTTACTACCGCGCCGGTCGCGCGCTGGAACAGGCTTATCAACCAACTGCTGCCAACCATCAGTGGCGTTCGCTACATGACGGATACGGCGAAAGATATCCATACCTGGTAACCCTTATGTTCAACAAAATTCTGGTGGTATGCGTCGGCAATATCTGCCGCTCCCCGACGGCGGAGCGGCTGCTGAAAAATTATCTTCCGTCGCTTAGCGTCGAGTCTGCGGGCCTGGGCGCACTGGTCGGTAAAGGGGCAGATGAATCCGCCGCAAGCGTGGCAGCGGTACACCAGATTTCCCTGGACGGGCACTGCGCCCGTCAGCTCTCCGGCAAGATGTGCCGCGAATACGATCTCATTCTGACCATGGAAAAAAGCCACATTGCCCGGCTGTGTGAGATCGCACCGGAGATGCGCGGCAAAGTGATGCTGTTTGGTCACTGGGACAATGAGCGTGAAATCCCCGACCCTTATCGCAAGAGTCGTGAAGCCTTTGAAGCGGTTTACCACTTACTCGATCAGTCTGCGCGCCAGTGGGCGCAGGCACTGAAAGTACAGCAGGGATAACAATGACAGATAACGTAAAACAGGCGCACCCGCACGCGTCGGGCAGTGATGAAATTGATATTGGCCGCCTGGTCGGTACGGTGGTGGAGGCCAAATGGTGGGTGCTTGGCATTACCTCGCTGTTTGCCGCCGCAGCGGTGATTTATACCCTGTTCGCCACGCCTATCTACAGTGCGGATGCATTGGTGCAGATTGAGCAGGACACCAGCAGCTCGCTGGTGCAGGATTTAAATTCGGCCCTGAGCAACAAACCCCCCGCGTCCGACGCGGAGATCCAACTGATTCAGTCGCGTATGGTGCTCGGCAAAACGGTGGACGATCTGAATCTGGATATCGCGGTCACCAAAAACACGATGCCGGTGTTTGGTGCGGGCTGGGAGCGCCTGATGGGGCGCGCGAACGAAAGCGTCAGTGTTGAAACGTTCACCGTTCCGGCGGGCATGCATGACCAGGTTTTCACTCTTGAAGTACTCGGGCATAACCGCTACCAGCTGACCAGCGACGGCGGATTCAGTGCGCGCGGTGAAGTTGGCCAGCCGCTCAGTAAGTCGGGTGTTACCCTGCTGGTCAGCGCCATTCACGCGCAGGCGGGCGGTGAGTTTACCGTCACCAAATACTCCACGCTCGGCATGATCAACACGCTGCAAAACAACCTTTCCGTGACGGAAAACGGTAAAGACACCGGCGTCCTGAGCCTGACCTATACAGGTGAAGATAAAAACCAGATCCGCGAAATTCTCAACAGCATTGCGCAGAACTATCTGGCGCAGAACGTGGAGCGCAAATCGGAAGAGGCCTCCCGCAGCCTGAGCTTCCTCGCGAAGCAGCTGCCGGAAGTGCGTGAGCGTCTGGATTCCGCTGAAAACAAGCTCAACGCCTACCGCCAGCAGAAAGATTCTGTGGATATGTCTCTGGAAGCGAAGTCCGTTCTTGATTCGGTGGTGAACATTGATGCTCAGCTCAACCAGCTGACCTTCAGCGAAGCGGAGATTTCCAAGCTCTACACCAAAAAGCATCCTGCCTACCGCACGCTGCTGGAAAAACGCCGCACGCTGGAAGAAGAGAAGGCCAATCTGAACAAACGCATCACCGCGATGCCGGAAACCCAGCAGGAAATCGTACGCCTGACGCGCGACGTAGAGTCCGGCCAGCAGGTTTATATGCAGCTGCTGAACAAACAGCAGGAGCTGAAGATTCAAGAAGCGAGCACCGTCGGCGATGTGCGCATCGTTGACCCGGCGATCACCCAGCCGGGCGTGCTGAAGCCGAAAAAGGCGCTGATTATCCTCGGCGGCATTATTCTCGGCCTGATGCTCTCCATTCTCGGCGTGCTGCTGCGCTCGCTGTTTAACCGCGGCATTGAAAGCCCGCAGGTGCTGGAGGATAACGGCATCAACGTTTATGCCAGCATTCCGCTCTCTGAGTGGCAGAAGCAGCGCGATCAGGTCAAAACGATTAAGGGCGTTAAGCGCTTCAAGCAGAGCCAGCTGCTGGCGGTGGGTAACCCAACGGACCTCGCGATTGAAGCGGTGCGCAGCCTGCGTACCAGCCTGCACTTTGCCATGATGCAGGCCAGCAACAACGTGTTGATGTTAACCGGGGTCAGCCCGTCAATCGGTAAAACGTTCGTCTGCGCCAACCTGGCGGCGGTGATCAGCCAGACCGGCAAGCGTGTGCTGCTGATCGACTGCGATATGCGTAAGGGTTATACCCACGAACTGCTGGGAACGACGAATGAGAGCGGCCTGTCAGACGTGCTGGTCGGCAAAGCGGATATCGCGAACTGTGCTAAACGCACGTCCATTACTAACTTCGACCTGGTGACCCGCGGGCAGGTGCCGCCGAATCCGTCTGAGCTGTTGATGAGCGATCGCTTCAGCGAGCTGGTGAACTGGGCGAGCAAAAACTACGACCTGGTGCTGATCGATACGCCGCCAATCCTCGCGGTAACCGATGCCGGCATAATTGGTCGCCATGCGGGCACCACGCTGATGGTGGCTCGTTATGCGGTCAATACCCTGAAGGAAGTGGAAACCAGCCTCAGCCGCTTTGAGCAAAACGGTATTCAGGTGAAAGGCGTGATCCTCAACTCCATCTTCCGCCGGGCTACCGGCTACCAGGATTACGGCTACTACGAGTACGAGTACAAGTCCGACAGTAAATAACCGTTACCCTCACCCCGACCCTCTCCCTGAAAGGGAGAGGGAGAAAGACGCCCGGAGTAACAAGACGTCAATACGTCTACGGATTGTCCCCTCGCCCCTCTGGGGAGAGGGTTAGGGTGAGGGGCAAGCCACTTTAGGGGAACACAATGACAACAGCAAACCCTTTGATCTCCATTTATATGCCGACCTGGAACCGACAGCAGCTGGCCATTCGCGCCATCAAATCGGTGCTGCGCCAGGACTATCCGCACTGGGAAATGATCATTGTTGACGACTGCTCCTCTTCCTTTGAACAGCTGGAGCAGTTTGTCGCGGGGCTGGACGACGCGCGTATCAGCTACGTTCGCAACGACTTTAACTCTGGCGCTTGCGCGGTGCGTAACCAGGCCATTTTGCAGGCCAGGGGGCAGTTTATTACCGGTATCGACGACGACGATGAGTGGACACCGAATCGTCTTTCGGTCTTCCTCGAACACAAACATCAGCTGACGACACATGCCTTTTTGTACGCTAACGACTACGTCTGCGAAGGGGAAGTCTACTCCCAGCCGGCGAGCCTGCCGCTGTACCCGAAATCACCGTTCTCCCGCAAGCTGTTCTTTAAGCGCAACATCATCGGCAATCAGGTGTTCAGCTGGGCCTGGCGCTTCAAAGAGAGCCTGTTCGATACCGAACTGAAGGCGGCGCAGGACTACGACATTTTCCTGCGCATGGTCACGGAATACGGCGAACCGTGGAAGGTAGAAGAGGCGACCCAAATTCTGCACATCAATCATGGCGAAATGCAGATAACGTCGTCGCCGAAGAAGTTCTCCGGCTACTTCCACTTCTACCGCAAGCACAAAGACAAGTTCGACCGGGCGAGCAAAAAGTATCAGCTTTTCACGCTCTACCAGATCCGCAATAAGCGCATGAACTGGCGCACACTGCTGACCTTATTGTCCGTGCGCAACGGCAAACGCCTGGCCGACGGCCTGCGGGGGAAATGATGTGGCTTGAAGATCTACGCGCTAACAGCTGGAGCCTGCGCCCGTGCTGTATGGTGGTCAGCTATCGCATCGCCCACTTCTGTTCGGTGTGGCGCAAGAAAAGCGTCATCAACAACCTCTGGGCTGCTCCGATCCTGCTGATGTACCGCTTTATCACCGAATGCCTGTTCGGCTACGAAATTCAGGCGGCTGCCACCATTGGTCGCCGCTTCACCATTCATCACGGCTATGCCGTCGTTATCAATAAATTCGTGGTGGCGGGCGATGATTTCACCATTCGCCACGGCGTGACGATTGGTAATCGCGGGCCGGATAGCCTGGTGTGTCCGGTTATTGGCAACGGCGTAGAGCTGGGTGCCAACGTGGTGATGATTGGTGATATCACCATCGGCAACAACGTCACCGTTGGGGCGGGCAGCGTGGTGCTGGAGAGCGTGCCGGACAACGCGCTGGTGGTAGGTGAAAAAGCGCGGGTAAAGGTAATTAAATGAATATTCTGCAATTTAACGTCCGTCTCGCGGAAGGCGGGGCGGCAGGCGTGGCGCTGGATCTGCACCAGCGGGCGCTGCAAAAGGGGCTGCCGTCGCGTTTTGTGTACGGCTATGGCAAAGGCGGCAAGAAAAGCGTCAGCCATGACGACTACCCGAACGTCATTAAACAAACGTCACGCGTGACCTCAATGGCGAATCTGGCGCTGTTTCGCCTGTTCAATCGCGATGTGTTCGGCAACCTCAACAATCTGTACCGCACCGTAACCCGTACCGCCGGGCCGGTGGTGCTGCATTTTCACGTGCTGCACAGCTACTGGCTGAATCTGGAAGAGGTGGTGGATTTCTGCCACAAGCTGAAAGAGCACAAGCGGGATGTGCGATTTGTCTGGACGCTCCACGATCACTGGAGTGTGACCGGGCGCTGTGCGTTCCTCGACGGCTGTGAGGAGTGGAAAAGCGGCTGCGGAAAATGCCCGACGCTGACCAATTACCCGCCGGTAAAAATCGACCGCGCGAGCCAGCTGGTGAGCGGTAAGCGTCAGCTGTTTCGCGAGATGATCGCGCTGGGCTGTCAGTTTATCTCTCCGAGCCAGCACGTTGCCGATGCCTTTAACCGTCTGTATGGGGAAGGCCACTGCCAGATCATTAACAACGGCATTGATGTGGCGACCGAAGCGATTCTCGCCGAGCTGGCGCCACAGAGCGTGACGGGAAGCAAACCGAAAATTGCCGTTGTTGCCCATGACCTGCGCTATGACGGAAAAACGAATCAGCAGCTGGTGCGCGACATCGTGGCGCTCGGCGATGCGGTGGAAGTGCACACCTTCGGCAAGTTTTCACCCTTTGAAGGGCGCAACGTCATTAACCACGGCTTTCTGACCAACAAGCGCCAGCTGATGAGTGAGCTCAATCAGCTTGACGCACTGCTGTTCACCTCACGGGTTGATAACTACCCGCTGATTTTATGCGAAGCGCTCTCCATCGGCGTGCCGGTGATCGCCACCCCAAGCGAGGCTGCGCAGGAAGTGCTGGAAAAATCCGGCGGACGGACCGTCACTGAAGAAGAAGCGCTGGCGCTGGTCACGAAGCCGAAAGCGGAGATTGCGCAGGCGATTTTTGGCACCACGCTTGAGGCGTTCCGTGACCGCAGTCGCCAGGCGTACAGCGGACAACAGATGCTGGAGGAGTATGTCTCGTTCTATCAGAATCTGTAGCTATCTGCTGCTGCCGCTGATTTACCTGCTGGTTAACGTCAAGATTGCCCAGCTTGGTGAAAGCTTCCCTATTACCATTGTGACCTTTTTGCCGGTGCTTTTATTGCTCTACGTTGAGCGCATCAACCTGAAAAAGCTGATGATTGCGCTGGGGGCCGGGGCCGGACTGACGCTTTTTAACTACATTTTTGGTCAGTCGCTGGATGCCAGCAAGTATGTCACCTCGACCATGCTGTTTGTCTACATCGTCATCATTATTGGGATGGTGTGGAGTATTCGCTTCAAAACGGTTTCCCCCCACAACCATCGTAAGATTTTGCGCTTCTTTTATGTGGTGGTTGCGCTGGTGGTGATGCTGGCGGCACTGGAAATGGCGCAGATTATCCTCAGCGGCGGCAGTAGCCTGATGGAGACGATTTCGAAATATCTGATTTACTCCAACAGCTATGTACTGAACTTTATCAAGTTCGGCGGTAAGCGAACCACCGCGCTTTATTTCGAACCGGCATTCTTCGCTCTGGCACTAATCTCAATTTGGCT
This sequence comes from Pluralibacter sp. UBA7423, assembly GCA_002470465.1. GTDB lineage: Bacteria > Pseudomonadota > Gammaproteobacteria > Enterobacterales > Enterobacteriaceae > Scandinavium. Next base: position 42,145 of record DKMD01000023.1, read on the forward strand.
CAGCATCAAACAGTTCGGTATCAAAACGCCTAAGACCGATGCTATGATTCTGGCAGGAATCGTTCTCTCAGGATCGTTTTCAGGGGTGATGACCTTTATCCTGTTTTATTTGCTGGAGTGGGCTTTCCAGTATCTGAATAAGGAAGCGATCAGCAAAAAGCTGCCGCTGGCAATTATTTCGCTGGCCGTATTTTTAGTGGGGCTTGTTTTTGCCTTTCCGTATATATCGGAGCGCCTTGGCGATCTCGGAACGGAAGGGTCGTCATCGTATTATCGTATTATCGGGCCGCTGGTCATGGTGGGTTATTCATTGACCCATATCGACGGCGTTGTGCGTTTCGGATCGCTTTATGAATATGTCGCATCATTCGGAATCTTTAACGGTGCGGACGTCGGCAAAACCATAGACAATGGTCTGTATCTGCTGATTATTTATTTTTCGTGGTTCGCCGTATTACTGACTGCCTGGTATATGTCGAAAGTCGCCAGAATGATGATTAGCGCATTTGGTAATAACCAAAACTTTCGCGTGCAGCTGTATCTGTTTTTCCCGGTGTCGCTGTTCTTTACCGGTTCGATATTTAGCCCGGAATATGCGTTTTTAATTGTCTGTCCTTTTATTCTGCGTAAAGCGCTGAAGCTCACGGACAGCTAATAAGGAGTCAAAACATGCTGCTGAGTGTGATTACCGTTGCATTTCGAAATTATGAAGGCGTGGTGAAAACCTGGGCGTCACTGGCTCATCTGGCACGCGATCCGGGCATAGAGTTTGAGTGGATTGTCGTCGATGGCGGCTCTGCGGATGGTACCGAGGAGTTTCTAAAAAAACTCAACGGTGACTGTGGCTTACGCTATGTCAGTGAAAAGGATAACGGCATCTACGACGCCATGAACAAAGGGATAACCATGGCGCAAGGTCAGTTCGCCATCTTCCTCAACTCTGGCGACGTGTTCCATGAAGATATTGCCGCGAGCGTGCGTCAGTTAAGGAACAAAAACGATCGGGCCATGTATATCGGTGATGCCATGCTGGATTTTGGCGAAGGTCACAAAGTGCGTCGTAGTGCGAAACATGGCTGGTATATCTACCACAGCTTGCCGGCAAGCCATCAGGCTATTTTCTTTCCGCTGAGTGGATTGCAGAAATACCCTTACGATTTGCAGTATCGGGTCTCTTCCGATTATGCGCTGGCGGCAAGAATGTATAAAGAGGGCTATGCCTTTAAACGCATAAAAGGTCTGGTGTCTGAATTTTCCATGGGTGGGGTGTCAACCTCAAATAATCTGGAATTGTGCCAGGATGCGAAGAAAGTGCAGCGCCAGATATTGCGGGTTCCGGGTTTCTGGGCAGAAATGTCTTATATGCTCAGATTGCGCACGACGGGTAAAACGAAAGCCTTATATAACAAAGTCTGAATATAAGGATAACGCATGCAGGAATTAAAGGGTTTCTCGGTGCCAAAAGGGTTTCGGGGGGCGGGTGGTATTAAAGTTCAGCTGTGGTGGGCGGTACAGGCAACGTTATTTGCCTGGTCACCACAAATACTGTATCGCTGGCGGGCATTTTTATTACGCCTGTTTGGCGCAAAAATCGGAAAAAACGTAGTTGTTCGTCCATCGGTGAAGATTACTTATCCGTGGAAATTAACGCTGGGCGATTATGCCTGGGTCGGCGATGACGCGGTGTTATATACCCTGGGTGAAATTACCATTGGTGCAAATTCAGTGGTTTCCCAGAAGTGTTATTTGTGTACCGGCAGTCACGATTATATGAGCGCGCACTTTGACATTAATGCGACGCCGATTGTGATTGGCGAGAAATGCTGGCTGGCAACGGATGTGTTTGTGGCACCCGGCGTGACGATCGGTGACGGCACCGTCGTGGGCGCACGCAGCAGCGTTTTTAAATCGCTACCGGCAAACGTGATTTGCCGTGGCAATCCCGCAGTAACGATACGCCAACGAGCGTGAGTGCTTTCACTCTCACCCTAACCCTCTGAGAAGAGGGGACGGTTTTCTCCCTCACCCCTTTGGGGAGAGGGCTGGGGTGAGGGGCAAGGGCAACCTGAACTATTTACAGAGGAAAATTATCATGACTAAAGTCGCACTCATTACCGGCGTTACCGGGCAAGATGGCTCTTATCTGGCCGAACTGCTGCTTGAGAAAGGCTATGAAGTTCACGGTATCAAGCGCCGTGCATCTTCCTTCAACACCGAGCGCGTGGATCACATTTACCAGGATCCGCACGCCAGCAACCCGAAATTCCACCTGCACTACGGCGATCTGACCGACACCTCCAACCTGACCCGTATTCTGCAGGAAGTGCAGCCGGACGAAGTCTACAACCTGGGTGCGATGAGCCACGTTGCGGTCTCCTTTGAATCACCGGAATACACCGCTGACGTGGATGCCATCGGCACGCTGCGCCTGCTGGAGGCAATTCGCTTCCTGGGCCTCGAGAAGAAAACCCGTTTCTACCAGGCCTCCACCTCCGAGCTGTATGGCCTGGTGCAGGAAATCCCACAGAAAGAAACCACGCCGTTCTACCCGCGCTCTCCGTATGCGGTAGCGAAAATGTACGCCTACTGGATCACCGTTAACTACCGTGAATCCTACGGCATGTACGCGTGCAACGGCATTCTATTCAACCACGAATCTCCACGCCGTGGCGAAACCTTCGTGACCCGCAAAATCACCCGCGCGATTGCCAACATCGCTCAGGGCCTGGAGAAGAAGCTGCACCTCGGCAATATGGACTCCCTGCGCGACTGGGGCCACGCCAAGGACTACGTGAAAATGCAGTGGATGATGCTGCAGCAGGAAAAACCGGAAGATTTTGTTATCGCCACCGGCGTGCAGTACTCCGTGCGTCAGTTCGTGGAAATGGCAGCAGCACAGCTGGGCATCAAACTGCGCTTTGAAGGCACCGGCGTGGAAGAGAAAGGTATCGTCGTTTCCGTGACTGGCCATGACGCACCGGGCGTGAAGCCGGGCGATGTGATTGTTGAGGTTGACCCGCGCTACTTCCGCCCTGCTGAAGTGGAAACCCTGCTGGGCGATCCGACCAAAGCGCACGAAAAACTGGGCTGGAAACCAGAAACCACCCTGCAGGAAATGGTCAGCGAAATGGTCGCCAAAGATCTGGAAGCGGCGAAGAAACACTCCCTGCTTAAGGCTCACGGCTACGAGGTAGCCATCGCGCTGGAGTCCTGATTAATGACTAAGCAACGTATTTTCGTCGCGGGCCACCGCGGCATGGTGGGGTCGGCGATTGAACGCCTGCTTGAACAGCGCGGTGATGTGGAGCTGGTTGTGCGCACCCGCGATGAGCTGAACCTGCTCGACAGCAAAGCGGTGAACAATTTCTTCGCTGAACAGCGTATCGACCAGGTGTATCTGGCGGCGGCGAAGGTCGGCGGGATCGTGGCGAATAACACGTTCCCGGCGGATTTCATCTACGAGAACATGATGATCGAGAGCAACATCATTCACGCAGCGCACATGCACAACGTGAACAAGCTGCTGTTCCTCGGGTCATCATGCATTTACCCGAAGATGGCGAAGCAGCCAATCCCGGAAAGCGAGCTGCTGCAGGGCACCCTTGAGGCGACCAACGAGCCGTATGCGATCGCTAAAATTGCCGGGATCAAGCTGTGCGAATCCTACAACCGTCAGCATAACCGCGACTACCGTTCGGTGATGCCGACCAACCTGTATGGCCCGCACGACAACTTCCACCCAAGTAATTCGCACGTGATCCCCGCGCTGCTGCGCCGTTTCCACGAAGCGACGCTGGAAAACGCCGCTGACGTGGTGGTGTGGGGCAGCGGCACGCCGATGCGTGAATTCCTTCACGTGGACGACATGGCCGCTGCCAGCATTCACGTGATGGAGCTGGACCGCGAGGTGTGGCAGGAAAACACCGAGCCGATGCTGTCGCACATTAACGTCGGCACCGGCGTGGACTGCACCATTCGCGAACTGGCGCAAACCATCGCCAAAGTGGTGGGCTACAAAGGGCGTGTGGTATTCGATGCGACTAAACCTGACGGCACGCCGCGCAAGCTGCTGGACGTTTCCCGCCTGCATCAGCTGGGCTGGTATCACGAAGTGACGCTGGAAGCGGGGCTTGCGAGCACGTACCAGTGGTTCCTTGAAAATCAGCATCGCTTCCGGGGGTAACGCATGTTTCTGAAGCCAGAAGATTTTGCCACCGTGGTGCGTTCCACGCCGCTCATCTCCATTGATTTGATTGTCGAGAACGCCCAGGGCGAATTTCTGCTCGGGAAACGCAATAACCGTCCGGCACAGGGCTTCTGGTTCGTGCCGGGCGGGCGAGTGCAGAAAGATGAGCGTCTCGCCGATGCCTTTACGCGCCTGACCGAAGCGGAACTGGGCATGAGCCTGCCGATGTCTGCGGGCGAGTTTTACGGCGTCTGGCAGCACTTCTATGACGACAACTTTTCCGGCACGGATTTCAGCACCCATTACGTGGTGCTGGGCTTTCGCCTGAAAGTGGACGGCAGCACGCTGAGGTTGCCTGACGATCAGCACAACGACTATCGCTGGCTGACGAAAGAGGCTCTGCTGGCGGCGGACAATGTGCACGCCAATAGCCGCGCCTACTTTCATGATGAAAAAACCACGGAGGCACCGCTTCTGTGAAAATTTTAGTGTACGGCATTAACTATTCTCCCGAACTGACGGGCATCGGCAAATACACCGGTGAAATGGTGGAGTGGATGGCGCAGCAGGGCCATGAAGTGCGCGTCATTACTGCGCCGCCTTACTACCCGCAGTGGCAGGTCGGTGAGCGTTACTCCGCCTGGCGCTATCGTCGCGAAGAGGGAGAGGCGACCGTCTGGCGCTGCCCGCTGTACGTGCCGAAACAGCCTTCGACGCTCAAGCGCCTGATTCACCTCGGCAGCTTTGCGCTCAGCAGCTTTTTCCCGCTGATGGCGCAGCGCAGCTGGAAGCCGGACCGCATCATCGGCGTGGTGCCGACGCTGTTTTGCACGCCGGGCATGCGCCTGCTGGCAAAACTTTCCGGTGCCCGCACGCTGTTGCATATTCAGGATTATGAAGTCGATGCGATGCTTGGCCTCGGCATGGCCGGAAAAGGTAAGGGCGGGGTGGTGGCGAAGCTTGCCAGCCGCTTTGAGCGCAGCGGCCTGCACGGCGTCGATAACGTCTCCACCATCTCGCGCTCAATGATCAATAAAGCGCAGGAGAAAGGCGTGGCGACGGACAAACTCATTTTCTTCCCGAACTGGTCGGAAGTGGCGCGTTTTCGCGACGTCAATCCAACCCAGGTCGCGGTGCTGCGTGAGCAGCTCGGTCTGCCCGCAGATCAAAAAATTGTGCTCTATTCCGGCAACATCGGCGAAAAGCAGGGGCTGGAAAACGTCGTGGCGGCAGCAGAGCAGCTTCAGGATAAACCCTGGCTGTTCGTGATTGTCGGCCAGGGCGGCGGCAAAGCGCGGCTGGAGAAACTTGTCGCCGAACGCGGATTGCGCAATGTGCGCTTCTTCCCGCTGCAGTCTTACGAAGCGTTACCCGCCTTGCTGAAAATGGCGGACTGTCATCTGGTCATCCAGAAGCGCGGCGCAGCGGACGCGGTGCTGCCGTCGAAGCTGACCAATATTCTTGCGGTAGGCGGCAATGCGGTGATTACCGCCGAAGCTGAAACCGAGCTTGGCCAGCTGTGTGAGGCGCATCCGGGCATTGCGGTCTGCGTGGAGCCGGAGTTGGTCACGGCGCTGGTCGACGGTATCGAACGCGCACTTGCCATGCCGCAGCACAACGCCATTGCGGCCGAGTACGCCGGGCGCACGCTCGAAAAATCGAACGTGCTGACACACTTTATCAACGCTATTTCGTCTAATGACGTCGGGGTTACGTTATGAGTCAGACTCAACTCTTTCCGGTAGTGATGGCCGGTGGCTCCGGCAGCCGTTTGTGGCCGCTCTCCCGGGTGCTTTATCCCAAACAGTTTCTGTGCCTGAAAGGCGAGCTGACCATGCTGCAGGCCACCATCAACCGCCTGAACGGCGTGGAGTGCGAAAGCCCGGTGGTTATCTGCAATGAGCAGCACCGTTTTATCGTCGCCGAACAGCTGCGCAAGCTGAACAAGCTTACCGAAAACATCATTCTGGAGCCTGCGGGTCGTAACACTGCTCCGGCGATTGCGCTGGCGGCGCTGGCTGCCCGTCGCAGCTGCCCGAACGGCGATCCGCTGATGCTGGTCCTCGCCGCTGACCACGTGATTCAGGATGAAGAAGCGTTCCGTCAGGCGGTACGCAATGCGGTGCCGTATGCTGAAAGCGGCAAGCTGGTGACCTTCGGGATCGTGCCGAACCTGCCGGAAACCGGCTACGGCTACATTCGGCGTGGCGAAGTCAGCCCGGGCGAAAAAGATGCCGTGGCGTTTGATGTCGCCCAGTTTGTTGAAAAACCGAATCTTGAGACCGCCCAGGCCTACGTCTCCGGCGGCGACTATTACTGGAACAGCGGCATGTTCCTGTTCCGCGCCGGGCGCTATCTGGAAGAACTCGGCAAATTCCGCCCGGACATTCTTCAGGCCTGCGAGCAGGCGATGAGCGTGGTGGATCCTGACCTTGATTTTGTCCGCGTCGACGAAGCCGCATTTCTGGCGTGCCCGGAAGAGTCCGTCGACTATGCCGTCATGGAGCGCACGGCGGATGCCGTCGTGGTGCCAATGGATGCGGGCTGGAGCGACGTGGGCTCCTGGTCTTCGCTGTGGGAAATCAGCAATCACACTTCCGAGGGCAACGTTCACCACGGCGATGTGATCAGCCACAAAACTGAAAACAGCTACGTGTATGCCGAGTCCGGGCTGGTAACCACCGTCGGCGTAAAAGATTTAGTTGTGGTGCAGACCAAAGACGCGGTGCTGATTGCCGACCGCAATGCGGTGCAGGACGTCAAAAAAGTGGTGGAAAAAATCAAGGCCGATGGCCGCCATGAGCACCACATTCACCGCGAAGTCTATCGCCCGTGGGGGAAATATGACTCCATCGATTCCGGCGAGCGCTATCAGGTGAAACGCATCACCGTCAAGCCTGGGGAAGGGCTGTCGGTGCAGATGCATCATCACCGCGCGGAGCACTGGATTATCGTGGCGGGCACCGCAAAGGTGACCATCAACGAGGAAGTGAAGCTGCTCGGCGAAAACGAATCTATCTACATTCCGCTGGGCGCCACGCACTGCCTGGAAAATCCCGGCAAGATCCCGCTCGACCTGATTGAGGTTCGCTCCGGATCGTATCTCGAAGAAGACGACATCGTGCGCTACGCCGACAGGTACGGGCGCGTGTAGCGCCTGAGTTGCCGGATGCGCGTTGCTTATCCGGCCTACAGACCGTAGGCCCGGTAAACGGAGCGCCACCGGGCAATAAATTCCACATCAATCAATAAGGCTCATGAAGAGTCAGGGCTGACTGCTGCCTGAAGAAGGGTAAAACGATGAATAAATTAACCTGTTTTAAAGCCTACGACATTCGCGGCAAGCTGGGTGAAGAGCTTAATGAAGACATTGCCTGGCGTATTGGCCGCGCCTACGGCGAATACCTGAAGCCGAAAACCATCGTGCTTGGCGGCGACGTTCGCCTGACCAGCGAATCCTTAAAAATGGCGCTGGCGAAGGGCCTGCGCGATGCAGGCGTTGACGTGCTGGATATTGGCCTGTCCGGTACCGAAGAGATCTATTTTGCCACCTTCCACCTTGGCGTAGACGGTGGGATTGAAGTTACCGCCAGCCACAACCCGATGGACTATAACGGCATGAAGCTGGTGCGCGAAGGCGCTCGCCCCATCAGCGGTGATACCGGTCTGCGCGACGTACAGCGCCTTGCGGAAGCTAACGACTTCCCGAAGGTTTCTGAATCACAGCGCGGCAGCTACCAAAAAATCGATCTGCGTAAAGCCTATATCGATCATCTGCTCGGCTATATCGACGTCGCCAACCTGAAGCCGCTGAAGCTGGTGATTAACTCCGGCAATGGCGCAGCGGGGCCGGTTATCGATGCGCTTGAAGCCCGCTTTAAGGCGCTGAATGTGCCCGTAACGTTTGTCAAAGTGCACAACACCCCGGACGGCAATTTCCCGAACGGTATTCCGAACCCGCTGCTGCCGGAGTGTCGCGACGATACCCGCAATGCGGTGATCGAGCACAAAGCAGACATGGGCATCGCTTTTGACGGTGACTTTGACCGCTGCTTCCTGTTCGACGAAAAAGGCCAGTTTATTGAGGGTTATTACATCGTCGGCCTGCTGGCGGCAGCCTTCCTCGAAAAACAGCCGGGCGAGCGCATCATCCACGATCCGCGTCTTTCGTGGAACACCGTGGACGTGGTTGAAGCGGCGGGCGGCACGCCGGTGATGTCGAAAACCGGGCACGCCTTTATCAAAGAACGCATGCGTCAGGAAGATGCCATCTACGGCGGCGAAATGAGCGCTCATCACTACTTCCGTGATTTTGCCTACTGCGACAGCGGGATGATCCCGTGGCTGCTGGTGACCGAGCTGCTGTGCCTGAAGGGCAAAACGCTCGGCGAACTGGTGCGTGACCGCATGGCGGCCTTCCCGGCGAGCGGGGAAATCAACAGCAAGCTGGCGGACCCGGGCACCTCTATTGCCCGCGTGGAGCAGCATTTCGCCGAACATGCGCTGGAGATTGACCGCACCGACGGCATCAGCCTGGCGTTTGCTGACTGGCGCTTCAATCTGCGTTCGTCGAACACCGAGCCGGTTGTGCGTCTGAACGTCGAGTCGCGCGGCGATGCTTCGCTGATGGAAGCCCGAACGAAGGACATTCTGGCGCTGCTGAATCAGTAACGTGTGGCCCCTCACCCCGGCCCTCTCCCCGGAGGGGCGAGGGGGAAGGTCAAGACCGGGATATGCTCCGGCTCGCTTTTTCAACTGTCATGACGAGTGAAAAAGCCTGATGCCTGTCCCGGTCCGTCCCCTCACCCTCAGGGGAGAGGGGGAGGGGAATGCTATCAACAACAGGAACAACGATGACAACTCTAAGAAAGCGCGAGAGAGCCAAAACGAATGCATCGTTAATCTCAATGGTGCAGCGGTTCTCCGACATAACCATTATGTTCGGCGGGCTGTGGGTGGTCTGCAAAGGGGCTGCACTGCCGTTTTCCTATCTGCATCTGCTGATGGCGCTGATTGCGCTGGTCGTTTTTCAGATGATTGGCGGAATGACAGATTTTTATCGCTCATGGCGCGGCGTGCGCATGACAACAGAACTGCTCTTACTCCTGCAAAACTGGACGTTAGCGCTGGTGCTTTGCGCCGGGGTGCTGGCGTTCAACACTGATTTTAATGACAGCTTCGCCCTGTGGCTTGCCTGGTACCTGCTGAGCACCTGTGGAATGGTGGCCTGTCGCGGCTTTATCCGCTTCGGCGTTGGCTGGCTGCGCAACCGTGGCTACAACATTCGCCAGGTGGCCGTTGCGGGCGATATGCCTGCCGGGCAGCTGTTGCTCGACAGCTTCCGCAACCAGCCCTGGCTGGGGTTTGAAGTGGTCGGCAGCTATCACGATCCGAAACCTGGCGGTGTGCACGCGGACTGGGCCGGGAACTATGAGCAACTGCTGGAAGACGCCCGCGCAGGCAAAATTCACAACGTCTATATAGCCCTGGCGATGCAGGAAGAAGCCTGCATCAAAGAGCTGGTACGCGAGCTGGCGGATACCACCTGCTCGGTGATCCTCATTCCGGACGTGTTTACCTTCAACATTCTCCATTCCCGCATCGATGAAGTGAACGGCGTGCCGGTGGTGCCGCTGTACGACACGCCGCTCTCCGGCCTGAACCGCGTGCTCAAGCGGGTGGAAGATATCGTGCTGTCGTCGCTGATTTTGCTGCTGATCTCCCCGGTGCTGGCCTGCATCGCGCTGGCCGTGAAGCTTACCTCACCGGGCCCGGTTATCTTCCGTCAGACCCGCTACGGCATGGACGGCAAGCCGATCAAGGTATGGAAGTTCCGTTCGATGCGAGTAATGGAGAACGATGCGGTGGTGACCCAGGCCACGCAAAACGATCCGCGCGTGACGCCGGTGGGGAACTTCCTGCGTCGTACCTCGCTTGATGAGCTGCCGCAGTTTATCAACGTGCTGACTGGCGGGATGTCCATCGTGGGCCCACGTCCGCATGCTGTGGCGCACAACGAAGAGTATCGCCAGCTGATTGAGGGCTACATGCTGCGCCATAAGGTGAAACCAGGTATTACCGGCTGGGCGCAAATCAACGGCTGGCGCGGGGAAACTGACACCCTCGAGAAAATGGAAAAGCGTATCGAATTCGACCTCGAATACATTCGCGAATGGAGCCTGTGGTTCGATATTCGTATTGTTTTCCTGACTATTTTCAAAGGCTTTGTTAACAAAGCAGCGTATTGAGGTAGCGGCATGAGCCTGAGAGAGAAAACCATCAGCGGGGCGAAGTGGTCCGCCATGGCGACCGTAATCATCATCGGCCTCGGGCTGGTGCAGATGACGGTGCTGGCGCGCATCATCGACAATCACCAGTTCGGGCTACTGACCGTGTCGCTGGTGATCATCGCCCTGGCCGATACGCTGTCGGATTTTGGTATCGCCAATTCGATTATCCAGCGCAAAGAAATCAGCCATCTCGAGCTGACCACGCTCTACTGGCTTAACGTTGGGCTCGGCATTGTGGTGTTTGTGCTGGTGTTTAGCCTGAGCGGTGCGATCGCAGACGTATTGCACAACCCGGATCTGGCGCCGTTGATGCGCACGCTGTCGTTTGCCTTTGTGGTGATCCCGCACGGGCAGCAGTTCCGCGCGCTGATGCAAAAGGAGCTGGAGTTCAACAAGATTGGCATGATTGAAACCTCCGCCGTGCTGGCGGGGTTCACCTTTACCGTGGTGAGCGCCCATTTCTGGCCGCTGGCGATGACGGCCATTCTGGGGTATCTGGTGAACAGCGCCGTGCGCACGCTGTTGTTCGGCTGGTTCGGGCGTCGGATTTACCGTCCGGGGCTGCATTTTTCGCTGGCCTCCGTGTCGTCTAACCTGCGCTTTGGCGCATGGCTTACGGCGGACAGCATCATTAACTACGTGAACACCAACCTTTCGACGCTGGTGCTGGCGCGCATTCTTGGTGCGAGCGTGGCGGGTGGATACAACCTCGCCTACAACGTCGCCGTTGTGCCGCCGATGAAGCTCAACCCGATTATCACCCGCGTGCTTTTCCCGGCGTTCGCCAAGATTCAGGACGACACCGCGAAGCTGCGCGTGAACTTTTACAAGCTGCTGTCGGTGGTGGGAATTATCAACTTCCCGGTGTTGCTGGGCCTGATGGTGGTCAGCAATAACGTGGTGCCGCTGGTGTTCGGTGAGAAGTGGGTCAGCATCATTCCGATTCTTCAGCTGCTGTGCGTGGTGGGCTTGCTGCGCTCGGTCGGCAATCCGATTGGCTCGCTGCTGATGGCGAAAGCCCGCGTGGACATCAGCTTCAAGTTCAACGTCTTTAAAACCTTCCTGTTTATTCCGGCGATTATCGTCGGCGGCCACCTGGCGGGTGCGCTGGGCGTGACGCTCGGCTTTCTGCTGGTGCAGATCATCAATACCGTTCTCAGCTACTTCGTGATGATCAAGCCGGTGCTGGGATCGAGCTACCGGGAGTACATCCTGAGCCTGTGGCTGCCGTTTTACCTGTCGCTGCCAACGCTGGCGGTGAGCTACGGGCTTGGCGTGGCGCTTAACGGCGAACTGCCGCTGCCGTTGCTGCTGGCGGTACAGATTGCCGCGGGCGCGGCGTCGTTCGCACTGATGATTGTCTTCTCGCGGCATCCTCTGGTGCTGGAGATGAAACGCCAGCTGTGCCGCAGTGAAAAAATGAAAATGCTGCTTCGTGCAGGTTAATGCATTCTGCCCCTCACCCTAACCCTCTCCCCAAAGGGGAGAGGGAACTGTCCGGCAACGCGTTTAACCTGCAGCCCGGAACGTCTTTTCTCCCTCGCCCCTTTGGGGAGAGGGCGGGGTGAGGGGAATATTTGATGAGGTCACATATGAAATTACTGATTCTTGGCAACCATACCTGCGGTAACCGCGGCGACAGCGCTATTTTAAGGGGTTTGCTGGATGCCATTCACACCCTCAATCCGGACGCTGAAGTGGACGTGATGAGCCGCTACCCGGTCAGCTCTTCGTGGCTGCTGAACCGCCCGGTAATGGGCGATCCGCTCTATACCCAGATGAAACAGCACAACAGCGCCGCGGGCGTGATGGGCCGCGTGAAAAAAGTGCTCCGTCGCCGTTATCAGCATCAGGTGCTGCTTTCCCGGGTGACCGACAGCGGTAAGCTGCGCAATATTGCCATTGCCCAGGGCTTTACCGATTTTGTTCGTCTGCTGGGTAACTATGACGCGATCGTTCAGGTTGGCGGCTCATTCTTTGTCGATCTCTATGGCGCACCGCAGTTTGAGCATGCGCTCTGCACGTTTATGGCGAAAAAACCGCTCTACATGATTGGGCACAGCGTCGGGCCGTTCCAGGATCCGCAGTTTAACCAACTGGCTAACTACGTATTCGGCCAGTGCGATGCGCTGATCCTGCGCGAGTCCGTCAGCCTGAATATGATGGAGCGCAGCGACATCACCACGGCCAAAGTTGAGCAGGGCGTGGATACGGCCTGGCTGGTCGATCACCACGATGATGATTTCACCGCCAGCTATGCCGTTGAACACTGGCTGAACAAAATTGGTCAGCAGAAAGCGGTTGCGGTCACGCTGCGTGAGCTTGCCCCGTTTGATAAACGTCTGGGCACGACGCAGCAGGCTTATGAAGAAGCGTTTGCCGGCGTGGTTAATCGTATTATCGATGCGGGCTATCAGGTGATTGCGCTCTCCACCTGCACCGGGATTGACAGCTACAACAAAGATGACCGCATGGTGGCGCTGAACCTGCAAAAGCACATCAGTCACCCGGCGAAATATCATGTGGTGATGGATGAACTCAACGATCTGGAGATGGGCAAAATCCTGGGGGCCTGTGAGCTTACCGTTGGTACGCGCCTGCATTCGGCCATTATCTCGATGAACTTCAATACCCCGGCGATTGCCATCAACTATGAGCACAAATCCGCCGGGATTATGCAGCAGCTGGGCATGCCTGAAATGGCGATAGACATTCGTCATCTGCTTGACGGCAGCCTGGAGGCGATGGTGGCGGATACGCTGGGTCAGCTTCCGGCCATCAACGAACGCCTGCGCATTGCGGTGAAGGCTGAACGTGCGAACGGGATGCAGATGGTGAAATCCGTGCTTGACCGAATCGGGGAGGAGAAATGAAGGTTGGTTTCTTCCTGCTAAAATTCCCGCTGTCGTCAGAAACTTTCGTTTTAAACCAGATCGTGGCGTTCATTGAGATGGGATATGAAGTGGAGATTGTCGCGCTGCTGAAGGGCGATATGACGAATACCCATGAAGCATTTACGCGCTACGGCCTGGCGCAGAAAACCCGCTGGCTGCAGGATGAGCCAGTGGGGAAGCTGGCAAAATTACGCTACCGGGCGCTTAACACCCTGAAGGGGCTGTATCGTACAGCCACCTGGCAGGCGCTGAACGCCAGCCGCTACGGGCATGAAGCCCGCCATCTGATCCTTTCGTCGATTACGGCACAAAATCCCCGACCTTTTCAGGCTGACGTGTTTATCGCCCACTTTGGCCCGGCGGGCGTGACCGCCGCCAAGCTAAGGGAACTGGGCGTGCTGCGGGGAAAAATCGCCACCGTCTTTCACGGAATTGATATCTCCAGCCGTGATGTGCTCAGCCATTACACCTCTGAGTATCAACAGCTGTTTCATCGCGGTGACGTGATGCTGCCAATCAGCGATTTGTGGGCCAGACGCCTGCGCACGATGGGCTGTCCGGACGAGAAAATTGTCGTGTCGCGCATGGGCGTCAATATGGAACGTTTTACGCTGCGGCCGGTGAAAACGCCGGATGACACTTTACAGATCATTTCCGTCGCACGACTGACGGAGAAGAAAGGGCTGCATGTGGCAATCGAGGCCTGTCGTCAGCTGAAATCGCGCGGCATGCGCTTTAAGTACAGGATCCTCGGTATTGGGCCCTGGGAGCGCCGTCTGCGCACGCTCATTGAGCAGTATCAGCTGGAAGATGTGGTTGAAATGCCGGGCTTCAAGCCAAGCCATGAGGTGAAGGCTATGCTCGACGACGCTGATGTATTCCTGCTGCCGTCGGTGACCGGTGCGGACGGGGATATGGAAGGGATCCCGGTGGCGCTGATGGAAGCGATGGCGGTCGGCATTCCGGTCGTCTCAACGCTACACAGCGGCATTCCTGAGCTGATAGATGCAGGGGAGTCCGGCTGGCTGGTGCCAGAGAATGATGCCGCCGCGCTGGCCGACAGGCTTCAGGTGCTGGGTAAGGTTGAAGATCATACGTTGCAGCCCGTCGTCGCCAAAGCGCGCGCCAAAGTCGAAGCTGATTTTAACCAGCAGGTGATTAACTCTCAGTTAGCCAGCCTGCTGCAAACGCTGTAAGCGAGGTCGCATGACGGATAAAAAGTACTCCCTTTCACGACGTGCCTTCCTTGGCTCCGGCTCCGCGCTGGCCGTATTGCCACTCCTCAATAGTCGTGCAGTTCGGGCGGTAGAGAAAACGTCTGCTGCGGATATTCGTCGTTTCAATTCCGCTAACGACTGGGTTCGTGCCTTCAACGATGCGTTCACAGCGAGCGATGTGGTGCAGGTCCCGCAAGGCGTGGTCTGCGACAACATCAATACCGGTATTATCATTCCACCGGGCAAAACCCTGCAAATTGACGGCGTGCTGAAAGGCAACGGGCGCGGGCGATTTGCGCTCCAGGACGGCTGTAAAATCATCGGTAACGGTGGACGCCTGAACAACCTTTGCCTGGACGTTCGCGGGTCCGACTGCGTGATTCAGGGGGTGACCCTGAGCGGATACGGCCCGCTGGCGCAGATTTTTATCGGCGGCAAAGATAAACGCACCATGCGCAATTTGCTGATTGATAACATCACGGTGACCGAGGCTAATTACGGCATCCTGCGCCAGGGATTCCACAATCAATTCGACGGCGTAAGAATCACCAACGGACGCTTCACGAAGTTGCAGGGTGACGCCATCGAATGGAACGTGGCGATCAACGACAAGAACATCCTTATTTCTGACCACGTCATCGATGACATCAACTGTACTAACGGTAAAATCAACTGGGGCATCGGCATAGGACTTGCGGGCAGCACGTATGACAACGGCTATCCCGAAGGACAGACGGTGAAGAACTTTGTGGTTGCCAACATCACCGGCAGCAACTGCCGTCAGCTGGTGCATGTGGAAAACGGCAAACACTTTATTATCCGGAATGTCAAAGCCCGTAATATCACTCCTGAGTTCAGTAAAAAGGCGGGGATTGATAATGCGACGGTAGCCATTTATGGCTGTGATAATTTCATTATTGATAATGTCAATATGGTGAATAGCGCCGGGATGCTGATTGGCTACGGAGTGATCAAGGGTAACTACCTCTCAATCCCACAAAATTTCCGCCTCAATGATGTTCAGATGGATAACACGACGCTGCCGTACAAGCTGCGGGGGATCCAGATTTCTTCCGGCAACGCGCAATCGTTCGTCTCCATTACCAATCTTAACCTGAAGCGAGCCTCGCTGGAGCTGCACAATAAACCGCAGCATCTCTTTATACGCAATATCAATGTGATGCAGGATGCTGAACGGGGGCCTGCGCTATCGATGAACTTCGATTTACGCAAGGATGTGCGAGGCAAGTTCATGGCGAAAGAGGACACGCTGCTGTCGCTGGCGAACATTAAGGCGGTGAATGAAAAGGGCCAGCGATCGGTGGATATCGACCGGGTGGATCAGCAGGTGGTGAATACCAACCGGTTAAACTTCCAGCTACCGGGGAAATAAATACGACGATTCCTGGTAAGCGAAGATAACTATCAGATTAACCCTGAAGTTTTATAAAATTCTGCCAGGTATCATCAAAAAAACATGCTGGATAAAACGTTCCGACTGGCTATAATTCTCGAACCATTCATAGGTGGACATGATAATGATTAATTTGAAAGCAGTTATTCCGGTAGCGGGCCTCGGGATGCATATGCTTCCTGCCACCAAGGCCATTCCTAAAGAAATGCTGCCGATCGTTGACAAGCCGATGATTCAGTACATTGTCGACGAGGTTGTTGCTGCAGGGATCAAAGAAATCGTCCTGGTTACTCATGCGTCAAAGAATGCAGTTGAAAACCACTTCGACACCTCTTATGAACTTGAGTCACTGCTGGAACAGCGCGTTAAGCGCCAGCTGCTGGCGGAAGTGCAGGCCATCTGCCCGCCGGGTGTGACCATCATGAACGTGCGTCAGGCACAGCCTCTTGGCTTAGGCCACTCCATTCTTTGTGCGCGCCCGATCGTTGGCGACAACCCGTTTGTGGTTGTGCTGCCGGATATCGTGCTCGATAACGCCACCGCCGATCCTCTGCGCTATAACCTCGCTGCAATGGTTGCCCGCTTTAGCGAAACGGGCCGCAGCCAGGTGCTGGCAAAACATATGGATGGCGATCTGCGTGAATACTCGATTATCAAAACCAAAGAGCCGCTGGACGTAGAAGGTAAAATCAGCCGTATTGTTGATTTTATCGAGAAGCCCGATCAGCCACAAACGCTGGATTCCGACCTGATGGCGGTAGGGCGCTATGTGCTTTCAGCGGATATCTGGGCCGAGCTCGAGAAAACCGAGCCGGGTGCCTGGGGTCGCGTACAGCTAACAGACGCGATTGCTGAACTGGCGAAGAAACAATCCGTTGATGCAATGCAGATGACCGGCGAAAGCTACGACTGCGGCAAAAAAATGGGCTACATGCAGGCATTCGTTCAGTACGGGCTGCGCAACCTGAAAGAGGGCGCTAAGTTCCGGGAAAGTATCAAGAAGCTGCTGGTCGACTAGTTTATGAGGCACGATGTGCCTGATTAAACGGCAGGGGAGGTCATGGTGCGGTTAGCGCGCACTTGTGGCACCTTTGCCGTTTTTTGTTTTTAAAATCAATGAATAAGCATTCCCTTTGCAGTTTGTTTTTGTGTTCGAAAAGTGGGATTTACCCTTGTTTTGAGTCCTGATTCGGACGACAATATTGGATTACATTTTTCTGCTATCAGTCTCCTTTTAGGCTGATGAGATGGCAGGGAGTCTAACTTTACGTGCAGTGTACTGGTAGCTGTTGAGCCAGGGGCGGTAGCGTATATATTTTTTGTCATGACTAAATGGTTTAACCTAACCACTCTTAATTAACTGGGCCAAAACATGGATAATATCCTTCAACTCATTGGACGCACTAAAGCACTGTTTAGTGAAGATGTTTCAGGAAATAAAAAAGAATTAAAACGAATTGTTTCCTCATCCCGTTTTCTCGTCTTAGGTGGTGCCGGGTCAATTGGTCAGGCGGTGACTAAAGAAATTTTTAAGCGCAACCCTCTAAAACTTCATGTTGTTGATATCAGTGAAAACAATATGGTTGAATTGGTGCGCGATATCCGAAGCTCATTTGGGTATATTGATGGTGATTTTCAGACTTTTGCGCTAGATATTGGCTCGACGGAATATGATGCGTTCATCAAGTCCGATGGAAAATATGACTACGTATTAAACCTTTCAGCATTAAAACATGTTCGTAGTGAAAAAGATCCATTTACATTGATGCGCATGATTGAGGTAAATATCCTCAATACAGATAAAACAATTGAACAGTCTATTGCAGCAGGCGTAAAAAAATTCTTCTGCGTATCAACGGATAAAGCGGCAAATCCAGTAAATATGATGGGGGCATCTAAACGCATTATGGAGATGTTCCTGATGCGCAAAAGCGAAAAAATAGCTATCTCTACCGCTCGATTTGCCAATGTTGCTTTCTCTGACGGTTCTTTGCTGCATGGTTTTAACCAGCGCATCCAAAAACAGCAACCACTGGTGGCACCAAACGACATCAAACGTTACTTTGTCACTCCGCAGGAGTCGGGAGAGCTTTGCCTGATGTCATGTATCTTCGGTAATAATCGCGACATATTTTTCCCGAAACTGAGTGAAGCTCTCCACTTGATCTCATTTGCAGATATCGCAGTACTATATTTAAAACAGCGTGGATATGAACCTCATCTTTGTGAAAGCGAGGATGAGGCGCGTGAACTGGCTAAGACATTACCAGCTCAGGGGAAGTGGCCGTGCCTGTTTACCTCGAGTGATACAACTGGTGAGAAGGATTTCGAAGAGTTTTTCACCGATAAAGAAACGCTTGATATGGAGCGATTTATTAATCTGGGCATCATTAAGAATGAGCCCCTTTATGATCCAATGTTGTTGTCTCACTTTGAAGAGAAAATTCAGGAGATGAAGACATCTCTTGAGTGGAGTAAGGAAGATATTGTTAAACTGTTTTTTGAAATGATTCCAGATTTTGGGCATAAAGAAACGGGTAAGTATCTCGACAGCAAAATGTAAGCAAGGCACTCTCGAATGAATATTAGTTCTATTATCGAATTTGTTCGCGACGTATACAAAACGGAAGAGTTTATTCCATTGCATGCGCCTGTCTTTAATGGCAACGAAAAAAAATACGTACTGGATACTTTAGATAGCACGTTCGTTTCTAGCGTCGGTAAATATGTTGATGACTTCGAACGTAAAATGGAAGCATACACAGGGACTGCGCGTGCAGTCGCTACAGTAAATGGCACTGCGGCACTAAGTGCCGCTCTGTATCTTGCTGGAGTTAAACGTGGCGACTTAGTCATAACTCAGGCCCTGACTTTCGTTGCGACCTGTAACGCGCTTTACCATCTGGGAGCTGAACCAGTCTTTACTGATGTCTCACCGGTAAGCCTCGGACTTTGCCCTAAGGCTTTAGATAACTGGTTGAGTGAAAATACTGAGCTTACAGAACAGGGTTGTGTTCACCGCAAAACGCGACAGGCTGTCCGTGCGGTTGTCCCTATGCATACATTTGGACATCCGGTTGAGTTAGATGAATTGATCGCCATTTGCCAAAAGTGGAGCATCATTCTTATTGAGGATGCTGCCGAAAGCTTGGGTTCTTTCTACAAAGGCAGACATACCGGTACGCTTGGTGAATATGGAGCTCTAAGTTTTAATGGTAATAAAATTATTACCACGGGGGGCGGCGGCATGGTCTTCTGCCGTTCTCCGGAGGCAGGAGTGCGTGCGAAGCATGTGACCACGACGGCAAAAGTTCCGCATCCCTATGAGTTTTATCATGACGAACCTGGCTTCAATTATCGCATGCCAAACCTCAACGCAGCCCTCGGTTGTGGGCAGATGGAACGACTTGATTCGTTCCTGAAGCAAAAACGCGTTCTGGCTCAGCGTTATGAAGAATTCTTTGCGGGGTCAGAGCTTAGCTTCGTAAAAGAACCTGAATATGCCCAGTCCAATTACTGGCTGAATGCTGTCATTTGTGAGAATGCTGATGCGCGTGATGCCTTACTTGCTCAAATGAATGAAGCAAAAGTTATGGCTCGCCCAATATGGAAATTGATGCATCGCTTGCCAATGTTTGAAAATGCATTAAGGGATGACCTGAAACATTCAGAACGAATTGAAGCACAATTGGTTAATTTACCAAGCTCACCGGTGGAATGAATTTGATGGTTACAGCAAAACGCAAAGTCGCGGTATTCACAGGAACGCGTGCTGAATACGGATTGCTATACTGGCTAATGAAAGACATTCAGAATGACAAGGAACTGGAGCTTCAGCTCCTTGTCAGCGGAATGCATCTTTCTCCAGAATTTGGTAGTACCTGGCAACAGATCGAGAAAGATGGATTTAAAATCGATGAGAAGATTGAAATTTTGCTCTCGTCTGATTCGTCCGTAGGAACTGCAAAAAGTATGGGTTTGGGCGTGTTGGGCTTTACTGATGCTCTGGCTCGATTGCAGCCAGATGTTTTGGTTATTCTCGGCGACCGTTTCGAAGCTCTGGCGGCGGCGCAAACTGCGATGATCCTCCGTATCCCCGTTTTGCACCTGCATGGTGGAGAAATTACGGAAGGGGCATATGATGATGCGATCAGACATGCCATAACAAAATTAAGTTATCTCCATGGTACATCTACGGAAGAATATAAACGGCGGGTAATTCAGTTGGGGGAGGACCCCAGCCGCGTAGAAAATGTGGGAGCAATTGGCTTAGATTACTTATCGCGCGGCAGTTTTATGGCCGTGTCAGAGCTCGCCTCCTCGCTTAATTTTCCTTTAAAACAGCCTTATCTGTTGGTGACCTATCATCCTGTGACACTAAGTCATGAGCCTGCGGAGGAAAGTTTTGAAGCGCTTCTGGCTGCTTTGGATGAATTCAAGAACTATCAGATTCTTTTGACTTACCCAAATGCAGATGATGGCGGGCGAAAAATCATTCCGCTGCTTGAGGCTTATGCAGCTAAACATCCGCAGAGAGTACTGGCCATTCCATCATTAGGGCAGGTTCGTTACCTCAGCGCAGTCAAGCATTCAGCTGCGGTTATTGGTAATTCATCAAGTGGGATAATTGAAGTTCCTGCATTTAACGTACCGACAGTAGATATTGGTGAAAGGCAAAAAGGGCGTTTGGCTGCCAAAAGTGTCTTACATTGCGATGCCACCAAGGAGTCTATCTATGAGGCACTGAAAGCGGCAATCAATCGCACTTACATGCAGCGGGATGAGATTATCTCCAATCCCTATGGGCAAGGCGATGCAAGCACCAAAGTGATTAAAATGATTAAGTCCCTGCGATTTAATCCAAGTAAGAAATTCTACGACATTAAGTGAAACTCTATGACGCTTATCATTGCTGAAGCCGGTGTAAATCACAACGGTGACGAAAAACTCGCATTCCAACTTGTAGATGCTGCCTATAAGGCCGGGGCTGACATTGTAAAGTTTCAGACATTCAAGGCAGTAAACCTTGTTACCGCTGAGGCCGTTCAGGCCGATTATCAGGTGGTTAATACCCAAAAGCAGGAATCGCAGCTTGCAATGTTAAGCCGGCTTGAACTTTCGTGGGAAGCCCATCATAGATTAATCGACTATTGTAACCATCTTGGGATTGAATTCCTTTCAACGGCATTCGACTCTGAAAGTCTGGCATTTTTGGTGAATGAGTTAGGCCTTAAAAGGCTCAAATTGCCATCAGGAGAATTAACAAATGCTCCTCTCATCCTCGAGCACGCTCGTACAGGTTGTGACATCATAGTCTCGACCGGGATGGCAACATTGTCCGAAATTGAGGCTGCATTGGGTGTCATCGCATTTGGCTATACTGCTAGCCTCAATGTACAACCCGGGGTTGATGCTTTTCAGCAAGCCTATGCTTCAGAGGAAGGCCAAAAAGCTTTGAGGGAAAAAGTATTTATTCTCCATTGCACTACTGAGTACCCTGCGCCGATGGAAGAGATTAATCTTCGTGCAATGGACACTTTGGGTCTTGCTTTTGATCTCCCTGCAGGCTATTCGGATCACAGTGAAGGGATTACAATTCCCGTCGCAGCTGTTGCACGCGGTGCTAAAATTATCGAAAAGCACTTTACGCTTGATAAAAATATGGAAGGGCCAGATCACAAAGCTTCACTTGAGCCTCATGAGCTTGCTGAGATGGTACAGTCTATTCGCAAGGTTGAGAAAGCATTGGGCAGTGCTGTGAAAGCACCTACCGTGTCAGAAATTAAAAATAAAAGCGTTGCAAGGAAAAGTCTCGTAGCTTCCCTCACTATCAATGAAGGGGAATGTTTTACGAATGAGAATGTGGCGATCAAACGCCCAGGAACCGGTATGTCCCCATACTTATACTGGAATCTCCTGAATAAACCTGCCAGTAAGTCCTATAAGCCTGGGGATCTTATTAGTGAATAATGCTGATAGGCAAAAAAACGTCATCCTTATTGGTGGTGGTGGCCATGCCAGCGTTATTGCTGATATATTGAAACAGCAACATCGCGATATAAAAGCTATTGTCAGTACCGTTGATGTCTCATCACGACGCATTTTTGATGGGATAGATGTGCTCAGTCATGATGATGACATCGCGAAATTTGACCCCAAAAAAGTATCTTTAGTTAATTGCATTGGCGTATTACCTGGCTCTGGTATAAAAAAAACAGTTAACGAAAAATATTTAGCTAAGGGATACGTTTTTGAAACGGTCGTTGCGGATGGCGCCTATGTATCCCCTTATGCTGTCCTGGCTCCCGGAGTGCAGGTGTTCACAGGTGCAGTCATTCAGGCTGGTGCTGTGATTGGGAGCCATACAGTTATTAATACAGGAGCTATTATTGAGCATGATAGCAGAATTGGCTCCTACAATTTCGTCGCGCCACGGGCTGTGATTTGTGGTCAGTGCGAAACCGAAGATGATGTATTCGTAGGTGTTAATGCAACGATCATTCAAAATATTCGGCTTGGAAAAGGGACAGTTGTAACAGCCGGTGCTTTAGTTACCAGGCATACATTGCCGGAACAAAAAGTTTACGCACAACGGTCCGTCCTGCGATAAAGCAAAAGAAGGTTAAAATGACACAGCATTGGAAGAATATATTAATTAAACCAGAATGCACGGTACGTGAAGCTTTAGAAATTATCAATAATGAAGCATTGCGTACGGCATTGGTTGTGGATGATAAATGCCGCTTAGTCGGTGTAGTCACCGATGGAGATATTCGCAGGGGGCTACTGAATAATTTACCTCTGAGCGCAGAAGTTAACAATGTAATGAATAAAAATCCAATTACTGCTGCTGCGAATATTACTCGGAAAGAGCTCCACAGAATCATGACCAGTAAAGGGATTCTCTCTATTCCAATCATGCAGGATGGTGTAGTCATTGGCCTGGAAACTCTTAGCAGCACGACCATTGAATCAGTACTTGAGAACCCGGTTTTCATTATGGCTGGTGGGTTCGGGACTCGCTTACGCCCCCTTACTGATACTTGTCCGAAACCAATGCTGAAAGTTGGTGGTAAGCCAATCCTGGAAATACTGCTTGAACAGTTTCTCAAAGCTGGATTTAAGAACATTTATATTTCTACGCATTACATGCCTGAACAAATAACAAATTATTTTGGAAATGGAAGTTCTTGGGGCGCCAATATCACATATGTCCATGAAGAAATTCCGTTAGGAACGGGAGGGGCGCTTGGTCTATTGCCTGAAAACACGCCTGAACTGCCATTACTAATGATTAATGGTGATGTGCTTACCACCGTAGACTTTGAGCGGTTACTTGATTTCCATAATAAGTACCAGCCAAAAGCAACAATGTGCGTCCGTGAATATGATTACCAAATTCCTTACGGGGTAATCAATGGAGATGGGCATCGCATCATTTCCATGCAAGAAAAGCCTATTCAGCGATACTTTGTCAATGCTGGCATTTATGTCGTAAGCCCTGAGCTTTTCAAAAATGTTCCACGACAACAAAAAATAGACATGCCAACCTTACTTGAGCAAGAAATTGCTAAAAAAGAAGATGTGATTATGTTCCCTATTCATGAATACTGGCTGGACATTGGCCGTATGGATGATTTTAATAAGGCGCAATCAGATATAGTTGGATTGAATATAAAATGAGTTTGAAAGTGCTAGCAATAATACCTGCTCGAGGTGGGAGTAAAAGGCTTCCGGGTAAAAATAAAAAAATGCTTCATGGCAAACCGATGATTACCTGGACTATTGAGGCTGCAATGAATGCCTCGGGGATTTCAACGGTGTATGTGAGTACTGATGATCCTGAGATCGCCGAATTATCAAGAGCTGCAGGAGCTCTTGTACCTGAATTAAGACCAGCGCATCTATCTCAAGATGAAACGAGTACAATTGATGTAGTAAAATACATTTACGGCAAAAACCCATGCTATGATGCAATTGCAATATTGCAGCCTACTTCGCCACTCCGAACTTCAGCGGATATAGAAAATGCAATTTCATTATTCATAAAGAATAAAGCATCCTCTGTTATATCGATAACGGAATGTGAACATAAAATAAGCTGGAGTAACTATTTAGATAATGATCTAAATTTAGATGGGTTTCTTAGTCAGGCATATTCTGACCCGGATGGAAGGGTTGGCTATCGTTTGAATGGTGCTATTTATCTATTTGACGCAAAGAAATTGGATAGTGATGCGTTTAATTTCTATGACAAAAATGCTTATGGCTACCTAATGGATCGAGTGAGTTCAATTGATATAGACTATATTGAAGATTTCGAATACGCTGAATATTTATTGCAAAAAAAAGCTAAGGCACAATAATGAAAGTCAAATCAGTCCGAGGCTTGAGCGCTTTTTTTGTAGGAGAAATGCTTTCTAAAGCACTGCCATTTTTGCTATTGCCTTACCTTACACGGGTCCTTGATCCTGAAGCTTTTGGGCAACTCAGTTTGTTTATGGCTTTATCTGGTGTATTTATAATCGCTGTGAACTGGAGTTTTGAAGGAGCGATTTCTCGTTACTACTACAGATATGGCTCGAGGAATTTTACAAATCTTATAATCCTGTCGATAGGTTTGATAATTCTTCTGGATGCTATTTTTTTTGCGATTGCTTATGCATTTAGTCAAAAAATCATTCTTTATGCAATAATATGTGCTGGAGTTCAGTCAATATACAATGTTCTGAGCTCAGTTCAGCAATGCCAAAAAAAAGTGAGAAACTATCTGATATTGCAGTTGGGGAATTCAACTATATCGGTTTTTTGTACAGTTGCATTCATAGAAATATTAGGTCATGATTATATTTTTAGAGTGTTATCTATTATCTTGGGACTACTTATATCCATATTGATAGCCCTACCACTGTCATTAAGAACTGTTTATTGTAAATTTAATTATAATACATTGAGGTTGAATTTTTTATATTGCTTTAGCTTTGGTTTTCCACTTATTCTTCATCAAGCAAGTTTATATGTCAAAGGTCAACTAGACAGACTTTTAGTTGCTCAAACTTATGACCTCTCTTCTTTGGCATTTTATTCCGCTGCCTATCAGGTTGCCAGCATTTCTCTGATTGTTATCATGGCTTTAAATAAAGCAGGAGTTCCATATTTTTTTGAGGCTTGCAAGAAAAATATTTTTAATGGTAGAACAATAAGAAAATATTTTATCCGTATTTTGCCTCTTAGCCTTATTCCTGGCGTTATTTTGTTTTTTATTCCTGACGATGTTTACTCTTATTTCTTGGGGGAAAACTATGCTCATATATCAGTGATGGTAGCATTATTTACACTAGGAATGGGAATACAAATACCTTATTTGTTGCTTGTTAATTATTTGTTTTATCTAAGCGAAAATAAAAAAATAGCGTTTTGTACTATCATTACAAGTGTAGCTCATATTGGGATTGTGCTGGTGTTAAAAGAGATAAGTTTAACAGTGCTGAGTGCATCTTTGATTTTATCTAATTCTGTATGCGTATTGCTGTTATATGGACTAATCTGTAACAGAGGTGAGGAATAGAAATGGATTTATTTATATGCTTCACCCCTCTACAGTCATTAATTGCTAATCAAATCTCTAGTAAATCTAACCTTCCATCTTCACTATTTTATTATACTGACACTGATAACAAAAAAAATAGATACTACTATCAGAGACTATCCAGAGAGATGTGTATATCTGAGTATTGTAGTCAACCTTTCAGCTTAAGCTTACTGTTAAAACTTTACATATTTGCAAAAAAAATACAAAAAATCAATAATATATATTTGGGCAGCATTGATAACCAGATTGTTCATTATCTATTATCCTATTTGGATTTTAAACAAATAATCACATATGATGATGGCACAGCAAATATCACTCGAGATTCCTTGTTTTATAAAAATATAAAATTGTCAAAATTTAAGATGATATTACACTTCATTTTTGGTAGGCGATATTATCGTGATAGAGTAGTCAACGAGTCTCAAGTTCATTATTCGATTTATAAAAACAGGGAAAATATAATTGACAAAGTGGAGTTTATTCCATTGTTTGATGCTTCGATGATTGATTTCAAACCTCAAGGTAAAACAGTTTCTATTTTCTTAGGAACAGTTTATCGGGATATTGTGATTAGATCAGAATATGCAGGTTTATTGGAGACGTCAGTACTCTCATTTTTGCATGGCATAGAAGATATTTTATATTTACCACACCCCAGAGAAGAAAGTAGTGCGTTTTCTCAATATATAATCGAAAGCGAAAAAATTGCAGAGGATATTATTCTCGGTTATTTGGGTGCTGGCTATGTTGTAGATATTTATGGATTTGGAAGTAGTGCACAATTTAATGTTCTCAATGTGAACGGCATCAGATGCTTTATTTGTATTAGTGATCTGGTCAACACTGTTATTTCTGACCTATGTAATGAGATCATCGATCTTGGAGCTTCACCAATACTGTTAGTGAATGCATGTGAGCATGTTGAGGATCTCAAATGAATCTAAGCGTTAAATCGTTTAAAAATAAAAGCATACTATTCGTTGCTATTGTGTGGGCTTTGCTCGTTCCATCAACATTATTCGAGTTAATAGGTCTGCCTGGGATTGCTATATCGTTATTACTAATGACGTTTGCGGTCGTTATATGTATAAGCAACAAAGTAAGCATTACCCTTTATTTTTTAATTATATTAATAACTATAGCTTCCTTTATATTGATCTTTAAATGGTCAGATGTAAGGTATCTAGTAATCCCAGTATCAATTGGCCTCTCCTTTTTAGTGATTGCGCTATTAAATGGTGACGGTTTAAATATATTTATTAGCATTAGTTCCCGCGCATTATTGTTCATTCTTATTGGGTGCTGGATTGGATTTGTTATTTCACTGTCAACTGGCGGGGCCGAGATAAAGTTATTTAATGTATTCGGCAGGGATTATTTTTTTTATCTGACTACCTTTACCGTAGTAAAAGACAATGAGTTTATACGACCCTCTGGAATCTATCTTGAGCCTGGGCATCTAATTTGGATATTATCTAGTTTGCTTTGCATTCGACGGGTAAGACAAAATAATCTCAAAATGACAGTTGTTCTTTTATTGCTTGGATATATTACGTTTAGTTTAGCATATATTATCTTTTCTGCTTTTTTCATTCTAAGCCTTTTAAATATACGCAATTCTCTGATTACGTTTGTTATTGGAATTCTGTCATTTACTGCTATTAGTTTTTCTCCCGTAGGGAACTATACACAGCAATATATTTATGAGCGTTTTCAGAGCTCCAATGACGGTGGTGCTATTAAAGGGGATAACCGTAGCTTTAGACTGTTAAACGCATACGATATCCTCCAGGACGATCCGTCAGTTCTAGTCTTTGGTATCAAATCGAGATGTTATTTTGAACCTGATTCCTGTAAGCAAGAGTTAGGGCTTTATGGAGAGAACCCGCTAACTCCTCTTGTTGGGTTAGGTGCGGTTAATTCAATTATCTACTATTATGCTTTGTTTGCAATATTAGCTCTTGCAATAAGATATAAAGAGTTATCGTTAATGATGGCAGTTGGAATTGTTGCCATTTACGCACAGCAGCCAATAAATTTGCAACTTGGATACTCGGTCTGGCCTTTGTTGCTGTTGCATTGCATGAAAAAAAGGATCCTTCCATGACGAAGATTGTGTATTTCATTCCATCTTTATACAAAGCGGGTGGGATGGAGAGAGTTCTAACTACCAAAATTAACTATTTCGTCGATAATTTTGAAGATCTTGAAATATCGATAGTTATGAATTCCAATCAAGGGCGGGCTCCTTTTTATCCTTTGGATCCTAGGGTTGAACTTGTTGAATTAAATATTGATTTTTATGAAGGTAATAACCCTCTTAAAAAGATTTTAGGTTATCTGTCAAGACAATCACAGTATAAAAAGAAAGTACAGGCTTGGCTAAACGAGAATGAAGCAGACATCTGTATAAGTTATTTTGGTCGTGAAATTGATTTTTTCCATAAGTTGACTGGTGATTTCAAGCGAATTGGGGAGTTACATTTTTCCCGAAACTACAGGAAATATATTTACTCTTCAATAAGTAATAGTCCAATTTATAAAATGCTTTCTTATTTTCGTGACCGACAACTTTTACGCAATGTGAAGTATTTAGATAAGTTAATTGTTCTGACTAAAGCGGATAAGCAGTCTTGGCTTGATGACGGCATAAAAAATGTTGACTATATTTATAATCCAAGTCCATTGTCACCTAGGCTCCGGGCGAATATTGAATCTAAACGTGTAGTTGCTATTGGGAGACTTGTCGAACAAAAAGGCTTTGATTCTCTCTTGCGAATTTGGAGTAGGGTAGCTGAAACCTTTCCTGACTGGAGTTTGACTATTTATGGTGAAGGGCCTTTAGCGACCGAGCTTGAATCTCAGATAAGAACGAATGGTATCTTTAATGTGCACATAAAGCCATTTGTGAGCGATATTGAAAAAATATATGAGAATGCATCGATTATTGCCTCTAGTTCAAATTTTGAAGGGCTTCCAATGGTATTAATTGAAGCGCAGAGTTCTGGGGTGCCATGTATAGCTTATGATTGTCCTTGCGGCCCTGTGGAAATAATCGAGTCTAATAAAAATGGATATGTTGTAGAGCTCCGTAATGAAAATTTGTATGCCGAAAAATTAAAATCGATGTTGTCTAATAAATACCTATTAGTTGAGTTTTCTGAACAAGCATTGAAGAGTTCGTTACAATATTCCATAGAAAATATATCAGCTCGCTGGATGAAATTGTTTCAAGAGGTTAAGTATGGGAATTAAATATTCTGTAATTATGCCTTGCTACAATGCTGAGGCTCATATTGAGTCTACATTAGACAAATTCCAGAATGTAATTCATGATCGAGATGATGTTGAGCTTGTTATAGTTAATGATGGTTCAAGTGACAAGACGCTGGAGCTGATTAACCAGAACTTTACTCCATATTTGAAGTTGATCACTATCGATAATCAAGGTGTGTCAAATGCGAGGAATGTAGGGATGGATGCAGCCGTCGGGGAATATATAATGTTCCTTGATTCGGATGATTACTACGAGCGAAGCATATTTGAAAGTCTTGATTTGAATTTGTCGAATGCTGAAGTACTTTTGTTTGGATATCAGACTGTATTGAATGATGGTGATGTAAGAAGAAAATATTCTTACTCAGATCTCAATTGCATTGATTCGTTTCAAGTATTGTCATTTCTCTTTGAAAAAAAAATACCCGTACATATATGTGCGACTGTTATCAGAAGAGAGGTGATAGAATCAAATAATCTACTTTTCAATGTAGATGTCCACCATTGCGAGGATCTTGAGTTTATTATTAAAGCTCTAGCCTCTGTATCGCTGATAACAGTATCAAGCAATATTCTATATAACTATGTAGATCAACCGAATTCAGCTGTTAATCAAGTCGTTGATTCTAAGCAGCTTACAAAATTTCACGTTTTTGAGGTCAGCCTGCCGTCGTTTATTCCTGTAAGGTCATACGCTTATTATGACTATTATGTACTGAGTGTATACTTGCTTTTAATGCTAAAAGTGTTGAAGCAAGGTGTAACAAATGATTCTATTGTCAGGGAAGTTAACAGGTTATTTAAACAAAAAGTTAGTAAAGATATAGTTTATCCGATGGGATTAACTCCTCTTAAAATAAGAACCCTTGTTATTATATTTAAGCTCATATCATTTATTAAAATTTTCACTTTTACAAAAAAAATTCGAGACTTACATGCATTCAAACGAACTCTCAAAAAGTAATGTTGCCCTTGTTCTAGTAACATATAATCGTTCTCAACTATTATCCGAAGCGCTGGTTTCAATTGCTCAGATGAGCATCCTTCCTGATGCTGTGTTTGTTATCGACAACAATAGCAATGACAATACTACTGAAGTTGTATTGACGTTCAAAAATGAATTTCCTGATTTGAATGTAACATATCACAATACAGGATATAACGCGGGTGGTGCTGGAGGTTTTCGTATTGGTAGTAAACTCGCATGGGATGCAGGATATGATTATATATGGCTTGCGGATGATGATATTGAAATGGATCGGCATTGCTTAGAATATGCTCTGCCACATTTAAATCAGAATACAATTATACAGCCTATGAGATTCAATATTGCTGATAAATCGTGTGCGGAAATATCTGCTGTTATCTATGATCTGAAAAATCCATTTTATTTGAGGCCTAAAAGACAAACGGTGGTTGATATATATAACTCCGAAACTTCTGAATATGTGATTAGCTCAATTCCTTTTGAAGGGCCGATTATTCACCGTAGCGTCTTTGATAGGGTTGGCTTCCCTGATGAAGCATTCTTCATTTTCAATGATGACCTTGATTTTGCATTGAAAGCCACTGAGCAAAAGATATTGATTAAATGTATATCTGAAAGCAAAATTTATCGTAAAATACCTTTTACTCAGTCAGTTGCTCTAAAATCATGGAAAGGCTATTTTATGTTTAGAAATTATTTTAGAATTCAAAAAACTTATGGTGTCAAGCCTTATATTTATTTTAGAATCGTTACTGTGTTTGTCATGGCTTTACTACACTGTTTAGCCAAGTGTGATTTGTCTGGTGCGAGAATGTTAATCGATGCATTCAGGGATGGTATGTCTAAAACATTTCGTCTGAATAAAAAATATTTGCCGAGTTAGGAGTTTTTATGTCTTGTATCGCGGTTGTTGGTTCTGGGTTGTCTGGTGCTGTAATTGCTCGAGAATTGGCCGAAAACGGATTTGATGTTATTATTTATGAAAGCCGTGAACATATTGGTGGTAATTGCTACTCGAAAAGAGATGAGCATACAAATGTAATGGTTCATACTTATGGGCCTCATATATTCCATACGGATGATTCTGAGGTATGGGAGTATGTAAATAAATTCTGCACTTTCATGCCTTATGAAAATAGAGTGAAAGCCGTGACTGGAAATAGAGTTTTTTCGCTTCCTATAAATTTGTTGACCATTAACCAATTTTTTAATAAAACTCTCACGCCTAATGAAGCCAAGGATTTTATTCGTAGCAAGGGTGATTCCAGTATTGGAGAACCTCTGAATTTTGAAGAGCAGGCTTTGAAATTCTTAGGTAAGGAATTGTATGAGGCGTTTTTCAAATTTTATACCATTAAACAATGGGGAGTATCTCCAACTGAATTACCTGCAAGCATCTTAAAAAGACTTCCTGTTCGGTTTAATTATAATGATAACTATTTCTCTCATCGCTATCAGGGCATGCCAAAAGATGGTTATGAAGTTCTTTTTGAAAATTTAATTGATCATCCTAAAATAACTTTACATATTAACACTGATTTCAGTCAGTCAATGATGGAATCACAATTTTATGAACATGTCTTCTACAGTGGTACCATTGATGGTTTCTTTGAACATAAACTAGGACGCCTTGGATATCGTACGCTGGATTTTATTACCGAGCGTCATCATGGCGATTATCAAGGGTGCGCAGTGATGAATTACTGTGATAATTCGGTGGACTATACTCGTATAACTGAGCATAAGTATTTCTCTCCGTGGGAACAACACGATGATTCTATAGTATATAAAGAATATAGCCGTGCATGTGAGGAAGGTGATATTCCATATTACCCAGTTCGGATGGTTAAAGAGAAAGAGATGTTAGTGAAATATCATACTCTTGCGTCTATGCTCACTAATATAACTTTTATCGGAAGGCTTGGGACTTATCGATATCTGGATATGGATGTTACTATTCGTGAAGCCTTGGATACTGCGAAGCTTTTTATCCAATCGAGAAATGGTAGCAATAAAATGCCCGTTTTCGTTAAAGAGATACTCTAATCGCATTTTTTCCAGTTAACTTTGGCTTCTTTTTAGTTCCCTTGGATTCATTTTGAGTTAACATCTTCCCCACATTCCAAGCCGCGCGCACCCTGCGCGGTGACCACACCTGACAGGAGTATGTAATGTCCAAGCAACAGATCGGCGTCGTCGGTATGGCAGTGATGGGGCGCAACCTGGCGCTCAACATCGAAAGCCGTGGTTATACCGTCTCCATCTTCAACCGCTCCCGTGAAAAAACTGAGGAAGTGATTGCCGAAAATCCTGGCAAGAAACTGGCTCCTTTCTACACGGTGCAGGAGTTCGTCGAGTCTCTGGAAACACCACGCCGTATCCTGTTAATGGTGAAGGCGGGCGAGGGCACGGACAAAGCCATCGAATCACTCAAGCCTTACCTGGATAAAGGCGACATTATCATTGAAGGCGGCAACTCCTACTTCCCGGACACCGTTCGCCGTAACCGTGAACTCTCAGCGGAAGGCTTTAACTTCATCGGTACCGGCGTTTCTGGCGGTGAAGAAGGCGCACTGAAAGGCCCATCGATTATGCCTGGCGGTCAGAAGCACGCGTATGAGCTGGTTGCCCCAATCCTCACCAAAATCGCTGCTGTGGCAGAAGACGGTGAGCCATGCGTGACCTATATCGGTCCTGACGGCGCGGGCCACTATGTGAAGATGGTTCACAACGGTATCGAATATGGCGACATGCAGCTGATTGCTGAAGCTTATTCTCTGCTGAAAGGCGGCCTGAAGCTTTCTAACGAAGAGCTGGCTCAGGTCTTCACTGAATGGAACAACGGCGAGCTGAACAGCTATCTGATTGACATCACTAAAGATATCTTCACCAAGAAAGATGAAGAGGGTAAATACCTGGTCGATGTGATTCTGGATGAAGCTGCTAACAAAGGCACCGGCAAGTGGACCAGCCAGAGCTCTCTCGATCTCGGTGAGCCGCTGTCTCTGATCACCGAATCCGTATTCGCTCGTTATATTTCTTCTCTGAAAGAGCAGCGCGTTGCGGCTTCTAAAGTACTGAGCGGTCCTCAGGCGAAACCTGCAGGTGATAAAGCTGAGTTCGTTGAGAAAGTGCGTCGCGCCCTGTATCTGGGCAAAATTGTTTCCTACGCTCAGGGCTTCTCTCAGCTGCGTGCTGCTTCCAACGAGTACAATTGGGATCTGAACTACGGCGAAATCGCGAAGATCTTCCGCGCAGGCTGCATCATTCGTGCCCAGTTCCTGCAGAAAATCACCGATGCGTATGCTGAAAATGCAGGTATCGCGAACCTGTTGTTGGCACCGTACTTCAAGAAAATTGCTGATGATTACCAGCAGGCGCTGCGTGACGTCGTGGCCTATGCCGTGCAGAACGGTATTCCAGTTCCAACGTTCTCTGCCGCTATCGCTTACTACGACAGCTACCGTGCGGAAGTTCTGCCTGCCAACCTGATTCAGGCGCAGCGTGACTACTTCGGAGCCCACACGTACAAGCGTACTGATAAAGAAGGTGTGTTCCACACCGAGTGGCTGGATTAATCTCAATTAATCCTCTGCGATAAAAAAGGCCCGGAGCTTGTCTCCGGGCCTTTTGCATTCGAGTATTCGAAGTAGTCTGAATGTCGCCTCAATCAGGCACCGATCGAGGCCCTTTGCCTTGACAGCCCTGCAATGCAAAAGGTACAACCCTCAACAGTTTTGATTATCGTGGTGGCGAGAGTGCGCCATCTCTACCCGTTAACTGAAAAAAGTTGCGTCTAATGAAAATTACAATTTCCGGTACCGGCTACGTTGGCCTTTCAAACGGCATTCTGATTGCCCAGCACCACGAAGTGGTGGCACTGGACATCGTGCAGTCCAAAGTTGATATGCTTAATCAGAAGAAGTCGCCGATCGTCGATAAAGAGATTGAAGAGTACCTGGCGACCAAAACGCTGAATTTCCGCGCTACAACGGACAAGGAAGATGCCTATCGCAATGCAGATTACGTCATCATTGCCACCCCAACCGATTACGATCCGAAAACCAACTACTTCAATACCTCCAGCGTTGAGTCGGTGATTCGCGATGTGACTGAAATCAATCCAAACGCGGTGATGATCATTAAGTCGACTATTCCGGTTGGCTTTACCAATGAGATTAAAGAACGTCTCGGTATCGACAACGTCTTTTTCTCGCCAGAATTTTTGCGTGAAGGGCGTGCGCTGTACGACAACCTGCATCCATCACGTATCGTGATTGGTGAACAGTCTGAGCGCGCAAAACGCTTTGCCGCGCTGTTGCAGGAAGGGGCGATCAAAAAAGATATCCCGACGCTGTTCACTGATTCAACCGAAGCAGAAGCGATTAAGCTGTTTGCCAACACTTACCTGGCGCTGCGCGTAGCTTACTTCAACGAGCTGGACAGCTATGCGGAAAGTTTGGGACTGAACTCTCGTCAGATCATCGAAGGCGTGTGCCTGGATCCGCGAATCGGCAATCACTATAACAATCCATCCTTCGGCTACGGTGGTTACTGCCTGCCGAAAGATACCAAGCAGCTGCTGGCAAACTACGAATCTGTGCCTAACAACATCATTGGCGCGATTGTGGATGCCAACCGTACGCGTAAAGACTTCGTTGCGGACTCCATTCTTTCCCGTAAGCCGAAAGTGGTGGGCGTTTATCGTCTGATCATG
Organism: Pluralibacter sp. UBA7423; assembly: GCA_002470465.1. Lineage (GTDB taxonomy): Bacteria > Pseudomonadota > Gammaproteobacteria > Enterobacterales > Enterobacteriaceae > Scandinavium. The sequence continues at coordinate 76,722 of DKMD01000023.1, forward strand.
AAGAGCGGTTCGGACAACTTCCGCGCCTCCTCTATTCAGGGGATCATGAAGCGAATCAAGGCGAAAGGCGTGCAGGTCATCATCTATGAGCCCGTGATGCAGGAAGATGAATTCTTCCATTCCCGCGTGGTGCGTGACCTGGATGCATTCAAGCAGGAAGCGGACGTCATTATCTCCAACCGTATGGCGAAAGAGCTGGATGACGTGGCGGATAAAGTGTATACCCGCGATCTGTTTGGCAATGACTGATACATTATCGGATGCATAAAAAAAGGCCCTCAGTGAGGGCCTTTCGCTTTTTTGATCAGACGTTGTAAAAACTGCGATACCAGTCAACGAAGTTTTTCACGCCGTCTTTCACTGAGGTTTCCGGCTTAAAGCCAGTGACGGCTTGCAGAGGCTGCGTATCGGCGCTGGTTTCCAGCACGTCGCCAGGCTGAATCGGCATCATATTCTTGTCTGCTTCAATGCCCAGCGCCTCTTCCAGCGCGGTGATGTAATCCATTAGCTCAACCGGCGAGCTGTTGCCGATGTTGTAGACGCGATACGGTGCTGAGCTGGTTGCCGGGGAACCTGTTTCAACCGTCCAGTCCGGGTCGGCCTGCGGGATCACATCCTGTAAACGAACAATTGCCTCTGCAATATCATCGATATAGGTGAAGTCACGCTTCATCTTGCCGTAGTTGTAGACGTCAATAGGCTTGTTCTCGAGCATAGCTTTGGTGAACTTGAACAACGCCATGTCCGGACGGCCCCACGGGCCATAGACGGTAAAGAAACGCAGGCCGGTGGTCGGCAGACCGTACAGGTGAGCATAAGTGTGCGACATCAGCTCATTGGCTTTCTTGGTGGCGGCATACAGCGACACCGGGTGATCAACTGAATCATCGGTTGAGAACGGCATTTTACGATTCAGGCCGTAAACCGAGCTGGATGAAGCATACAGCAGGTGCTGAACCTTGTTATGACGACAGCCTTCCAGCACGTTTAAGTGGCCAGTCAGGTTTGAATCGGCATAAGCGTGTGGGTTTTCCAGCGAGTAACGCACGCCAGCCTGAGCTGCAAGGTGAATGACGCGGTCAAATTTCTCGTTGGCAAACAGGGTTGCCATGGCATCACGGTCGGCAAGATCGATTTTATGGAAGCTGAAACCCGGCTTTTGCAGCAGATCGAGACGCGCTTGTTTCAGATTGACGTCATAGTAGTCGTTGAGATTATCGATCCCGACAACCTGATGACCCGCCTGCAGCAGACGTTCACTGACGTGGAAGCCGATAAAACCGGCCGCACCGGTAACCAGGTATTTCATTATTATTCCTCAAGTACTGACCAGAAAATCGCCACATCGCGTCTGGTATAACTGAAAGCAAAATCATACCGTTAGCGAATGCAAAAAGATAATCGTTATCTACAATTAGCGTAGCCCGTTTTTTCGGTTAGTATCGTCGCGTTCGGGCATTATTCTTATAGAAATTCTTAAGGACACAGGTAGACTATCTCGCCTTGTGGGCTTTTCTGAAGTTTTCTTTGATGCAGTTAAGGTTGGTATGACTCAGGACAATTATAAAAGCAGTACCGGTCACAGCAGCGAGCCGGAGCAAATTGATCTTATTGATTTGATTGTGCAAATTTGGCGTGGGAAGGTCACCATCATCGTATGTGTGATTGTCGCCATTTTGCTTGCCGTGGGTTACATCATGGTTGCTAAGGAGAAATGGACCTCCACAGCACTGGTCACACAGCCTGATTCAGGGATGGTTTCAAGCTACGCCAATGCCATGAATATTCTTTATGGCAACAGCGCGCCGTCGATTGGGGCGATCCAGCAGGATTTTATCACCCGTTTCAACTCCTCATTCTCCGCACTTTCCGAGAACCTTGACAACCAGGAAGAGCCTGAGAAGCTGAACATTGAGACAGCCGTTAAGGGGCAGAGTCTTCCACTACGCGTGTCTTACACCGCACATACGGCAGAAGAGGCACAGCAGACCCTGGCAAAATATATCCAACAAGTTGATGAGGACGTCGCCAAAGCCGTTGAGGGCGACCTCAAATCCAACATTGGCTCCCGTAAGAACGATCTGGAGCAGTCGCTGACCACTCAGGAAAAAGTGGCGACGGAGCAAAAAGCGCTGCGTATTGCCCAGATTAGCCAGGCGTTAACCATCGCTGAGCAATCTAAAATCAAGCTGCCGCAGGTTCAGCAGGCCGATCAGGTTTCACAGGACACCATGTTTATGCTGGGCAGTGATGCGCTGAGCGCAATGGTGAAAAACGAAGCGACGCGCCCGCTGACTTTCCCGGACAGCTACTACCAGACGCGTCAGACGCTGCTGGATGTGGAAAATCTGATGAGCGGCGGTAAAGACGATGAACCAAAGGTGTCAAATATTCATGCCTATCGCTACGTTATGAAACCAACGCTGCCGATCCGTCGTGACAGCCCGAAACGTGCGATTATCCTTGTCCTTTCCGTGCTGCTGGGCGGTATGGTGGGCGCTGGCATCGTGCTGGGCCGCAACGCACTGCGTAACTATCAGCCGAAAGCATAAGACAGCGCTGGCAATAAAAAACCGGGCATCAGCTGAGCCCGGTTTTTTTACATCTGTTGAAAGCTATTGATGACGCTTACGCAGGTTCTCAATCACCGTGGTCAAATCCAGCTCCTGATCCTGGAGCAGTACCAGCAGGTGATACATAAGGTCAGATGCTTCATTAGTCAGCTCATGACGATCGTTAACCGTTGCCGCTAAAGCTGTTTCCACGCCTTCCTCACCCACTTTTTGCGCGATGCGTTTAGTCCCACTGGCATATAGCTTCGCCGTGTAGGAACTGGCAGGATCGGCCGTTTTACGGGCTGCCAGAAGCTGTTCCAACTGATACAGGAACAGCCACTGGTGAGCGGTTTCGCCGAAGCAGCTTGAGGTGCCTTTGTGGCAGGTCGGGCCAATGGGATTGACCAGCACCAGCAGCGTGTCGTTATCGCAGTCCGGGGTGATACTCACGACGTTCAGAAAGTTGCCGGAAGTTTCCCCTTTGGTCCATAAGCGCTGCTTAGTGCGGGAGTAAAAGGTCACTTTGCCGCTCTCCTGCGTTTTCGCCAGCGCCTCCTGATTCATATAGCCCAGCATCAGAACTTCACCAGATACCGCGTGTTGTACGATAGCAGGCATCAGTCCGTTGGTTTTTTCCCAGTCCAGTTGTTCCGTCATACTCTGATCTCCACGCCCTGAGCCGCCAGGTACGCTTTTAATTCGCCAATATTAATGATTTGCTTGTGGAAGACGGAGGCGGCCAGTGCGCCATCAACGTCTGCATCACGGAAGGCCTCGAGGAAGTGCTCCATCGTGCCTGCGCCGCCGGACGCAATCAGAGGGACATGACAGACTTCGCGCACTTTTTTCAGCTGCGCCAGATCGTAGCCGTTACGCACGCCGTCCTGGTTCATCATGTTCAGTACTATTTCACCCGCGCCACGCTTTTGTACTTCCTGCACCCAGTCAAGGGTTTCCCACTTTGTCACCCGGGTGCGGCTTTCGTCGCCGGTATATTGGTTTACGTGATACTTCCCGCTTTCTGCATCGAACCAGGTATCAATTCCCACGACGATGCACTGTACGCCAAAGCGATCGGCAAGCCTGGTAATCAGTTCAGGTTCGGCCAGGGCAGGGGAGTTAACCGAGATTTTGTCGGCGCCGAAAGAGAGGATTTTTGCTGCGTCGTCAACAGACTTAATCCCACCCGCCACGCAGAAAGGAATATCAATGACTTCTGCTACGCGCGATACCCAGCTTTTGTCGACAACACGGCCATCGCTGGAGGCGGTAATGTCATAGAACACCAGCTCGTCTGCGCCTTCCTCGGCATAGCGTTTCGCCAGCGGGACGATATCGCCGATGATTTCGTGGTTGCGGAACTGAACGCCTTTCACCACCTGACCATCACGCACGTCCAGGCAAGGTATTATCCGTTTTGCCAGCATTCGATAGCCTCCGTTACGTTGAATTTTCCTTCCAGCAGCGCGCGTCCGACAATCACGCCGCGCACGCCGGTCCCGCGCAGGGCGGCAATATCGTTTAAATCGCCGATGCCGCCGGAGGACTGAAACGCAACCTGCGGATAGCGGGCGCAAACTTCGTCGTACAGCGATACGTTTGAACCCGCGAGGGTGCCGTCACGGGAAATGTCGGTACAAAGCACGTGCTGCAGGCCCACCGTAAGATAAATTTCGACCAGCTCTTCCAGCGTCACGCCGGAGTTTTCCTGCCATCCGCTGACCGCAACCTGCTTTGTCCCTTGCTCATCAATGCGCACATCGAGCGCCAGCACCAGCTTTTCCGCGCCGAAGCGCTCAAACCAGCCTTTGACGATTTCGGGCGACTTCACGGCGGTCGAGCCGATCACCACGCGAGCCACGCCCGCATCCAACAACGCAGCTACGTCTTCTTCAGTGCGAATTCCCCCGCCAACCTGCACCGGAACGTCAACGCCTGCAGCAAGACTTTTGAGCAGTGAGATCTGACGCTTTGCCGGATCTTTCGCACCCGTGAGGTCAACGAGGTGCAATATCTGTGCGCCCTGCGCGGCGTATTCCTGCAGGCGCGGCAGCGGATCGTTACCGTAGTCGCGCTGCTGGCCATAATCGCCCTGGTGAAGACGGACAACGGTGCCGTCAATTAAATCTAATGCCGGAATGATCATCACATCTCCAGGAAGTTTTTCAGCAGCTGCGCGCCAGCGGCGCCGGAGCGCTCCGGATGAAACTGCACGCCAAAGAAATTATCTTTCTGCACTGCGGCAGTGAACGGTTCGCCATAGTTGCACTGGGCGATCGTCCATGGATTAACCGGCATTGCATAGCTGTGCACGAAATAAAAATATGCGCCATCTTCAATGCCGCGGAACAGGCGGTCTCCCGCTTTTGGATAGACGCGGTTCCAGCCCATGTGCGGCAACGGCAGGCCGAAATCGGTCATTTTCGGCACGTCCTGTTCAATGATGTTGAGCATATCGACGCCGTTTGATTCATCACTGCGGCGCGCCAACAGCTGCATGCCGAGGCAAATCCCCAGCACTGGCTGAGTGCAGGCTTTGATCAGGTCGATCAATTCGCGCTCGCGAATTTGATCCATTGCTGCCTGAGCCGTGCCGACGCCGGGCAGAAAAAGTTTATCGGCGCGCAGCACAACATCCGGATCACGACTCACCTCAGGTTCATAACCGTGACGGGTAATGGCTGATTTCACCGAGTTAAGGTTCGCGCAGCCGGTATCAAGGATAACGACGTTCATCACAGCACTCCTTTCGAGGAAGGAAGCGTGTCGCCCTCGACGCGGATCGCCTGGCGTAAGGTGCGGCCAAAGGCTTTGAACAGGCTTTCCACACGGTGATGATCGTTTTTGCCTTTCGTTTTCAGGTGCAGCGTCACGCCCATGGTGTAGGAAAGCGAGCGGAAGAAGTGCTCGATCATTTCGGTGCTGAGGTCGCCGACGCGCTGATAGGTGAACTCTGCGCGGTATTCGAGGTGCGGCCGACCGGAGATGTCCAGCGCGCAGCGGGCCAGACACTCGTCCATCGGCAGCACAAAGCCGAAGCGGTTGATGCCGCGCTTGTCGCCCAGCGCCAGCTTCAGCGCTTCACCCAGCGCAAGGCCTGTATCTTCTACCGTGTGGTGATCGTCAATATAGAGATCGCCTTTGACGGTGATTTCCATGCGGAATCCGCCATGGGTGGCAATCTGATCGAGCATATGGTCGAAAAAGCCGACGCCGGTGTTGATTTTGCTGCCGCCTTCGCGGTCGAGCCATACCTTGACGTCGATCTGTGTTTCGCGCGTGCTGCGCTCTACATGCGAATAGCGGTCGCGTTTCGTCAGCTGTTCGGTGATTTTCAGCCAGTTGAGGTCGTCGCGACTGTAGCGTAGGCCGGTGATGCCCATGTTGCCGGCAAGCGTAACGTCCGTTGCACGATCGCCGATTACGTAGCTGTTTGCGGTATCCATTACGCCGTCGTTCAGCCATGCGGCAACCATTTTGGTTTTCGGCTTGCGGCACTCGCAGTTGTCCGTTTCAAAGTGCGGGCAAATCAGCACGTCTTCGAATGTCACGCCCTGGGAGGTGAACACCTGCATCATCAGGTTATGCGGGCCGTCAAAATCCGCCTGCGGGAAACTGTCGGTACCGAGTCCGTCCTGGTTGGTGATCATCACCAGCTTATAGCCCGCTTTTTGCAGCTTCAGCAGGGAAGGAATCACTTCAGCCTCAAACGCCAGTTTGTCGAACCGATCAACCTGATAATCACTCGGCGGCTCGCTAATCAGGGTGCCGTCACGATCGATAAAGAGGAACTTCTGGGTCATACTTTCTCCGCACGAAGGGCGTCAATGACGCGCTGACTCTCATCGCGGGTGCCGATGGTGATGCGCAGGCAGCCGCTTAAGGAAGGTTGTTTGTTCTGGTCCCGCAAGATAATGCCCTGATCCCACAGAGATTTGAAGACCGCGCTTGAGGCGGTGATTCGCGCCAGAATGTAGTTCGTTTCCGAATCGAAAACCTGCTCCACGCATGGGATCTCGCGCAGCTGGCTGACAAGGTACTGACGCTCTTCAAGGATTTGCGCCACGCGATCGCGCATGGCGTTGATGCCCTGCGGGCTCAGCGCCTGAGCGGCAATATCGGCCACCGGAGTGGAGAGCGGGTAGGGCGCAATCACTTTCAGCAGCAACGCAATCACCTCTTCATTTGCCAGGGTAAAACCACAGCGCAGCCCGGCGAGGGCAAAAGCTTTAGAGAGCGTGCGCAGCACGACTAAATGCGGGTACTCAGCAAGCCAGCCGGTAAGCGTCGCCTGCGGACAAAACTCAATGTAAGCCTCATCGGCCACCACAATGGCTTTGCCGCGCGTCATTTCCAGCAGAACGCGAATGTCCTGCGGATTGATGATCTGCCCGGTTGGGTTATTCGGGCTGCACACATAGACGATTTTTACACCGTCGAGCTTGTCGCTAATGGCCTGCAAATCGAGCTGCCAGTTTTCCAGCGCCGGGACGGTGCGGTACTCCACGCCAAAGGTTTCGGCGCTGACGCTGTACATGCCGTAGGTCGGCGGGCAGAACAGAATGGCGTCTTTACCCGGCTCGCAAAACGCGCGAATCAACAGCTCGATGCCTTCATCAGCGCCACGGCTGACCAGCACCTGCTCCGGTTTCAGCCCTGCGTACTGCGCGTAATTTTCAATTACCGCTTTCGGCTGGCACTCCGGATAGCGGTTTAACGTTTGCTGTGAAAGATCAAACGCCACCGCCGTCGGAAATTCGTTAGCGTTCAGCCAGACATCGCCTTTGCCGCCGAGACGACGGGCGGACTGATAGGGCGTCAGATCGCGGACGTTTTTGCGGGCTAACTCTTCAATGCTCATTTCATCTCCTTGAGGGCGGCAACGCGCAGGGTGACGGCGTTCTTATGGGCGGTCAGGCGTTCTGCTGCGGCCAGCGTTTCAATGGTGGAAGCCAGAGCGGCAAAGCCCTCTTTTGAGAGTTCCTGCACCGTCATGCGTTTCTGGAAGTCTGCCAGACCGAGGCTCGAACAGGTGGCTGTGTAACCGTAGGTCGGGAGCACATGGTTGGTGCCGGAGGCGTAATCACCTGCTGATTCCGGTGACCAGTCGCCTAAAAAGACGGAGCCGGCGCTGGTGATGCCATCAACGAGCGAACGCGCATCGCGAGTTTGTATGATCAGGTGCTCGGGGCCGTACTGGTTAGAGATTGCCACGCACTGGGCTAAATCGCGGGCGACGATCAGACGGCTTGCAGAGAGCGCCTGGCGTGCAGTTTCTGCGCGAGGCAGTTCAGCAAGCTGACGTTCAACAGCGACTGCGACCCTGGACGCCATATCGGTATCCGGCGTCAGCAAAATGACCTGCGAATCCGGCCCGTGCTCCGCCTGCGAAAGTAAATCCGAAGCCACGAAATCCGGCGTTGCGCCGCTGTCGGCAATGACCAGCACTTCCGAAGGCCCGGCTGGCATATCAATGGCGGCTCCATCAAGGCGCTGGCTGACCTGACGTTTGGCTTCGGTGACAAAAGCGTTGCCCGGGCCAAAGATTTTGTCGACTTTCGGCACGGATTCGGTGCCCAGCGCCAGTGCGGCAATGGCCTGTGCACCGCCGACGTTGAAAATATCCTGTACGCCACACAGTTTTGCCGCATAGAGGATCTCATCGGCAATGGGGGGCGGCGAGCACAGCACCACTTTTTGGCAGCCCGCGATGCGCGCTGGCGTCGCGAGCATTAATACCGTTGAGAATAGCGGGGCAGAGCCGCCTGGGATATACAGGCCGACGGAGGCAATTGGACGCGTGACCTGCTGGCATCGCACGCCAGGCAACGTTTCCACGTCGACGGTTTGCAGCTTCTGTGCAACGTGGAAGGTCTCCACATTTTTTACGGCGACTGCCATTGCTTGCTTCAGTTCATCACTCAGACGGCTGCTGGCCGCTTCGATTTCCTGTTTGCTGACTTTCAGGGCCGCAACGTCGGTTTTATCAAATTTTGCACTGTATTCACGCAGTGCCGCATCGCCGTTGGCTTTGACGTTGTTGAGGATCTCCGCCACGGTGCTGCTGATGCTTTCTGAGGCCGAAATAGCCGGGCGCATCAGCAGATCGCGCTGCTGCTCAGGGCTGATACTGTTCCAGTCGATAATGGTATTGAAGCTCATATCACTTTCCTTTTTCCGGATGCGTGTCGCTTATCCGGCCTGCAAGACCCGTAGGCCCGGTTTGCCTCTGCGCCACCGGGCACCGTCACCTGGAGTTACTCCATCATCTTCTCAATCGGCAGCACCAGAATGGAGCTCGCGCCGAGCGCTTTCAGTTTTTCCATCGTCTCCCAGAACAGGGTTTCGCTGCTGACCATGTGCATTGCCACGCGCTGCTGATCGCCTGCCAACGGCAGAATTGTTGGACGCTCGGCACCCGGTAGCAGGGCAACGACTTCTTCCAGGCGCTCGGTTGGCGCGTGCATCATGATGTATTTCGATTCGCGAGCCTGGATCACGCCCTGGATACGAGTCAGCAGTTTGTCGATCAGCTGCTGTTTGACTTCCGGCATCTCGCCGTCGCGCTGAATCAGACAGGCTTTGGAGCGATAAATCACTTCAACTTCGCGCAGGCCGTTGGCTTCAAGCGTTGCGCCCGTAGAAACGAGATCGCAGATGGCATCTGCCAGGCCTGCACGTGGAGCAACTTCTACAGAGCCGTTTAGCAGACAGGATTTGAACGAGATACCTTTCTGGTCAAGGTAGCGCTTCAGCAGGTGTGGATAAGAGGTCGCGATACGTTTGCCGTCAAGCGCAGCCGGGCCGTCCCAGGCTTCGTCAGCCGGGGTGGCAAGCGACAGGCGGCAGCCGCCGAAATCCAGACGACGCAGGGTGAAATAGCGCGGATCGTCACCCTGGGCACGGCGGCTCAGCAGCTCTTCTTCCAGCACGTTTTCACCGATGATGCCGAGGTCAACCACGCCATCCATCACCAGGCCGGGGATATCGTCGTCACGCACGCGCAGAATATCGATTGGCATGTTTTCTGCCAGCGCAATCAGGCGCTGGGTGTGCAGATTGATTTTTATGCCGCAGCGGGCCAGCAATTCGCGTGAATCATCGCTTAAGCGGCCAGATTTCTGCATAGCTATGCGTAAACGGCTCTTGTCTGTCATTTTCTTATCCTCGTATCCCGTCTCAATCACTGAAAAACTGCGCCCAAAAAAAAGCCCCCGGAAGTGCGATCTTCCGGGGGCTTTCTCTTGCGTTCTGCACCACTGGAAGATCTAACCGTCTTCCAGCACACATCGCCTGAAAGACTAGTCAGGGTGATGGTGATGATGGTGGTGTTTAAATTGAACGCGTGTCATAAATTTCTCGTTGAATGCTTATGCATTTGATGCCTTTTAAGCTAAACCAGTTCATCAGCTGAATGCAAGGCCTTTTTTTCATCATTAATTCATTTCATCTTCGCCAGATAAATTGTCAGTTGGCAAGGGCTGGCGTAGCCTTATTAGAGGAATGCGAACATGTCAGGAGAACGCAGATGAAAAAGGTCGCCATCGTGGGATTGGGCTGGCTGGGTATGCCGCTGGCGCTGTCATTAACGGCCCGGGGCTGGCAGGTGGCCGGCAGTAAAACGACTGAGGATGGGGTTGAGGCCGCGCGGATGTGTGGCATTGAGAGCTACATGCTGCGTCTGGAGCCTGAGCTGATCTGTGATGCCGACGATCTGGACGCGCTGATGAACGTTGATGCGCTGGTGATTACGCTCCCCGCCCGACGTAGCGGACCGGGAGAGGAATTTTATCTGCGTGCGGTGCAGGAAATTGTTGATAGCGCTCTGGCGTATCATATTCCGCGCATCGTCTTTACCAGCTCAACGTCCGTATACGGAAAAGGGCAGGGGGCGATTAAAGAGACTGCGTCTCGCGAGCCGATTACTTCAAGCGGCAGGGTGCTAAAAGAGCTGGAAGACTGGCTGCATAATCTTCCGGGCACGTCAGTGGATATTTTACGGCTCGCGGGTCTGGTCGGCCCGGGCCGCCATCCGGGTCGGTTCTTTGCCGGGAAATCCGCGCCGGACGGTCAGCAGGGCGTTAACCTGGTGCATCTTGAGGATGTCATTTCTGCGATTGCGCTCCTGCTTCAGGCACCGAAAGGCGGTCATATCTATAATCTCTGTGCGCCAGGCCATCCTTCGCGCTCAACCTTCTATCCGCAGATGGCGCGCGAATTGGGGCTTGAACCGCCGGTGTTCAGCGACAGCGCTGAGAAAGGACGCATTATTGATGGCAACCGCATTTGTTCAGAACTGGGGTTTGAATATCAGTACCCCGATCCGCTGGTGATGCCGCTGGAATAACGCTCCCGCGGTGACATCGCGTACCGTAAGGAGCGACGATGAAACCATTGCTGGAAGTCCTCATCATCCTTGATGCGCTTGATAAAGAAGGGAGTTTTGCTGCGGCCTCGGCAAAGCTCTTTAAAACGCCGTCGGCGCTGAGCTACACCATTCATAAGCTGGAAAGTGACCTCAATATTCAACTGCTTGACCGCAGCGGCCACCGGGCGACGTTCACGCGCACCGGTAAAATGCTTCTGGAGAAAGGACGGGAGGTGCTGCATACCGTACGTGAGCTGGAAAAGCAGGCCATCAAGCTGCATGAAGGCTGGGAGAACGATCTGGTGATCGGCGTGGATGATACCTTTCCTTTCTCTTTACTGGCTCCTCTCATTGAACGGTTCTATGAAAACCACAATGTAACCCGACTCAAGTTTATCAATGGCGTGCTCGGCGGTTCCTGGGAAGCGCTGATTCAGGGACGTGCGGATATTGTCGTCGGTGCGTTACACGATCCTCCACCGCTCAGCGATTTTGGTTTTGCTCCGCTTGGGGAGCTGGAGCAGATTTTCGTCGTGGCGCCGCATCATCCGTTGGCCTCTGAGGTTGAGCCTTTAAATCGCAAAATCATCAAACGCCACCGGGCAATTGTGGTGGGAGATGGCACCACGCCTGACTGCCCGGCATTTCAGCAGCTGCTTGACGACCAGGAAGCGATCACCGTTTTTGACTTTAAAACCAAGCTGGAGCTCCAAATTAGCGGGCTGGGCTGCGGCTATTTGCCGCGCTATCTGGCCCAGCGTTTTATTGAAAGCGGAGCGCTGGTGGAAAAGCAGGTTACGGCTCATATGCCGTTTGATGCAGTGTGGATGGGGTGGAATGAACAAACTGCGGGCCTTGCCAGCCGCTGGTGGAGGGATGCGGTTTTAGCAAATAGTGCTATCGCTGCCGTGTACCAGCGCGGCAGCGATGAATAATCAGACAGTTAGCGCAGAGAATTGTCTGGAGTGCCATGCATTCTCTTGTGTTTATGTGTGGAAAGGGGCAAAATGCGCGCCAGCAAAAAATGAGACTAACCGACGCAACTTTGAGGCGTCGGTTATTTTTTTGCTTTCGAGACACACTCATACAAAACAAGAGGCCGGGCTTCGTACCGGATAGATACTTACCTAAAAATCGACAGTTGTTGTCGCCGAGGAAATCCAAAAAATGGGGCAATTTTTTGCTTACGCGACGGTTTTCACCGTAAAGGGGAATGACCATGTCGCATAACGTTACTCCAAACACCTCTCGCGTGGAATTACGTAAATCGCTTACGTTGATTCCGGTTGTTATGATGGGTCTTGCCTATATGCAGCCTATGACGCTGTTCGATACTTTCGGTATCGTATCAGGACTGACCGACGGTCACGTCCCGACAGCCTATGCATTCGCTCTGATAGCCATCCTGTTTACCGCATTAAGCTACGGTAAGCTGGTTCGCCGCTATCCGTCCGCAGGTTCCGCCTATACCTATGCCCAGAAATCCATTAGCCCGACGGTTGGCTTTATGGTGGGCTGGTCTTCGCTGCTTGATTATCTGTTCATGCCGATGATCAACATTCTGCTGGCAAAAATTTACTTTGAAGCGCTGGTGCCTTCGGTGCCGTCGTGGATCTTTGTTGTTGCGCTGGTGGCCTTTATGACTATCTCTAACCTGCGCAGCATTAAAACCGTGGCTAACTTCAACACCCTGATTGTGGTGCTGCAGATGGGTATCGTTGCTGTCATTGTCGGCATGATCATCTGGGGCGTTTACAACGGTGTGGGTGCCGGTACGCTGGCAAGCAGCCGTCCGTTCTGGTCTGATGGTGCACATGTCACTCCGATGATTACCGGCGCGACGATTCTGTGCTTCTCGTTCCTGGGCTTCGACGGTATCTCTTCTCTGTCTGAAGAAACCAAAGATGCTGAACGCGTTATCCCGAAAGCGATTTTCCTGACGGCGCTGATTGGCGGCCTGGTATTTATCGTTGCGTCTTACTTCCTGCAACTGTACTTCCCGGACATCTCGCGCTTTAAGGATCCGGATGCGTCACAGCCTGAAATCATGCTGTACGTGGCTGGTAAAACCTTCCAGTGGGGCGTGCTGATCTTCTCCAGCGTGACCGTTCTGGCTTCCGGTATGGCGGCACACGCAGGCGTTTCCCGTCTGATGTACGTGATGGGCCGTGATGGCGTCTTCCCGAAAAGCTTCTTCGGCTACGTGCATCCGAAATGGCGTACCCCGGCATGGAACGTGCTGCTGGTAGGCGCTATTGCACTGCTGGCGATTAAATTTGACCTGGTTACCGCCACGGCGCTGATCAACTTCGGTGCGCTGGTGGCCTTCACCTTCGTTAACCTGTCGGTGATCTCCCAGTTCTGGATCCGCGAGAAGCGTAACAAAACGCTGAAAGACCACTTCCACTACCTGGTTCTGCCGGTATGTGGCGCGCTGACCGTGGGCGCATTGTGGATTAACCTGGAAGAGAGCTCGATGGTACTCGGTCTGATTTGGGGCGCGCTGGGCCTGATTTACCTGGCCTGCGTGACCAAAAGCTTCCGCAACCCGGTTCCTCAGTACGAAGATATCGCTTAATTTTGTTAAGCAATAAAAAACCGGAGACAGTGTCTCCGGTTTTTTTATGTCTGCAATTCAGCCTCAGACGATCTCTTGTGCGTACTGATACAGCGCTTTTAACAGGGCAAGCTTCTCATTGTCGTTTGCATGCTGGGCGTACAGCGCTTCAAGTTCCTGGGCGTAAGCCTGTAAGTATTCCGGTGTGAACACATTACGGCGGTGCTGTAGCCAGCGCTGCTGTTCTGCTTCGTCCAGAGTGCCCGGGAAGTTTCGGGCACGATAGTTAAACAGCAGTTTTTCGATGCGCTTATCGGCAAACGTCAGATCCAGCGCAGGCAGATTACGCGGTTCCGTTTCCAGCAGGATTTTCAGCGCGGCGCGGTCTGCATCGCTGAAGAAGCCGTTATAGAGCTGGGCGTCGACGTTTTCTGAGGGAACGAATGGCTCGGCTTCGGCGAAAATCGCCACGACTTTGTCACGCACTTGTGGATTTTCGCGCAGCACTTTGAGGTTATCCAGGCACTGCTGGCGGTTAATACCAAGGCGATCCGCATCTTCCGGACGTAGCGTATTGGCCTGCGCCAGGATCGGGCATTTATTCAGATGCACCAGCTTAACGGGAACGGCTACCAGCTCGCCCAGCTCGGCTTTTGGCGTGTATAAGCGCTCGCGAAGCTCATCGGCGCTCAGCTCCAGCAGCGGAGAAATATCGCCCGCCAGATCCACCATTATTACTGCGTTCTTGTTCTCCGGATGCCACGCAAGCGGTGCGACCCAGCTGGTATTGCCCCGCCAGGCACCGAACATGCCTGAAATATGCACCAGCGGCTTCATTTGCGGCACGTCTATCAGCGTTGCAAGCTTGTTTTTGCCTCGGTAGCTGTAGAGGTAATCAAACAGGCGAGGCTGCTGCGTTTTGACGAGCTTCGCCATCGCTATCGTCGCGTAAACATCCGCCATCGCATCGTGCGCATTGCTGTGCTCAATGCCGTTGGCTTTGGTCAGGTGCTCCAGGCGGAAACTCGGCAGGCCATCGTCATTCTCGGGCCAGTTGATACCTTCCGGGCGCAGTGCGTAGCAGGCACGCATTACATCAAGCAGATCCCAGCGGGAATTATGATTTTGCCAGCTCCAGGCATAGGGATCGTAAAAGTTGCGGTAGAAGATATTACGGGTGACTTCATCGTCAAATCGTACGTTGTTATACCCGACCACGCAGGTTTTCGGCACGGTAAACAGATCGTGGATTCGACGGGCAAACTCGGCTTCGTTTTCGCCCTTCGCCAGCGCTTCCTGCGGCGTAATGCCGGTGATCATTACCGCCTGAGGCTGCGGCAGGTAATCGTCGGCGGGCTTGCAGTAAAACACCTCGGGCTCGCCGATGATGTTGAAATCAGCGTCGGTACGAATGGCCGCAAATTGTGCGGGTCTGTCCAGCTGTGGGCTGGTGCCGAAGGTTTCGTAATCGTGAAACAGGAAGCCGGCTTGCGATGGCGTGTCTTGCATAGTAATCAGTAACCCGTGTGCGCATTAGCCCGTCATGGTAAACGATTTGCCCTCTCATCAGAAGCATACACACGAGCCGTGCGGCCTTGCTCGCAGGAAATGTCATATTTCCTTGCAATTTAACGCTGTCAGTAAAGCGTAACTGCCGTAAAAAGAACGGGAATACGAGAAATTGAGGATATGCTGTTGAAAGGCCGTTTGTTTATTGCTGTTTCTTTGCTCGCTTCGGGCATTTCCTGCGCAGTTGCCGCAGATTACATTCCCGCACCCGTTCAACCTCCAGCTATTCAGGCTGCGGCCTGGGTTCTGATGGATTACACCACCGGCCAGGTTCTGACCGCCGGTAACGAACATCAGCAGCGCAATCCAGCGAGCCTGACCAAGCTAATGACTGGCTATGTGGTCGATCGCGCGATTGACAGCCACCGTATCAGCCCGGATGACATGGTTACCGTGGGCCGCGATGCGTGGGCGAAAGGAAATCCCGTCTTTGACGGATCGTCCCTGATGTTTCTGAAGGAGGGCGACAGGCTGAGCGTTCACGACTTAAGTCGTGGCCTGATCGTCGATTCAGGAAACGATGCCTGCGTGGCGCTGGCGGATTATGTCGCAGGCGGACAGCCGCAGTTCGTCAATATGATGAATAGCTACGTGCAAAAACTCGGCCTGAAGGACACGCATTTTGAAACCGTACACGGTCTGGATGCGCCGGGTCAGCACAGTTCGGCCTACGATTTGGCTGTGCTTTCCCGCGCCATCATTCACGGTGAGCCTGATTTCTACCACATGTATAGCGAAAAAAGCCTGACGTGGAACGGCATCACTCAAAACAACCGTAACGGGCTGCTGTGGGATAAAACCCTCAACGTCGACGGGCTGAAAACGGGCCATACTGCCAGCGCTGGCTTTAACCTCATTGCTTCTGCCGTGGACGGCAATCGCCGCCTGATTGCCGTGGTGATGGGCGCGGCAAGCTCCAAAGGCCGAGAAGATCAGGCGCGTAAATTGCTGCACTGGGGCCAGCAGAATTTCGACACGGTCGAGGTGCTGAAAAATGGCAAGCAGGTGGGCGTAGAGCGTATCTGGTACGGGGACAAAGAGCAGGTGAGTCTTGGCACCGATCAGGATTTCTGGCTGTCGCTGCCGAAATCCGAAGTGCCGAACATTAAGGCGAAATACGTACTCGACAAAAAAGAGCTGGATGCACCGATCGCGGCCCATCAGCGCGTAGGTGAAATTGAACTGTACGACGGCAATAAAATTATTGCCCACTGGCCGCTGGTGACGCTGGAAAGCGTTGGCAAAGGCGGCATGTTCTCCCGCTTCAGCGACTGGTTGCATCACAAAGCCTGATCCTCTCTGAACGCTCCCATCCGGGGGCGTTTTACTTTTATGTTCTGTGAAATATCGCACATACTCCATCAGATGTGTTTGCTAGATTTTATATGTATATTTATCCAGTAAATCGTTAGCGGAGGCAGTATGGATTACAGCATCACTCAGCAGCAAAAACGCGTAGTGGCCGGTTTTCACATGGTCGGTCCGTGGGAGCAGACCGTAAAGCAGGGCTTCGAACAGCTGGCAATGTGGGTTAGCGGGCAAAAGATCCCGGCGAAAGAGTGGGTGGCCGTTTATTACGATAATCCTGACGAAGTCCCGGCCGAAAAGTTGCGCTGTGATACCGTTGTCACAGTAGTGGATGGGTTCACGCCGCCAGCTAACAGTGAAGGGGTGATCGTCACTGAAGTGGAGGCAGGGCTGTACGCCAAAGCGTCGGCGCGCGTGATCGATCATGACTTCTCCACGCCATGGTATCAGTTCTTCAACAGCGTATTGCAGGATAAAGACCATGAGCTGGACGCGAAGCCATGCTTCGAACTGTACCTCAACGACGGCAATCAGGACGGCCACTGGGATATCGAAATGTATGTCCCTGTTAAAAAACGCCGCGTTTAAGGTAAAAATACCTGCTGTCTGAAAGGTTATTTCTACATTCGTGATGCCAGCGGCAGAAAAACAGATACAATTGTGTTTTCTGCCCAGGCCGGAGAGCGGATGTGCGCGCCGATAAATCACTGAGTCCTTTTGAAATTCGTCTCTACCGCCACTACCGTGTTGTTCACGGTGTGCGAATTGCTCTTGCGTTTATTCTGACCTTCCTGTTAATCCGGTTGTTTGACGTCCCTGAAGGCACCTGGCCGCTCATTACGCTGGTTGTTCTTATGGGGCCCATTTCCTTCTGGGGAAATGTGGTGCCACGTGCGTTCGAACGTATCGGCGGTACAATCCTTGGATCGGCGATGGGGCTCGTCGCGCTGAAGCTCGAACTGATGTCCCTGCCGTTAATGTTGCTATGGTGCGCGGCAGCGATGTTTCTCTGCGGCTGGCTGGCGCTCGGTAAGAAACCGTATCAGGCGCTGCTTATCGGCATCACGCTTTCAGTGGTTGTCGGGGCACCTGCAGGTGATATGCACACCGCGCTGTGGCGAAGCGGCGATGTGATCATTGGTTCGCTTCTGGCGATGCTGTTCACGGGGATCTGGCCGCAGCGGGCTTTCCTGCACTGGCGTATCCAGATGGCTGGCTACGTAACGGAGCTTAACCGCCTCTATCAGACCGGCTTTTCTCCCAATTTGCTGGAGCGCCCGCGCCTGGAGCGGCGGATGCAAAAAACGCTAAACGAAGTCGTCAAGATGCGTGGCCTTATCTCTCCCGCCAGTAAAGAAACCCATATCCAGAAAGCCATTTTTGAAGGGATCCAGACCGTCAACCGCAATCTGGTCTGTATGCTGGAGCTGCAAATCAACGCGTACTGGGCCTCGCGCGGCAGCCATTATGTGATGCTCAATGCACATACCTTGCGAGACATGCAGCAGATGACGCAGCAAACACTGCTCACCATTGCGCATGCGCTATACGAAGGCAATCCGCAGCCTATTCTTGCCAATAACGAAAAGCTCAATGACATCGTCGCTGAGCTGCGCCAGCTGGTGAATGATTATAAGGGCGAGAATTTATCGGAAACCCCAATGCATGGCTACGTCTGGTTGAGCATGGAGCTGGCGCGCCAGCTGGAATTGCTGTCGCATCTGATTTGCCGGGCATTGCGTAAATAACGCCCGGATGGTCACGCTTTACCGGATGGTTGTTTCGATTCAGCTCGGTTTAGGGTTATGATTAAGCCAGAGCAAAAACCATTGTCATTCACGGTCGCCAGCAGTTATGTTTACCTGTAGCGGCTGTTTTACGAATCCGAATCTCAATTATCAGGGGTGTAAAAATGGAAACAACCAAACCTTCGTTCCAGGACGTTCTGGAGTTTGTTCGTCTGTTCCGTCGTAAAAACAAACTGCAGCGCGAAATTCAGGACGTTGAGAAAAAGGTCCGTGACAACCAGAAGCGTGTACTGCTGCTCGACAACCTCAGTGATTACATCAAGCCGGGCATGAGCGTGGAAGCCATTCAGGGCATCATTGCCAGCATGAAAACCGACTACGAAGATCGCGTAGATGACTACATCATCAAAAATGCTGAACTCTCCAAAGAGCGTCGCGAGATCTCCAAAAAGCTGAAAGTGATGGGCGAGCTGAAAACGGCTGATTCTAAAGCAGAATAATAGCGGTATCGGTGAAGAAAGCGGTGACGGCAAAGCCTCACCGTTTTTTTTGTTCTGCTGAACGCAGAAAAGCAAAAAGCCTGCTCGAAAGCAGGCTTTTCTATATTTGGCTCCTCTGACTGGACTCGAACCAGTGACATACGGATTAACAGTCCGCCGTTCTACCGACTGAACTACAGAGGAATCGTGTGAACGAGGCGCATATTAATAGCCGCCCTATTTTGTGTCAATACTAAATTTAACTGCCTGATTCGATTGCATGAAATAGAGGCAATGTGTCGTTTTAGTGAACTACGCGTAGATTAGCGCTTTCGCTGCCACCATTATCACGCATTCGCTGTAGTGGATCCTGCTGGTAAAAATGGCAGAAACGTTGCCACAGTGCCGGGAAACGGGGGGCAAATAATTCAGGTGCGCTGAAGAAGTATTCTGATAGCACGGCGAAACATTCCGCAGGGTCTGTGGCCGCGTAAGCATCAATGCTGGCGGCGCTTTCACCTACTAAATCAATTTCATCCTGAATGTTGTTCATTGCCGCATGCAGGTCATGTTCCCAGCCTGCGACCTCGCGCAGCGATACCAAAGGCACGCCATTAGCGCGATCGCCGTTACGGACGTCAAGCTTGTGCGCCACTTCATGGATTATCAGGTTAAAGCCGGAGGCGTCGAAGGAGTCCTGAATATCCAGCCAGTTCAGCACGATAGGCCCCTGCTGCCAGCTTTGTCCGGACTGCACCACTCGCTGGTTATGCACGAGTCCAATATCATCTTCCCATTCGTCATCCACGACAAACGGAGCAGGGTAGATCAACACTTCATGAAAGCCGTCAAGCCACTCCAGGCCGAGCGACAGAACCGGCAGGCAAAACAGCATGGCGATCCTCGCATTCTGCAGTGGCGTCAGCTCTAATCCCTGCAGCAGGACGAGACGCTTATGTTGTAGAAAACGGTCTGCCAGCTGCGTAAGTCTCAGCTGTTCTTCCGGTGACAGGCTTGCCAGAACAGGGATGGCAAGCGCCTGTTCCCATGGGATATCCGCGTTAAGGGGGGCGTCATTTGCTTTCCAGGGCCATTTAATCATCGCTTTGCTCGCAAACTCGTCACTTGACATCAATTAAAGGGGCAGGGCCTGTTAAAATGCCAAAGATCCTGGCATCATGGCAACCATTCTGCGGAGAGATGCCGGAGCGGCTGAACGGACTAGTCTCGAAAACTAGAGTAGGGGCAACTCTACCGGGGGTTCAAATCCCCCTCTCTCCGCCACTCATTATCTTCAATGCATTGAATTTAAAAATCTTTTCTGTATTTCACATGCCTGGTATGCCACCAGATGTTCACTTCATTTCCTCTCGAACGTTCATCCCTGAGCAACAATCTGTCTAGCCAATAAGCCAGAACAAATCAGAAGTACTCCGGAGTTTAGCCTTTGCCTTTTTTCAAGTCATTGATGTTTTGTACAACTTGAGAGTGGTATCTAGCTTTTTGTTCATTTAAGTAAAGACGATGCTGCATTTCTGACCATGCTCCTGACTCTTAAAAATGTGAATCGCCACAGATAAGCCAGACACTTTGTGGCCGTTGATGGACGGAGCCAGCCCTGGTAGACGATCCCGATGTTTATTTTGAGTACAGGAGAAGACGATGGGCACACCACGAGTACACCTTAGTTTAAGGAAGAGGCCGTCCGTCAAATCCCGGAAGGTGACTATTCTCTGCCCGATATCGTCTTATCCGGACCTGGCAGGGCTAGCATGTATCATGCGGTCTTTACCCATAAATAAAACTGACGCTACCCGTACACGTCTGTCTTTAAGCTTATTTCGTCAATATGCCAAAATAATGAAACCACTAGTACATTCACCAAAAAAATGAATGTTGGTTTAATTATAATTATTTTATATTAATTATCAGGATTAACTTTCATTTCGAAAATTCTTAATTTATGGCTTTTATCGCTCTGGAAGCCAGTAGGAGTCGCACTCTGTAATTATGCTGAATTTCATTTGAGTGGTGCTTAAGTTTTAAATGTGTTTCCCCTGTTTTACTTTTAATTACATTACTGGTAAAACAGAAATCGTTTTTCATACGACCAGCCTCCCCTTCAATGGATGCATTTATTCAGGAGATACCACATGGCAGATTCATTTCAGCAGGAAATACCTAAGGCACGAGTTAATATAAAACTTGATTTACATACGGGCGGGGCCCAGAAGAAGGTTGAGCTCCCACTCAAGCTTCTGACAGTGGGCGACTTCAGTAACGGGAAAGCAGAAGGTACGCTGTCTGAGCGTGAGAAAATCAATGTCAACAAGAACAACTTCAACAGCGTGCTGGCTGACCTGAATCCGGAAGTTAATCTTACCGTTAAAAACACCCTGGCAAACGATGGCTCCGAAGAAAATATCCATCTTCAGTTTCAGGAGATGAAGGATTTCGAACCCGAGCAGGTTGCCCGTCAAATCCCACAGCTGCGTGCAATGCTCGCCATGCGTAATTTACTGCGCGATTTAAAATCTAACCTTCTTGATAATGTTACCTTCCGTAAAGAACTCGAGAAAATTCTTAAAGACCCGATGCTCAGCGACGAACTGCGTAATGAGCTGAATGCACTTGCCCCGGCCCAGGATTAATTACTGGAAACGTTAACGGAATAATTACGAGAAAAATGCTTATGTCTCTGAATAATGAATCCCAGAATCAGGCGGGCGGTATCACTCTGGAAAAAACGCTGCCTCAGGGCGGGGTGTACGCGTCACTGTTTGAAAAAATTAATTTAACGCCGGTTTCGAAACTCGGTGAACTCGACGGCTTCCAGGATAATAACGTGATGGCGGAAACTTCTGCTGATGCACGCGTTACCGCTGCCGTTCAGGTCTTCATGCAGTGCCTGAAAAAATCGGGCCAGTCCGTCGAAAAACTCGATAAAACCCTGCTCGACCATCACATTGCTGAGCTGGATTTCCAGATCAGCCGTCAGCTCGACCAGGTAATGCATAACGATGAATTTCAGAAAGTGGAATCCGTTTGGCGTGGGCTGAAGTCGCTGGTGGATAAAACTGATTTCCGGCAGAACGTGAAGCTGGAAATTCTCGATCTCTCTAAAGACGAACTTCGTCAGGACTTCGAAGATTCCCCGGAAATCATTCAGAGCGGCCTGTACAAGCAGACGTATATCGCGGAATACGACACCCCGGGCGGTGAGCCGATTGGCGCGATTATCTCTGCCTACGAGTTCGACGCCTCTGCTCAGGACGTGGCGCTGATGCGCAACCTGTCCAAAGTCTCTGCTGCTGCGCACATGCCGTTTATCGGCTCCGCAGGCCCGAAATTCTTCCTGAAAGAGACTATGGAAGAAGTGGCGGCCATCAAGGATATCGGTAACTACTTCGACCGCGCCGAGTATATAAAATGGAAATCCTTCCGCGATACTGACGATTCCCGCTACATAGGTCTGGTGATGCCGCGCGTGCTCGGTCGTCTGCCGTATGGCCCGGACACCGTGCCGGTGCGCAGCTTCAACTACATCGAAGAAGTGAAAGGCCCGGATCACGACAAATATCTGTGGACCAACGCCTCTTTCGCGTTCGCTGCCAATATGGTGAAAAGCTTCATCAACAACGGCTGGTGCGTGCAAATTCGTGGCCCGCAGGCCGGTGGTGCGGTTCAGGACCTGCCAATTCACCTGTACGACCTCGGTACCGGTAATCAGGTGAAAATTCCGTCAGAAGTGATGATCCCGGAAACCCGCGAATTTGAATTCGCCAACCTCGGCTTCATTCCTCTGTCGTACTATAAAAACCGCGACTATGCGTGCTTCTTCTCTGCCAACTCCACGCAGAAACCGGCGTTGTACGATACCGCTGATGCAACAGCCAACAGCCGCATTAACGCACGTCTGCCGTACATCTTCCTGCTGTCGCGCATCGCGCACTATCTGAAGCTTATCCAGCGTGAAAACATCGGTACCACCAAGGACCGGCGTTTGCTGGAGCTGGAGCTGAATACCTGGGTACGTGGTCTGGTCACCGAAATGACCGATCCGGGCGACGAGCTGCAGGCTTCTCACCCGCTGCGCGATGCGAAAGTGATGGTGGAAGATATCGAAGATAACCCGGGCTTCTTCCGCGTGAAGCTGTACGCCGTGCCGCACTTCCAGGTGGAAGGGATGGACGTCAATCTGTCTCTGGTTTCCCAGATGCCGAAGGCGAAATCGTAACTAAGGCAGGAAGCCGATGAAAACGGAACAACCGTTATGGGGCAGAGGGATTATGGTCTCGCCCCAGCACTTCCAGCAACAGGCCGCATATGCGGCCTGGTCTGCGGAATGCATCGCGCAAATGGGCCTGAGCCATCCCTGGGGGGTGATTGAGGCGGCATTTGAACCGGAGACGCTAAAGCTTGGCCGCCTACAGGCCCGCAGGCTGCATATTCGTTTTCAGGATGGCACGCTTGTTGATAGTGATAATGCCGACGGTCTTCCGTCGGTACTTTCGCTTGACGGCGAATCGCATGAAACCGTTGTGGTACTGGCGCTGCCGCTGTGGCGTGCCAATGGCGGCAACTGCCTGAAAACCGATGAAGTGGCTGAACGTCCGGTTCGCTATCGCCAGCGCTGGCATGATGTTCGCAATCAGTTTGGCGATGACAATCGCCAGATTGCGGTCCTGCAACCTGAGCTCAGCTTGCGCTTTGCCCACCAGAATAACAGCGATTATCTGACCTGCCCGGTGGCGCGCCTGCAGCAGGATTCTCAGGGTGTCTGGACGCTGGATGATACCTTCCTTCCTCCACTCTTGACGGTACGGAGCAGCCGCTGGTTAACCACACAGCTTGAACAACTGATGACGCAGCTTCGGGCGCGTCTGACGCGGCTGATGTCTATGCGTCGTGAGAGCAACGAGCGAATGGCTGACTTTGCGGTGGCCGATGTCTCCCTGTTCTGGCTACTCAATGCGCTCAACAGCGCGGAGCCCGTGCTGGGGCAATTTCAACGTTTTCCGCAAAGCGCCGTTGAGCGGCTGTTCCCGGAGCTGGCTCGTCTGGCGGGTAGCCTTCTGACGTTCTCCCTTGAGCACCAGGTCAGCGCTATTCCGGTTTATCAGCACGAGCATCTGAATGCGGTTTTCCCGCCGCTGTTCGACCTGTTAAGCGATTTACTGGAAGCCAGTCTTCCCTCCCGCGTGGTGTCCATTGAGCTCACGCATGACAAGCGCCTGCGTCAGTGGCTGGCTCGGTTGCAGGATCCACGCCTGCTGGAAGGGGCGGACTATTACCTGTCTGTACGTTCACCTGTTCCGGTGGCGCAGCTGCAGGAGCAGTTCCCCCGTCAATGTAAAGTCGGCAGCCCGGATTACGTTACAAGCCTGGTGAATGCCTCCCGGCAGGGTATTCCACTGAAACCCTTACGCCATGTCCCGGCGGCCATTCCGCTGCGCCTGGAGAACCAGTATTTCTCTCTGGACCTGTCCCACCCGGCCGCACAGGAAATGCTGGAGAGCGGCAGCTGTATGTTCTACACCCCAGGCACGCTCGGTGAACCTGAACTTGAACTCTTCGCGGTACTGAGAACATGAGTGAAAACAAGCGTGGAATGACCGCGCCCATCGATATAGATGCACTGTTGCAGGACACCTGGCTGCAGGTCATCAGCCTGCGCCACGGTCCAACGTTTCAGGAGGGCGAAGGCCGGGTGCTGTGGGAACGCTGCGTTGCAGATGTTGAACGCGTGCAGCTGGCGTTGAAGGAGAAGGGGCTGGATGACGCCAGCTGCATGCATATTCTTACCGCCCAGTGTGCGTTGATCGATGAAGCGGTGAAAAACCGTGGCCTGCAGGATGATGCCTGCGTCCAGTGGTATGACATTCCCCTGCAGGGCCATTTCCTGGGCACGATGGAAGCGGGAGATACGCTCTGTGACCGCATGCGTGACGTATTGCATGAACTTGCACCAGAGAGTGCCGTAGTGACCTGTTTCCAGCGTGTCATGATGCTGGGGTTCCTCGGTAGCTTCCGCTCGCTGAACGATCCGGAACGGCAAAAGCTGGTGAACGCGCTCAGTGAACACGTGGTGCCTTTTTCATATCCGCAAACGCATCCGATTCTCGCGGAAAGCCGCAGCGGGCGAGGGGTCGGTAACTGGTTTTCCTCCTGGCCTGTTCGCATTGTCGTTAGTGCCTTAGTGGTCACTGCACTGTGGTGGGGGCTGAACCACTGGCTGGATCAGATGCTGGTAACTCTGTTGCCTGGGGCGGTGAAATGAGTCCTGCGCAACAGCGTTGGCTTGCACTCTGGGCGGCTCTTTTGACGGGGACGATCTGCCTGGGCTTTCTGCCCGTGCCACGACTGGTTTCGGTCCTTATCCTGCTGATCGCCTGGGGTGGAATCGCTGCGCTTCTGTACGTGGCCTCCCGCCATTCAGAACAAAACCTCACAGCGCGTCTCGATAATCTGCCGGAGGCGGCATATCGTCAGCCTGTTGTGCTTGTTTGTGGCGATTTACCCCAGGCGTGGCCAGAAGCATCGCAGGTGCTGACCGTGACGCATGGCTGCTGGATCCGCGTTGAAGAAAATCAGGATGTTGACCAGGTAGCGAGACAGCTACTGTGGCTGCGTCCGGACTGGGGACGCCAGCTTTCGGTTATGGTCTGTATCTGCCCGCAGAGGCATGCTGATGGCGAAGCGCTTACCAGCAAGATGCTGGCCCTGCGCTGGCAAATCAGCCAGCTGCGGCAAGAAACAGGACACTCCGTGCCCCTGGTGCTGAACGGACTGGTGGGCAGCGCCATGATGAACGACATGCTCTGGCAGGCCGCCATACCGGGGGAGGGGATCAGCGTCTGGCGTGAATCTTCAGCTCCGTGCTCCATTGCGGCCTGGGTCACTACGGGAGGCGCCATGGCGATGCAGCAGCAGGTTCTGATGAACAGCCTGATGACCTGGTTCCATCGGCACGTCAAAGCGGTGTTCATGGATGAGAATCCGGATATCCCGGCAATAGCCCCGACCGCAGTGTTGTGGGGTATTGGCCCTATCCTTGCCGGCAGCCTGGCCTCTTCGGTCTGGACAGCGTGGCTTTCCCGCCATACTGCCATGCAGCATGTAGCTGGCTGGCAACCGGTAGGGACGGACAGCACGGTCATGTCGCTGTTGCCTGATTTCGTGCTCCCCCTGCTACCAGAAGGCCAGGGGCTGACGCCGCGTCAGCGGGCATGGCGTTTGGGGTTTTGCCTGCTCACGTTTGCAGCGATTGTTGCCCTGTGCGGCAGTGGCTGGAACAACCGCCAGCTCCTGCATCGTATGAGTTTTGACATCAATCGCTACGATCGCATTTCAACGGATGATTACAGCCTGAAGGCCGCGGCGGTCGGCGTGCTGCGTGAAGATGCTGCTCAACTGGATGACTGGGCAAGGAACGGTAATCCGCTTCGCATGAGTCTTGGGCTCTACCAGGGAGAGCGGCTGCGGCTGCCTGTTCTGGATGCTATCCGTTCCTATATTCCGCCTCCACCGCCACCGCCGCCAAAACCCAAAGCGGTGCCGAAAATTATCCGCCTCGACAGCATGTCGCTGTTCGATTCAGGCAAATATGACCTCAAACCTGGCTCAACCAAACTGCTGGTCAACTCGCTGGTGGGGATTAAGGCCAAACCCGGCTGGCTGATTGTGGTGGCGGGGCATACCGATAACACCGGCAATCCACAGATGAACCAGACGCTCTCCCAGAAGCGTGCCGAAGCGGTGCGCAACTGGATGCGCGATACAGGTGATGTGCCGGAAAGCTGTTTTGCGGTGCAGGGCTATGGCGAAAGCCGCCCGGTCGCAACCAATGACACCCCGGAGGGCCGTGCGCTCAACCGTCGTGTCGAAATTAGTCTGGTACCGCAGGCCAACGCCTGTCAGATACCGGGCAACACCCAGGCGTCATCGCAGGATGATGACGTTTCTCAACATTAATGGAGTAAATCCGATGGCAATTCCTGTTTATCTTTGGCTGAAGGACGACGGCGGTGCAGACATCAAAGGGTCTGTTGACGTGCAGGACCGTGAAGGCAGCATCGAAGTGGTTGCACAGCAGCATAACCTGTACATCCCGACCGACAATAATACCGGCAAGCTGACCGGCACCCGTATTCACACCCCGTTCCTGTTCACCAAGGAAATCGACTCCTCCAGCCCGTACCTGTACAAGGCCGTGACCACCGGTCAGACCCTCAAGTCAGCGGAATTCAAGTGGTACAAAATCAACGACGCGGGCCAGGAAGTTGAGTACTTCAACACCAAACTCGAAAACGTAAAAGTGGTGAAAGTGAACCCTGTGATGCATGACATCAAGGATCCTTCTTTCGAGAAGCACAACCACCTCGAGCAGATCGAGCTGCGTTACGAAAAAATCACCTGGACCTACAAAGACGGCAACATCATTCATTCCGATTCCTGGAACGAACGCGCCACTGCGTAAGCCCCATGCGGACAGATCTCCCTGTCCGCAGTTTTTTGCTGAGTGTCTGTGAGTCGGGCATTTAGCAAAGAATCACACAATCTATCTGCCTGACCTGATGCGCTTGGGTTCCCTGTCAAAGTGGAAAGCGACGGGCGGTAGCATGCACGGGAATCAACAAGAGAGAAAAAAATGGAAAACTCAGCTGTCCTGTTACGTCGCCTTAATCCTTACTGTGCTCGCGCGCTGGAAGGCGCCGCTTCCCTGTGTCAGACTCGCGCACACGCGGAAATTCTGCCTGAACACTGGCTGCTCAAGCTGCTGGAGCAGGGCGAAGGCGATCTCACCGTGCTGGCCCGTCGCTACGAGTGGGATATGGACGGCATGTGGCAGGCGCTGCTGGGCTGGCTGGATGGGCTTCCACGCTCGGTGCGCAGTCGTCCGGGGCTGGCGGACTCCCTCAACACGCTGCTGAAACAGGCGTGGATGGCGGCATCTCTTCAGGGTGAAGAACAAATTCGCAGTCAGCATTTGCTGATGGCGCTGATTGACAGCCCGAAGCTTATCCACTGCGACGGCCTGTGGCCGCTGCTGACAGTAGGTCAGAGTCAGCTGGAGCGCCTGCGTCCGCTGCTGGATGCGCAATCCGACGAGCGCCCGGAAGCGCAGCTGGAGGCAGAACTTATACACTCTTCCGGCGGCGAGGTGGAAATCATTGGTCGCCCGGCTGGGGCTGAAGGGAAAGAGGGCGAACTCAACCCTGCGCTACAGAACGCGCTGGATAAGTTCACTCTCGACGTCACCGCCAAAGCGAAGGAAGGTAAAATCGACCCGGTGTTTGGGCGCGACACTGAAATCCGCCAGATGGTGGACATTCTCTCCCGTCGTCGTAAGAACAACCCGATTCTGGTCGGCGAGCCGGGTGTCGGCAAAACGGCACTGGTGGAAGGGCTTGCATTACGCATCGCCGAAGGCAACGTGCCGGAATCCCTCAAGTCTGTTGTGCTGCGTACCCTTGATCTTGGCCTGTTACAGGCGGGAGCAGGCGTGAAGGGTGAATTTGAACAGCGCCTGAAAAACGTCATCGATGCCGTGCAGCAGTCGCCGGCGCCGATCCTGTTGTTTATCGACGAAGCGCACACCATCATCGGCGCGGGCAACCAGGCGGGCGGCGCCGATGCGGCCAATCTGCTGAAACCTGCGCTGGCGCGCGGTGAGCTGTGCACTATCGCCGCCACTACATGGAGCGAGTACAAGCAGTACTTCGAGCGTGATGCTGCGCTGGAGCGCCGCTTCCAGATGGTGAAGGTGGACGAGCCCGACGACGACACCGCCTGCCTGATGCTCAGAGGTCTGAAATCCCGCTATGCCGAACACCATAATGTGCACATCACCGACGATGCGGTGCGCGCCGCCGTTACGCTTTCACGCCGTTATTTAACAGGCCGCCAGCTACCGGACAAAGCGGTTGACCTGCTCGATACCGCTGCTGCCCGCGTGCGTATGAGCCTCGACACCGTGCCGGAACAGCTGACCCGCATTCGCTCGCAGATTACTTCCCTTGAAATGGAGAAGCAGGCGCTGCTGGAAGATATCGCTGTTGGCAGTCAGAGCCAAGGTGAACGCCTGACGGCAATCGAACAGGAAGAGAACGACCTTATCGTTGCGCTCGACGAGCTGGAAACCCAGTACGGGCAGGAGCTGAAACTCACAGAGCAGTTGCTGGAAAGCCGCCAGGACATCTCCCGTCAGAGCGAGACGCACGCGCTGCAGCAGGAACTGAACGGCATGCAGCACAGCAATCCGCTGCTTTCCGTGGATGTGGACGTGCGCACCGTCGCCACCGTGATTGCCGACTGGACAGGCGTGCCGCTGTCTTCACTGATGAAAGACGAGCAGACCGAACTGCTGAACCTGGAAAACGAAATCGGCAAACGCGTGGTCGGACAGGATGTGGCGCTTGAAGCCATCGCCCAGCGCCTGCGTGCGGCAAAAACCGGGCTTACGTCCGAGGACGGCCCGCAGGGTGTGTTTCTGCTGGTCGGCCCGAGCGGCGTGGGGAAAACCGAAACCGCGCTGGCGCTGGCCGACGTGATGTATGGCGGCGAGAAATCGCTGATTACCATCAATCTGTCGGAATACCAGGAGCCGCACACTGTTTCCCAACTGAAGGGGTCGCCTCCGGGCTACGTCGGTTATGGTCAGGGCGGTATTCTGACCGAAGCCGTGCGCAAGCGCCCGTACAGCGTTGTTCTGCTGGATGAAGTGGAGAAAGCGCACCGCGACGTGATGAACCTGTTCTACCAGGTGTTCGACCGTGGCTTTATGCGCGACGGCGAAGGCCGGGAAATCGACTTCCGTAACACGGTCATTCTGATGACCTCTAATCTCGGCAGCGACCATCTGATGCAGCTGCTGGGCGAACAGCCAGAAGCCACCGAAGGCGACCTGCACGAACTGCTGCGCCCGATCCTGCGTGACCACTTCCAGCCCGCGCTGCTCGCCCGTTTCCAGACGGTGATTTATCGCCCGCTGGCAGAAAACGCCATGCGCACCATCGTGGAAATGAAGCTTGCCCAGGTGAGCAAGCGCCTGCACCGTCACTACGGCCTGACCACTAAAATTGACGAAAGCCTGTATGACGCGCTGACTTCAGCCTGTCTGCTGCCGGACACCGGCGCGCGTAACGTCGACAGCCTGCTCAACCAGCAAATTCTGCCGGTGCTGAGCCAGCAGTTGCTGACCCACATGGCTGCAAAACAGAAACCGCAATCTCTGACGCTCGGCTGGAGCGAGGAAGAGGGGATCTCACTGGACTTCAACCGGACTGAAGGAGAGAACGCATGAGCAACAATCCCCCGATAAGATTCAGCCACAACCACCACCTGCTGGCAGTGAAAGGCTGTGAAGCAGAGCTGGATGTGCTGGCATTTGAAGGCAACGAAGCTCTGAGCAAACCGTTCAGCTACCGCATTGAGTTCACCAGCGGTGAGCATGCTATCAGCAAAGAAATGATGCTGATGAAAACAGCCTCCCTGACGCTGCAGGCCCCGGTTGACCAGGGCTTTGGTATTAAGCTACAGCAGGCCGTGCGCACCCTTCAGGGTGTGGTGAGTGGGTTCGAGCGCCTCGGAACCTCAAAGGATGAAACTCACTACGCCCTGACCCTCACGCCGCGCCTGGCGCTGCTTGACCGTTCACACCAGAACGCCATCTACCAGGACCTGTCCGTTCCGCAAATCGTGGAAAAAATCCTGCGTGAGCGCCACGCCATGCGCGGCCAGGATTTTCTGTTTTCGTTGAGCAAAGAGTATCCGCGCCGTGAGCAGGTGATGCAGTACGGCGAAGACGACCTGCGCTTTATCACCCGACTGCTGGGCGAGGTGGGCATCTGGTTCCGCTTTACCACCGACACGCGCCTTAATATTGACGTGGTGGAGTTTTACGACAGCCAGCAGGGTTACGAGAAAAGCCTGACACTGCCGTCGGTGCCGCCGTCAGGCCAGCATTCGACAGGTGCGGACGCGGTGTGGGGCATGGAATGCCACCACACCGTGGTGCAGAAGCAGGTCAGCACCCGCGACTACAACTACCGTCAGGCCACGGAAGACATGAACACGCTTGTAGATGCTACCAGCGGGGATGCGACCACCTACGGCGATGCCTATCACTATGCCGATAACTACCTGACCCAGGGCAGCGCATATGACCGCAATCCGGCCCCGGAGTCCGGCGCGTTTTACGCCCGTATTCGCCATGAACGCTACCTGAATGGCCAGACGCAGGCGCAGGCCATTACCAGCTGCCCGCTGCTCTCTCCGGGTCAGGTGCTGAAGGTGACCGGCGGTTATGAAGTGGCTGAGGTGTTCAGCAAGGGTATGGTCATCACCGAAATGACCAGTGCAGCAAAACGCGACAAAGATTTTGAAGTACATTTCAGCGGAATGCCGGACAGCACGGATTTTGGTTTCCGCCCGGAACCCGGCAAGCGCCCGGTAATGGCCGGCACACTCCCGGCGCGCGTGACAAGCACCACCGAAAATGACACCTACGGCCATATCGATAAAGACGGTCGCTATCGCGTTAATATGCTGTTTGACCGCGATAGCCGGGAGACCGGTTTTGAAAGCCTGTGGGTGCGTCAGTCGCGACCGTACGCGGGTGACACTTACGGCCTGCACCTGCCGCTGCTGGCGGGCACCGAAGTGGCGATTGGTTTTGAGGACGGTAACCCGGACAGGCCGTATATCTCCGGCGTGCTGCACGACTCGGCTCACGGTGACCACGTCACTATTCAGAACTACAAACGCAACGTCCTGCGCACACCGGCGAACAACAAAATTCGCCTCGACGATAATCGCGGCCAGGAGCACATCAAGGTCTCGACGGAGTATGGCGGCAAGAGCCAGCTGAACCTCGGCCACCTCGTCGACAGCGAAAAACAGAAACGCGGCGAGGGTTTTGAGCTCAGAACCGACAGCTGGGGTGCTATCCGGGCGCAGAAAGGGCTGTTCATCACAGCGGATGGCCAGGCAAAAGCGCAGGGCAAGGTGCTGGAAATGCAGTCGGCGGTCAACAATCTGGGTAACGCCCGGGAGCAGATGACCGACATCTCGAATGACGCGCAGAAGGCGACCGCGAACCCGGCCGATCTCCAGGCGCAAATCAAACTGCTGGAACAAGAAATTAGCGACCTTCAAAAGTCGGTGCTGTTGCTCAGCGCGCCGGAGGGTATGGCGCTGACCAGCGGCGAGCACCTGCAGGTCTCAGCCGGGCAGAACCTGATTGCCACGGCCGGTAAAAATGCCGACGTCAGCGTGGTGAAGAACCTGTTCATCGGGGTGGGTAATGCCCTGAGCGTGTTTGTGCGCAAGCTGGGGATCAAGCTGATAGCGAATCAGGGGCCGGTGAAGGTGCAGGCACAAAACGATCTGATGGAACTGATGGCGCGCGGGGAACTGAGTATTATCAGTACTGAGGATGAAATCCATATTACAGCGAATAAGCGTGTGGTGATTAATGGCGGCGGAAGTTATATCAGCCTGGATGCCAACGGCATCGAATCTGCCACATTTGGTGAGTACCGGACAAAAGCCGGGTTCTACGGGCGCAAAGAAAAGGCCAACAAGCCAGAAGATTTCCCGAATGTGGCACCTGAAACGGCCGAACCTTTCAGTAACTTCAGTTTTTCCTGACAAGGAGTCATTACATGATTATCAGTCCTCCGTTTCTGAGAGATAAAGGTGCCACTCAATCTGAGGCAGACTGGATTGAAGCGATGATGCCTGTTAATGCTCGCCGGGGATATCCTCTTAATGCATCAGACTCCTGGCATGGGGGCATCCATATATCACATACGGATGCAGGCACAACGCCGGAGAAGGTGAGGGCAATCGCTGACGGAACCGTGGTGTCGTTCCGCAAGCC
>DKMD01000011.1 GCA_002470465.1 Pluralibacter sp. UBA7423
CATCTCATCCACAGTGGCGTACTGCTCGCCATTCGCTTTTCGGGCAGGAAAACAGATTTTCATTCCGGTCATCCTTAACGTGAAGGGATATTACGTGTTTTGGGAGGCGTCACGCTGGCGTTTGCCTGGCTGAACTGAGGCGGCGTAATGTCCATGCTGCCCCCGGCCATCGGCGAGCGGTAATGCGCAGATTTCACCAGGTAATCCCCTAGGGTTTCTTCCACAATGCCGCCGTTGTCCAGCGTGATACTGGAGCCGCCGCCGTTGAGTCGCAGTTTAGGCGCACTGATGAGCAGCTCATCCTTGCTGCTGCTGATGGTAAACAGCAGCTCTGAGGTCATCTCCATTGAGCTCGCCTCTGCGCGAACCTCAACATCCCCCTGGTTGGCAATCAGCTTTGCCCCGGACTGATGGGCAAAAAGCCCGACAGACTCGCTGGCGGCCAGCGTAATGTTCTTCATCGCCCCCATATCGAGATGCTGACCCGCACTCAGGATGGTGTTCTGTTTACTGGTCATCTGAAGGTGCTCACCCGATGTGAAAGCAACGCCCTGCGGCGCACTCCCCAACAGTGCAGCTGACTGAAGGTCTTTCAGACGGTTTTCCAGCAGTCTGTTCTGGCTTTCCAGGTCGCAGGTGAGCGCCTGAGCCTGTTGCGCGAGAAGATTAAGGCGGTTCATTTCTGCTGCAGACTGGTTAAGGCGTTCAATAGCGGGGGACATTTCCAGCACTTTGCCCTGTGCAGCAGTCTGCGCATCCGCAGTCAGGAACATGCCTCTTCCGGCACGCAGCGCACCGTATTCATCGGTGCGCAGTTCAAAACCGGTCCCGCGGGGCTCACGCTCACTATCTACAACATGACCGCCGTTGAGTTGCGTCTTGCCAAACGGCGTCGCCAGCTTGAAATGCTCTTCCTGACGCTTATCTTCCAGGCGAAGTTTGTTGTCCCCCGCCGTGCGCCAGACGTTTCGCGTGTGATTGTCGCGGGTGACGTGATCCGGGTGTTCGGAATCATGCTGGGCGTGGGCGATGTAGGGCCTGTCCGGATCACCACCGTCAAACATCACCGAAACTTCGGTACCGTCAAGCAGCGGGGAGTGGAAGCCGTAGGTATCCCCGGCGTACGGTTTCGCCATGCGCAGCCAGAGGTAGGCATACCCCTGTTCGGTATTGTTGCGATCAAAATCAAGCCGGACGCGGTAGCGTCCCTGATTATCGAGGTATGCATAGGTGTCATGCTTCTCATCGCTTTCCACCCGGGCAGGGAGAGAACCTGCGATCACCGGGCGGTTGATTAATGCCGGACGATAGCAGACAGTTTCACTGTAGGGGATCCCCGTGAAACGCAGCTGAAAGCCTTTGTCACGCGCCCCCGACGTCTGAACACCGGTGATGACAATGCCGTCTTTCAGCGACTCAGGAACATTGCCCTGGGCTTCAAGCACTTCACCGGGGACCAGTACCGGGCTGCTTGAACGCCCGGTGACAATCTGTTGCGCATTGAGTGCGCGCTCATGACGGAGACGGGCAAACCAGGCACCGCCTTCCAGGGTGTCAGCATCGCCCTCACTCAAAAACGGCTCCGCGTAGTGGTAGGTCTCGCCGGTAGTGGCCCCGCCTTCCTGACGGACGGTCGCCGAACTGTCCTGTGGCGTCAGTGCTTCACGGTAGTTATAGTCGCGGTTAGCGACGCTTCCGGTGACCACATGATCTTCCGGGCTGATATCCCAGACACTCTCCTGACCGTTATCACTGGTGCGTGAGGGCGGGATCACCGGGAGTTTTACGCCAAACTGATACTGCATCTGGCTGTCCTGGAAAATCACAACATCCTGTTCAATGCGGCTGTCCATCTCAAAACGCCAGAAGATCCCCACTTCTGCCAGTAAGCGCTGGATAAATTCAAGATCCGTTTCGCGCCACTGGGTAATCAGTTCACGGGCCGGGTAATTCTGCGACAGGCGGAACTCAAAATCGGCCCCTTCCAGCCCGTGGGAGCGCAGGATCTGCTCCACCACTTCCGGTACCGACTGATTCAGATACACCTCGCTGCGCTGAGTGTGCTGCATCAGGGCTATACGCGGCACGATGCGCAGGGCATAGGTGATTTCATCCCTCGACATCGAGATCTGACGGAATGTATCCACCACGCCGTATACTGTGCGTACCGGCACCGCTGGCGTACCATCAAACAAAGGTGTCTGGAAGGTAAAAGAAGCCGGTTTCAACATGACTTCATTGCTGGCAATACTTGTGGCACAGGTGACAGTGACCTCGTAACGCCACGGCTGGCTCAGCGATTCGCTGGCACGAAACCGCAGCACGTCCAGGAAATGATCGCACTCATGCACATCCACCCGGTAGCGTGACAGCCCCAGGGCTTCATCAATCGCCTTCTGCGCCAGGCTACTTAAGCGTTCAGTCATCGTTCACCTCCTGTTGGGTATTCTGCGCGGCATCAAACGCCAGCACGATGCCCTCTTCCTCATCCCATCCAAGTGTCAGACTGTGCGGTTTCTGCCTCGCGGCCATGTGAGTGAGCAGTTGTTGACTCAGTACCGGGAGGATTTGCTGATTGAGCAGGCTGTCAACGTTACGCGCCCCGGTATCCGGCAGCAGGCAGGCGGCCGTCAGTGCGTCGTAGAGACTCTCTTCAATATTCGTGGGCAAGCCATAATGACGATGCAGGCGCCTGCTCACCTGAGCGAGCTTCATTTCCACGATGGTGCGCATGGCAGGCTCGCTCAGCGGACGGTAAATCACGGTCTGGAAGCGGGCCAGTAACGCAGGCTGGAAGTGGTCACGCAAAGTCGGGCGCAGCAGTTCGTGCAGGTCGCCTTCCGTCGCTTCTGGTTGTTCGTCCAGCAACTGCATGATGTGGTCGCTGCCAAGGTTCGAGGTCATCAGAATAACGGTGTTGCGGAAGTCAATTTCACGCCCTTCACCGTCGCGCATAAAGCCGCGGTCGAACACCTGATAGAACAGGTTCATCACGTCGCGGTGCGCCTTCTCCACCTCATCAAGCAGCACCACGCTGTACGGGCGCTTGCGCACGGCTTCGGTCAGAATACCGCCCTGCCCGTAGCCGACGTAGCCCGGAGGGGAGCCTTTCAGCTGCGACACCGTGTGCGGTTCCTGGTATTCGGACAGGTTGATGGTAATCAGCGATTTCTCACCGCCGTACAGCACATCGGCCAGCGCCAGTGCGGTTTCGGTTTTCCCCACGCCGCTCGGCCCAACCAGCAGGAATACCCCCTGCGGGCCGTTCTCTGACGTCAGGCCGGTTTTGGCGGCGCGCAGTCGCTGAGCGATGGCATTGAGGGACACATCCTGCCCGACCACGCGTTTGCCGATTTCGTCTTCCAGGCTCAGCAGTTCGGTTTGTTCGTCCTTCATCAGAGAAGACAGTGGCACGCCCGTCCAGTCGGCAATGACGGTGGCGACGGTGCGCACGTCCACATCAACGGAGAGCAATGAATTACTGTCCTGCATGCTGTTCAGCTCCTGTTGCAACGCGTGAGTCTCACCCTGACGGGAGATATCCTGCCGGCTTTCCAGCAGCTGTTCAGTGAGTTTCAGCTCCTGAGCGTACCGGGACTCCAGTTCGTCGAGCGCAACGATAAGGTCATTCTCTTCCTGTTCGATTGCCGTCAGGCGTTCGCCGTGCTGGTTGTTGCCAAGCGCGATATCTTCCAGCAGTGCCTGTTTCTCCATTTCAAGAGAGGTCATCTGCGAGCGGATGCGGGTCAGTTGTTCGGGTACAGTATCGAGGCTCATACGCACGCGGGCGCTTGCGGTATCAAGCAGGTCAACGGCTTTATCCGGCAGCTGGCGGCCGGTCAGGTAACGACGCGAAAGCGTGACGGCGGCGCGTACCGCATCGTCGGTGATATGCACGCCGTGGTGTTCCGCATAACGGGATTTCAGGCCGCGCAGCATCAGGCAGGCGGTGTCGTCGTCTGGCTCGTCCACTTTCACCATCTGGAAGCGGCGCTCCAGTGCCGCATCGCGTTCAAAATACTGTTTGTACTCGCTCCATGTGGTGGCAGCGATGGTGCGCAGTTCACCACGCGCCAGCGCCGGTTTCAGCAGGTTGGCCGCATCCGCGCCACCGGCTGAATTCCCTGCACCGATAATGGTGTGGGCTTCATCGATAAACAGCAGAATGGGCACGGGCGACTGCTGCACCGCATCAATCACATTTTTCAGACGTTGTTCAAATTCACCTTTCACACCCGCCCCCGCCTGCAGCAGGCCGAGGTCAAGGGTACGCAGTACCACGGTTTTCAGGCTTTCCGGCACGTTGCCTTCAGCGATTCGTAGCGCCAGGCCTTCGACCAGTGCCGTTTTGCCGACACCCGGCTCGCCGACCAGAATCGGGTTGTTCTTACGACGACGGGAGAGAATGTCCACCATCTGGCGGATTTCAGTATCGCGACCAAACACCGGGTCGATTTTGCCCTCTCTGGCTTTGGCAGTGACGTCGAGAGTGAATTTATCCAGCGCGTTCTGCAGGGCCGGGGTCAGCTCTCCCTCTTTTACCTCTGCGCCGACAGGACGCCCGACGAACTCCACTTCTCCGCCATGGTTCTGTGCCAGTTCCGCTTCCAGTTGTACTTCCGGACGTTCATCGGACTGCGCGTCGAGCAGCGGGCGCAGACTATCCAGCCGGCTCTGACTCAGCGTCAACAGTGGCCACAGGCCGTCACAGCGCAACAATTTAGGCTTGTTCACCAATGCCATCAGCAGATAGATGCTGCGGATGTGGGCCTCACCATCGAGTGAGGCCAGCAGCCAGGCTTCCTGCATCAGCTTTTGAATATCAGCGGATAACTGCGGGCGGCTGCGTACCAAACGTGGCAGGGTATCCAGCCAGGCCAGCATTTCCTGCCAGAGTGCATCCATATCCCATTCATAACGGCGCGCCAGCACCGTCAGGTCTCCTTCTCCCTGCTCCAGCAGTTTCAGCAGCCAGTGCTCAGGCAGAATTTCCGCATGGGCGCGGGTCTGACAGAGCGAGGCCGCCCCTTCCATCGCGCGGGCACAGTACGGATTCAGACGACGTAACAGGATGGCTGGATTTTCCATTTTTCTCTCTCTTGATGGCTTCCGGGCACGCTACCGCCCTTCGCTGTTTCCCGTTCAGGGGACCAAAGCGCATGCGGTCGGGCTGGCAGTTTGTGGTTTTTTTTGCTCAACGCCCGCACGGGCAGACGCTCAGCAAAAAAGCGGACAGAGAAGCCCTGTCCGCTTCGTGACTTACGCGGTGGCGCGTTCGTTCCAGGAATCGGAATGAATGATGTTGCCGTCTTTGTAGGTCCAGGTGATTTTTTCGTAACGCAGCTCGATCTGCTCAAGGTGGTTGTGCTTCTCGAAAGCAGGATCCTTGATGTCATGCATGACCGGAGCCACTTTCACCACTTTCACGTTTTCTAACTTCGTGTTGAAGTACTCCACTTCCTGACCCGCGTCGTTGATTTTGTACCACTTAAATTCCGCAGACTTGAGGGTCTGACCGGTGGTCACCGCCTTGTACAGGTACGGGCTGGAGGAGTCGATTTCTTTGGTGAATTTGAATGGCGTGTGGATACGCGTACCAGTCAGCTTGCCGGTGTTGTTATCGGTCGGGATGTACAGGTTATGCTCCTGCGCCACCACTTCGATGCTGCCGTCACGCTCCTGAACGTCAACAGACCCTTTAATGTCCGCACCGCCGTCGTCTTTCAGCCAAAGATAAACAGGAATTGCCATGGAATTACTCTCCATTGTGTTGTGATGCGCCATCATCCTGCGATGACGCTGAGGGTTGGCCCGGTATCTGGCAGGCATTCGCCTGCGGTACCAGGCTGATTTCGACACGACGGTTCTGCGCGCGGCCTTCCGGCGTGTCATTGGTTGCGATCGGACGGCTTGCGCCATAGCCCTGCACCGCAAAACAGCTCTCCGGCACGTCACCGGTATCACGCATCCAGTCGCGTACCGCTGCGGCACGCTCAAGCGACAGCGTCTGGTTCAGCTGTGCATTTCCGGTGTTATCCGTATGACCCGCGACCACAATCAGCCAGCCCGGCTTCGCCTTAATACCGACCAGCGAATTGACCAGCATTTTGGTGGAGCCGGTTTTCAGTACCGCTTTACCGGAGTCAAACAGCGACATACTGTCGAGACGGACAATTTTCGGTACCGGCTTTGGCTTCGGTTTTGGCGGTGGCGGCGGAGGCACATACGTATCAATGGCCTGCTGCACCGCCAGCCACAGGCGGTTGCCCGGATACAGCCCGAGCCCATAGCGATGGGGCTCTCCCTGACGCTGCCAGCGCTCCAGCAGCAATGCATCCTGCTGCAGGGCATGCAGGGCCTGCGCTTTCGGGGCATAGTGGTTCATCGGGATAGCCTGCCAGCGCTGGAGATCGGCGCTGACCTTGTGGATAAGAGACTGGTTATGCCGCACGGACAGGGCAATGGCACCCAGGGCGCATAACAGCAAAACCATCACCACCCGACGCCCGGTTTTGCCACCCTGCAACGGGGTGGTATACGGGGCCAGCAGGGGGAGCACTGCATCGGCAAAATGCCAGCGGGGTTCACAGACAGTGACTCGGCCGGCAGGCGCAATGCGGGTCTGGCGGAACAATAACTGTGGCCACAGCGCACCTGTCGAGGTGGATACCGACCCGAGACGCAGGGTGACAGCAAACGGTCGTATGGCCGGACACAGCCTGTCCGCTTTACCCAATTCATCCAGCATCACGGAATGAAGCAGCGATGTTGCCTGGGTCAGGTATGGCTGAATAAAGGCCGTCTGTGGGGACTGCTGCCACTCGCCGAGGGTGACGGCAGATTCGTCTTCCGGACACACCAGAGCCGTATTGCCCCGTACCACTATCCAGGGCGTTTCCGGACCACTGAATTCGGTACTCAGGACCACCGGCACGCTATAGCCGGTCAGGTCCCGCAACTGCTTCATCTGCAGACGCAGCGCTTTCAGGGAGGCGCGCAACAACGCCTCATCTTCATGCTGGTCCGGCAAACAGCGGTACATCACGGCGAGCTGGCCTGCCATCGTCGGGGTACGGGCCAGCAGACATTCTGCAAAAGGAGTGAGTCCGGTCAGTTCCGTTATCCGCAGATACCAGCCCTGCGCCGTGCCCCGGCACGGGCCTGCCGCAAACATGGCGTCATCCACATCACCGCAGACCAGCACCACAGGTCCGGTATGGCTCTCTGGTGGGAAGTGACCGGCGTCATCGATCTGCTGTGCAGGTCGTTTTTGACGATAACGCCGACGGATAAAGATAGCGGAAAGCAGCAGTGCGAGTAGCGTCAGGATCGATTTGCTTGCGACAGGCCATGCGAGAAATCCCCATACCAGCCACATTACGGCGGCCAGGCAGACCAGCACCGGGAACGCAGCCCGGGCAAGTGTTCGTCCATACATCAGGGGTGCTCCGGCAGTTGCTGGTGCAGCAGATCCTGCAGCCACAGGTGACCACCCAGCCACACCGCACCGGTCAGGATCACCGCCAGCACAATCCAGAACCAGACGGATCGCAACAGGTTGTAACGACGTCGTCCGGTCTTCTGCACCACCAGTGAGGTACCCGCTTCAAGCGACGGCACACGCTCATTCAGGGCAGCGATCACCTCATCACGCTGAGACTGCCCGACACCAGAGAGACTGTATTGCCCCTGGAATCCCAGCGCCAGCACCCGCTGGTAGCAGGTCAGCACCGCAGGCTCCGGTGCAGGCTGACGCAGCACCTCTGCAATACGATCGTACAAGGCCCCGCCTGCTCTCAGGGAGCCGAAGTAAACCGCCTGCAGTGGCGCAGAGCGCCAGGCGCGTTGCCCGGCGTCAAGCGTCACATTCAGCGCATCGGGTGCACTGTCGCCGGACACAACTGCTTGCGCATTTGTCGCCTGCTGAACCTCCGGCTTACGGTTCATGACGGTTTCATCCAGCAGGGCGCACTGGGCATAAGTGATGTGATCAATACTTTCAGCACCCAGCCCCGCGCGCTCCAGCGCCTCGCGTACGCTTTCCACCTGCGCTTTACAGGCCGCATACAGCGCAGGGCCATCCGTCACCAGCCCACCATGGCGCAGCTGCGCCACGGTAAGCCAGGTCTGTGCCATCAGGGCATCAATGTCGATAACCTTATTCATGAGCGCAGCACCGCAAACAGTTCAAGCTCCAGCTCACCGAGCAGGGATGGAACGTAGAATACGCACACACCCTGATCCAGCATTTCGCGGGCCGCCGGACTTTCCATATCCAGCACGAAGTACTGATTTTCCAGACGCACCGGTAGTGCAGCTGGCACGCGACTGAGCGCAATCAGGCCAATCCCCTCGACGGCCACACCAGACACTTCGCCGACATTTGCCGGCGCACCGGCAATACACATCTCAGCGAACCGTTCGGCAATCTGCCATGCCGGCTGACTGGCTCGTACGGAAAGGTAAAAATCCACTTCATCGCGCAGACGGATATCATGCAGTACCGCTTTCCAGGTTTCCGGATCCAGACGATCCATCCGGACCGCTACCACACGTGACGGCAGGCTGGCTTCCAGCAGCTCACTGATGAGATCAAACAGCGGCGGGAAAGTCTTTTCCGGTGCCTGGTGGTCATACCCCGGAATAGCTTCCAGATCATGCTCCAGCGAGAAGGTCAGCATACTGCCGGCCAGACGGGCGAGCTCTGCCCAGACCTGTTCAGGGTGCCGGTTCGGAAAACGCTCATACTCAGAGAGCACCCGGGCATGGGAGTTCAGGGCATTGAGCATCCAGAACAGTGACACGTCAGCGACCGCAAAATCGGCCATCCGATCATTGCTCTCGCGGCGCATGGACATCAGCCGCTGACGGCGTGATCGCAGCTGGCGGTTTAACAGTGCCAGCCGTTCACACAGTCCACGGCTGGCCGAGAAAAGCGCCATCGGCGGGATAAAGTCCGGATCCTGACGCCAGCCCCCCTGCCCGTCCCGCAACAGACGGGCAACAGCGCAGGTATCCCATGCACCATTGTCTTCATGTCCGAAACGGAAGGCCAGGTTAAAGCGGGCCACGGCCATCGACTCTTCATCCTGCCCGAAACGATCGGTGATGGTTTCCCAGGCCTCAACATAGCGCAGCGGACGTTCCGCTGGCACCGTGTCAGTCAGCACATTAACGATCCCTGCCTGCATCACCGGCAGTGCGACATAGACCGTCACCGGGGTATTGCCTGCAGATGCCGGGATGTCAATTTCGCGGGGTACCGGTGGCAGGTCGCTGTGCCGGGTATCGACCAGCGTGTCATCCGGGAGCCACAGGCGCAGCGACTGCGCCTGAACGCGGCCAGAGGCCAGCATAGCCTCATCCAGCTCGACATGCCCGACGCCCCAGGGGAACGCACTGCCGCGATCGGCCACGCCGGCACGGGAAAGTGCTTCCCATTCAGACTGCTGCTGGAACTGCTGTGGGGCCAGCAGGGCCCCTTCGTTCCATAACGGACGATGAATTTTCATCCCTGGTTTCCCCTCGCCTTACGATTTCGCCTTCGGCATCTGGGAAACCAGTGACAGGTTGACGTCCATCCCTTCCACCTGGAAGTGTGGCACCGCATACAGGCGAACACGGAAGAAGCCCGGGTTATCTTCGATATCCTCAACCATCACTTTCGCGTCACGCAGCGGGTGGGACGCCTGCAGCTCGTCGCCCGGATCGGTCATTTCAGTGACCAGACCTTTCACCCAGGTGTTGAGCTCCAGCTCCAGCAAACGACGGTCTTTGGTAGTACCGATATTTTCACGCTGGATAAGCTTCAGGTAGTGCGCAATACGCGACAGCAGGAAGATGTACGGCAGACGTGCGTTGATACGGCTGTTGGCCGTCGCATCAGCAGTGTCGTACATCGCAGGTTTCTGGGTGGAGTTGGCGGAGAAGAAGCAGGAGTAATCACGGTTCTTGTAGTAGGAGAGCGGAATGAAGCCGAGATTGGCGAACTCAAATTCGCGGGTTTCAGGGATCATTACTTCTGACGGGATCTTCACCTGATTGCCGGTGCCGAGATCGTACAAGTGGATAGGCAGATCCTGCACCGCGCCGCCCGCCTGCGGGCCACGAATTTGTACGCACCAGCCGTTGTTGATGAAGCTTTTCACCATATTGGCCGCAAACGCAAACGACGCGTTGGTCCACAGATATTTGTCGTGATCCGGCCCCTTCACTTCTTCGATGTAGTTGAAGCTGCGAACCGGTACGGTGTCCGGGCCGTAAGGCAGACGGCCGAGCACGCGAGGCATCACCAGCCCGATATAACGAGAATCGTCGGTCTGGCGGAAGCTCTGCCATTTAATGTACTCAGCACGGTCAAAGTAGTTGCCGATGTCTTTAATGGCAGCGACTTCTTCCATCGAATTTTTCAAAAAGAACGCCGGACCTGCAGAGCCGATAAACGGCATATGGGCAGCAGCCGACACTTTTGATATATTACGCATCAGCGCGACGTCCTGGGCTGACGCATCAAACTCATATGCCGAAATAACCGCAGCTATAGGCTCCCCACCCGGGGTGTCGTATTCTGCGATGTACGTTTGTTTGTACAGCCCGCTCTGGATAATCTCCGGAGAATCCTCGAAGTCCTGCCGCAGTTCTTCCTTCGATAAATCAAGCATTTCCAGCTTGACGTTCTGGCGAAAATCTGTTTTATCCACCAGGGATTTAAGCCCACGCCATACGGATTCCAGCTTCTGGAATGCGTCGTTATGCATGATTTCGTCAAGCTGTCGGCTTATCTGGAAGTCCAGTTCTGCAATGTGATGATCCAGCAATGTCTTATCGAGCTTCTCTACTTTCTGGCCGGACTTCTGCAGGCACTGCATAAAGACCTGGACGGCCGCCGTCACACGAGCATTCGCCGACGTTTCCGCCATGACGGTATTATCTTCAAAACCATTCAGGTCGCCTATTTCGGCGATCGGTTTGAGATTAATTTTATCAAACAGTGAGGCATATACCCCGCCCTGCGGCAGCGTTTTTTCAATCGTTGCACCTGCACTCTGTACCTGGCTTTCATTATTGGCTGACATAAGCATGTTTTCCAGTTATTCCGTTAAAAGTTCCGGTAATTGCTGTTAATTCCGGGACGGGGAAAGCGCATTAAGCTCATT
The DNA here is from genome assembly GCA_002470465.1 of Pluralibacter sp. UBA7423. Classification (GTDB taxonomy): domain Bacteria; phylum Pseudomonadota; class Gammaproteobacteria; order Enterobacterales; family Enterobacteriaceae; genus Scandinavium. The sequence continues at coordinate 11,157 of DKMD01000011.1, forward strand.
ACGTAATTCATCGCTCAAAGCGGGATCTTTGAGAATTTTCTCGAGCTCTTTCTTGAAGGTGGCATTGTCCAGAAGGTTCGATTTCAAATCGCGCAGTAAATTACGCATGGCGAGCATCGCTTTTAACTGGGGTACCTGGCGGGCAACGGCTTCAGGCTCAAAGTCTTTCATTTTCTGGAAACACAGACGAATATTTTCTTCTGAACCATCATCTGCAAGCGTATTTTTTACGGTGAGATTTAATTCCGGATCCAGTTCAGCGAGGACAGAATCAAAATTATTTTTATTAACATTAATTTTACTTCTTTCTGCCAGCGTGCCGGTTGCCTTGCCGTTACTGAAGTCCCCGGTAGTCAGCAACTTAAGCGGGAGCTCAACTTTCTTTTGTGCGCCGCCAGTATGCAGGTCTAAAGAAATGTTAACACGTGCCTTGGGGATCTCCCCCTGAAAGCTTTGAGACATCCGGTTATTCTCCTTATGGTGTGATTGGGCTTCCTGCCGGATAACCGCAAGCATCACAATATAACGGCAGGCCATTTATTATTGCGCTGTATATTCAGGTTGTAAACAGATCGGTCCCGATTCTGAAAATAAGCAGCAAGACTCTGAATGAGCTTTCTCACGCCAGACCACAACTGGCGCGGCATTAACGCAGATTCAGAAATGATTTTCTGTGAAAATTTAACCACAGTTTGAGGAAACCGATAATCAGAGACTTGACATAAAAATAGACTATATTCGGGAAAAATCCTAAATTACCCTATATCCACTAAGAACATGAACATTCAAAAAGCATATTTAAGTGTTAGTTAAATGTTATTTAAATTACTCAATCAATCAGTCCGGAGATTAATTTGATTGATTTCATTCGCCACATGAATGATACAAATTGATATCAGGACAATTCTGGCAAGGTTGTCTCTGATTCCTCGTTTAAGATGAAGTCAGTCGCGGAACAATGTAACCGGAAGAAAGCGTGAAAACACGAAACCACAGAGAGCGCTGGACCGTAGCTGAAACAGAGTATGTGGAAACTCACTACCAGAGTATGTCCCTGGCTGACATCGCTACACACCTTGGCAGAACGACCCAGGCCGTCAAAAGGATGGCAAATTTGCTCGGCTGCGCAGATAAAAAGGCCCTCCCCTGGAGTGAAAACGAAAAAGCGATTCTGCTGCACCACTACGAAAGCCGAACGCCCGTCGGGGACATTATTGCTATGCTGCCTGGCCGGAAGCGGTCTGCGATAATGGCCATGGCGACCAGAATGGGCCTGTCACGCCGTGAAAATCCCTGGTCACAGGCGGAGATAACTTGCCTGACACGATACTATCCCACTGAGGGTCAGAAGGTATTACACCGGTTACCCGATAAATCCGATGAGGCCATTCGTAATAAAGCCCGTGAACTGGGCCTTGCGTCACCGGGCCATACCGTGGCGCGGGCGTGGGATGGACAGGAGTGGGCGCGGCTTGACCAAAACAGGCATCTCTCTCCACGGGAACTTATGGCGCATTTTCCGGGGCGAAGTTTGTCATCCATTAAAAATGCGCTGATCCGCCTGAAGAAAGTCAGGACACCAGGAGCCATTCCCCCGCCGCCGGTCAGCAGTAAACCCGTCATTACGACCTGGAGTAATTCTGAGAAAGCCATTCTGACCCGCTGGTATACTACAGATAAATCCATGGAAGAGATTCTGGCGATGTTACCGGGCCGGTCCCGTTCATCAGTGTTCAGCCAGGCCCGTAAGATGGGCCTTTCCCGGCCGCTCAGGCGACCGGTCCGATTCTGATGACAAATCACTATCCGAGCGGAGGAAGCGCTGTTGCACGACGTTTGCCCGACCGGAAGGGATAGCGAACCCGGTTCAACCATCAGGGCTGTAAGGTAATACGATTAGGCTTCGGCATGGCTACAAAGAGTGCATGGGCCAGGAAAACGTCCATACAGGCTGAACAATCATCAGTGACGATAAATTCAACCGATTCGATCAACTTACCCTTACCTGAAAATCCACGGGTCAGCGCGGTCTTTTTTACCAGCAGTGCATCAGTACCCCAGTATTCTTCAGCCAGAAGACCATAGTCCCATTCATCATCACTCACCACGGCATTGGCCCAGCCCTGTGATTTCAGCTGTTCAATGGCGTAGGTCAGCCGATATAAATCCGACTGAGCGGGCACCGGCCCTGCGCAGGATGTCCACAGGTATTCAAGACGATTAAGCAATCCGGCAGCAAGCCCTTTGTTACGCCCCAGTGCCAGTAACCCTTCAATATCGGAGGCAATGACGCGCGGAAATCGCTTTTGCTTTTGGGTCGTCGCAAGCCAGCGCAGCAAAAAGGCATGGATACTGAGTGGGGAGAGTGCCTGACCCCCCCGTTGTGCGATACGCAAAGCAACAAGGGCACACCAGGCAAAATGCGCAAGTAGTGTGACGGTTTGTTCCGGGGGTAGACTATCGTGAGTTTTTTTCATAAGGGAAGTATATCGGCGCTGAATACATCGGGGAAGCCCTGGAGGAACCCGCCTCAACTTCGAATATTCCGCACATAGAGTGAAAATGAATGCATGAACTCGCAGTAAGGGGGGAAGAGGAAGAATCCCCTGTGCCCCCTGTGAGGCTTATATATAAACCATCTAAATACTTAACAAATACTTCTGTATCTTGGAGCTTCAGAATTTAATTACCTGGGCAGTTTTAAGTTTTCGAATCAGCATCGAAAGCAAGGTAAAGTAATCCGCTACATCTTCTTCCTTCCATACACTGCCAGACTCATCGTCAGCGATGTTGCTTATGGCTAATAATGCACCTTTAAACAGTAACATTACCCCCTCCTGTTCATCACATTCAGCTTCAGTATAAAGTTCATTTACTGTTACCACTGGATCTGTCTCACTAAAACATTCATTGATCAGTGCCATACCATCGAGAGATAACCCTGTCATATTACGCAGGCGTTCACAAATATATTCTGCAGCTCCGGAAACAGCATCCTGGTAGTGATTTCTTAAAAAATCTGCATGACAAAACTTCAAAATTTCAGGATGAATGTTGCGTACCTTAAGCTGATTAAACAGTCCTTCAGCCCTGGCCTGGCTTGCCTCATCCAGCTGTTCTGCACTTTGATGCTTTTTTTTGTTCTTCAGCACTCTTGTAAAGGCAGCGTTAACGTTTTCATCTTCCGTTGACCAGCGCCCTAATATTTTCTCATAATTACTGCTTTTCGGTTTACCATTGTTGCGGGTTGAAGTAAATTCTAAAAATTGATCTTTTATCGCTGAATATACTTTTATTTTGGACTTGAATACCTCTGCCGGATACTGACTTAATATTCTGATAAGTTCGTTTTTTGCTATTTCGTACGGCTCTCTGGATTTAACTGCGGCTTTAACTTTCAATTCAATTTCTTTTTCTTCATAATTTTCATAGAAATCATTAATCTCATCCAGCAGTTGCCCGGCATTATTTAATGCAACTCCAGCATTTTCGTTATTTTTTTGTAAGTAGTTGGCTTTGAACTGAATAAGGTAAAACAGGCATAACTCCACGCTTTTATAAAATGATGAATCAGACATTCTTTCGATAAAAAGATCAATGCGGTAGTCTTTCAGAGTCTCTACGTTATAGCAATCTTCATCCCAGAGATTGTAGTTCAGCTCCTCTTCCACACCGGACTTCAGCCTCTCCTCCTCCATATTTCCATAAATTTCTGTGATTTTATCTAACACACCGAGATAGAAAGTTCCAACAGTAATGCGCTTTTTGAACTGATGAGCGTCCAGTACACGAGGAAAGATATCATCCAGCGCTTGCAGGATGCTATTGAACCCAGCGGTGTACTCATCAACAACCTCAGGAAAGGCTGCCTGCTGAGTCATTGCGTCCAGTTTAAGTATAGCCAACATTATCTTTCCTTTTAAATCAATTGGTTAAGGTAAACAGAATAATACGGATGCTGAAGGAATTTTTTTTGCGCTTCGTCATGTGTAAGCTTATTCCTGTTCCAGACAACAAATAACCATTTGATTTTAAAGACATTATGAAGATTAAAAATAATTCTGTTCCGAAAGATATGACGGGTTCATTAACACACCTGGATAAGGCGACTTTCAGCGGCGAAACCCTTGTGGATATGAAATATATCACCCAGTTAATAAAGATGACTGACAAGTGGATCTATGCCCAAATTCAGAAAGGACAATTCCCCAAGCCATTAAAGCTTGGAAGGAGTAGTCGCTGGAAGTACAGCGAGATCTGTGACTGGCTGGAGAGGGTTGAACATGCAAGGAAGTTATAAGCCCAGAGCATCCTGCAAAAGAGCAGGATGCCGGGAGCCGGTATACCCGCATCCTGTTGCAGAGAAGGATTATCTTTGTGAAATGCATTTTTATAAACGCTCAGAAAACACAGCCAGGCGGATTGCACGGAAGAATAAAGTGTGTCAGCGGGCGGGATGTAAACAATCGCTGGGCGACTCCCGTAATCGCAAGTATTGTTCTGACAGCTGCCGTTTTCAGGGAGCAAGACTGCGCAACGATGATCATACTCTCCGGACTACGCAGCATTCATACTGGAAGAATGCTGAGCGACTTATTAAAGAAAATCCTCATGGTATAGGTTCACTTCGCGCCCAGGAGGATATTGCTGGCTTAATCAACCTTTATCAGTGTAAAGCCCGGCATCAGCGTAGCTATAGCTATTATCAACTTCCCCTTCCCTCGGGAAAGAGGAGGCTGAAGCTTGTTCCATTATTGAAGCTGGATTTGTGTCATCTGTATCCAAATTCACTTGGAGGGGAAAATAGTGCCCGGAATATCATTATTGCGCCGTCTTTTATAAATAAACTGGTGGGCAATAAAGTCCCTGTCAGTGAACGTTATCTGGTTCTGAACGGTGTCAGAACGTATAAGAAGCAGCCTCTTACACAGAGCCTTTATCGTTATGTAGTAGAGAACAACAATGAAAATAATATACAGGCATTTTTCCGCTCCCTGGGAAAATTAAAAACCTTCACGTTTAATCAGGTTCGGGCTCCTGACATATCAAACATTCCCGCGTGCTTACCTTTTTTCACGTTGTTACAGGGGGAATTGTTACGACTGGGAATGAATAATGTTGTTAATCGACTAAAAAAAATGAATGAAGTCTTTGCCCTTGAAGCTCTGGATCTTGAAATAATTGCACTATGCCTGTTCTATTGTCTGCTTACAGGTGATAAACCCGGCCTCATAAGAGAAGTGGAAATGTTCTCTTTAATAAAAGATTACACTATTGGTAAAAAAATACTGCGCAGTGAAAAACATCCCGACCTGATTCGAAAACGGTGGGAAAAGAAAACAATCCGGTTTGTAAGTCGATATTTTCACTATGACATCACAACGAAAACAAAAATGACAGCATTTTATAATTCATTTTTTACCCTCCCACCATTAAAGTAACGGAGCATAAGGATATTTTGTTAAATACGGCTTACTGTTTTTAATTAGCCTGACCGTAGTGTGATTTACGGAAAGATAGCGGTACAGACATCCCTTTTCGTTAAGGGGCAACAGACAGAGGCAACGGAACTACCATGGCCGAATTATTCAACTTTTCTAAAGTATCATCAGGAGGGCCTGTATTCACCTCAAAGCATGGTGACTTGCCCGTACTGGCTGCCCGATGCAGAAAAGTAAGCTTTTCCATTTTGTTGTTTATTATTTGTTCGCTCATTCCATTTTTATGTTTGCAATAAGACTGGGCTGTACAATAAGCGAGCTAGGTTACGTGTCAATCATAATGGAAATAGATAACAAGAATAATAACAGGTTATAGAGGGGTACAGGTAAAGAGAGATAGCAAATACAGACACCACACCAAATACATTAATACCACTAATGGTTAATACTTTATGGCAAGGGTTAATTCTCCTTCTGTCATGCATTTTCCGTGTTCGGTATGAAGCTGAATTGGGTTCTATTTTTTAAACAGAAATAAGGCATATCAACCGAAAGGCATATGTTACATGCTTATTGCTGCAAAAGGAGAGGATATGAGTGGAATATACACAAGTGAAGAGCAAGAGGTTCTGAAGGGAATTATTCCTGCCCAGCATGGTTCTGTTTGTATTTTTTCCATCAATCAGATCGAACGCATTCTGGGATCACTTATCGTTACTGATAATGCGTTAACAGGAAGTGACCCCATAACCACTCACGGTCTGTTTGCAACGATTAACAATATCATCACTGATGCCGGAGAAAGGCAATCACAGGATAATGGCGATGCTCTGACTCCTGACGCCGGAATATTTCCTGTAGCGCGGTTAAAATTCCCTAACGGTATTAACCCTGAGGGGGAACGTTGTTTTTTGCATCCATCTATCTTATTCACAGCACATATCTCTGACATATTCCCTGCTTTGCTGAAAGGCCGTACTTCTGTGCCAGGACATTTATATCTAGTTTTTCCCGTAGCGTTACCGTCACTGAATACATTCCCTGCCTGTTTAAATATAAATATTTGCGGTATCCCGTCGATGCCCCCACGTGCTCCTCCCTGCCATTCTCTTGATACCAACGCCAATCTATTCCATATAACTCTTTTGATTTAATGAGATAAATGATGAACTTCCCTGAAAAATACAATTTTCATACCCCTGCAACTTCACCAGTGGCTGTCCCTCCTTCATTTTCAAGACAGGGGGCTTTTCTTGGCAGGCAAAACTACGATCCTGATAGCTTTCCGGTGTATGCACTACCGGAAATTATTCGAAATACTGTTTCTGCAGTACAACAGCAAACGCAGGCACCTCTGGCGCTGGTCGCTGCATCAGCGCTGGGCGCTATATCCCTGACCTGTCAGGGGGTTATTAACGTGGCAAGAACGGAAACACTCGTCTCTCCGGTAGCGCTGTTCATGATTACACTGGCGGAGTCAGGAGAACGTAAAAGCACTGTTGATAAACTCTTCATGACTCCGTTGTATCAGGCTGATGCGCAACTTTATGAACGCTATGAAGAGGAGATGGTGCAGTGGCGTCGAAGGGTGGAAACCCACAAGGAGAAAATGAAAGCACTGAAGGCAATGCTCAGAAAGCAAATCACAAAAGGCGAAGATACTGCAGATACAGAAGAAAGGATTGCACGACAGCAGGCTGAAGAACCGCCTGCCCCCGTTCGCTACAAGCTGATTTTCTCTGACGTTACTCCGGCAGCACTGAAGAAGCACCTGGCTGAGAATTCCCCCGGCACTGGCATCATGTCGGATGAAGCCGGGATGGTGTTCAAAACCCGCACATTAAGTGAACTTCCTTTCTTTAATAAGCTCTGGGATGGGGCAACGGTAACCATTGACCGTAAATCAGCACCAGACCAGGTCATTAAAGATGGCAGGTTAACAATGTCATTATTGGTACAACCTGGCATATTTGCAAATTACCTGGCACGTCATGGGGACGAGGCTAAAAGCGTTGGCCTCCTGGCCCGCACACTTATCTGCCACCCGACATCCACTCAGGGAAGCCGGATGCTGACTCAGACAAACCAGCCGAATGATTCGCTCAGGGCATTTCATCAGCGCCAGCGTGAAATTCTGTCTACCTGGACCTCAGGAAACAATCCTCATATCCGCATGATGTTTTCCCCTGAAGCCCGCCAGGCATGGGAGATGTTCTTCAATAACATTGAAGTGCAGCTTGCTCCCCACCAGTTACTGAGCCATATAAAGGACTACGCGTCCAAAGTCGCTGACAATACAGCTCGTATAGCTGCACTGTTTCAGTATTTCGCTGCTGATAACGATGTGATTTCAGCGGCATCAATGAACGGTGCGATCCAGGTCAGTATCTGGTACCTGAATCAGTTTCTTAAGGCATTCGCACCAGTGGATCCTCTGATGGAGGCCAACCAGGATGCGTGTTTACTTATGTCCAGCATCCTGGCTTTCTGTTCCCAACCCGACGCTCTTGGCGTTCGTAAAAGTACGTTGATCAATTATGGCCCCGAGAAACTAAGGAAAAAGACCAGGAAAATCGACACGTTGCTCCAGCGGCTTGAACAGGAGGGATTTATTACGACTGAAAACATAAATAGCGAATGCTACATAACACTTTGCTGGAAGACGATGCCGTAATTTTTTGTAATCCATAAATTTTCACCCCTGTATTATCAGACTGATACAGGGGTTTTCTTTATCTCATTGATCTGTATGAGCGATCAATGCACCACAATCGATTGATTTTAACTATGCATACAGATGTATCGATCGTTTTAATCTATAAATAAAACAGATCGATTCCTCATTATCGATCGGAAAAATCAATTTTACCCCCTCATTTACCCTGCTTACTCTTACCCCTGCATTCTCTATGGAATGGTGGGACAGGCTGCTTTATCTCCGATTTACGACGGATTATTCCCTCATCCGCATCTTTCCCTGGTATCTGCTGTGTGTCACTCATCCGACTCACTCACACAGGAGCTTTAAATGAAACGACAATTACTGGCCGTATCAGACCTGGCTGCGCTGTTGCTTAGCCCCCTGGCACAGGCTGACAACATTCCTGAATCCATCCGGACAAAAGAAGGTACGAAACCTTTTGACGGCTGTGATGAGTGGTTCAGCTGTTCTGGCAAATGAAGGGCGTTACAGCGTTATTCAGACGCAGTACGGGCGCGACTGTATGACCGGTGGCATATGGGTGACAAACCTCAAAACGGGCAGGGCCGTGGAAATGCCCGGTATCACCAACTGCGACTTCGACAGTGAGAAAAATGCGGTCGTGATTTATCCACAAAACGGCTTAGCCACTATCTACAAAGGAGGGAACAACACCACACCCGAGCTGGCAACCGCTGAACTACCCGATGAGTAATTTCGCTGATTTCCTTTATATACCTGACGCGGCACATTCCGCTGATGCAGGTACGCTATATCAATAACTAAAGAGACGATGTAATGAATTACCCCTTTGATAAAAATGACGCTAACGCATGGCTGCTGGCCCTTCTCCCTCTGGTGCTGTTTCTGCTGGGGCTGTTTATGCCGGATACACTGCTGACGACGGCCAGCATCGGTGTCACGTTCGGTGCCGTGTATGGCGACAGGAAGACATTACTGAAGCAGGAAAAGCCCGCGCCTTCGCTGTGGTGGTTTCTTATCTCCCCGGTGTATCTGTGGAAGCGTGATGCCTGGCAGCAAAAGCCGAAGCGCCTGTTCCAGGTATGGATTGTCGCCACTGTACTGATGCTGGCCGGGACCTGGTTCCAGATGTCCCATGACACCTCTTCAGCACTGGCAGAATCAGCCTGCCCGACCGTAACGGAAATCATGCAGGAAAATCATCAACGCGCCACCTGCATAAAGATAGACGACATGCAGGAAGAGGTTTCCGGTCGCTTTTACAGAGCCCGTGCATTGATGAATACCGGCAGGAAAATGCCGGTAACCATTGAGGTCCGGGATGACGGAACGTTCTACGTCACGATCCCAGATATGAATGACGCGTATTGAGCCGGAGGTTATATGGGCGTAAAAACGACACATCCACCGGTTCGGGGAATGACTCCGGTAACGGTACTCCTGGTCTTTGCTCTGGTACTGATGCGCAGCACGACCATTGTCATTAAAGCCACCGGGGCTGCGATTGTGACCTGGTGCCTGCTCTCTATTTTCCGTTTGAGTGTCTTCAGCCACGAAGGAATAAATAATGAAAACATTAGTTAATACTATTATTGCCTCAATCATACTTTGTCTGGGTTTTTCTGTATCGGCCAGTCAATGTAATATGGATAACAAAGAGGTAAGCGCTGCGGTAATTAAAGCCATTCATGATGATCTTGGGGGTTCCGGATATCCGCACAGACAACTGGTTAAAACCAGAGATGCCTGTATTTATAATTATTCTATAGGAGGGTCTGTTGATACCTATTACTATCGTATAAATCTCCGCGATGGGATACACCTGACCCGGATAACAGAGCGTGAAATGCGGGAGGCAATATCAGAAGAGAATCAGGTATGGAAAGAAAAACGTAATAAAGAATATGAGCAGTATCAAAAAGAGCATGGAGAAGCTGAGCGTAAGGCCCGTGCAGAGCAGCAACGAATGACCCGTGAAGGAGATATTGCTGGCCTTCTGGGAATTAATGACCCAAAAAGGAAAGCAGCATTAAATAAAGATCCTTTTGGGCAGGACGTCCGTAACAGGGTTAAAGAGATCTGTAGCGATATAACCCGTAAGCAAATGGCTCAGGGCAATACAGAAAATATCTGCACTATGGCATTCCCTGTAAGGGTCCTGGGCAACAACAACTATCTTGCCCAAATGCAAATAGGTAGAAACTCCGTCAGTATTCGCTTTGATATGTCAGGTAATTATGAAGAAGTCAACTGAAGGCCAGGATAATAAAGCGGTCACATCAGGAATACGTGATCGGTTTAAATCTCCGTTTAGGCGTAAGCATGAAAAGGAGGAGCAGACGGATATACCTGCCTCTCCTGATGCCGGAGATGCTCTGGAGAATATTACCGGGGGTTCTCGTTCTGGTGGTGTGGTTAATAAGTTAAAACAGCTGACGAACCGACAGCATGCAGTGAAAACATTGTCACTGACAGATGATGGGGCGGATACTGTAACTGCGCCAGACGCTGTAGCAACGGAAGAAGAGGTGTCTGCATCACGATTTAGCGCAACAATTACACGTTACCGTCCTGTGATTGAACGCGTGGTACTGGAGGGGCTGGTCGGTATCGCTGAAGACAAACTGCAGGACGATGAACTGATTGCCGATCTTTTCAACAAAGCGTATGAGTTTTTACCTACACCGATCAGGCTGGTCCTGCCCCGGGAAAAGTGCCTGAGCTGGCTGATGCAGAACAGAGGACCACTGCTACTGAAGCTGGGCGATTACCGCCCGACATCACCAGAAGCAAATCCGCAACCTGCTTTGCCACCACACGAAGAAAAATAACCCATCAATGCTACTGGCAACAGGCCACGTCTCCTTCGGGAAACGTGGCCTGTTTGCTTTTATGTCATTTATGAAGGAATTAACCATGAAACTAGCCAGTCGCTTTGGCCGAACCAATCAGATACGCCGTGACCGTCCGCTGACCCATGAGGAGCTGATGAGTCATGTTCCCAGCGTCTTCGGTGAAGACAAACACACTTCCAGGAGTGAAAAGTACACCTATATCCCCACGATTGCCCTGCTCGAAAACCTGCAGCGTGAAGGGTTTGAGCCGTTCTTCGCCTGTCAGTCGCGCGTTCGCGACCCTGACCGCCGGGAGCATACAAAGCATATGCTGCGCCTGCGCCGCGCCGGGCAGATAAACGGCCAGCAGGTACCAGAAATCATCATCCTCAACAGTCACGATGGTGCGTCCAGCTTTCAGCTGCTGCCGGGAATTTTCCGCAGCGTCTGTACTAATTCTCTGGTTTGCGGACAGTCATTTGGCGAAATACGCGTACCCCACCGGGGAAACGTGGTGGAGAAAGTCATTGAAGGGGCTTACGAAGTACTCGGCGTGTTTGACCGGGTCGAGGAGAAGCGTGAGGCAATGCAGTCGCTGCTGCTCCCGCCACCGGCACAGCAGGCGCTGGCAAAAGCTGCGCTGACATATCGCTTTGGCGAGGAACATCAGCCGGTAACCGAATCCCAGGTACTGAGTGCCCGCCGCTGGCAGGACGATAAAAGTGACCTGTGGACGGTCTTTAACCGCCTGCAGGAGAACCTGAGCAAGGGCGGACTGGTCGGGCGCTCCGCACAAGGGAAACGCAGCCGCACCCGTGCCGTTAACGGTATCGACGGTGACCTCAAACTGAATCGCGCGTTATGGGTCATGGCGGAAGAGCTGCAGCAGGCACTGAGCTGATGCAGCACGTTCCAGCGAATGCTCACCAGACAGCAGTCTGGCCTGTTTCCCTGCAAAACCAGCCCGGCTGCCGCTCTGTATCCGACGATGACCTCTGCGCCTGGTGCAGGCATCTCTGCTACCGGCCTGGTGAACTCAGCCTGTGCCGACTGTCAGTGACTGACGGCATCTGGCCCTCACGGTGCGATGCTGACGGCTATGCACAGTCCTGCCCACAGCTGCTTCTGACCACACCGACTGCTGAACTTACCCGCCGGTAACACATTCCTTCGCCATCACGCCTCAAATCACCTTTTCCACACATCAGGCTCCCGTTTACCGGAGTCGCACTTATGGCCTTTCAAAAGGAATAACCAATGAATAACGCTACAAATCTGCAAACCCTTTCAGACCTCGAAAATACCAACACTCTCATCGTCACGTTGTTGCCCGATGAACAGCGTATCGGCTTCTGGCCACAGCACTTTGGTTCCATCCCGCAGTGGATGACCCTTGAGCCGCATATCTTCGCCTGGATGGACCTCTTCTGTGCAGACTACTGCGGGGGTATCTGGCAGTTTTACACGCTGAGCAACGGCGGTGCTTTTATAGCCCCGGAGCCAGATGGTGATGACGTTGAAAAATGGACGCTGTTCAACCCGATGAATGGCAACGATGTGGAAATGAGCGCAGAGGCCGCGGGCATAGCAGCCTGCCTGATGGCTTACAGCCACCACGCCATGCGCACCGAATGCGACGCCATGACGGAGCACTATTACCGTCTGCGGGACTACGCGCTCAACCACGCGGAATGCAGCGCCATCATGCACATCATTGACTGAGGATCCCGCTATGGAAACACAGTTACCACTGTTTGCCGCCGAATTACCGGCATCCGCACAACACACCATCCGTGAGGCACTAACCCTGCTGGAGCGTCAGTTACGCGAACCCGGTGCGTCATTTACCTCCAGTAGCTCAGTACGTGACTGGCTGCGCCTGCAGCTTGCCACACTGGAGCGCGAAGAGTTTACCGCGCTCTTCCTCGATAACCAGCACCGGCTGATTGCGCACGAAACTCTCTTCACCGGCACCATCAACCATACGCAGGTCTATCCACGGGAGGTGGTAAAGGCTGCACTGAAATATAACGCTGCTGCCATGCTCGTGGCGCACTGCCATCCTTCAGGGCACGCAGAGCCCAGCGATTCAGACAGACGGATCACAGAACGTCTTAAGCAGACGCTGGAGCTGGTCGATATTCGCCTGCTGGACCACCTGGTGGTTGGCGGGATGGATATAGTGTCTTTTGCCGAACGAGGCTGGCTTTAAGGAGACCGGTGATGAAGATTATCAGCAAACGCCAGGCGATGGCGATATACCGCCAGCATCCGCAGTCCCGGCTGTTCCGCTTCTGTACCGGGCGGTATCAGTGGTCCGGCAGCGTCTGCCACTATGCAGGCCGGGAGGTACAGGACATCAGCGGTGTGCTGGCCGTCTTCGCGGAACGCCGTCAGGACCGCAACGGCCCTTATGTGGTACTGCGTAGCGTCACGCTGAACTGAGTAAGGAGAACAAATGAGCCAAATTATCTCTACCACCGTTTATACGCTGGATGAACTGTCCGGCGCGGCCCGCGAGAACGCCCGTAGCTGGTATCGTGAACATGCACTGAATGATGACTGGTATCAGAACGTGTTTGATGAGTTTATCGGCATCTGCAACATCCTGGGCGTGGACATTAAGATGCACAAGGTACCTGTCCCGTCGGGCGGCAGCCGTCAGCACCTCTGTATCTGGTTCAGCGGTTTCTGCCATCAGGGAAGCGGCGCTGCTTTTGAGGGGGAGTATGCTTACCAGCCGCAGGCCGTATACCGGATAAGGGAGCACTTCCCTGAAGATGCAGAGCTGCACCGGCTTACCGATTCACTGCAGGCCATCCAGTTGCATAACAGCGGCGAGCTTTGCGCCACGATCCGTCATCACGGCCAGCATATCCATGAATCCTGTATGGCAATCACGGTCGAACGCCACAGCCCCTCCGGACAGGACATGACCGCAGACAGTGAAGCGGCGATAACCGAAGCCATACGGGAGTTGGCCCGCTGGTTATACAACTGGCTGGAAACGGAATACGGCTGGCAGACATCCCCCGCTATCGTTGATGAAGACATCACCGACGGTAAATACACCTTCACCGAAACCGGTCAGCGATTCGGCTGACTGCCTCCGGTTAACCATTACTTAATTTATTTTTTAGCGAGACTTAATCATGCCGGAATCTGACACCGCCGCAAGTGACAATATGGACGCGCCGCGCTGGGGTCTGCAGCGAAGCATCACACCGTGTTTTGGCGCACGGCTGGTGCAGGAAGGCAACCAGTTGCACTATCTCGCTGACCGCGCCAGCATCACCGGTACGTTCAGCGAAGCGGATTTACGCCATCTTGATCAGGCGTTTCCACTGCTTTTGAAACAGCTTGAGCTGATGCTGGTTTCCGGTGAACTCAATCCCCGCCATCAGCACTGCGTCACGCTGTATCACAATGGTCTCATCTGCGAAGCGGACACACTGGGCAGTTGTGGTTATATCTACCTCGCGATTTATCCGGGGGAACCGCCAGCAGCGTAATCACCAGACCTGCAACAGCATCCGGCAACACTACCACCTTCCTCGTTTCACCTCAGAAAGAGAACATCATGCAAACCCAATCCATACACCCTTTACGGGCGGCAGAGTCCTGCCCGTCGCCTGTCGCCGTCTGGCAGATATTACTGACGCACTTGCTGGACCGCCACTACGGTCTGACGCTCACAGATACGCCGTTTGGCAACGATGGCGTGATCCAGGAGCATATTGAGGCTGGTATCTCGCTGTGCGATGCCGTCAATTTTATCGTTGAAAAGTACGATCTGGTCCGTATCGATCGTCGCAGTTTTAGTACAGAAACACAGTCTCCGCTTATCGGTCACATTGACATTCTCCGCGCCCGTAAAGCCTGTGGACTCATGACCCGGAACAGCTATAAAGCGGTTACCGACATCACTACCGGCAAATACAGCGAAATAACACGATGAAGCTCTCCCTGACCGTAGAAGCCGATACCCTCAACGTCCTGGCCCTCAACATGGGCCGGATCGCTGTAGATATAGATGGTATTGAACTGGCCGACCTGATTAATGTGGTCAGTGATAACGGTTATTCGCTTCGTGTTGCTGATACCCCCGGGAAGTTGGTTGTTGAAGATCCGCTACCACGTACCGCCCGTCTGAATGGGATCCAGTGCAGTACCGCCCATATCACGTGTGAGGATAACGCTATTCTCGACCAGGCCACTCTTCAACGCCACGACGGCGGCAACAGTGACTGGATACTGTACACCGGCTACGGTTACCTGCTCAGACTTAACGCTCGCTTATACCCGGTGCTGGAACTAAAGAGAATGGGATTATCAAAGGGCTGTCGCCGGTTAGTGACCACGCTGATACGACGTTACGGAATCGATATGCTACATCTGGATGCAGCGGGTGACCTGTTGCCGGGTTTTAGCACCTTCGACTGGTAGTCTCTCCTTCCGACATGCTCAGTCTCTGCAACACATCCACTCAGAATAATCACAGCCCTGTATTCACCACACGCATAAACGCCAGCCCTCACCGACTGGCGTTTTGCTTTATATAAAGGACATAAACTATGTCAGAACTTACTCTCACCGAATCCGAAGTGTTAACCGACAATACTAACGTGATTTGTTCTACCAGTATTGAACGCATCGTCAGCGGGCGTGACGCCGCACTGGCGCAGATTGAAGCGCTCATTCAGCAACTTGGCGATATATCAGCCCTGACAGGCACCATCGGCGGAGGCAAATCGAATGAATGGGGAGTACGGCAATACCGTTACGACTGCTGGTTGATGGAGAAACCAGAAACAGCGATGAAAGCCATCACCCAAAATATCGATCGCAACATCTGGAAAGACCTGATGAATAAGTCGGGAATGCTGGCGCTCATGGATGCACAGGCCCGCGACGAGTGGTACAACAGCCTGGAGAAAGACGATATTCCTGCTATCAATGAAGAAAATATTCTTGGCACTTTTAAACAATTACATCTGAATAAAGGTGAGGTATTTGAACGTGGTGTGATTAACGTGTTTAAGGGTCTGAGCTGGGATTACAAATCGAACTCGCCGTATCGGTTTGGGAGAAAGATCATCGTCAATGGTCTCGTGAAACATAACCGCTGGGGATTTGGTCTGAACTGGGGCTGGCAGCGTGATCGCCTGGCCGATCTTGAGCGCATGCTGATGCTTCTCGATGGAAAACCTGTTCCCGACAACCGTGCTGACGTTACCCGTCGCCTGGGAGACCATATCAATGAGAACAGGTACAGCAATCGTTACGAGGATGAGATGTTTGTGATGAAGTATTTTCAGAAGGGAACGGCGCATATCACCTTCAAGCGATCAGAGCTGGTCGATAAGCTAAATGACATCATCGCCCGGCACTATCCGGGGGCGTTGCCCACTAAACAGTAAGGAACCAAATTATGGTATCATTTTCAAACACGGATGGTGCTCACTGCGATTCTGTAAATGGTCAGAGCACCATGCCATCAAAAACAGTTCAAATGGACGTAAAAATTCCCGTTCAACCGTCAAATTTTGATGCGCTGCAGATGGGGGCCTTACTGGGGGCCTCTAGTTTTATGAAGCACGATAAAAACCATATCTATCAAATAAATAACACAACCAAATCAATTCCGAGTCCGGGCACCACTATTTAAAGAACCCGCCCAAAAGGCGGGTTTTTGCTTTTGTACTTCCGGACTCTGCATCGAATTGGTTCGATGATTCGCCGCAAGCGGCTCACCCTTCGGGCCAGCGCAAAAAACGCGCTGTTCAAACGCCTTCGGCGTTAGTCCGAGTCCGGGCACCACTATTTAAAGAACCCGCCCAAAAGGCGGGTTTTTGCTTTTGTGCTTCCGGACTCTGCATCGAATTGGTTCGATGATTCGCCGCAAGCGGCTCACCCTTCGGGCCAGTGCAAAAAACGCGCTGTTCAAACGCCTTCGGCGTTAGTCCGAGTCCGGGCACCACTCATTTAAAGAACCCGCCCAAAAGGCGGGTTTTTGCTTTTGTGTTTCCGGACTCTGCATCGAATCTGGTTCGATGATTCGCCGCAAGCGGCTCACCCTTCGGGCCAGCGCAAAAAACGCGCAATCGATACAACTAATCGGTTTCAACATTTTCTTAGCTTATCGTTTTAATCGATCAATAATGAATATTCGATCGTTTTTGACAATCAAAACGCGAAAGCGTAGGATCTGATCTACTCTATAAGTTATTTACCGTTTTCCTGTCGCCATTTTCATTATTAATAACCGTAATTTATTTCCAACAATTCCTTAACATACTGTGCGATCGATACCCCACAGTCAGCATCATATGAAAGTCTGGAGTAATCTGTGATCGAGAGTTTGAATTTCAGAAGGCCAATTAACATTTGCTTCTCGGTCATAGCCGCGACGTTTATTTTAGTCAGCCTTCTGATTGCCCATTTACAATGGTCAGCATCTGAAGAGGCCTACAAAAAACAAAACAGGGTATATATCAACAATATAGCTGCATTTATGGATACGTATCTGGGTGGCTATCAGAATAGCGTAAGGGAAATGGCGAGAATTGCTGCTGACCAACATAAATTTGAAGACGACGCTGACGGCAGTCGTGAGCTGAGAAGCTGGATGATCGAGCGCCTGCGCATCTTGCCGGATGCAATCTCAATCATTCATGCGGATAGCCAGGGGCGTTTCATTCGCTTGCCCTATATTGAAGGTGCTTCCAGCTGGGATCCACGCAAGGAGCCCTGGTTTACCATCTCAATTGAAGATTCTGACGAAGCACATTTCACGATTAGCAGAGATCCTTTCGCTAACAAAGAGCGAGTGATCACCATATCTCTTCCCGTCATCAATGGCACAGATGGCTCCAATAATGGCGTGCTGGCGCTCAATCTGGATATTGATAAAAGCACAAAGATATTGGATAGCATCGTCCCGCCAACAAAAAGCAGAACCTTTGTGATGAACCGTGATGGAGAAATGGTCATCAACCCAGGCTACCCGATTGATCCGGCAAAACTCAAAGCCCTCGCTCGTTACGCCCGGGATTATCGGGGTGATTTTGTCATGGATTCACACTATTACGCTTACCGTTCCATCGCATCACAATCGTGGCTGGTCGTGCATGAAGTGGATGAAAAAGAGCTTAACGGTCTGCTCTGGAATCAATGCCTCAATATTTTCTGGGGGATGTTGTTTACGCTGGTGGTGCTGTTCTTCTGCTGGTGGGCAACCCGCGCAGCGATGAATACCATTTTTATGCACATTGCCACCAGCATCAGGAACGGCGCAATCAAGCCCGCGGCTGTCGAAGAGATGATATTTGAAGAAATACATAATTCGCGGCAGCGACAGGAAAAAATATCGCATGAAGCCCTGACGGACGCATTAACCGGACTGAAAAATCGACGTTCATTTGATGCTGATGTCGTGCAATATAATAACGAACCGCTGACATACCTCGCCCTCATCGATATTGATAATTTTAAAAAAGTTAACGATACATGGGGCCATGCGGTAGGCGATATGGTGCTTAAAACCGTCTCTGAATTAGGCCTGCGGTTACGCGGGCTGGAGAATATCACCCTCTATCGTTACGGTGGTGAAGAAATAGCCGTTCTGTTTAAAGGTATCTCACAGGAAAAAGCACAAAGTTATCTCGAGAAATGGCGGATAACAGTCAGCACCCGTAAGTTCAGAGAAAATGACCTGAAGATCTCTTTTAGTGCAGGGCTATCTAAAATGGGCGGTGCATCACTTCCCGAGGTGATTGCACGCGCCGATAAGCTGTTATATCAGGCAAAGAAAACGGGTAAAAACAAAATTATTGCCAGTTAGTGTCGATACATTTACTCAGCTCATTTAAGTTGGGCCGTTTTTAGGTCGTTTTACGCTTTGTTGTTGTGATCATGAGGCTGGCATGGAAAAAAGTATTCATTTTGTGATGCAATGTGTCGAAAAAAATAAACTCTATGCGGGTATCGATTTTGTCATTCAACCCATTTTCGATCTCTCACGGTTTGTCTGCATCGGGGGCGAGATCCTGGTGAGAGGAACTCATCGCCGTCATATTGTGCCTCCTCATTTATTTATCGGTGAACTGGAAATGAACGGTGGGATCGTGTCGATGGGCGATTACATCATGGCCCAGGCCTTTCGCTATATTGCTGACCAGCTGCCGGAAGTACGGGACAAACAGCTCTTCACGCTCAATATTTCCTGGGTGCAGCTGCAGGATGCCAGTTTCGCTAAACGTGCATTAAGCATGCTTGCCCGATATAACCTCACGCCGCGCCATATCGTCTTTGAGATTACGGACAGCGATCTCCAGCCCAACGAGCAGGTTAGCCTGAATCTGCACGCCCTGCATGATGCCGGAGCTAACCTGGCATGGGACGGCATCGGCAGTCTGGAGAAACTGCAATCTCGGCTGGCGCTCTATACACCTGATTATGTGAAACTGGATCGAAGCTGTCTCGCCTCCGACAAACTCGGGCATACCTTCACCATGCTGGAATATATTGCGAACTGGGATGTTGACGTCATTATCGAAGGTATCGAAAACTACACCCACGTTTCGACGATGCTACGCCATGGGGTTCAGTATGGTCAGGGCTATCTGTTTTCTCGCCCGGTTAGCAAGGAAGCGTTTCACCAGCAATATATGCAGCCAGAACTCGGATAAGGCATTCCCGATATGTTTCAAAAAACGCCTGAGTAAATAAAGAAAAACCGGGCATCAGCAGCACCGTTTGCGTTTCTCCTCCCTCTTCCACAGGCGTATCCTACACTTACAACGTTAAGTTCTTCAGGGAACCCGTACTGTTTGTATGATGCATAAGAGATAACGCCATGGAATTAAAGGATTATTACGCCATTATGGGCGTGAAGCCGACGGACGATCTCAAGACGATTAAGACCGCCTACCGCCGACTCGCCCGCAAGTATCACCCCGACGTCAGCAAAGAGCCCGATGCCGAAGCGCGCTTTAAGGAAGTGGCCGAGGCTTGGGAAGTACTCAGCGATGAACAGCGCCGCTCGGAATATGACACCCTCTGGCAGCACCGTAACGACCCGCAGTTCCACCAGCAGGCGCACGCCGGCTCCGGTCAGCAGCACGGCTACAGTCAGGAAGAGTTCGATGACATCTTTTCCTCAATCTTCGGCCAGCGCGCCCAGCAATCTCACCAACGCCATACCGCTCGCGGTCACGATGTGGAAATTGAGGTCGCCGTCTTCCTTGAGGAGACGCTCGAGGCCCACACTCGCCCTATCAGCTATAAGCTCCCTGTCTACAACGTGTTCGGCATCGTCGAGCAGGAAATCCCGAAAACGCTCAACGTCAAAATCCCGGCAGGCGTCGGCGACGGGCAGCGCATCCGCCTGAAGGGCCAGGGCACGCCGGGCGAAAACGGCGGACCGGCGGGCGATCTGTGGCTCATCATCCGCATTGCTCCGCATCCGCTGTTTGATATCGTCGGCCACAACCTGGAAATCGTGCTACCGCTTGCGCCGTGGGAAGCCGCGCTGGGAACGAAAGTCACCGTACCGACGCTCAAGGATTCCATTCTGCTGACCATTCCACCAGGCAGTCAGGCCGGGCAGCGGCTGCGCATCAAGGGCAAAGGCCTGGTGAACAAACAGCACACCGGCGATCTGTTCGCGGTGATAAAAATCGTGATGCCGCCGAAAGGCGATGAGAAAACGGCCGCGCTGTGGCAACAGTTGGCAGATGCACAATCCACCTTTGAGCCACGCCAGCAGTGGGGGAAAAATCATGGCTAATGTGACACTCACTTTCACCGTGACGGAGTTTTGTCTGCACACCGGCGTCTCCGAAGAGGAGCTCGACGAAATTGTGGGTCTGGGCGTCATTGAACCCGACACCGGCACTGACAAATGCTGGCTGTTTGACGATCGCGCAGTCACCATCGTGCATCGCGCGCTCCGCCTGCGCCGCGAACTGGCGCTCGACTGGCCTGGCATCGCCGTGACCCTGACGCTGCTCGAGGAGAATGAACGCCTGAAGCAGGAAAACCGGCTGCTGCTCCAGCGGCTTGGGCGCTATCTCTGACGGACACCCTTTGACACAAAGCCAGCCTGCGGGCTGGCCCATTTTCGCCCACCTTCCTTTATACTTCCTCCATTCCTTTGCAGACGACGCATTCTCATCATGACGACTTTTGTTGCCAGACGTGACTGGCGTATCCCGGCAGCCATGGTGCTTATCACCATACTGATAGCCCTCGCCTTCCAGCTGCACGCCCACTGGCCCGCCTTTCTTCAGTGGTGTCTCGCCACGCAAATCACGTTGCACCGCTATCTGGTGATGTACCTGCTGCAGCTAAATAACCACCAGTACAGCGGCGGCCTGTGGCTGCTGGTTGGCTCGTTCATCTATGGTGTGCTGCACGCCATCGGCCCAGGCCACGGCAAGTTTATTGTCACAACCTATCTCAGCACCCACCAGGAGAGCCAGATGGCCGCACGTGTCGTGCCGTTTATCGGCAGCCTGATGCAGGGCGTCAGCGCTATTGCGTTCGTGTTTATTCTGGCGGTAGGAATGAATCTGGCCTCCGGCGATCTCAGTGAAAGCCGCTGGTATATCGAGAAGATCAGCGCCGTGCTGATCGGCAGCTTCGGGGCTTTCGTCATCTGGCAAACGCTGAAAAGCCTTAAGCCTGAGACCATGAATATTCACAGCCTGACGCCAGTACGGGATCACGTTCACGGTGCGGAATGCGGCTGCGGCCATCATGGCGTGGGCACCGATCTCACTCATGCCGACTGGAAAACCCGTGCGGGCATCGTGCTGGCCATCGGCGCGCGCCCTTGCAGTGGAGCGATCATGATTCTGCTGTTCTCCAATGCGCTCGGGATCGTCACCTGGGGGATCATGGCCGTGATGACGATGGCGTTTGGCACTGCGCTTTCAATTTTCGGCCTGTCTCTGGCGGTTCGCTACGCCCGCGAGCGCACGGTGGCGTGGTTTGGTGAGGGTTCGGAGCAGATTCGCTGGCTGGTACCCACGGTGAAAATCATCGGCGGAGCGCTGATTATCCTCTTTGCCGTGGTGCTGTTTTTGACGGTCATTCCGATCAGCGCCAACGGCGACTACATCGCCGCAGGCTGTTAAGAGAATTGCCCGGTGACGCAGGCTTACCGGGCCTACAAAACATCACAGCATGTTGATGTTGTAGGCCGGATAAGCAAAGCGCCATCCGGCAATACAGCGCTTCAGGAAATTATTCGTTAATGCGCGGATGCTGGTCCACCAGCGTTGAGCGTTTCGCCTGCAGCTCTTCAATCTCTGCATCAATATCTTCAATTTTCTGTTCGATATTGTCGTGATGCTCACGCAGAATTTCCTTCGCTTCCTGAATATCCGATGCCGCAGGGGTTGCGCCCTTCAGCGGTCGGTTGGCGGTTTCCTTCATGGTGATACCGGTCAGCAGTCCAACAACCGCAATCACCATCAGGTAATACGCAGGCATCATCAGATTCTGCGTGAACTCCACCAGCCATGCCGCCAGCGTTGGCGTCAGACCCGCAATCAGCACCGAAATGTTGAATGCGCTCGCCAGCGCGCTATAGCGGATATGCGTCGGGAACATCGCAGGCAACGACGACGCCATTACGCCGATAAAGCAGTTGAGGATCACCGCCAGCAGCAGCAAACCGGCAAAAATCAGCGCGGTCACGTTGCTGTTAATCATAATAAATGCCGGAATCGCACAGACGAACAGCAGCACGCTGCCCACCAGAATGAACGGACGACGGCCAAAACGGTCGCTCAGCATCCCGATAATCGGCTGCACAAACAGCATCCCGACCATGATGGCGATAATAATCAGCACGCCGTGGTCTTCAGAGTAATGCAGGTTGTGTGACAGGTAGCTCGGCATGTAGGTCAGCAGCATGTAGTAGGTGACGTTAGTTGAAATCACCATCCCCACGCAGACCAGCAGTGCACGCCAGTGCTTGGTTGCAATCTCTTTAAACGAGACTTTCGGCCCTTCCTGCAGACCCTGACGATCGCCCTGCTCCATTTTATCAACGTGCTGCTGGAACGCCGGGGTCTCTTCCAGCGCATGACGCAGGTAGAGGCCGATGATCCCAAGCGGCAGCGCCAGGAAGAACGGCAGACGCCAGCCCCAGTCGAGGAAGTTATCTTCACCAACAATGGTGGAGATCAGCACCACCAGGCCGGCACCGAGCACGAAGCCCGCAATCGAACCAAAGTCGAGCCAGCTGCCCATAAAGCCACGTTTACGGTCCGGAGAATACTCCGCCACGAAAATCGACGCGCCGGTGTACTCACCGCCTACCGAGAAGCCCTGTGCCATCTTACACAGCAGCAGCAGGATCGGTGCCCAGATACCAATCGTGGCGTAACCCGGTATCAGACCGATACAGAAGGTACTGAGCGACATGATAATAATGGTGATGGAGAGTATTTTCTGACGACCGTATTTATCGCCTAACATCCCGAAGAACAGACCGCCAAGGGGGCGGATCAGGAAGGGAACGGAAAAGGTCCCTAAAGCGGCAATCATCTGAACGCCGGGATCGGCATCCGGGAAGAAGACCTTACCGAGGGCATAAGCCACAAAGCCATAAACACCGAAATCGAACCATTCCATCGCATTACCGAGCGACGCGGCGGTAATCGCCTTGCGCAGCTTGCTGTCGTCGATGATGGTGACATCGCGCAGCGTAATCGGCTTAACTTTTTTCCTTTTTAGCATGTTGTCCTCATTAACTATCGCCGTGAGCGCACACCAGGGGAGACGAACGCAAAGGTTCGCGCGGGTGCGGTAGTGGGGCGGTAAAATGGCCGGGCCCCACATTTCAAGCGTAGCAGGTTTACTTACACTGGCTGCTCACAGCCTGTACAACCGAACCTGTTGACGCCTGCTCTGGCAGTAAAAGATTCTGACCAAAACCTCTATGTATAGTGATACTTCCTTTCTTACCCTAACAGCGTTTATATGTGTGATCAACTTCACGAAAAATGTTGCCCACTGTTAAGTTGATTCATGAAACGTCAAAAAGTTCAAATCAGCCCTAAGCCATTTCTTATTTTTGCCCCGATATTGCAGTTGCCAAAAACGTCGGCCTTTCCGCGCATTACGTATTACTAAGACTTTTATTTACATCTTAAACAACCGCTTTTCACCAACGTTTCTTTACATATCTCTTACCCCCAACAACCTTAAAAATACACGCTTAAGGCTTTTCTCCGAATATGTGATCAATACAACCAAAACACTGTTTTATTTTAATTGAATCACAATTCCAATGATCGCATTATAGCGCCAGAGCAACACCACAGCGCGCTGCGCATAAA
The DNA here is from genome assembly GCA_002470465.1 of Pluralibacter sp. UBA7423. Lineage (GTDB taxonomy): Bacteria > Pseudomonadota > Gammaproteobacteria > Enterobacterales > Enterobacteriaceae > Scandinavium. The sequence goes on from DKMD01000011.1 coordinate 35,470, forward strand.
ACCAGACACGCTACCTCTGCTTAGTTTTAATCATATAAACAAACAGATACCCGATCTCACGTCGGCTATTTTGTTGACCCTATTATTTATGTCTTCCCGGCCTCAAGGCTGTGGGAAGCGAGGACCGGAAATGAAAATCAAAGCCACGATTGAACGCATCCCTGGCGGAATGATGTTAGTCCCGTTGCTGCTCGGGGCACTATTAAATACCCTCGCGCCGGACGCCGGAAATTATTTTGGGTCGTTCACAAAAGGCATGATTGGTGGAACGGTACCGATCCTCGCCGTCTGGTTTTTCTGTATCGGCGCCTCGATTGATTTACGTGCCACCGGTACGGTATTACGCAAATCCGGCACGCTGGTGCTCACCAAAATAGCGGTCGCCTGGGGGGTGGCAATGATTGCCGCAGCCTTTATTCCGGACGAAGGGATTCAGACCGGCTTCTTCGCCGGATTATCCGTACTGGCGCTGGTATCCGCCATGGACATGACCAACGGTGGCCTGTATGCCAGCCTGATGAATCAGTACGGCTCAAAAGAAGAATCAGGTGCTTTCGTGCTGATGTCTCTGGAGTCCGGCCCGCTGATGACCATGGTGATCCTCGGATCCGCAGGCCTTGCCTCCTTTGAGCCGCACCACTTTATCGGTGCCGTACTGCCCTTCCTGATTGGCTTTGCGCTGGGCAACCTCGACCACGATCTGCGCGCCTTCTTCAGCAAGGCAACGCCAGTGCTGATTCCGTTCTTCGGCTTCGCACTCGGCAACACCATCAATCTGAGCGTCATCATGGACACCGGCCTGCTGGGCATTGTGCTTGGCGTGGCGGTGATTATCATCACGGGCATTCCGTTGATCATTGCCGACCGGATGATTGGCGGCGGGAACGGGACTGCGGGCGTCGCGGCCTCTTCAGCGGCAGGCGCGGCGGTGGCAAACCCGGTGATTATCGCTCAGATCAACCCGGCCTTTGAACCGGTTGCCGCCTCGGCAACGGCGCTGGTGGCCGCAAGCGTAATTGTCACCGCGATTCTGGTGCCGATTATTACCGCGCTCTATGCCAAACGCTTCGGCAATCTACCAACAAAGCAGCCGGAAGCTGTGGCAGCAGAATCTCTTCACCATTAATAAGACACACGCCGGGTGGCGGTTCCGCCTTACCCGGCCTACGAAACAGGCAATTTTATCGCATGCCGGGCAAACGAAGTGCCGCCCGGCAATCAAACCTCATCCACAAACAGCTCTTCGATCATCGCGTCCACCAGACGAGCCGCTGAACAAAGCCGTGGCATCCCCAGCGCCACCGGCTGCCAGGTTTGCGTTACCGACCAGCACACGGGTTGACGTACAGCATCGCAGCGGCTGCCAAGCCACGCCAGCATCTCTTTATAATCCATCAGGCCGGGCGACGTGGGCGAAGCCAGCCACTGGTGGTAAAAGTGACGCGTTTCCGTCGCCGCGCCGATGCCTTCAGCGAGATATTGTGACGTCATTTTTCGCAGGCTGTCTCTCAGCAGGCCTCTCACCCCGGCATTCGCCAGCCGCCAGGCATCACCAAATGCGCCCCAGCGCAGCTCCTCCAGCACAATGAAACAGCGCCCTGCCAGCGACCAGCCGTCATACTGTCCGGCATGCCAGCGGGTAAACACCTCGTCGCTGTGCTGGCCCGACTCAACCATCAGCCCACGCTGTGTCAGCGCACGCTGCTTGTATTCGGCACGCTGGCTAAACTGCTCGCTGACCAGGCCATATTGCTGGCGCAGCTCCGGCGAGCCGTGGCTTCTGGTCTGTAAAAGCTGTAAATAGCGGCTCATGCGCGCCAGCGCCAGATGACCGGGATCGAACTGGCTGGCGAGCTTCTCCGCAAGGCCGAGACGCATGACGGGATTATCGCTAAACAGCCCCGCCACGGACCACGGCCGCAGATGGGTCTGTGCCACGATCTCATTCATCAGACGCTCACGAAACTGTTGCTGCTGAGGGGCGAGGGTGTGCTGCCGGGGGTTTTCTATCCCCAGCACCAGATCGACCATAAATCGGGCATGGAGGGATTCAAGCCAGCGGCCCGGCCCCTCCAGCAATCGCGTGTTCATCTCTGTTCAGCCGCAAAAAGGGTTTGAATATCATCGCGCAACAGGCGCGCATCCTCTTCAATCCAGCGTACCGTTGCCAGGCCCTGCGTGAGTTGCTGGCAAAGGGCGATTACCGTGGACTGATGCTGCTGGCGTAACGTCAGGCTCTCCTGCAAACTTTTCTGCAAACCACCCAGGCTTTGTGAAAACTCGGCAAAGAAGGCCGTCATGCCCGCCGTAACAGAGACATCGACATGCGCCGCCAAAGCTTTAAGGATTTGTGCGCAGAAGGTCGACACGCTGTCAATAATTCGCCCCTTAATGGCGTCAACATCAACGATATAGCGCGTTTTTGTCATCACCCAGGTGTCCGAGCCCCAAGTCGGATTGTTCAGCCAGCGGCTGACCGTTTCCCGCACCCCGCCGCGCACGTTGCCCATTGGCAAATCTTCGGTCGCAACGGTGCCGTTAAACCACTGCTGCATAGTGATTTGCAGGGAGTCTGACTGAAATACCGGGAGCGCTATCCGCGTGCGGAACCCGGCTCGCTGCAGCTCCTCTTTTACGTGAGATTCAATCGGCCTGAGCGCGTCGTCCAGCGAGCGGCTTAGCGACGTTTCCAACTGGCCCAGGCGCAGCGACAGCTCGCGAATCAGGCTTTGCTGGCAGGTGAATACCGTGCTTTCACAATCGGCGCGAATAAGGCTAAGCAGACGGTGCGCTTGCGCCTCGTCCTCCAGAATCAACTCACCACGGTTATTCTGCTGCGACCCGTTCACCTCCACTCCGTTGGCAAGACTCATCACCCGCAGATTCTCGACGCTAAAGCAGCGCTCAATCAGCTGTAAAATTTCCTGTTGTTGCCCGCTAATAAAGGCTTCTGCGGCCTCCATCGCCTGCCCGACTTCATGACTTATCTCTTCACTGACCACGCGCTGGCGCCCCCCAAACTGCGCCATATCCTCTTCCAGACGGGCAATATTCTCCTGAAGCTGCCCGGCGGCCATCGTCAGCCCTTGCAGGCGAAACTCCAGGAAATCCCGTGCTTTTTGTGAGTAGTTCAGCAGCTTATGCGAGGCCGAACGCAATGCGAACAGCGAGGCGTTGGCGTGGGCCGCGTGCAGCAGCTTATTGATCGGCTTTTCGAACAGAGAGTCTTCCCACAGCAGATCGGCGGCATGGCGAATATGAGGAACATCATCCAGATCGGCGGTGCGCCAGCGTCGCCCCAGCGCCGCCTCGGCAAAATCCTGCACCCAGCGCTGCTCCTGATGATCGGGCAGTTTTCCGTAGATATTCAGCTCATGGCGGGCACGGTTGGCCAGATAGCCCCACATCGATGACACCGGGAAAATCTGCCCCGGCGTGATAAACCCTTTCATCAGCGTGCCGGAAATCATCGCCCGAACCTGGTCTTCATCGTCGCTGTTGCGATCCTTCTGATCGAACTTATTAACCAGCGCATACAGCGGCACCGACTTGCTGATCGCGGCAATGGCCTGGCGCACTTCCTGATCGGAAATCGACTTCAGCTGGGTGTAGTCCATCACCGCCAGCACCGCGGAGGCGCGGGCCAGCTGTTCGTTGAGCATTTTTTGCAGATGTGGCTGCCCGGCCTCATTTGGCCCTGGCGTGTCCAGAAGCGTCAGTTGCCCGGCGTTTTCACCCAGCCCCGCCAGATGAACAAATTCCACCTCAATCACCGGAATATGCTCAATTGCCGCGTAGTCGGCAAAGGGAAAATCAACGTCCATTGCCCGGGAGAGGCGCACCAGATCGTTGAGGCTTTTCAGACACTGAAAAATAGGCTGCGCGCCGAGATAATGTTTTTCAAACGCGACACCGCCGATAATACGTTCGAGCAGCGCGTTCATGTCCTTATCAATTTCTAACTTAAGCGCCAGCTTTGTTCTGTCGACGTTGCCGAGTCTCTCCTGCAGCTCGTGCATTAAACGTTCTATAGGTTCAACATGAATAAAGTTCAGTACGGGTTCTTTTTGACCCGGCGCATGACGAATAAGCGTTGGTAATGCCGTCATCGGGCGATTACGGTTAGGTAAAACCTCAGTGCCGACAATGGCATTAATGGTGGTGGACTTTCCCGCTTTCATTGTGCCGACAATGGCCAGCACCATTTCCAGACGGGTAATTTTACGCAGCTCGTTATTCAGCATGCCCTGCTGCGTAGTCAATAAATGCGTTCCCGGATGACGTTCGGGCGCCCCCCCAGGCGCCCCCGTCAGGGCCTGTACGTCGCTCAACGCATGGCCCGGAAGTCCGCTCACGGTATCGAGATGTCGTAATGCCAGCTGAAGCAAACGCTCAGCTTCCTGACTCAGTTCAAATATTGTCTGTGTGTACATGGTTAAAGTATTCCCTTAACGCAAATTTTATAACTTTTATTAGTCAGACTTTTTTATTTCCCGATTTTAATTTCTTATATAATTATCCGCACCACGGCAGAATTCGCAGAGCGTAAACAATCAGGAGATATACAGAGTAGCGCCATACGCCACATCCGACAGGATATATTGCGTATAAACTTCCTGACGAAAGAGTAGGGATAAGATAGCGCCGGGTAATAATCAGATATGTGATCTTCACCATAACGTAAACTGCATTTGTCGGCAATTTGGAAACGGAGAAATTTGTACAGACGGAGGCTGATGTTACAAAGCCGAAGGTAAATAGTCCCGACAAGCATGGGGATATGCAGTATAATACTCATACTTTTAGCGCTCAGCGGCAGTTTCTCCGGTCTGTGGCGCATTTTCAATTATTATGAGGTTCCTATGTCTCTGCCACATTGCCCAAAATGCAACTCTGAATATACCTATGAAGACAACGGCATGTTTATCTGCCCGGAATGCGCCCACGAATGGAACGACGCCGAGCCTGCTCAGGACAGCGATGCGCTTATCGTGAAAGACGCAAACGGCAACCTGCTGGCCGACGGCGACAGCGTCACCGTGGTAAAAGACCTGAAAGTGAAAGGTAGCTCTTCGATGCTTAAAATCGGCACAAAAGTGAAGAATATCCGCCTCGTTGAGGGCGATCACAACATCGACTGCAAAATTGACGGTTTTGGCCCGATGAAGCTGAAATCCGAGTTCGTGAAGAAAAACTGATCCCTCGACACGATCGCCCGGTGGCGGCTACGCCTTACCGGGCCTGTGAGATAATGCGGGTTTTATAGGCCCGGCAAACAACGTGCCGCCGGGCATTTCCTCCCCCGCCCCAACTCTTACCGCCTGGTTACTTTTCCATCACATAGCTACACTTACCGGGTCAATTCAGACCGAGGTCGTGGTTATGCCTTTAAGTCCCTACATCTCTTTTGCCGGTAACTGCAAAGAAGCCCACGCTTTTTATCAGCAGGCGCTAAACGCAGAAGTCGGTTACGTCATTACCTTTGGTGAAATGCCAAAATCGGAAAACAGCGACGAAGACTGTCCGTCCGCCCTGTCTTTTCCGCCCGAGGCTATCGCCCACTCCAACGTACGTATCGCGGGCAGCGACATCATGATGAGCGACGGCACGCCCGGCAGCGTCAGCTATTCCGGCTTCACGCTGGTACTCGACACTCAGGACGTCAACGAAGGGAAGCGCTGGTTCGATGGGCTCGCGCAGGGAGGCAAGGTCGAAATGGACTGGCAGGAAACCTTCTGGGCACACGGATTTGGCAAAGTCGTCGATCAATTCGGCGTGCCGTGGATGATAAACGTCGTCAAACAGCAGCAGTAACCTCCTTCAGGGCGAGGCCACTCGCCCTGTCACACGACTCACCTTAACTCTTCATCTCTCAGTCACCGTGCCTTAACGGCGCTGTCATATTGCCTCGTCACGATGTGGACAATTCCCCCTCACCCCGCCCCTCTCCCCGGAGGGGCAAGGGAGAAAAACCACTGCACCTTGTTATACCGAAGCACCTTACTGTTCCCTCTCCCATACAGGGAGAGGGCTAGGGTGAGGGTTACAGGCCAGGCATACGTTGAAGAGGTCTACCTTATGATCAACTTGTCCAGACATCCGACCAGTTATCCGACGCGCTACGAGGAGATTGCCGCGAAGCTCGAGCAGGAGCTGCGCAACCAGTACCGCTGCGGCGACTACCTTCCGGCCGAACATCAGCTGGCGGCACGTTTTGAAGTCAACCGCCATACCCTTCGCCGCGCCATCGATCAGCTGGTGGAAAAAGGGTGGGTTCAGCGCCGTCAGGGCGTAGGCGTGCTGGTGCTGATGCGCCCGTTCGATTACCCGCTCAACGCTCAGGCCCGCTTCAGCCAGAACCTGCTCGATCAGGGCAGCCACCCGACCAGCGAAAAGCTGCTGTCGGTGCTGCGCCCGGCCTCTGGTCACGTGGCGGATGCGCTGGGTATTCAGGAAGGCGACAACGTCATTCACCTGCGCACCCTGCGTCGCGTCAACGGCATCGCGCTGTGCCTTATCGATCACTATTTTGCCGACATGCAGTTCTGGCCTGCGCTGCAGCGCTTCAACAGCGGCTCGCTGCACGATTTTCTGTATGCCGAACTGGGCCTGAGCCTGACGCGCACCCAGACGCGAATCAGCGCCCGTCGCGCCCAGGCAAAAGAAAGCAAGGTCCTCGAAATTCCGAACATGGCGCCGCTGCTGTGCGTGCGCACCCTGAACCACCGTGAAAGCGAAGCGAACGCGGCGGAGTACTCCGTCAGCCTGACCCGCGCCGACATGATTGAATTCACCATGGAGCACTGAATGCCCTTCGATACCGCAACCCGCCAGCGCTGGATGTCGGCGCTGGCCCACAGCGAGCCCGCTGCACTCGCCGCCCGCATGCAGGCGCTACGGCTCTCGCCTGAGTATGAAACCCTGCGCACGCCCGAAAGCGGGCTGGTGCAAATCCAGGCCCGGATGGGTGCCACGGGCTCCCGCTTCTTCGCCGGAGACGCCACGCTGACCCGCGCCGCTGTACGCCTGGCTGACGGGACGATCGGCTACAGCTGGATCCTCGGGCGCGATAAAGCCCACGCCGAACGCTGCGCGCTTATCGATGCCCTGCTGCAAACCGAATCCCGGTTCCGGACCCTGATGGAAACCTTAATTGCCCCGCTGGAAGCCGAACGCGAAGCGCGCATTGCCGCGCGTCAGGCAGAAGTGAACGCCAGCCGGGTGGACTTCTTTACCTTAGTGCGTGGAGACAACGCATGACGCTTTCTACCGAACTGAAAACCGCTTTCCCGCTTCCGGTGCAGGATGCCCAGCACAGTTTTCGCCGCCTGCTGAAGGCCATGAGCGAGCCCGGCGTGATTGTGTCGCTGCATCAACATAAGCACGGCTGGCAGCCGCTCTCACCTGCCACCACCAGCGTACTGCTGACGCTCGCCGATAACGATACGCCGGTGTGGCTCTCCGGCCCGCTGGACAACGACATCGCCCGTCAGAACCTACGTTTTCACACCAACGCGCCTTTAGTGGAACAGCCGCACCACGCGCTGTTCGCCGTGACCGATGCCTCTATCAGCACCGAACAGCTGAATGCGCTCTCGGCAGGCAGCGCCATCGCTCCGGAAACCAGCGCCACGCTGATTGTGCAGCTGAACAGCCTGAGCGGTGGCCGCATGCTGCGCCTGACCGGCGCGGGCATTCAGGAAGAGCGGATGATCGCCCCACAGCTGCCGGCGTGCATTCTGCATGAGCTGACCGAACGCCCGCACCCGTTCCCGCTGGGCGTTGACCTGATTCTGACCTGCGGCGACCGCCTGCTGGCCATCCCGCGTACCACTCACGTGGAGGTTTGCTGATGTACGTTGCCGTCAAAGGGGGCGAAAAGGCCATCGCCGCCGCGCACGCTTTGCAGGAGCAAAAACGCCGTGGTAATCCGGCCCTGCCAGAGATTACCGTGGAGCAAATCGAGCAGCAGCTCAACCTCGCCGTTGACCGGGTGATGACCGAAGGCGGCATCGCCGACCGCGAACTGGCAGCGCTGGCGCTGAAGCAGGCCAGCGGTGATAACGTCGAAGCCATCTTCCTGCTGCGCGCATACCGCACCACCCTTGCAAAACTCGCCGTCAGCGAGCCGATTAACACCGCCGACATGCGCATCGAGCGCCGTATCTCCGCCGTGTACAAGGACGTGCCCGGCGGCCAGCTGCTCGGCCCGACCTATGACTACACTCATCGCCTGCTGGATTTCGCCCTGCTGGCGAACGGCGAAACGCCTGACGTTCGCCCGGGCGATGAACAGCCCGCCGCCTCGCCGCACGTGTTCAGCCTGCTGACCCACCAGGGACTGGCGAAAGCCGAAGAAGATACCGGCGCCACGCCGGACGACATTACGCGCACGCCGCCGGTGTATCCGTGTTCACGCGCTTCCCGCCTGCAACAGCTGATGCGCGGCGACGAAGGCTATCTGCTGGCACTGGCCTACTCCACGCAGCGCGGCTACGGGCGTAATCACCCGTTTGCAGGGGAAATCCGTAGCGGCCACGTTAACGTGGAAATCGTGCCGGAAGAGGTGGGTTTTGCAGTGAACGTCGGCGAACTGCTGATGACCGAATGCGAAATGGTCAACGGCTTTGTCGCCCCGGAAGAGGAAGCACCTCACTTCACGCGCGGCTACGGGCTGGTGTTCGGTCTGAGCGAACGTAAAGCAATGGCGATGGCGCTGATGGACCGGGCGCTTCAGACGCCAGAGTACGATGAGCACGTTGCGGGCCCGGCGCAGGACGAGGAATTCGTGCTGGCCCACGCCGATAACGTCGAAGCCGCAGGATTCGTCTCACACCTCAAACTGCCCCACTACGTCGATTTCCAGGCCGAACTGGAACTGCTTAAACGCCTGCAACAGGAGCGCAACCGTGGCTAATCTCAGCGGCTATAACTTCGCGTATCTCGACGAACAAACCAAGCGCATGATCCGCCGCGCCATTCTGAAAGCCGTCGCCATTCCCGGCTATCAGGTGCCGTTCGGCGGGCGTGAAATGCCGATGCCTTACGGCTGGGGCACCGGCGGTATTCAGCTCACCGCAAGCGTTATCGGCGAAGCGGACGTGCTGAAGGTGATTGACCAGGGTGCCGACGACACCACCAACGCAGTCTCTATCCGTAACTTCTTTAAACGTGTTACCGGGGTCAATACCACTGAAAAAACCGAAGACGCGACGCTTATCCAGACGCGTCACCGCATTCCCGAAACGCCGCTGGTTGAGGATCAGATTCTGATTTTCCAGGTGCCGATTCCGGAGCCGCTGCGCTTTATCGAGCCGCGCGAAACCGAAACCCGCACCATGCACGCGCTGGAAGAGTACGGCGTGATGCAGGTGAAGCTGTACGAAGATATCGCCCGCTTCGGCCACATCGCCACCACCTACGCCTACCCGGTGAAGGTCAACGACCGCTACGTGATGGACCCGTCGCCGATCCCAAAATTCGACAACCCGAAAATGGACAATATGCCTGCCCTGCAATTGTTCGGTGCCGGTCGTGAGAAGCGCATCTACGCCGTGCCGCCGTACACCAAAGTGGAAAGCCTCGACTTCGACGATCACCCGTTCACCGTTCAGCAGTGGGATGAGCCCTGCGCCATCTGCGGCTCGCGCCACAGCTATCTCGATGAAGTGGTGCTCGACGACACCGGCAAACGGATGTTTGTCTGCTCCGATACCGACTACTGCCGCCAACAGAGCGAGGCGCTAAACCAATGAATCAGCCGCTACTTTCGGTCAATAACCTGACCCACCTTTATGCGCCAGGCAAAGGCTTCACCGACGTCTCGTTTGAGCTGTGGCCTGGCGAAGTCCTCGGTATCGTCGGCGAATCCGGCTCCGGCAAAACCACGCTGCTGAAGGCCATTTCCGCACGCCTGGCCCCGCAGCAGGGCGAAGTGGTTTACGAAAACCAGTCGCTGTACGGCATGAGCGAAGGTGAGCGCCGCCGCCTGCTGCGCACCGAATGGGGTGTCGTCCACCAGCACCCGATGGACGGCCTGCGCCGCCAGGTTTCGGCGGGCGGCAACATCGGCGAGCGCCTGATGGCCACCGGGGCGCGCCACTACGGCCACATTCGCGAAACCGCGCAGCAGTGGCTGGAGGCGGTGGAAATCCCGCCATCACGCATCGACGAACTGCCGACGACGTTCTCCGGCGGCATGCAGCAGCGCCTGCAAATCGCCCGCAACCTGGTCACACACCCGAAGCTGGTGTTTATGGACGAGCCCACCGGTGGCCTGGACGTCTCCGTGCAGGCGCGCCTGCTCGACCTGCTCAGAGGCCTGGTGGTGGAACTGGATCTGGCGGTGGTGATTGTCACCCATGATTTGGGCGTCGCCCGCCTGCTGGCAGACCGACTGATGGTGATGAAGGAGGGCCAGGTGGTGGAAAGTGGCTTAACCGACCGCGTGCTCGACGACCCGCACCATCCGTATACCCAGCTGCTGGTGTCGTCCGTATTGCAGAACTGACTTTTTGTCGGGTGGCGGCTTTGCCTTACCCGACCTACAGCGCCATATATTTGTAGGCCGGGTAAGCGCAGCGCCACCCGGCAATCAGAATCACGAGGCCAACATGATTCGCGTTGAAAACCTGAGTAAAACCTTCGTCCTGCATCATCAAAACGGCATTCACCTGCCGGTGCTCTGGAAAGCCGAACTGACCGTCGACGCCGGGGAATGCGTCGTACTGCATGGCCATTCCGGCAGCGGAAAATCAACTCTCTTACGCTCCCTGTACGCCAACTATCTGCCGGACACGGGCCACATTCACGTGAGGCACGGTGATGAGTGGGTCGATTTAGTCACCGCTCCGGCGCGCAAAGTGCTGGAAGTGCGCAAAACCACCATCGGCTGGGTAAGTCAGTTCCTGCGCGTGATCCCACGTATTTCGGCGCTCGACGTCGTTATGCAGCCGCTGCTGGATCTCGGCGTACCTCGCGATGAGTGCTATGTCAAAGCCGCGAGTTTGTTAACGCGCCTGAACGTGCCGGAACATTTGTGGCACCTGGCGCCCTCAACCTTCTCCGGCGGCGAGCAGCAGCGCGTCAACATCGCCCGTGGGTTTGTCGTTGACTACCCGATTCTGCTGCTTGATGAACCCACCGCCTCGCTGGATGAAAAGAACAGCGCCGCCGTGGTTCAGCTTATCGACGAAGCCAAGGCGCGCGGCGCGGCGATCGTCGGCATTTTCCATGATGAAGCGGTGCGCTCCCGCGTCGCCGACCGCCTGTACCCGATGGGAGCCGCAGCATGATTATCAACAACGTGAAGTTAGTGCTGGAAAATGAAGTGGTTCACGGCTCCATTGATATTCAGGACGGCGTGATCCGTACCTTCGCCGAAACCCAAAGCCAGAATCCGCAGGCAATGGACGGCGAAGGCGGCTGGCTGCTGCCGGGGCTCATTGAACTGCACACCGACAACCTTGATAAATTCTTCACCCCGCGCCCGAAAGTCGACTGGCCCGCGCATTCGGCAATGAGCAGCCATGACGCGCTGATGGTGGCAAGCGGCATCACCACCGTGCTGGACGCGGTGGCGATTGGCGACGTACGCGACGGCGGCGATCGCCTGGAAAACTTAGAGAAGATGATCAACGCCGTCGAGGACACGCAAAAGCGCGGCCTCAACCGCGCCGAGCATCGCCTGCACCTGCGCTGCGAGCTGCCGCATTTCACCACCCTGCCGCTGTTTGAAAAGCTGGTCGACCGGGAGCTGGTGTCGCTGGTTTCCCTGATGGATCACTCGCCGGGCCAGCGCCAGTACGCCGACCGTTCGAAATATCGCGAGTACTACCAGGGCAAATATCACCTGACCAACGAACAGATGGCGCGTTTCGAAGCCGAACAAACCGCGCTGGCAGAGGAGTGGTCGTATCCGAACAGAATGGCCATTTCCGAAGCCTGCCGCGCGCGCAATATTGCGCTGGCAAGCCACGACGACGCTACGCACGAGCATGTTGTGGAATCGCATCAGATTGGTAGCGTGATCGCAGAATTTCCCACCACGTTCGAAGCCGCGCACTCTTCCCGCCAGCTTGGAATGAACGTGCTGATGGGTGCCCCGAACATCGTGCGCGGCGGCTCGCATTCCGGCAACGTGGCGGCACATGAGCTGGCCTCACGCGGCCTGCTCGATATTCTCTCGTCTGACTATTACCCGGCGAGCCTGCTGGACGCCGCGTTCCGCATCGCTGACGACGATCGCAATGCGTTCAGCCTGCCTCAGGCGATTCACCTCGTCACGCGCAACCCCGCGCGGGCGCTTAATCTCTCCGACCGTGGCGTGATTGCCGAAGGCAAACGCGCGGACCTGGTGCTGGTGCACCGCAAAGGCGAGCACGTGCATATCGACCACGTGTGGCGTCAGGGCAAGAGGGTGTTCTGATGACGGGAAGAGTTATCTGGTTAGTCGGCCCGTCCGGGTCAGGGAAAGACAGCCTGCTGGCGGCGTTACGCCAGCAGGAGCACGCACAGATGCTGGTCGCACATCGCTACATTACTCGCCCGGCCAGCGCCGGAAGCGAAAACCATATCGCGCTCAGCGAGCATGAATTTTTCACCCGCGCCGAGCGCCAGCTTTTCGCCCTGAGCTGGCACGCCAACGCGCTGTACTACGGCGTCGGCATTGAAATCGACGTCTGGCTGCACGCCGGGTTTGACGTGGTGGTGAACGGTTCTCGCGCCCATCTGCCGCAGGCGAAGGCTCGCTATGCCAGTGCGCTGCTGCCGGTGTGTTTGCAGGTGTCACCCGATGTGCTGCGCAGCCGCCTCGAACAACGCGGAAGGGAAACGCAAAAAGAGATAGCACAGCGGCTCGATCGCGCCGCACGCTACACGCCCACCGGCTGTTTAATGCTGAACAACGACGGCAGTCTGCTACAGTCTGTGGACACCTTTTTGCAAATGATCCGCACCCATGGAAACCAGAAAGAGAGCCAGCATGTCCTGTGACCTTCGCCCCGCAAGCCTCGCCGATACCGAAGCCGTTTATGGTCTGATTTGCGAGCTGAAACAGAAAGCCTATGACCGCAACACCTTCGCGACGGGGTTTGCCGCGAACCTTAACAACCCGCAGCAGCGCTATCAGCTGGCCGAGGTAAGCGGCGAAGTCGTCGGTCTTATCGGTATCCAGATCATGTTCCCGCTGAACCTCAACTGCTGGATTGGCGAGATTCAGGAGCTGGTCGTCCTGCCGCAGATGCGCGGCCTGAACGTTGGTAAACGGCTTCTGGCATGGGCCGAAGACGAAGCCCGCAAAAACGGCGCCAGCCTGATGGAGCTCTCCAGCGGCAAGGTCCGTACCGATGCGCACCGTTTCTACCAGCGAGAAGGGTACGAGCAGAGCCATTTTCGGTTTAAGAAGACGCTGTGAACAATTGCCCGGCGGCACTGCGTTTGCCGGGCCTACGGTTTTGTAGGCCGGGTAAGGCAAAGCCGCCACCCGGCGCTCTCTGACGAGGTGACCCATGAACCTGTCCATCCGCCTGACCGGCACCGGCGGCGCGCAGCTGGTGCCCGCCTTCGGCTGTGAATGCAAAGCCTGCCAGCGCGCACGGCTCAACTCCGATTTTCGCCGTCGCCCGTGCAGCGGTGAAGTGCGCTACAACGGCGCTGTCACGCTACTGGACGCGGGGATCCCTGACCTGATGGACCATCATGCAGCAGGCAGCTTCCGCCAGTTTTTGCTCACCCATTATCATATGGATCACGTGCAGGGCCTGTTTCCGCTGCGCTGGGGCGTGGGTGATAAAATCCCCGTTTACGGGCCGCCGGACGAACAGGGGTGTGACGATCTCTTTAAGCATCCCGGCCTGCTCGATTTCAGCCACGTCGTCGAGCCGTTTGTGGTGTTTGAACTGCAGGGCTTGCAGGTCACACCGCTGCCGCTCAACCATTCAAAACTCACCTTCGGCTACCTGCTGGAATCCGCCCACAGCCGGGTGGCGTGGCTCTCGGACACCGCCGGACTGCCGGAAAAAACGCTGAAATTTTTACTCAACAGCCGCCCGCAGGTGACGATCATCGACTGTAGCCACGAGCCGCGCACGGAGCCGCCGCGCAATCACTGCGATCTGAACACGGTTATGGCGATCAACGAGATCGTACGCTGCCCGCGCGTGGTGCTGACGCACATCAGCCATCAGTTTGACGCGTGGATGATGGACAACCCGCTGCCGGAAGGCATCGAAGCGGGATTTGACGGAATGGACATTGTGGTGGATTAGCGGTCGTACTCTTCCCGCAGCTGGTTCTCTTCGTCGTCAAGCTGACGGCGCTCCTGGTCGAGCTGACGCTGCCTGTCGTCTAACTGGCGACGCCTGTCTTCAAGCTGACGGTAGCGGTCATCATACTGGCGGCTGCGTTCGGTATTCTGCGGGCGATCGCTGTCATCGTCGTCGCGATCGTCGTGATAAACGCGATCGCTGTCCGGTTTGTACGCGTCGTTGATCGCCTGCTGAATGTTGCCGATCGCATCATCAATGATATCGGCATGCGCCAGCTGGCTTGCCAGGGAGAGCGTGCAAAACAGCAGCGCCGTTGCGGGTCGTTTCATCGGATCAGGCTCTGGAGTGAACTGACCTCAGCCTAATCAATGCCCATAACGGCGAGTAGCGGACGAATCTCAATTACGTCTGCGCCTGACGCAGCGCCTGTGCAAGCTGCGTTCGGGTAAAGGGTTTTCGCAGCAGCGCCACGTCCGGCAGCTGCGGGTTGTTTGCCGGACGCAGATCCTGACCGCTGATCATCAGCACGGCGACCTGCGGATGGTAAGTGCGCGCGTGATTCACCACTTCCGCACCGCTCAGCCTGCCCGGCAGCATCAAATCACTTATCAGCATCGCTATCTCTTCTGAGGCATCAAGTAGCGCGATAGCCTGATCGCCGTCGGCGGCCTCCAGCGTCAGCCAGCCCAGCTGGTGCAGCTGTTCGCACAGAGTCTGACGCACGTCGGTTTCGTCCTCCAGCACCAGCGCCAGCCGTTCGGCGGGTAGCTCATCGGCCACGATGGCTTCCGGCAATCGTTCCACTGCCTGTAGCGTCGAACGTGGCAGCTGTAGCCGTACCGTGGTGCCCTGCCCCGGCGCGCTCTCGATTTCCACCCGCCCGCCGGACTGGCGGACAAACCCGTAGACCATCGACAGCCCGAGTCCGCTGCCGCTGCCGGTCTGCTTAGTGGTGAAAAACGGCTCGAACACCTGCGTCTTTACCTCCTGCGACATGCCGATGCCGTGGTCGATCACCTCAATGGCCACCATATCCTGCCTGCGCCCGTCGCTGCGGGTGACGCGCTGGTTCCAGGTGCGAATTTTGATAACGCCGGACTGCCCGTCCATCGCATCGCGGGCGTTCATCACCAGGTTTATAATGGCGTTCTCAAGCTGACCAACGTCGATCCACGCCGACCAAGCCGGGCTTTGGGCCTCAATATCCAGCGTTAGCGTGGAGGGCAAGGAGTGGCGCATCAGTTCGCCGAGGTTCTCCAGCAGTCCCTTCATCTCAACGGCGTGCGGATGCAGCGACTGCTTACGCGAGAACGCCAGCAGGCGCTGGGTAAGCAGGGCTCCGCGCTCGGCGGCTTTCAGCGCCCGGGAGATACGCGCCTCATCGTCTTCGTTCGGCTTCACCAGCTCGAGGCTGCCGACAATCACCGCCAGCAGGTTATTGAAATCGTGGGCCAGGCCACCGGTCAGCTGTCCGACCGCCTTCATTTTCTGGCTGTGCAGCAGGGCATCCTCCAGCCCCTGGCGCTCGATGCGATCGAGCTCCATCTGCGTTGTCTTTTGCTTCAGCAGCCTTGAGGCGTGCTCAAGCGAAGCGGTGTTGCGGGCAAATACGCTGAAGGCACGCGCCAGTTCACCCAGCTCATCGCGCCGCTGCAATGCAGGCACGGAAACGTCCTGCTCGCCGTGGGCCAGCCGCGACATCGCCGAGGAGATGGCGTTCAGGTTCGAGCCCAGGTTGCGATAGATATACCAGCCCGCAAAGCCGGTGATGATCAGCGCCAGCAGGGCAAAGCTGACGATCAGGTCAACAATCGACCCCAGCTCGCGATGGCTTTCGGCCACGCGCTGTTCGGATGAACGCGCCACCTGCATCACGTACTGATTGATGTCGTCGTTGAGGATGGCGACCAGCGCTTTGATGTGGAACATGTACCAGCTGATAGCCAGATCGCTTTGCTCAAGCTTTACGGAGAGCGGCGCCAGCTTGTGCAGCTCAGCGTTAAAGTCCGGCAGGATAAAGGCGATGGGAAGATCGGCGCTTGCCTGCGGCACGCCAGCCATCACCACGTCCAGCTGACGCACCACCGAACGCGGCGTCGGCGTTTCAATCGCCGCCGTCATCAGCCGATCCATTTCCTTCAGCAGGCGCTCATCCAGCGAACCTTCGCCAGGACGCTGGTTAATCGTTTCCAGATGTCGCAGATAGCTCTGATTCTGATAGAGGGAACTTAGCAGAGCGTTACGCTCAAGATGGCGCTGCTGGCCGCGCTGTAGCATCCCTTCCACGCTTTGCTGAAGTTCATTGCTGCGCTGGATAATACGCTGCACCAGCTCCGGTTCATGGCTTGCCAGGGGTGCGGCGGCCAGCTGGTCGAGAGAATGTTTCAGCGCGCTTTGCGTTGCCTGTAAACGCTCCGCTTCACCTTTGTATTCCAGCGCGCCAACGACCTGTGAAAGCCGCACCGCCGCCGTCGCCACGTTCGCCGTATCGCGCGCCAGGTTCATGCTGCTGGTGACGTCATCAAAGGTCTGCTGCTGCACCTGCTCCTGGATCTGACTGGCGTGACGAAAGCCCAGCACCGCCGCCGCACTCACCATCAGCGTCACCGCCACCACCAGCAGGTTGAAAAACAGCAGGCGGCCGCGGGCGCTGGTAAAGAACGAGGGTTGGCGTAGTGGCATGGTATCTCCGTTTGTGAGCTTCGTGCATACCCTCTCCCCGGCCCTCTCCCAAAAGGGAGAGGGAGAAAACCAAACCGGCTCCGGTCGCGTAAGGGAGAATGCCGATCGGTTCCCTCTCCCTCCGGGAGAGGGTCAGGGAGAGGGCTGACTGTGACCCGAATCAAATTCCCCGCACTATGACAAATATGAACGGCCTCTGACATTTTGCATTTACTTTCCTGTGATGGACTGCTGATATCGACCTTCCCTCAGGAGTTGCGCCATGAATCAGACGCCGGTACTTGAGATGCGCAATATCGCCAAAGCGTTCGGCAAGTTTTATGCGCTGAAAGGCGTGGATTTAACGGTATTTCCCGGCGAAATCCACGCCCTGATGGGGGAAAACGGCGCAGGCAAAAGCACGCTGATGAAAATCCTCGCCGGGGCCTATACCGCCACCAGCGGCGAGATCCTGATCGACGGCGAGCCCCGCGCTATCAAAGGGCCGAAAGACGCGCTGGCAGCGGGCATTACCCTGATTTATCAGGAGATGCAGCTGGCCCCAAATCTAACCGTCGCTGAGAACATTTTCCTCGGCAGCGAGCTGTCCCGGGGCGGGCTGGTACAGCGGAGAACCATGGTCGCTCAGGCGCAGGAGGTCATTAACCGCCTCGGCGCACAGTTCAAAGCCACCGATCGGGTAATGAAGCTCACCATTGCCGAACAGCAGC
This sequence comes from Pluralibacter sp. UBA7423, assembly GCA_002470465.1. Taxonomy (GTDB): domain Bacteria; phylum Pseudomonadota; class Gammaproteobacteria; order Enterobacterales; family Enterobacteriaceae; genus Scandinavium. The sequence continues at coordinate 53,129 of DKMD01000011.1, forward strand.
AGGTGGAGATCGCCCGCGCGCTGCACCGCAATAGCCGCATTCTGGTGATGGATGAACCCACCGCGGCCCTCTCCTCCCGCGAAACCCATCGCCTGTTCGAACTCATTTTGCGCCTGCGCGACGAAGGGATGGCAATCATCTACATCAGCCACCGCATGGCGGAAGTGTATGAGCTCTCCGACCGCGTCAGCGTCCTGCGCGACGGGCAGTACGTTGGCAGCCTGATGCGCGACAAGCTCAACGCCTCCGAGCTGGTGCGCATGATGGTGGGCCGCCCGCTGAGCGATCTGTTCAACAAAGAGCGTGATATTCCCCACGGCCAGCCGCGCCTCAACGTTCATCATCTGACGGACGGCGGCAAAGTACAGCCATGCAGCCTGCTGGTGCGCTCTGGCGAAATCGTCGGCCTGGCAGGCTTAGTGGGTGCGGGCCGCTCCGAACTGGCGCAGCTGATTTTCGGCGTGCGTAAAGCCACCGGCGGCGTGATTGAAGTGGACGGCGAACCCGTGCTTATTCACTCCCCGCGCGAAGCTATTGATTTAGGCATCGGCTTCCTCACCGAAAACCGCAAAGAGCAGGGGCTGTTCCTCGAACTGGCTGCGCAGGAAAACATCACCATGGCGACGCTCGAGCGTGACGCGCATTACGGCATGCTCGATCGCAAAAAGGCGCAAAGCATTTCCGACGACGCCATTAAATTGCTGAATATTCGCGTGCCGCATTCCCAGGTGCGGGCGGGCGGCCTGTCCGGCGGCAACCAGCAGAAGCTGCTGATCTCCCGCTGGGTGGCCATTGGCCCGCGCATTCTGATCCTCGATGAACCAACGCGCGGCGTGGACGTCGGCGCGAAAAGCGAGATCTACCGCATCATGAACCAGATGGCGCGTCAGGGCGTGGCCATCCTGATGATCTCCAGCGAGCTGCCGGAAATCGTCGGCATGAGCGACCGGGTGTACGTCATGCGCGAGGGCAGCATTGCCGGTGAACTGCTGAACCACGACATCACCCAGGAAAATATTATGACGCTCGCCACGGGCGTGAACGAATCCCACCACCAGGCGGTACAATCATGACCACGCAAAAAGAGAATTCCGTGCCTTCGCCGCAGCAGGTGGCAAAAACCTCGGCCCGCAAAATGCTGATGGGCGATCTGATGCAGACCGTGGGGATCCTGCCGATCCTGATCCTGATTGTGGCGGTATTTGGCTTCGTTGCGCCGAACTTCTTCACCGAAAGCAATCTGCTGAACATTACCCGCCAGGCGTCGATCAACATCGTGCTGGCGGCGGGGATGACCTTCATCATTCTCACCGGCGGGATAGACCTTTCCGTGGGTTCCATTTTGGGCACCACGGCGGTGGCGGCAATGGTGGTATCGCTGATCCCTGAATTTGCCATGCTCTCAATTCCCGCCGCGCTGATGCTCGGCCTGCTGCTCGGGCTGTTTAATGGCGCACTGGTCGCTTTCGCCGGACTGCCGCCGTTTATCGTCACGCTCGGCACCTATACGGCGCTGCGCGGTGCGGCTTATCTGCTGGCGGACGGCACGACGGTGATCAACTCCAATATCAGCTTCGAATGGATCGGCAACGATTATCTCGGGCCCATTCCATGGCTGGTAGTGATCGCACTGGCGGTGATCGTGGTGTGCTGGTTCATCCTGCGCCGCACCACCCTCGGCGTTCACATTTACGCGGTCGGGGGCAACATGCAGGCGGCGCGCCTGACGGGCATTAAGGTGTGGCTGGTGCTGCTGTTTGTGTATGGCATGAGCGGCCTGCTCTCCGGGCTCGGCGGGGTGATGAGCGCCTCGCGGCTCTACAGCGCCAACGGCAACCTCGGCATGGGCTACGAGCTGGACGCCATCGCGGCGGTGATTCTCGGCGGCACCAGCTTCGTCGGCGGCATCGGCACCATCACCGGCACGCTGGTGGGGGCGCTGATTATCGCCACGCTCAACAACGGCATGACGCTGATGGGCGTCTCCTACTTCTGGCAACTGGTGATCAAAGGGGCGGTGATCATCATTGCGGTACTGATCGACAAATACCGTACCCGACACCATCAAAGTGCATAAACCTGCCGGATGCGGCGTATCCGCCTTATCCAGCCTACCGATCCGTAGGCCTGATAAGCGCAGCGCCATCAGGCACTCACAACAAAAAGTACTCTACATGAGGAAAGTCATATGCGTTTGAAGCCCATTGCTATTGCGCTCTGTGCGGGAGCGCTGCTAACCGCAGCGCCGTTCACCCAGGCCAAAGAGCTGAAGTCCATCGGCGTGACGGTCGGCGACCTTGCCAATCCGTTCTTCGTGCAAATAACCAAAGGGGCTGAGCTGGAAGCCCGCAAGCTGGCTGGCGATAACGTGAAGGTGACGCTGGTCTCCAGCGGCTACGATCTTGGCCAACAGGTCACGCAGATCGATAACTTTATCGCCGCGAAGGTCGACATGATCATTCTTAACGCCGCGGATTCCAAAGGCATTGGCCCCGCGGTGAAACGTGCGAAAGAAGCGGGGATCGTGGTCGTGGCGGTTGACGTGGCGGCCGAAGGGGCCGACGCAACCATCACTTCCGATAACACCCAGGCGGGCGAAATGGCCTGTAAATACATCACCGATCGCCTGAACGGCAAAGGCAACGTGGTGATCATCAACGGGCCGCCGGTGTCCGCCGTGCAGAACCGCGTCGAAGGCTGTCAGACCGAGTTCAAAAAGCACCCTGACATCAAGGTGCTGTCTGACAACCAGAACGCCAAAGGCAGCCGCGAAGGCGGGCTGGAGGTGATGACTTCGCTGCTGGCAGCGAATCCGAAGATCGACGGCGTGTTCGCGATTAACGATCCAACGGCGATCGGTGCCGATCTGGCCGCGAAACAGGCGCAGCGTAAAGAGTTCTTTATCGTCGGCGTCGACGGCAGTCCGGACGGTGAAGAAGCGCTGAAGCGCGAGAACTCGCTGTTTGTGGCAACGCCTGCGCAGGATCCGCAGGTAATGGCAGCAAAAGCGGTGGAAATCGGCTATGACATACTACAGGGCAAACCTGCGCCGAAAGAGCCCGTGCTGATCCCGGTGACGTTAATCGATAAGAAAAACATCGGAACGTATAAGGGCTGGACGGTTAAGTAAGGATTGTGCAGCCACTTCCCCTCACCCCGGCCCTCTCCCCAAAGGGGCGAGGGGAAACGTCAAAACCGCACCGTACAGTTCCCTCTCCCCTATGGGAGAGGGTTAGGGGTAACACGCCAAAGGAGAATCTATGAAACGCTCCGACATCAACGACATACTCGGTCAGACGCGGCAGTTTTTCTCCATGCACGACGTCCACCTGCCCGCGTTTGCCAGCTTCCCGCCAACGAAGTGGCACCAGCTCGACCCGGATGCCTGGCACGAAGTGTTTGCCCTTAAGCTCGGCTGGGACGTCACCGCCTTTGGCGGCACAAATTTTCTGGCGCAGGGGCTGACCCTCTTTACCCTGCGTAACGGCTCGCCCAACGGTATGCCCTATGAAAAGAGCTACGCGGAAAAAATCATGCACGTGCGCGACGGGCAGGTGACGCCGATGCATTTCCACTGGCGCAAGCGGGAAGACATTATCAACCGCGGCGGCGGCAATCTGATTATTGAGCTGTGGAACGCGGATATGAACGCGCAGACCGAAAACACCGACGTCACCGTGACGCTCGACGGCTGTCGGCAAACGCATGCCGCAGGCAGCCAGCTTCGGCTGTCGCCGGGGGAAAGCATCTGCCTGCCGCCGGGGCTTTATCACAGCTTCTGGGGCGAGCGCGGCTTCGGCGACGTGCTGGTGGGAGAAGTCTCCACCGTTAACGATGACGACCACGACAACCACTTCCTGTTTCCGCTCGATCGCTACAGCAGCATTGAAGAAGACGAGCCAGCGCATCTGGTGCTGTGCAATGAATACCGCCTTTTCATTAACCATACCCAATAGATTTCAGGCTGCGGAAAGGCGGCAAGAGAGCAAATCCCGATGCGCTTACCTCAGTAAGTGATTCGGGTTTGTGAACGCCGCCAACGTAACTGCAGCCTGAAAGATGACGGGTATGAAGGAGAACGCTATGCCTCTGATCTCCCTCGCCGACGGCCTGGCCCACGCTCGCGAGCATCGCTACGCGCTGGGCGCGTTTAACGTCCTCGACTCCCATTTTCTACGCGCACTGTTTGCCGCCGCGGAGCAGGAGCGCTCGCCTTTTATCATCAATATCGCCGAGGTGCATTTTAAGTACCTGTCGCTGGAATCGCTGGTCGAAGCCGTGCGTTTTGAGGCTTCCCGGCACGACATTCCGGTGGTGCTGAACCTCGATCATGGCCTGCATTTTGAGGCGGTGGTGCGTGCGCTGCGCCTGGGATTCAGCTCGGTCATGTTCGACGGCTCAACGCTCGATTACGACGAAAATATTCGCCAGACCCGCGAAGTGGTGAAGATGTGCCACGCGGTTGGCGTATCGGTTGAGGCAGAACTGGGCGCGGTAGGCGGAGACGAAGGGGGCGCGCTGTACGGTCACGCCGACGAAGCGTTTTTCACCGACCCAAATCTGGCACGCGAATTCGTCGACAGAACGGGCATTGACGCCCTCGCCGTCGCCATAGGCAACGCCCACGGCAAATACAAAGGCGAGCCGAAGCTCGACTTCGCCCGCCTCGACGCCATTCGCGAGCAAACCGGCCTGCCGCTGGTGCTGCATGGCGGCTCCGGCATCAGCGATGCGGATTTCCGCCGCGCCATTGAGCTTGGCATTCACAAAATCAACTTCTACACCGGGATGTCGCAGGCAGCGCTCGCGGCGGTGGAGCAGCGCATAAACCATCGTCAGCCGATTTATGACGAGTTTGCCGAACTGCTGCTCGGCATTGAAACCGCGATTACCGATACCGTCGCGGAACAGATGCGCATCTTCGGCAGCGCGGGGAAAGCCTGATGGAGCGCATCGGCATTATCGCTGCCGGGAATATGCTGGTCGATCACGTGCATAAAATCGTGCAGTGGCCGGAGCGCGGCTGGCTGGCAGAGATCACCCACAGCGAGCGTTCAACGGGCGGCGCACCGCTGAACGTGCTGCTGACGCTCGCCAAAATGCGCAGCCACCTGCCGCTGCAGGCGGTCGGGCTGGTGGGCGAAGACAGCGACGGCGACTACATCATGGCGATGCTCGACCAGTATCACGTCAACCGTCAGCACGTGCAGCGCACCAGCTTTGCGCCAACGTCAATGTCGCAGGTGATGACCGATCCCAGCGGCCAGCGCACGTTCTTCCACTCACCTGGCGCGAATCGCCTGCTTGATCTGCCCGCCTTCGACAGGCTGGAAGGATCGATGAAGATCTTCCATCTCGGCTATCTGCTGCTGCTCGACAGCCTCGATCTGGCTGATAAAGAGTACGGCACCCGCGCCGCTCGCCTGCTGGCCCAGATGCGCGAGAAAGGCTATGAAACGTCGCTCGATTTGGTGTCGCGTAAGGGCGACCCGCGCTATCAGCCGCTGGTGCGCCCGGCGTTGCAGCACCTCGATTATCTGGTGATTAACGAACTGGAGGCGGGAGAATTTAGCGAACTGGCGATTCGTGCCGAAGAGGGAGAACCGATTATCGACAATATCGCCGCTGCCGCCGCGCTGCTGCTGAAAGCTGGCGTGAAGCAACGGGTGGTGATCCATTGCCCGGAGGGCGCATGGTGTGAAGCGCCGGGCGAAGCAGGGCAATGGGTGCCGTCATGGCGGCTGGAGCAAAGTGAGATTATCGGCAGCGTCGGCGCCGGAGATGCTTTCTGCGCCGGGTTCCTGTACGGCTGCCACGAAAAGTGGGGGCTGAAAGAAAGCGTGCAGTTAGCCCACGCCTGCGCAAGAGCCAGTCTGCAGTGCGCCAACGCAATTGACGGAGCGAAATCGCTCGATGAGCTGCAGCTGTTTATCAGTGAGCATCAGGCCTGAATTACCGGGCGGCGCTTCGCTTGCCCGGGCCTACAACTGCAGCATCAGTTTTTGTAGGCCGGATAAGCGTCAGCGCCATCCGGCAAAACTACGCAGCTTTATCGCTATGCACCACGTCCGCCGCAAATACATATCCCAGCCCGCGCAGGGTTTTAATCAGCGTCGGCTGGTGCGGGTTGGTTTCAATTTTCCGCCGCAGGCGCATGATTAGCACGTCGATGGTGCGGTCAAACACCTCGATGCTTTCGCTGTGGGTGAGTTCCAGCAGCTGTTCACGACTCAGCACGCGTCGGGCGTTTTGCGCCAGCGCCAGCAGCAGACCGTATTCGCCCTGGGTCAGCGCGACCGCCTGCTGTGTGGGAGCGATCAGCTCACAGCGTTCGGTGTCCAGCCGCCAGCCGTTGAAGCTCATGCCGCTACCCTGCCCGCTGCGTACGTCCACCGTCAGCGCGCCGCTGCGGCGTAGCACCGCCTTCAGGCGAGCCACCACAATGCGCGGATTAAAAGGTTTGCCGATGTAGTCGTCGGCGCCCATCTCCAGACCTACCACCACGTCGGATTCGCTGCCCATGCCGGTCAGCATCACCACCGGCAACTCCGGTCGCAGCCGCTGGATCTGCGTGAGCACCTGCAGGCCATTGATGTCAGGCAGCATCATGTCGAGCAGCACCAGCGCGATATCGGCCCGCTGCGCCACGGTCTCCACGCCGGACTGACCGAGATGGCACACGGCCACGTCAAACACGTGCTCGGCGAGGACATCCCGCAGGAGTTCGCAGATTGCCGTGTCGTCATCAATCACCAGTATGACCGGTTTCATCGCCATTCCCCTGCCCAGTTCGCCATGGAGTAAGTCTGGATGATTCTGCGGCGCCCTCCAGCCAATGCCAGCACCAGGTGATGAATCTTTAACCGCCGTCACATCGCAGCGCTTTTCGACACGTCAAAACTGTCGAGTCGCGCAGTTTCGTCATTCACTGGCGCGGCTCGCCCCGCGAATACCCACACAATAAAGAGTGGCATAAAACCTGCATCAGGGAGCCCTGAACGCAATTTGCGACTGGTTAACTGGAGCGAAACCGATGAAAAAAGTCGTCACGGTTTGCCCTTACTGCGCATCGGGCTGCAAGATAAACCTGGTGGTGGATAACGGCAAAATAGTCCGGGCGGAAGCGGCGCAGGGGAAAACCAATCAGGGCACGCTGTGCCTGAAAGGTTACTACGGCTGGGATTTTATCAACGATACCCAAATCCTCACCCCGCGCCTGAAAACCCCAATGATTCGCCGCGAGCGCGGCGGCAAGCTGGAGGCGGTGTCCTGGGATGAAGCGCTGAACTACGTGGCCGAACGCCTGAGCGCGATCAAAGCTAAATACGGCCCGGACGCTATTCAGACCACGGGGTCGTCACGTGGTACCGGTAATGAAACTAACTATGTGATGCAGAAATTTGCGCGCGCCGTTATTGGTACCAATAACGTCGACTGCTGCGCACGCGTCTGACACGGCCCTTCGGTTGCAGGTCTGCACCAGTCGGTCGGTAACGGCGCAATGAGTAATGCCATCACCGAGATTGATAACACCGATCTCGTGTTTATTTTCGGGTACAACCCGGCAGATTCACACCCTATTGTGGCGAACCACGTGATCAACGCCAAACGCAATGGGGCGAAAATTATCGTCTGCGATCCGCGTAAAATTGAAACCGCGCGCATTGCCGATATGCATATCGCACTGAAAAACGGTTCAAATATCGCGCTATTGAATGCGATCGGTCACGTAATCATCGAAGAAAACCTCTACAACGCGACTTTCGTCGCCAGCCGTACCGAGGGCTTTGAGGAGTATCGCAAAATCGTTGAAGGCTATACGCCGGAGTCGGTGGAAGCCATTACCGGCGTGAGCGCGCAGGAAATTCGCCAATGTGCGCGGATGTACGCGGGCGCGAAATCCGCCGCCATCCTGTGGGGCATGGGCGTGACCCAGTTCTATCAGGGCGTGGAAACGGTGCGTTCGCTGACGAGCCTCGCGATGCTGACCGGCAACCTTGGTCGTCCGAGCGTGGGCGTGAACCCGGTGCGTGGTCAAAACAACGTGCAGGGCGCGTGCGATATGGGCGCGCTGCCGGATACCTATCCGGGCTATCAGTACGTCAACAACCCTGCCAACCGTGAGAAGTTCGCCAAAGCCTGGGGCGTGGAAAGCCTGCCTGCGCATACCGGCTATCGCATCAGCGAGCTGCCGCACCGTGCGGCGCACGGCGAAGTGCGCGCGGCGTACATCATGGGTGAAGATCCGCTTCAGACGGACGCTGAACTCTCTGCGGTGCGTAAAGGGTTTGAAGATCTCGAGCTGGTTATCGTGCAGGACATCTTTATGACCAAAACTGCTTCGGCGGCGGACGTCATTTTGCCGTCCACCTCCTGGGGTGAGCACGAAGGCGTTTACACCGCCGCAGACCGCGGCTTCCAGCGCTTCTTCAAGGCGGTAGAGCCGAGGTGGGATCTGAAGACCGACTGGCAGATCATCAGCGAAATCGCCACCCGCATGGGCTACCCGATGCACTACAACAACACCCAGGAAATCTGGGATGAGTTACGTAATCTGTGCCCGAGCTTCAAAGGGGCCACTTACGAAAAAATGGGCGAGCTCGGCTATGTGATGTGGCCGTGCAGCGATGAGTCCGACGCCGATCAGGGCACGTCGTACCTCTTTAAAGAGAAGTTCGACACGCCAAACGGCCTGGCGCAGTTCTTCACCTGCGATTGGGTTGCGCCTATTGATAAGCTCACCGAAGAGTATCCGATGGTGCTCTCCACGGTGCGCGAAGTCGGCCATTACTCCTGTCGTTCGATGACCGGCAACTGCGCGGCGCTGGCGGCGCTGGCCGACGAACCAGGCTACGCGCAAATCAACACCGCAGATGCCGCAAGGCTCGGTATTGAGAATGAAGCGCTGGTGTGGGTGAATTCGCGTAAAGGCAAAATCATCACCCGGGCGCAGGTCAGCGATCGCCCGAACGTCGGGGCGGTGTATATGACCTACCAGTGGTGGATTGGCGCCTGTAACGAGCTGGTGACCGAAAACTTAAGCCCGATAACCAAAACGCCGGAGTACAAATATTGCGCCGTTCGGGTAGAGCGTATCGAGGATCAGCGCGCGGCTGAGCAGTACGTGATCGACGAATACAACAAGCTGAAATCCCGTCTGCGTGAGAGTGCGCTGGGGTGAGGCTGGCTCGTTGATGGTGATGAGGGGTGAATTTTTTCACCCTTTTTTTAGTACAGATGCATCATTTCAATCTTTTTGGTCGCCCTTTATACTGCGTGTCCTCCCTTTCAGATGAAAAAATGATGATGAAACGCTGCGTTTGGTTGCTCTTATTCCCGCTGCTGGCTCAGGCCGACGAGATTGGCTCACAGTACAGAGAGCGGGCTGAAACGGGTGACAGACGCGCACAGTATTATCTCGCCGATACGTATTACAGTTCCGGTGATGAGCAACATGCCCGCTATTGGGCCGAGAAAGCCGCTGAAAACGGCGAGCCGGATGCCGCCGCCCTGCTGGCGCAGATGATGATGAAAACCAATCTGCCCGGTGCCCGAAAGCTTGCGGAACAGGCCACGCTCGCGGGCAGCGCCAACGGGGAAATCATTCTCGCCCACACCTTAGTGAACACGCTTGCAGGTAAGACGGATTATCCGTATGCGCTCTCATTGTTAGAGAAAGCTGCGAAAAAGACGGACAGCGACGCCGCCGTGGATGCACAGATGCTTCTCGGGCTCATTTACGCCAATGGGGGTGAAGTCAGTGAAGATGATGCTAAAGCTACAGAGTACTTCAAGCGTAGCTCGATGCTATCGCGCTCCGGCTACGCCGAATACTGGGCGGGCGAAATGTTCCTCACCGGCGAAAATGGCTTTATCCAGCCGAACAAGCAGAAGGCGCTGAGCTGGTTTAACGTCAGCTGTCTGGAAGGCAATGATTCAGGCTGTGAAGCGCTGGATGCGCTGAGCGGGGAGTAAAACAGCCCGCGCGTTTCTTTAAGGGCATTGTCGGGTGGCGCTTACGCTTACCCGACCTACAAAAAACTGCCGAACGGCGCTTCGTTTGCCCGACCTGCATGAACTATGCAGGCCGGTAACGCGTAGGCCGGGTAAGCGCATGCGCCACCCGGCACTGTTTTGTTAACGATTCGCGGTCTTATCAAATTTACCCAGCATTTCACGCTCGTAGGCCTGCGCTTTTTTGCGGTCAAACTTGTGTTCCCACTTGGCAATCACCAGCACCGCCAGCGCGTTACCCACCACGTTCAGCGCCGTACGCGCCATGTCGAGGATACGATCAACGCCGGCGATAAACGCCAGGCCTTCCAGCGGAATGCCCACGCTGCCAAGCGTTGCCAGCAGCACCACGAACGACACGCCCGGCACGCCCGCAATGCCTTTTGAGGTCACCATCAGCGTCAGCACCAGAATGATTTCCTGGCCGAGCGACAGCTCAATACCGTAGAGCTGAGCGATGAAAATCGCCGCGATGCTCTGGTACAGCGTCGAGCCGTCGAGGTTGAAGGAGTAGCCCGTCGGCACCACGAAGCTGGTGATCGACGAAGGTGCGCCGTAGGCTTCCATTTTCTCAATGATGCGCGGCAGTACGCTCTCGGAGCTTGCCGTGGAGTAGGCCAGAATCAGCTCGTCTTTCAGGATGCGGATCAAAATCCAGATGCTCAGGCCGCACATTTTGGCGACCGCGCCAAGAACCACCAGCGCGAAGAACAGGATGGCGACGTAAACCAGAATCACCAGCTTGGCGAGCGGCCACAGTGAGGCAAAACCGAAGTTAGCCACGGTCACCGAGATCAGCGCGAACACGCCAATCGGCGCATAACGCATGACCATGTGCGTCACTTTGAACATCGTTTCGGACACGGAGCGGAAGACGGTCACCAGCGGTTCACGGTGCGCAGACGGCAGCGACGACAGGCCCAGGCCAAACAGTACCGAGAAGAAGATAATCGGCAGCATGTCACCCTTCGCCATGGAGGCGAAAATGTTGGTCGGCACCAGCGACAGGATCGTGCCCATCAGGCCATGCGCGTGGCTGGCCACTTCCGCCGTGGTGTTCTGGTATTTAGAGATATCGACCGTGGCGAGCGTCGACATATCGATGCCTGCCCCCGGCTGGAACACGTTCGCCAGCGTAATGCCCAGAATGATGGCGACGGTGGTAATAATTTCGAAATAGATAATGGTTTTTGCGCCGATACGCCCGAGCGATTTAGCATCACCCACGCCCGCAATCCCGACCACCAGCGTCGAAATCACAATCGGTACCACGATCATTTTGATCAGGTGAATAAAGATATCACCGGCAGGCGACAGCAGGTTGGCAATCAGCCATTCACGGCTATCGCTTTGATAATGAAGGTAGCTTCCCAGGAGAATACCCAGCACCAGGGCCAGCAGAATTTGCCAGGCCAGGCTGACTTTTGCTTTTTTCATAATTGCAGACTTCCTCAATGCACAGCGGCATTCATGTTAATGAATGTCACCCACTGAAAGGGGGATGATTTGTGTTGCGTATCTGTGTGGAGTTTTTTTACGCGGCGTATGAGTATCACCTGTACGGCATGTCGCGCAAGCCTTTCAGAACGGGGCTTTTGGCTGACAAAAGCGAGATTAGCGCGAATTAAGTCTGTTTACGGTAAATAACCGTTTGTTATAGAAAACTTTTTTTATCCTAAAAAAGTATATATTCATTATCGTGATTATTTTTACTCGAAGATTCATTTGGCTAAATTTCATACACTACAAACAATGCGTGATCTGTCGCCCAAATAATAAACAAAGCCTGTAAAGACTCTATTATTAACGTTTGTTTGACATATATTTAACATTCTAATAAGGAGAGCAAAAGCCATGAGCCAGATCCATAAACACTCTATTCCCGCAAACATTGCGGAAAACTGCCTGATTAACCCGGAACAATATAAGACAAAGTATCAACAGTCAGTCAGCGACCCGGACGCCTTCTGGGGCGAACAGGGGAAAATCCTCGACTGGATCAAACCGTATAACACAGTCAAAAACACCTCCTTCGCGCCCGGCAACGTCTCCATTAAATGGTACGAAGACGGCACGCTGAACCTGGCGGCCAACTGCCTTGACCGTCACCTGGCCGAGCGCGGCGATCAGACGGCCATCATCTGGGAAGGCGACGATGCCAGCCAGAGCAAACATATTACCTATAAGGAACTGCACCGCGACGTCTGCCGCTTCGCGAATGTCCTGACCGACCTGGGCATTAAAAAGGGCGACGTGGTGGCCATTTATATGCCGATGGTGCCGGAAGCCGCCGTGGCGATGCTCGCCTGTGCGCGCATTGGCGCGGTGCATTCCGTTATTTTTGGCGGTTTCTCGCCAGAAGCAGTCGCTGGCCGCATTATCGACTCCAGCTCACGGCTGGTGATCACCGCCGATGAAGGCGTGCGCGCCGGGCGTTCAATTCCGCTGAAGAAAAACGTCGACGATGCGCTGAAAAACCCGAATGTGAAAAGCGTTGAACACGTGGTTGTACTCAAACGCACCGGCGGCAAAACCGAATGGCACGAAGGCCGCGATCTGTGGTGGAGCGACCTGACAGAAAAAGCCAGCGATCGGCACCAACCGGTCGAAGTTGGCGCGGAAGATCCGCTGTTCATCCTGTACACCTCCGGTTCCACCGGCAAACCGAAAGGCGTGCTGCACACCACCGGCGGCTACCTGGTTTACGCGGCAACCACCTTCAAATACGTCTTTGACTATCATCAGGGCGACATCTACTGGTGCACCGCCGACGTGGGTTGGGTCACCGGCCACAGCTACCTGCTGTACGGGCCGCTGGCCTGCGGCGCGACCACGCTGATGTTCGAAGGCGTGCCAAACTGGCCGACGCCCGCTCGCATGAGCCAGGTCGTCGACAAGCACAAGGTCAATATTCTCTATACCGCGCCGACTGCGATTCGTGCGCTGATGGCCGAAGGCGACAAAGCAATTCAGGGCACCGACCGCTCAACGCTGCGTATTCTGGGCTCCGTCGGCGAACCGATTAACCCGGAAGCCTGGGAGTGGTACTGGAAGAAAATCGGCAACGAGAAGTGCCCGGTAATGGACACCTGGTGGCAGACCGAAACCGGCGGCTTCATGATCACCCCGCTGCCAGGTGCTACGGAGCTCAAAGCAGGCTCGGCAACGCGTCCGTTCTTTGGCGTGCAGCCTGAGCTTGTCGATAACGAAGGCAACAGGCTGGAAGGTGCAACCGAAGGCAACCTGGTCATTACCGATTCCTGGCCGGGTCAGGCACGCACACTGTTTGGCGACCATGAGCGCTTCGAGCAGACCTATTTTTCAACCTTCAAAAACATGTACTTCAGCGGCGACGGCGCGCGCCGTGACGAAGACGGCTACTTCTGGATCACCGGCCGCGTCGATGACGTGCTGAACGTTTCCGGTCACCGTCTTGGCACCGCTGAGATTGAGTCAGCGCTGGTGTCGCATCCCAAAATCGCCGAGGCGGCGGTGGTCGGCATTCCGCACAGCATTAAAGGTCAGGCGATTTATGCCTACGTCACCCTGAACCACGGCGAAGAGCCGAGCCCGGAACTGTACACCGAGGTGCGTAACTGGGTGCGTAAAGAGATTGGCCCGCTGGCGACGCCGGACGTGCTGCACTGGACCGACTCGCTGCCGAAAACCCGCTCCGGCAAAATCATGCGCCGCATTCTGCGCAAGATTGCCGCCGGGGATACCAGCAACTTTGGTGATACCTCAACGCTTGCCGATCCGGGCGTGGTGGAAAAACTGCTCGAAGAGAAGCAGTCCATTTCGGTGCCTTCTTAATCACGGCTGAATTGCCCGGCGGCGCAAGCTTGCCGGGCCTACAAAACGTAGGCCGGGTTAACGACAGTGCCACCCGGCAATGCATTGCTTTACCAGCAAGGTGAGAGTGTTTTTCCGTATGCCACTCTCCTCCCATTCTTGTCCTGATAAGGACAAGAGCACAGTACGGTGTTCTGTTTGCCCTACATAAAAAACTAGTATCTACCTCTGGAGACTCTGTGATGAATCAAGATATCTGTCAGCAGATAGAAGACAGCGCGCATTTCAGGGAGTTAGTCGACAAACGGCAACGGTTTGCCGCCATTCTGTCCGTTATCATGCTTATCGTGTACGTCGGTTTTATTCTGCTGATCGCCTTCGCGCCCGGCTGGCTTGGCACGCCGCTGCACGCGGGCACCAGCGTCACCCGCGGCATTCCCATCGGCATTGGCGTTATCGTGATCTCTTTCCTTCTGACGGGCGTATACGTCTGGCGGGCCAACGGGGAGTTCGACAAACTGACCAAAGCGGTGATGCGTGAGGTGAAGGCATAATGAAAAAGCTACTGACGGCGCTGGCCGCCACTCTTCCGCTGGCGGCGAACGCTGCCGACGCCATCACCGGCGAGGTGCAGCGTCAGCCGACAAACTGGGAAGCCATCATCATGTTCCTGGTGTTCGTGGTGCTGACGCTCTACATCACTTACTGGGCCTCCAAGCGCGTACATTCACGTAACGATTACTACACTGCGGGCGGTAACATCACCGGTTTGCAGAACGGACTGGCGATTGCCGGGGACTTTATGTCCGCCGCGTCGTTCCTCGGGATCTCTGCGCTGGTCTACACCTCCGGCTACGACGGGCTGATTTACTCGCTTGGCTTCCTCGTTGGCTGGCCAATTATTCTGTTCCTGATCGCCGAACGCCTGCGCAACCTCGGGCGCTACACCTTTGCCGACGTGGCGTCCTATCGCCTGAAGCAAGGGCCCATCCGCACCCTTTCCGCCTGCGGTTCGCTGGTGGTAGTGGCGCTGTATCTGATTGCGCAGATGGTCGGCGCGGGCAAGCTCATCGAGCTGCTGTTCGGCCTCAACTACCACGTCGCCGTGGTGCTGGTGGGCGTGCTGATGGTGATGTACGTGCTGTTCGGCGGCATGCTGGCGACCACCTGGGTGCAGATCATCAAAGCAGTGCTGCTGCTGTTCGGCGCAAGCTTTATGGCATTTATGGTGATGAAGCACGTTGGCTTTAGCTTCAATAACCTGTTCACCGAAGCGATGGCGGTGCATCCGAAAGGCGCGGCAATCATGAGCCCGGGCGGGCTGGTGAAAGATCCGATTTCCGCACTCTCTCTCGGCCTCGGCCTGATGTTCGGCACCGCCGGGCTGCCGCATATTCTGATGCGTTTCTTCACCGTCAGCGACGCCCGTGAAGCACGTAAGAGCGTGTTCTATGCTACTGGCTTTATGGGCTACTTCTACATCCTGACCTTTATCATCGGCTTCGGCGCGATCATGCTGGTCGGCGCGAACCCGGCGTTTAAAGACGCGGCGGGCCAGCTGATCGGCGGCAACAACATGGCGGCGGTGCATCTGGCAGATGCGGTCGGCGGCAACCTGTTCCTCGGCTTTATTTCGGCCGTGGCGTTTGCCACCATTCTGGCCGTGGTTGCTGGTTTAACGCTGGCGGGGGCATCAGCGGTATCCCACGATCTTTACGCCAACGTCTTCCGCAAAGGCGCGTCCGAGCGTGATGAGCTGCGGGTATCGAAAATCACCGTGCTGATTCTTGGCGTAGTGGCAATCCTGCTGGGCATTTTGTTCGAGAAGCAGAACATCGCCTTTATGGTGGGCCTGGCGTTCTCCATCGCCGCGAGCTGTAACTTCCCGATCATTCTGCTGTCGATGTACTGGTCGAAGCTGACCACTCGCGGCGCGATGATTGGCGGCTGGCTCGGCCTGCTGACGGCGATTGTGCTGATGATCCTCGGCCCAACTATTTGGGTGCAGATCCTCGGTCACGAAACAGCCGTGTTCCCGTACGAATATCCGGCGCTGTTCTCTATCGCCGTGGCATTCATCGGGATTTGGTTCTTCTCGGCAACGGACAACTCAGAAGCCGGGCTGCGCGAACGCGAGCAGTTCCGTGCCCAGTTTATCCGTTCCCAGACCGGACTCGGCATCGAACAGGGCCGCGCGCACTAAAGAAATGCCCGGTGGCGCTGATTGCCAGGTGGCGGCTAACGCCTGACCTGGCCTACAAACCGGGCCTGCAATCAGCCAGGCCGGGTTAACGCAGCGCCACCCGGCAATGAGGACTTTCAGAACATCACCCACGCCACCAGCGGGGCGGCGAGCACCGTAGCGACGCCGGAAAGCATCATCACCAGGCTTGCGACAACCCCTTCCTGCGGGCCTAACTCATAGGAACGTGCCGTTCCGGCACCGTGCGAGGCGGCACCAAACCCGGCCCCTTTCGCCATTCCTTCACGGATTGCCAGACGCATAAACAGCGCATCCCCCACTGCCATGCCGAACACGCCGGTGATCACTACAAACAGCGCCACCAGTTCAGGCTGTCCGCCAATCGGCTTAGCGGCCGCCAGGGCAAAAGGCGTGGTGATAGAGCGCACGGCGAGGCTGCGCTGAATTTCATCGGGTAGAGTAAACAGACGGGCCAGCCACACGGAACTGGTCACCGCGACAACCACCGCAGTCGTCACGCCCGCGGCGAGCGACATCCAGTGACGCTTTATCACCGCGAGGTTGTCATACACCGGCACCGCAAAGGCTATCGTCGCCGGGCCAAGCAGCCACAGCAGCCAGTGCGCTTCGCCCATGTAGTTTTGATAAGAGATGTGGCCGAAAATCAGCATCAGCACCAGCAGGATCGGCGTGAACACCAGCGGCATCAGCGGCAGTTTGCGAAAACGTCGATACAGACGTTTATTGGCGTAATAGAGCCCGAGGGTAATCGCGAGGCACAGCAGGCTCAGCGTTAAGCTATTCATGCTTCATCCTGCTTAATTCAAAGCGATAGACTTTATCCACCACCCACGCCGTTGCCCCCAGCACCAGCATCGTGCTCAGCGCGATCACCAGAAAGATTTTCCAGCCGTCGACCATCAGCAGCTGCGCGTAGTTAACCACAGCCACCACGGCAGGCACGAAGAAGAGCAGCATTTCCGCCAGCAGCCAGCGGGACCCGGCACGCACCCAGCTAAGGGGGAGAACGCGGCAGATAATCAGCGCCAGCATCAGCACCAGCCCCACCAGGTTGGCGGGCAGCGGCAGATGCCCCCACGCCACCAGATGCTCAGCCAGAACAAACAACCCGGCATACAGAACCACCTGCACCGGAACCTGAAGATGATGCAGGACAGCAGGCGTTACGCGCCCTGAGGCCACAGCCATGAAAGGAATTCCTGAAAAAAGTGAAGGCGCTCAGTATAGTGAGCCGCCGACTGCGACTGAAATGAATTAAAATCATTGAAGGTATAGTTTCGAGGAATGATCATGGATATCAGAACGCTGCGCTATTTCGTTGAAGTGGTTCGCCAGCAAAGCTTCACCCGCGCGGCAGAGAAGCTGTTTGTCACCCAGCCCACCATCAGTAAGATGCTGAAAAATCTGGAAGATGAGCTCAACTGCACCCTGCTCATTCGGGATGGCCGCAAGCTGCTGCTGACCGATACCGGTCGCGTGGTCTTCGAGCGCGGCGTGGCCATTCTGACCGAATTTCGCCAGCTGGAAGCGGAACTCAGCGACATCAATCATCTGCATAAAGGTCTTTTGCGCCTCGGCATTCCGCCCATGGTTGGAATGCTGATGGCCGGGCCAATCAGCCTTTTTCGCCAGAGCTACCCCGGCGTCGAGCTGAAAATTGCCGAATTTGGCGGCCTGACGGTACAGCAGGCGGTGGTCAATGGCGAACTCGACGTGGCCATGACCGCCCTGCCCGTGGACGAAGAGAGCGGTCTCGCCACGCTGCCATTGTTCAGCCACCCGCTGTGCGTGCTGGTGCCGCGCTCCGGCGAGTGGTTAAACATGGAAACCATCGGCCCCGAGCAGCTGGCCGCGCATCCGCTGTTAATTTACAACGAAGACTTCGCTCTTAGCCGCCAGCTGATGCAGCTCTTTTCTGAACACGACGTCAAACCTCGCATCGCGGTACGCAGCGGGCAGTGGGATTTTCTGGCGGCAATGGTGCAGGCGGGCGTGGGCGTGGCGATTTTGCCGGAACCCATTTGCCAGCGGCTCGATAAAAACACATTACGCTGGATCCCCCTCGACAGCCCGCTGCACTGGCAGCTGGGGCTTATCTGGCGTGAAGGAACTTACCTTTCCCACAGCGCACAGGCCTGGCTCAAGTGCTGCGAAGGGTTTTGGCAGCCCGGCGGCTGAGCCGCCGTTACAGCTTATCGACCAGCGTCCGGCTCTGAGAAATCAGCTCCCGACGCCCTTCATCCCCCTGCTGGAGCAGGCACACGAACAGCAAATCAATCAGCGTATGCTGGGCGGTACGCACAGAAATCGACGAACTGTGGGTTTTGCTGCCGTCGGCCAGCGTATCGAGGCACAGATCCGCCGCCTGGCGAAGCGGCGACTGATGCAGGGAAGTCAGCGCAATGACTTTCGCCCCGCGCGCTTTTGCCGCTTCGGCAGCGACCTGTACTTCCCGCCGGTTGCCGGAAAACGATATCGCAATCTGGACATCGGCGGCGGTCAATGATTGCGCCACGGTGATCTGCACGTGACTGTCCATCTCATGCATTACCGGATAGCCGATTTTCATCAGCTTGTACGCCAGGTCTTTGGCGATCAGCGACGACCCGCCAATGGCGATTATCTGCACGCGTCCGGCAACGCGGATCAGATCCACGACCCTCTGAAGTCTGGCGAAATCAATCCCGTTGGTGGTATCGCGCAATGCCTGCTGCTTTTCCAGCAGCAGTTTCTCCGCTATCTGCGGGAAGGTGTCTTCACTGTTGATTTCATTGTGAATATAGGCAACGTCGTTTTTGCGTTCGGTGCTTTGCTGCCCCCACTCTTCCACCAGCGCGATTTTAAAATTGGTGTAGCCCTTGAAGCCGAGTTTCTGCGCAAACTTGATGATGCTCGACTGGCTGATGCCCAACACCTGCGCCAGCTCCGGCGAAGAGAACTGTTTAACGCGGCCCGGGTTATCAAGAATGAAGTCCGCAATCTTGCGCTCGCCGGGAGTGAACAGCGATTTATTATGCAGGATGGTATTGATGTGTTTCATAAGTCGATAACCAGACGCTTAGTTTTGGGGGTTCACCCGGGTGTAAAATACTATGTCATTCCCTTCGGCTTTACACCCTTATCCTGTTTCAGACTATGAACGCCGCCCACGGTGACTGAGATCACAGATCGCCAAATGGGATAAAATATTACTTTTAGCATTTATTATTGGAATATATTATTCCAAACATTAAGCACGTTATTCATCGAGGCCGTTATGAAAATTGATTTATCCACCCTGACCACCGAAAGCCGCAACCAGGCGAGTGAAAACATCGATAACCTGTCCACCCTGGACATGCTGAAAGTGATCAACGCCGAAGATAAAAAAGTGGCACTGGCAGTGGAAGAGCAGCTCCCTGCGATCGCCCAGGCCGTCGATGCCATCACCCAAGCGTTCGCCTGCGGCGGCCGCCTGATTTACTGTGGAGCGGGCACCTCGGGCCGTCTTGGCATTCTCGATGCCAGCGAATGCCCGCCAACCTACGGCACGCCGCGTGAAAGGGTGGTGGGGCTGATTGCCGGTGGCCACACCGCGATTCTGCAGGCGGTTGAAAACGCAGAAGATAATGTCCAGCTCGGCGAACAGGATCTGCGCGACCTTGCGCTGAACGAGCGCGACGTGGTTGTCGGTATCGCCGCCAGTGGCCGCACGCCGTACGTCATCGGCGCGCTGAAATACGCCCGCAGCGTGGGTGCCACCACGGGCGCTATCGCCTGCAATCGCGGCAGCGAAATTGGCAAGCTGGCCGATATCGCTATAGAACCCCTGGTCGGCCCGGAAGTGGTGACCGGCTCTTCCCGTATGAAGGCAGGCACCGCGCAAAAACTTATCCTGAATATGCTGACCACCGGCGCAATGATCCGCTCCGGTAAAGTGTTCGGCAACCTGATGGTTGACGTGGAAGCGACCAACGCCAAGCTTCTCCAGCGCCAGGTGAATATCGTGGTGCAGGCGACCGAATGCGATGCCGCCACCGCCGAAGCTGCGCTGAATGCCTGTAACCGCCACTGTAAAACCGCCATCGTGATGATCCTGGCGGGACTCAGCGCGGCAGAAGCAGGCGAAACGCTCGCTAAAAATAACGGCTTTATTCGCAGCGCCATTCAGGGCATCGGGAGCAACTAACCATGGCGAAAATAACAGCCCCAATGATTGAGCAACTGCTTCGGCTGGCAGGCGGTAAGACCAACATCAGCGTCTGCGGAAACTGCATGACGCGCCTGCGCCTGACGCTTCGTGACCGTGATGCCGCCGATATCGCGCAGCTGAAAGCCGTACCGGGCGTGCTCGGCGTTATCAACGGCGACGATCAGCTGCAAATCATCCTCGGCCCGGGCAAAGCACAAACCGCCAGCGAAATGATGAATGAGATGCTGAAAGCCGAAGGCGGCGAAAGCGAGGCGCCGGCAGCGCAAGCCGATCTGAAGTCCCAGGCGAGCCAGAACAAAGCCAAAATGAAGAGTAAGCAGAACAGCGCGGTGCATAACTTTTTAACCAAGTTTGCCACCATCTTTACCCCGCTGATCCCGGGCTTTATCGCCGCAGGCCTGCTGCTCGGCATCGCCACGCTGCTGCAGCAAATTTTCACTACGCCTGCCAGCTGGCTGGTTGACCTGATTGCCTACATGAAGGTGTTCAGCATCGGCCTGTTCACCTTCCTGAGCATTCTGATCGGCTTTAACACCCAGAAAGCCTTTGGCGGCTCGGGCGTGAACGGCGCGATCATCGCTTCGCTGTTTATTCTGCGCTACGTGCCGGAAGGCAAAGTGGGCTACTACGCAGGGATGCAGGACTTCTTCGGCCTGGCGATCGATCCGCGCGGCAACATCATTGGCGTGCTGTTGGCCTGTATTCTCGGTGCGTGGATTGAGCGTCAGGTGCGCCGGTTTGTCCACGACTCGCTGGACATGATCCTCACCTCGGCCATTACGTTACTGATTACCGGGGCGATTACCTTCACCGTGATCATGCCGATTGGCGGCGAGCTGTTCAAAGGGATGTCCTGGCTGTTCCTGCACCTGAACGGTAACCCGTTCGGCACGGCGATTCTCGCGGGCCTGTTCCTGATTGCGGTGGTGTTCGGTATTCACCAGGGCTTCGTGCCGGTGTACTTCGCGCTGATGGACGCGCAGGGCTTCAACTCTCTGTTCCCGATTCTGGCGATGGCCGGTGCCGGACAGGTCGGCGCGTCGCTCGCCCTGTTCTTCCGCGCGAAACACGGCTCTATGCTGCGCACCCAGATTAAAGGCGCCATCTTCCCGGGCCTGCTCGGCATCGGTGAACCGCTGATTTACGGCGTCACGCTGCCGCGCCTGAAGCCGTTCGTGACCGCCTGCTTCGGCGGCGCGGTAGGTGGGTTCTTTATCGGTCTGGTGTCCTGGATGGGGCTGCCGGTTGGTCTGAACACCGTGTTCGGCCCGTCAGGCCTGGTGTCGATTCCGCTGATGACGTCTTCACAGGGGATTTTCGCCGGGATGGCGGTGTACGTCGCCGGGATCCTGATTTCTTACGCAGCCGGTTTTGTGCTGACCTGGTTCTTTGGCAGTAAAAACGTCGACCTGCAATAACGGTCGGTGGTCTCCCCCCTTTGAGCCGCCCTGAGGGCGGCTCTTTTTTTGCCCGGAGGCACTGTGTTTAGCGGGCCTGCGTTTGCTTCAGTATTGTTACTGATCTTCAATCAATAGCGCTTCCAGCAAATCGAGATCGTGCAGCAGCTTTTGCAGCGTTTCGTTGCTGATCTGGCGAGTGGCGCGCAGGTGGTAGAGCTCACCGCGCTCTGAACGCAGCGCCGCAAGGCGGAAGCGGCGCTCAAGGCTCTCTTCCAGCATTGAGGTTTCCACATCGTTACGCCCGTCGGCGCGACGGCGCAGGTTACCAATCACGCGTGAGCTCACTTCGGTCAGCAGCTGATTGTCGATATTCTCTTTCGTGTCCTGAGCCAGACGCTCTTCCATTTTCTGAATGGCGACTATCGCCACGTCCGCCGTTGCGGCACGCGCCAGGCGCTCTTCTTTGTGCTGCTGTGAGTGGTCGGCCACTTCGAGATGGCGCAGCAGGACAGGCATCAGCACCACGGCAACAAACAGCGAGAACAGAATCACCCCTGCGGCCAGGAATACCAGCTCGTAGCGAGCCGGGAAGACGTTGCCATCAGATAACAGAAGCGGAATCGAAAGCACACCGGCAAGCGTGATAGCGCCGCGAACGCCCGCAAAGGTGGCAATCAGCAGTTCACGGGTGCTCCAGCTGCCAAACTCCATCGGCTTTTTCTTCAGGAAGCGCTGGCTGAAGCGCTGCATGGTCCACAGCCAGCCGAAGCGCACCAGCATCAACGCGGCATAGATCAGAATGATGTCCGTAAACAGCATCCAGGTTTCCACGTTCGGATCGGCCTCAGCCGCCACCAGTGAAGACTCAAGGATCCCCGGCAGCTGCAGGCCTAACAGCAAAAACACCATGCCGTTAAACACAAACTCCAGCATCGCCCAGGTGCTGTTAGCACGCAGGCGCATCGCCAGCGGCGCAGTACGCATAACGCCGGAGCGGGTAATGGTCATCCCGGCGGCAACGGCGGCCAGAATGCCCGATACGCCGATGTGTTCGGCAATCAGGTAAGAGGCAAAAGGCAACAGGAACAGCAGGACAATCTGCGTAGCGGGTTCGTCACCGCCCCAGCGGCTGAGGAAGCGCAGCGAGCGCCCGTACAGCCAGCTGACGATAAAGCCCGCCAGGATGCCGCCGGTCGCCACTTTGACGAATTCCAGGGCTGCACCGCCGACGGTGAACACCATGGTTCCCATTATCACGGCGACGGCAAACTTCAGCGACACCAGACCCGAAGCGTCATTCATCAACGCTTCGCCCTGTAAAATACCCATGATTTTTTTTGGGATACGGCCTTCACCGACGATACCGGAAAGCGCCACCGCATCGGTCGGCGACAGCACGGCTGCCAGCGCAAATGCCGGAATAAGCGGGATACCCGGCACCACCCAGTAAATCAGGAAACCGATGCCCACCACCGTCACCAGCACTAACGCCAGCGCCAGGCCAAAAATCTCTCGTCCGTGCTCGATAAATTCACGGGTCGGCGTCTTCCAGCCGTCGGCGAACAGCAGCGGTGGAATGAAGAGGACGAGGAAAAGCTCCGGATCAAACTCAACGTGCAGACCAAAGGTTGGCCACGCCAGCGCCGCCCCGATGAAGATTTGCATCAACGGCAGTGGAACCTGGAAGGGCAGAACTCGGGTAACGACCCCGGAGAGAGAGACCACGAGGGTCATAATCAGTATTGTGAAGAATATTTCCATGCTATCCCTGTTTGCGAAGTCTTAATTCTTGTGCTGTGTCTGATAATACGCCTTCCAGCTTATCGCAAAGCACAACAGGATGTTCCCTAAAATGGTAAAAGTTAAATGATTCATTGAGTTGAATGACATTTTGTGCATTCTTCGTCGCAGATCTTCTGCCCTGTTCTCCTCAGAAAAAACAAAAACGGGCGGCCGAAGCCACCCGTTTTGACGTGCAGGAAACGGGCTTAAATCGCCCAGCCGCCCGCGTAGAAGGCGACCAGCGCCAGGGCAATCACCACGGTACCGATGTTCAGCTTGCGCCATTCGCCAGAGACAACACGGCCGATAACCAGAGTCGCGAAGCCAATCATAATACCGGTCACGATGTTACAGGTCAGCACGATGAACACCGCAGTGATCAGGCCCGCCATTGCGTCAACAAAATCGGCGAAGTCGATTTTCGCCACGTTGCTCAGCATCAGCAGACCTACGTACATCAGCGCCGGAGCGGTGGCGTAGGCAGGCACCAGATAGGAGAGCGGAGAGAGGAACAGGATCAGCAGGAACAGCACGCCGACGGTGATCGCCGTCAGGCCAGTTTTGCCGCCCGCCGCCGTTCCCGCTGCGGATTCGATGTACACCGCCGCAGGCGCTGCGCCCACCAGGCCGGAGAACACGCTGCTCAGGGAGTCAGTGGTCAGTGCTTTACCGCCGTTGATAATCTGCCCGTCTTTATCCAGCAGGTTGGCCTGACCGGCTACCGCACGGATAGTGCCCGTGGCATCGAACACGGCGGTCATCACCAGCGCCAGCACGCTTGGCAGGACGACAGGGTTTAGTGCGCCCATGATATCGAGGCTGCCGATCAGGGAATTACCGTGCTCATCGCTGAGAGAAGGCATAGCGAAGACGCCGGAGAAGTGCACGCTCGGGTCAAAAATCAGGCCAACAACGGAAACGCCGATAATGGTCAGCAGGATGCCGCCCGGCACTTTCAGCTTTTCAAGGCCGATAATGACCGCAAGACCGATCAGCGACATGATCACCGGGAAGCTTGCGAAGTGACCTAGCGCCACCGGCAGGCCGTCCAGCGGGTTTTTGATGACCAGACCGACGCCGTTGGCCGCAATCAGCAGCAGGAACAGGCCGATACCGATACCGGTGCCATGCGCAACGCCCTGCGGCAGGTTGCGCAGGATCCAGCTACGAATGCCGGTTGCGGAAATAACGGTAAACAGCACGCCCATCAGGAACACGGCACCCAGCGCAACCGGAATGCTGATGTGCTGGCCGAGCACCAGGCTGAATGCGGTAAACGCGGTCAGCGAGATGGCGCAGCCAATCGCCAGCGGCAGGTTGGCCCACAGGCCCATCACCAGGGAGCCAACGCCGGCAACCAGGCAGGTCGCCACGAAGACGGCCGCCGGCGGGAAGCCTGCTTTTCCAAGCATGCCCGGTACGACAATAACGGAGTAGACCATGGCCAGGAAGGTGGTTAATCCGGCAACGATCTCCTGGCGAACGGTACTGCCACGAGCTGAAATTTTGAACCAGGCGTCCAGACCGCCGGTACGCGCTGAAGGCGTAGACATAGAAAACATCCCCTGAGAGTTTTTATCATTCGTCCGTCTGCGTGAGGGACAATCCACTGCCCGCTAAGCGTCATCTCCCTGTGCTACATCGCGGCTAAGGGGGGCCACAAAAAAGCAAACGATTAACTCCGCGCAGACAAAAACGGTGTTCAATGTGACCTGCCCTGCGGTTTATCCATGAGAAAGCCAGGGCTGGCAAAAAAGGCAAACGATTATCTGGCTTTTACGCTGCCCTTTTCAACTGATGTTTACGTCATTTCGCTAAATTTCGCTTATGACGGCGAAGAAATAGCCAACGTGTGCGCAAACGATATCGTCGGTGCGCAATCTGGCAACAATTTTACGGCATATTCTTTTCATTTCGCCCGGCCATTGGTTTTTATGATGCGTCATCAGCCGCCGGGAAAGTCGAGCGGACCGCCCTGCTGAATGGCGCGCTGCCAGGCCGGGCGTTCTTCAACCCGCTTTTTCCATGCCCTCAGATGAGGCAAATCGCCCTGCCCGCCTCGCGCCAGCAGCGCCATCGCCGGATAGCTCATCTGAATATCCGCCATGCTCAGCTGTTCGCCGGCAAACCAGGTATTCTGCGCCAGATGCCCTTCCATAAAGGCCGCGTGAGTTGCCAGCTGCTTGTTAAGGTACGCCTTCTGTACGCCCTGCCCCAAAATTTTCCCGACCGTACGCAGCCCGATGGGCACCGGCGGCTTGCCCAGGCTGCCAAAAACCAGCTTCATCAGCAGCATCGGCATCAGCGAGCCCTCGGCGTAATGCAGCCAGAAGCGATACTGAAGCCTCTCCTGTGGACTCTGCGGCTTCAGGCGCTGCTCCGGATCGTGCGATTCCTGCAGATATTCGAGAATCGCGCCCGACTCGGCGAAGATCATGCCGTCGTCTTCCAGCACTGGTGATTTGCCGAGCGGGTGCACTTTTTTTAGCGCTTCTGGCGCTAACATCGTCGGTTCGCGCTGGTAGCGCACGATGTGGTAGGGCAGCTCCAGTTCTTCCAGCGCCCAGAGTACGCGCTGGGAACGCGAAAGATTCAGATGATGCACCGTCAGCATGGCGGCCTCCTGTCAGTTGTTCAAAATAACTATAGGAACTGTGGCGCAAGGCGGGAAAAATTTCGGCGAAAAAAAACCCTTCTGACTGGCAAAAAGGGAGTTTAGGCTTAGACTTAAAGTGTCAGTACAAACCGGAACCTCCTACCCACTTTTGATCGACTGAGGCGTACTGATGTCGGGGGAAACCCTCCCGTGTACCAGCGGGATAGAGAGAAAGACAAAGACCGGAAAACAACTAAAGCGCCCATTTGTGGCGCTTTAGTTTTTTCAGTCGTTCTCTTCCGGAAAGTGCGCGCCGGGCCCTTTTTCGCCAAGCATATCGCCGGGGTTACGCAGCGGGCAGTCCCGATGCGAAAGACAGCCGCAGCCGATACAGCCATCAAGCTGATCGCGCAGCGCAGTCAGAGTATGGATACGCTCATCCAGTTCTTCACGCCATTTTGACGACAGCTGCTTCCAGGCTTTAGGACTGAGATTGTGTCCTTCCGGCAGGACCCCCAGCGCATCGCTGATGGTCGAGAGCGGAATGCCGATACGCTGAGCAATCTTGATAATCGCCACATAGCGCAGCACATCACGGCGGTAGCGCCGCTGGTTGCCGCCGTTGCGCGTGCTTTCAATGAGCCCTTTGCTTTCATAGAAATGCAGCGCCGAGACGGCCACGCCGCTACGTTTTGCCACTTCGCCCGGCGTCAGCAGCGATTTTATGCGGGGAGATTTCTTTTCCATAAAGCGCTTTACCTCAAGTTAACTTGAGGAATTATACTCGCCCGCAGACCAAACGACGAATCGAAAATGTGAGAGAGAGGCTGCTTATGTCCCATCACGACATCATTGAAACCTTGATTGAATGGATTGATGACCATATTGATCAACCGCTTAACATTGACGTGGTTGCCAGAAAATCCGGCTATTCGAAGTGGTATTTACAGCGGATGTTCCGCACGGTGATGCACCAGACGCTGGGGGAATATATTCGTCAGCGCCGGTTACTGATGGCCGCAGAAGCTTTGCGTACCACGAAGCGGCCGATTTTTGATATTGCAATGGATTTGGGTTACGTGTCTCAGCAGACGTTTTCGCGGGTCTTCCGCCGGGAGTTCGACCGCACCCCGAGCGACTATCGCCATCAGATTTCGGCGTGAACGGCTTTCGGGTTATCCCACGGCGCTGAGCCTTGCTGCCACTGAACAAACTCGTGCGGCGGCATGGCTTTCGCAAAGTGCCAGCCCTGACAGAACTGCACCCCACGCTTGAGAAGCCAGTTAACCTGCTCGGCAGTTTCCACCCCTTCCGCAATGGTTTTCAGCCGCAGGCTTTGCGCCATCTCGATGATGTGTTCGGCAATCAGGTGGCTGGTGCTGTTGGTGGTTAGCGTGTCGACAAAGGATTTGTCAATTTTCAGGATATCGACGTTCAGGGAATAGAGGTTGTGCAGGTTGGAATAGCCAGTGCCAAAATCATCGATCGCCACTTCGTAGCCCGCCTGGCGGAACGCCTGAATGACGGGTGTGGTTTTCGGCACATCAATAAACCCACGTTCTGTGACCTCAATTTTGATCTGCTGGGCGCGAACGTGATACTGCTGAGCTTTATCGGAGATCATCGCAATCAGCCGCGAGGAATGGAAATCCGATGCCGAGAGATTAATCGAAACATAGAGTTGTGGATTGCTTTGCAGGAAATCGCCCAGGTCAATGAACACCGATTCCACCACGTAGTCCGTCACCTGCTCAATTAAGCCCTCTTTTTCTGCCAACGGAATAAATTCCGACGGGCTCATTACCGGGCCATCAAAACCAGGCCAGCGAAGTAATGCTTCAGCACCGACGCATTCATTATTTTTGATATCAATAATTGGCTGATAATGCAGACATAGCTGTTGTTTATTCAGCGCCCTCTGCAAAAGCCGTTTCGGGGAATTAAAGCGCTGCCGCGAACGGGTCCAGACCAGCAGAATCAGAATGCTGCAAATCAGCCCCAGCGGTAATGTCAGTGTCGCCTGGTGGCGCAAATTCTGGTAATAGCGAGAATCTGAAGTTGAAATAATAATGGCAATTGGCCGACGTTCAGAAAGGGCGATGGTATAAAACCGGCCATCGCGCTGGAAGGCATAATCCGCGTCGCGGATCAGCGGTTTTAATGTTGCCGGGTCAGTATTTTCACTGACGGAGAAAAAGGCATTGGTTTTGGTGTCGTATACTCCGAACGTCAGAGTGCTGTCGTCAGAAACAATCTCTCCCCACGAAAGAGGGTTAATGACCGCCACATAATTCCCTTGCTGCATATAGGTCATTTTGTAGCCGGGATAAAACGGAGTATCACGGTAATAATAAATAGCAACGCCAGGGTTGCGTCGGTACTCAGGAGCGGGCATCTGCCAGGGTTGATTAGGCCGCACCGTCGTTGAACAGATAAACCGATCGTTTTGCGCGTAAATTAAATCTTCAACATACAGCCGCCCGCGAATGATATTTAACATCTGCTGTTGATGTTCAGGCGTGCAAATAGCGCCGGTATAACGCTTCGCGGCGTCCTTTGCGAGGTCGGCCTGGCGGATGACGGATTCGGTTTTATTCAGGGCAATGTGGGCAAACGTCTGGAGCTGGCTATGCGTTTCAGACTCGGCGCGGAGCTGCGAAAACCAAAGCGCAAGCATCACCGGCAGGAGCACGACGATGATCACCCCCAAGCCCCTCAGCACGTTGCTTCGCGCACTCTGATTCATATTCAGCCTGATATCCCTGCATTTTATGTGCCTGATATTCAGGCTGGACGCTTTCTGACAGATGATTACGTTGCATGAATCAATCAACATTAGCAACCGTCTTTTGCCCCCAAAAATCGAATATTGGGTTATGACGATAATATTTTTCCGTAAGGCAAACTAAAAGATGTGCCGACGTTTTTATTAAGTCAGCTATTTATTAAACATTCATTAAGAATATTGTTTAAAAGTCAGGCAAAACAGAATTAAGCAAAAATTATTAATGGAAATAGCAGGTACTGAGCAAAATGATGCCCGCTTCCCGGATTATGAGGTCAGCGAAGCAACCACTGTTTTACCGCGTCCGGTACGTTTAGCATCATAAAGTGCGTTATCAACAAGGCTTAATAGCAGCGCGCGTTCATGATTATTTTGCGCCACCGCCAGCGCCCCGGCGCTGAAAGAGAGGTTGATCGTCACTTCACCGATCGTAAAGGGTTGCGAACAGAGTTGGGCGCGCAGCTTGTCTGTGAACGCAACGGCCAGATCGGTATCAGACACGGGAAGCAGTAAAAGGAACTCTTCTCCACCCAACCTACCGAGCCTCGGTGGGCCATCGCACTGCCCGCGGATATGTTCGCAGAAATAAACCAGCACGTCGTCGCCTGCGGAATGGCCCCAGCGATCGTTGATTTGCTTAAAGTGATCAAGATCGATCATCAGCATCACAAAATGGGTATCATACTGTTCAGTCTGGCAATTATCGAGGCAGTGCTGGAGATGATCGAGGATCGCCAGTCGGTTATAGCAGCGGGTCAACGCATCGGTGGTCGCCTGAAACGCCAGCAAATTTTCGGCACGTTTACGCTCGGTAATATCCACACCAATATTCATGATCTCACCATCCGGCAACAGGATATTAGACCACAGCGTGGTAAGCACGACCCCATCACGGCGGTGCGGATACCATTCGTGCATCTCAAGCGTGGGAGAACAATTGACGGAATCCCTCACTCGTCGTCGCACATCCGGATCAGGGTAAAACAGCGCCAGCGGATCGGGCTGGTCATTTAATTCCTCCAGCGTCCAGCCAAATACCCGTTCACACTCGCCGTTCCACAACGTGCAGCGATTATGTTTATCAAACGAATTCATTAATACCGGCGCTTTATCAAAAAGCATGCGGTACTGGTTAAGAATATTTTTTAATTCGACGGCGGTACGCTGGCGGGAAATAATTTCCGTCATCGAATCATGGAGTTTCTCAGCAATGATCTGCGCCACGCTGCGCAAAACGGCGGGCGCTAACAAAGGCTGGTCGAAGGCCAGAAAAAGATAAGCGCGGGCATCGTCCTGCATCGGAAATATTCGGCAGAGCACGCCGCATTTTAATTCCTGCGCTAAAGGATTGCCTTCGGAATAAAGCAGCTTGCCGACGTCACGGTGCCAGCATTTTACGCGCCACGGCGTCTGATGCTTTCGCAGCGCCGCCAGAAGGCGTTCAGCGCTGTCACTCGTCAGCCGTTCGCCCTGCACTTCCAGATGGCGTAAATCCTCTGACTCCAGCATGATCCAGGAGAGGCGTGCGCCAAAGACATCATGGATAAGCAGCAACACATCGGCAAGTGAGCGATGTGCTGAGAGTCCAGGCATAACTCTGGCCAGCCGGCGCAGGCAAAGTTCTGCATCGTTAATTGCTGCGTGTAGTTTCTCTTTTTTCATGGCTTCAATCACAGGTTTGTTAGGGGCAAAACCTGCAATGAATAAATCAGATACTGATTTGCATGATTAAGCACAGGTTAATCATAAATCTGTAAGCCAGAGAGAACAAAAAAAAAGTGTGTTGTCTTAAAAGAATTACAAAATATTAAAATAGCCAATAAAATCAATAGCTGATTGATTGATCGCAAGTAAAATATATTGTCCAGAAAGCATAAGCCAACTATTTCCCGATGTAAATATTGTACAACCACTTAACTTTCGTGACAGTTTGCTATCTCACTGATATCTCAGTTAACCCCTTTCAAAACGGGCAAAGAATATATTCTCAATAGCAATAAGTCAGAGAACATTTCGGTCGGTGCCACAGATTTTTTTTACCATACCAGTGGCGAATAAAAGAACAAACGTGATATAGTTCACATTATCTTATGAAACGTAAAATACCGTTTCATTGTGTTGATCAATGCCTGCCGATAGCCAGAGTGTGATACACCTGATGAGCCACGTCGTGCTATCCCTGGCTTCGTTCTTTGAGGGTATGTTTCATGGTTTCTGTTACCACCGGCATGGTTCTCCTGCGCTGGCCGCTCGTGAGCGCCGTACTGATGTTCCTTGCCAGCACGTTGAAAATTCAGTTCCGTAAATCCGACTATGCCGGGCTGGCGGTTGTTTGCAGCGCTTTTGGCATCGCCGCCGCCTGCTGGTTTGCCACCGGGCTGCTGGGCATCACTCTTGTCGACATGACGCTTGTCTGGAACAACATTAAAGATGTGATGATAGAGGTAATGAGCCAGACTCCGCCAGAATGGCCGGTGATGGTGAGCTAAAAACCTGCTTCAGGCAGTACAAGCCAACAAAAAAGCGCTTCCCGAAGGAAAGCGCTTTTTTTATGTGATTTGTCCGTCAGACAATACGGGACATAATCAGAACGGGATATCGTCGTCGAAATCCATTGGCGGTTCGTTAGACGATGCCGGGGCTGCAGGCTGCTGCGGGCGAGACTGTGCACCACCGCTGAACTGGTTTCCGCCCTGAGGCTGCTGTGGCTGACCCCAGCCGCCGCCCTGCTGCTGACCGCCACCTGCCGGTGCGCCGCCGCCCTGACGGCCACCGAGCATCTGCATGGTGCCGCCTACGTTAACCACAACTTCCGTGGTGTATTTTTCAGCGCCGGACTGATCGGTCCATTTACGGGTACGCAGCTGGCCTTCGATATAGACCTGAGACCCTTTACGCAGATATTCACCGGCCACTTCCGCCAATTTGCCGAACAGCACAACGCGGTGCCATTCAGTCTGCTCTTTCATTTCGCCGGTCGCTTTATCACGCCAGGATTCGGAAGTAGCCAGCGTAATGTTGGCAACTGCGCCACCACTCGGCATGTAGCGTACTTCCGGGTCCTGGCCCAGATTACCGACGAGAATCACCTTGTTGACGCCTCTGCTGGCCATGATCGTGTCTCCTGAATACGTTTCTTAATAGTGTAAACGCGCGAGTGTACCATTTCCATGCGGCAATTTGCATAGTTGCGTAGCAGCTTCAGATATCTCACGCGGACTCGACATTATTGCACAGAGAATCAGAGCGCGCATTCCAATACTGTATATTCAAACAGGTCAAACTGTGTCATAATTAGCCGTTTCTGCCGTTTGTCCTTCTGACAAACCCGCATTCCGAGTCTCTACCGGGAAAGGTGAATGGATAAGATCGAAGTTCGGGGCGCCCGCACCCATAATCTCAAAAACATCAACCTCGTCATCCCTCGCGACAAACTGATCGTCGTGACCGGGCTTTCGGGCTCAGGTAAATCTTCGCTGGCGTTTGATACGCTGTATGCCGAAGGGCAGCGGCGCTACGTTGAATCACTCTCTGCTTATGCACGTCAGTTCCTGTCACTGATGGAAAAGCCTGATGTGGACCATATTGAAGGTCTGTCTCCGGCCATTTCTATTGAGCAGAAGTCCACGTCGCACAACCCGCGTTCCACCGTGGGGACCATTACTGAAATTCACGATTACCTGCGCCTGCTTTATGCTCGCGTGGGCGAACCGCGCTGCCCCGATCACGACGTGCCGCTGGCGGCGCAAACCGTCAGCCAGATGGTGGATAACGTTCTGTCGCAGCCAGAAGGCAAACGCCTGATGCTGCTGGCGCCGGTCATCAAAGAGCGTAAGGGCGAGCACACCAAAACGCTGGAAAACCTGGCAAGCCAGGGCTACATCCGCGCCCGTATCGACGGCGAAGTCTGCGACCTTTCCGATCCGCCGAAGCTTGAATTGCAAAAGAAGCACACCATCGAAGTGGTGATTGACCGCTTTAAGGTGCGTGACGATCTCACGCAGCGCCTTGCAGAGTCCTTTGAAACCGCGCTGGAGCTCTCCGGCGGCACCGCCATTGTCGCCGATATGGACGACGAGAAAGCGGAAGAGCTGCTGTTCTCCGCCAACTTTGCCTGCCCGATTTGCGGCTACAGCATGCGCGAACTGGAACCGCGCCTGTTCTCGTTCAACAACCCGGCAGGTGCCTGTCCGACCTGCGACGGCCTCGGCGTGCAGCAATATTTCGATCCGGATCGCATTATCCAGAACCCGGAGCTTTCCCTGGCAGGCGGCGCCATTCGCGGCTGGGATCGCCGAAACTTCTACTATTTCCAGATGCTGCGCTCGCTGGCGGAGCATTATGAGTTCGACGTCGAAGCCCCGTGGGGCAGCCTGAGCGCGCACGTGCAAAAAGTGGTGCTGTACGGTTCAGGAAAAGAGTCGATCGAATTCAAATATATGAACGACCGCGGTGATACTTCCGTGCGCCGCCATCCGTTTGAAGGCGTGCTGCATAACATGGAGCGCCGCTATAAAGAAACCGAATCTAACGCGGTGCGCGAGGAGCTGGCGAAATTCATCAGCAACCGCCCGTGCGCCAGCTGTGAAGGCACTCGCCTGAATCGTGAAGCGCGCCATGTGTTTGTGGAAAACACGGCGCTGCCAACCATTTCTGACATGAGCATCGGCCACGCCATGGACTTCTTCAATAATATGAAGCTGTCCGGCCAGCGCGCAAAAATCGCCGAAAAAGTGCTGAAAGAGATTGGCGATCGCCTGAAGTTTCTCGTTAACGTCGGCCTGAACTACCTGACGCTTTCCCGCTCGGCAGAAACGCTCTCCGGCGGTGAAGCTCAGCGTATTCGTCTGGCAAGCCAGATTGGCGCGGGGCTGGTTGGTGTAATGTACGTGCTGGATGAGCCGTCCATCGGCCTGCACCAGCGCGATAACGAGCGCCTGCTCGGCACGCTGATTCATTTACGTAATCTCGGTAATACGGTGATTGTGGTTGAGCACGATGAAGACGCCATTCGCGCGGCAGACCACGTGATCGATATCGGGCCAGGCGCTGGCGTGCACGGCGGTGAAGTGGTTGCAGAAGGCCCGCTGGAGGCCATCATGGCCGTGCCGGAATCGCTCACCGGCCAGTTCATGAGCGGCAAACGCAAAATCGAAGTGCCAAAAGAGCGCGTGCCTGCGAACCCGGAAAAAGTCCTGAAGCTGACCGGCGCTCGCGGCAACAACCTGAAAGACGTGACGTTGACGGTGCCGGTTGGCCTGTTCACCTGCATCACTGGCGTATCCGGCTCAGGTAAATCGACGCTGATTAACGATACGCTGTTCCCGATTGCCCAGCGCGCGCTGAATGGCGCAACCATTGTCGAACCAGCGCCGTACCGCGATATTAGCGGCCTGGAGCACTTCGATAAGGTCATCGACATCGATCAGAGCCCGATTGGCCGTACGCCGCGTTCCAACCCGGCGACCTATACCGGCGTGTTCACGCCGGTGCGTGAACTGTTCGCTGGCGTTCCTGAATCCCGTTCGCGCGGATACACGCCAGGTCGTTTCAGCTTTAACGTGCGCGGTGGTCGCTGTGAAGCCTGCCAGGGCGACGGCGTGATCAAGGTAGAAATGCACTTCCTGCCCGACATCTACGTGCCGTGCGATCAGTGCAAAGGCAAGCGCTATAACCGTGAAACGCTGGAGATTAAGTACAAAGGCAAAACCATCCACGAAGTGCTGGATATGACCATTGAAGAAGCACGCGAGTTCTTTGATGCCGTACCAGCGCTGGCGCGCAAGCTGCAAACGTTGATGGACGTGGGCCTGACGTACATTCGCCTGGGACAATCCGCCACCACGCTCTCCGGCGGGGAAGCGCAGCGCGTGAAGCTGGCGCGTGAGCTGTCAAAACGCGGCACGGGTCAGACGCTGTACATCCTCGACGAACCGACCACCGGTCTGCACTTTGCTGATATTCAGCAACTGCTGGAAGTGCTGCATCAACTGCGCGACCAGGGCAACACGATTGTGGTTATCGAGCATAACCTCGACGTGATTAAAACCGCGGACTGGATTGTCGATCTCGGCCCGGAAGGCGGCAGCGGCGGCGGGGAAATTCTCGTCTCCGGCACGCCTGAAACGGTCGCGGAATGCGAGGCTTCGCACACGGCGCGCTTCCTGAAGCCAATGCTGTAATTACTCGAGCTGCTGTCGGACCTCTTCCGGCAGCAGCCCCATCGCCTGCTGATACGACGCATCCACCAGGAAATAAATTTGTGAATCCGGCAGCGAGCCGTCAAGGTAAACCGTGCTCCAGTGCGCTTTATTGAGATGCTGACTGGGCCTCACGTCGCTGTGCTGCTCACGCAATAATTCCGCGAGTTCCGGGCTGGTTTTCAGCGAAGTCGCCGGACGGCCCTCCACTTCTTTCACCATCGCAAACAGCACATCCGATACCTTAATTTGCGTGGCCTTCCAGTCGCTGTGCACGCTCTGCTCAGCCCCCGGTTTATTCATGCAATATTGCAGCAGCTCCGAAATGGTCATGGCATTCCCCTGAAGAGACGTGAATCTTTTCTTAGTGTGCAACAAGAAAGGGGAAAGGGAAACGCTTCTGGTCAAAAAAACGGCAACCCCATGAATTGCCGTTTTCGCTGTCAATATTCTGAATTGACGATCACTTCTTCACCGTACGCTCCGGCATTCGGCAGCGGTTTGTAGGTGGAATTAGAGGCCCGCAGAACGCGGATGCCGCGGGCGCCTGCGTCATGGGCGGCGGTGATGTCATTATCAGAATCGCCGTAGAAGACCTTGATATTTTTTTCCTGCAGCCACTGCGTTTTGGTGTTCTGATCGGGTTTGTCGCCCGCGAAAATCACCGGATTCATGCTGGCCGCCGGGATCAGGAAATCATCCTGCAGCGTTTTGCTGACGGTTTCTGTCTTTGTCTGGCTGCGGCCGGTGACAAAGTAAATGGTATCACCGCGCTTAACGTGCATGGCGATAAGCGAGCGGGCCACCTCTTTCGGGATGCTGAATTCATCCCAGCCGTTATTCATTTTTTCCCAGAATTCGGGGTTCTTCAGATACGCTTCGCTGTCCGGCGACCAGATTTTTTTCCCACGCCAAAAGCCCGGGCTCGAGAAAAGCACCGTGTCATCGATATCAAAACCGACGGCTATCGGTGAGCGACCTAATAGACTGTTTTCGATCTGCGCCACCGAAACCCAATGGATCGGCGCCTGTTCGGCGAGTTTTGCGACATTTGTCCCCGCATAAAGCGGAGAAGGTGATGAGGCGTGAGCATCGACAACGGTGCTGTTTACGGTAAACAACAAGCAGATAGCGCTGAACGCTAAAGTAACCTTGCGCATAATTTTCCCTGAATCATCCGATTGTTATTATTGGAAAGTGTTGAGACGTCAAAAATCAACCTGACCTTAACCGTGATGCAGGATGAATGAAAGGAATATATGGATTGGATGCCATAGAAAAAGGTGATGATCACAATCAGGTTCTCATCACCTTGCAGAAAGGCTGCCAGGGCTCCTTAAAACAGAGCGCCAAAGTCAGTAAGTACTTACATCACAGCGGAGAACGCCTGGGCTACGCGCTGAACGTTGCGGGAGTTCAGGCCTGCCACGCACATGCGGCCGCTGGCAATCAGGTAAACGCCAAACTCTTCACGCAGGCGCTCCACCTGGGCGGCGCTCAGGCCGGTATAGCTGAACATGCCGCGCTGCTTCAGCAGGTAATCGAAATTACCCTCAGGCATGGTCTGCTTCAGCACGTTCACCAGCTCCTGGCGCATTGCCAGAATACGAGTGCGCATGGCTTCTACTTCCGCCAGCCAGGAGGCCTTGAGCTTCGCATCATTCAATACGGCAGAAACCACCTGCGCCCCGAAATTCGGCGGGCTGGAGTAGTTGCGGCGCACGGTTGCTTTCAGCTGACCCAGCACGCGGCCTGCGGTATCGCTGTCCTCACACACCACGGACAGGCCGCCGACGCGTTCACCGTACAGCGAGAAAATTTTAGAAAAGGAGTTGCTGACCAGCACCGGCAGGCCTGCGCTCGCAATGGTGCGAATAGCCCAGGCATCTTCCTCCATGCCTGCGCCAAAG
This sequence comes from Pluralibacter sp. UBA7423, assembly GCA_002470465.1. GTDB lineage: Bacteria > Pseudomonadota > Gammaproteobacteria > Enterobacterales > Enterobacteriaceae > Scandinavium. The sequence goes on from DKMD01000011.1 coordinate 90,024, forward strand.
CCCTGGTAGGCGATGTCGAGGAACGGAATCAGGTTGCGCGCTTTCAGTACTTCCGTGACGGCATCCCACTGCGCATTAGTCAGATCGGCCCCGGTCGGGTTATGGCAGCATGGGTGCAGCAACACGATGTCTTTTTCCGGCAGCGTACTCAGCTTTTCCAGCAGCGCGTCAAAACGCACGCCGTTCGTTTCGGCATCAAACCAAGGGTAAGTGCTTACTTCGAAGCCAGCACCTTCAAAGATGGCGATGTGGTTTTCCCAGGTCGGATCGCTGACCCACACTTTCGAGCCAGGGAAATAGTGCCTGAGGAAATCAGCGCCCACTTTCAGCGCGCCAGAACCCCCCAGTGTCTGAATAGTGGCCACACGTTTCTGTTGCAGGACCGGATGGTCTGCCCCAAACAGCAGCGGCGCAACGCCGTTACGATAGGTGTTAAGCCCTTCCATCGGCAGATAAACCGATGCGCCATGCGGCTGGGCATTCAGTTGTGCTTCAGCTTCAGTAACCGCCTGTAATTGCGGAATAATGCCGTCTTCGTTGTAGTACAGGCCAATGCTGAGGTTCACTTTGTCACTGCGGGGATCTTCTTTGAATTTTTCCATCAGCGAGAGGATGGGATCGCCTGCGTAGGCGTCGACGTTCTGAAACACGCGATGATTCTCCAGGGTTATACAGGGCAGGAATCACCACAATAAACCGGATGGAGGGGAAGATCGAGAGGATGTTGGGATCGAAGACTTGCGATGACAGATGGCGGCCTGTTAAGTCAGTAAACCTCGTAGGCCCGGTCAGCAGAGCGTCACCGGGCACAAAAGGCTATTCGTCGAGATACTTCATCGCCACCCTTGACGTCAGTCGCGTGATAAGTTCGTAAGCACTCACTTTTGTTATTTCGGCAATGCGCTCCACCGGCAGACCATCGCCCCAAAGAATAACCGGATCGCCGGCCTTTTCCTGGGCTTCCGGTCCTAAATCCACGCAGATCATATCCATCGCCACGCGGCCGACCATCGGCACTTCCCGGCCGTTTACCAGCACTGGCGTGCCAGACGGTGCTGCACGCGGGTAACCGTCGCCGTAGCCCATCGCCACCACGCCAAGGCACGTGTCCCGCTCGCTTGTCCAGGTACCGCCGTAGCCCACGGGCTCACCTGCTTTATGATCGCGTACAGCGATCAGGCTTGAGGTCAGCGACATCACCGGCCTGAAGCCAAAATCCGTGCCCCATGGTTTTCCTTCGAGTGGCGATACGCCATACAGAATAATGCCAGGGCGCACCCAGTCAAAATGGGACTGCGGGAACAGCAAGATACCGCCAGAGGCGGCGATAGAACGCTGGCCCGGCTTGCCTTCGGTGAAGGTGTTGAAGATATCCAGCTGCCGCTCGGTCGCACCGCATTCCGGTTCGTCTGCACGTGCGAAGTGGCTGACCACGTTTACCGGCTGGCGCACATTTTTGCACTGGCACAGGCGCTGATAAAAGGCATTCGCCTCTTCCGGGCGCACACCCAGGCGGTGCATACCCGTATCGAGCTTCATCCAGACGGTCACTGGTTCAGGTAACGTGGCCTGCTCCAGCGCTTCGAGCTGCTCAAGGTTGTGGATGGCGGTTTGCATCCCCTGCACGGAAATAACCGGTAAATCTTCGGCGTTGAAGAACCCTTCCAGCAGGAGAATCGGCTGAACGATACCGCCAGCCCGCAGGTGCAGCGCCTCTTCCAGGCGAGCGACGCCGAAGGCATCGGCATCAGGGAGCGTTCGCGCGGTCTCAAGAAGACCGTGTCCGTAGGCGTTCGCTTTCACCACCGCAACCAGCTTACTGGCGGGAGCCAGTTCACGCAGGCGTTGCAGGTTGTGTCGCAGAGCGCGGCGGTTAATCACTACAGTTGCCGCTTGCATTTGAATTCCTTGAAAAATATTTGCTTTGATGACCGGACTCAGATGACTGACTGCCCGTTACTCCATTTTGCCGGATGGCGGCATGAATGCCTTATCCGGCCTACAAAACTCTTCAATTTCAGATAATCGCCCGAATCTCGTAGGCCTGATAAGCGAAGCGCCATCAGGCAATGGGGCTTTGCCCTCAGTCTTCTGATTAGCGGTCGTTATTCGTCGTCGTACTGCGGACCCGCGTAATTATCAAAGCGGGACCATTGCCCGTTAAAGGTCAGGCGCACCGTACCGATTGGACCGTTACGCTGTTTACCAATGATGATTTCGGCGATCCCTTTCAGATCGCTGTTTTCGTGATACACCTCATCACGATAGATAAACATGATTAAGTCGGCGTCCTGCTCGATAGAGCCGGATTCACGCAGGTCGGAGTTGACCGGGCGTTTATCCGCACGCTGTTCCAGGGAGCGGTTAAGCTGCGACAGCGCCACCACCGGCACCTGAAGCTCTTTCGCTAACGCTTTGAGCGAGCGAGAAATTTCTGCGATCTCAAGCGTACGATTGTCCGACAGAGACGGCACGCGCATCAGCTGGAGGTAGTCAATCATGATAAGCCCGATGCCGCCGTGTTCACGGGCAATACGGCGCGCGCGGGAGCGCACTTCCGTAGGCGTCAGGCCGGAAGAATCATCGATATAGATATTGCGTTTTTCCAGCAGAATGCCCATCGTGCCGGAAATGCGCGCCCAGTCTTCATCATCAAGCTGGCCGGTACGAATACGGGTCTGATCGACGCGCGACAGCGACGCGAGAGAACGCATCATAATCTGCTCGGAGGGCATCTCGAGACTGAAGATAAGTACCGGCTTATCCTGCAACATCGCTGCATTTTCGACGAGGTTCATCGCAAATGTCGTTTTACCCATCGACGGACGTGCCGCAACAATAATCAAATCCGACGGCTGTAACCCGGCGGTCTTTTTATTGAGATCGTCGTAGCCGGTGTTTACGCCCGTCACGCCATCGTGCGGCTGCTGGAAAAGCTGTTCGATACGCGCAACGGTGGCATCAAGCACATCGGCGATATTTTTTGGGCCTTCGTCTTTATTGGCGCGGCTTTCGGCAATTTTGAAGACGCGCGATTCGGCTAAATCCAGCAGATCTTCACTGGTGCGGCCCTGCGGGTCAAAACCGGCTTCGGCGATTTCATTCGCTACTGAGATCATCTCACGGACAACGGCACGTTCACGTACGATATCAGCATAAGCGCTGATGTTCGCCGCACTTGGCGTATTTTTTGATAATTCCGCCAGATAGGCAAAGCCGCCGACGCTGTCCAGCTGCCCTTCCCGCTCCAGCGATTCCGCAAGCGTGATAAGGTCAATCGGGCTGCCCGTTTCCTGCAGGCGCGCCATCTCGGTAAAGATGTGGCGGTGTGGACGGGTATAGAAATCTTCCGAGACGACGCGTTCGGCGACATCGTCCCAGCGCTCGTTATCCAGCATCAAACCCCCCAACACCGACTGCTCCGCTTCAATCGAGTGCGGCGGCACTTTCAGCCCGGCAACGATGGGATCGCGCTCGCGTGGCTCAGTCTGCTGTTTGTTGAAGGGTTTATTTCCTGCCATAGTGAATGGAGTTACCGGTTAAAGAGTGGGCCGTAAGATTATCATATCTGAGGCTCCTTCACATCTGGAGGAAAAATGGCAACGCGAATTGAATTTCACCAGCACGGTGGGCCTGAGGTCCTGGCCGCCGTGGACTTTACCCCGGCGGATCCGAAGGAAAACGAGGTCCAGGTCGAGAACAAAGCCATCGGCATTAACTACATCGATACCTATATTCGCAGCGGGCTGTATCCACCGCCGTCCCTGCCGAGTGGTCTGGGTACGGAAGCGGCGGGCGTGGTCAGCAAAGTCGGCAGCGGCGTGAAGCACATTAAAGCAGGCGACCGCGTGGTGTATGCCCAGTCTGCTCTCGGTGCCTACAGCACCGTGCACAACGTTCCTGCTGATAAGGCCGCCATTCTTCCTGCCGCCATTTCTTACGAGCAGGCCGCGGCCTCATTCCTGAAAGGGCTGACGGTATTTTATCTGCTGCGTAAAACCCATGAAATCAAGCCCAATGAGCCATTCCTGTTCCACGCTGCCGCCGGGGGCGTGGGCCTGATTGCCTGCCAGTGGGCAAAAGCGCTGGGCGCACAGCTAATTGGCACCGTCGGTTCAGCGCAGAAAGCACAACGTGCATTGCAGGCCGGCGCCTGGCAGGTGATTAACTACCGCGAAGAAAATCTGGTTGAGCGCGTGAAGGAGATCACTCATGGCAAAAAACTGCGCGTGGTTTATGACTCCGTAGGCAAGGACACCTGGGAATCCTCGCTCGACTGTCTGCAACGCCGGGGCCTGATGATTAGCTTTGGCAACTCTTCCGGCGCGGTGACGGGCGTCAATCTGGGTATTCTGAACCAGAAAGGTTCGCTGTATGTGACCCGCCCTTCGCTTCAGGGCTACATCACTACCCGCGAAGAGCTGGAGGAGGCAAGTAACGAGCTGTTCTCGCTTATTGCCAGCGGCGTGATCAAAGTGGACGTGGCAGAAAGCCAGAAGTTTGCCCTGAGCGATGCGCGAAAAGCGCATGAGACGCTGGAGAGCCGGGCGACGGAAGGATCGAGCCTGCTGATCCCTTAATCGCAGATATAAGTAGGGCTTCCCGAAGGAAGCCCTTTTTTTCTCGTTAGCTGTATGTAGGGTACAGCACGATGAATTCGTTATCGTGCTAAGCATGACAGAATAATGATGGAGTGCCTAAGTGACTTTTCTCAGGTTGTGATACACCCCTCAATCCGTCAATAACGCCAGCGGTCATCCCGACGGTACTGCGGTATTTTTGGCGCTTTCACCGCCCGGATGATCCATACCACGGCAACGGCCAGCAGCAGCCATGGCAGGAGTTTGATCATCAATGCCAACAGGCCGCCAAAAAACATCACAATAGTTGCCACCACAATCGCCGCCAGAATGCCCAGCACCGACACACCGGTGACCAGCAGCATAACGAAGAATCCGATGATAAAGAGCAGTTCAAACATGGCTTTTCCCCTTAAAAATAACCCACTGCCCTTGTCTGTACAAAAATCATGCCAAAGCGTAATCCATTGAATAAAAACGAAAATGCCCCGCAGCGGTATGCGAGGCGTGGTCAACCTGACTAACTTTTAGCGTATTTATTAGCGCTTGTTCGCCACTAACTGCAGCGCCTGCTCCAGCACGTCAATGTTTGCGCCCGCTTTGTGCGCATTTTCGCTCAGATAGCGACGCCACTGGCGCGCACCGGGAATCCCCTGGAAAAGACCGAGCATATGGCGAGTCACGTGCCCAAGATAAGTACCTGCACTCAGTTCGCGTTCAATGTACGGATACATAGCGCGCACCACGTCTACCGGATCGGGGTCAACAGCGTCAACGCCAAAAATTTCACGATCCACTGACACCAGAATGCCAGGGTTCTGGTACGCCTCGCGCCCCACCATCACGCCATCCATATGTTCCAGATGCGCTTTGGCTTCTTCCAGCGACTTAATGCCGCCATTGATGGACATTGTCAGATGAGGAAAATCACGCCTGAGCTGATAGACGCGCGGGTAATCCAGCGGCGGTATTTCTCGGTTCTCTTTCGGGCTCAGGCCGGAAAGCCAGGCTTTACGCGCGTGGATGATAAACATCTCACACTCGCCGTTACCAGAAACGGTATTGATGAAGTCGCAGAGAAATTCGTAGCTGTCCTGGTCATCGATACCGATGCGGGTTTTCACGGTTACCGGAATCGAGACCACATCACGCATCGCCTTGACGCAGTCCGCTACCAGCTGCGCATTGCCCATCAGGCATGCGCCAAACATCCCGTTCTGTACACGATCGGACGGACAACCGACGTTGAGATTGATTTCGTCATAGCCACGCTCTTCTGCCAGCTTCGCGCAGTGGGCCAGCGCCGCCGGATCGCTGCCTCCAAGCTGTAATGCCAGCGGATGTTCGTCTTCGCTGTATGCCAGATAATCGCCTTTACCGTGAATAATGGCCCCGGTTGTTACCATTTCCGTGTACAGCAGCGTGTGGCGCGACAGCTGGCGCAGGAAATAACGACAATGCCTGTCCGTCCAGTCGAGCATCGGTGCGATGGAGAAGCGGTGTGCAGGATAAGCGGTGGATTGTGTTTCTGGCAGCATGGCGAAATTATGAGCGTTTTTGAGAAAAGGGCGGCTACTATAGCACAAAGAAGGTTCGGAGGAATTGCCCGGCAGCGCTTAGCTTACCGGGCCAACAAAAACAGCCAGGCCGGATCAGGCAAGGCCACAGCCGGACAAACGTCTAAAACGTCAGACCCAGCTGGACACCTGCACCCCAGGTTTGATCTTCGCCGTAAAGCCCCATCAGATCGACGTGAACGGTGTTCATCGGCGCAAAGCCGACGCCTGCGGTGAAGACGTTGCTGTCATTGCCTTTCACGTCGGCACGGTAGCCTGCACGTACCGCCAGCCAGCTGAGCGGTGTCACTTCGGCCCCAACGCCAACATACTGCGAATCATCTTCGCTCTTAAAGCCCTTAGTTTCGGTCAAATCACCATCGGCGCTCAGAGTGAGCAGATCGGTATGCCACGCGACACCCGCCGTCACTAACGGGCGAATCTGATAAGTGTCTTTGTAGTTGGTGGTGACGCCCGTTGTGCCATTGGTGATACGCACATCTTTGGTATCAATATCGCGAGACATCAGATTCTGCCCGCTCAGGCCCACCGTCCAGTTTTCACCGAAATCCGCCGCAATCCCGGCATCAACGTTAAAGCCGGTATCGTCGGTTCGGTATTTGTCCTTTTTCCAGTCGTCGCTGTGGTAGTTATCGATTGAAGTCGTGTAGTTATAGAGCCAGGTTTGCTGCAGTTTTGGCGTGACGCCGAGCGAAACCGGTACGCCGCCGATATCAAACTTTCGGGCAATCGCTACGCCGTAATCTGAAACGATGGCGGCTCTTCCTGAAGCGGTCGAATTAAGGTTTTTCTTCAGCTGATCGCTGCCGTTAATCAGAGCCTCGGCGGCCTGACCTGCGGCAAACGCATCTGAGTTCTGAATATTGTGCAGGTAGTCGATATCACTCTGATCGATATTGGAGCTGACGCGAGCATGCGCATAGGCTTTAGTGACGAAGGCCAGCGAAACGGCGGATGTCGGTACGCTGACCGCAATCCCTGCTCCCGCATTTGCCCGAGCGGTTTTGCCGCGCAGATCTTCAAGCTGTCCGGCCAAATCGCCCGCTGCGCCCTGGAACTGGTTTAACGTACCGGCGGGATCCTGCAGGATCCCCGACGGGGTCAGGCTATCAATCACATCTTCGTAATGATCGATATCGTTGCTGATATCATCAATCCGATCGCGCAGGTTGTCTTTGTCGGTAATCTGAGCGCCTACGGATGGAATTACGACGGAGACATCATCATCCGGTTTTGATTTTGCCAGCAGCGCGGGGTTAATCAGCACCGCGCTGCCGTAATTGGCCGATGCCACGCCGGTTCCCCCCATCGCATCGTTTCTTGCCTCTGACCAGGTATTGGCGGCCTCCGCCTGATTTGCCATAAAAAGTGAAACTGCAGCAGACACCACCGAATATTTAAATATTTTATTCACAGTATTCTCGTTATTTGCAGATGAAGTTTTTTCCGTTCCAGTTATGCGCTGAAAAGGGCCGAGCTATTGCTGTGAATAACGATGTAAAAGGCGCCTTATTGGCCGATTTAAGTTAAGAGGAGCACCGTTATCGGGGTTGGAATAGGTGGCGCCCCTCACTATTTATAGAAGAGAATGCTATTTCCGCGAGGGCCTGCCGTTGTGAGGGCCGAAAAACTGCGGTGGATGATCAACCCAGCGGTCCTGCCGCGTGGCGGCATACTCCTGATTTAATGGGTAGTAAATACGGTTATGCTTCTTATTCGCCTCCCCCACCACAATCAGATTTACCTCATCCTCACTGTTATTAATAAACGTATGACAAACGCCGGTTCCGGCGGGAAAACCGACGCAGTCGCCCGGCTCTAATTGCCACAAATAACCGTTAATCCACGCCTGCGGGCGGCCCTCAATCACATAAATAAATTCTTCTTCATCGCTTTCAGCATGGGGATAAGATGTACGTCTGCCCGGCGGAATACGTTCATGGTGAATACCGATATGCCTTAATCCCAGCTTTCGGGCAAGCGGTGCACCAATGGAAAAGAGTTCGTTGCTATCGGGATAGGTCGAATTATCCGGCTCTTCAAGTTCACGCCAGTGACGAATACAGTCTGGTCTTTTCATAAGGGTTCCTCAGAGGGCTATGCGTCAGGTATAGCATACCCGGCAGGATATCGGCGTTTCGGTCATAACATGATAAAGTAGGCGTTTACTTTACACCCGACCCGAGGCGCCTATGGATAAGATCACTCCACAAGACATGCTCGTACAGGCCGAAAGGCTGTGCGCACAACGTGGCGTTCGTCTGACCCCTCAACGCCTCGAAGTTTTACGCCTGATGACCCTGCAACAGGGCGCAATCAGCGCATACGATCTGCTGGACTTACTGAAAGTCAGTGAACCGCAGGCAAAACCGCCTACCGTCTATCGGGCGCTGGAATTCCTGCTTGAGCAAGGCTTTGTGCACAAGGTGGAGTCGACCAACAGCTACGTACTGTGCCATTTGTTTGATAATCCATCACACTCTTCTGCAATGTTCATTTGCGATCGCTGTGGCGTGGTGAAAGAAGAAGCGGCTGACGGGGTCGAGGATATTATGCATACGCTGGCAGCAAAGATGGGATTTGCGCTGCGCCATAACGTGATTGAAGCGCATGGGCTGTGCTCTGACTGCGTAGAAGTAGAAGCCTGCCGCAAGCAGGACTGCTGCGGTCATGACCATACCATTCAGATTAAAAGAAAGCCGGGCCAGAAGTAAGGCCCAAAAAGCGCGGGCGGCCTTAAGCCGCCCTGAGGGTTGTACTTCCGTATACGCACGGGTAGTGCTGTCGATTACCAGCGGTAATCGTTACGGGTTTCCCAGTCTTTGACCTCTTTCTCGGCCTGATCTTTCTGGTAGCCGTAGCGTTCCTGAATTTTCCCGACCAGCTGGTCGCGCTTCCCTTCAACAACTTGCCAGTCGTCGTCGGTCAGTTTACCCCATTGCTCTTTCATTTTACCTTTGAACTGTTTCCAGTTACCGCCGATTTCGTCTTTATTCATGATCCTTTCCTCATCGTTCGGTGGTGCAGGGTGAAGTAACATCGTCCGTAATGCCTGTTTCTGCTGGACGTGAGATTCAGTATAGGTAAGGATTTCGCCCTTCTGGAATTATTCAGAATCTTTAACCATCAGGCGAAACGAAATCACTACGAAAACCAGGTACCGTGCTGCCAGTGACGCCGCCATATCCACGCCAGTGACAGACCGCGCAATCCGAGGAATACCGCCAGCGCCAGCCACAGTCCGTGGTTACCCAAAACGGGCACGGTCAGCAGCGTCAGGGCAAATCCGGCTGCCGCCACCGCCATACTGTTACGCATTTCCGCCCCGCGCGTGGCGCCGATAAACATGCCGTCCAGCAGATAACACCACACGCCAATCACCGGCAAAATCACCTGCCAGACAACATAACGATCGGCCAGATCGCGCAGGGCGGAAATAGAGGTCAGCATAGCAACGATATGCTCGCCCAGGACGGCGTAAATCAGCGCAAAGGCCAGCGCCACCAGCCCGGATTGTCGACAGGCCGCACGCCAGACGTGCAGCAGCTGGCTGCCATCTCTTGCACCATATGCCTGCCCGGAATGCGCCTCTACCGCATACGCAAAGCCATCCAGCGCGTAGGCGGTAAACGTCAGCATAGTCATCAGGACGGCGTTAACCGCCACGATATCGCTGCCCAGCCGCGCCCCGAATACCGTTAACGCACCAAAGCAGAGCTGTAGCAGCAGCGAGCGCAGCATGATGTCGCGATTCAGCGCCAGCAGGCGGCGAATGTTGCCGCGCCAGGCGTCTTTAAGCAGTGTCAGTGAGATCCCACGCAAATGCAGTACGCGCCGCACCATCAGCAGGCCAATGAAGAACGTAGCATATTCGGCGCACACCGTTGCCAGCGCCGCGCCCTGCACGTTCATGTGCAGCCCCATCACCAGCCACAGGTCGAGCACAATATTCAGCACGTTGCCGACGACCAGCAAAATCACCGGCGCACGCGCATACTGAACGCCGAGCAGCCAGCCCAGCAGCACCAGGTTTGCCAGTGAAGCGGGCGCACTCAGCCAGCGGATAGACAGGAAGCGTCGGGCCTGTTCGAGTACCGCATCGCTACCGCCGACAATGTGCAGCGCCAGATCGATAAGCGGAGTACGAAGCAATACGATAGCGAGCCCGGCCCCGAGAGCCAGCAGCAGCGGCTGCACCAGCGCGCGCGCCAGACGAACGGGGTCTTTCGCGCCATAGGCCTGAGCCGTCAGGCCAGTGGTACTCATACGCAGGAACAGCAGCAGCATGAACAGGAAGCTGGTCGCCATGGAGCCGACCGCTACGCCGCCGAGGTAAACGGGGCTGTCGAGATGGCCGATCACCGCCGTGTCCACCAGCCCAAGCAGCGGTACGGTGATATTGGAGAAAATCATCGGCAGCGCAAGGCGCCACAATGCTTTGTCGGCAGCGGTGAAGAACGACATGAGAAACCTGTGCAAATAAGTTCAGAAACAGAAGCGGCGCCAGAGTAGCGCCGCTTAGAAGAAGATTAGCAGGCCCGCAGGAAGGTTACAGCCACTCGCCGTTACGGATCACGCCAACGGCCAGCCCCTCGATGGAGAAGTTCTGTTCGCGCAGATTCACCACAATCGGGGAGAACTCGCTGTTTTCAGGCAGGAGTTCAACAGTGCTGCCCTGCTTTTTCAGACGCTTCACCGTCACCTCATCGTCGATGCGCGCCACAACCACCTGGCCGTTACGCACATCCTGGGTTTTATGCACCGCCAGCAGGTCGCCATCCAGAATGCCGATATCGCGCATGGACATGCCGCTGACGCGCAGGAGGAAATCGGCGCTTGGTTTGAACATGGACGGATCGACCTGGTAATGCCCTTCGATATGCTGCTGTGCCAGCAGCGGCTCGCCTGCCGCCACGCGCCCGATCAGCGGGATGCCCGATTCTTCTTCAACAAGCAAACGAATTCCGCGAGATGCGCCGGAGACAATCTCGATCACGCCTTTACGCGCCAGCGCTTTCAGATGCTCTTCAGCCGCGTTAGGGGACTTGAACCCCAGGCGCTGCGCGATTTCCGCACGCGTCGGTGGCATGCCCGTCTGGCTGATGTGATCCCGAATGAGATCGAACACCTCTTGCTGCCTGGTCGTTAACGCTTTCATTCCGCCCCCTGGGTGTATATACAGTTATGCTGTGAGTATATACAGTTGATGGCGATTTTGGAACCGCTAAACGCACAAAAAACCAGACATTTGCCTCATTCTGCGGGCGTTATCGGAAATGTGACCACAGCAGCGTTGCCCAGGTGATAACCGCAATAAAAATAGCCAGCAGTACGGCGGCGGATCCCATGTCTTTTGCCCGACCGGACAGCTCGTGACGTTCGGTGCCGATACGGTCCACGACCGCTTCAATCGCACTGTTTAAAATTTCCACTATCATCACCAGAAGGACAGAGCCAATCAGCAAAACGCGGGTGATGGCATCCACATCCAGCCAGCAGGCGAGAATGACCGCGATGATGGCGACGCTGCCTTCCTGACGGAACGCAGCTTCGTTTTGCCACGCGGCACGGAATCCTTTCCAGGAGTAGCCTGCTGCTTTGACGATTCGGGTGAGCCCGGTGGTATCATTAGCCATCAAAAGAACCTTTTACATTATTTAGCGTCAATGTCACTGCGCGCCGGGCGTAGCAGAACAGATATTCTGTGCACTTTCTGTTATCCTTGCGGCGCATTTGCATGATTAACCAGAGGCTTTACATCGTTTATGTCTGGCTGGCCACGAATTTACTATAAATTACTGAATTTACCATTAAGCGTACTGGTAAAAAGTAAGTCCATTCCGGCAGAACCTGCTCAGGAACTGGGACTCGATACTTCGCGCCCTATTATGTACGTTCTGCCGTATAACTCGAAGGCAGATCTGTTGACCTTACGCGCCCAGTGTCTGGCGCACGATCTCCCGGATCCGCTGGAGCCGCTGGAAATCGACGGTACCGTGCTGCCGCGCTACGTGTTCATTCACGGCGGGCCGCGCGCGTTCACCTATTACACGCCAAAAGAAGAATCTATCAAGCTGTTCCACAACTATCTGGATCTGCATCGCAGCAATCCGGACCTCGACGTGCAGATGGTGCCCGTATCGGTGATGTTTGGCCGCTCTCCGGGCCGCGAAAAAGGCGACACCAACCCGCCGCTGCGCATGATGAACGGCTTCCAGAAGTTCTTCGCGGTGACATGGCTTGGTCGCGACAGCTTCGTGCGCTTCTCCCCTTCCGTATCGCTGCGCCGCATGGCTACTGAACACGGCACCGATAAAATTATCGCGCAGAAACTGGCTCGCGTAGCGCGTACCCACTTTGCACGTCAGCGCCTTGCCGCCGTAGGCCCGCGTCTGCCTGCACGTCAGGATCTGTTCAACAAGCTGCTGGCATCCAAAGCGATTGCCCGCGCCGTGGAAGATGAAGCGCGCAGTAAGAAAATCTCCCATGAGAAAGCGCAGCAGAACGCCATCGCGCTGATGGAAGAGATTGCGGCGAACTTCTCCTATGAAATGATTCGTCTGACGGACCGCGTGCTCGGCTTCACCTGGAACCGGCTGTATCAGGGGATTAACGTTCATAATGCCGAGCGCGTGCGCCAACTCGCGCACGACGGCCATGAAATCGTCTATGTACCCTGCCATCGCAGCCATATGGACTACCTGCTGCTCTCCTACGTGCTCTATCACCAGGGGCTGGTGCCGCCGCACATCGCCGCAGGCATTAACCTGAACTTCTGGCCCGCCGGGCCGATTTTCCGTCGCCTGGGCGCGTTCTTTATTCGCCGCACCTTTAAGGGTAACAAGCTCTATTCCACCGTGTTCCGCGAATACCTCGGCGAGCTGTTCAGCCGCGGCTACTCTGTAGAATACTTTGTGGAAGGCGGTCGTTCCCGCACGGGCCGCCTGCTCGATCCGAAAACCGGCACCCTGTCGATGACCATTCAGGCAATGCTGCGCGGCGGCACACGCCCAATCACGCTGGTGCCAATTTACATCGGCTATGAGCACGTGATGGAAGTGGGCACCTACGCCAAAGAGCTGCGCGGTGCGACAAAAGAGAAAGAGAGCCTGCCGCAGATGCTGAAAGGCCTGAGCAAGCTGCGCAATCTCGGTCAGGGCTACGTCAACTTCGGCGAACCTCTGCCGCTGATGACCTACCTCAACCAGCACGTACCAGAGTGGCGTGAGTCTATCGACCCTATCGAGGCCATTCGCCCGGCCTGGCTGACGCCGACGGTAAACAACATCGCCGAAGACCTGATGGTCCGCATTAACAACGCAGGCGCGGCGAACGCCATGAACCTGTGCTGTACTGCGCTGCTGGCCTCACGTCAGCGCTCCCTGACGCGTGAACAGCTGACCGAACAGCTCGAATGCTACCTGCAGCTGATGCGCAACGTGCCGTATTCCCCGGATTCCACGGTGCCCGCGGTCACCGCCAGCGCATTGATCGATCATGCGCTGCAGATGAACAAGTTCGAAGTCGAGAAAGACACCATCGGCGACATCATCATTCTGCCTCGCGAGCAGGCAGTGCTGATGACCTACTATCGCAATAACATCACGCACATGCTGATGATCCCATCGCTGCTGGCGGCAATTGTCACCCAGCATCGCAACATCTCTCGCGAAGCAATGGTGCAGCACGTTGAAGCGCTGTATCCGATGCTGAAAGCCGAGCTGTTCCTGCGCTGGGAGAAAGCCGAGCTGGCGGGCGTGATTGATTTGCTGCTGGCAGAGATGCAGCGTCAGGAACTGGTGGCCGTTGAGAACGATCAGGTGCGGGTGAACCCATCTCACTCCCGCACGCTGCAGCTGCTGGCGGCCGGTGCGCGTGAAACGCTGCAGCGCTATGCCATCACCTTCTGGCTGCTGAGCGCTAATCCGTCCATCAACCGCAGCACGCTGGAAAAAGAGAGCCGCACCGTGGCGCAGCGCCTGTCGGTTCTGCACGGCATTAACGCGCCGGAGTTCTTCGACAAAGCCGTGTTCAGCACCCTCGTGCTGACGTTGCGCGACGAAGGCTACATCAGCGACACCGGCGATGCCGAACCTGCTGAAACAATGAAAATCTACCAGATGCTGGCAGAGCTCATCACTTCAGACGTGCGTCTGACGATTGAGAGCGCATCGCAGGATTAACGTCGCATAAGCAACGCGGAAAAAGTGGAAAGTAAACTGCACCCCAAAGGCTGGTTATCCGGCGGATTAAGGTGCAGTTTTTTATGCCCGATTAAAGGTGCTGGCGGAACCAGGAGAGCTGAACACCGATAACCTGATCGAAGTTCTGACCGCTATACATGTCGTAATGGCGGGCATCCGCCTGCTCATGCAGCTTTTTCTCGACAGCACCTGTGGCTTCGAACAGCGCGCGTCCCTGCTCCGGTGGATTGACGGTATCTTTGCCTGCAGTCACCACCAGCGTCGGGCAGGTCGTGCGAGCTGCGTACTGCGCAGGCTTATAGTTAAGCGTTTCACGCACGGTCAGGAAAGGAATTTTGATATCCATTGCCGGGAAGCGCGCTTTATTCTCTTCAAAGAAAGCCTTCGACTCGTCATCGCCCAACACCCGGGTTACGCCGACAAACATCTCTTTTCCGGTTGCCTGCTGTTTATCCGCCATTTTTTGCAGCGTTGCCACAAAACCCGCCTTCTCATCCGGGCTCATTTTGCCGGTGACAATCTGTTCGCCATCAGCGAAAGCCAACTGGCTGACGACGCAGCGAATGGCACTGTCCGCCGCCGCCGCCGCAAACACATGGCAACCGCCGAACGATGTTCCCCACAGCCCTACGCGCTGTGGATCAAGCCCCGGCTGCTGACGAGCCCAGCCAATCACGGTGTGAATATCCTCAATCTGCATCGCTGGCACGAGTCGGCCACGCTCGCCTTCGCTAGCCCCAAAACCGCGATAGTCAAAGGTGATAGTGGCAAACCCGGCATCGGTAAAGGCCTGAGCAAAAGGAGGTAAAAGAATCTCCTGAATACCACAAAAGCCGTGACAGAGAATAATCACCGGTGCGTTGCCGACGGCCTCTGGTTTGCGCAGGGTCAGCGCAATACCGTTTTCCAGATTAAATGTTGTCGTTTCCATTGCTGTCATTCCCCTACAAAAGAAGTGAATATGCAGAACCTCTTTGTCTGACTCAAGATAAAACAGCGCATTACGTTAAATCACATCTGTTTTTTGTAACGATGGCAGCATTTTGGCCATAAAAAAACGGCGACCTGATGGCCGCCGTTTGATAACGAATCCGTTGAATTAAACCAGGTAACTCATCGCCAGACCGATAAACAGCACCAGTCCAACGTAGTTATTGTTCATAAACGCTTTAAAACAGGCGTTACGTTCGCGGTCTTTAATCAGCTTCTGCTGGTAAATAAACAGCGCTCCGGCGATGAAAAGCGACCAGTAAAATTCCCAGTGCAGCCCGCTGAGCCAGCCGACCACAGCCATTAACGCCAGCGTCATCACCTGCAAAATGCCGATGATCAGCTTGTCGTTTTTGCCAAACAGGATAGCGGTAGACTTCACGCCGATTTTTAAATCATCGTCCCGGTCGACCATCGCATATTGCGTATCATAGGCCACGGCCCAGCAGATATTGGCGATGAACATCAGCCAGCAGCTGAGCGGCAGCGTTTCGCTTACCGCAGCATAGGCCATTGGAATCGACCAGCCGAACGCCGCACCAAGCACCACCTGCGGCAAATGGGTGTAGCGCTTCATAAACGGGTAAACCCACGCCAGCGCAAGCCCGACGAAGGACAGCAAAATCGTCATCGTATTGAGCGTCAGCACCAAAAGGAACGACACCAGCACCAGCACGGTGAAGACAATGCGTGCCTCTTTTTCGCTGACGTCGCCGCTTGGCAGCGGGCGGTGGGCCGTACGCTTAACGTGACCGTCAAATTTGCGGTCGGCATAGTCATTTACGACGCAGCCCGCGGCGCGCATCGACCAGACGCCCGCCACAAACACCACCAGGATCCAAAGCGGCGGCACGCCAGGCGTTGCCACCCACAGCGCCCACAGCGTCGGCCACAGCAGCAGAAGTGCGCCGATCGGCTTGTCGGTTCGCATCAGGCGGTGATAGGCCAGCAGCTTATTTTGCGTCAGACTCCTCTCCATCATTCTCTTCCTCTCAGTACAGCGGCGACGCGGGCAGAAACAGCTCGGTTAACAGCAGCGGTTTACCGCTCAGGCGAAGGCGGGATCGACGTCCCCACAGATCTGCGTCTTTACCGATCTCAATAAAATCACGGGTTAAGGTAGATGAGGTAAACAGATAGCGCCCCAGCGGCGTGGTGCCAAGCTGCTGAAGCTGAAGCTCCGGCCCGCTGAGCGTGGATTCAGGGACCACCGTGCGTCCGGCAAGCCAGGGTTCGCCGTCGGCGCACAGCAAAATTTCACGCAGCCAGTAGCGCGACTCTTTCGGCAACAGGGCCAGCTCTTCGGCAACCTCATCCTGGCCGACAAAATCCTCACGGATAAGCGTCACGGTGACGCGCTTACCCTGCTGCTCAAAGCGTTTGGTCATGGAATCTTCCAGCAGCAGCCAGTCACGCAGCGCGGCGTCGAGTTCCGGAAGGGGGGTGTAATAGCGTAGCGCGCGCAGCTGCGCCAGCGCAGGGTGTGACATGCCAGACTCTCCGATACAAAACTTATCGGCATTGTATCCCAGAACGGCGCTCACGACAGGAAGAAACGCGAATATACGATCTTCCGCGCAACAGCGATGCAACATCGGCGGCGGCAGAATACCTGTCCTCCGGTACGGCCGCAGGATAAGTATTCAAACGCATGATGACTGACATCACTTCTGTGCAGGATGCCGCAGCAGAAAAAACGGTGCATCCGTAAGGATGCACCGAAAGGCCTGAGCCTGAACATCAGCACTGCGGGGAATGCTTACCCCTTGCCTTTGACACTGCTGATAAAGGTTGAACGCGCGGATGTCGAGCCGAGGCGCTCGGCTTCGTTCAGCAATTTGAGGGCCTTATCGATGTTACCTTCCTTCACTGCCTGCTTAATGCCGCGGTTAAAGTAGCTTTCCGTGTCATTGAGCATAGGTTCGCTTTTCGCCGCAGGGGCCGCAGCCACAGCAGCAGTTTGCGCTGGTGCGGCATAGGTCGCCGCAGGTGCAGGCGTATTGCCCACCACCACCGGTTTCGGATCCGGTGCGCCGAAGATCTTACCAATCATGATATTGCCGCTGTTCTGCTCGGTTTTCACCTTGACCGTCAGCGTTCCCTGGCCTGCGTGACGGGCAACCGGATCGGCCACGTCAGGAATCGCATTGTTAGCGCCTTCGGCATACAGCTTAGCCGGGTTGATCATGTGCGTGGTTTCGGCCAGATCGCGCGTTGTGGTGTAGACCAGCATATAAATCTGCTTCTGCCCCATCATCGGCGTCAGCTTCATCACGTTTTCCAGCCGGTTTCCGGAGGCGATCCCCGGTTTCTGATACTGGAAGTAGCTGCTTGGGAAGAAGGCCGCAGGCTGCATCTGCTCATCGAGGATCAGCACGTTGGGGGCGTAAACGCTTAAATCTTTAACCATGCTGGTGAGCGTGATCTCCAGCGATCCCTGGTCAGCGGGCAGAACAACCGCCGCCACGCCGCCGGAGATATTACCGATATTCAGGCTGGGCGACGATGCGTCCAGCACGATGTCCTGGTTTACCGGCGGCATCAGCGTCTGCCATGGTAAACCCTGTAATTTTTCCGCCGGGATGGCCGGGGCGGTGGAAATATTCTGCGGATTCACCGGCGTGGCGGCAAATGACGCGGGCAGTACGCTAAGGCTGAGCACCGGAAACAGGCACAGCGCAAGAAGATGTTTTTTCATTATTTTATCCTCGAAGTACGAAATCCGTCTCCTCCAGGCAATAAGGAGACGGACCAATTATCAACACTGGCGGGCGCTAAGCGCCCGCGCTGTCGGCTGGCTTACCACCAGGCTTCCATCTGAATACCGAAGGAGAACTCGTCGTCGTTACCGCGGCTGAAGGTATGCGCGCTGGTATCGCTGAAGGCAATGCCTGAAGCGGTACCCGGAACATAGTTATCGCCGTTGGAGTCGGTGGAGTAACCCCATTTCTCATCCCACTTGGCGTAGGTCGCGAATACGCGGATTGCCGGACGAGACCAGATGCTGTTGCCCGCCTGCCACTGCTGGGCAAGGGTAATTTTGTACTGGTTGTTGGTGTCGTCGGTACGCTGAGATTTCACGTTGTCGTAGCCCACTTCCAGCAGGGTGCTCATGATCGGCGTCCACTTGTACATTGGGCGTACGCCGACGGTCCACCACTTGGTACCGTTGTTGTCATCACGATCGACGTTCTGGTACATACCTACGTACATCAGGCCCCAGCTATCGTTGAAGTCGATAGCACCGTGGTCGATCACGCGCAGCATGTGGCCGTCGTTGTTCTGGTCAGTATTCGGACGACCGGTGGTACGGGTCATCGCGTCGGTCGCATACTGAAGAACGAATTTGTTCATGCTGGTGCCAAGGAAGGTCTGGGTGTGCTCAATGGTACCCATCCAGCCATCTTTGGTGGCATTGTCATTCACCGCATGGTAGCCGTCGGTTTCATTGGAGCTGCCGTAGTCGAAGCCGACTTCCAGCGAGCCGCCCGGGTTCACTTCCATCTGACCTAAACGCACATCAAAGATATCGTTGGACAGCGCTTTGGTACGGGTCTGGCCGTTGATGAAGCTCTCGGAACCGCCGGCTTCGCTGTTACGGGTTGCCGCCAGAGAGAGCTTGCCGAAGCCCAGATCGATATCTTCGATACCGCCGCCAGGGCCGGAAACGTCCCAGTAGTAGAAGTCGATCATATGAACGTCATGACGTTTGTAGTAACGCTTACCGGCCCAGATGTTGGCGCCCGGCAGCGAATCAAACAGGTTTTTACCCACGACGTTAAACTGACGTACACGTGGCCCACCGTTGGTGTCTTCGTCATCGTTCAACTGGTCGGTGGCGTAGCCGATCATGGAGTCAACGTAGAAGCTTTTATCGCCTTCTTTCCAGGCTTCCTGACCTAATTCGATTTCGGCATAGGTTTCACATTCGTTACCGAGACGATATTTGGAATCGGCCCCGGTTGCCTTAAAGCATTGCTGTTCGCCGCCGCTACCGGTCCAGCCGATACCCGAACGGGCGTAACCTTTAAAGTCGACAGCGCCCGCGTGCGCAGACAGGATGCCTGCCGTCACGGCGATCGCCACGGGAAGTTTGCGCAGAGTAATCATCATTCTATCTCCTGAGACCATTGCTTTTCTTTTGTTATGGGATTTAAACGCCAGGTTCTTTGTGCAGCCGACGACACGCGGAGCCATCCTCACGGAATAAATGGCAGCGCTCTGGCGGCAAACCGATAGCGAATGTGGCTCCCTCTTCTACCAACACCACGTCAGTCTGGCGGTAAACCAGGTTCTGACGGATGGCGGGGATCTGGATATGAATTTGCGTTTCGTGACCGAGTTGCTCCACGACCTGAACGACGCCTTCAAGGGTGACATCAGCGATGTCGCTTGGCAGAAGATGCTCAGGACGAATACCTAATGACATGTTGGCGCCGGGCTGCACGCCGGTACTTTCCACCGGCAGCCAGATTTGCTGACGGTTAGGCAGTTCCACCTGCACCTGCTCAATGGCAGTGGCGGTGACCTTCACCGGCAGGAAGTTCATCTTCGGCGAGCCAATAAAGCCCGCCACGAATCGGTCTGCCGGATAGTGATAGAGCTCCAGTGGTTTGCCGATCTGCGCCACGCGGCCGGCATCCAGCACCACGATTTTGTCGGCGAGCGTCATCGCCTCCACCTGATCGTGGGTAACGTAAATCATCGTGCGGCCCAGACGCTTGTGCAGACGGGAAATCTCAATACGCATCTGCACGCGCAGCGCGGCGTCGAGGTTCGAGAGCGGTTCATCGAGCAGGAACACGCGCGGCTCCGCTACCAGCGTACGGCCAATCGCCACGCGCTGACGCTGGCCGCCGGAAAGCGCTTTCGGCTTACGCTCCAGCAGGTGCGCCAGCTGCAATACTTCAGCGACCTGGGTTACGCGCTGGTTGATAAGCGCTTTCTTCGCGCCCGCGAGCTTGAGGCCAAAAGACATATTTTCTGCAACGGAAAGATGGGGATACAGCGCGTATGACTGAAACACCATGCCAATGCCGCGTTCAGCGGGCGGCGTGTCGTTCATGCGTTTTTCACCAATCAGCAGCTCTCCGCTGGTGATGGTTTCCAGCCCGGCAATCATTCTCAGCAGCGTAGATTTTCCGCAGCCCGATGGCCCGACAAACACCACGAACTCTCCCTCGTGGATGTCGAGATTGATGTCTTTCGACACCACCATATCGCCCCAGGCTTTGGTTACATTTCGCAGCTGAACGCTCGCCATCCCCTTCTCCCTTCGTTACAACCTGTCACTGACGGAAACACTCAAGATGGGCGGACTATGCGCGATCGATAACTTTCGTGAATCCTCCACCCCCAAGGTTTTTTATGGGGGAGGAGACGGGAGGATGAGGAGGGCTGGTCTGCCCTCGCATTTGGCGCGACCTGGCAAAAATCGTGATGAACCTGGCAAAAAGCGGTGTCATTTTGTGTGCGCCAGGACTCATAACGTAAATTTATGTAACACAGATCACACAAACCGGGGGTGGGGCGTAGGGGCGGGGAGGATGGAAAGGGGTTGCTAAGAAAGGAAACTCATCGACGTCAAAGCCACCAGGCGTATCCACGAGCACATCACCAAACAGGACGGGATATATGAAAATCAAAACTGGCGCTCGCATCCTCGCGCTGTCTGCATTGACCACGATGATGTTTTCCGCCTCTGCCCTCGCGAAAATCGAAGAGGGCAAGCTGGTTATCTGGATCAATGGCGATAAAGGCTATAACGGCCTCGCGGAAGTCGGGAAGAAGTTCGAGAAAGACACCGGCATCAAAGTGACCGTTGAGCACCCGGACAAGCTGGAAGAGAAGTACCCGCAGGTTGCGGCGACCGGTGACGGCCCGGACATCATCTTCTGGGCGCATGACCGCTTCGGTGGCTACGCACAGTCCGGCCTGCTGGCTGAAGTCACCCCAGACAAAGCGTTCCAGGACAAGCTCTATCCGTTCACCTGGGATGCGGTACGCTACAACGGTAAGCTGATTGCCTACCCCATCGCGGTAGAAGCGCTGTCGCTCATCTATAACAAAGACCTGGTGCCGAACCCGCCAAAAACCTGGGAAGAGATTCCTGCACTGGATAAAGAGCTGAAGGCGAAGGGCAAATCGGCGCTGATGTTCAACCTGCAGGAGCCGTACTTCACATGGCCGCTGATTGCCGCCGACGGCGGATACGCGTTCAAGTTTGAGAACGGCAAGTACGACGTAAAAGATGTGGGCGTGGACAACGCAGGCGCGAAAGCGGGCCTGAATTTCCTGGTTGACCTCATCAAGAACAAACACATGAACGCGGACACCGACTACTCCATCGCGGAAGCGGCCTTCAACAAAGGCGAAACGGCGATGACCATCAACGGTCCGTGGGCGTGGGCAAACATCGATAAGAGCAAAATCAACTACGGCGTAACGCTGCTGCCAACCTTCAAAGGCAAAGCCTCTAAGCCGTTCGTGGGCGTGCTGAGCGCGGGCATCAACGCCGCCAGCCCGAACAAAGAGCTGGCAAAAGAGTTCCTCGAAAACTACCTGCTGACCAACGACGGCCTGGCAGAAGTGAACAAAGATAAGCCGCTGGGTGCCGTGGCGCTGAAAACGTATCAGGAACAGCTGGAAAAAGATCCGCGCATCGCAGCCACCATGGCGAACGCAAAAACTGGCGAAATCATGCCTAACATCCCGCAGATGGCTGCCTTCTGGTACGCCACCCGCACCGCAGTCATTAACGCCGCCAGCGGCCGTCAGACCGTGGACGCTGCGCTGAAGGACGCTCAGGGTCGTATCACTAAGTAAGGCCGTAGTAGATGTGCCGGATGGCGGCACAAATACCTTATCCGGCCTACGCACTCCGTAGGCCTGATAAGCGCAGCACCATCAGGCACTGATGTGGCAAGTTTGCACTGTTGTCGAGGAAGATCCCCATGGATGTCGTTAAAAAAAGTCACTGGTGGCAAAGCGAAACGCTGAAGTGGTCCGTGATTGGGCTGCTGGGCCTGCTGGTGGGCTATCTTATTGTTTTAATGTACGCCCAGGGGGAGTACCTGTTCGCCATCCTGACGCTGATTTTGAGCGCCGTTGGCCTCTATATTTTCGCTAACCGCAAGGCATACGCCTGGCGTTACGTCTATCCGGGCATGGCCGGGATGGGCCTGTTTGTTCTGTTCCCGCTGATTTGCACCATCGCTATCGCCTTTACCAACTACAGCAGTACTAACCAGCTGACCCAGGAACGCGCGCAGCAGGTGCTGATGGACCGCTCTTATCAGGCGGGCAAAGCCTACAATTTTGGCCTGTACCCGGCGGGTGATGAGTGGAAGCTGGCGCTGACCGATGGCGACAGCGGTAAAAATTACGTCTCCGACGCCTTTAAACTCGGCGGCGAGCAAAAAATTGCGCTGAAAGAAGCAGATGCCTTGCCGGAAGGTGAACGCGGCAACCTGCGCATCATCACCCAAAATCGCCAGGCGCTGAATCAGCTGACCGCGATCCTGCCCGATGAAAGCAAAGTCATCATGAGTTCCCTGCGCCAGTTCTCCGGCACGCGCCCGCTCTACACCGAGGGGAAAGATGGCGAACTGACCAATAACCAGAGCGGCGTGAAGTATCGCCCGAACAATCAAATCGGTTTCTATCAGTCGGTGAACGCCGACGGTAGCTGGGGCGATGAAAAGCTGAGCCCGGGTTATACCGTCAGCATTGGCTGGGATAACTTCACTCGCGTATTTACTGACGAAGGGATCCAGAAGCCGTTCTTCGCCATTTTCGTCTGGACGGTGGTGTTCTCGGTCCTGACCGTGCTGCTGACCGTCGCCGTGGGCATGGTGCTGGCGTGCGTCGTGCAGTGGGAATCGCTGAAGGGTAAAGCTATTTACCGCGTGCTGCTGATTCTGCCGTATGCCGTGCCGTCGTTTATCTCGATTCTGATTTTCAAAGGCCTGTTTAACCAGAGCTTCGGCGAAATCAACATGATGCTGAGCGCGCTGTTTGGCATCAAACCCGCCTGGTTCAGCGATCCGACTACCGCGCGTTCGATGATTATTATCGTCAACACCTGGCTCGGTTATCCCTACATGATGATCCTGTGCATGGGCCTGCTGAAAGCGATTCCGGACGATCTGTACGAGGCCTCGGCGATGGACGGCGCAGGCCCGTTCCAGAACTTCTTTAAAATCACGCTGCCGCTGCTGATTAAGCCACTGACGCCGCTGATGATCGCAAGCTTCGCTTTTAACTTTAATAACTTCGTGCTGATTCAGCTGTTAACCAACGGCGGCCCGGACCGTCTCGGCACGACCACGCCGGCGGGCTACACCGACCTGCTGGTGAGCTACACCTACCGTATCGCCTTTGAAGGCGGCGGCGGTCAGGATTTCGGACTGGCAGCGGCCATCGCAACGCTCATCTTCCTGTTGGTCGGGGCACTGGCGATTATTAACCTCAAAGCTACGCGCATGAAATTCGATTAAGGGAGCAGTCGACATGGCTATGGTTCAACCAAAATCTCAAAAAATGCGCCTGTTTATCACGCACCTGCTGCTGCTGATTTTTATCGCCGCGATCATGTTCCCGCTGCTGATGGTGGTCGCCATCTCGCTGCGCGAAGGCAACTTCGCCACCGGCAGCCTGATCCCGGATCAAATCTCCTGGGAACACTGGAAGCTGGCGCTCGGCTTTAGCGTCGAGCACGCCGACGGGCGCGTCACGCCGCCGCCGTTCCCGGTCCTGCTGTGGCTGTGGAACTCGGTCAAAATCGCGGGCATCACCGCGGTCGGGATTGTGGCGCTCTCCACCACCTGCGCCTATGCCTTCGCCCGCATGAAGTTCCCGGGCAAAGCGACGCTGCTGAAAGGCATGCTGATTTTCCAGATGTTCCCGGCGGTGCTGTCGCTGGTGGCGCTGTACGCGTTGTTTGACCGCCTGGGTCAGTACATTCCGTTTATTGGGCTCAACACACACGGCGGCGTAATCTTCGCCTATATGGGCGGTATTGCGCTGCACGTGTGGACAATCAAGGGCTATTTCGAAACCATCGACGGCTCGCTGGAGGAAGCCGCTGCGCTGGACGGCGCAACGCCATGGCAGGCCTTCCGTCTGGTGCTGCTGCCGCTGTCGGTGCCGATTTTAGCCGTCGTGTTTATTCTGTCGTTTATCGCCGCCATCACCGAAGTCCCTGTCGCCTCGCTGCTGCTGCGTGACGTAAACAGCTACACCCTGGCGGTCGGGATGCAGCAATATCTCAACCCGCAAAACTACCTGTGGGGCGACTTTGCCGCCGCGGCGGTGCTCTCCGCCATTCCCATCACCGCCGTGTTCCTGCTGGCCCAGCGCTGGCTGGTTAACGGCCTGACCGCAGGCGGAGTAAAAGGTTAAGTTTCATCGTTATACCCTGTAATGCCACTGTTATCCTCATTACTTGTGACTGTTGTCAGGCGCTCTTCGGAGCGCCATTTTTTTATTCCCGCTTCAGGCGCTTCGAGTTACACAGCCAAAGGGTGATAACCAGCAGCAGGATCGCCGCAGAGTAGATCAGGACATCAAGAGGGGATTTATGATCGACGATGATCAGCCGCACAATGGCGGTGATCCCGATATAGACAAAATAGCGCAGCGGAAAGTGAAAGCCGGACTGAAAGTACTTCACAATCAGGGCGATAAATTCAAAATAGAGGAAATAAACCACCAGCCCTTCCACCAGCGCATATTTGCTGGTTTGCTCAGGGGCGAACAGCACATCCGCAAGATGGACGGTTTCTTTACCCAAAAACACCACCAGAATCAGGCCGAGGCTGAGCAAGCCCAGGTTCAGCACGGTCTGCAAAACGGTAGAAATAAACTCTACGCGAGGACGAGTGAGCGACGTCATACAGCACCTCCTTCATCAGGGCGAGATCTCTGTATAGCGTAGAAATGTGACGGGGATCTATATTTTTTAATTATGTTTTATGTAATCGGGCCGGGAGTGCCCGGTGGCGCTAACGCTTACCGGGCCTACAACCCCAGGCCCGGAAATGCAGGCTTCGTAGGCCGGGCAAACATCGTGCCGCCCGGCAATTCCCGTCAGCGGAAATTCAGACTCTTGTCGCTGGTCATATCGTACAGCTGGAACTTACGCCCAAGCTGCTGACCGCCGTCGCGGGTGAGCGGCGTCCAGCCAATGGCTGCACGGCTGCGGGTCGGGCCGGACAAGAAGAGATCCAGCGGTACGGAAACGTATACGCCTTTGGTGAAATCGCCTTCACCGTATTCCTGTGCCGAAACGTTGGTAATGGTTGCATAGGCCCCCACCACCACGCCGCTGTCGAAGTGCTTCGACACCTCCAGCGTGCCGCCCTTATCGCCCGCCAGATACTGCCCGACGCTGGCTTTAATCAGCACGTCCTGGGCGAACGGTGGCGTCCAGTAAGCGGCAAGGTTGCCGACTTTCGCGCTGTAATCGGTGAACTTCATCATGTCCATCGAGCTGCGCCAGTCACGCTGTTTCACGTAGTTAGCATCAACACCAAACGCCCAGTTGCTGTCGACCGGACGCCACAGCACTTCTGCCCCGACGCCGCCGTACATGGTTTCCAGATAGCCGCCGTATACCTGACCATAGAAATTATTTCCCAGATACTGGAGATAGTTCGCCTGAAGGTTGTTCACGTACACGTCGTTTTCGACGTAGTCACGTACGTGAGTTCGCACGCGCGGCAGCGTCGAGTCGTTTGGCGGGTTGGTGTAGTTAAATTTGTCGTAGTTATTGGCAATGTTGCCGAACAGGCTGCCGGTGGTCAGCAGGTGATCGGTCACCCACCAGTCGGCGGTCGCCATGACCCCGAGCTGGTACATGTAGAAACTTTCCGGCCCGCCAAAGGACTGGCTAAGCACCGGGTCGACATGGAAATCAAAGCTGGATTTGTCGATATACCAGCCCTGCTCGGTTTTCTCCGGCACGATCGGCGTTTCGCGTTTCTGCACCAGTTCGGTTTCATGACCCAATGGCTCACCTTCCAGATGGCGCTTGAGGCTGGCGACGTTAGTTTCAGTCGTCACCTGCGGCAGATTGAGGCGGTTTTCCGTGATGCGAATCGTTGAGATACCGTCCGGCAGATCGTTCATGATGATGCGGTTTGCGCGCTCGATACCTTCACGTGAATCACGGTATTTTACCTGCTCGCCCGTCACGTACAGCGTGTCACCTTTGACCTGTATTTTCGGGTCAGCAAGCCCGGCGTTGTACTTCAGCAGCGTCAGCTGATTCGCCACTACCGAGTGTTGCAAAATGGCGTCCTGCGGCTCTGGCTGGTATTTCGGGCGCGGATTATCGTTATACGATGGGCGCAGGTCGTTAAAGTTGGTGCGCAGCGTCACGCCAAACATAAAGGTGTTGCCGCGCTCGTAGCTAAGGTTAACGTCGGCCCAGTCGGTCACGCGATAAATGGCCCCGACGTTAAACTTACTTTTTTGATCGAGCTTGCCGGCAAAGTCCTGGCTGTAGTCGTTCCCTTCATATTCCAGCTTCAGGCGCAGCGGCTGCCACGGCGTCTGGTACTCCACGCCGCCGAACAGAGAGGCCGGGCCGTGGAACATCTGACTGCTGTCCATCGAGCCCGCCTGGCGGTAGCTGTTGTTGCGATAGCAAAACTTATCGTCGTAGCTGCAAAACGGATTTTTCACGTTGCCGCTGGTGCCGAGATAGCCCCAGCCGAGTCCGAGGCTGAAATCAAACGGTCCCCAGGCTTTGTTCGCCACCAGGTATTCCGCATCGAACAGGCCCGTCCCGCCGATATCCCGCGCCCCCACGGCCACCTGCGGCAACCAGTAGCTCTCTTCCCACAGACGCAGCTTCAGGTCGAAGGCCTTGTCCTTGTAGGTCTGGTTTCCGGAGAACGCTTCGACGCTGCTGTACCGTTTGGTGCGCACGTCGGTGTAGCGCAGAGTGGTTTCGAGCCACGGGAAAAGCTGTACCGAGGCGGAGTAATAGCGGTATTGATCGTTATCGCGATAGTTCAGGCTCATCTCGCCGTCACGCGCCATGCGCGCGGTGGGGGTCTGCAACAGGCCGACACCACCAAAATCAGACTGCGAAGGGCCAATCGGGGCCGGGTACGTTTCCGCATGACAGGCCGCGCTGACGCCCAGCGCCAGCAGGCTGTAGAGAAATCTGTTTTTCATTATTCCGGGATCCGCTGTGCAAGGGCACGAAGAAGCGCGGCGTTCAGGTCGGCATACTTCTTCGTCCAAAGTGAGTCGGCGAAACCGACAAAGATCGTGCTGCCGGGCATGGGTTCGATGTGACGTTTATTCCAGTAAGCCACCGGGGCCTTTTCGCTGCGCCCGTCGGGATAGACCACCCATGCATAGCTGCGATCGGCGCCGCTCAGCAAATTCATCGCATCGAGATAGCCTGCCACGTCCTGACCGGGTACAAAGGCCGTATTACCCGGGCGACTGACCAGCCCAAAAACGGTGACGGTCGTTGGCTGCTGACCGACCCACAGGCTGTACTGTCCTTCCAGCGGCGGGTTGCTGCGACGGCCCAGGCGGACCGTGTCCGGATCGAGGCTGACAAACTGTCGTCCCGTCACGTTCAGCGCCTGGAGCTGCTGGCGCAATGTGCGAATGGCAGCGGCATCATCACCGCTTTCGTCGGCGGCCAACGCATCCAGCCGGGCCAGCAGAGTCTGTTTTTGCTGCTGCGCCACGGCGGTGGCCTGCTTTTCGGCAATCACCGCACCCGGCCACCAGCTGTTAGCCAGCCGGGGTTGAGCCACTAAGTCCGCCAGATGACCGGCGTTAGTCAGCGTTTTAGGCGTTTTTGCACCATTGCTATAGACATCGACGCTGCCCGCAGCGAAGGCCAACGGTGCGGCAAGCACCATGATAAGCACGGCAAGGAAGGTGGTTTTCATGACTTCGCCGCCTTAATCAACGTGGTTTTTACCGGGAAGAAGTTCGCGCCCAGGCATTGCTCGGACTGGCGAATTTGCCCGTCGCTGTCGACCCAAAAGCGGTTCTGCCAGCGGGCCTGGTCGGTGCTCGCTTCTTCCACCAGCACGCGGACAACGGTCTGGTCACCCGCAAGCGTCAGGGTATCTGTTCCTTCCCAGTGGAAAGTCGAGCGGGCGGTGGCGTAGCGCGTCTGTTTGTGCTCCGTCCAGCCCATCGTGCGGGTCCAGCTTGCGCCGTCGATAATCTGGTTGGGCTTAGTCAGCGGGTCAGCATCAAGATTGTTGACGCTCAGCAGGTTGTCGCCGCCGAGAAGCGTTTTCACGATGCGCCCGTGCTGGGTGACAATCGTGGCCCGATCCTGCGTCACCCATTTCTGTTGGCCGTTTTCGGCAAAGGCGAGCACCACAAAAAGCTGCGGCCCGTTGTTGAGCTGCATGTACTGGCTGGCGTAGGGCATCTCACGGATATCCTCGGCGGTCAGCTGCACGCCGGGAGTGCCAAACAGGCTGTCCCAGAGCGATTTTCCGAGTCCCTGGGTACTGGCGGAACAGGCCTGAAGCAGCAGGCAAAGTGTGATGATGATGGGTCGCTTCACGACTCTTCTCCGAAGGGGCAAAATAACCACACCGAAGTGTGGTTAGGATTAATGACCCGCGAGACTTAACGGGTACTTGTGGTTGTGGTGGTCGTGGTTCCGGTATTGGAGCCATCACCACTACCGGTCGCCGCCAGTGCGACCCCCACGGCCGAGCTTACGGCGCTGGCGCTGGTGGCAGCAGAGCTACCCGCAGACACCGACGTCGCCGCCGAGCCTGCCGCTTCACCGGTTTCCACCGGGTCAGCAAAGGCAGACGTCGCCACAAGCGCGGAAATGGCAAAAATGCCATACAGAGCTTTTTTCATTGCTATTTCCCTTCATTGGTTGAATGAATGGAGAATCACCTGAGAAATTCAGGCGTCATCGAGTATACACAACTGAATGGGCTGATTTACGGTGCAGGAAATAAGCATCGCGGTTTTAGGACTAGAAGAGAAAAAGAGATTAAAACGCTTAATTAAAATAAATGAACATTTAAAATTCATTAACTTATAAAATAACCAGCATAAAGATAGTCCTAAAAATTAAAATATAGATGGGGAGTCACAATCATTTTTAGGATTAACCTGAACCCTCCCGATAGAATAGCCATCAGCCCTTCCGTTCCTTATTTCCATAAAATTTAAGAGGGAAAGTATTCCTTCAATTCCCAACGGCATCATCAGGATAACCAATCTGCGATCCGGATACTCCTCTCCTCTGCCAGAGTGCCACCCTCCCCTTTACGCTGTCCATCAGCAACAGGTTTCACCTCCTTTCCCTGCGTAAAATGACAGCATTCCGTAGCCCTGTTCTGAGGAACGCCATGAAAACATTTAGCGTTGGTTTGTTCGGCATTGGTCTCGATACGTACTGGCCGCAGTTTCACGGCCTGCGTGCACAGCTCGAAGGTTATCTCGCCCAGGTGGAGCACCGCCTGCAGGACCAGGAGGTCCGGGTGGTGAACGCCGGGTTGGTCGATAATCCGCAAACAATGGACGCTGCCGCCACGCAGTTTGCGGAACAGCGCGTTGATGCGCTGGTGCTGTATATCACCACCTATGCGCTGAGTTCGACCGTACTGCCGCTGGTGCAACAGCTCAACGTGCCGGTGCTGATCCTGGCGCTTCAGCCAGAGAAAAAAGTGCCCTGTTCAACCATCAACCAGCTTGAAGATCGCGGTGAGCGCACCGGGCAGTGGCTGGCACATTGTCAGGCCTGTAGCGCACCGGAGCTGATGAACGTCTTCCAGCGCGCAAATATCGGCTACACGCTGGTACCAGGTTATCTGGACGATCCGCAAGCATGGCAGGAAATTAACGGCTGGCTTGCCGCCGCCGCCGTTGTAAAAACGCTGAAAACAACCAACGTCGGCGTGCTCGGCCACTATTACAACGGCATGTATGACGTCTATTCGGACATGACCAACCTCTCCGCTAAATTTGGCGTACGTTTCAAGGTACTTGAGGTGTGCGAGCTGGCGGCGTCACTTCCTTCAGCGTCAGACGCTGAGCGGCAGCAGAAACGCGCCGAGGTGTTTGAAGCGCTGAACGTTGACTCGTCCTGCGAGGAGTACGAATTGCAGCGCGCCGTCGCCACGTCTGTCGCGCTGGATAAGCTCGTGGCGAAGCATCAGCTGGGCGCGATGGCGTATTACTACGAAGGCGCATCCGGCTCACCTCAGGAAAATATCATCACCTCGGTCATCCTCGGCAATACGCTGCTGACTGAGCGTGACATTCCGGTGGCGGGGGAGTGTGAAATCAAAAACGTGATTGCGATGAAAATCCTCTGCCTGCTGAAGGCGGGCGGCTCGTTCTCGGAACCCTACGGCATTGATTTCGAAAACGACACCGTACAGTGGGGGCACGATGGCCCGGCGCATCCGCTGATGTCGGCCGAAAAAGTACGCCTGGTACCGCTGCCGGTGTACCACGGTAAGCCGGGGAAAGGCGTGTCGATTCAGATGACCGTCAAGCCGGGTCCGGTGACGTTTTTATCCGTGGTCGAGCATCGTGACGGCGGCGTAACGCTACAGTATGCCGAAGGGGAAGCCGTGTCAGGCGAAGTGCTGGATATCGGCAACACTAACAGCCATTACCGCTTTGCGCTCTCTGCGCGCGAGTTTACCCGCCAGTGGTGTGAGGGTGGACCAGCGCACCATTGCGCGATTGGGATGGGTCACGTGGGGGATAAGCTGGAGGCTGTGGCGAAGCTGTTGGGAATTAAGAGCTTGCGGATTGGTTGACGAACGGTTCCCTCGCCCCTCTGGGGAGAGGGTTAGGGTGAGGGGAACAAGAGCTGTGCGGCCTGATGCCCTCACCCCGGCCCTCTCCCACAGGGAGAGGGTGCAAACATTAAAAAACCTTCCCGAAGGAAGGTTTTTGCAGTTTATTCCGCCACCGGGCAGCAGGGTTTACTTCCAGGCTTTATAACGGTTAATCAGACCGTTAGTCGAGCTGTCGTGGCTGCTAATGTCTTTATCGTCGGTCAGCTCCGGCAGGATGCGGTTTGCCAGCTGTTTACCCAGCTCCACGCCCCACTGATCGAAGGTGAAGATGTTGAGGATGGCGCCCTGGGTGAAGATTTTATGCTCATACAGCGCAATCAGCGCGCCCAGGCTGAACGGCGTGATTTCGCGCAGCAGGATGGAGTTGGTCGGGCGGTTGCCTTCAAACACTTTGAACGGCACCACGTGATCCAGCGTCGCCGGATCTTTACCCTGGTCGCGGTATTCCTGCTCAACCACCTCACGGGATTTACCAAACGCCAGCGCTTCGGTCTGGGCGAAGAAGTTAGACAGCAGCTTCGGATGGTGATCGGAGAGCGGGTTGTGGGTGATCGCCGGGGCAATGAAGTCACAAGGAACCATTTTGGTACCCTGGTGAATCAGCTGGTAGAACGCGTGCTGGCCGTTAGTGCCAGGCTCACCCCAGATGATTGGGCCGGTCTGGTAATCCACGGCGTTGCCGTTACGGTCAACGTATTTGCCGTTGGATTCCATGTTGCCCTGCTGGAAGTAAGCCGGGAAACGGTGCATGTACTGGTCGTACGGCAGAATCGCTTCGGTTTCAGCGCCGAAGAAGTTGTTGTACCAGATGCCGATCAGCGCCAGCAGAACCGGCAGGTTTTTCTCCGGTGCGGTGGTGGAGAAGTGTTTGTCCATCGCGTGCGCGCCGGACAGCAGCTCAACAAAGTTATCGAAGCCAACGGACAGGATAATCGACAGACCAATCGCCGACCACAGGGAGTAACGACCGCCGACCCAGTCCCAGAACTCGAACATGTTGGCGGTGTCGATGCCAAATTCGCCGACCGCTTTACCGTTGGTTGAGAGCGCGGCGAAGTGCTTCGCCACGTGCTTCTGGTCACCGGCGGTTTTCAGGAACCAGTCGCGCGCGCTGTGGGCGTTAGTCATGGTTTCCTGAGTAGTGAAGGTTTTCGAGGCCACCAGGAACAGGGTGGTTTCCGGGTTCACCTCTTTCAGCACTTCGGCGATGTGAGTGCCATCGACGTTGGACACAAAGTGCATATTCAGGTGATTTTTGTACGGACGCAGCGCTTCGGTCACCATGAACGGGCCAAGGTCGGAGCCGCCGATACCGATGTTCACCACGTCAGTGATCGCTTTACCGGTGTAGCCTTTCCAGCTGCCGGAGATGATCGCTTCGGAGAAGTGCTTCATCTTTTCCAGCACCGCATTCACTTCCGGCATCACGTCTTTGCCGTCAACGATGATTGGCGTATTGCTGCGGTTACGCAGCGCAACGTGCAGTACGGCACGGTCTTCGGTGCGGTTGATTTTCTCACCGGAGAACATTGATTTGATGGCACCGGCCAGATCGGTCTCTTTCGCCAGCGCCTGCAGCTTGCTCAGCGTCTCTTCGGTGATGCGGTTTTTGGAGAAGTCCACCAGCATCTGATCGTCGAACGTCGCGGAGAATTTGGCGAAACGGTCGCCATCTTTCGCGAACAGGTCGGCAATCGACACGTCCTTCATTTCATCATAATGTTTTTGTAGTGCCTGCCAGGCAGAGGTCTGCGTTGGATTGATGTTTTTCATAGCAATACTCTTCTGATTTGAAAAATGTGACTTCGGTCGATTGTAGCGCCTGCGGCGCTTTTTGTGATGATTTTTGTGTCATTGCCTGTTTCCATGACAAACCAGGCGAAACGCAGCAGAAAACGGC
Source organism: Pluralibacter sp. UBA7423 (assembly GCA_002470465.1). Classification (GTDB taxonomy): domain Bacteria; phylum Pseudomonadota; class Gammaproteobacteria; order Enterobacterales; family Enterobacteriaceae; genus Scandinavium. The sequence continues at coordinate 123,105 of DKMD01000011.1, forward strand.
CCTGTTATAAGTCCTGTTTCTGCGCCCGATGACAGCATGAAAAATCCGCATAATCCCATCGTTGACAGCATCGGGCTCAGCTTTTATTTATGAATACGGTATTTGCGCCTGCACCGGTTACTGTTTTGTCCTTGTGCCAGGGTCGCTCCTTCATTTCCTGACACGAGGTTGTTATGACAGATTTAGTTGTGGCCAAATTTGGTGGCACCAGCGTCGCCGATTATGATGCCATGAACCGCAGCGCCGACGTGGTGCTCGCTGATTCCGGTGCCCGCCTGGTGGTCCTTTCCGCCTCTGCTGGCGTCACAAACCTGCTGGTTGCGCTGGCTGAAGGTCTCGAGGCCACCGAGCGCTTCGTGAAGCTCGATGCACTGCGTAAAATTCAGTTCGATATTCTCGAACGCCTGCAAAACCCCAACGTTATCCGTGAAGAAGTGGAACGCCTGCTGGAGAACATCACCACGCTCGCCGAAGCCGCTTCTCTTGCCACCTCCACCGCGCTCACCGATGAGCTGGTCAGCCACGGCGAGCTGATGTCGACGCTGCTGTTTGTGGAAATCCTGCGCGAGCGCAACATTGCGGCCCAGTGGTTCGACGTCCGTAAAGTCATGCGCACGAGCGACCGCTTTGGCCGCGCCGAGCCGGACATTGCCGCGCTGGCAGAACTCACCGGGCAGCTGCTCGCACCGCGCCTGGAAGAAGGCCTGGTCATCACTCAGGGTTTCATTGGCAGCGAGGCCAAAGGCCGCACCACTACGCTAGGCCGCGGCGGCAGCGACTACACTGCCGCACTGCTTGGTGAAGCGCTGCATGCGACTCGCGTTGATATCTGGACCGATGTACCGGGCATCTACACAACCGATCCACGCGTCGTGCCAGCCGCACACCGCATTGATGAAATTGCCTTCGAAGAAGCCGCCGAACTGGCCACCTTCGGCGCGAAAGTGCTGCACCCGGCAACGCTGCTGCCTGCGGTGCGCAGCGATATTCCTGTCTTCGTCGGCTCAAGCAAAGATCCAAAAGCAGGTGGGACGCTGGTATGCAATAAAACTGAAAACCCACCGCTGTTCCGCGCGCTGGCGCTGCGCCGTAAGCAAACGCTGCTGACGCTGCACAGCCTGAATATGCTGCACTCACGCGGCTTCCTCGCTGAAGTGTTCGGCATCCTGGCACGCCATAACATCTCGGTCGATCTGATCACCACGTCGGAAGTGAGCATCGCGCTGACGCTCGACACCACCGGATCCACCGCCACCAGCGAAACATTACTGACGCAGTCTCTGCTGATTGAACTTTCCGCACTGTGCCGCGTGGAAGTGGAAGAGAACCTGGCGCTGATCGCGCTGATTGGCAACGACCTTTCAAAAGCCTGCGGCGTGGGCAAAGAGGTGTTCGGCGTGCTCGACCCGTTCAATATCCGCATGATTTGCTATGGCGCGTCCAGCCATAACCTCTGCTTCCTCGTACCGGGCAGCGAAGCCGAGCAGGTCGTGCAAAAACTTCATCACAATCTGTTTGAATAAAATCCCTTAGCAGGATAAATATCAGACAAGGCCGGGCTCGAACCCGGCTTTTTTATACCTATAAAAAACAACACAAACTGCAAGGAATACAATATGCTCGCTAAATTCACGCGGCTGTTCCCGCTCTGGGCCGTGCTGCTCTCTATCCTCGCCTACAAAACACCTGCGACCTTCACGCCGATTGGCCCGTGGGTCACTACGCTGCTGATGCTGATCATGTTCGGCATGGGGGTTCATCTGAAGCTCGACGACTTTAAGCGCGTGCTGTCACGCCCGGCCCCCGTTGCTGCGGGCATTTTTCTGCACTATCTGGTGATGCCGCTCGCAGCATGGCTGCTGGCGATACTGTTCAGGATGCCGCCGGAGCTCTCTGCCGGAATGGTGCTGGTCGGCAGCGTTGCCAGCGGTACAGCATCGAACGTAATGATTTTTCTGGCAAAAGGGGATGTTGCACTTTCTGTCACCATTTCATCCGTCTCCACGCTGGTCGGCGTTATCGCCACGCCGCTGCTGACGCGGCTCTATGTCGACACCCATATTCAGGTTGACGTGATGGGCATGCTACTCAGCATCCTGCAAATCGTGGTGGTACCGATTGCGCTGGGGCTGGTCGTGCATCATCTCCTGCCACGCGTGGTGAAAGCTATTGAGCCTTATCTGCCCGCTTTCTCGATGGTCTGCATTCTGGCCATCATCAGCGCCGTGGTTGCCGGTTCTGCTTCGCACATTGCCTCCGTGGGCTTTGTGGTGATTATCGCGGTGATCCTGCATAACACCATTGGCCTGCTCGGCGGTTACTGGGGCGGACGCCTGTTCGGCTTTGACGAATCCACCTGCCGCACGCTGGCGATTGAAGTCGGAATGCAGAACTCCGGCCTTGCCGCCGCGCTCGGCAAAATCTACTTCGGCCCGCTCGCCGCCCTGCCCGGTGCGCTGTTCTCGGTCTGGCACAACCTTTCCGGCTCGCTGCTGGCGGGATACTGGTCCGGTAAACCCGTCAGGAAAGAGAAGATTACTGTTGCGAAGAAGAGTTAGCTCCGTGGGTGAATGGCTGCATCAGTAGCCATTCACTCAGAAGAGGAAGAGCTCATTTTCTATTTCCTTATAGTGTGAAGCCCCAGCCAACACGGCTTTCTGACACAGATAAGGCGTAAAATGAGGAATTGCGAGGCGCTTTCCAGAATAATTCTGTACATTGAACTGAGTACTCATTTATTTGGAAGCTTCATCATGGCAATCGCCCGTCTGACCCAGCAGGACATGACCGAGAAAGAACAACGCGAGCTGAAAACCCTCCTCGACCGCGCCCGTATTGCCCATGGTCGCCCGCTGACCAACGCAGAAAACAACCATCTCAAAAAAGAGTATATCGACAAGCTGATGGCCGAACGGGAAGCCGAGGCGAAGAAGGCGCGTCAGCTGAAGAAAAAGCAGGCTTATAAAACGGATAAAGAAGCGACGTTTTCATGGTCGGCGAATACGCCGGTGCGGGGAAGGCGGTGATTTAAGAGAGTATTACCACCATATTGCCTGATGGCGCTGCGCTTATCAGGCCTACAAAGTCTAACCAAGCTATAACGTAGGCCGGGTAAGGCGTGCAGCCGCCACCCGGCAATTTCACAGGCGGCTTAACGCCCCTTTTTCTTTCTTCCCGGCGACGTAAAGCGCTTACGGTTAGCCAACTCCGCCGGCGTTTTCGCCATATTTTTTCCGCCGCTGCTGGCCGGTTTTTTCGCCGCGGCTGTCGCCGTCTTTGGCTTCGCTTTCGGTTTGGCTTTGGCCTGCGGCGCTTCTGAGGATGAGTTTTCAATCAGCTTAAACAGCTCAATCAATTCGTCATCGGTCAGATCGCGCCATTCACCGAGCGGCAGACCCTTCAGGCTGACGTTCATAATGCGCGTACGCTCGAGCTTAGTGACCTCAAAACCGAAGTGCTCGCACATGCGGCGAATCTGACGGTTCAGCCCCTGCACCAGCGTGATGCGGAAGGTGAACGGCGCTTCTTTCTTCACCTTACATTTTTTGGTCACCGTACCGAGAATCGGCACGCCACGGCCCATTCCCAGAATAAACTCATCGGTCACCGGTTTGTTTACCGTGACCAGATATTCTTTCTCATGATCGTTCCCGGCACGCAGGATTTTGTTCACCAGGTCGCCGTGGTTAGTCAGGAAAATCAGCCCCTGAGAGTCTTTGTCGAGGCGGCCAATCGGGAACACGCGGCTGCTGTGGTTGACGAAATCGACAATATTGTCTCTCTCGCCGTCTTCGGTGGTGCTGACGATGCCGACGGGCTTATTCAATGCGATTAACACCAGGTCGTCTTCCTGACGCGGCTCGATGAGCTGGCCGTTAACCTTCACCACGTCGCCCACGTTAACCTGATCGCCAATGGTGGCGCGTTTACCGTTGATAAACACGTTCCCTTGTTCGATGTAGCGGTCAGCCTCACGACGCGAGCAGATGCCGCTTTCGCTGATGTATTTGTTTAATCGGATGGATGAGTTCGGCAGCATAGTTTCTCCTGTAGAGGGCGAACTATACCGCAGGCTGCCGGGCTTAGAAAATACCCGGCAGCCTTCAGGCAGGGTTAATAGTCGTCGCGATCGTCGTCTTCGTCCGGCTGCTCCATCACGCTATAGGCGACAGCGCAGAACAGAGAGTTGAGACGCTTCATGTCGCCAAGCAGTCCCAGATGCACAGAACTGGTTTCGATACTCTGCACGTTTTGCTGGTGCAGGCGGTCAACGTGCGCATGCGAGTAACGGCGGTTCAGGATGCGGAAACGGTGCTTGTTACGGCGCAGACGGCGGGCGCTGTCAACGTCACCGGAGAAGAACACTGACATCGCCAGCTGCAGGTTGCTGAGCAGCTGATCGTACAAACCATCCAGCTCTTTTAGTCCTTCAACGGAGAAGGCCCGCCGTGCGGCAAGGGATTTGTCAGCAATTTCGCTGCCCATGCGCTCGATGATGTCCGAAGCCTGCTCGAGGTTAAGCGACATCTCGATAATTTCCGCCCAACGGCGCGACTCTTCCTCCGCCAGCTCGTCCTTTGGCATCCGCGCCAGATAGAGCTTAATGGCGGTGTAGAGCACGTTGACGTCATCGGCAATTTTACGCAGCTCTTTCTCTTCGCGCGGCTCACCATGCATCACTTTGCGCAGGCCATCCATCATGTTTTCCATGGCGTCGCCAATACGCAGCGTTTCCCGGGCGGCATTTGCCAGGGCGAGCGTCGGCGTGTCCAGCGCCGTGGGGTCCAGATGCTTAGGCTTAAGGCGAGCATCAAGCTCCGGGACATCCTGAATAATGCGCTTACAGAAGCGCGCCATCGGCTCGGCAAACGGCACCATCGCCAGGCAGCGAATCAGGTTGTAGAACACGTGGAAGTAGATAACCAGCTCAGATTTCGCTACCGGCAGACGCGCCATGACGTCCGCCAGGATGTGCACGAACGGCAACACAATCAGGCTACCCACCAGCTTAAACAGCAGGCTGCCGAGCGCCACGCGTCGCGCCGCCGCATTCGCGGTGCTGTTGTTCAGCATCGCCAGCAGGCCCGAGCCGAGGTTGGCACCAATCACCAGACACAGCGCCACGGGGAACGAAATCACACCCGTGGCGGTAAGCGTGGCAGTCAGCAGCACAGCAGCAAGGCTTGAGTAGGTAATCACCGCGAACAGCGCGCCAATCAGCGCATCCAGCATAATATCGCCGGTAAGAGAGGCGAAAATCACCTGTACGCCGTTGGCCTGGGTAATCGGGTGGACGGCCTGAACGATGAGCTCCAGCGCCAGCAGGATCAGGCCAAGGCCAATCCCCACGCGCCCGAGCTGCCCGGCGCGGGTCTGTTTGCGCCCGAGGAAGAAGATCACCCCGATAAAAATCAGCAGCGGCGACAGCCAGGAGAGGTCAAACGTCAGCACTCGCGCCATTAAGGCGGTACCCACATCGGCGCCCAGTACAATCACCAGCGCGGGCGTGAGCGCCACCAGATCCTGCGCGACAAACGACGTCACCAGCATGGTAGTGGCGTTGCTGCTTTGCACTAACGCGGTAACGCCAATCCCCGCACAGAAAGCGAGTGGTTTTTTCTCGACGCTACGGCTGAGGACCGTTCGCAGGCGAGCGCCAAAGACGCGCATTACGCCAGTCCGGACAATATGAGTCCCCCACACCAGCAGGGCGACGGCAGAAAGCAGATGTAACAGAGTCAGCACGGATTTTTGTTCTCCTTATCGTTATAGGTATTCCATCGGATATCCCCCTCTCCCCGGCCCTCTCCCAAAGAGAGAGGGAGAATATACGGCACCGTTCCGGTTCCCTCTCCCTTTGGGAGAGGGTTAGGGAGAGGGAGAGGGAAAAAATAATCCTCATATCAGTATAGGGGTTTACGCCCCGGAAAGAGACAGGGCACCGCTGCGGTGCCCTGTTTGTTGTAAGGAAAGATGACAGTTTTATGACTTAATCAGCGTCATAGCCCAGATTGGGTGCCAGCCAGCGCTCGGCTTCGGCGACGCTCATCCCTTTGCGGAACGCATAATCCTCCACCTGATCGCGCTGGATTTGCGCCACGGCGTAGTATTTGCTGTCCGGATGGCTGAAGTACCAGCCGGAAACCGACGCACCCGGCCACATGGCGTAGGACTCAGTCAGCTTCATGCCCGTATGCGTTTCTGCATCCAGCAGCTGCCAGATGGTCGCCTTCTCAGTGTGCTCCGGGCAGGCCGGATAACCCGGCGCCGGGCGGATGCCCTGATAGTTTTCGCGGATCAGTTCCTCATTGCTGAGGTTCTCGTTGGCGGCATAGCCCCAGTACACCTTACGCACGCGCTCGTGAAGATACTCGGCGAAGGCTTCCGCCAGGCGGTCCGCCACGGCTTTTATCATGATTTTATTGTAATCATCATGCTGCGCATCGTATGCCTCTGCCAGCGCGTCCTCTTCAAGACCGCCGGTCACCGCGAATGCGCCGATGTAATCCGCTTTTCCGGACGTTTTTGGCGCAACAAAATCGGACAGGCAGTAGTTCGCGAAGCCGGTTTTTTCCGTCTGCTGGCGCAGATGATGACTCACCGCCAGCACGTGGGTGCGCGTTTCATCGCGGTAAATTTCGATGTCATCGCCTTTGCGGTTCGCCGGGAACAGCCCGACCACGCCGCGCGGGTTCAGGGATTTTTCCGCGCTGAGCTTGTCCAGCATCTCGTTAGCGTCGGCAAACAGGCGTTTCGCCTCTTCGCCCACCACTTCATCTTCCAGGATGCGCGGATATTTCCCCGCCAGCGACCAGGTCATAAAGAACGGCGTCCAGTCGATGTAGTTGCGCAGGGTTTCGATGCTGGCGCTGACCGCCTGCACGCCGAGTCGATGGGCCACCGGCGGCGTGTAGCTTTCCCAGTCGAAGGCCAGGTCGTTATCACGCGCAGCCTGCAAGGATACAGGCGGCGTACGCGGTTTTTTACGCCCGTGCTGAATGCGTACGGTCTCATATTCCTGGCGGGTGCGGGCAACAAAATCATCTCGCTGCGTTGCGGAAAGCAGGGATGACACCACGCCAACGGTGCGCGAGGCGTTCTGCACATACACCGTCGGGCCGCTGTAGTTCTGCTCGATTTTCACCGCCGTGTGCGCCTTAGAGGTGGTCGCACCGCCAATCAGCAGCGGGATGGTGAAGCCCTGACGCTCCATCTCTTTCGCCACGTTGACCATCTCGTCGAGCGACGGCGTAATCAGTCCGGAGAGGCCGATCAGGTCGGCATTCACTTCGCGCGCGGTTTTAAGGATTTTGTCCGTCGGCACCATCACGCCAAGATCGATAATCTCGTAGTTATTGCACTGCAGCACCACGCCAACGATATTTTTGCCGATATCGTGCACGTCTCCTTTTACAGTGGCGATCACCATCTTGCCGTTGCTGCTGCCCTTCTCTTTGCTGGCTTCAATAAACGGCTCAAGGTAAGCCACCGCCTGCTTCATCACACGCGCGGATTTCACCACCTGCGGCAGGAACATTTTGCCTTCGCCAAACAGATCGCCGACCACGTTCATGCCGTCCATCAGCGGGCCTTCAATCACCTCAATCGGGCGTGCTGCCTGCTGGCGAGCCTCTTCGGTATCGGCTTCGATAAACTCGGTGATGCCTTTGACCAGCGAATACTCCAGACGTTTTTTCACGTCCCAGCCGCGCCATTCTGCCTGCTGAGTATTGGCTGCTTCGTCAGTTTTGCTGCCACGGTATTTTTCCGCCAGATCCAGCAGGCGTTCTGTGCTGTCATCACGGCGGTTAAGGATAACGTCCTCGACCGCATCGCGCAGTTCGGCGGGCAGGTCATCATAAATCGCCAGCTGCCCGGCGTTGACAATCCCCATGTCCATGCCGTTGCGAATGGCGTAGTAGAGGAACACGGCGTGAATGGCTTCACGTACCGGATCGTTGCCGCGGAATGAGAATGATACGTTAGAAACGCCGCCGGAAATCAGCGCATGCGGCAGTTCGCGTTTGATATCTTCACAGGCGCCGATAAAGTCCTGCGCGTAGTTGTTGTGCTCTTCGATGCCCGTTGCGACCGCAAAGATATTCGGGTCGAAGATGATATCTTCCGGCGGGAAGCCGACGTCTTTGGTCAGGATGTCGTAAGCACGGCGGCAAATTTCGATTTTACGCTCGCGGGTGTCGGCCTGGCCGACCTCGTCAAAGGCCATCACCACCACGGCGGCACCGTAGCGACGCACTTTTTTGGCATGGTGGATAAAGGCGTCCACGCCCTCTTTCATCGAAATGGAGTTAACAATGCCTTTCCCCTGAATGCACTTCAGGCCTTTTTCGATAACGTCCCATTTCGAGGAGTCGATCATGATCGGCACGCGGGCGATATCCGGCTCGCCGGCAATCAGGTTGAGAAAACGCATCATCGCCGCTTCGGCGTCGAGCATCCCTTCATCCATGTTAATGTCGATAATCTGCGCACCGCTTTCCACCTGCTGACGCGCCACGTCGAGCGCTTCGGCGTATTTTTCTTCTTTGATAAGCCGTTTAAATTTGGCCGAACCGGTAACGTTGGTGCGCTCACCGACGTTCACAAACAGGCTGTCATCGCCGATGTTCAGCGGCTCAAGCCCGGCCAGACGGCAGGCGACAGGGATTTCAGGCAGCTGACGTGGCGCAAGGCCTTCCACTGCACGGCTCATGGCGGCGATGTGCTCCGGCGTGGTGCCACAGCAGCCGCCAACGATGTTGAGGAAACCCGACTCCGCCCACTCCCTGATTTGCGTCGCCATCGTCGCGGCATCGAGATCGTACTCGCCAAAGGCATTCGGCAGCCCGGCGTTCGGGTGCGCGGTGACGTAGCATTCGGCAATGCGTGACAGCTCCTGCACGTACTGGCGCAGCTCATCCGGCCCCAGCGCACAGTTCAGGCCAAAAGAGAGCGCATCTGCGTGGCGCAGCGAGTTATAAAATGCTTCGGTGGTTTGCCCGGAGAGCGTGCGCCCGGAGGCGTCGGTGATGGTGCCGGAAATCATGATCGGCAGATCGACGCCCAGCGCATCCAGCTCTTCTTTCACCGCGTAAATCGCCGCTTTGGCGTTCAGGGTGTCGAAGACAGTTTCGATAAGAATCAGGTCTGAGCCGCCTTCCACCAGCGCTCTGGTAGATTCACGGTAGGCCGCCACCAGCTGATCGAAGGTGATATTGCGGAATGCCGGGTCGTTTACGTCAGGTGAGATAGATGCGGTACGGTTAGTGGGGCCAAGCACGCCCGCCACGTAGCGCGGCTTGCCCGGCGTTTTTGCCGTCCATTCATCGGCGCAGGCACGAGCCAGCTTTGCCGCCGCGAAGTTAATTTCCGCCGACAGCGATTCCATCTCATAGTCCGCCATCGCGATGGGGGTCGAGTTGAAGGTGTTGGTCTCGACGATATCCGCCCCGGCCTCAAAATAGGCATTGTGGATAGCGGCGATGATGTCCGGTTGGGTCAGCACCAGCAGATCGTTGTTGCCTTTCAGATCGCAGGACCACTGGGCAAAGCGTTCGCCACGGTAGTCCTCTTCGCTCAGGCGATAGCTCTGGATCATGGTGCCCATGCCCCCGTCCAGAACCAGGATTCGGTCTTTTAACTGCTGCTTCAGCTGCTTTTCAATGGTGCTCACGCGGACTCCCGACAACGCTCTTATCAACAAGCCATAGTGGCATAATCAACCAGCGTGGAAAAGAGAGCCAGCGCGAACATGAGAGATGCTCACGACCACTGCTCCGATCAGTTCCGATAACGGTTGCATTATAATCAAATAAAACGAAAATGATTTCCACGATACAGAAAAGGAGTCCGTCATGGTGGCGACCGTTCCCGCGAAACGCGGCAGAAAACCGGCCCCTGCAGCCGCCGCTCCGGCTGGCGGGCAGGTTCAGTCTTTAACCCGCGGCCTTAAACTCCTCGAATATATTGCCGAGTCACACGGTGACGTGGCGCTGACCGAGCTCGCCCAGCAGGCAGGCTTGCCCAATTCCACCACCCACCGTCTACTGACCACGATGCAGCAGCTTGGATTTGTCCGTCAGGTGGGTGATTTAGGTCACTGGACGGTCGGGGCGCACGCCTTCATCGTCGGCAGCAGCTTCCTGCAAAGCCGCAACCTGCTGGCGATTGTCCATCCGATTCTGCGCAAGCTGATGGAAGAGTCCGGCGAAACCGTCAACCTGGCGGTGCTGGACCAGAGTGACCATCAGGCGATTATCATCGACCAGGTGCAGTGCACGCAGCTGATGCGTATGTCTGCGCCGATCGGCGGCAAGTTACCGATGCACGCCTCCGGGGCGGGCAAAGCCTTTTTAGCTCAGCTGAGTGAAGAACAGGTGAGCGGCCTGCTGCATCGCAAAGGGCTGCACGCCTACACGCACGCCACGCTGGTTTCTCCGGTGCATCTGAAAGAGGATTTAGCGCAGACGCGCAAGCGCGGCTATTCATTCGATGATGAGGAACACGCGCTCGGCCTGCGCTGCGTGGCTTCCTGCATTTATGATGAACATCGTGAGCCGTTTGCCGCCATTTCTATCTCCGGCCCAATTTCCCGTATGACCGATGACCGCGTGACGGAGTTGGGGGCGCTGGTGATTAAAGCGGCGAAGGAAGTCACTTTGGCTTACGGTGGAATTCGGTAAAGTGAGTGCGGTCTGATGCCCTCACCCCGGCCCTCTCCCACAGGGAGAGGGAGCAAACACTAAAGGCCTTCTTCAAAAGAAGGCCTTGCTGTTTACCTCGCGCAGCGCCATCAGGCAATTAGCTATATTTCACACAAAAACGCTGGCGCTTACGGTAGGCAAACACATCTTCGACGTGACCGTCACGGATCCGCGCCTGTAATCCTCGCCAGTATTCCGCGCGCAGCAGATCCGCATGCATCTCCTCAAACAGCGGCCCGATACGCGCATCCGCGCACAACCAGTGGCGAAACTCTTCCGGAAACACATCGCCCGGCGACACGCTGTACCACGGTTCGCTGGCAAGCTCATCTTCCGGATAACGCGGCGGTGGAATATCGCGGAAATTCACTTCGGTCATGTAGCAAATTTCATCGTAGTCGTAGAACACCACCCGGCCATGGCGCGTCACGCCGAAGTTTTTAAACAGCATATCGCCGGGGAAAATATTGGCCGCCGCCAGCTGGCGAATGGCGTTCCCGTATTCCTCCACGGCATCACGCAGCGGTTGCCCGTCAACCTGCTCAAGCCATAAATTCAGCGGCACCATCCGTCGTTCAATATAGAGATGGCTGATGGCAATCCTGTCGCCCAGGTCGGTGAGCTTTTGTGGCACTTCCTGCCAGAGCAGGTCGAGCAGAGCCGGGGATATTTGCCGTTTCTCCAGCACGAAGTTTTCAAACTCCTGAGTGTCAGCCATACGCCCGACGCGGTCGTGCTCTTTAACCAGCTGATAGCAGGCGCGCACGTGGGCGGCGGTCATCTCTTTTTGCGGCGCAAAGCGGTCCTTGATCACCTTAAACACCCGGTCGAATCCAGGCAGGGTGAACACCAGCATCACCATGCCACGGATGCCGGGCGCCTCGATAAACTGCTCGTCGGTCTGGCGGATATACGTCAGGTATTCGCGATAGCTCTCGGTTTTGCCGTGCTTCTGGCAGCCAATGGCCATATACAGTTCTGCGGTGGTTTTGCCGGGCAGGATTTCGCGCAGCCACTCCACCAGGGCGGCGGGCAGCGGCGCATACACCATAAAGTAGGAACGGGCGAAGCCGAAGACGATGCTGGCCTCAGCGCTGGTCGTCAGGCAGGTATCAATGAACAGCTCGCCTTCATCGCTGCGATAAATGGGCAGCAGCAGCGGCACCATGCCCTGAGGCGTATGCAGCTTGGCAACCAGCCATGCCGCCTTATTGCGATAAAATAGCTCATTCGCCACCTGCAAATGCGATTCACGCAATACGCTGTAGCCGAAGGTTTCAGTCAGGTGCGCCACGATGTAGCCCACATCGCGGGGCTTATCCTGCCATTGCAGCCGCAGTGGTAAATCAGTTAATACCCGGCTGAGCAGGGTTTCCCAGCCTTTATCAGGATAAAAATCTTTCGCCAGCGGACGAGGGATCGTGCGAAAGCGCCGCTCAGGCTGAGAGCTGAAGATAAAAAGCCGCTCGGGAGTCAGCGAGCGGTGATCGAAGAGTCGACAATACACAGAGTTAAAAAAGCTTTCGGCAATTTCAAAGCGCGGGTAGTCGGGCAAAAGCGCGGTGTAATGCTCTTTCACCCGCAGCAGAAAGTCAGCGTCGGGGCTTTTACCGTCTGTGATGCAGCGCAGCTGCTCGACAACCAGCCCCACATGGTGATCGTAGAGATGGATACGCTGCTTCATCGCCTGTTGCACGGCGTGCCAGTCGGCCTGTTCAAAGCGCTGCTGCGCGCCGGAAGTGACTTCCAGAAAGCGACCATACTGCGCGTCAAAACCTTGCAGGATGGTTTGGGCAATCAGTAATTCCAGGCCACGCGGCATACATTCCCCTCACTTTGCCCTCTCCTTGAAAGGGCAACGGAGAAAAGCAGTATTGAACAGCAACTGTAGGCCCGGTAAGCATTGCGCCACCGGGCATCCGTACAATCAGAACTGCGACTCTTCCGTTGACCCGGTCAGCGCGGTAACGGACGAGGTCCCACCCTGAATAATCGTTGTGACCTTGTCGAAATAGCCCGTACCCACTTCCTGCTGGTGCGAGACGAAGGTGTAGCCCTCTTTGCCGGACTCGAACTCTGGCTGCTGCACTTTCTCAACGTAGTGGCGCATGCCTTCGCCCTGCGCATACGCGTGGGCCAGGTCAAACATGTTGAACCACATGCTGTGGATGCCCGCCAGGGTGATGAACTGATATTTGTAGCCCATCTCCGAAAGCTGCTGCTGGAAGCTGGCGATGGTTTTATCGTCCAGATTTTTCTTCCAGTTGAACGACGGTGAGCAGTTATAGGCCAGCAGTTTACCCGGATATTTCGCATGGATAGCATCGGCAAAGCGACGGGCCAGTTCCAGATCCGGCGTGGACGTTTCACACCACACCAGGTCTGCGTAAGGCGCGTAGGCCAGTCCGCGGCTGATGGCCTGCTCGATGCCTGCGCGAGTGCGATAGAAACCTTCGCTGGTGCGCTCACCGGTAATAAATTCGCTATCGTACGGATCGCAGTCGGAGGTGATCAAATCGGCAGCGTCTGCGTCAGTACGGGCGATCAGCAGCGTAGGCACGCCGAGAACGTCCGCCGCCAGACGTGCGGCTACCAGTTTCTGAATCGCTTCCTGAGTCGGCACCAGCACTTTGCCGCCCATATGCCCGCATTTCTTCACTGAGGCCAGCTGGTCTTCAAAGTGAACCGCCGCCGCCCCGGCTTCAATCATCGACTTCATCAGCTCAAATGCGTTGAGTACGCCGCCAAACCCGGCTTCTGCATCAGCCACGATCGGCAGGAAGTAATCAATAAAACGCGGATCGTTTGGCTCAATGCCGGACGCCCACTGGATCTGATCCGCCCGACGGAAAGTATTGTTGATCCGATCGACCACGCACGGCACGGAGTTTGCCGGGTAGAGCGATTGATCCGGGTACATACTGGAGGCCAGGTTGGCATCTGCCGCAACCTGCCAGCCGGAGAGATAAACGGCCTCAATACCGGCCTTCGCCTGCTGCAGCGCCTGACCGCCCGTCAGCGCCCCGAGGCTGTTCACATACCCTTTTTTCGATTCGCCGTGCAGCAGACGCCACATTTTTGCAGCACCGCGCTGCGCCAGCGTGCATTCCGGGTTCACCGAACCACGCAGCTTCACCACCTCTTCCGCGCTGTACGGGCGACGGATGCCTTCCCAGCGTGGGTTTGTCCATTCCTGTTGTACTTCTTCGATTTGTTGGGTACGGGTTTTCATGGCAGATGCTCCATTTTTATTATCGGTGATGTGATCAGGCCAGCAGGCGGTAGCCGGGCAGCGTTAAGAAGTCGACGAGTTCGTCGGAGGTCGTAATTTGCTCCATCAGGCGCGCGGCTTCGTCGAAGCGGCCGCTGCTGAAGCGATGTTCGCCCAGTTCGTCCTGAACAATCATCAGCTCCTCAGCAAGCATCTGGCGGAACAGAGCCTTAGTCACGGGCGTACCGTTACTGAGCGTTTTTTGGTGGTGGATCCACTGCCAGATTGACGTACGCGATATTTCCGCCGTCGCGGCATCTTCCATCAGGCCGTAAATCGGCACGCAGCCGTTGCCGGAGATCCACGCTTCGATATACTGCACGGCCACGCGAATGTTGGCGCGCATGCCTTCTTCCGTGCGCTCCCCTTCGCAAGGTGCAAGCAGCTGTTCCGCGGTAATCGGCGCATCTTCATCGCGAGTCACAAACAGCTGGTTAGGGTTATCACCTAAAACCTCGTTGAATACGGCCATCGCGGTATCCGCCAGGCCCGGATGAGCAATCCAGGTACCATCGTGTCCGTTGTTCGCTTCCAGCGCTTTATCGGCTTTGACCTTGGTCAGCACCTGAGCGTTACGCCCGGCATCTTTGCTGGGGATGAAAGCTGCCATGCCGCCCATCGCAAACGCACCGCGCTTGTGGCAGGTTTTGATCAGCAGACGCGAATAGGCATTGAGGAAGGGTTTATCCATCGTCACCACCTGGCGATCCGGCAGCACGCGGTCGGGATGGTTCTTCAGCGTTTTGATATAGCTGAAGATGTAATCCCAGCGACCGCAGTTGAGGCCAACGATGTGGTCACGCAACGCGTGCAGGATCTCATCCATCTGGAACACGGCAGGCAGCGTTTCAATCAGCAGCGTGGCCTTGATGGTGCCACGCGGTAACTCGAAACGATCTTCGGTAAAGCTAAAGACCTCGCTCCACCACGCCGCTTCCTGCCAGGCTTGTGTTTTCGGCAGATAAAAATAGGGGCCGCTGCCTTTGGCCAGCAGATTTTTGTGGTTGTGGAAGAAATAGAGGGCGAAATCAAACAGACTGCCCGGGATAGCCTCCCCGCGCCAGATCACGTGTTTTTCCGGCAGGTGCAGGCCGCGCACGCGGCAAACCAGAACGGCGGGATCGGGCTTCAGCTGATAGATTTTCCCGTCTTCGTTGGTGTGGCTGATCGTGCCATTGACCGCATCGCGCAGGTTGATCTGCCCGTCGATCACCTTATGCCAGTTCGGCGCCAGCGAGTCTTCAAAGTCGGCCATGAAGACTTTCACGTTGGCATTCAGCGCGTTAATCACCATTTTGCGTTCAACCGGGCCGGTTATCTCTACGCGGCGATCGAGCAAGTCCTGAGGAATACCGCGAATATTCCACTCGCCGTTTCTAATGGAATCCGTTTCCGAAATAAAATCAGGAAGCTTTCCGTCGTCAATATCCTGCTGCTGCTGGATACGCGCTGCCAGCAGCTTATTGCGCTTCGGGGTAAACCTCGTCACCAGTTCACTCAGAAAATCGATCGCTTCCGGCGTCAGGATCTGCTGCTCCTGCGCGCCAAACGGCTGGCTAAAGGCCAGTTCTTCGGTGGTTGTTGCCTGTTGTGTCATTGCGCGGCTCCTCATCTTGATCCCAGGTCACTTCCCAAAGCAAACAAAGATCGTTGTCGGTTTTTCGTTCAGCTCAGTTAAGCCTACGCAATAATTTTCCAAAATCAAAAACAATTTCCATTTTTAAAATTAATTAAATATAACCTATTGATAACAGTGAATTTAAAGTTACCATTAAATTTGGTGTGACTTTCGGAAACAAAAAAGGCACCCGAAGGTGCCTGATATGGAGTGCTGAATCGCTTTACGATCGTTTAAACGGTGAATTACTCCAGCGTCGGATTCATATGGCGCAGATCGTACGGCGTGATCTGGTAGACGTAATAGTTCAGCCAGTTAATGAACAGCATGTTGCCATGGCTGCGCCAGGTCGCTCGCGGTTTGTTCTGCGGATCGTTTTGCGGGAAATAGTTGTACGGTATTTCAGGTGACAGCCCGGCTTCTTCATCACGGAAATATTCGCTTGCCAGGGTGTGAGCATCATACTCCGGATGCCCGGTGACAAAGGCGATGCGCTTGTCTTTGCTGGCAAACAGGTAGGCGTCTCCGTCTTCCGTTTCGGCCAGAATATCGAGATCGGTGTAGTCGCGGATAAGCGCCGCCGGGAAATCAGCATAGCGGGAATGCGGTGCCAGAAATGAATCATCAAAACCACGCGTCAGCAGTGCGTGAGGATGCAAAATATGGTGCTCATAGACGCCTGAGAGTTTTTCCGTACGGGTCTGTTTCGGAATGCCATACAGAATATTCAGCGCCGCCTGAACCGCCCAGCAGACGAACAGCGTTGAAGTGACGTGATCTTTTGCCCATTCCAGCACCTGTTTGATCTGCGGCCAGTAGGCAACATCATTGAATTCAACCAGGCCCAGCGGCGCGCCGGTGACAATCAGGCCATCGAAATTATCGTGCTGAATGTCCTCAAAATTACAGTAGAAATTGTTGAGATGCTCCGCTGGTGTGTTGCGGGATTCCCGCGCATCGATGCGCAGCAGCTGCACGTCGACCTGGAGCGGTGAGTTCGATAACAGGCGAAGAAACTGGTTTTCCGTCTCAATTTTTTTCGGCATCAGGTTGAGGATCAGCACCTTCAGCGGGCGAATTTCCTGGTTGGTCGCACGCGATGCCGTCATTACGAAGACGTTCTCATTACGTAAGAAATTAACGGCTGGCAGCTCGTCCTGCACCCGAATCGGCATAACCTTATTACCTCACAGCATACGTTTACACGTTTAGACATCCAGATAGCTGAAGATAACCAGAAATACGGCAAATGTCGAGTCTGCATGCTGAAGGTGAGAAAGTTTCACGACGTAATTTACGAAAAGTGTTGTGGATATAGCTGTGGGAATGATGTGGATGAGCAGTAAAAATGGCTATCGATAAAACTGCATTTTGGGCAAAGAAAACAAAAAAACCCCATGCTTT
>DKMD01000036.1 GCA_002470465.1 Pluralibacter sp. UBA7423
CGTGTGATGGACTCCAACGATTTGGAGAAAGAGCGTGGGATTACCATCCTCGCTAAAAACACCGCTATCAAATGGAATGACTACCGTATCAACATCGTTGATACCCCAGGCCACGCCGACTTCGGTGGTGAAGTTGAACGTGTAATGTCCATGGTAGACTCCGTGCTGCTGGTCGTTGACGCAATGGATGGCCCAATGCCTCAGACCCGCTTCGTGACCAAAAAGGCGTTCGCCCATGGTCTGAAGCCGATTGTTGTTATCAACAAAGTTGACCGTCCTGGCGCGCGTCCAGACTGGGTTGTGGATCAGGTCTTCGACCTGTTCGTTAACCTCGACGCGACCGACGAGCAGCTGGACTTCCCTATCGTTTACGCTTCTGCGCTGAACGGTATCGCGGGTCTGGATCACGAAGATATGGCGGAAGACATGACCCCGCTGTATCAGGCGATCGTTGACCGCGTTCCTGCGCCAAACGTCGATCTGGAAGGGACTCTGCAGATGCAGATCTCCCAGCTGGACTACAACAACTACGTTGGCGTTATCGGCATCGGCCGCATCAAACGCGGTAAAGTGAAGCCGAACCAGCAGGTCACTATCATCGATAGCGAAGGCAAAACCCGTAACGGTAAAGTCGGTAAAGTACTGACCCACCTGGGTCTGGAGCGTATCGAGAGCGACGTGGCTGAAGCCGGCGACATCATCGCGATCACCGGTCTGGGCGAGCTGAACATCTCCGACACCATCTGCGACCCGCAGGCGGTAGAAGCGCTGCCAGCGCTGTCCGTTGATGAGCCAACCGTGAGCATGTTCTTCAACGTCAACACCTCTCCGTTCTGTGGTAAAGAAGGTAAATTCGTTACCTCCCGTCAGATTCTTGACCGCCTGAACAAAGAGCTGGTGCACAACGTTGCGCTGCGCGTGGAAGAAACCCCGGATGCAGACGCATTCCGCGTTTCTGGCCGTGGTGAACTGCACCTGTCCGTTCTGATTGAAAACATGCGTCGTGAAGGTTTCGAGATGGCGGTTTCCCGTCCGAAAGTTATCTTCCGCGAAATCGACGGCCGTAAACAAGAGCCGTTCGAAAACGTAACGCTGGACGTTGAAGAGCAGCATCAGGGTTCTGTTATGCAGGCTCTGGGTGAGCGCAAAGGCGACCTGAAAAACATGAATCCAGACGGAAAAGGCCGCGTACGTCTCGACTACGTGATCCCAAGCCGTGGTCTGATCGGTTTCCGTTCAGAGTTCATGACCATGACCTCCGGTACCGGTCTGCTGTACTCTACCTTCAGCCACTACGACGATGTGCGTCCAGGTGATGTTGGTCAGCGTAACAACGGCGTACTGATCTCCAACGGTCAGGGTAAAGCGGTTGCGTTCGCGCTGTTCAGCCTGCAGGACCGCGGTAAGCTGTTCCTGGGTCACGGTGCAGAAGTGTACGAAGGTCAGATCATCGGTATTCACAGCCGTTCTAACGACCTGACCGTTAACTGCCTGACCGGTAAGAAACTGACCAACATGCGTGCGTCTGGTACTGACGAAGCAACGGTTCTGGTTCCGCCAGTGAAGATGACCCTGGAGCAGGCTCTGGAGTTCATCGATGACGACGAACTGGTAGAAGTTACCCCAACTTCTATCCGCATCCGTAAGCGTCACCTGACCGAGAACGACCGTAAACGCGCAATGCGTGGCCCGAAAGAAGACTAATTTTTAGTCTGTTCGTGCTGAAATAAAAAAGCCGCTGATATTCAGCGGTTTTTTTGTTGGTTGCCGTCCGGAAAAGCAACGTACCCTTTTCTGCGCCAGGCATCTCCTCCTTGTAGTCAAACCTCCTCTTTCCCGCTACAGTTATTTTTCCATGACGCAAAAGGAGAGGATCATGCTCTATATCTTTGATTTAGGTAATGTGATTGTCGACATTGACTTCAACCGCGTGTTTGGCGCGTGGAGTGATTTCAGCCGTGTGCCGCTGGCAACCCTGAAGCAGAAATTCGTCATGGGAGAAGCATTTCATCAGCACGAGCGAGGGGAAATCTCTGATGAAGCTTTCGCCGAAGCGCTGTGTCATGAAATGGATTTACCGCTGAGCTACGAGCAATTTTCTCATGGCTGGCAGGCGATTTTTGTGGGATTGCGTCCGGAGGTGACTGCGATTATGCGTAAACTTCGCCAGCAGGGTCATCGTGTGGTGGTGCTGTCGAATACCAATCGTCTGCATACTACCTTCTGGCCGGATGAATATCCGGAAGTGCGCGAATCCGCTGACCATATTTACCTGTCGCAGGAAATGGGTATGCGTAAACCGGAAACGCGAATTTATCAGCAGGTGCTGGAAGCCGAAGGTTTTTCCGCAAACGATACGGTCTTTTTCGATGATAACGTCGATAATATAGAGGGCGCCAGACAGCTGGGCATTAACAGCATTCTGGTGACCGGAAAAGACACCATTCCCGAGTATTTTGCGAAACAGCTATGCTAAAAACCGTTCATCAAAAAGCCACCCGACACGCCGGGCCGTTCTTCGCCTGGCTGAAGCTTCTCTGGCGGCGCATTGATGAAGACAATATGACGACGCTGGCCGGCAATCTGGCTTATGTATCGTTACTTTCCCTGGTGCCGCTTATCGCCGTTATTTTTGCGCTGTTCGCGGCATTTCCGATGTTTTCTGACGTCAGCCTGACGCTGCGTCATTTTGTCTTCGCCAATTTCCTGCCCGCCACGGGCGATGTTATTCAGCGCTACATCGAACAGTTCGTTGCTAACTCCAGTAAAATGACCGCCGTCGGTGCCTGTGGCCTGATCGTCACGGCTCTGCTGTTGATGTACGCCATCGATAGCGCACTGAACACTATCTGGCGCAGCAAACGGGTGCGGCCAAAGGTTTACTCGTTCGCCGTCTACTGGATGATCCTGACGCTCGGACCGTTGCTGGCGGGAGCAAGCCTGGTCATCAGCTCTTATCTGCTCTCATTACGCTGGGCGAGCGAGCTCAACGGCGTCATTGATAACGTCCTGCGTATCTTCCCGCTGCTGCTTTCCTGGATCTCCTTCTGGCTGCTCTACAGCATTGTACCGACCACGCGCGTGCTGAACCGCGATGCGGTACTTGGCGCGCTGGTGGCCGCTGCGCTATTTGAACTGGGGAAAAAGGGATTTGCGCTCTACATCACCACTTTCCCGTCCTATCAGCTGATTTACGGTGTGATTTCGGTTATCCCCATTTTGTTCGTCTGGGTTTACTGGACGTGGTGTATCGTCTTGCTTGGGGCCGAAATTACTGTCACTCTCGGGGAATACCGCAAACTCAAACTCGCTGCATCCCAGGAAGAAGAAGAACAACCATGATTGCATTAATTCAGCGCGTAACCCGTGCCAACGTCACCGTGGAGGGAGAGGTGACGGGAGAAATTGGTCAGGGACTTTTGGTGTTATTGGGTGTCGAAAAAGAGGATGACGAGCAAAAAGCAAATCGCCTGTGCGAGCGCGTGCTGGGCTATCGAATCTTCAGCGACGCCGACGGTAAAATGAATCTTAACGTGCAGCAGGCGGGCGGTAGCGTACTGGTCGTGTCGCAGTTTACGCTGGCGGCAGATACCGAACGTGGTATGCGTCCTGGCTTCTCGCGCGGGGCCGCGCCTGATAAAGCCGAAGCGCTGTATGAGTACTTTGTTGAGCGTTGTCGTCAGCAGGAGATGCATACCCAGACGGGGCGCTTCGCGGCTGATATGCAGGTTTCACTGGTTAATGACGGTCCCGTGACCTTCTGGTTGCAGGTATGAACAGCCTTCATGCAGGCTGGTCGCGGGCGGCAAAAGAGAGTTCTGCTATGTATCACCTTCGAGTACCGCAAACGGAAGAAGAGTTAGCGCGTTATTATCAGTTTCGCTGGGAGATGTTGCGCAAGCCGCTCCATCAGCCGCAGGGCTCCGAGCGCGACGCCTGGGATGCGATGGCGCATCACCAGATGGTGATGGACGAGTCTGGCAACCTGGTGGCGGTTGGACGCTTGTACATCAACGGGGACAACGAAGCGTCGATTCGCTTTATGGCCGTGGATCCTGCCGTGCAGGATAAAGGGCTCGGCACGCTGATGGCGATGACGCTGGAATCGGTCGCGCGTCAGGAGGGCGTCAAACGCGTTACCTGTAGCGCCCGCGAAGACGCGGTGGAGTTCTTTGCCAAGCTCGGATTCGTAAACCAGGGTGAGATTACCACCCCGCAAACTACGCCAGTGCGCCACTTCCTGATGATTAAACCCGTGGCGACGCTCGACGACATTCTGCACCGCGGCGACTGGTGCGGTCAGCTTCAGCAGGCCTGGTACGAACATATCCCACTTAGCGAAAAGATGGGCGTGCGCATTCAGCAGTACACCGGGCAAAAATTTATCACGACCATGCCGGAGATCGGCAATCAGAACCCGCACAATACGCTGTTCGCCGGCAGTCTGTTCTCGCTGGCGACGCTCACCGGTTGGGGACTTATCTGGCTGATGCTGCGCGAACGTCATCTCGGCGGCACCATCATTCTGGCCGATGCCCACATTCGTTACAGCAGCCCTATCAGCGGCAAACCCAGCGCCATTGCTGACCTGGGTTCACTCAGCGGTGACCTCGATCGCCTTGCTCGTGGCCGTAAGGCGCGAGTACAGCTTCAGGTTGAGCTGTTTGGCGATGAGCATCCGGGTGCCGTTTTTGAAGGCATCTATATCGTTCTGCCCGCCAAACCCTTCGGGCCGCTGGAAGAGGGCGGCAACGAGGAGGAGTAAGGTTAAAGGAGGTGTAAGTGGGGGTTCATTTTCTGATGCAGAATACGAATGATAAAAATCCCGTCATCCATTGTCTGGTAAAAGATGGCATGATGGCTGTGTTCGTGACGACGAATCCCTTCAACGATCTCTGAAACATCACGCCCCATATGGGGATTTTTGGCCAGTAACGTAAGGATCGCGTCCAGTTGGTTCGTGTAGCTGTCTGCCTGTTGTGGGCCAAACTGCCTGAACGTGTATTCATAAACTGTCCCAAAATCCTCTGCTGCCCGATACGAAAGTTTATACATTTAAGCTGCGTTTTTTCCTTGCCGCAATCTCATGCAGGGTGAGTGGACTTTCACCACTGCGGAGTCCTTCTTCCAGCGCCTCTCGTAACTGTCCATTGCGTAATTCCTGCTCTTCCAGCAACCGTAACGCGGAGCGGATCACTTCACTTGTGGATCCATAGCGTCCGCTTTCAACCATGTCACTGATAAAGCGATCGAGATGTTCGCCAATTGTAATGCTTGTTGTCCTGGGCATAATTTCACTCACTTGTGTTATCTATTCACACAAGATAGCACTCGACGGTTAAAACATGAACACATCTTTCCGTAAGAGATGATCAATGCCTTGTCTGAAAGGGGGTTATATCGTCAATATTCAGTATTGAATAGACGATAAATTAATCAGCTTCAGATTCCGGAAAGCCGATCGCATAAGTTTTGCATGTGGTATGGGCAACAGGCGGAGATTTGGGATGAATGCCAGGTTATGGCAAGAGATGAGGTATACAAAAAATGTTAACCGGGCGCATCTGCACCCGGTTACTTAACGTGTTACTCACCTTCGCCCGGGAACAGGAACGGGTTGATAGAGCTGCGGGCAAAGCCCTCTTGCTCCATGCGTGCGTCCAGCACCAGCGAGGCAAGGTCGTCGGCTACGGGCTCAACGTTCGGGTCTTTTTCCTGGTACAGAATCTTCAGGTAAGTACCGCAGTCGCCGCAGCTTTCCGCTTTGACCGATGCCTGCTCGTTATCCAGAGACCAGTAGTGCAAATCGCGGCTCTGTTCGCAGTTGCTGCATTTTACGCGCACCACGTGCCATTCAGACTCACACAGGTTGCAGTGCAGATAGCGCAGCCCTTGGGTGGTGCCAATCTGCACAACGCTTGAAACCGGCATCGATCCGCAGACCGGACAGAACTGGCGGTGCTCGCCGTACTCCGCTCGTGCTTTGCCGGGGATCAGGCTGGCCATTTGTGCCCAGTAGAGCGACAGCGCAGCCCAGATGAACGGGGCTTTATCGCTGCTGACGGAAGCGAAATCGGAAGCGAACAGGGCGCTCGCCATCGCTTCCAGCTCCGTATCGGAGGCTTTTTCCAGATTCTCGATAACCGCCAGCGCCGGGCCGCTCATTTCAGGCTTCAGCTCGGCTATCATCGACTGCAGCAATTTTTGCCAGTGCTTGTCGCGGGGCAGGACGTGAATATCCAGCGGCGGTTTGCCCTGAGCTGCGGCTTCTTTAATGCGCGCGGTCAGATCCATTTGCAGCGGGTGGTCATACAGCACCACTTCCTGCGCATGGGCGATAAGCGCAGCAAAACGCAGGTAGTCGCCCAGCGGATTGTCCTGAGCCAGCTGCTGCAGGCGTTCCGCTCTGCGGTGATAGAGGTTTTTCAGTCGCGGGAATAATAACGGCGGAATTGCTTCCGCCGTGCGTTTCTCGCTACTCCCCAGTTCATCTTGCGGGATTATGCGAATACTCATTCGGTCTCTTTTTCCTGTTTCTGGCGGACTTCCCGGTACCAGCGCGGGTGATGTTTTTTCGCCCATGCGCTGGTGACCCAGCCTTCCACCATCGCGGTAATGGTACCTTTCACCCAAAGGGCGGCGTAAATATGCACCATAATAACCACAATTAACGCTACCGCGGCAAATGAATGCAGCATCAGCGCGAAGCGGATCACCGGAATGGAGAACGCTGGCGCAAAGTACGGACGCCAGATAATCACGCCGCTCACCAGCAGTAGCACCAGGAAGATAATCGCCGCCCAGAACACGCATTTCTGGCCGAAGTTATAGCGTCCGGTGTCCCCCACTTCCTCGTTGACGACGATCTTACGAATATTCTTCGCCCAAAAGATATCATCCCGATTGATTAGATTATGGTGCCAGTAGCGGAAGAACATGATGATGAACGAAGCGAACATCACCACCCCGACGAAGGGATGCACAATGCGCGCCAGCTGCGGCGTACCGAGAATGTGCATCAGCCAGTTGAAGGACGGGAAGAAAAAGCCCAGCCCGCTCACTGCCGCCAGAATAAAGCAGAAGGCGGTGACCCAGTGGTTGATGCGTTCCGGCGCGGTGTAGCGCACGATGGTGTCACGACGTTTCATTTGCGCACCTCGTCTTTCTCTTCATGCAGATTGTCCTCTTCCTCATCGGCGCGGTTTGGCCCAACCCCGACGTAGTGGAAGATGCTGGCGGCAAAGGTTGCTGCGAAGCCAACGGCGGCAAGCGGTTTCCAGATGCCTTTCCAGAACTTAACGGTCTGGCTGATTTCCGGGTTCTCCGGCAGGCCGTGATAGAGATTCGGCTTGTCGGCGTGGTGCAGCACATACATCACGTGCGTACCGCCAACGCCCGCCGGATCGTACAGGCCCGCGTTGTCATAACCGCGCGTTTTCAGCTCTGCCACGCGTTCGCCTGCCAGCACTTTCATATCCTCTTTGGAGCCAAAGTGGATAGCGCCAGTCGGGCAGGTCTTCACGCAGGCCGGTTCCTGGCCCACGGTAACGCGGTCTACGCACAGCGTACATTTGTAGACACGGTTGTCTTCCGGATTCAGGCGCGGTACGTCGAACGGGCAGCCTGCGATGCAATAACCGCAGCCGATGCATTGCTCAGACTGGAAGTCGACGATGCCGTTGGCATACTGAATGATAGCCCCCTCAGACGGACACGCCTTCAGGCAGCCTGGGTCGGCGCAGTGCATGCAGCCATCCTTGCGGATCAGCCATTCCAGTTTGTCGTTCTGCTCCACTTCCGAGAAGCGCATCACCGTCCAGGACTTGGCGGTCAAATCGGCGGGGTTGTCGTACACCCCGACGTTGCTGCCGATTTCATCGCGGATATCGTTCCACTCCGAACAGGCCACCTGACAGGCTTTACAGCCGATACAGGTGGTCACGTCGATAAGCTTCGCCACTTCCTGCTGGTGGTCGCGTGCCTCTGGCGGTGGCGTTAAGCCGTTAGTCGCGGAACGACGGATGATATCTTGGGATTGATAAGCCATAAGTCGTCTCCGTTACACCTTTTCCACGTTCACGAGGAAGGATTTGAACTCCGGCGTCTGGGTGTTGGCGTCGCCGACGTACGGCGTCAGGGTATTGGCGATAAAGCCTTTCTTCGCCACGCCCTCGTAACCCCAGTGGATTGGGATGCCGATGGTATCCACGTCCTTACCGTCCACCTTCAGCGTGCGGATACGCTTGGTCACCACCGCCTTGGCCTTGATATAGCCACGGTTGGAAGAGACTTTAACGGTATCGCCGTGGCCGATGCCAAGCTTGTTCGCCAGCTTTTCGCCAATTTCCACAAACTGTTCCGGCTGCGCGATGGCGTTGAGCAGCGCGTGCTTGGTCCAGTAGTGGAAGTGCTCGGTCAGACGGTAAGTGGTACCCACGTACGGGAACTTATCGGCTTTACCCATTGCCGCCAGGTCGTCTTTAAACACGCGTGCTGCCGGGTTCGACACGACATTTGGATGCAGTGGGTTGGTGCCAAGCGGTGTCTCAAACGGCTCATAGTGTTCCGGGAACGGTCCTTCCGCCATCTTATCGAGAGCAAACAGGCGACCCATGCCTTCCGGCTGCATGATGAACGGCCCGACGTCAGACCCCGGTGCTGCGGTGCTGTAGTCCGGAATATCCATCCCGCTCCATTTCGCGCCGTCCCATTTCAGCAACTGGCGTTTCGGATCCCACGGTTTACCCTGAGGGTCAGCGGAGGCGCGGTTATAGAGAATGCGGCGGTTGAGCGGCCACGCCCATGCCCAGCCGAGCGTATTGCCCAGGCCTGACGGATCGGCGTTATCACGACGCGCCATCTGGTTGCCGTCCGGCGTCCAGCTGCCCGCGAAGATCCAACAGCCGCTGGAGGTGGTGCCGTCGTCGCGGAGCTGTGCAAACGAAGTGAGCTGCTGCCCTTTCTTGACGATGACCGCGCCCGTTGCCGGGTCGGTAATATCGGCCAGCGCTTTACCGTTGCTCTCCATTGCAACTTCTTCTGAAGCAGGCTCTTCCGGCGTGGAGTAGTTCCACGTCATGTTGAGTACGGGCTCCGGTACCGGACCGCCGTCTTTGGCGTACATTTCACGCATGCGCATGAAAATGCCTGCCAGGATTTCGCCGTCGGTTTTAGCGCTACCCGGGGCGTCCGCGCCTTTCCAGTGCCACTGCAACCAGCGTCCGGAGTTGACGATGGAGCCGTTCTCTTCGGCAAAGCAGGTGGACGGCAGGCGGAAGACTTCGGTCTGAATCTTCGACGGATCAACGTCGTTAGACTCGCCGTGGTTCTGCCAGAACGTAGACGTTTCGGTGTTAAGCGGGTCGATGGTCACGAGGAACTTCAGCTTCGAAAGCGAAGCCACAATTTTGTTCTTGTTCGGGAACGACGCCACCGGGTTGAATCCCTGGCAGATATAGCCGTTCACCTTGCCCTGTGACATCATCTCGAAGTACTGCAGAACGTCGTAGCCTTTGTCCCACTTCGGCAGCCAGTCAAAGCCCCAGCTGTTTTCAGCCGTTGCCTTATCCCCATAGAACGCCTTCATCATTGAGACGAAGAACTTCGGATAGTTACCCCAGTAGTTCACCTGGCCTTCCAGCAGCGGTTTAGGCGTGTTGGCCGTCAGGTAAGTTTGCAGGTCGGTCTGTTTTTCGCTCGGCAGCGTCATGTAGCCCGGCAGGCTTTGTGACAGCAGGCCGAGATCGGTCAGGCCCTGAATGTTGGAGTGACCGCGCAGCGCGTTCACGCCGCCGCCGGCCATGCCCATATTGCCGAGCAGCAGCTGGATCATCGCCATCGTGCGGATGTTCTGCGCACCCACGGAGTGTTGCGTCCAGCCCAGCGCATACAGGAATGATGCGGTTTTGTCGTGTGCGCTCGTTTCAGCGATGTACTCACAAACTTTCAGGAAGTCGGCCTTCGGCGTACCGCAGATGTTCTCAACCATTTCCGGCGTATAGCGGGAAACGTGCTCTTTCAGCAGGTTCCACACGCAGCGTGGGTGGGTGAGAGTGGTATCGCGTTTGGCATGACCGTTTTCGTCCAGCTCATAGTTCCAGCTGGTTTTGTCATACTTGCGTGCATCTGCGTCATAGCCGGAGAACAGGCCGTCGTCGAACGCGTAATCTTCGCGCACGATCAGGCTGGCGTTGGTGTACGCCTCGGTGTACTCACGGTTAATTTTTTCGTTGTTGAGCAGATACAGGATCACCCCGGAGAGGAAGGTAATGTCCGTCCCGGAACGAATTGGCGTATAGAAATCTGCCACCGATGCCGTACGCGTAAAGCGCGGATCGATAACAATAAGTTTGGCACCGTTGTGGATTTTGGCTTCCATCGCCCAGCGGAACCCGACCGGATGCGCTTCAGCGGCGTTACCGCCCATCACTACAATCAGGTTGGCGTTCTTAATATCCACCCAGTGGTTGGTCATCGCACCGCGACCAAATGTTGGAGCAAGACTTGCTACCGTTGGTCCGTGTCAGACGCGCGCCTGGTTGTCCACCGCGAGCATGCCGAGTGCGCGGGAGAATTTCTGGCTTAAATAGCCGGATTCGTTACTGGAAGCAGAGGCGCACAGCATCCCGGTGGAGAGCCAGCGGTTAACGGTGGTGCCTTCGGCGTTTTGTGCAATGAAGTTGGCGTCACGGTCGGCCTTCATCAGCTTCGCGATGCGGTCAAACGCGTCATCCCAGCTGATTTGCTGCCATTTATCGGAACCCGGCGCGCGGTATTCTGGGTATTTCAGGCGGCTTGCGGAGTGGATGAAATCCACCAGGCCTGCCCCTTTCGGGCAGAGCGCGCCACGGTTAACCGGGTGATCCGGATCCCCTTCGATATGGAAGATAGATGCTTTGGCGTTTTTGGCTCCATCGCCGAGGCTGTACATCAACAGCCCACAACCGACAGAACAATATGTGCAGGTGTTACGGGTTTCACGGGTGCGCAGCAGTTTGTACTGCCGCGTCTCCGCCAGTGCGACACTCGGGGCAAAGCCCAGTGCTGCTGCCGTGGTGCCTGCCATACCGCCAGCGCAGATCTTAAAGAACTGCCTTCTGCTGACCTGCATGGGTCACTCCTTGTTTCGACATTGCTTCCCCGTCGCCCTTCAATACCTGAACCGCTAAGGGGATGGATTGTTATTAACCTTTGCGGTCATTGCCGCAAAGGTTCAGAATTAGGGGTAAATCTCCCTCTTTCCCGGAGGGATATCTATTCAGAGTACCACATGTTAGGTACGTTTGTTCCAATACGGTTAACGCGAAGTGAACAGAAACTCATCAGCACAGGATGAAAATGTGAGTCAACTCACTGGAATGCGCCAGGTCAGCCTCTGGAATCGCCAGGATCTGCAGCACACCCGGCAGGATGAACTCGCCGAGGAAGTGCCCGTGGCGCTGGTTTATAACGGCATTTCCCATGTGGTGATGATGGCGACGCCGAAAGATCTTGAGCTGTTTGCTGTCGGTTTTTCCTTATCCGAAGGGATTATTGAAAACCGCGCAGAGATTTACGGGATGGATGTGTTACCGGCCTGTAACGGGCTGGAAGTGCGCATCGAGCTTTCCAGCCGTCGCTTTATGGCGCTTAAAGAGCGGCGCCGTGCGCTGGCTGGACGTACCGGCTGCGGCGTCTGCGGGGTGGAGCAGCTCGACGACGTGGGTCGTCCGGTGGCACCGTTGCCTTTCACCCAGACCTTCAGCCTGAAATATCTCGATTTAGCCCTGGAACACCTCAACGACGTTCAGCCGGTTGGCCGCATGACGGGCTGCACCCACGCAGCAGCATGGGTGATGCCGGATGGAAAGCTGGTGGGTGGACTTGAAGATGTGGGTCGCCATGTGGCGCTCGATAAGCTGCTGGGCAAACGGGCTGGAGAAGGGGATAGCTGGCATCAGGGGGCAGTGCTTGTGTCGAGCCGCGCAAGTT
Organism: Pluralibacter sp. UBA7423; assembly: GCA_002470465.1. Classification (GTDB taxonomy): domain Bacteria; phylum Pseudomonadota; class Gammaproteobacteria; order Enterobacterales; family Enterobacteriaceae; genus Scandinavium. The sequence continues at coordinate 11,971 of DKMD01000036.1, forward strand.
ATGAAATGGTGCAGAAAGCGGCGATGTGCGGCGTGGAAATCCTCTTTGCGGTTTCCGCGGCCACCACGCTTGCGGTCGAAGTTGCCGAGCGCTGCAACCTGACGCTGGTCGGGTTCTGCAAGCCGGGCAGGGCGACGATTTATACGCACCCCCAGCGGTTATTGAGTGTATGACAATTAGTCAAAAAAATTGAATGATGTAAGCAAAACCTTCCGCTATTCGTTATCTGAATGTGACGTTACTATTTATCACATCAAGGCACGGTGCCTTACTAAAACAGATTAACGAAAGGGTTTATATTATGAAAAGCATCAAAACTTTTGTCGCAGTTATCGCTCTGGCTACTTCTTTCGGTTCTTTCGCAGCACAGACTGTGACCGCAACCTCTTCTACCCTCGACGGTGCAGAAGCGAAGATCGCCGCTCAGGCTCAGGAAGCGGGTGCCTCTTCCTACAAAATCACTCAGGCTTTCACCGGTAACAAAGTGCACATGACCGCTGAACTGAATAAATAATCGAGTTCGACTGCAGAAAGAGCGCCTTCGGGCGCTTTTTTTTATGCCCAAATCAGTGAAGCCCTGCCAGCCTCAGTAAAGCGGTGACTGCCGCAGCAGAGAGGATCACAAAGATTAACGGCACCTTACGCCAGGCGAGAAACACCGCAACGCTCACACCGAGCACGCGAGCGCTGCCGGCAAAATGGCTGCCTTCAAAGAACGTCGCAGCCAGCGCAACGGCAAACAGCAGCGTGGTGGCCGCATCGTTGAGCATCGCCTGAGAACGCTCGGAGAGCGCCAGCTTATTACCCAGCTTCGTACCGCCAAAGCGCATCAGATAAGTCCCGACCGACAGCACGGCGATCCCGGCAATAATCCATAACGTCTCGCCCATTATTTTTTCCTCGCAAGAAGACCAAACAGCGACAGCAGCACCGGCACGCCCGCAGGCGTAAACGGCACGGAGGCCAGCGAAATGACCGCGCCGCTCACCGCGCGAATCAGCGTGGTGCGCTTTTTAAACGCCGGGATCACTAAAGCTAAAAGGATGGCGGGGAAGACGGCATCCAGCCCGATGGTTTCCGGCGAAGGCAGCAGCTTGCCGACGCCGCTGCCGAGCAGGACGCCCAGCGGCCAGAGGATTGCAACGCCGCTGCCGCACAGCCAGTACGCGGCTTTACGCTGTTCCGGCGTGGGCTGAGACATGCCGAAGACCACGCTTTCATCATTCATGATATGGCAGCCAAGCAGCCCGGCGGCGCGTTTGCCAACCAGGTCACGCACCGCGACGCCAAACGGGATATGACGGGCGTTAACCAGCAAACCGGCGGCGGCGGCGGCCAGCGGATTGCCGCCGCTGGCGATAATGCCGATAAACATAAATTCAGACGCTCCGGCAAGCACCAGCGTCGAGAGCGCCAGCGGCACCCAGAGGGGAAAGCCCCACGACATCGCCAGCGAGCCATAGGATACCCCCACGACGCCCACGGCCACGCAGACCAGGAAAATGGCCTTGATGGTGTCGCCTTTGAGGCAGGAGAGATAGTGTCTGAACATACAAATTAGCCATATCGAACGAGTTTCCATTATAATGAACGCACCGGGGTCGTTTTTCAAGATGAACGATTCGTTCGATTTGACTTTATTTTGCAAGCAATACGGAGCCGTATATGACGCAGCCAATCAGCGTGATTGCCAAAAGCCTGGTGCGGGAGCGCCAGCGAACCGGGCTGTCGCTGGCGGAGATTGCCCGTCGCGCGGGCATTGCCAAATCCACGCTGTCGCAGCTGGAGGCCGGAAACGGTAATCCAAGTCTGGAGACGCTGTGGTCGCTTTGCGTGGCGCTGGATATTCCGTTCGCCCGTCTGCTGGAGCCGCAGCTGCCGACGACACAGGTGATCCGCCGCGGTGAAGGTACAAAAGTGGTGGCCGAGCAGGCCAACTATCAGGCGATTTTACTGGCAACCTGCCCGCCGGGCGCACGCCGTGATATCTACCTGCTGATGACGCAGCCGGGCGCTGACCGCATCTCTCAGCCGCATCCGCCGGGGTCGGTAGAACATATTATTGTGACTCAGGGCCGCGCCCTGGTGGGCCTGACGGAAGCGCCCGAAGAATTAGCCGAAGGCGACTATATTTGCTATCCCGCCGATCGTGAACACGTTTTCAAAGCGCTGGAGCCTGATACGCACGCGCTGCTGGTGGCGGAACAGAACTAAAAGCGGCCTCTCCTGAGAGAGGCCAGTAACAAAACCCGCGCTTACTCCAGCCAGAACACCTCTTTCAGCTCCGCGCTCACCGGGCTGTTGTCCGCGTTTGACGGCATCACGTCTCCCATATATTTCCACCAGCGCTGGCAGACATCGGTGCTGGCGACAGCATTCCAGCGCTCCTCAGACTCAATTTCCACCGTTGCGAAAAGCAGGTTGCGGGCCTTATCGAGGTAGATGGCGTAGTGATGCGCCCCATGCGCTTTCAGCACCGCTTCCAGCTCCGGCCAGATGGGATTGTGGCGGTGCTCATACTCTTCATGCGCGTGTGAGTGCACCTGCATCATAAAAGCTTTGCGGATCATAAAGCCTCCAGGTAAAGCTCACGCACCTCGTCACGGTTGGCGCTGCGTGGGTTGCATGGCGCGCACGGATCGGCGAGGGCTTTGTCCAGCCAGCCTTCGATATCGGCTTTGGTGACGCCAAGCTGGCTGAAGCCAGCAGGAATGCCGACGCGGGCGCTAAGGTCGCGAATGGCCTGAATGGCGGCCATGCTGGCAGCTTCATCACTCATACCACGCGTGTCGACGCCCATGGCATGCGCCACGCGAGCGAAGCGGGCAACGGCGTTCGGGCGATTAAAGTTTTCGATGATCGGCAGAAGAATCGCATTGCAGACGCCGTGTGGCAGGTTGTGCGTGGCGCCTGGCTGATGCGCCAGTGCATGAACAAGCCCGAGCCCGGCGCTGTTGAAGGCCATACCCGCCAGATACTGACCGAAGGCCATCTGCTCGCGAGCTTCAAGGCTGTGGCCGTTATCGACCGCTTTTGGCAGCCACTGCGTAATCAGGCGAATGGCTTCCAGCGCGTTGGCGTCGGTGAGCGGGTGTGCGCCGACAGAAACATAGGCTTCAATGGCGTGGGTCAGCGCATCCATTCCGGTGGCAGCGGTTACGGAGGCCGGAATATCCAGCATCACGCTGGCATCGTCTACGGCGATATCCGGGATGATATTGGCATCAATGATCACTTCTTTGACCTGGCGTTCGCTGTCGATAATGACTGCGTTGCTGGTCATCTCCGCGGCCGTTCCGGCGGTGGTGTTGATGGCCACCAGCGGCACGCCTGCATTTTTGACTTTGCCGACGCCTGAGTAATTTGTGGACGGGCCCGGATTGGCAGTGAGGATTTTCACGGCCTTGGCGGTGTCGATTGGGCTGCCGCCGCCGAAGGCGATAATGTAGTCGCAGCCTGCCTCCTGATACGCCTGAAAACCTTTCTGCACCAGCATTTCGGTCGGATTCGGGAACACTTCGTCGAACAGGTGATACGACATTTGATGCTCATCCAGCGCGGCAAACAGTGAGTCAAGCAGGCCCATTTTCACCAGTTGCCCGTCGGTGACAATCAGCGCTTTGCCCCACTGTTTGCTTGCCACGAGATTTACCATATCGCCAATTGCGCCCGCGCCGTGCAGGCTGATTTTCGGCAGTGCCAACATAAAGCTCATTTTATTCTCCTTAATTACGATGATTTTTATGCCCGGCGGCGCTGCGCTTGCACGGGCCTGCATGACCGTAGGCCGGGTAAACGCAGCGCCACCCGGCAGCTAAATCCTTCTCCGTTGTAAAATCCATTGCGGCTGTAGCGCAGGAAATAGCCAACGACAACGAGCGTGGCGAGGGTAAGCCAGCGCATTACCGTCAGCCCTGACAGCGGGGCGCGATGTTGTTATGGGTACAAATCTAAAGCGGACTGCATCGGGGTGACGCCAAAACGCTTGCCGAGCGCAATCAGCTCTTCCCGGGTGATGGTCTGTTTCATGCCGCCCATCGAATAGACTTTGACGAGCACTTCTGCTGATTTTTCGGCGGTATCGATAAGGCCAAAGGCTTCATCCAGCGTCGGGCCGCTGCCGAAGACGCCGTGGAACGGCCACAGCACCAGCGAATGTTTCTGCATATCTTTGGCGGTCGCCTCGCCGATTTCATCGGTGCCCGGCACCATCCACGGCAGAATGCCGACGCCGTCCGGGAACACTACCAGGCACTCGGTGCTGCCTTCCCACAGTTTGCGGGTGATGAAGTCGGTGCTGTTCTCCAGCACGTAGGTCAGGGCGATCAGATTGGTGGCGTGGCAGTGCATGATCACGCGGTCTTTGCCATGGGTCGCTTTGATGCGCTCGCAGTGGGACAGGAAGTGCGCCGGCAGTTCAGAGGTTGGCACCGCTTCGTGCGTCAGCCCCCAAATAATGTGGTAGCCCGCGCCGTCGCTGTCTACTTTGACGATGCCTAAATTCGCCGCCGGGTCGAGCTGCACATTGCGGAAGAATTTGCCGGAGCCGGTGACGATAAACGGCGTGTTGGCAAGCGCTGGCATCGGCTGGCTCAGGGCGATATAGCGCGGTTTGGCATGGAAATCCGCTTCGAACGGTGCGATGTCGGCCTCGTCCAGGCGCAGCGTCAGGTTGCCGCCGTTGCGCTCGTCCCAGCCCTTCAGCCAGGCGTCGGTGGTGGCTTTGATCATGCCCTGGACGAACCAGGCGTCGATAATGGTCTGCATAATTTTGTGGATCCTTTGAAAATGCCGGGTGGCGCTGCGCTTACCCGGCCTACATTTATCCGTAGGCCCGGCAAGCAGCGCGCCGCCGGGCAGTGTATTTATTTGCGCTTTGCTAAGATATTTTTCTCGTAGGCCCGCACGCTCTCGAGCCACTGGCTACCCGCCGGGGTATCGTTGCGCTGGCAGTACATCTCCCAGACGGCCTGCCACGGCAGGCATTTCTGCTCTTCAAGCAGCGCCAGGCGCGCGGTGTAGTCGCCGTCCAGCTCCAGCTGGCGCAGCTCTGCCGTTGGCTCCAGCAGCGCGCGCAGCAGGGCTTTCTTCATGTTGCGGGTGCCGATAACCCAGGCCGCGATGCGGTTGATGGAGGCATCGAAGAAGTCGAGGCCGATGTGGACGCGGTCGAACAGGTCGTGGCGGATGATTTCGCTGGCGATGGCCTGGGTTTCATCATCCAGCAGCACCACGTGGTCGCTGTCCCAGCGCACCGGACGGCTCACGTGCAGCAGCAGGCGCGGCACGAACAGCATGGCGGCGGAGATTTTGTCTGAGATGACTTCGGTCGGGTGGAAGTGACCTGCATCCAGACACAGCGCAGTCTGGCGGCTGGTGGCGTAGCCCATATAGAACTCATTGGAGCCGACGGTGTAGCTCTCCGCGCCGATGCCGAACAGCTTGCTTTCCACGGCGTCGATGTGGTGTGCCGGGCTCAGTTTTTCGCTGATGATCTCATCCAGCGCGTTCATTAAGCGCTGGCGTGGCGCGAAGCGATCAACGGTCAGGTCCTTCATGCCATCCGGGATCCAGATGTTCATCACCGAAGGCGTGCCGAGCTGCTCGCCGAAGTACGCTGATACGCGGCGGCTGGCCTTGCAGTGGTCAATCCAGAACTGTCGGATTTCATCGTTGGCGCTTGCCAGGGTAAAGCCGTCGGCGCTGTTCGGGTGCGAGAAGCAGGAGGGGTTGAAGTCCAGCCCCAGCTTATTGGCTTTCGCCCACTGCACCCAGTTTTTGAAGTGCTCAGGCTTGATTTCGTTGCGGCCAACCGGCGTCTCAGACTCCAGATAGATGGCGTGCAGGTTCAGGCGTTTTGGGCCCGGGATCAGGCTCAGCGCCTGCTCCAGATCGGCGCGCAGCTCCGTGGCGTTCCGGGCTTTGCCCGGATAGTTGCCCGTTGCCTGAATGCCACCCGTCAGCGCGCCGCCTGGATTTTCAAATCCGGCGACGTCGTCGCCCTGCCAGCAGTGCATCGAGACGGGCAGACGGTCAAGCTGACGCAGCGCCTCCTCGACGTCGACACCCACAGCGGCATAACGCTGTTTTGCCAGTTCCCAGGCTTGTTCAAGTTGAGTGGTCATGCGCAAAGCTCCTTGGTCTGTTGTGGCTGAAATTGCGCGACGTAGCGGGCAATTTCACTGTTCGGATCCGGGGTGAAGGTGGTGAGGGCATGGTTGCCGCGCACCACCTCGCGAAAATCGTCAACGTCTTTGAGTTCGTCTAGCGTCATCAGCTGCACGCCGATGTTGCCGAGCGTGGAGGCCTCAATCGGCCCGGCGATGACCGAAATGCCGCAGGCATCGGCGCAAAGCTGGTTCAGCAGCTCGTTCTGACAGCCGCCGCCGACGATGTGCAGTTGTGAAAAAGCGTGGTCGTGAAGATCGGCGAGTTCGTGCAGCACGCGGGCATACAGCAGCGCCAGACTATCGAAAATACAGCGCGCCAGTTCCGCCGCGCTTTGGGGGACAGGCTGCTGGCTTTCGCGGCACGCGGCCTGAATTTCGGCGCTCATGTTGGCCGGGTTGATAAAGCGGTCGTCGTTCGGGTTAATGACAAATTTGCAGGCCGGGATATCGCGGGTCTGAGTGATTAAGGACGCAATATCGCTGATGCTTTGTTCTTTGAGCACGCGCTGAAGCAGCCACAGCCCCATGATGTTTTTCAGCACCCGGTAGCGGCCTTCCGCGCCGCCTTCATTGGTGATGTTGTTGGTGAGCGCCACGTCGCTGGTCGCCGGGGTTTTGCTTTCATAACCCATCAGCGACCACGTGCCGGAGGAGAGGTAAGCCGCATGTTTACCCTTCAGCGGCGAGGCAATGACCGCGCTGGCGGTATCATGGCTGGCAACGGCGACCACAGGGATTTCATTGCCCAGCGGGCAAATCCAGTGACCAATCACGTTGCCGGGATGCGTTGGCGTGCCGAACCAGCGGCGAGGCGCACCCGCCCAGTTGAGCAGGCTCTCATCCCAGTTATCCGTATTGATGTTCACCATCTGAGTGGTGGTCGCGTTGGTGTACTCCCAGTTCAGCTTGCCGGTCAGGCGAAAGCTGAAATAGTCGGGGATCAGCAGGGCGTGGGCGACGCTGTCGACGATCTCTGGTTGTTGATCTGCAAGGGCGCGGAACTGATACAGCGTGTTGAAGGGTAAAAACTGAATGCCGCTGCGGCGGTAGATGTCAGCACGCCCCAGCTGTGTTTCGGCAAGCTGCATCACGCCCTGAGTACGGCTGTCGCGATAGGAGACGGGCAGGCCGACGCGCTGGCCGTCTTTATCCAGCAGCACGTAGTCCACGCCCCAGGTGTCGATGCCGATACTGTCGATAAGAATGCCGTCGTCGCAGACTTTCTTCAGGCCGAGGCGGATATCGGCTTCCAGGCTGTCGATATCCCAGCAGTCGGTGCCGTTCACTTTCTGCAGCGTATTCACAAAGCGGTGGATTTCCCGCAGCGCCAGGGTCCGTTTTTGGCGGTCGTAACTGGCGAGCATGACGCGTCCGCTGGAAGCGCCTAAATCCACGGCCACACAATGGCGAAAACTCATTGGAGAGGTCCTTCTGATGGTCAATGGCATCAGTCTGGCGTACCCCTGCACTGGCTACCTTCTCACTACTGACAGCGGTAAAAGTCGGCTGGCAAGAAAGCAAAGGTGAACGTGAGAGCCTTCACACTTTCCAGTAATCATGCCGTTTCATGCGGGTGTGACGCTGAACGCATTTCCTGATTTTTCCTGTCGTTTCTTGAAAAATGAACGAGGTTTGCGCGCTTTGTTGTCAAAAATTCAAGGTGAGATTGGCGGGAGCTGCTTATTATCCTGATAACTTTTCTCATCTGGCGGAACTGTTATGACCGTATTGCACAGCGTGGATTTCTTTCCTTCAGGACATGCGCCTGTTGCCATTGAGCCACGGCTTCCACAGGCCGAGTTCCCTGAGCATCACCATGATTTTCATGAGATTGTTATCGTTGAGCACGGCACGGGCATTCACGTGTTCAACGGTCAACCCTATACCATTGCCGGCGGCACGGTTTGCTTTGTCCGCGATCACGACCGCCATTTGTATGAGCACACTGACAATCTGTGCCTGACCAACGTCCTGTACCGTTCGCCTGATGCTTTCCAGTTTCTCTCCGGCCTGCAAAAGCTGCTGCCGCAGGAGCAGGATGGCATCTACCCCTCACACTGGCGGGTGAATCAGTCTGTGTTGCACCAGGTGCGCGGAATTGTGCAGCAGATGGAGGTACTCGATGATGGCACTGACATGCACGCCATCGCCCACCGCGAAATTCTGTTTATGCAGCTGCTGGTGCAGCTGCGCAAGGGGAGCCTGGCGGCGGAGGCGACCAACAACGATGCGCGCCTGAATCTGATGATGGCGTGGCTGGAAGAGCACTTTGCGGAAGATGTCTGCTGGGAAACGCTTGCCGGACGCTTTTCTCTGTCGCTGCGTACCCTGCATCGCCAGCTGAAACAGCACACCGGGTTAACGCCTCAGCGCTATCTCAATCGTATTCGCCTGACCAAAGCGCGTCACTTACTACGCCACAGCGATGAGAGCGTTACGGATATCGCTTTTCGCTGTGGTTTTGGCGACAGTAACCACTTTTCGACGCTGTTTCGCCGCGAATTTCAGTGGTCACCGCGTGATATTCGCCAGGGGCGCGACACCCTGCCTCAGTAACGCGAGTCCAGTCACCGTTTTTGCCCGTAAAACAGCGAATAATAGGCAGTTATTCGCTGTTTGAGGTCCTCCGTGCCAGCCCAGCTCATTCTCCGCAAAGCCGATTTCTTTGCCTCCCCGCAGCAGGCGGTGGCGGTGGCCGATCGCTATCCGCAAAACGTCTTTGCTGAGCATACGCATGAGTTCTGCGAACTGGTGCTGGTATGGCGCGGAAACGGGCTGCATATCCTTAACGACAGGCCCTACCGCATTACGCGCGGCGATCTGTTCTACATCCGCGCGGAAGATAAGCACTCCTACGCTTCCGTTAACGATCTGGTTTTACAGAATATTATTTACTGCCCGGAGCGGCTGAAGCTTAACCTTGACTGGGCGGCGCACATTCCCGGCCTGAATGGCACCGTCTGGACGCCGCACTGGCGCATCGGCAGCAACGGTATGGCTCAGGCGCGGCAGGTGATCACCGCGCTGGAACAGGAGAGTCACAAAACGGGCGGCCAGATTGACGATATGGCCGAGCTGCTGTTTGCCCAGCTGGTGGTGACGCTGCGCCGCCATCGCTATGCCACCGATAACCTTGCCGCCACCGAGAGCGAAGCGCTGCTCGATAAGCTGCTGACTGCCCTTGCGGGTAGTCTGAACCGGCCTTTTGCGCTGGATAAATTCTGTGAGCAGCAGGCCTGCAGTGAGCGAACGCTGCGTCAGCAGTTTCGCAGCCAGACGGGGATGACCATTAATCACTATTTGCGCCAGTTGCGCATCTGCCACGCGCAATATCTGCTTCAGCATTCAGAATTGATGATCGGGGAAATTGCGATGCACTGCGGCTTTGAGGACAGTAACTACTTCTCGGTGGTGTTTAATCGCGAAGTGGGGATGACGCCAGGGCAATGGCGTCATCGTCAAAAAACCGCGGCGTAATCAGTTCGCCATGCCCAGGCCAACGATGTTGGCGGCGATGATAATTACCACGCAGCCGAGGCTCAGCACCCCGACCGGACGGCGTCCTGCCGCATTCCACTCTTTGAGAATCAGCCCAACCAGGCCGCCGCACAGCACGTAGAAACTCATGTGCAGCATCCAGCTCATGTAGTCGTACTGCGCCGGAATGCTGGCGTGGCCCCAGGCGTAGAAGAAGAACTGCAGATACCACATCAGCCCTGCCAGTGCGGAAAACAGGATATTGCCGACGATCATCGGTTTTGCCAGCGAGAAGTCTGCTTTTACCGACAAGTTTGATTTTGTTGCCAGGCGAATGAAGCAGAAGCCAAGGTTAATTACCGCACCGCCGCCCATAATCACGACATAGCTTGGCAGAGCGACATACAGCGGATCGACACCCAACGCGGCGGCGGCTTCATGCATCGGCTTTGCGGCGTTCATCGCAAATGACATCCCGGCGGAGAAAATCCCGCACATGACCGCCAGCACCAACCCTTTTTTCAGGTTGAACTCTTCGGCTTTGATGCCCATTTTACGCTCTTTAAGCTGCCCCGCGCGGGTCACAATGCCCACGCCAACGACGGCAACCAGCACGCCGAGCAGCGTCATACGCCCGCCTTCGGTGCCAACCAGAATGTGAAAATCTCCGTTCAGAATCGGTGTCATCAGCGTGCCAACGATAAGCGTAATGCCGATGGCAATGCCAATACCCATCGACATGCCAAGGTAGCGCATGGTCAGACCGTAGTTAATGTTACCGATGCCCCACATCGCGCCGAACAGGAACACGGGTAGCAGCGTGGAGGCGCTGAATGAACCGTAGTAGGCCCAGAAATCTGGCAGTAGCATGGCGCTGATCGTCCACGGCAGGATGAGCCAGGAGACGATACCGCCAATCGACCACATCGTTTCCCAGGACCAATTTTTAACCTTTTTGAACGGGGCGTAGAAACAGGCTGCACTGGCTGCACCTATCAAATGCCAAAAAATACCCATCGTAATCGCGTGACTCATTTTTTTATCCTCAACGTGTTACGTCGATGAATCTTTCATCTGACCTGATGAGTGTAAAAATCAGTCAACGGATTAACCTTCAGACCGTTGCCGCGTAAACCCTGGACCTGGCAAAAAGCGCGTGTTCCGCCTGAGCGGGCTCACAAAATCAGCCACATAACCAATTGTTATAACCTTATTAAAACTACGGCATTGATAAACATTTTCAATATCATTTAAATAACTATAATGAACCAACTGCTTACGCGGCGTTAACACCTCTGCCGCCCGATAATAACTGGAGATGAATATGAGTTATACACTGCCATCCCTGCCGTACGCGTACGATGCCCTTGAGCCGCACTTTGACAAGCAGACGATGGAAATCCATCACACCAAACACCACCAGACCTATGTGAACAACGCTAACGCGGCGCTGGAAAGCCTGCCGGAGTTCGCAAACCTCTCCGCGGAAGAGCTGATCACCAAACTGGATCAGCTGCCAGCAGACAAGAAAACCGTGCTGCGCAACAACGCAGGCGGCCACGCCAACCACAGCCTGTTCTGGAAAGGCCTGAAAACCGGTACCACCCTGCAGGGCGACCTGAAAGCGGCTATCGAGCGTGATTTCGGCTCCGTGGACAACTTCAAAGCGGAATTCGAAAAAGCCGCTGCCACCCGTTTCGGCTCCGGCTGGGCGTGGCTGGTGCTGAAAGGCGACAAGCTGGCGGTAGTTTCAACCGCTAACCAGGATTCCCCGCTGATGGGCGAAGCGATTTCTGGCGCATCCGGCTTCCCGATTCTGGGTCTGGACGTGTGGGAGCACGCTTACTACCTGAAATTCCAGAACCGTCGTCCGGACTACATCAAAGCGTTCTGGGACGTAGTGAACTGGGACGAAGCGGCTGCGCGTTTTGCAGCGAAAAAATAAGGCGATTTAGCGCCTCCTGCCCTGGGCAGAAGACAAAACCCTGCTGATTCAGCAGGGTTTTTTTATGCCTGCCGCGGGAGTTGTGATAAAGATCAAAAATAAAAACATTGATCCCATAAATATAAAACATCGTTTTAATTTGTTTGTTCGATCACTGTTCTCACCCCTCGTTGGGACTATTGTTGGCCTGCCGCGGCACTCCTTGAGCGTCATCCGGCGTCTGAAAATCAGAAAAACAATACGTTCTTACGGGTGGTGGTCATGCAAATCAAACGTGCAATTGAAAAAATCCCCGGTGGTATGATGCTGGTGCCGCTGTTCCTCGGCGCCCTGTGTCACACTTTCTCCCCGGATGCGGGTAAATACTTCGGTTCTTTTACCAACGGAATGATCACCGGAACGGTACCGATTCTGGCCGTGTGGTTTTTCTGTATGGGAGCTTCCATCAAGCTGAGCGCCACCGGTACCGTGCTGCGTAAATCCGGCACGCTGGTGGTGACTAAAATCGCGGTGGCGTGGGTGGTGGCGGCCATTGCCTCCCGAATTATTCCTGAGCACGGCGTTGAGGCGGGTTTCTTTGCCGGGCTTTCGACGCTGGCGCTGGTGGCGTGCATGGACATGACCAACGGCGGTCTCTACGCCTCGATCATGCAGCAGTACGGTACCAAAGAAGAGGCGGGGGCGTTCGTGCTGATGTCGCTGGAGTCCGGCCCGCTGATGACCATGATTATTCTCGGCACGGCGGGTATTGCCTCATTTGAACCGCACGTGTTTGTTGGCGCAGTGCTGCCGTTCCTCGTAGGCTTCCTGTTGGGTAACCTCGATCCTGAGCTACGCGACTTTTTCGGCAAAGCGGTACAGACGCTGATCCCGTTCTTCGCCTTTGCGTTGGGCAACACCATTGATTTGAGCGTGATTGCCCAGACCGGCCTGCTTGGTGTTCTGCTTGGCCTGGCGGTGATTGTGGTCACCGGCATTCCGCTGATTATTGCCGATAAGCTGATTGGCGGCGGCGATGGCACGGCGGGGATTGCGGCATCCAGCTCAGCGGGTGCTGCGGTTGCCACGCCCGTTCTGATTGCAGAAATGGTGCCTGCGTTTAAACCGATGGCGCCAGCTGCAACTTCGCTGGTGGCAACGTCAGTTATCGTAACGTCCATCCTGGTGCCGATCATCACCTCTGTTTGGTCACGCAGAGTGAAGAGCGAGTCGGTGGCGATTGATGTGCGTAATACGGTGAAATAGACCTGTCTGGTATTATGAAAGGGAGCCTCGCATTGTGAGGCTCTTTTGCTTTCAGCGGATGTCGAACTGACGATCGGCCTGCTGAAGCTGTGCCTCATTCAGCGCGCCGCCCGCGTTGCGGGAAACGGGCGTACTGTAACCGAACTTGCGGGAGACAACCGTTTTAATCGTGGTCACAAAATCATCGCCGATGGCATAAATTGCCATGCAGCGGCCAATTTCACGCTGGGCCCCGGTGAGTGCAGGTAAATCCCCTTTTTGCCAGGCTTCACGCGCCGTGACGAACAGCTCCGGCATGACGTTGTTCAGACCTGAAATAACGCCAGCGCCGCCCGCCATCAGGTTCGGAATGAAATATTCGTCATAGCCCGAAAGTACCGCAAAATCAGGGCGCACGGCCTGAGTGGCGAGGATCATGTCTCGCGTGTGCGACTGGCAATCGACCGTGTCTTTGATACCGGCGAAATCAGGAAATTCAGCGGCCAGCGTGGCGGCAATCTCCGGGGTGATATCGCAGCCGGTGCGCGCCGGGAAGTTATAGGCAAACCATTTCCCCTTCAGCGTCTGGCCAATCCTGCGGAAGTAGCTCAGGACCTGATTCGCCGTCTGAGCGTAATAATAGGGCGGCAATACCATCACCGCTTCGTAGCCCGCGTCGTGAGCTGCCTGCGCCATCGTCACGACGTCACTCAGGCAGGTGGAGGAGACGTTGGCGACCATCGTCAGGGGCGACATCTCCCGCGCTTTACGAATGAGAGCAAGGCGCTCCTCCAGTGAAAATGAAGCAAACTCGCCGATGCTGCCCATCAGCAGGATGACGTCGATGCGCGCGTCAGTCAGGCGGGCGAGGTGCCGCGACATGCCGACGTAATCAATATTTCCTTCACTGTCCATTGGCGTGATAGAGGGGCACCATACGCCGCTAAACGCAGAATGACGGGTCATAGCATGAACTCCTTATAGTGAAATGGTGTTTCATTTTAACTAATGGATAACATGAATCCGTCGCTCGCGGCTTTACGCATGTCGCATTTTGCGTAGTTTACGTGCAAAAATAGCGGCAATGTGTTGTCAGCAGCAGGAGAGGGAAGATGCAATATCCGGTGGAGGTTTTTACGGGCAGCGTGCGGGAGTACGAGGGCAGCCGACCAAGCGCGATTGCAAAATTGCAGGTAGACGGCGAGCTGGAACTCACCGAACGGGGCCTGGTGGGTGACGAGCAGGCGGAAAAGAAAATTCACGGTGGCCCGGACCGCGCGCTGTGCCATTATCCACGCGAGCATTACGCTGCCTGGGCGCGTGAATTTCCGGAACAGGCCGATCTGTTCTGCGCGCCCGCCTTTGGTGAGAACCTCTCAACGGAAGGTCTGACGGAGAAAAACGTTTTTATTGGCGACATCTTCCGCTGGGGCGATGCGCTGATTCAGGTGACGCAGCCGCGCTCGCCGTGCTTTAAGCTTAACTATCACTTCGGCATCAGCGACTTTTCCTCTCTAATGCAAAGCAGTGGCAAAATGGGCTGGCTGTATCGGGTCATTGTGGCGGGAAAAGTATCGACGGAGCAGCCGCTGGTTCTCGTTTCCCGCCTGAGCAATGTGTCCGTGTATGGCGCGGCGGCGATTGCGTGGTACACGCCGTATGACGACGAACAGTATCATCGTCTGCTGTCGGCGGCGGGGCTATCCGTCAGTTGGACGAGAACCATGCAGAAGCGGCGTCTGAACGGACAGATTGAGGATAATTCGCGGAGGTTGTGGGGGAAGTAGGGATTCAGATTGACTGATACCCTCTCCCCGGCCCTCTCCCATAAGGAGAGGGAGAAAACCAGCACCCTGATTGGTATTGGCTCGATCGGTTCCCTCTCCCTTTGGGAGAGGGTTAGGGAGAGGGGAGACGCTGATCAATCCCGCTTATACAGCGGCAGCCACATAGTCAGACGCAAACCGCCGAGCGGGCTGTCGTCGGCCTTCACCCAGCCGCGATGCTGCTGGATGGCGGTTTCGACAATAGCCAGGCCAAGCCCGGTGCCGCCGGATTCGCGGTCGCGGGCTTCGTCTGTGCGGTAGAACGGACGGAAAATCTGCTCTCTGTCCTCCGGGCTGACGCCCGGGCCGTCATCGTCCACGTTAATGGTGATGCCGTCTTTATCCACCGAGAAGCTGACCGAGATTTTGGTGTGCGAGTAACGCAGGGCGTTGCGCACGATATTCTCAAAGGCGCTTTCCAGCGCATTCGGGTTACCGTACAGCGGCCATGGGCCAGGCGGATATTCGACGGTAAATGATTTCCCCATCTGTTCCGCTTCAAACGCGGCGTTGTCCAGCACTTCCCCCCACAGGTGGTTGGCCTTGAGGGTTTCACTGACCAGCGCGTTTTTCGACTGATTGCGCGACATTACCAGCAAGTCGTTGATCATGCTGTCCAGACGATGCGCTTCCGTTTCAATACGCTCCAGCTCTTTGCTTTCTCCGGCCCGGCGACGCAGCAAGGCGGTGCCCAGCTGAAGGCGCGTGAGCGGCGTGCGCAGCTCGTGAGAAATATCGGACAGCAGGCGCTGGTTAGCCGTCATCATCCTTTCCAGCGCGGTCACCATCTGGTTGAAACTGGAGCCCGCCGCGAGGAACTCCTGCGGCCCGGCTTCCAGTTCAGGATGCTGGCGCAGGTTTCCCTGGGCGACCTCATCGGCGGCGTTTTTCAGCTTACGTGCAGGCTTGGCGAGGCTCCACGCCAGCCATAGCAGCAGCGGTGAACTCACCAGCATGGTGACAATCAGCAGCAGCAGCGGGCGGTCAAACAGCAGGTTGATGAAATCGGATTGCGAGGTGTTTGCCGGGCGAATCAAATAAAGCTGGTAGTTATCTTCCCCGTCTCTGACCGAGAAAGGCCCCACCATTTCCAGACGCCCGTAGCGTTTTTTCTGCGGATGATCGGCGTTATCGGACTGGCCGATAAAGTTACGAATGATCTGCATTTCATTGCGTTCTGCGCCGATCACGCGGCCTTCGCTGGTGACCAGCAGAAGGCGTTGCCCAGGCGGTGCCCATTTGTCGATGGCGCGAAACAGGCGGCGCCACCACATCAAATCGTTCGGGGGATCGTTCGCAAGCTCGGCTTCAACGTGCTGCTCTATCATTAGCCCCTGGCGCTGCTCGCTGTCCAGCAGTTCGGTCATCTGGCGCGAGTCAAGCTTGGGCAACATCAGTACCAGCATCAGCACCAGTGCCAGGGTTAACCAGAAAATGGCAAAGATGCGAGCGGTCAAACTTCCTATCATGAAGCGGATACCATCAGATAGCCGCGGCCACGTAAGGTTTTAAACCATGGATGGCCATCTTTCCGCTCCGGCAATTTACGGCGCAGGTTGGAAATGTGCATGTCGATGGCGCGGTCAAACGGCGTCAGGCGTTTACCCAGCACTTCCTGGCTCAGGTGTTCACGAGACACCACCTGGCCGAGATGCTGTGCCAGCAGATACAGCAGCGTGAACTCGGTGCCGGTCAGCTCAAGGGTCGCACCGTCAAAGCTTGCTTCCTGACGGCCTGGATTCAGGCTCAGAGAATCCACTTCTAAGTTTGGTGAGTTGTTTTCGCTGGTCTGCTGCTGTTCGCTCCAGTGGGAGCGACGCAAGATCGCGCGAATACGGGCGACCAGCTCGCGATCGTTAAACGGTTTAGGCAGGTAGTCGTCTGCGCCCAGCTCAAGGCCGAGAACGCGATCCAGCTCGCTGCCGCGTGCGGTCAACATAATGACCGGTGTCTGGTGCGTCTGTCGTAACTCTTTAAGGGTGTCGATACCGTTCTTTTTCGGCATCATCACGTCGAGTAAAAGCAGGTCGATGCTGTCATCCAGAAGCGCCAGTGCCTGTTCCCCATCATGGGCAACCTGCACATTGAAGCCTTCCATGTCGAGCAGCTCCTTTAACAGGGAGGTGAGCTCCCGGTCATCATCAACTAACAGGATTTTATTCATTGATTTAATACCTCCGAGGCAGAAATTACGTCATCAAGGCTCGCTAATCCATGACTTTACGTTGTTTTACACCCCCTGACGCATGTTTGCAGCCTGAATCGTAGACTGGCTTTCGTTGAATCGCGAAACAAAAGTACCTGGGAGCAATTGATGCGCAATGTTATCGCTGCCGTCATGGCCTCAACGCTGGCGCTAAGTGCGAATAGCCAGGCTGCTGAAGTCGTTACCAGCGTTAACTGGACCCCAAATGATGGGGCGACGCAGGGCAGTCACCAGAGCCATATGTTTGACGGCATAAGTTTAACCGAATATCAGCGTCAACAGATGCGGGATCTTATGCAACAGGCCCGGCGCCAGCAGCCCCCTGTTAATGTTAGCGAAATGGAGACAATGCATAAGCTTGTCACCGCAGAAAAATTTGATGAAACCGCCGTGCACGCTCAGGCAGAAAAAATGGCGCAGGAGCAGGTTGCTCGCCAGGTCGAAATGGCCCGGGTCCGCAACCAGATGTACCGCCTGCTTACGCCAGAGCAACAAGCGGTTTTAAATGAAAGACACCAGCAACGTATGGATCAGTTGCGTGAGGTTGCACGGATGCAGCAAGGTTCAGCTCTAACGCTGTTCAGTAGTAGCAATACCCGTAGCAACCAGTAACAAACCCTGTTTTCCTTGCCATAGACACCATCCCTGTCTTCCCCCTCATGATGAGGGGGTTTTTTTTGCCCTTTTTCCAGCCACTGACTTCGAGCGCATTCCGCTATACTACCCGCAGATACGTGCAGGAGTGTTTATGAATCAATCTTATGGCCGGTTAGTCAGCCGTGCGGCGCTGGCCGCGACGGTGATGGCGTCGGTGTTACTTTTGATTAAGATTTTTGCGTGGTGGTACACCGGATCCGTCAGTATTCTGGCCGCGCTGGTGGACTCGCTGGTGGATATTGCCGCCTCGCTAACCAATCTGCTGGTCGTGCGCTATTCGCTGCAGCCCGCCGACGAAGAACATACGTTCGGCCACGGCAAAGCTGAATCGCTGGCCGCGCTTGCCCAGAGCATGTTTATTTCCGGTTCGGCCCTGTTCCTGTTTTTGACCGGCATTCAGAATTTGATCAAGCCAGAGCCTATGCATGAGCCTGGCGTCGGCATGATTGTGACGGTGATTGCGCTTATCAGCACGATGGTGCTGGTGACCTTCCAGCGCTGGGTCGTGCGTAAGACGCAAAGCCAGGCGGTGCGTGCAGATATGCTTCATTATCAGTCTGATGTTATGATGAACGGCGCCATTCTGGTGGCGCTGGCGCTCGCCTGGTACGGCTGGCATCGCGCAGACGCGTTGTTTGCATTGGGTATTGGCATCTATATTTTATATAGTGCGTTACGCATGGGGTATGAAGCCGTTCAGTCTCTGCTGGACCGGGCTTTACCCGATGAAGAACGGCAAGAAATCATTAACATCGTCAGCGCCTGGCCGGGCGTGAGCGGTGCGCATGACCTTCGAACGCGGCAGTCAGGGCCGACCCGCTTTATTCAGATTCATTTAGAAATGGAAGACAATCTGCCATTGGTTCAGGCGCATCTGGTGGCTGAACAGGTTGAGCAGGCTATTTTGCTTCGTTTTCCGGGTTCTGATGTCATTATTCATCAGGATCCGCGCTCGGTTGTGCCTTCGGGACGACAGGGCTTTTTGGACTTTCGTCATTCGTTGTAAAAATGGGGGTCGGATCGGCATTTTTGTCTAAATTACCGCCGTTTGGTCTGACCTGAATCAATTCAGCACGAAGCGCCTGATATACTATCTCTCATAGAGTCGATCTCTCCCGTGATACGGGGGCGCTTCGGGCAACAGAATAATTTTTAGCATTCCTAAGTTCAGAGGTAGTCATGATTAAGAAAATCGGTGTGTTGACAAGCGGCGGTGATGCGCCGGGCATGAACGCAGCTATCCGTGGTGTGGTTCGTGCCGCGCTGACGGAAGGTCTGGAAGTAATGGGTATTTATGATGGCTACCTTGGTCTGTACGAAGACCGGATGGTTCAGCTCGACCGTTACAGCGTGTCCGATATGATTAACCGCGGTGGTACCTTCCTGGGTTCTGCGCGTTTCCCGGAATTCCGCGAAGAGCACATCCGTGCCGTGGCTATCGAGAACATGAAAAAGCGCGGCCTGGACGCGCTGGTGGTTATCGGCGGTGACGGTTCCTACATGGGGGCTAAGCGCCTGACCGAAATGGGCTTCCCGTGCGTGGGCCTGCCGGGCACTATCGATAACGATATCAAAGGCACCGATTACACCATCGGTTACTTCACCGCGCTGGGCACCGTCGTGGAAGCGATTGACCGCCTGCGTGACACCTCTTCTTCTCACCAGCGTATCTCCATCGTTGAAGTGATGGGCCGTTACTGCGGCGATCTGACCCTGGCGGCAGCCATTGCGGGCGGCTGTGAGTTTGTCGTGGTGCCGGAAGTTGAATTCAATCGCGAAGATCTGGTGGCAGAAATCAAAGCGGGCATCGCGAAAGGCAAGAAACACGCGATCGTGGCTATCACTGAGCACATGTGTGACGTGGACGAGCTGGCGAAATTCATCGAAACCGAAACCAAGCGCGAAACCCGTGCAACCGTTCTGGGCCACATCCAGCGCGGCGGTTCCCCGGTGCCTTATGACCGCATCCTTGCTTCACGCATGGGCGCATACGCGATTGAAGTTCTGCTGGAAGGCTTCGGCGGCCGCTGTGTCGGGATCCAGAACGAAAAACTGGTTCACCACGACATCATCGACGCCATTGAAAATATGAAGCGTCCATTCAGAACTGACCTGCTGGATTGTGCGAAAAAGCTGTACTAAGCGCGACCGCAAGTTCGTTTTATCAGAATCCGTAACCCTCTGGGGCTACGGATTTTTTTATGCCCTCAGGTTCAACGTATTGGCGCACAATTCGCGCTACTCTTCGTTATGCCCTGAGTTTATTCTCGATGGGTTTACCACCATTAAGGAAGCTGAAAATGTCACTGTATAGCGAAATGAAAGCGCAGTTTATTCACGGGCTGGTGAGTCTGGATGCCGTTCTGGCAAAGAGCGCGGCCTGGGCAAAAGAGCAGGGGGTTCAGGAGGCTACGCTACTGGAGGCGAAGCTGGCGGACGATATGTTCCCGCTGAAGCGTCAGGTACAGGTTGCCTGCGATATGGCTAAGCGCGCGATTGCCCGCCTGGCGGACGTTGACGCGCCAGTGATGGAAGATAACGAAGCTACGTTTGCCGAGCTTCAGGCACGCATCGCAGCCACTATCGCTTATATGAAAAGCATCAGCGATGAACAGCTCGCAGGTGACGATCAGCGTCCGGTGATGGTTCAGGCCCGCGAGCATCAGCTGAACTTCACCGCTCAAAGCTTCGTATGGCAGTTCGCCGTTCCGAACTTCTTTTTCCATTCCACCACGGCCTACGGCATTTTGCGTCAGGCGGGCGTGCCGCTGGGCAAACGCGACTTTTTAGGCAAGATCCAGTAAGTTTGCCGCAAACAAAAAGGCCTTCTCAGTGAGAAGGCCTTTTTCAGAAGCGCTTATTCAATGTCGAGCGGGTCTTCCGACAGGATAATGCCGGTATTGTCGGCATAGAGATGGTCGCCGGAGAAGAACGTAACACCGCCGAAGTTCACGCGCACGTCGCTTTCACCAATGCCTTCTCCTGCGGCACCGACCGGAATAGCCGCCATCGCCTGAATACCGATGTCCAGCTCTTCCAGGTCATCAACCTGACGGACGGCACCGTAAACCACCATGCCTTCCCATTCATTTTGCACGGCCAGGCGCGCGAGGTCGGCGTCAATCAGTGCCCGGCGCACGGAGCCACCGCCATCCACTAACAGGATGCGGCCACGACCGTTCTGTTCGAGCATATCGTACAGGAGCCCGTTATCCTCGAAACACTTCACCGTGATGATTTGTCCACCAAACGACGACCGTCCGCCAAAGTTGGAGAACAGCGGTTCAACGACATTGACATCTTCCTGGTAGATGTCGCAAAGCTCGGATGTATCGTATTTCATAGGCTTAACGTTCAGAAGCTGTGAGTGTTTTCAGTATATCGTGCGAATCGCATTGTTGGCAAAATCATCAATTGTTAATTGATATTTGTCAGTTAAGCGAACGCATGGTTTAGAATAATCCCAACCACAAACAACAGGTTAGTCAGCAGAGCCGCTTTAACCGTGCGTTCCAGCATTGGGCGCATATCGACCGGGTCGCGATGGGTCAGGACAAAACGCGCCTGCCTGATAAGCAACGGCAGAGCGAGAATAAACAGCCAACCCCACGGGCTATGCAGCGCCAGCAGGTTAAATAACGCCAGGCAAAGCGGCGCGCCCAGCAGCAGAACGGTATGATAGCGGCGAGCGTTAACCGGCCCCAGACGCACGGCGAGGGTGTTTTTACCGTTCTCGCGATCGCTGTTGATATCACGCAGATTATTAATATTCAGCACGGCCGTGGCGAGTAATCCGCAGGCCGTGGCAGGCAGGAACGTTAACAGTTCAAGCGTGTGCGCCTGAAGATACCAGCTGCCCATTACGCTGAGCCAGCCGAAGAAAATCAGCACGGAAACATCGCCAAGCCCAATGTAGCCATACGGGCGCGTGCCGACGGTATAGGTGATGGCGGCAATAATCGACACCCCGCCAAGCACCAGGAAGCCGATAAAATCTTGCATCGTCTGGTACGAAGCAACAAGTAGCGCAATACCTGAGATGCAAATCAGCGCCACGGTGATAATCAACGCCCGCTTCATCTGCTCTTTGGTGATAACGCCCTTTTGCATCCCGCGCAGCGGCCCAATGCGATCGGGCTTGTCGCTGCCTTTCACCGCATCGCCATAGTCATTCGCCAGGTTCGACAGAATTTGCAGCAGCCCGGCGGTGACGAGCGCCAGCAGAGCAACCAGCGGATTGAAATGACCCTGCCACCAGGCAAGCGCCGTTCCGACGACGATGGCGGCAAACGCCAGCGGTAATGTTTTCGGGCGCAGGCTTTCCAGCCATGCCTGGGTACGACTCAGTGATTGTTCAGTCATTATTCCGGCCAATAAAAATGGGGGCCAGAGCCCCCATCAACAGTGATGAAAATGCAGTTACCGGGATTATAGGATAAAACGGCTCAGATCTTCATCTGCCACTAACGCATCCAGATGTTTGCTCACATATTCTGCATCAATGGTAAAGGATTCACCCTGACGTTCGCTGGCGTCGTAAGAGATGTCTTCCATCAGGCGTTCCAGCACGGTGTGCAGGCGACGGGCACCGATGTTTTCGGTGGATTCGTTCACCTGCCAGGCTGCTTCAGCAATGCGTTTAATGCCGTCGTCGGTGAAGTCGATGTTCACGCCTTCGGTGCCCATCAGCGCTTTGTACTGCACGGTAACGGAGGCGTTCGGTTCGGTCAGAATACGCTCGAAATCGTGGGTGGTCAGCGCCTTCAGCTCAACGCGAATAGGCAAACGACCCTGCAGCTCAGGGATCAGGTCAGACGGGCTGGCCACCTGGAAAGCACCGGAGGCGATAAACAGAATGTGGTCGGTTTTCACCATCCCGTGCTTGGTGGATACGGTGCAGCCTTCCACCAGCGGCAGCAGGTCACGCTGAACGCCTTCGCGGGACACATCCGGGCCGGAGGAGTTACCGCCGCGCTTACAGATTTTGTCGATTTCATCGATGAACACGATCCCGTGCTGTTCAACGGCGTCGATTGCGGCCTGCTTCAGCTCTTCCGGGTTCACCAGCTTCGCCGCTTCTTCTTCAATTAGCAGCTTCATGGCGTCTTTGATTTTCACCTTACGCGGCTTTTGTTTCTGGCCGCCGAGGTTCTGGAACATCGACTGCAGCTGGCTGGTCATCTCTTCCATGCCCGGCGGCGTCATAATTTCGACGTTCATCGGCGCAGCAGCGAGATCGATTTCAATTTCTTTGTCATCAAGCTCACCTTCACGCAGTTTTTTGCGAAACGCCTGACGTGCGGCTGAAGGTTCCTGAGGTTGTTCCGACTGGCCCCAGTTGTTTTTGGCCGGCGGGATCAGCACATCGAGAATACGCTCTTCCGCCATCTCTTCCGCACGATAGCGGTTTTTGTCGATGGACTGCATGCGCACCATTTTGACGGCGGCATCGGTCAGATCGCGGATGATAGAGTCCACTTCTTTACCAACATAGCCCACTTCGGTGAACTTAGTCGCTTCGACTTTGATGAACGGTGCGTTAGCCAGCTTCGCCAGACGACGGGCGATTTCGGTTTTACCGACGCCGGTCGGACCGATCATCAGAATATTCTTCGGGGTCACTTCATGACGCAGCTCTTCGTCAAGCTGCATACGACGCCAGCGGTTACGCAGGGCGATAGCCACAGAACGCTTGGCGTCGTCCTGGCCGATAATGTGTTTGTCGAGTTCGCTGACAATCTCGCGTGGGGTCATTTCAGACATTTGAGATCCTTACGCTTTAGAAGGTAATTCTTCGATAGTGTGGAAATGGTTGGTGTAGATGCAAATATCGCCTGCAATACCTAACGCTTTTTCCGCAATGTCACGAGCGCTGAGCTCGGTGTTTTCCAGCAGCGCACGGGCTGCGGCCTGGGCATACGGGCCGCCGGAGCCAATGGCAATCAAATCGTTTTCTGGCTGAACGACGTCGCCGTTCCCGGTAATGATGAGAGATGCGGTTTCGTCGGCAACGGCAAGCAGCGCTTCAAGCTTGCGCAGCATGCGGTCGGTACGCCAGTCTTTGGCGAGCTCAACCGCCGCTTTCACCAGATGTCCCTGATGCATTTCCAGCTTGCGTTCGAACAGTTCAAACAGCGTGAAGGCATCCGCAGTGCCGCCCGCAAAACCGGCGATCACTTTGTCGTTGTACAAACGACGGACTTTTTTCACGTTGCCTTTCATGACGGTGTTGCCAAGCGTGGCCTGACCATCACCGGCGATAACGACATGACCGTTACGACGAACACTGACTATTGTTGTCACGAGAGGACCCCCTGGGTGTGAAGCAGAATACAGGCCCCGCACGGTGTACGGGGCAGAATGCATTTATAGATGGGGGGGATTTTGGGGGTTTCAACCCCCGGCGGCGAGACGAATGCAGTTTGCGTGTCCGGCGACCTTCAGGCGAGAGATGGTGCCGTCGGCATTTTCCTTACCTTTCAGTGGGCCAATGACTACGCGGTTCCAGCCGTTGTTGGTGGTGATGCGGGAGTCGAATCCTTCAAATGCCAGCTGGGCGCGAACGGTTTCGGCCTGATCGGCCCCTTTGAACGAGCCACACTGAATCATCCAGCGGCGCTCATCTTTTTTCTCTGCCGTTTGCTTCGCAGGCTCTGGTTCACGCGTCACCGGGACGGCCTGCTGGGTTTTAGGCTGGCTTGCCGTGGTGTGCGTTGGCGTTTGCAGCAAATCCTGATACGGCTGCTGCGTGGTTTGCTTCGGCTGAGCCTGGCGTGGCTGCTGTGCAGGCTGGCTCTGAACCGTGCGTGGGGCCTGATACGGCTGCTCCGTCACGCGAGACTGGGTGCGCGGCGCCTGCACTGGCTGAGTCTGCGTCCATTGTTGCTGCTGAACCTGCTGTTGCGCCTGCTGCTGAAGACGCTGGCGCTGCAGCGTTTGCTGGCGCTGGGCTGGCGTCTGCTCGTTCCACGGCACTTCTGTCAGCTGAGTGGGCTGCTGGCGCATGTCCGCCTGCATTTGTGCCAGCAGCTGACGCTGCTCGTCGGTCAGCTGATCGGCATTTTTCACCTCGCCGCCCGCAGAGGGTTCGGTTGGCGCGCGCACGCCCGGCTGGCGGCTTTCCAGCTCTTTGATGTAGCGCCAGCGCTCTTCCGGCTTCGGCGGCAGGCCATTGCCCGTCGCCTGGCGGCCCTGAAGGGCTTCCGCCTCTTCTTTTTTATGATGGGTGATGAAGTACAGGCCACCGATAAAGGCAACCAGCACAGCCGCAGCAATAGCGACCATGGCTGGTGAGACAGCAGGAAGGCTACTTTGCTTTTTCCGTGAATTCCTTGAAGGATTCTTTTTGCGCCGCGAAGCTGCAGGTTTGCTGCGGCTGACATAATCTCGTTGTGCCACTGTCGTTTCGCTGTATTTATTCGTTCGTCAGCCCGCCATGTTACTTAAGCGACGGAGCTTTGACCAGAACCGCAACTCCGAAAGCCGTTTAGTTTAAGGCTTATTTTTTGTGGTACTACCCCGGACAATGAGTTCGCAGTCCAGCAAGCGGGAACCGCTACTGACATTTTGCCCGCTAAGCTGATCGAGCAGTAACAGCATGGCCTCGCGCCCAATCGCGAAACGTGGCTGAGAAACTGTGGTGAGCGGCGGATCGCAGAACTCAGCCAGCGAGATATTATCGAAGCCGATAATCGACAGATCGTCCGGTACTTTCAGCCCGCGGCGTTTTGCCAGCGAAAGCGCGCCCAGGGCCATGATATCGCTATGACAGAAAACGGCCGTTGGCGGCTGCGGCAGCGCCAGTAGCTGCTCAAGCGCGTTCGCACCGGCTTCATAGGTGAAATTCCCCCGGGCGATATAGTGCGGGTCAACGGTTATTCCACTGCGACGCAGAGCCTGAACGTAACCCTGCAGGCGGTAGTGGCACAGCGGCATCTCTTCCGGCCCGGCGATACAGCCGATGCGCTGGTGTCCGAGCTCATGCAGGAAATTGACGGCGTTAAAGGCGGCCGTCAGGTTATCAATATGCACCGTTGGCAGTTCCAGCTCTGGCGCAAATTCGTTAGCCATCACCATTGGCGGCAGATTACGCTGCTCCTCAATGCTGGCGTCAAACGGCAGTCGCGAGCCCAGCAGCAGCATGCCGTCAATTTGCTTGGTGATGATGAGGTCGATGAAGGTTTTTTCCTGCTGATTCTGATGGGCGCAGTCGCCAATCAGCACCAGATATCCCTGCGCGGCGGCCGTGACTTCAATGCCGCGGATGATTTCGCTAAAGAAGGGATCGCAGATGTCCGGCACAATCACCAGAATGGTGCGCGACTCGTTTCGTTTTGAGCTACGCCCGAGCGCCTGGGGAAAATAGCCCACTTCCAGTGCGGCCTTTTCCACTTTGTTGCGCGTGGACTGCGAAACTTTATCGGGATTCATCAACGCCCGGGAAACCGTTGCCGTTGAGACATTTGCTTTTTCTGCAACATCCTTCATGGTTGCTGCAGCAACCTCTTTATTGGACTTCACCTGGGTTCTCCTCGCGGCCGGGGGCAGAGACATCCGCTGTCTCTGACAACTCTCTCTTTTGTATCAGAGAGTCACGCCAGGGAGTTACACAAATTTCATTAAAATTGTGACGGATGCGAAATTTTTCGATCTGCTTCTCAGCGCAAGGGGTTAGCCCTCGATGGGGTCCACGTCGAGCACCCATTTTACTTTCCGGGAGGCAGGAAGGGTGTTAATCAGCGCCATCGCGCCGCCGACGATATGCTGCAAACGCAGGCGTGACGGGTGTTGCAGCACAATCTGCCAGCGCCATCGGCCGCCGCGTTTGGGCGCCAGAGCAGGCACCGGGCCGAGCAGCCAGAGTTTGTCATCTGCCAGCGGGCTTGCCTGAAGCAGGTTTCGCAATTGCTGAAGAAACAGCGGTGCCTGCTGGTTATCGTGATCTTCAGCACGAATCAGCACGTGGCTGGTCCACGGCGGCAGCTGAAGCGACTGGCGTTCCGCTAAAGCCTGCTGGGCGAAAGCGTCATATCCCTGATGCAGCAAGGTTTGCAGCAGCGGGTGCTCAGGATGATGCGTCTGCAAAATCACTTCGCCCTGTTTGCCTGCGCGTCCGGCACGGCCTGACACCTGGGTATAAAGCTGTGCGAAGCGTTCAGCGGAGCGGAAATCTGCAGAAAACAGCGCACCGTCTACATCGAGCAATGCAACCAGCGTCACGTCCGGGAAGTGATGGCCCTTCGCCAGCATCTGCGTGCCAATCAGGATACGCGCACCGCCGCGATGCACTTCGGCGAGGTACTGTTCCAGCGCGCCTTTTCTGCTGGTAGTGTCGCGATCGATACGGGAAATCGGCACGTTCGCAAAAAGCGGTGCCAGCGCTTCTTCGAGCTGTTCTGTGCCTAAGCCAACCGGCACGAGATGCGTGGAGCCGCACGACGGACACTGGCGCGGGATCGGGCGCTGGCTGTCACAGTGGTGGCAGCGCAGATGGCGATGGCCCTGATGCAGGGTGTAATAGCTGTCGCAGCGCGGGCATTCGGCAATCCAGCCGCATTCGTGACACAGCAGTGCCGGAGCGTAGCCGCGTCGGTTGAGGAATAAAATAACCTGGTTATCCGCCTGCAAATGCTGGCGCATGCGGCTGATAAGCGCCGGGGAAAGTCCGGCCTGCAGCTGCTGGCTTTTCAAATCCAGCACGTGCTGATTCGCCGGTCGGGCATTACCTGCGCGTTTGGTCAGCTTCAGCTGATGGTATTTCCCCTGGCGAACGTTATGCAGCGTTTCCAGCGCCGGCGTGGCGGAACCCAGAATAATCGGAATTTGCTCACTGTGTGCCCGCCAGACGGCTAAATCACGGGCGTGATAGCGCCAGCCTTCCTGCTGTTTGTAGGAGCTGTCGTGCTCTTCGTCGATGACGATCACGCCAAGGTTTTTAAACGGGGTAAATAAGGAAGAGCGCGTGCCGATCACGATGGCCGCTTCGCCATTTTTGGCTTTCAGCCAGGCGGACAGCCGCTCGCTGTCGTTCAGGGCGGAGTGCAGCACCTCAACCGGGGCGTTAAAGCGTTCGCGAAAGCGGGCGATAGTTTGCGGCGTCAGGCCGATTTCCGGCACCATCACCAGCGCCTGCTTGCCCTGGGCCAGTACGTTTTCCAGCACGCTCAGATAGACTTCCGTTTTACCGGAACCCGTCACGCCCGCCAGCAGCCAGGCGGAGAATTTATCCGAGGCGCTGTGAATCGCACCCACGGCGGTGGCCTGTTCTGTGTTCAGACGCAGACGCTCGCCGGTCACCGCGTAGCCGTGGCGCCAGTCCGTTAACGCTGGCGCTTCACTTGCCAGATCGCAGTAGCCTTTTTTACGCAGGCCCTGAAGCGCGGCGTCATTAAATTCCAGGTCAGCGACCTGGTGGCGCCAGATTTTCCCCTGACGCAGCGCCGCTAAAGCTTGTTGCTGCTTTGCCGATCGTTTAAGGGTGCTAATATCGACGGCCTGGCCCTGTTCTGTCGCGTACCAGTACCAGAGCGGGGCCGGGCTGGCCGGTTTTCCCTGACGTAGCAGAATGGGCAGAGCGTGGAACAGTACGTCGCCAATGGGATGATGATAATAGTCTGCGGCCCATTGCAGCATGCGCCAGACGGCAGAGGAGTACACCGGTTCATCGTCCAGCACTTCCACGACGCTTTTCAGCTCGTTGAGCGGTAATTCGCTATCGTTGCTCACCGACACGACAATCCCCACGCGCTCCTGCTTGCCAAAGGGCACGCGCACGCGACATCCGGCCTGAGCGCTTACGCCGTCAGGCAGCAGGTAGTCAAAGGTGCGGGGAAGCGGAACGGGCAGGGCAACGTGTGCGACGGGCATCGACTCTTCCTGGCTTGAAAAAGGGGGAGTTAGTATACACATTGTTATTCAGGGAGCGCGGATCAGATTGCAACCCCTGGTTAAATTCTGTATGATTCGCCGCCTTTGATGCGCATTAATGCGGTATCAAACGAACTATACTATTAACTTCGCGTGGTGTCTGGCGTTAGGGCTGGAAGAGCGACGCGGCCTTCACTGAGGTTTCCCATGAAAAAAGGTATTCACCCAAATTACGCAGAAGTTACTGCAACTTGTTCTTGCGGTAACATCATGAAGATCAACTCTACCGTTGGTCACGATCTGAACCTGGACGTGTGCGGCAAATGCCACCCGTTCTACACTGGCAAGCAGCGTGACGTTGCTACCGGTGGCCGTGTTGACCGCTTCAACAAGCGTTTCAGCATCCCGGGCGCAAAATAAGCGAACCGAAAAAAAGGCGCCGAAAGGCGCCTTTTTTGTTTCTGCAAGCTCAGTATTCCCACGTCTCCGGGTCGATACCCAGTTCACGCATAATAATCTTCGCCGCTTCCGGGATCTCATCACTGCGCTCTTTACGCAGATCTTCATCGTTCGGCAGCGGTTGGCCGGTAAACGCATGCAGGAACGCTTCACACAGCAGCTCGCTGTTGGTGGCGTGGCGCAGGTTGTTCACCTGGCGGCGGGTGCGTTCATCAGTGAGGATCTTCAGGACCTTCAGTGGAATGGACACCGTAATTTTTTTGACCTGCTCACTCTTCTTACCGTGCTCAGCGTAGGGGCTGATATATTCGCCGCTCCATTCAGCCATGAGACTCTAATCCTCTAATCATGAATAAAAGGTTCAGGCGCGCGCCCGAACCAGAATGTCGCACAGTTTACCTGAGAGGTGTGACCATGACACCAGCAAAGCCACCGTGGATGTGCGCTAATGCAGGTAATTTTAACGGCTATTTCCCGATTGCTCAATCTATACGCAAAGAAGTTTAGATGTCCAGATGTATTGACGTCTATTGTGGCAGTGGTTACTCTGAGGCCTGACTTTTCATCGCTAAAGCCAGGAACGATTCACCATGACGCGTAAACAAGCCACCATCGCAGTGCGTAGCGGGTTAAATGATGACGAGCAATATGGCTGCGTTGTCCCCCCGATTCACCTTTCCAGCACCTATAACTTCACCGGATTCAATGAGCCGCGTGCGCACGACTATTCCCGTCGTGGTAACCCGACGCGTGATGTCGTTCAGCGGGCGCTGGCCGAGCTGGAAGGCGGGGCAGGTGCGGTACTAACCAACACCGGTATGTCGGCGATTCATCTGGTGACGACCGTTTTCCTGAAGCCTGGCGATCTGCTGGTGGCGCCGCACGACTGCTATGGCGGAAGCTATCGCCTGTTCGACAGCCTTGCGAAACGCGGCTGCTACCGCGTGCTGTTTGTCGATCAGGGTGATGAACAGGCGTTAAAGGCGGCGCTGGCCGAAAAACCGAAGCTGGTGCTGATCGAAAGCCCAAGTAATCCGTTGTTGCGCGTCGTGGATATTGCAAAAATTTGCGAGCTGGCGCGTGCGGCGGGTGCCGTCAGCGTGGTGGATAACACCTTCCTGAGCCCGGCGCTGCAAAATCCGCTGGCGCTGGGGGCCGATCTGGTGCTGCACTCCTGCACCAAATACCTTAATGGTCACTCTGACGTGGTGGCGGGCGTAGTGATTGCTAAAGATCAGGAAACCGTCACCGAACTGGCATGGTGGGCAAATAATATCGGCGTCACCGGCAGCGCTTTCGACAGCTACCTGCTCCTGCGCGGCCTGCGGACGCTGAGTCCACGTATGGAAGTGGCGCAGCGTAACGCCACGGCGATTGTTGAGTTCCTGAAGCAGCAACCGCTGGTGAAAAAGCTGTATCATCCTTCCCTGCCGGAGAACCAGGGACATGAGATTGCCGCCCGCCAGCAGAAAGGGTTTGGTGCGATGCTCAGCTTTGAACTGGACGGCGATGAAAATACGCTTCGTCGTTTCCTGAGTGGGCTCTCTTTGTTCACGCTGGCAGAATCGCTGGGCGGTGTGGAAAGCCTGATTTCTCACGCGGCGACCATGACCCACGCGGGCATGGCGCCAGAAGCCCGAGCGGCGGCGGGTATTTCGGAAACGCTGCTGCGTATTTCGACCGGTATTGAAGACAGTGAAGATTTAATTGCCGACCTGGAAAATGGGTTCCGGGCAGCAAACGAGGGGTAAACATGAGTGTGATAGCGCAGGCAGGGGCGAAGGGTCGTCAACTGCACAAGTTTGGTGGCAGTAGTCTGGCGGATGTGAAATGTTACCTGCGCGTGGCAGGCATTATGGCTGAACACTCGCAGCCTGATGACATGATGGTCGTCTCCGCCGCTGGCAGCACCACCAACCAGTTGATCAACTGGCTGAAGCTCAGCCAGACGGATCGCCTTTCTGCGCATCAGGTTCAGCAGTCGCTGCGCCGTTATCAGATTGAGTTGATGACTGGCCTGCTGCCTGCCGACGTGGCCGACGGCATGATTGCGGAGTTCATCCACGATCTTGAACGTCTGGCCGTACTCCTCGACGGCGGCGTGAATGACGCCGTGTACGCCGAAGTGGTGGGCCACGGTGAAGTGTGGTCTGCGCGTTTAATGTCCGCCGTGCTGCAACAGCAGGGCCTGGACGCGGCCTGGCTCGATGCCCGTTCATTTTTACGCGCCGAGCGTGCCGCTCAGCCTCAGGTTGATGAAGGCCTTTCTTTCCCGTTGCTCCAGCAGCTGTTGGCACAGCACCCGAATAAACGTCTGGTGGTGACCGGGTTTATTAGCCGCAATAACGCGGGCGAAACCGTACTGCTGGGCCGCAACGGTTCCGACTACTCCGCCACACAGATTGGCGCGCTGGCCGGCGTTTCCCGCGTCACCATCTGGAGCGACGTCGCCGGGGTTTACAGCGCCGACCCGCGTAAAGTCAAAGATGCGTGCCTGCTTCCTCTGCTGCGTCTTGATGAAGCGAGTGAACTGGCGCGTCTGGCTGCGCCGGTACTGCATGCCCGCACGCTGCAACCCGTTTCCGGCAGCGACATCGATCTGCAACTTCGCTGTAGCTACACCCCCGATCAGGGTTCCACCCGCATCGAACGCGTGCTGGCTTCCGGCACCGGGGCCCGTATCGTTACCAGCCATGACGACGTTTGCCTGATTGAGTTCCAGGTGCCTGCCAGCCAGGACTTTAAGCTTGCGCAGAAAGAGATCGACCTGATTCTTAAACGTTCGCAGGTGCGCCCGTTGGCCGTCGGCGTGCATACCGACCGCCACCTGCTGCAATTCTGCTACACCGCCGAAGTCGCCGACAGCGCCCTGAAATTGCTGGATGAGGCGGGCCTGCCGGGCGAACTGCGCCTGCGTCAGGGTCTGGCGCTTATCGCAATGGTCGGGGCGGGCGTCACCCGTAATCCGCTGCACTGCCACCGTTTCTGGCAGCAGCTGAAAGGCCAGCCGGTCGAGTTTACCTGGCAGTCGGAAGAGGGCATCAGCCTGGTGGCAGTGCTGCGCACTGGCCCAACGGAGAGCCTGATTCAGGGCCTGCATCAGTCGCTCTTCCGTGCGGAAAAACGCATCGGCCTGATACTGTTCGGCAAAGGTAACATCGGTTCTCGTTGGCTGGAGCTGTTTTCCCGTGAGCAAAGTACGCTCTCAGCGCGCACCGGGTTTGAATTTGTGCTGGCAGGCGTGGTGGACAGCAGCCGCAGCCTGCTCAACTACGAAGGGCTCGACGCCAGCCGCGCGCTCGCCTTCTTTAACGATGAAGCGGTTGAGCAGGATGAAGAGTCGCTTTTCCTGTGGATGCGTGCGCATCCATACGATGACCTGGTGGTGCTTGATGTCACCGCAAGCGCTCAGCTCGCCGATCAGTATCTGGATTTTGCCAGCCACGGTTTCCACGTGATCAGCGCCAATAAGCTGGCGGGCGCGAGCACCAGCGATAAGTATCGCCAGATTCACGATGCGTTTGAGAAAACCGGACGCCACTGGCTGTATAACGCCACCGTCGGCGCGGGCCTGCCGGTAAACCATACCGTTCGTGATCTGCGTGAAAGCGGTGATTCCATCCTCGCCATCAGCGGTATTTTCTCCGGAACCCTCTCCTGGCTGTTCCTGCAATTTGACGGCACGGTACCGTTTACGGAGCTGGTGGATCAGGCGTGGCAGCAAGGGCTGACCGAGCCCGATCCGCGCGTGGATCTGTCCGGTAAAGACGTGATGCGCAAGCTGGTGATCCTCGCCCGTGAAGCGGGTTATGACATCGAGCCCGATCAGGTACGCGTGGAGTCTCTGGTGCCATCGCACTGCGAAGAGGGGTCTATCGATCACTTCTTTGAGAACGGCGATGAGCTGAATGAGCAGATGATTCAGCGCCTGGAGGCGGCACAGGAAATGGGACTGGTGCTGCGCTATGTGGCTCGCTTCGACGCCAACGGTAAAGCGCGTGTTGGCGTGGAGGCTGTGCGTCAGGAACACCCGCTGGCGGCGCTGCTGCCTTGT
Source organism: Pluralibacter sp. UBA7423 (assembly GCA_002470465.1). Taxonomy (GTDB): domain Bacteria; phylum Pseudomonadota; class Gammaproteobacteria; order Enterobacterales; family Enterobacteriaceae; genus Scandinavium. Next base: position 44,855 of record DKMD01000036.1, read on the forward strand.
GATAACGTTTTTGCCATCGAAAGCCGCTGGTATCGTGATAACCCGCTGGTGATTCGCGGTCCGGGTGCGGGTCGTGACGTCACTGCCGGGGCGATTCAGTCGGACATTAACCGTCTGGCGCAGCTGCTGTAGCCTCTTCTGCGCCTGCATTCAGGGCAGGCCCGGCAAGCTTTCGCCGCCGGGCACTGCCTCTGCCTTATGAATAATTTTCACCTTCCCTGAACAAACCTCACTCCTTGTGCGTTATTTTTAGTTGACTGCCCGTCGCTTTTCAGTCATTTTTGACTTCTGGACGTCTAAACGTATAGATGCTCATAACATAATAAACAACACAGAAGATTGAAGAGGTAAGGTATGAGCTTTTTTCACGCCAACCAGCGGGAAGCCCTGAATCAGAGCCTGGCCGAAGTACAGGGCCAGATTAATGTTTCCTTCGAGTTTTTTCCGCCGCGCACCAGTGAAATGGAGCAGACCTTATGGGCTTCTATCGATCGACTGAGCAGCCTGAAGCCGAAATTTGTGTCCGTCACCTACGGGGCAAACTCCGGCGAGCGTGACCGCACTCACAGCATCATTAAAGGTATCAAGGAGAGAACCGGGCTGGAAGCCGCCCCACATCTGACCTGTATTGACGCTTCCCGCGACGAGCTGCGCGCCATTGCCCAGGATTACTGGAATAACGGCATCCGCCATATCGTCGCTTTGCGCGGCGACCTGCCGCCGGGCAGCGGAAAGCCGGATATGTACGCGGCGGATTTGGTCGGCCTGCTGAAAGAAGTCGGTGACTTCGATATTTCCGTCGCCGCTTATCCGGAAGTACACCCGGAGGCGAAAAGCGCACAGGCGGACCTGCTGAACCTGAAGCGCAAAGTCGATGCTGGCGCAAGCCGCGCGATTACCCAGTTCTTCTTTGACGTTGAAAGCTACCTGCGTTTTCGCGACCGCTGCGCGTCAACCGGCATCGACGTGGAAATCATTCCCGGTATTCTGCCGGTGTCGAACTTCAAACAGGCGAAGAAATTTGCTGATATGACCAACGTACGCATCCCGACATGGATGGCGAAAATGTTTGAAGGGCTGGACGACGATGCCGAAACCCGCAAGCTGGTGGGCGCGAACATCGCTATGGACATGGTGAAAATCCTCAGTCGCGAAGGCGTCAAGGACTTCCATTTCTACACGTTGAACCGTGCTGAAATGAGCTACGCTATCTGCCATACGCTGGGCGTGCGCCCGGCGTAACGATAAGGCCCTCTCCCGAGGGCCTTATTTTTTGTGCCTCTCTTTTCCCGCCTTAGCTTTCGCTTAAATTACGAAGAAATGCTGACAGATCATTGACCTGTTTACCTTGCATAATCCAGGGTTATTGTCGAAAGTTTACGGACGCGTCGACATTTCTATGAAGAACTTTTGTTATCGTGTGGATGGCCAGAAGGAAACAACTATCAAATCTGTAGATTTTATCATCTATAACTAATCTGCAGAGCTGTATATCCTGGTATGAAAACACTGAAGGGAGCAGGAAGATGAGCAATAACGAAAACGATCATAACGCAGCATCCGCAGGAAAATGCCCGTTTCATCAGGGCGGTCATGATGAAAGCGCAGGAGCCGGAACCAGCAGCCGTGACTGGTGGCCGAAACAGCTTCGGGTCGATCTCCTCAATCAGCACTCCAGCCGCTCGAATCCACTGGGCGAAGATTTTGATTACCGTAAAGAATTCAGCAAACTGGACTACTCCGCCCTGAAAGGCGATCTCAAAGCGCTGTTAACCGACTCTCAACCCTGGTGGCCAGCCGACTGGGGTAACTATGCAGGCCTGTTTATCCGTATGGCGTGGCACGGTGCAGGAACCTACCGCTCCGTTGATGGCCGTGGCGGTGCTGGTCGCGGCCAGCAGCGCTTTGCGCCGCTCAACTCCTGGCCGGATAACGTCAGTCTCGACAAGGCCCGCCGTCTGCTGTGGCCAATCAAACAAAAATACGGTCAGAAAATCTCCTGGGCTGACCTGTTCATCCTGGCCGGTAACGTGGCGCTGGAAAACTCCGGCTTCCGTACTTTCGGCTTTGGTGCCGGACGTGAAGACGTCTGGGAACCGGATATGGACGTGAACTGGGGTGATGAAACCACCTGGCTGAAGCACCGTGATCCGGAAGAACTGGCGAAACGCCCGCTTGCGGCCACCGAGATGGGCCTGATTTACGTTAACCCGGAAGGGCCAAACGCCAGCGGTGAACCGCTCTCTGCGGCATCCGCCATTCGCGCTACCTTTGGCAACATGGGCATGAACGACGAAGAGACCGTTGCGTTGATCGCCGGTGGTCACACCCTGGGTAAAACCCACGGTGCCGGGTCGGCCACAAATGTGGGTGCCGATCCGGAAGCTGCGCCGATTGAATCCCAGGGCCTGGGCTGGGCCAGCACGCACGGCAGCGGCGTTGGCGCAGATGCCATTACCTCCGGTCTGGAAGTGGTCTGGACGCAGACCCCAACCCAATGGAGCAACTACTTCTTCGAAAACCTGTACAAATACGAGTGGGTGCAGACCCGCAGTCCGGCCGGGGCTATCCAGTTTGAAGCGGTCGATGCGCCAGAAATCATTCCCGATCCGTTCGACCCATCGAAAAAACGTAAGCCAACCATGCTGGTTACTGACCTGACGCTGCGTTTCGATCCGGATTTCGACAAAATTTCCCGTCGCTTCCTCAACGATCCACAAGCGTTTAACGAAGCCTTTGCCCGTGCGTGGTTCAAACTGACCCACCGTGATATGGGGCCAAAAGCGCGTTACATCGGCCCGGAAGTGCCGAAAGAAGATCTGATTTGGCAGGATCCGCTGCCGAAAGCGACCCACAGCCCGACGCCTGCGGATATCGACAAACTGAAGGCAGAGATTGCCCATGCGGGTCTTTCCGTCAGCGAACTGGTTTCCGTCGCCTGGGCCTCTGCTTCCACCTTCCGTGGCGGCGATAAGCGCGGTGGCGCGAACGGTGCACGTCTGGCGCTGGCCCCTCAGCGCGACTGGGACGTCAACGCCGTGGCGGCTAAAGCGCTGCCTGCGCTGGAAGCTATCCAGAAAGCGTCTGGTAAAGCATCACTGGCAGATATTATCGTACTGGCGGGCGTTGTCGGCATTGAGCAGGCTGCAGAAGCCGCTGGCGTTAGCGTGCGGGTGCCGTTTATTCCAGGACGTGTGGATGCAAGTCAGGATCAGACCGACGTTGAAATGTTCAACCTGATGAAGCCGGTCGCCGATGGCTTCCGTAACTACCGCGCTCGTGTGGATGCGGCAACCACGGAATCTCTGCTGATTGATAAAGCGCAGCAGCTGACGCTGACCGCGCCGGAACTGACCGTGCTGGTGGGGGGTCTGCGCGTGTTGGGCGCTAACTTCGATGGTAGCAAAGCGGGCGTATTCACCGACCGTCCTGGCGTCCTCAGCAACGACTTCTTCGTTAATCTGCTGGATATGCGCAACGAATGGAAAGCGACAGACGAGTCTGCTGAGCTGTTCGAGGGTCGCTGCCGTCAGAGCGGTGAAGTGAAGTACACCGCAACCCGTGCAGACCTGGTGTTTGGTTCCAACGCTGTCCTGCGCGCGCTGGCGGAAGTGTACGCCTGCGGTGATGCCAAAGAGAAGTTCGTCAAAGACTTCGTCGCGGCATGGGTGAAAGTGATGAACCTGGATCGCTTCGACCTGCAGTAATTCTGCGTTTAGTATAAAAAATCCCCGCTTTCGAGCGGGGATTTTTGTTTTAGCTACCCGGTGGTACTGCATTTGCCGGGCCTGCGAGGTTTCGCAGGTCGGGTAAGCAAAGCGCCACCCGACATTTCCGGCCATCAACCTGTATTACGCATACCTGCTGCCACGCCCGCGATGGTGACCATCAGGGCTTGCTCAACGCGTGGGTCCGGCTCTTTGCCTTGCTCTTCCGCCAGACGTGAACGGTGAAGCAGTTCGGCCTGAAGCACGTTCAGCGGGTCGGTGTAGATGTTACGCAGCTGGATAGACTCGGCAATCCACGGTAAATCTGCCATCAGGTGTGAATCGTTGGCGATATCCAGAACCACCTTGATGTCCGCTTCCAGCAGCTGGCGCAGCTCGGCACCTAATGGCCACAGCTCTTTCTTCACCAGGCGCTGATCGTAGTATTCCGCCAGCCACAGGTCGGCTTTGGCGAACACCATCTCCAGCATGCCCAGGCGGGTAGAGAAGAATGGCCAGTCGCGGCACATGACTTCCAGTTCGCTCTGCTTGCCGTCTTCCACCACTTTTTGCAGCGCGGCGCCGGCACCGAGCCAGGCTGGCAGCATCAGGCGGTTCTGCGTCCAGGCGAAAATCCACGGAATAGCGCGCAGCGATTCCACGCCGCCGGTCGGACGGCGCTTCGCCGGGCGTGAACCCAGCGGCAGTTTACCCAGCTCCTGCTCCGGCGTGGCGGAACGGAAGTACGGCACGAAATCTTTGTTTTCACGCACGTAGCCACGGTACATCTCACAGGAGATGTCGGACAGTTTGGCCATGATATGACGCCATTCCGGCTTCGGTTCCGGCGGCGGCAGCAGGTTGGCTTCCAGAATGGCGCTGGTATAGAGCGACAGGCTACTGATGGTCACTTCAGGCAGGCCGTACTTGAAGCGGATCATCTCGCCCTGCTCGGTCACGCGCAGGCCGCCTTTCAGGCTACCCGGCGGCTGAGAGAGCAGTGCCGCGTGTGCAGGCGCACCACCACGACCAATGGAGCCGCCGCGTCCGTGGAACAGCGTCAGCTCAATACCTGCTTTTTCACAGGTTTTGATCAGCGCGTCCTGAGCCTGATACTGTGCCCAGGAGGCGGCCATCACGCCCGCGTCTTTTGCGGAGTCGGAATAGCCAATCATCACCATCTGCTTGCCGGAGATGAAGCCACGATACCAGTCGATGTTCAGCAGCTGCGTCATGACGTCGTTGGCGTTATTGAGGTCATCGAGGGTTTCAAACAGCGGCGCGACCGGCAGCGCAAAGCCGATACCCGCTTCTTTCAGCAGCAGGTGCACGGCCAGCACGTCGGAAGGCGTTTTCGCCATCGAAATTACGTACGCGGCGACAGAGCCTTTCGGCGCTTCGGCAATGACTTTGCAGGTGTCGAGCACTTCGCGAGTTTCTTCGCTTGGCTCCCACTGGCGCGGCAGCAGCGGACGCTTGGAGTTCAGCTCGCGGATCAGGAACGCCTGTTTGTCGGCTTCGGACCAGCTTTCGTAGTCGCCGATGCCGAGATAGCGGGTCAGTTCGCCCAGCGCTTCGGTATGGCGGGTGCTTTCCTGACGCACGTCGATACGCACCAGCGGTACGCCAAAACACTTCACGCGACGCAGGGTGTCGAGCAGCTCGCCGTTGGCGATAATACCCATGCCGCAGGCCTGAAGAGATTTGTAGCAGGCGTAAAGCGGTTCCCAAAGTTGTTCATTCTGGGTCAGCAGGCCCGCCGGTTTTGGCAGTTTCTCGCCTTTCAGACGCGCTTCGAGCCAGGCCTGAGTCGCCATCAGCTGGCTGCGGATAGTTTTCAGCAGGTAGCGATACGGTTCTGCGGCGCCCGCTTCACCCACGTATTCACGCAGCTCATCGGTGCAGTCGACCATCGAGAGTTCAGAGATAAGTAGTTGAATATCTTTCAGGAACAGATCGGTGGCCTTCCAGCGACCGAGCAGCAGTACGGTCCGTGTGATATCGGCGGTCACATTCGGGTTACCGTCACGGTCGCCGCCCATCCAGGAGGTGAAACGGACAGGCACGAAGTCAACCGGCAGCTGATAGCCAAGGTTTTCTTCCAGCTGTTCGTTGAGCTCGCGCAGGTAATCTGGCACGCCTTCCCAGAGGCTGTTTTCGACCACCGCAAAGCCCCATTTGGCTTCATCGACCGGGCTTGGGCGATGCTTACGGATTTCATCAGTGTGCCAGGACTGCGCAATCAGCTGGCGCAGACGGCGCATCAGGCTGTGGCGCTCATAGTCGGCAATATCTTTATTATCCAGCTGCTTAAGGCAGCTATTCACTTCGCCCATTTTGTGGATCAGCGTCCGGCGGGTGATTTCCGTCGGATGGGCAGTCAGCACCAGCTCCAGCGACAGCGCCTCGACGGCTTTTTTAATGGTCGCTTCGTTCAGGTTCGGCTGATCTTTGAGTTTACGCAGAGTGCGGGCAATGACTTCCGGGTTGCTGGCCGCTTCGCCGTTGGGCGAAATGCTGTGGTATTGCTCGGCGGTATTCGCCAGATTCAGAAACTGACTGAAGGCGCGGGCGACCGGCAGCAGCTCGTCGTTGGAGAGATTTTGCAACGTGGTGAGCAGCTCCTGGCGGTTGGCTTCATTGCCCGCACGGGAGGATTTTGACAACTTACGAATGGTTTCAACGCGATCAAGAATGTTTTCGCCAAGGGCATCCTTGATGGTTTCCCCTAACACCTTACCGAGCATACTGACATTACTACGCAAAGCGGAATATTGTTCGTTCATTACCCCAGACACCCCATCTCATTTATGTATGTCCCTGGATTTTGCACAGCCGCAACGGCACCGCGTGCGGTGAGTCAAAATCGTTCGGACAAAGGTATTCAGTTTTTTCTCGTGTTCACTTTATAAAGCCACGTAAAAACCCCTACGTCAATTGCTGCGAAATCGGTTCAGCAAACGAATAAATGCCGACAATTTGCGAAATTTAATTGCGAGAGAGCGAGATAAGCGCTGCTTATGGAAATGTGAGGAGAATCACTAACCTGGGCGGCACTGCGTTTCTCCGGCCTGTATTTGAACGTAGGCCCGGTAAGCGTTGCGCCGCCGGGCGTTTCCGTTAAATCAGTGCCAACAAAAATGATGCACAACCTGAGTAATCAGCTCGCGCGTAGGTTTGATAAACCGGGTTTCGAGATACTCATCCGGCTGGTGCGCCTGATTAATTGAGCCCGGACCGAGCACCAGCGTTGGGCACAGCGTCTGAATGTACGGTGCTTCGGTGCAGTAGTTCACCACTTCGGTTTGCGTGCCGAGCAGTTTTTCCACGACCTGTACCAGCTGGTGATCCGGCGGGCAGGCGTAGCCTGGGATTGGGGGATGCAGTTCTGAAACCGTCAGGCGGCCCGGCCATTTTTCACTGACCGGGGCCAGGGCATCGTTTAACAACCCTTCAAGATCGTCGAGCGTCATGCCCGGCAGCGGACGAATGTCCATATGCAATTCGCAGCAGGCACAAATTCGGTTGGACGCGTCACCGCCGTGGATTGCCCCAAGGTTTAGCGTCGGGTAAGGCACGGCAAAAGCATCATAGTGATAGCGTTCTTTCAGCGAGTCGCGCAACTGCATAATTCTGCCAATCGCATCGTGCATCAGTTCGATGGCGTTCACGCCGCGGTCCGGATCGCTGGAGTGACCCGACTGACCGAGCACGCGAATGGCGCTGGAAATGTGGCCTTTGTGAGCGCGAACCGGCTGCAGGGAGGTTGGCTCACCAATGATGGCGCAGTCCGGACGCAGAGTTGTTGATTCTGAGAAATAGCGTGCGCCCGCCATGCTGGTCTCTTCATCGGCGGTGGCCAGAATGTAGAGCGGCTTTTTCAGCTGCGTCACGTCGACGTCGCGCAGGGCGTCGAGAATAAAGGCGAAGAAGCCTTTCATGTCGGCAGTGCCCAGGCCGTAAAGCTTGTTGTCGTGCTCGGTCAGGGTGAAGGGATCCCGCGTCCAGCGGCCGTCGTCGAATGGTACGGTATCGGTGTGGCCCGTTAACAGCAGCCCGCCTGCGCCTTCACCGGTGCTGGCAAGCATATTGAATTTATGGCGGGTTCCGGGAACGGGCTGAATCTCTACCTTAAAGCCCAGCGTGGAAAACCACTCGGCCAGAAGATTGATTAAACCTTCATTGCTCTGGTCGAGGGATTCTTCGGTGGCGCTGATGGACGGTGTGGCGATCAATGCGCGGTAAATCTCGATAAATGGCGGTAAATTGTTTTTCATTGTTGACACACCTCAGGTCGTGATAGTATCAATATTCATGCAATATTTGTGAATAAAAATACATTATCGTTGAGCATAAAGGAACCCGATGTTGAATACGCTGATAGTAGGCGCAAGCGGTTATGCTGGCGCTGAGCTGGTGAACTACGTAAATCGTCATCCGCATATGAACATAACCGCTTTGACGGTCTCAGCGCAAAGCAATGATGCCGGTAAGCTAATCTCCGATCTGCATCCTCAACTGAAAGGCATTGTCGATTTGCCGCTACAGCCGATGTCCGACATCCGTGATTTCAGCGCGGGCGTAGACGTGGTGTTCCTCGCTACGGCGCATGAAGTGAGTCACGATTTGGCTCCACAGTTCCTGGACGCTGGCTGCGTAGTATTCGATCTTTCCGGTGCGTTTCGCGTCAATGATGCTGATTTTTATCAGAAATACTATGGCTTCACCCATCAATATCCGGCGCTGCTTGAGCAAGCCGTTTACGGCCTGGCGGAGTGGTGCGGCGACAAAATTAAAGAAACGAACCTGATTGCGGTGCCGGGCTGTTATCCAACGGCGGCGCAGCTTTCCCTGAAGCCGCTGATCGACGCCGGGCTGTTAGATCTTTCCCAATGGCCGGTGATCAACGCCACCAGTGGCGTCAGCGGAGCAGGGCGCAAAGCGGCGATTTCCAATAGCTTCTGCGAAGTCAGCCTGCAGCCTTACGGCGTGTTCAACCACCGCCATCATCCTGAAATTACCACTCACTTAGGTGCTGAGGTGATTTTTACTCCGCATCTGGGTAACTTTAAGCGCGGTATTCTGGAAACCATTACCTGTCGGCTGAAGCCGGGCGTGACCCGCGAACAGGTGGCGGAAACCTTCGCTCAGGCGTATGCCGCTAAACCTTTGGTTCGTCTGTACAACAACGGTGTTCCGGCGCTGAAAAATGTCGTCGGCCTGCCGTTCTGCGATATCGGCTTTGCCGTTCAGGGCGAGCACCTGATCGTGGTCGCTGCAGAGGATAACCTGCTGAAAGGCGCAGCTGCTCAGGCGATGCAGTGCGCCAACATTCGTTTCGGCTTTGCTGAAACCCAGTCTCTTCTTTAATGGATACGTGATGATGAATCCTTTGATTATCAAACTCGGTGGTGTGCTGCTGGACAGTGAAGAAGCGCTGGAGCGGCTGTTCAGCGCGCTGGTAAATTACCGGGCGGAGCACAAGCGCCCGCTGGTGATTGTTCACGGTGGCGGCTGCGTGGTGGATGAACTGATGAAAGGGCTCAATCTGCCGGTGAAAAAGAAGAACGGACTGCGCGTCACGCCTGCGGATCAGATTGATATCATCACCGGTGCGCTGGCAGGCACAGCGAACAAAACGTTGCTGGCGTGGGCGAAGAAGCACCATATCGCCTCCGTTGGCCTGTATCTTGGCGATGGCGACAGCGTAAAGGTCACGCAGCTGGATGAAGAGCTGGGCCACGTTGGGCTGGCGAAACCGGGTTCGCCAAAGCTGATTAATACGCTGCTGGAAGGTGGTTTCCTGCCCGTGGTGAGCTCCATTGGCGTGACGGAAGAAGGTCAGCTGATGAACGTTAACGCCGACCAGGCCGCGACGGCGCTGGCGGCAACGCTCGGTGCCGATCTGATCCTGCTTTCTGACGTAAGCGGAATTCTGGACGGTAAAGGCCAGCGCATTGCGGAAATGACTGCGGCGAAGGCGGAGCAGCTGATTGACCAGGGTATTATCACCGACGGCATGATCGTTAAAGTGAATGCTGCGCTGGATGCGGCCCGCACGCTGGGTCGCCCGGTGGATATCGCCTCCTGGCGTCACGCTGAGCAGCTGCCGTCGCTTTTCAACGGCGCGCCAATCGGCACGCGGATTCTGGCTTAATTTTTTTATTGCCCGGCGGCGCTGCGCTTGCCGGGCCTGCAATAGCGTAGGCCGGATGAGCGTAGCGCCATCCGGCAGAAATAAACGAATTTAAGGATGCATGTTATGGCACTTTGGGGCGGGCGTTTTACTCAGGCAGCGGATCAACGGTTCAAACTGTTCAACGACTCTTTGCGCTTTGACTATCGCCTGGCGGAGCAGGACATCGTTGGCTCTGTGGCCTGGTCTAAAGCGCTGGTGACGGTTAACGTGTTGACGGCCGCCGAACAACAGCAGCTTGAAGAGGCGCTCAACGTGCTGCTGGAGGAAGTTCGTACCAATCCACAGCAAATTCTTGAGAGCGATGCCGAAGATATTCACAGCTGGGTAGAAGGCAAGCTCATCGACAAAGTGGGTCAGTTGGGAAAAAAGCTGCATACCGGGCGTAGCCGTAACGACCAGGTTGCCACCGATCTGAAGCTGTGGTGCAAAGACACAATTACTGAACTGCTGAGCGCCAGCCGTCAGCTGCAACAGGCGCTGGTGGAAACGGCGAAGAATAATCAGGATGCGGTAATGCCGGGCTACACGCATTTGCAGCGCGCACAGCCGGTGACGTTTGCGCACTGGTGCCTGGCGTATGTTGAAATGCTGGCCCGTGACGAAAGCCGTTTACAGGATACGTTAAGACGTCTGGACGTAAGCCCGCTCGGCTGCGGCGCGCTGGCAGGCACGGCGTATGAAATCGACCGTGAGCAGCTGGCAGGCTGGCTGGGTTTTGCCTCGGCTACCCGCAATAGCCTCGACAGCGTCTCCGATCGCGATCACGTGCTGGAACTGCTGTCGAATGCGTCCATCGGCATGGTGCATCTGTCGCGCTTTGCGGAAGACCTTATCTTCTTTAACTCTGGCGAAGCGGGCTTCGTGGAGCTTTCCGATCGCGTAACCTCCGGTTCATCCCTGATGCCACAGAAGAAAAACCCGGATGCGCTGGAGCTCATTCGTGGTAAGTGTGGCCGCGTGCAGGGCGCGCTGACGGGCATGATGATGACCCTGAAAGGCCTGCCGCTGGCGTACAACAAAGATATGCAGGAAGACAAAGAAGGGCTGTTCGATGCACTCGACACCTGGCTGGACTGCCTGCATATGGGCGCGCTGGTGCTGGACGGCATTCAGGTAAAACGCCCGCGCTGCCAGGAAGCCGCGCAGCAAGGGTATGCTAACTCAACGGAGCTGGCGGATTATCTGGTTGCGAAAGGTGTACCGTTCCGCGAAGCGCACCATATCGTTGGTGAAGCTGTGGTGGAAGCCATTCGTCAGGGCAAACCGCTGGAAGAGTTGCCGCTGTCAGACCTGCAAAAATTCAGTGCGGTAATTGGTGAAGATGTTTATCCGGTTCTGTCGCTGCAGTCTTGTCTGGATAAGCGTGCTGCAAAAGGTGGCGTGTCACCGAAACAGATTGCGCAGGCAATTGCTGACGCTAAGGCGCGATTGAATTAAGCTCGCTATGGTCTGGTGTCCTCACCCCAGCCCTCTCCCACGGAAAGAGGGAGCAAACACTAAAAAAGGCAACTCAAGTTGCCTTTTTGCTTTTATCTGGACCAGGCTTTTTTACGCAAAAAAAAGCGGACCACGGGGTCCGCAAAGTTCACGTTGGCTTTCGTTATTTGTATCAGAGAGAAACTCTGAACGAGTCGGTGGCTTCAAGGGTTAAATGAGGTACCGCCTCGTTTATGTGGGTTATTATTGACCAGAGAGCTTGATAGGGATAATCGTTCGTTGCTATGCTATCTATCGCCATGAACTATCGTGGCGATGGAGGATGAAGAATGAATATTCGTGATCTTGAATACCTGGTGGCGCTTGCCGAGCATCGTCATTTTCGCCGCGCGGCGGATTCCTGCCACGTCAGCCAGCCCACGCTGAGCGGACAGATCCGCAAGCTGGAAGATGAGCTTGGCGTGATGCTGCTGGAGCGTACCAGCCGCAAGGTGCTGTTCACCCAGGCCGGTTTGCTGCTGGTGGATCAGGCGCGTACGGTGCTGCGCGAGGTAAAAGTGCTCAAGGAGATGGCGAGCCAACAGGGCGAAACGATGTCCGGTCCGCTGCATATCGGCCTGATCCCGACCGTGGGGCCTTATCTGCTCCCGCAGATTATCCCAATGCTGCATCAGACGTTCCCGAAGCTGGAAATGTATCTGCATGAAGCGCAAACGCATCAGCTGCTGGCACAGCTCGACAGCGGCAAGCTCGACTGCGCCATTCTCGCGCTGGTTAAAGAGAGTGAAGCCTTTATTGAGGTTCCGCTGTTTGACGAGCCAATGATGCTGGCGATTTATGAGGACCATCCGTGGGCCAACCGCGACGTGGTACCGATGTCCGACCTGGCCGGTGAAAAGTTGCTGATGCTGGAGGACGGGCACTGTCTGCGCGATCAGGCGATGGGCTTCTGTTTTGAGGCGGGCGCGGACGAAGATACACACTTCCGTGCAACCAGCCTGGAAACGCTGCGCAATATGGTGGCCGCAGGCAGCGGAATTACGCTGTTACCGGCGCTCTCCGTGCCGTCTGAACGTAAACGTGATGGCGTGATTTATCTGCCGTGCATTAAGCCGGAGCCGCGTCGTACGGTAGGATTGGTGTATCGTCCGGGTTCACCGCTGCGCAGCCGCTATGAGCAGCTGGCAGAGGCCATCCGCACGCAGATGGATGGCCATTTCGATAAGTCGTTAAAAAAGGCGGTTTAAGCCATTCAGCGCCGCTACCCGATAGGCTTCCGCCATCGTCGGGTAGTTAAAGGTGGTGTTAACGAAGTACTCGATGGTGTTGCCACCGCCTTTTTGCTCCATTATCGCCTGGCCGATGTGAATAATTTCGGCCGCGCGCTCACCAAAGCAGTGAATCCCCAGAATCTCCCTGGTCTCCCGATGGAACAGGATTTTCAGAGTGCCTACGTTCATACCGACGATTTGCGCACGCGCCAGGTGCTTAAACTGCGCCCGACCCACTTCGTAAGGCACTTTCATCGCCGTCAGCTGCTGCTCGGTTTTGCCGACGGAGCTGATTTCCGGAATGGTGTAAATGCCCGTAGGGATATCCTCAATCAGATGCGCGGTGGCTTCACCTTTCACCACTGCCTGTGCCGCAATTCGGCCCTGATCGTAAGCCGCTGAAGCCAGGCTTGGATAACCAATCACGTCGCCAACGGCATAGATGTGCGGGATGGCTGTCTGATACATGCTGTTCACTTTCAGCTGACCGCGGCTGTCGGTTTGCAGGCCGATGTTCTCCAGCGCCAGCGAGTCGGTGTTCCCGGTGCGTCCGTTAGCATAGAGCAGGCAGTCGGCTTTCAGCTTCTTGCCGGACTTCAGGTGCATGATCACCCCGTCGTCCATGCCTTCGATTTTCTCGTACTCTTCGTTGTGGCGAATCACTACGCCGCTGTTCCAGAAGTGGTACGAGAGGGAATCTGACATCTCCTGATCGAGGAAGGCCAGCAGGCGATCGCGGGTGTTGATCAGATCGACTTTGACCTCCATTCCGCGGAAGATCGACGCATATTCGCAGCCGATAACCCCGGCACCGTAAATGATCACGTGGCGTGGCTCATGATGCAGGCTGAGGATTGAGTCGCTGTCATAAACGCGTGGATGCGTGAAATCGACATCGTCCGGGCGGTACGGGCGCGAGCCGCAGGCAATCACGAATTTTTCGGCAGTGAGCGTTTCGACGGAGCCGTCGTGGCACTCCAGCGCGATAGTGTGCTCATCAATAAAGTGCGCATTGCCTTGCAAAATTTCGCAGTGGTTACGCTCGTAGAATCCCTGACGCATCCGCGTTTGCTGATTAATTACGCTGTCGGCATGGTTGAGGATGTCGGCAAAGGAAGAACGAAGAAGTCGGGAGTGATCGCTGTAGAGAGGGTTCTGGTTAAATTCAATAATACGGCTGACGGCATGGCGAAGCGCTTTTGACGGGATGGTGCCCCAGTGGGTGCAGCCGCCGCCGACGTTGTGGTAGCGCTCAATAACGGCGACTCGGGCGCCGAGTTTCACCAGCCCCATTGCGGCACCTTCGCCGCCCGGGCCAGAACCAATTACTATTGCATCATAATCGTAGGTGTGTGGCATGGTAAGGCTTACCTGTTCTTATACATAAAAGCAACAGAATAGTAACATTATCGGTGGGATAACCCAATTATCGTTGTGCTTTTTTACGGCGTTAAAGCACAAACCGCCCGTAAACATTCATTCACAAAGCACCTGAAACAGATTAGTTTTAATCTCTGGTATAGTGCCAGCAAGGCAGATGGAAGGATTCAGACATCGTGATGGGCGTCAGAGCACAACAAAAAGAAAAAACCCGGCGTTCGCTGGTGGAAGCCGCATTCAGCCAGCTGAGCGCGGAGCGCAGTTTTGCCAGCCTCAGCCTGCGTGAAGTGGCGCGCGAGGCCGGCATTGCGCCGACGTCTTTCTATCGTCACTTTCGCGATGTGGATGAGCTGGGCTTAACCATGGTCGATGAAAGCGGGCTGATGCTGCGTCAGCTGATGCGCCAGGCGCGCCAGCGAATCGCCAAAGGCGGCAGCGTGATCCGCACTTCCGTGTCGACCTTTATGGAGTTCATCGGTAATAACCCCAACGCATTTCGTTTATTACTCCGCGAACGTTCCGGCACGTCGGCGGCGTTTCGCGCCGCCGTCGCGCGCGAAATTCAGCACTTCATTGCGGAACTTGCGGACTATCTGGAAATCGAAAACCACATGCCGCGCGCCTTTACCGAAGCGCAGGCGGAAGCGATGGTGACCATTGTGTTCAGTGCGGGCGCGGAAGCGCTGGATATCAGCCCTGAACAGCGTCGGCAATTAGAAGAGCGACTGGTGCTGCAGCTGCGGATGATCTCCAAAGGTGCATATTACTGGTATCGCCGCGAACAAGAGAAAACGACACACATTTCCGAAGAGTGAAGGACGAGCAATGAAACAGACAGGTCAAGACAGAGGTACGTTGTTGCTGGCGCTGGTGGCTGGCTTATCCATTAACGGGACATGTGCAGCGCTTTTCAGCTCGATTGTGCCCTTTTCAATATTCCCTTTGATTGCGCTGGTGCTGACGGTGTACTGCCTGCATCAACGCTACCAGAACCGTACGATGCCGGTGGGTTTACCTGGCCTTGCCGCGGCCTGTTTCATTCTTGGCGTACTGGTCTACAGCACCGTGGTACGTGCGGAGTACCCGGATATTGGCTCTAATTTCTTCCCGGCGGTACTGTCAGTGCTGATGGTGTTCTGGATTGGCTTGCGGATGCGTAATCGTAAGGCTGAAGCCGCAGAATAAGCTGTATTTTGTTGTTTTGTAGGCCTGGTCCGGCATTTAGGGCAGGTGGCGCGGTGCTTACCTGCCCTAAAAAAACATTATTTCTTCGTCAGC
Organism: Pluralibacter sp. UBA7423; assembly: GCA_002470465.1. Taxonomy (GTDB): domain Bacteria; phylum Pseudomonadota; class Gammaproteobacteria; order Enterobacterales; family Enterobacteriaceae; genus Scandinavium. The sequence continues at coordinate 60,127 of DKMD01000036.1, forward strand.
CAGACGCCGCATTCCATGTGATGGGTGTACGGGAACTGATCGAACAGCGCCAGGCGCTCAACTTTGTGAGTCTGACCTAACGTTTCCAGGTTTCTGCACAGCGTTTCCGGGTTACAGGAAATGTACAAAATGCGCGGATAGGCCTGCACCATCTTCTCGGTTTCACTGTCCAGCCCGCTGCGCGGCGGATCGACAAAAATTGTCTCGCACTGATAGCCCTTCAGATCGATTCCCTGCAGGCGATTAAATTCCCGCACGCCGTTCATCGCCTGAGTAAACTCCTCCGCCGACATCCGAACGATCTGCACGTTATCAATGTGGTTTGCCGCGATGTTGTATTGCGCGGCGGCAACGGATGGCTTGGCGATTTCGGTTGCCAGTACGCGATCGAAGTTACGCGCCAGCGCTAAAGAAAAGTTACCGTTGCCACAGTACAGCTCCAGCAGGTCGCCCTTTGATCCCTGAGTGGCGTTCAGCGCCCATTCCAGCATCTGCACGTTCATCGCCGCGTTAGGCTGGGTGAAGCTGTTTTCAACCTGGCGGTAAATCATCTCACGGCCGGCCACGGGGAGGCGCTCGTCAATAAAGTCCTGGTCCAGCGCGATTTTGGTTTTCGTCGCCCGGCCAATCAGGTGGACGTTCAGGTTGGCTGCACGCAGCGCATCGCGCAAAGCCGTGGCGGCTGTCTGCCATTCCTCATCGAGCTTTTTATGGTACAGCAGCGACACAATGGCCTGGTTGCTGACGGTCGTCAGGTAATCAATCTGGAACAGCTTGTGGCGCAGCGTTTTCTCTGCCTTTACCCCCTCCAGCACGGCTTTCATCAGGGCATTAATCAGCTCGCTGGCGGCCGGAAAGGTATCAACGCGAATACGCAGCTTCGTTTCCTGATCGAAAATGATGTGGTACAGATCGTCGCCGTCGTGCCACATACGGAATTCGGCACGCATGCGGTAGTGGCTGACGGGTGAGCGGAACACCTCCGGAACCGGTGCATTGTGCGGCGCCATCATGCTTTGCAGGCGGACGACTTTCTCCGCCAGTTGGGCCTCGTACTGTTCTGTCGGCAGGTGTTCAGGGGTCATGGTGCTTCCTGTAAGAGAGAAATAACGCGGCGATTGTAGGGAATGCTCACAGGATGTCCAGCCTTCGATGGCCTGGCCGCGGTGAATAGCAGTCTGGACATCTGCATGTTTCTGAATGTAGCATCCTGTTTCCGGTCCTGTGAGTTAAAAGGGAATCCAGTGCAAATCTGGAGCTGACGCGCAGCGGTAGAGTAAGGCGAAATGAGAGCGTAAGCAGACACTGCCCATTGGCGGGAAGTCATCATTTCTTCACCCCGAATCCTTTCGGGGGCCTTCCAGCCCGAAGACCTGCCGGAGTACGTCGCAACGGATCCTCATGCTCGCGAATAGCCATGAGGCCAGCGGCATCCTTCTTATTTACTGGATGCTTTTAACAATGATTAAAAAAGCTTCGCTGCTGACGGCGCTCTCCGTCACAGCTTTTTCTGGCTGGGCGCAGGATGGCAGCTCAGACACGATGGTCGTCACGGCAAATCGATTTCAACAGCCTCTCAATACGGTGCTGGCGCCTACCTCGGTTGTCACTCGTGAAGATATCCAACGCTGGCAGGCGCAAAGCGTCACGGAAGTTATGTCACGTCTTCCTGGGGTTGATATTGCGCAAAGCGGTGGAATGGGGGCGACTTCGTCGACTTTTATCCGTGGTACGGAATCTCGCCATGTGCTGGTACTGATTGATGGCATCCCTCTGAATAATGCAGGCATCAGCAACGTCCCGGATCTCAGCCAAATCCCCGTTTCGTTGGTACAACGTATTGAATATATTCGTGGCCCGCGCTCGGCACTCTATGGTTCGGATGCTATTGGCGGAGTGATCAACATTATTACTGGCCGTGATAAGCCTGGTGGTGAGATTTCTGCGGGCTTCGGCTCCCATAGTTATCAAAGTTATGATGGTTCTTTCCAGCAGACCTACGATAAAACTCAGGTTACGCTGGGCGGCAACTACACCTATACCCGCGGGTTTGATATTGATGCGCAAGATGCATCGCGTCAGCCTGACCGGGATGGATTTATGAGTAAATCGCTATTCGGCTCCGTAGAACAGCAGATCACTGACAACCTGAGCGGCTTCGTTCGTGGCTTTGGCTACGATAACCGTACGGCGTATGACGGTTACGATCACTATGATGCCAACTTTATGGTTGATGGCCGACCAGATACCCGTCAGCTTTACAGCCAGAACTGGGATACGGGTTTGCGCTATAGCCAGGGCATTTATCAGTCGCAACTTGTGGCGGGCTATGGCCGCAGCAAAGATCAGAACTATGACCCGAGCAAAGGCCGTTACGCTTCCTCCGCGACGACAGATGACGTCAAGCAGTACACCGCACAGTGGCTGAACACCTTTACCGTAGGTCACGGTAATATCGGCGCGGGTGTGGACTGGCAGAAACAGAAAACCCAGGCAGGTACGGGCTATCTGGATGAAGGCTACGAGCAGCACAACACCGGCGTATTCCTTTCGGCGACTCAGCTGCTTTTTGACAGCGTGACGCTGGAAGCCGCTGCCCGTAATGATGATAACTCCAATTTCGGTAACCACAGCACCTGGCAGACCAGTGCGGCCTGGGAGTTTGTTGATGGTTACCGGATTATCGGTTCTTACGGTACGGCTTATAAAGCGCCAACCATGAGTCAAATCCATAGCGCTGCATACGGCAACCCGGACCTCAAGCCGGAAGAGAGCAAGCAATGGGAAGGTGGTTTCGAAGGTCTCACTGGCCCGGTCAACTGGCGTGTAACGGGATACCGGAACGATATTGACAACCTGATTGACAGCGATCCGCATACCTATCGCTATTACAATATCGGTGAAGCTCGTATCAAAGGTATTGAAGCGACGGCGCAGTTTGATACGGGGCCGTTAGGGCATCAAATTTCCTATGACTATGTCGATCCGCGAAATGCCAAAACAAATGAAGTACTGGCACGTCGTTCTAAGCAGCAGGTGAAGTATCAGCTTGACTGGCAGGTATGGGATCTCGACTGGAATGTGGCGTACCGCTATCTGGGCACGCGTTATGATGTCGCAATCGATCCGAATACCTACAGTTCAGAGCGTGTTCAGATGGGCGGTGTGAGCTTGTGGGATCTCGCCGTTTCATATCCGGTCACCTCTCACCTGACAGTTCGTGGTAAAATCGCCAACCTGTTCGATAAAGATTACGAGACAGTTTATGGCTACGAAACTGCAGGACGGGAATACACCTTGTCTGGCAGCTACACCTTCTGATCCACGTCCCACCGTCCTGGTGTTTGATTCCGGGGTCGGTGGGTTGTCGGTTTATAATGAGATTCGGCATCTGTTGCCGGATCTGCATTACATCTACGCCTTCGATAACGTTGCCTTCCCTTACGGTGAAAAGAGTGAAGCGTTTATCGTTGAGCGCGTGCTGGAAATCGTCACGGCGGTGCAGGCGCGTTACCCTCTTGCTCTGGCAGTGATTGCCTGTAATACCGCCAGCACCGTTTCCCTCCCCGCCTTACGCGAGAAGTTTGCATTCCCGGTTGTGGGTGTAGTGCCCGCGATAAAACCCGCAGCTCGCCTGACGGCGAATGGTATCGTTGGTTTGCTGGCAACGCGCGGGACGGTAAAACGCCCTTATACGCGTGAGCTGATCGAGCGTTTTGCCAATGAGTGCCAGATTGAAATGCTGGGCTCGGCGGAGTTGGTGGTACTGGCGGAAGCAAAGCTGCACGGCGAACCTGTTTCTCTGGAAGAACTGCGCCGAATTCTGCGTCCGTGGTTGAGAATGCCCGAGCCGCCGGACACGGTGGTATTAGGATGTACGCATTTTCCTCTTTTACAGGAGGAACTGCTTGCCGTTCTGCCGGAAGGCACGAGGCTGGTAGATTCCGGTGCGGCTATTGCCCGGCGTACGGCCTGGTTGCTCGAACATGAATCGCCAGATGCGAAATCATCAGAAGAGAATGTGGCGTTCTGCATGGCGCTGACGCCGGAAACTGAGCAGCTTTTACCCGTTTTGCAGCGTTATGGCTTCGAAAGGCTTGAAAAACTGGGTGATTAGCAGGCATTTGAGTAAAAAAGAGACGGTTGAAAAGTTTTTTTCAAACAGGGCTTGTCAACGTCTCAGAACTCCCTATAATGCGCCTCCACTGACTCGGAACAACGGCACACAAGCCGCCGGGTCAGCAGGATTCCTCCGGAAATCCTGACGGAGAAAAGCGAAAATAAA
>DKMD01000037.1 GCA_002470465.1 Pluralibacter sp. UBA7423
GCTGCTGGAGTGTTTTGCCACACCTTACTTCGGTTAAACAGCTTGCTCTATCTGTTCATCCAGCAGTTGTGGAGATATATCGGCACCTTCGCCGGAAAGTTTACGTCTTTTTACTGCTCGCGATGGCGGCTGGCAAAGGCTGCACACAAAGCTCCCTACGGGCTGGTGAGCATGGGTGATGAAATTGCCGCCACAGCTGTTGCAGCCGCTGAGTTCCAGCATGCCGCTCTCCACAAAACGCACCAGGGTCCAGGCGCGGGTCAGGGCTAAAATTGGCCCATCTTCCTGCTGCGGGCACTGTTCGAGGTAGAGACGGTAGGCTTTAATTACGGCGTCAACGCCGTTGCACAAACCGGTTTTCAACAAATACTGCCAGGCGTTACAGAACATGGAAGAGTGAATATTCTGCTCCCAGGTCATAAACCAGTCGGTTGAGAACGGCAGCATGCCTTTTGGCGGCGGGCTCCCGCGCAGCTCTTTATACAGCTTGATGAGGCGGCCGCGGCTTAACTGCGTTTCGCTTTCGAGCATCTGTAAACGCGCGCCAAGCGTGATCAGCTCCATTGCCAGTTGTATGTCGCGGGCTTCCTGAACAATGCTTTTTTCGCTCATGATCAGGCCCTTTTCTTCCGTGCAGAGCCGTCTGCCTGGCTGGCTTCTTTTAATAAGCGTGTCGAGAGCAGGATACCGGTATGAATTTGTTGCAGATCGTCAACCCGCGACTCCTGAGTGAGTCGGGTGATGGTTTGATGGCTATCAAAGCGGAATTGACAAACCAGCTGGTTAGTCTCCGCAATCTTAACCATCTGAGGAAGCGTCAGTGCGCCGAGCGTGGTAGCCATCTCTTCGTTAATGCCGAGACGGAACATGGCAGAAGCTTTATCCTGACTAATCAAACGCTGTGCAAGTAATAAATAAGACAAATTAATGTCATAAATATGCTTTAGCAACTCGGATGTATGCATTTTTCCCATCCCGAATAACCAACCATTATTTTATGCGGCAAGGCCGCACCCCGTGATGTCGCCGGGTAAAAAACCCGGTAAAGAAAGAAACGGCCAAAATGCATAGTTGACTTAGGCGCTGCAATTTTAAACAATTCTTACAATTGACTAAGATTTTTCCTAATTCGACGCAACTCTACTCGCCAGTAATGACACATACAACGTGGCTTTACATTAAATTTGAAAATTATGTGACGCACGTCACATAAATGAGCCATTTCATAACACCAAACCCATCAATTCCCATTGTCATTTGTGTAAAAAACGGTCAAATGTCAATTCTTTTTATTCCAGCTGAGTGAATAACGGTTAAGAACATGTTCTGTTGCTCTCTTTTTCAGCAACGAAAAATCCTTTCTCATGGGCAACGAAAAGATCACAAAATGAGCCATTCGCAATTTTGACCATACCTATAAAAAACAGTAGGTTATCAGTTTATATATTCCTGATAATTACAAAGAGAAATCATTAGCATTTTGTTAATCAATTTAAGGAATTGGTTACGAGTTTATTATTTGCCTGGCGAATTTTAGATAAGTGCGTAAAAAATCAATGAACCCCGCCGGAAGCAGTTATTCTTAATATAAGAATAATTAATGAATATCAGAGCGGCCTCACATTTCCGGGCAATGCCCCCTCTTGCGGAGCCGGTCTAAACAGGGTAAGAGAAATGAATGGGCGTTTTTCGCCACGTTAAGGAGGCACAATGACCTACACGCATTTGTTAGTCGCCGTTGCACCGACACCGGAAAGTCATAAACTCGTGAGCAAAGCGGTGTCCATCGCCCGCCCCGTTAACGCCCGTATCAGCCTGATCACCTCCTCCACCGACCCGGAAATGTATAACCAGTTCGCGGCGCCAATGCTGGAGAACCTGCGGGAACTAATGCAGGAGGAAACCCGACAGTTCCTCGACGAGTTGCAGGCCCGGGCCGATTACCCGATAGCTAACGCCACCATCGCCTGCGGCGAATTAAGCGAACACATCAGGGATTTCTGCCTGAAGCAGCAGGTGGATTTGGTTATCTGCGGGAACCACAATAAAACGTTCTTTGCGCGGGCGACGTGCAGCGCCAAAACCGTCGCGGGCAACAGCGGTGTAGATGTTCTGCTGGTCTCGCTGGAAAATGAGTAACGGCTTCATCAACGATCGTACCGGATGGCAGCTACGCCTGACATCAGCATGAGGCGCATATCTGACCACCAGGCCCGGCAAGCACAGCGTCGCCGAGCGGCTATCATTTATTATGCAAGTTTAGGAAAGGCCGCGACTTTATTCTGCAAGTCACGCTCCGCCGTTCGCGGCTTTATCTGCTTTAGATCGTGAATAAAGCGCTCCTGCCAGTGGTTAATATCATTTTGCTTAATCACCTCCATCATCTCGGCATGGCGGGAAATCCTTTCCGTGAGCGGCATCGTTAATGCTCTGTCGAGTGCGGTCGCCACGTCATCCCTGTCGTAAGGATTAACGATAAGCGCGGAGGTCAATTCATTCGCCGCCCCGGCAAACTGCGACAAAACCAGCACGCCAGGGTTGGCAGGATCTTGTGCTGCCACATACTCTTTGGCCACCAGATTCATCCCGTCACGCAGCGGCGTCACCAGTCCCACGTCGGAGTAGCGAAACACCTTCATCAAAAGCTTGCGATCGAAATGCTGATTCAGGTAGTAAAGCGGCGTCCAGCCCAGCTGCCCGTACTTACCGTTGATCCGCCCGGCTGCCGTTTCCAGCTGATGACGAATATCCTGATAAGCCTGAACGTCGCCGCGCGAGGTTGGTGCAATCTGGGTGTAGCGAATATGCCCATGATGCTGTGGATACTTTTCCAGCAGCGCCTCATAGGCCTGAAAGCGCTCCGGCAGCCCTTTCGAATAGTCCAGACGCTCCACCGAAAAGATGTTCTTCATGCTCTTGAGCTCCGCTTTAAGCTGTGCCAGCTTCGGCGGTAGCGGCCCCTGCGCCTGACGGATAATCTCTTTCGGATCGATCCCTATCGGGTAGACTTCCGTGCTGAAAGTCTGTCCCCATGCGCTGTGGGTTTTACTGCCCCGGCTGGCCAGCCGCGTCAGCCCGGAGACGCCATCAAGAAATGCCAGACGATCGTTTTCGGTCTGGAAACCCAGCAGATCGTACTCACACATTTGCTCCAGCAGTTCCGCGTGCGTCGGCAGCGCATTGAACACCTCCGGCGTAGGAAACGGAATGTGCAGGAAAAAGCCAATGCGGTTGTTCACCCCACGTTTGCGCAGTTCGCTGGCAAACGGCAGCAGGTGATAATCGTGGATCCACAGCACATCGTCTTTTTTAATCAGCGGCAGAAGCTTATCGGCAAGCGTGGCGTTGACGCGCAGATACCCTTCCCATGCTTCGCGCTGGAAGTTCACTAAATCCAGACGGTAGTGGAAGGCAGGCCATAGTACGGCGTTGGAAAACTGGTTGTAGTAGAGGTCATGGTCCTGCTCATTGAGGTTGAAGGACGCCCAGGTGATGTCGCCTCGCGTCACTTTCCTGAGCGGTTCATCTTCGTTGCCGGTTTCCCCACTCCAGCCAAACCATAATCCTCCTGTGGCCTTAAGTGCCCCCAGAATACCCACCGCCAGCCCACCGGCGCTGGCTTTCTTATCATCCGGCGGAGCAATACGATTAGATACGACGATCAGGCGACTCATAGCCTTCTCTCCTGTCAGTTAGCGCATGAAGTTGTGCGAGCTGCAACAGCCAGTGATGGGTGTCCGCCACGCTTGCCAGACGCCAGTGCGCCTGCGTCTTTCCCTGTCCAACCTTGACCGAGATACCGCCTGCAGCGTTTACGACCGCAAATCCGGCCTCATCGGTCAGGTCATCGCCGACAAACACCGGCAGACGGCCAAGGAACGGCGCTTCCTGCATAAAGGCCGACACGGCGGCACCTTTATTAATGCCCTCTGGTTTAATTTCCACCACACATTTACCTGGCTGGAGCGCCAGCCCAGGAAAGCGCTTTACGGCTTCCTGGGCCAGGCTCTCAATGGCCCGCTGGTGCTGCGGTGCCTGACGGTAGTGCAGCGCGAATGCCATGCCTTTGTTTTCTACCTCGCAGCCCTCAAGCGGCGCCGCCTGCTCATTCAGCCAGTGGCGAAGCTCGGCGGCCAGCGTTGGCGGCAGCTCTACCCGGTGAAGCTGACCTTTGATATCGCGGCGTTCAGCCCCGTGAACGCCCGCCAGCGGGAAACGATACGGTGCGGCAAGCGCGTCAAGCTCAGACATTGAGCGCCCTGAGATCAAAGCCAGCGCCCCCTGCTGCTGCTGCGCCAGCTGGTGCAGCGTTAAGCGGATGGGCTCGGGAAGGGTAACCTGATCGGGATGCGGTTTGATCTCCGCCAGCGTGCCATCCAGGTCAAAGAAAAAAGCGTAATTTCCGCGAACAACCGGCGGAACGGTTAACGGGTCAGTCACCCTGTCTACCTCCTCAGCACTGCTGTTTTCAATCAGATGTTAATCAAACGTTAGCAGTGTAAGTATAGACAGTGTGACCGCCCTCGCCATTTTCAAACGAAAACGCCGGGGGAATTAGCCCCGGCGAAAGGTTAGGATTAAACTTAAAAGTTGGGGTGAAATCAGGCCGTACGCTTCGCTTTTTGCTTGTAGCGGTCGAAAATCACCGCCGCCAGCAAAATCAGACCACGCACCACATATTGGGAAAAAGGCGAGATGTTCAGCAGGTTCATCGCATTTTCCACCGTTCCCAGGATCAGGATCCCCGCCACCACATACGAGATCTTGCCGATCCCGCCCTTAAGCGACACACCGCCCAGCACGCAGGCGGAAATGACGATCAGCTCATAACCCATCGAGGTCATCGGCTGACCGCTGGTCATGCGCGAAGCCAGGATGATCCCCGCCGCCGCCGACACCAGTCCCGAAAGCACAAAGATGATGATTTTGGTGCGCACCACCGGCACACCCGCCAGACGCGCAGCTTCTTCATTTCCGCCTATGGCCAGCGTATTCCGGCCAAAAGTGGTTTTATTGAGCAGCAAACCGAACGCAGTCAGACAAACGACGGTGAGCCAGATAGGCGCGGGAAGTCCGAACCAGTTGGCGTATCCCAAAGTGAAGAAGCGCTCGTCCTCAATCCCGACCGCTTTACCATCGGAAATGATATACGCCAGACCACGCACGATTTGCATGGTGGCAAGCGTGGTGATCAGCGCATTAATTTTCAGGCGGGCGATGACAAACCCGTTCACCAGGCCACTCAGTGCTCCCAGCAGCAGCCCGGCGAACACGCCCAGCCACAGGCTTTCTGAGAGATTAATCACTACCGCCGTCGTTACCCCGGCGCAGGCAATCACCGAAGCAACGGAAAGGTCAAAATCCCCCGACGCCAGGCAAAACAGCATGCCGCACGCCACCATGCCGGACATCGAAATAGCGAGCCCCAGCCCCTTCATGTTGACGAAGCTTGCAAAGTTCGGCACAAAAATCGCACAGGCGAGGAACAGCACGGCAAATACCACCAGCATGCCGTACTGATCCCAAATGCGCCCGACGCTAAACGCATTCCGGCGCGGGCCGGATGTCGTTACTGAAGACATCATTCACTCCTCATCAGGCTACGGCCTGCGTGGTTTTAGGCATCGCCAGGCTCAGCGCCAGCTGTTCATTGGCGCTCTCATGGAGCAGCTCACCGGCAATCTCACCTTCACGCATGACGATGATCCGGTCCGCCACGCCGAGCACCTCCGGTAGATCGCTTGAGGCAAATAGCACCGCTACGCCGGACGCCGCGAGCGCATAGATAACGTTGTAGATTTCATGTTTGGCCCCGACGTCAATGCCGCGCGTCGGCTCATCGAGCAGGATGACCTTCATCTCTTCTGACAGCCAGCGGCCAAGAATGGCTTTCTGCTGGTTGCCGCCGGAAAGATTCATGATGAGCTGCTCCGCTCCCGGCGTTTTGATATTGAGAGATCGGATATGGTGTGCCGCGTTGTCCGCCTCCCAGGCGTTGTTGATCAGGCATCCGGCGCGAATGTGCCTGCGCCGGGCGCTGATGTTGATGTTGTCGCGCACCGAATGCACCGGAATAATGCCATCCGCCTTACGGTCTTCCGGGCAGAGCATCATGCCGACCCGGATAGCCTCAGCGGGTTTGCGGATATCAACCGGCTTGCCGTCAATGCTCACCTGCCCTCCGGTTATTCGCGTTCCGCCGAACAGCCCTTTCATCAGCTCGCTTCGCCCGGCACCGACCAGGCCGAACAAACCAACAATTTCGCCGCTTTTCACTGACAGGCTGATGGGCTGGCGTACACCCGGTGCTTTAACATCGTCCAGCCGCAGCCTTTCGACGCCGTATTCACGCGGCTGCCAGCCGTAGATATCACCGATTTCACGCCCCACCATCGCCTGCACCAGCAGGTCGTTATTGACCTGCGCCATGTCGTCAAACGTGCGAACGTAGCGCCCGTCTTTAAACACCGTAATGGCATCGCTGAGGGCAAAAATCTCCTCCATGCGGTGCGAAACATAAATAATGACGCGCCCTTCGTTACGCAATTCGCGGATAACGCGAAACAGGTTGTCGATTTCCCGCGCTGAGAGCGAACTGGTGGGTTCATCAAAGGCGATCACCTTGGCGTTGCGCGCCAGCGCCTTGGCAATTTCCACCATCTGCCACTGGCCAATGGAGAGATACTTCAGCGGGGTTTGCGGATCGATATCCAGCCCCAGATGTTCAAGCTGCAGTCCCGCTTCATAGTTAAGCAGCGAGCGATTAACGATCCCCCCCTTGTGCGGCATCTGCCCGAGGTAAATGTTTTCGGCTACCGTCATCTCCGGCACCAGATGCAGCTCCTGATAGATGATGGCCACCCCGGCATTCAGCGCGGCGGTCGTGTCGGTGAAGCTGACCTCTTGTCCTTTCAGCGCCAGCGTCCCGGTGCTGGGCGCGTAGTTACCGCTCAAAATCTTCAATAGCGTAGATTTTCCGGCACCGTTTTCCCCCATCAGCGCATGAACCTGCCCGGCATAGCAGTCAAAGCTGATGTCGGTCAGAGCCTTCACGCCCGGGAAGGTTTTGCTGATGCCGCGAAACGAGAGATAAGGCTGCGACTGTTGCATATGCACTCCAGAGAACACGAATCCACTTCTGTATGGCTTCTTTTGTCGGGTGACGCTTCAGCGTGGCTCTGTCTGATGCCCTCACCCCGGCCCTCTCCCACAGGGAGAGGGAGAACACACTAAAAAAACGGCGTTTTTTGCTGTTTACCTTGCCCGGTAAGCGCCAGCGCCACCGGGCAATTCAGATCACAGTCCTTTCTTCGCCAGCTCTTCTTTAAAGTTGTCGCGGGTGATCAGCACCACGTCGGTCACTGCGGTAAACTTTGGCGGCTCTACCTTTTTCTGCACCCAGTTGTAGAGCATTTCGCTGGTTTTATAGCCGTGCACGTCCGGGCTCGGCAGCAGGGAGCCGTAGAAGCCGGTCGCCTGCGCCTTAGAGAGTTCGTTCACCGCATCCACGCCGTTAATGCCGATGCCAATCACGTCTGCCGCCTTAAAGCCCTGGCCTTCCGTTGCGCGCACGCCGCCGAGCACGGTGTTGTCATTCATGCCGAGGACCAGCCAGTGCTTCACGCCAGGATGCTGCACCAGCAGCGAGTTGCCGGCGTCGAACGCGCCAGGGATATCGTTGGATTTCGTCGGGACCTTATAGATTTGCGCTTCAGGGAATCCGGCTTTTTTCAGCGCGTCCATTGAGCCGGTGGTGCGGCGACGTGCAGTGTCGAGCTCATCGGCGGTAATAGCCATCGCGCCGGTATCCTTCACGTCCCAGCCGCGTTTTTGCATCTCTTTATAGAGTTCATCCCCCTGACGCGCACCAATTTCGCTGGCCGCCATCATTACCAGCGGCACCGTCTCCATCGGCTTGCCTTTGGCGTTGACGAACTGATCGTCGACGGTAATGACCTTCATGTCATAGCTGCGCGCTTTGGCCACGATCGCGGGCCCCAGTTTCGGGTCCGGCGTACAAATCACAAACCCTTTCGCCCCGTTGGCCGCCAGGCTGTCGATGGCGTTCAGCGTTTTTTCACCGTCGGGTACGGCAATTTTAATCACCTCGAACCCTAAATCTTTCCCGGCCTTATCGGCGAAACGCCATTCGGTCTGGAACCAGGGCTCCTCCGGCTGCTTCACCAGAAAACCGAGCTTCATGTTTTCAGCGATAGCTGATTGTGACATAACCGCTGCAAGGCCAATGGCCGCCAGCGCTTTAGTGAATTTGTGCATGGTTAACTCCGGCTCTAATGTTCTTTTCCACAGGGAAATTGAGAACAGCATTTTTTATTCAGCAGAAAAACAAGGCATTAGCGGCTTCACCCGTCTGCGCATTTGTGCTGAACCATTAATAGCGGGAAATTAATTATCCATAGGAGAGCGCCATCACACCGCAGAATTACAGTTAACGCGTACATAAACTCAGCGAAAAATGACATAAATAAAGGGCGAATTGTCAGACAATTCGCCCAGGGGATAGCAGAATAATCTATATCAGCAGTCGTGAGATCCTTATCTTACCAGCGGTAATAAATATGTTCCGCATGTTCCCGAACGAAAGCTTCCTCTTCCGCCCCCCCGGCAGCCGCAGACAGATTGCGCAGAGAACCTCACCCGCCTTATCCTGCGTAGCAACAGGACGACAGCTTGCTTCACGGGTTTCTTTTTAATATCAAATTTGGCCGCGGCTGGCCGTTAGCTATTTTAAACGGATATTGATCTGCCGCATTCTCTGCAAACAGCCTGAGAACGTCATTAACGAAATACGATTAAAACATATCATATTACGCTCATCTAAAATGACGAATGATAATCCGATCGTAATTATAAAACTAACAAAGCCATATAATACTGTTAGATATAATGCCATTACCCGCTGTTTTTACGGATATTTTACTCGTTAATTACGAACTCATTAGCGCGTCATGTAACGAAGCGTAAATAATAACCTCCAGGCATTTTCTTATAATTATGGAGGGCGTATTCTGAAACCGGTCAGCGCACCAAAAGCGTTGTGGCCCGTAAAAAGTATTAACGCTGAATATCGTCGGGTTGTGTGGACAGAAAAAGTGTGAACCTTACGATTGCCGGCAGGTTTCGTAACTTCAGAAAATAAGGATATTGCTATGACGGTTCCGGGAATGGTTCAAAAACTCAATGTGCAAATGAACCTCGAGTTTTGTGCCTCAAATTTATACCTGCACCTGAGCGAATGGTGTGCCGATCACAAGCTGACCGCAACGGCTACGTTTCTGCGTTCACAGGCCCAGTCCAGCGTGACTCAAATGATGCGCGTGTTTGAATTTATGCGCAAAGCGGGTGCTTACCCGATGGTCAGAGAAACGGCCCCGGTGGATGACCGCTGTTCAACACTTGAAGATCTGTTCATTAAAACGCTGGAGGAACATCATCAGCGCCGCAGCACTCTGAGCGCGCTAGTGCTGGAAGCCAAGGCCATGCAGGATAACAGCACCCTGCGTTTTCTGACTCATCTTGAGAAAGAGCAATATCAGGATGGCGTGCTGCTGCAGGCAATCCTCGAAGAAGTGCGCAGTGCAAATAACGCAGGCTTGTGTATGCATCAGACCGACCAGCACCTGCTGAACGTCGTCAATCACCAGCAACACTAACCCTTCAATGGGCGGCTTTAGCCGCCCGCTTCATGCTCGCATTTGTTAAATAAATGTAGCCAACAGTTTGTTTTTACAGCTGTTTATAAATCCGATCTCCCTCTCACTCAATATCATTACAAAATGTAATGATTTAGCCTTTCTTTATGGATGAGACAGGTGAGACATGATTACTCTTGAATTTGCGGTCATTATTTTATGCCTGCTGGTTGGCACCCGCTTTGGCGGGATGGGCCTGGGGCTTATCAGCGGAATCGGCTTATTTATCCTGAGTTTTGTTTTTGGCCTCCAGCCCGGCAAGCCGCCGGTGGATGTGATGCTGACTATCCTTGCGGTGATTGGCTGTGCGGCCACGCTGCAAACCGCTGGCGGGCTTAACGTCATGATGCAATGCGCCGAAAAGCTGCTGCGTAAGCATCCGCAGCACATCACGCTGCTGGCCCCGTTCACCACCTGGATGCTGACGTTTCTCTGCGGCACCGGGCATGTGGTCTACACCATGTTTCCGATTATTGCGGACATCGCGCTGAAAAAAGGCATTCGTCCGGAGCGCCCTATGGCCGTCGCTTCGGTAGCATCACAAATGGCGATCACCGCTTCACCCGTCTCCGTAGCTGTCGTGTCGTTAGTCTCCATTCTCGGCGCCCAGCACGGCATTGGCCATGCATGGAGCATTCTCGACATTCTGGCGGTGTCCGTGCCCGCATCGCTGTTTGGCGTAGCGATCGCCGCACTCTGGAGCCTGCGCCGCGGGAAGGACCTGGCCGACGACCCTGCTTTTCAGGCCAAAATTCAGGATCCGAAGCAGCGTGAGTTTATCTTTGGCAGTACTGAAACGCTGCTCGACCAGCGCTTTAACCGCGAGGCTTACTGGTCAACCTGGATCTTTTTCGCCGGTATTCTGGTGGTGGTATTGCTTGGCGCCCTGCCGGACCTGCGTCCGGCCTTTGAAGTGAAAGGCAAGCTCGCCCCACTCTCCATGAATCTTGTGATTCAAATGATGATGCTGATCGCCGGGGCGGTGATGCTGGTGGTATGTAAAGTCAATGCGGCAGCCATTTCCAACGGCGCGGTGTTCAAAGCCGGGATGGTAGCGATTTTCTCCGTGTTTGGCGTGGCGTGGATGAGCGACACCTTCTTCCAGTCGCATCTGCCGGAGCTGAAATCGGCGCTGGAAGGCGTAGTTCAGAATCACCCGTGGACCTACGCGATCGTGCTCTTTTTGGTATCGAAACTGGTGAACAGCCAGGCCGCCGCGCTGACCGCCGTCGCGCCAATGGGGCTGATGCTCGGCGTTGAGCCGAAAATGCTGATTGCTTTCTTCCCGGCAGCGTATGGCTATTTTGTTCTGCCGACGTACCCAAGCGATCTGGCCTGCATCGGGTTTGACCGCTCCGGCACGACCCGCATCGGAAAATTTATCATCAACCACAGCTTTATCCTGCCGGGCCTGATTGCGGTGAGCTGCGCCTGCGTGGCGAGCTATCTGCTGGTGGAAGCGTTGTATTAGGGCGTTGCCCGGTGGCCTGACGGTATCGGGTAGCGGCTTCGCCTTACCCGACCTACGGCTTTCTGTAGGCCCGTGCAAACGAGTGCCACCGGGCATTTCTTACGAAGACTAGTGAGTACTGCTTTCCTGCGGGGTGAACTTCAGCTCAATCAGGGCAATGGCCTTTTGAATTGCACGCTGGGTGACCGGATCGGCCCCGGCGGCACTGAAATCAATTGCACGCAGCTGATTGGCCATTTTGTCGCGAACTTCAACCGGGGCGATAACGTCAATAACATCGAGGATTTGTTTGATCACCAGCTGGCAGGCGACAACGTCGGACACCAGCTCATCATTTGCAGTCAGGTTGTGAGACATAATTTACTCCTGTTTTTCAGAGCGCCATAGTAACCCGGTTTGCCGATGCCGAATAATAAAATCCCGCAAATCCGCCGTTGCGGTACGTTCCGCAATGCGCGTAAAGTGAGTAAAAATCCTGAAATGGCGTTTTATGATGAGTGAAAATATCTCCGTTAAGGAGAGCCGTGGCCTCTCTCCCGCTGCGCTGCTGGTGGCCGGAGCCTTCTTTATGGAGTTTCTCGACGGCACGGTGATCGCCACTGCGCTGCCGGATATGGCAAAAAGTTTTGGCGTGGAGGCCGTGGCGCTGAACGTGGGGATCAGCGCCTATCTGATTACGCTAGCGGTGCTGATCCCGGCAAGCGGCTGGATTGCTGACCGCTTCGGCGCCCGCAAAGTCTTTACCCTTGCGCTGTTCATTTTTACCCTCGCCTCCGTATTCTGCGGACTGGCGACCAGCGTCAACGGCTTCGTTGCGATGCGCATACTCCAGGGCGTTGGCGGCGCGCTGATGGTGCCCGTCGGGCGTCTCGCCGTGCTCAGAACCACGCCAAAACATCAGCTGATTACCGCCATCGCCACGCTTACCTGGCCCGCGCTGGTGGCGCCCATTATTGGTCCGCCGCTCGGCGGATTCATTACCAGCGTCGCCAGCTGGCGCTGGATCTTCTTTATTAATGTGCCACTCGGGCTTATCGCCATGCTGCTGGCGCTGCGCATCATTCCGGACATACGCGAAGAACAGCGTCGCCCGTTTGATCTGCCCGGCTTTGTGGCTACCGCTATCGCGATGGTAAGCCTGGTCTATGCGATGGAAGCTTTCGGCGCAGAGCATGCCCGCGGCGGCCTGCCGTTTGTGCTGCTCGCCCTCGGCGGGCTTACCTTCTGGTTTGCTCTGCGCCATTTCCGCCGCGTGGAATGGCCGATGATTCGCCTTGATGCATTACAGGTCCCGACGTTCCGGGTAACGATGTACGGCGGCTCGCTGTTTCGTGCCTCCATCAGCGCCGTGCCTTTTTTGCTACCGCTGCTGTTTCAGGTCGGCTTCGGGATGGATCCGTTTCACGCCGGGCTACTGGTGCTGGCGGTGTTCGTCGGCAACCTGACGATTAAGCCTGCCACTACGCCGCTCATCCGCTGGCTCGGTTTTCGCAAACTGCTGCTGATTAACGGCACGCTCAACGTGCTGGCGCTGCTGGCCTGCGCCTTCCTCACGCCGAATACGCCGCTATGGGTAACGCTGCTGATTCTGTATCTCGGTGGGGTATTCCGTTCGGTGCAGTTTACCGGCGTCAGTACGCTGGCGTTTGCCGATGTGCCCTCTGCGCAGATGAGCTACGCCAATACGCTGTTCAGCACCGCAACCCAGCTTGCCGTCGGGCTTGGGATCACGCTTGGCGCGATCGGCATTCGGCTCGGGGAAAAGGTTGGCGACTGGCTACAGCTGACCGCCGTACCCGGTATCAGCTTCCGGCTGGCGTTTGTGTTTATCGCCCTGATTTGCCTGATGGGAATGATTGACACACTCCAGCTGACGCGGGATGCGGGCAGTTCGGTGTCGAAACGTAAATCGTAAATGCTCCGGCGGCGCAATGCCGCCGGAGCCCTGTATTTAAGCCAGAACCTCACGTACAAAGGCCTCGATAGCCTTATCCTGGCAGTTTTCAAAGAAGCACTGCTGGAAGCGCACCCCCGAGACGGCCGTTTTCACCAGTTCCGGATCGATGGCCCGCAGGGTGTCGAGATAGTTCTCTTTCACCACCGCCGCTTTCACCTGATTCAGGATGCCCGCGTTGCGCACCTGCGGCTCTTTTCGCTCTGGCGGATAGCCTTCGCCATTGCGGCCGGTGAACGCTTTTTCAAAGATGAAGCGGACGTTCAGCTCGGCCCCCCAGCCAAAACCTTTGGCAAACGGCAGCGAAAGCGCATTTCCGTTGTTGATTTGGGCAAACAGGAACGCATCGGCCGGGTCAATGCAGTAGCCACACACCACGCCCGGATGGATATTCAGCGACATCAGTGCGCCCTGGCCAGTACCGCAGCCGGTCACGACAAAATCCACGGCTTTGGCGTTCAGCAGAATACTCGCCATAATCCCAAGATGAATATAGGTCAGGTGATGATCCTGCTCGTCGCTCATGCCGACGTTATAGACAGGAAAGCCTTTTTCATCAGCCACGGCCTTCAGCTCACGATGGATAACGGCGTTTTTCGCGGCCTGACTGTTTTCCATCATCAGTGCAATCTTCATTCTTTACTCTCCTGAAATGTGCGGAGCGCTCCGCAGGGAACAGACACAACAGGCTCACCTTAGCGCGACTCAAACACACATTCAAATTTAATGAAATTATGTTTCATTATTTACAACTGGCTTCACAGATTTCTCGCCAATAGTCGTAATGAATGATGATTCACATAATCAATAAAATCCTGTCAGGGATCCCGGCAGTTAGTTAGACTGAACACCAACGACACTATAAAAATCAGGAACCTTCTTGTGCGCTCCTTGCTAACAATGTCGCTCACTTTGCTCTGGCTCACGCTCACTATGCATGCTTATTCACTGCGGGCCGAACCCTTAACAAGCGTTAAAGATTCAACGCCCGTTCCGGTCTGGCTTTTTGATGCCGAAAACTTCGAATTCTGGCGTGACAGCAGTGGACACTATCAGGGCTATTACCCGGAGCTTATTCAGGAAATTAATAAACGCTACGGCTATCAGCTGGAACTGAAACCCATCAGCGGCGAAGAGATTGGCAAGCGCTTCAACGCTAACAGTTTTGGTGTTTACGCAGGCGTGTTAAGAACCGAGGCGCGCTCACGCAGCAAAGTGCTTTCTGCCCGGCTGTTCGATAACGAGGTTCTGGCGGCAAGCCTTAGTCGCACCGCCTCCGTGCCGGACGATCTCAACGATACCAGGGTGATTTTTCGTCGCGACGATGCCACACAGAATCAGGTGCTGACGCGCTACCCTTCCCTGCGCTTCAGCAAGATCATTCTGGTCAACAGCAGCACCGAAGCGTTTACGCTGCTGCGCGATCGCAAGGCCGATTTCTACATCAACGACGACTCTGAAATGGACGACACGCTGCATTACTACACGCTGTCGCGTCCTTTCGCTGATTTACGCCTTCCCTGCGTGATGGGATTCAGCCCTGAGCTTCGCGGTATGCGCGACAACATCAATAAGGCGATCGCCGAGTGGCAGCAGAGCGGGAAGCTGTGGGAGCTGGAAAACCGCAGTAAACGTAATTATCTGGTCAGCCGCATTCAGATAACGCCAGATGAAGCTAAATGGATCCACGACAATCGCCTCACCGTCTGGCTGCCCAGGAACGAAAACTTCGCTCCGCTGCTGTGGCAGGACGAGCGCGGCTACCACGGCACGGTGATGGACATGATTAGCGACATGCGCGATCTGCTGCACCTTAATATCGACGTAAAGTTTACCGATAACTATGTTTCTCACCTGCGCCAGGAAGCCTGGCCGGTGCGGATGGTCAACGTTGTCGAAAGCCACGATCAATCGCAGATGGAAGGTATCATTGGCCCGGCACTCTCCTGGCATAACGCCTACTACAATCGCGTCGAGCAGCCCTTTTTATGGGATGAAGAACAGGTTCGCTTCAAGCGAGTGGGCGTGATCCGCGGTTCGTTTGCAGCGCTCTATCTCCACCAGCGCTTTGGCAACGATATTACGGTACTGCCTGCGGCCTCGATTGAAGATCTGGTCAATGCTATCGACCAGCACAAGATTGATTTTATCCTCGGCGATCTCAGCTCGCTGGAAAGTTCGCTGCGCGGCAACGACCTGTTTCGCGGCGTGCTGAAAGTTGCCGGACTAACGCGCTCGGATTATCGGATCGTCTCCTGGGTGGACAGCGAACACCCGTTGCACTCACTGTTGACGCAGATCCACCGAATCTCCAGCTACCGTACGCAGATGGAGCGCTCGCAGGAGGCGCCTCTTCTTCCGGACTTCAGCAAAAACACCCTTAAAATTATTAGCGTGGCGCTGTTCATCACCGTGCTGTTTAGCCTCTGCCTGCTGTGGCTGATGTGGCGGCACATGAAGCAAAGTCAGGCCGTCAACCGAAGCATCGTGGAAGCGATGGAAAAAGTGAACCGCGCCCACGATGACGAAACGGGCAGCCATATTCAGCGCGTGGCAGCCTATTGTGGGCTACTTGCCCGGGAGATCGGCCTGCCGCGTAAAACCGTGCATGAAATTGAGCGCTTTGCTTCGCTGCACGACGTGGGAAAAATTGCCGTACCGGAACGCATTTTGCGCAAACAGGGGCCGCTCACGGAAGAAGAGTTTAACGAAATGAAGCTACACACGCTTAAGGGCTGGCGCATTATTCAGGGGCTCGGCCTTGGGCCAGTGGCTGAAAATATCATCCACTATCACCATGAAAAATGGGATGGCAACGGCTATCCGGAAGGCTTAAGCGGCGAGCAAATTCCCATTGAAGCGCGCATTCTGGCACTGGCAGACGTCTATGACGCCCTGCGGCAAAAACGCATCTACAAACCAGGCTACACCCATGAACACGCCTGTTCGCTCATTTTTGCCGGGGCGGGTCGCCATTTTGATCCGGAGCTTATTAACCGCTTCCGCCAGCTGCACCCCAAATTCCAGGCTATTTACGACAGCCAGGCCGACTGAGCGCATTCGTTGCAGAAACTGACGCTGGATGTGCCAGCTATTCAGGGCATTGGCATGATAAGTGGGCGCTAAGATGAGAGGATCGGACATTTATGCAGAGTGAGCCATGAAAAAACTGATCCCCTTCGTCGCAGCGATCGCCCTTTCCGCCTGTACGGTTCATCGTCAGGCCAACGTCACCGACGTCGACAGCACCAGCGGTATCGTGCGTCTGACCTACGGCCAGGCGATGTTGCAGAATGCCACTACGGATAATTATGTTGCCAGCGGCTCAGCCACTAAGCAGTGCCAGCAAATGGGTTATGCTACCGCGGTGGCCTACGGGCAACCCGTCACCACCTGTACCGTGACCAGCGGATCGCTGTGCATGAATGAAAGCGTAACCGTTCAGTATCAGTGCCGCGGCATTGCAGTGACGCCTGCCCCGGTGGGAAATTACTGGTAATTTTGGCTGCCGGTTTATTTTTACCGGCAGTAAAAAATAATTATTCTCATTTTATTATCCAATAGCCGCAATGCGTTTTATTCCCATTAGCATTTAACAATATTTATTTTTTATTTTACCTTTTGCAAATAACTTAATTACAAATTAGACTTCCCGCTACATTCTCCTGAGCCAAATAATGCGGAGCACGCCATGCTGAAAACAGAAATGATCGACAAACTGAATGAGCAAATGAACCTCGAACTCTATTCCTCTCTGCTGTATCAGCAGATGAGCGCGTGGTGCAGCTACCACAGCTTTGAGGGTGCAGCAGCGTTTTTGCGCCGTCACGCTCAGGAAGAGATGACGCACATGCAGCGCCTGTTTGATTATCTGACGGATACCGGCAGCCTGCCGCGTATTAATACGATTGATTCTCCTTTCGCAGAATATAACAGCCTCGATGAACTGTTCCGCGTGACCTATGAACACGAACAGTTAATCACCCGTCAAATTAACGAACTGGCTCACGCCGCCATGATCAGCCAGGATTATCCAACCTTTAATTTCCTGCAATGGTATGTAGCGGAACAGCACGAAGAAGAGAAGCTGTTTAAATCCGTTATCGATAAACTGTCGCTGGTCGGAAAAAGTGGCGAAGGCCTCTATTTTGTCGATAAAGAGCTGGCAACCCTCGACGCGCAAAACTGATGTTCAGGCGGCAGCGATCCCAGCTGCCGTCGTTATTTGCCCCACCTCGCAAAAGCGTAAACCCTTCATTACACCCACTGTAATTCAGATTTGACGAGACCCCGCTTTTCCCCTACCCTGCGCGGCATATTGAGTTGTTTCTATCCGTAATAGCAGAGGAAAGCGTGAAGAACCGCACCGTAGGGAGTATTTTAATCGTCGCCGGGACGACCATTGGCGCAGGAATGCTGGCGATGCCGCTGGCTTCAGCAGGCGTTGGCTTCGGCGTTACGCTGGTACTGCTTTTTAGCCTGTGGGCGCTGATGTGCTACACCGCTTTGCTGCTGCTGGAAGTTTATCAGCACGTGCCTGCCGATACCGGGCTGGGCTCGCTGGCGCTACGTTACCTGGGTCGCTACGGCCAGTGGGTGACGGGTTTCAGTATGCTGTTCCTGATGTATGCCCTGACGGCAGCCTACATCAGCGGAGCCGGAGAGCTTCTGGCTTCGAGCCTCGGCCAGTGGCTGAACGTCCAGCTTCCTCCTGCGGCAGGCGTGCTGCTGTTTACCGCCGTGGGCGGTGGCGTGATCTGTGTGGGCACCACGCTCGTCGATCTGTTCAACCGTTTTCTGTTTAGTGCAAAAATCATCTTTCTGATCCTGATGCTTGCTCTGCTGTTGCCACATATCCACCAGATAAACTTGCTGACCCTGCCGCTTGAGCAGGGGCTGGCGCTTTCTGCAATTCCGGTGATTTTCACATCGTTTGGCTTCCACGGCAGCGTGCCAAGCATCGTCAGCTACATGAACGGCGACGTGCGTAAGCTGCGGAAGATTTTCGTCATCGGCAGCTTTATCCCGCTGGTGGCCTACATTTTCTGGCAGCTGGCAACGCTTGGCAGCATTGATTCTTCGGCATTCAGCTCCCTGTTGGCCAATCACGCCGGGCTGAACGGTCTGTTACAGGCCATTCGCGAAGTTGTCGCCTCCCCGCACGTTGAGCTGGCCGTACATCTGTTTGCCGATCTGGCGCTGGCGACGTCGTTCCTTGGCGTTGCGCTGGGGCTGTTTGACTACCTGGCCGATTTGTTTCAGCGCAGCAATACCGCAGGCGGTCGTCTGCAAACCGGGGCCATCACTTTCCTGCCGCCGCTGGCCTTTGCGCTATTCTATCCGCGCGGTTTCGTGATGGCGCTGGGCTATGCCGGCGTGGCGCTGGCCGTACTGGCATTAATCATCCCCTCTTTGCTGGCGATGAAAAGCCGGCAGGAACACCCTCAGGCGGCTTATCGCGTCGCCGGGGGTAAACCAGCGCTATGGCTGGTCTTTAGCTGCGGTGTCACGGTGATTCTGGTGCAAATCGCGATTGCCGCGGGAATGCTTCCGGCAGTTGGCTAACGCCAGAAATGAAATTGCGTTTTTGAAATTGCCCAGCGGCGCTTCGCTGGCGCGGGCCTACGTGATTCTCGTAGGCCGCCGGGTAAGGCATCAGCCGCCACCCGGCAGAAATACGCTGCGGAGCTATTAGACAGAAGGCCCTTTCGGGCCTTTTTGTCGCTTATTTCAGACAGCAGTTTTTATATTTCTTCCCGCTGCCGCACGGACAAGGATCGTTGCGCCCTGTCTTGCTCTCATTTTTAACCGGCTGCTGAACCGGAGCGCTCTGCGGATTCTCCAGCCAGTAGTGGCAGAGGCTGAGCGCCGCAGGCTTCAGCAAATCGACGCTGGCAATGTACTCTTCGGCCGTTAACGCATCCAGTCGTGTGAAATTGTCTTCGCGCCCGTGCAACGCAATGGCGTCCAGCTGAGGTTGCAGGTTTTCCGGCAACGCCGACCAGTCGCTCAGATCGACCCCGCGCATATAGCCGAAGCACCACTCTTCCACGATGGTGATTTCCTGCCCTTCTTCTTCACGGGTGCCGAACAGCGGTTCGTACTGATCCGGATAATCGCCAAGGCGTTCGCCGATATCATCCATATGCTGCAGGGTCAGATTCACGAAACGATCGCGTTCGCGGTCGTTGGCCCAGCGTGGTACGAAGTCCGCTCCGCCCCACACCGCCAGCATCCAGTCGGCAGGTTCGATATCGACTGGCGAAGAGAGAATTGCCGTCAGCATGCCGTCCAGCTCGGAGACATCCATTACGGATTTCTCATTGCCATAGCGGGCCAGAACATCATCCAGCCACTCCAGTTCGCTTTCGTTTAACGGTCCGGTTTTCATCACTGATTACTCGTTTGGGAAGTGTGTTGAAGATAGAACATCAGAATTGCAAAGACAAAAAAACCACCCGAAGGTGGTTTCACGACACTGCTTATCATTGATTTTATTCTTTTTTTCCCATGGTAGCCGGAGTGGGACTTGAACCCACACAGCGCGAACGCCGAGGGATTTTAAATCCCTTGTGTCTACCGATTCCACCATCCGGCCTCGGGAAATAAAGTGGAGGCGCGTTCCGGAGTCGAACCGGACTAGACGGATTTGCAATCCGCTACATAACCGCTTTGCTAACGCGCCGATATTGCTAACACCCGCAACTGCCGATGTTTTTAAACTGGAGCGGGAAACGAGACTCGAACTCGCGACCCCGACCTTGGCAAGGTCGTGCTCTACCAACTGAGCTATTCCCGCAGAATCAGATGACCTTAATCACTTGATTTTGTTACCGTCTGGCAAGCTGTGCTGCCGTTCGATGCGATGCATTCTACTTACCTGACGCACTGAGTCAACGTTAATTTTCACCGCACAGGATCGTTTGCTGAAATTTACGTCGAAACGATCACTGTTCAAGCAAATCGCCGCGCGCGGCATTGAGATACTGGAACATAGACCAAAGCGTCAGCACCGCAGCGACCATAAACAGGCCAATGCCCGCCCACTCAACCCACTCGTTTGGCCGCCACAGCATCCACACCAGCGCCGCCATTTGCGCGGTGGTTTTGACTTTACCAATCCAGGAAACCGCTACGTTGCTGCGCTTGCCGAGCTCCGCCATCCACTCACGCAGCGCCGAAATGATGATCTCACGCGCGATCATCGTCGCCGCGGGCAGCGTCACCCACCATGAATGATAATGTTCAGCCACCAGCACCATGGCTATCGCGACCATCACCTTATCGGCAACCGGATCGAGGAATGCGCCAAAGCGGGTGCTTTGATTCCAGCGGCGGGCCAGATAGCCATCGAACCAGTCCGTTACCGCGGCGACAAAGAAGATCAGCGCACAGACAAACGGCGCCCAGGTGAACGGCAGATAGAACGCCAGCACGAAAAAGGGGATCAGGATGACGCGGAACAATGTGAGCAACGTAGGGATATTAAATTGCATGGCGACGGTAACTATCTGTTGTCAGTAAAATTAGCCCTATGTTGCTACAGAGCCCCTAATGTTTCAATGAGTAGAAGATCTTTTCTGCCAGACCGTGTGAAATGCCGGGTACTTTCGCAATATCTTCCACGCTGGCTTTCTGCAGCCCCTGCAATCCGCCCATATATTTCAATAACATCTGGCGACGCTTCGGCCCTACGCCCTCAATGGTCTCAAGCGTACTGGTGCTTTTCACCTTCGCCCGTTTTTTACGGTGTCCTGTGATCGCATGATCGTGAGATTCATCGCGAATGTGCTGGATCACGTGCAGCGCCGGAGAATCGGACGGCAGGTTGAAACCCTCACCTTCCGGCTCGAAAAACAAGGTTTCCAGCCCGGCCTTGCGATCGCTGCCTTTCGCCACGCCCAATAGCAGCGGGTGACGTTTGTCCCAGTTGACCTCAAGCTCGGCAAAAACCTGTTTGGCCTGGCCGAGCTGGCCTTTCCCACCGTCAATCAGGATAACGTCGGGGATTTTGCTTTCTTCGATGTCCTTGCCGTAGCGGCGACGCAGCACCTGGTTCATCGCCGCGTAGTCATCACCCGGCGTAATGCCGGTAATATTGTAGCGACGGTATTCCGCACGCAGCGGGCCGTTGCTGTCGAATACAACGCAGGAGGCGACGGTTTGCTCACCCATCGTGTGACTGATGTCGAAACACTCCATACGTTTAACTTCCGGCAGGTTCAGCTGCGTTGCCAGCGCCTGCAAACGCTGAGAAATAGTCGACTGCTGTGACAGCTTCGTGACCAGCGCGGTTGCGGCATTAGTGCGCGCAAGCTTCAGGTAACGCGCCCTGTCGCCGCGAGGCCTGGTCTGAATATTGATGCGACGCCCGGCCAGTTCGGAAAGCGAATCGGCCAGCAGCGTTTTGTCACCCAGATTGAAGTCCAGCAGGATCTCACCCGGGAGCGTGCGTGCCTGGCTGCCCTGCAAATAGAACTGGCCGACGAAAGTCTCCACCACTTCCACGGCTTCCGTCCCGGCCGGGACTTTCGGGAAATAGCTGCGGCTGCCGAGCACTTTACCCTGGCGGATAAACAAGACATGAACGCACGCAAGGCCACCGTTGAAGGCTACGCCGATAACGTCGAGATCGTCGCCTTCATTGGAAACAAATTGTTTTTCGGTGACGCGGCGCACCGCCTGAATTTGATCGCGAATGCGGGCCGCTTCTTCAAACGCCAGCGACTGGCTGGCTTTTTCCATGCGGGCGACCAGCTGATTGACAACCTGCTCATCTTTGCCGGCGAGGAACAGACGCACATACTCCACCTGCCGGGCATACTCTTCTTCACTCACCAGCCCCGCCACGCACGGGCCGAGGCAGCGACCAATCTGGTACTGAAGGCAAGGTCGCGAGCGGTTACGGTACACGCTGTTTTCACACTGGCGTATAGGAAAAATTTTCTGCAACAGCGCCAGCGTTTCTCTGACCGCGTAGCCGTTGGGGAACGGACCAAAATACTCGCCTTTGGCGTGCTTTGCCCCACGGTGCATCGCCAGCCGTGGATGGCTGTCACCGCTCAGGAAGATAAACGGATAGGATTTGTCATCGCGCAGCAGCACGTTGTAGCGCGGCTGATAGAGCTTGATGTAATTGTGCTCCAGCAGCAGCGCTTCCGTTTCCGTGTGGGTGACGGTCACGTCAATCTGCATAATCTGCGCCACTAAGGCTTCAGTCTTACGCGAGGCAAGGTTGCTGCGGAAATAGCTGGAAAGACGCTTTTTGAGATCTTTGGCTTTACCGACATAGATGACCGTGCCGCCAGCATCGTACATACGATAGACGCCGGGCTGGCTGGTCACAGTTTTCAGAAAGGCTTTTGAATCAAATACATCACTCACTGACTTGCTAACGACTCCGCATTGCACAGGCCATGGCGAATTGCCAGGTGAGTCAGCTCGACGTCACCGTGAATGTTCAATTTGCTAAACATACGATAGCGGTAGCTGTTCACCGTCTTCGGGCTGAGATTTAACTGTTCGGAGATCTCAGTCACCTTCTGGCCTTTGGTGATCATCAGCATAATCTGCAATTCACGTTCAGACAAACTGGCGAACGGTGATTCTGTTTTTTCTGGCTCGATCTGGCTCAGGGCCATCTGTTGAGCGATATCGGAAGCAATATAGCGCTGCCCGGCGAAGACGGAGCGGATGGCATTGACTACCTCCTGTGGTGCAGCACCTTTACTCAGGTAGCCTGCGGCCCCTGCCTGCATCACTCTGGCGGGCAGCGGATTTTCCGTATGGACGGTTAACATGATGACTCGGGTACCGGTAGTGGCGCGCGCAATTTTGCGTGTGGCTTCCAGCCCGCCAATACCTGGCATGTTCATGTCCATAAGCACCACATCGACCGGGTTTGCGCGGCACCATTTGACCGCATCTTCACCACAGCAGACTTCACCGACGACTTTAATACCCTTTATATCTTCCAGAATGCGTCGTATCCCTGCGCGCACTAGTTCGTGGTCATCAACAAGTAGGATGTTGATCAAAGGAATAATCTCCAGAATAGGGATAACGCAACTCTCTCTAAAATCGCAACCATATTAACGGGTTTTATCTAAACATTGAAAGTCAAAAAATGTGCCATTTAGGTTTTTACTTAGATTTCTGGAAATTAAGCTGTACAACAACTGGAAACAACTACAAAACAGTTAGATACAACAACCGCATTTTTAAACGCTTGCCTTCAGAAAATTTCTTAAAAACACGACATTTTACGCAGATGAAAAATACGATTGCAAAAATGTAACAATAATTAACTGGTCATGAACCCGCGCTAAACAAATAAGCGACGAACGCTTTCTTACCCAGCTTAATTTAGCCGTAAGCAGCTCTGATCAGAGGACAAAAATCAGACGCTCCCGTTTTTCCTCTCGCCTGTGGTATACTGCGCGACCTTTACTGTTACTCCCCGCGCAAGCGCGATGAAATCCAACGAGGAAATAGATGAGCACTCCTGATTTTTCCACTGCTGAGAATAATCAACAACTGTCCCAGGAAGTTTCCTGCCTGAAAGCCCTGCTGACCCTGATGCTGCAGGCGATGGGCCAGGCAGACGCAGGACGCGTGATTATTAAAATGGAAAAGCAAATCACGCAGATGGAAGATGAAGCTCAGGCGGCCGTATTTTCCAGCACGGTTAAGCAAATTAAACAGGCTTACCGCCAGTAATGATGAAACCGGCTGCCATGTGCAGCCGGTTTTGCGTCTGGCACGCAGAACGTCGGATGCGGTCAGATAATGCCTGTCGCTGCCGCATAGCAGGCAATCTGAGTTTTGTTGGGCGCGTTGAATTTCTTTTGCATATTCTTCTGGTGGAAATTCACCGTATTTTCAGAAATCGACAGGATTATCGATATTTCCGCTGAGGTTTTCCCCTCCGCCGTCCATTTCAGAATCTCCAGCTCCCGCTTGCTGAATTTCATTTCTGGCGCCATGACCGTCGTATCTTCCAGCCGCAGCAACGTTGCCATACTAAGCTCCATCAGCGTTTGCAGTCGTAACTCGGTTTCATCATCCGCGAACGGATTAGCCTGATGACTTTGCCGCGATACGGATAAAAATCCGAGCGCCCGATTCGGCAGCATCAACGACTGTGTGATCCCACGCCTTAAGCCATGGTCACGCGCAGCATCCCAAAATGCCTGAGTCTCTTTGAATAAGCTTTCACTCCAGGGAAGATGCCCATTCTGGTAATTCTCAGCCTTCAGCACAGGATCGATGGCGAAATAGTTTTCAGCCTGATAAAGGTCCATCCAGGCCTCAGGATAGGTGGTGTGCAAAGAGAGTTTAGGGCGGGTAAACGGCACCGGATGACGCACGCACAACGCGAACCAGTCATATTCCAGCAGGTGCGTTTGCTGTTGCAGAATGGCATAGACCTGGTCATCTGCCGCGGCGGAGTGAAATTGTTGCGTCAGTCCCTTCCGCCAATGAAAAAAATCGATGTCCCTCATATCTGACGAGAAAACTCCTGATTGATAATCATTCCTGTGAATACTGCAAACTAACACATAAACCCTGTTTATATATCTAAAATATCGTTGAAGGCGTAAATAATCTGATACCCCCTCTTTTCTCGGGGCAAACTGGCGGTGGAATATGTTGTACAAGCATGCAGAAATTAAGCACACCTTAAATACAGGCGACAAAAACTTAAGCTAAATTTTCTGATAAAAGAAAACGGCCTGAAATTATCAGGCCGCTATTGAAGATTACTGCATCAGGAATTTTTCAAGGAACTGACGGGTTCGTGGCTGCTGCGGGCTGGCGAACAGCGCTTTGGCTTCGCCCTGCTCCACGATGCGTCCTTGATCCATAAAGATGGCCCGATCGGCAACGTCGCGGGCAAAGCTCATCTCATGAGTGACGATAACCATTGTGCGCTTCTCCTTCGCCAGCTGGCGGATAGTATTCAGCACCTCACCCACAAGCTCCGGATCCAGTGCGGAAGTCGGCTCATCAAACAGGATAACGTCCGGGCGCATCGCCAGGGCGCGAGCAATCGCCACGCGCTGCTGCTGCCCGCCGGACAGGCGGCGCGGATAGCTGGTTTCTTTACCCGACAGCCCAACCTTTGCCAGCAGCTCACGCGCGCGGGTTGCCGCTTCGCCTTTGTTCTCACCTTTAACGATCACTGGCCCTTCAATAATGTTTTCCAGCACCGTACGATGCGGGAACAGATTGAAGTTCTGGAACACAAATCCCACGTGCTGGCGCAAAGTCCGAATCAGCCCTTTCTGCTGGCTCAGCGGACGCGCAGTGTCGATGGTGATGTCACCCACCCGAATCGTGCCGCTTTCGGGCTGCTCCAGCAGGTTAATGCTGCGCAGAAGCGTGGTTTTACCCGAGCCGCTCGGCCCGATAATCGCCACCACTTCGCCCTCTTTCACCTCAAGATCGATACCGTGCAGCACCGTCTGACCGTGGAATTTTTTTACCAGGTTTTTAACGTCGATAGCACTCATTTCGGATCACGCTCCTGGCGGTTCAGCTGGTTTTCAAAGTAGTTCTGTAACGCGGAGAGTACCGTCGCCATGACCCAATAAATCAGCGAGGCGGCGAGGTACATGGTGAACACTTCCAGCGTACGCGAGGTGATCAGCTGCGCCTGACGGAACAGCTCCGGCACCTGAATAGTGGCCGCAAGTGACGTGTCTTTCACCAGGCTGATAAAGCTGTTCGACAGCGGCGGCAGCGCCACGCGTGCAGCCTGGGGCAGAATGGCGCGACGCAGGGTTTGCCACGGCGTCATGCCGATACTGGCGGCGGCTTCCCACTGACCTTTATCAATCGACGAGATCGCCGCACGCAGCGTTTCCGAGGTATAGGCTGCGGTGTTGAGCGACAGACCAATCATTGCCGCCGGAATCGGATCCAGCTCGATGCCAAACTGCGGCAGGCCGTAGTAGATCATAAAAAGCTGGGCAATGAGCGGCGTGCCGCGGAAAATCGAGATATAAAACCGCGCCAGCCAGCGTACCGGGGCGATGGGCGACATTCGCATCAGCGCCAGCACAAAACCCAGCACCAGGCCGAAGAACATCCCGCCGATGCTGAGCTGTAAGGTGAAGACAGCGCCTTTCAGCAGGTAAGGCAGCGAGTCGATAACCAGTTGGATACTTTCTTGCATTATGGGTGTCTTTTATACGTGTGGGTGATAGGCGAACAGCGCCGGAGCGCCGCCGGTATGAATAAAGAGAATCGGTCCTTCATCCTTAAAGCGTTTCTGGCTGATGCCGTCGATAAGCCCGGCCATCGCTTTGCCGGTGTATACCGGATCCAACAAAATTCCCTCCAGGCGTGCCAGCAGCTTCACGGCCTCCATCCCTTCATCGTTTGGCGTACCGTAGCCTGGGGCAAAATAATCATCCCACAGCGTGATTTCCGCTTTCGCTTTGAGTTCGAGGCTTTCGGCCACGGCCTGCTGAAGCGTAACGACTTTAGGTTTCTGATCGGCAATGCGACGGGACACCGTCACGCCAATCAGTTCCGCCTCAGGCATCAGCTGTTCTAAGCCAACGGCCAGACCGGCGTGCGTACCTGCGCTGCCAGACGCCACCACGACAGAAGAGAGCGAGACTGCGCCTTCACACTGCTGTGCAATTTCCAGCGCGCTTTCAACGTAGCCAAGCGCGCCAAGCGCATTCGAGCCGCCGACCGGAATCACATATGGGCGAAAGCCCTGCGCTTCCACGCGCGTGGCAAGCTCTTCCAGTTGGCGGTTTGGATCGGTCAGCGCATCGCACATTTCGATTTGCGTGCTGAAATAGTCCAGCAACAGGCGGTTGCCGTTGCTCAGATAGTTCTCAGCTTTTGTGCCAATCGGATTTTCCAGCAGCGCCACACAGTGCAGGCCCAGCTTCGCCGCCACAGCAGCCGTCTGGCGCACGTGGTTAGACTGAATCGCGCCTGCGGTGATCAGCGTATCTGCACCTTCGCGCAGCGCATCAGCCGCCAGAAACTCAAGCTTACGCAGCTTATTGCCGCCCATCGCCATCGGCGTGACGTCGTCGCGTTTGATAAAGATGTCGCGCCCCAGATAGTCGGAGAAACGGGGCAGGTACTCCAGAGGAGTCGGTGCGCCAATAAATTCCAGCCGAGGGAAACGTGTGAGATTCTGCAGTGACATAGCACCTCCTGATTTTCTTTTTATTATGCACACAGTTGCGGGTGAAATGAAAAAAGGCGCTGGGTTAGCGCCTTTTGATTTTTTATGGGGCAACAGCATTGTCTGCTCCCCCTCTCCCCGACCCTCTCCCTGAATGGAGAGGGAGAAAGTCAAAACCCGCTCCGGCCAATTCCCTCTCCCATTGGGAGAGGGTTAGGGAGAGGGAGATTACCGATGTTTATTTGGTTACGTCAGCCCCGAACCACTTCTCGGACAGCGCTTTCAGGCTACCGTCTTTCTGCATATCGGCGATAGCACCGTCGATAGCTTTCAGCAGGTCATCGTTGCCTTTACGCAGCGCCACGCCAGATTCCTGACGGGAGAATGCTTCACCGGTGACGGCCAGCGTGTTGTTGGTTTTCTTCACCAGATCCAGTGCGGCAAGACGGTCAACCAGAATGGCATCAATACGGCCTACGCGCAGATCCTGGTATTTGGTCGGATCGTCATCATAGGTACGCACGTCCACACCCTGCACGTTCTGACGCAGCCACTCTTCGTAGTTGGTGCCCAGACCCACGCCGACTTTTTTGCCCTTCAGGTCCGCGGCGGTTTTAATGGTGCCTTCATTGCCTTTTTTCACCAGCGCCTGAATACCGGACACGGTATAAGGCGTGGAGAAGTCATATTTCTTTTTACGCTCGTCGGAGATGGTGACCTGGTTAATCACCACATCAATGCGTTTAGAATCCAGCGACGCCAGCATGCCGTCCCATTTGGTCGGCTTGAGGTCTGCTTTTACGCCCAGATGCTTTGCCAGCTCCTGGGCAAACTCCACTTCGAAGCCGGTCAGCTTGCCGTCATCGCCCTGGAAACTGAACGGCGGATAGGTGCCTTCCAGGCCCACACGCAGAGAACCACGCTCTTTCACCTGACTCAGCAGATTTTCTGCCGCGAAGGTTTTCACACTTGCCCCGGCGACCAGCGCCACGGCCATCATGCCCATCAGAGCCTGACGGCCCAGAAATGCTAGTTTCATTCTTTCCCCCAACATTTGAATTTTTTTGCAGTGTAAGGCGTTTGGGAAAAACAGCTAATACCCGTCCGCTATAAGCCATTCAAATTTAATATAACTCAGAGGTTGCCTGCATGCCGAACTTCTGCTGATCGCCCACCGGGCGCAGACTTTTGAATTGCGAATACTTTCGTAGCGCAATGCGGTAGTTGTTGGTACTGGTTTGCGGCAGCCACGGCGCGAGATTTTCGTCCGCTTCACCCGCAAGCAATGCGCGGTCGATTTTCAGCGCGCTCAGATGATTGCCCAGACGACGCAGGCGCACAACGTATTCACGCACGGTGCCTGGACTCATGTCGGTTTGCTCGAAGAGATACTGCTTAAAGCCGAGGATATCGAAGAAGTCGCTCTGCTCTTTGCAGTGCAAATCGCCGCAGAAACGGCACAGCGCCACCCACTCGCGGCGCTCCTGTTGCCAGTCGGCTTCGTCCATCAGCATATCAAGGCGGGAAATAGCGATTTTGTTGACGATTTCGCCCCGACGCACAAGCGTGATGCGGTCGAGCATTTTATGGCAGTGGGCGCAATGCGTCTGGCTGTGTTTAAAGTCTTTGAGATAGCGGCTTAAAGGCCGTCTTTTTACCTGCTGCACCGTCATGATAACTCCTGGTAGTCAATGCTATGTGCGGCATTTCTCCAGGCATGACAGCTTAGCCGCCCTCCTGGTACCGACCCAGTTTTGTTCGCAAACGCTTAATGGCCTGGCTGTGAAGCTGGCTGACGCGCGACTCTCCCACCTCCAGGACGGCACCAATCTCTTTGAGATTGAGCTCTTCCTGGTAATAGAGCGTCAGCACCAGCTGCTCACGTTCCGGCAAGGCTTCAATCGCCTCCATCACGCGACTACGCAGGTTGCCCTCCATCAGCAGATGGAGCGGGTTCTCCTGCTGGTTCTCTTCAGTCACCAACTCGATACTGTCGCCGTGCTCTTCCCGCCACTCGTCGTAGGAGAAAAGCTGACTGTTGTTGGTATCGAGCAGCATCTGTCGATACTCCTCAACGGCAATGCCCAGCCGCTGCGCGACCTCCGTTTCGGTGGCGTTGCGGCCCAGCTCCTGCTCCAGTTGCCCCATCGCCTGCGCCACTTCACGGGCGTTGCGACGAACGCTTCTGGGCACCCAGTCCCGGCTGCGCAGTTCGTCGAGCATCGCGCCGCGTATGCGTTGTACTGCGTAAGTGGTAAATGCCGTGCCTTGCAGTGCATCGTAACGTTCGACGGCATTCAGTAATCCAATGCCGCCCGCCTGAAGCAGATCGTCCAGTTCTACGCTCGCGGGCAGTCGCACCTGAAGGCGCAATGCTTCGTGTCGCACCAGAGGTACATAACGCTGCCACAGCGAGTGTTTATCCATTACACCTTCAGCGGTATAGAGTGAATTCACGATAAACAGCCCTGCAATAGTTGAGTTATCGGCATGATTATCCGTTTCTGGAGGGGTTTTAATCGACGGAATAGTGGCTAAAAGGAGGGGTTATTTGGGGAGTTAAGTGAAACTCTAAAACAGAAAAACCCCGCCAAGGCGGGGTTTGTTAAGCGAATCAGGATTAGCCCTGCAGCAGAGACAGAACCTGCTGTGGAACCTGGTTTGCTTTAGCCAGCACGGAGTTACCGGCCTGCTGAATGATCTGCGCTTTAGACATGTTGGACACTTCGGTCGCATAGTCGGCGTCCTGAATACGGGACTGCGCTTCAGACAGGTTGGTGGTGGTGTTGTTCAGGTTGGTGACCGCAGAGTCCAGACGGTTCTGGATAGCACCCAGAGAAGAACGGAATTTGTCTACGGAAGCGATAGCCTGATCCAGTTTGTCCAATGGGTTAGAGGTAGAACCTGTGGTCAGGCTGCTCAAACTCATGTTATCAGTATCAATCTTAAATGCAGCAGTACCAGAGGTAGTTGCAGTATCAGCAGACTGCGGATCAATCGCAACATAATAAGACTTCGCCGTACCAGTTGTGCCATCGAATTCGCTTTCGAAGCCATTCGCTTTTAAGTTATTAACTTCTGCCGCACTTCCTGGAGTGATGGTGATTTTTGCAAACAAGTTACCGTTATCGTCTTTATAGACGTTGGAACCATCAACAGCAACACTACCAGCATCTACACCAAGGCGAGTCGCCAGGTCGCCGGCAGTATTTTCATTAACCGTCGCCGCCGTAACATTAGTTGTTGAACCGTAGTAGGATTTAAAATCTTTACCCGCTGTGCCGTCCAGTGCTGTCATCGTGCCTTTCGGACCATTAACGTTAAAGCTGTCCAGACCCAGAGTATTAGAGTCGATTTTCTTCAAATCAATGTCGATGGTTTCACCGTCGTTTGCGCCAACCTGAATAGACATTTTACCGTCTTTAGCCAGTACGTTCACGCCGTTGAACTGGGTCTGACCGGATACGCGGTCAATTTCATCCAGGCGGGATTTGATTTCGTCCTGGATGGAAGACAGGTCGGAATCGGAGTTAGTACCGGTAGAAGCCTGAACGGTCAGCTCACGGATACGCTGTAAGTTGTTGTTGATTTCAGACAGCGCGCCTTCAGTAGTCTGCGCAACGGAGATACCGTCGTTGGCGTTCCGCGCAGCCTGAGTCAGGCCCTTGATGTTAGAGGTGAAACGGTTAGCAATCGCCTGGCCCGCAGCATCGTCTTTGGCGCTGTTGATACGCAGACCGGAAGACAGACGCTCAATGGAAGTCGACAGAGCAGACTGGTTCTTGTTGATGTTGTTCTGAGTGATCAGCGAGAGGCTGTTGGTATTAATGACTTGTGCCATGATTTGGTTTCCTGTTGTTCATCAAATCTGTTAGTAGATTTGGGTTTCCACCCGTCGGCTCAATCGCCGTCAATGTGGTTATCGTCGCCCTCCATCCAACCTTTAGATTTTTTTTCACAAACCCCTGAATAATTTTTTAGCCGCCGAAATAGTCCGCCCTCGTGCCTTTATTCCCGCCATTAAAAAAAGCAAATTAAACGTAAACTTTGCGCCAATCCCGCCGATAACCCCGGTATTCATTCTACGTGTCGATAAATTTAAGGAATAAATATGGCAAGTATCTCTACACTGGGAATCGGTTCGGGTCTTGATTTGAGCACCATCCTGGATAACCTGGAAACGGCTGAAAAAGCGGGTCTGAAGCCTATTTCAACTCAGCAATCTTCCTACACCGCCAAGCTGAGCGCCTACGGCACGCTAAAAAGTGCACTGGTCGCATTCCAGACGGCCAATACCGCCTTAAACAAAGCAGGTCTGTTTACCGCCACCAGCGC
The DNA here is from genome assembly GCA_002470465.1 of Pluralibacter sp. UBA7423. Taxonomy (GTDB): domain Bacteria; phylum Pseudomonadota; class Gammaproteobacteria; order Enterobacterales; family Enterobacteriaceae; genus Scandinavium. The sequence goes on from DKMD01000037.1 coordinate 31,632, forward strand.
CAACAGTAGCTCTTCAGCATTCAGCGCCACCACCACCGGTAACGCCGTGGCGGGAAAATACACGATTAGCGTCTCCCAATTGGCACAGGCGCAAACGCTGACCTCCAAAACCGCGCAGGCCGACAGCAAAACCGCGATCGCAAGTAGCGACAGCACCATTACCATTCAGCAGGGCGGCGGTAAAAAACCGGTCACGATTGATATCAGCGCCGCAAACTCCTCCCTGAGCGGCATTCGCGATGCGATTAACAAAGCCGATGCGGGCGTCAGCGCCAGTATTATTAACGTCGGGAACGGCCAGTATCGCCTTTCGGTCACCTCGAACGACACAGGCTCTGACAATGCGATGACCATCGCCGTCAGCGGTGACAGCGCCCTGCAAAGCTTTATGGGTTATGACGCCTCCGGCAACGGCGGCATGCAGGAGAGCGTGACGGCGCAAAACGCCAAACTCAAAGTCAACAATATCGACATTGAGAACAGTAGTAATACCATCAGCGACGCGCTGGAAGACATTACTCTGAACCTGAACGACACCACCACAGGTAATCAGACGTTAACCATCACCAAAGACAACTCACAGTCTGAAACAGCGATTACCACTTGGGTCAATGCCTATAACTCGTTGCAGGATACTTTCGCCTCACTCACCAAGTACACCGCGGTGGATGCAGGTACCGATTCGCAGGATACCACCAACGGCGCTCTGCTCGGCGATAGCACCCTGCGCACCATTCAGACCCAGCTGAAAAGTATGCTGACAAGCTCCGGCAGTTCGACCCTGAAAACGCTTTCCCAGATTGGTATCACCTCCGACGCCAGCACCGGCAAGCTGAGTATCGACAGCACCAAGCTGGAAACTGCACTGAAAACCGGTTCTTCGAACATCAAAGACCTGTTTATGGGGGACGGAAAAGCCACCGGCATCACCACCACCATGGACAAGAGTCTGACCAGCTGGCTCTCCAGCACCGGGATCGTCCAGGCGGCCACCGACGGCGTGAGCAAAACCTTAAAAAATCTGACCGACCAGTACAACGCCGCCAGCGACCGCATTGATACGCTGATGGCACGTTACAAAGCCCAGTTCACCCAGTTGGACGTAATGATGAGTTCGCTGAACTCCACCAGCAGCTATCTGACTCAGCAGTTCGAATCGTCTTCCAGCAGCAAAAGCTAATTAATCAAGCTCAGGAGCTAACATGTACGGCGCAAAAGGCACGCAGGCCTACGCAAAAATCGGAGTCGAAAGCGCGGTGATGAGCGCCAGCCAGCAGCAGCTGGTGATCATGCTGTTTGATGGCGCCCTCAGCGCACTGGTGCGCGCACGCCTGTTTATGCAGGATAACAACCTGGAGGGGAAAGGCCTCTCCCTCTCGAAAGCCATCAACATCATCGAAAACGGTCTGAAAGTGGGCCTCGATGAAGAGAGCGAAGATGAGCTCACGCAAAATCTGATCGCGCTGTACGCCTACATGGTAAGGCGTCTCCTGCAGGCGAACCTGCGCAATGACGTTTCCGCTATCGAAGAGGTGGAAACGCTGCTGCGCGAGATCGCCGATGCCTGGAGGGACGTTGCCACCTCGACCAACCTGATTCAGGACGCCGTCTAATGAGTACTGCACCGCACCTGTATAGCCTGTACCAGCAGCTGCTTGAGCAAAGCCTTGCCATGCTGCGCCTTGCCAGCGAAGGACAATGGGATGAGTTGATCGCCTGTGAAATGGAGTACGTCAGCGCGGTGCAAAAACTGGCAGAGGTGACGCGTCAGTCGGAACCCTCGGGCGTGATGCAGGATCAGCTGCGTCCGGTTCTGCGGGCGATTCTGGAAAACGAGACGGAAGTGAAACGTCTTTTACAGGCCCGAATGGACGAGCTGGCGAAGCTCGTCGGGCAGTCAACCATCCAGAAATCCGTCCTCACCACCTACGGCAAACAGGGCGGCCACGTTCTGGTTCCGCAGGAAACCCGCGATACCCCAACCAACTGATTCGCTGGCGCGCACCGCGCGCCAGGCGTTTTTCCGTTTCGTATTCCATACTTGAGTCTCCTTATCTGTCGGAGTCCGTGTATGCGCAACCCCACCCTGTTGCAGTGTTTTCACTGGTATTACCCCGCTGGCGGTGAATTGTGGCGAGAGGTCGAAGCGCTTGCGCCCAATCTGAACGAAATCGGCGTCAATATGATCTGGCTGCCTCCGGCCTATAAAGGCGCATCGGGTGGTTATTCCGTCGGTTATGACAGCTACGATCTGTTCGATCTGGGCGAATTTGATCAAAAAGGATCGGTTGCCACCAAATACGGCGATAAGGGCCAGCTGCTGGCTGCCCTGGATGCGCTGAAGAAAAACGATATCGCCGTGCTGCTCGACGTGGTGGTGAACCACAAGATGGGTGCCGATGAGAAAGAGCACATTCGCGTACAGCGGGTCAACGAACAGGACCGCAACCAGATCGACGATGAGATCATCGAATGCGAGGCCTGGACGAAATACACCTACCCGGTACGCAACGGCCACTATTCTCAGTTCGTCTGGGATTACAAATGCTTCAACGGCATCGACCACATCGAAAATCCCGATGAAAACGGCATCTTTAAGATCGTCAACGACTACACCGGCGAAGGCTGGAACGACCAGGTCGACGGCGAAATGGGCAACTTTGATTACCTGATGGGCGAGAATATCGACTTCCGTAACCATGCGGTCACCGAAGAGCTGAAATACTGGGCGCGCTGGGTGATGGAACAAACTCACTGCGACGGTTTCCGCCTGGATGCGGTGAAACATATTCCGGCCTGGTTCTACAAAGAGTGGATTGAGCACGTTCAGGAAGTGGCACCAAAACCGCTGTTTATCGTGGCGGAATACTGGTCACACGAAGTCGATACGCTGCAAAACTACATCAATCAGGTCGATGGCCAGACGCTGCTGTTTGACGCCCCGCTACAGATGAAATTCCACGAGGCCTCGAGGCTTGGCCGCGACTACGACATGAGCCAAATATTCACCGGCACGCTGGTGGAAGCCGATCCGTTTCATGCCGTGACGCTGGTCGCTAATCACGACACCCAGCCGCTACAGGCGCTGGAAGCGCCGGTCGAACCCTGGTTTAAGCCACTGGCCTATGCGCTGATTTTACTGCGTGAGAACGGCGTGCCATCGGTGTTTTATCCGGATTTGTTTGGCGCGGTCTATGAAGATACCGGCGGTGATGGCAACACCTACAAAATCGAGATGCCGGTCATCGAACAACTTCACGAGCTTATCGATGCCCGACAGCGGTTTGCGCACGGCGTGCAAACGCTCTATTTCGATCACCCCAACTGCATCGCCTTCAGCCGCAGCGGCACCGACGAAGCGCCCGGCTGTGTGGTGGTACTCTCAAACGGCGACGACGGTGAGAAGACGCTCACGCTCGGTGAAAACTACGGCCAGAAGCGCTGGAAAGATTTTCTCAATAATCGCGAGGAAATTGTTGAAACAGACGACGATGGCAAAGGCGTCTTTACCTGTAAAGGCGGCAGCGTCAGCGTGTGGGTGATGGAGGATGTTCTGTAGGGCTGTTTGTCACGAACCGCATTGAGTGGTGAAATGCCCGGTGGCGCTGCGCTGACCGGGCCTACGATTTCGCACCGTTTTTTATGTCCGGTTGTAGGCCCGGTAAGGCATAGCCGCCACCGGGCAATCGCAAACGGGCACATTTTTTAAGGCAATGGCGAAAGCAAAGGATTCTTCTGCAGATAGTCTGCACATTCCTGCGTCGGACGGTCGACACGTTTTAGCGTCATGCGATCGTAGTCAAGACGATCGCCGTCGCGCTCGATGGCGTAAACATCTTTCTTGCCAGTGACGTTATACACGTCGTCGCTACGCAGCATCAGTTTACCCGGCAGCGCAATCACGCGCTGCCACTGGCGACAGTCCAGCGTATCGCCGTCTTTGGTCACCACAAGCGTGGCAATGGCTTCCGGACTGACCATCGCGCTTTGCGGCCCTTCCGACTGCCAGTAACCCGCAAGGCCTGCCGGCGCAGGCGCTTTAACCACATCGTTGTAATTATCAACCTGAACACATCCGCTCAGCGCCAGCATTGCGCCGAAAATTGCAATTTTTTTCATCACTCATCCTGCAAACCGTGAAAAAAATATTGTGGCATTAAAGCGTTAACGCTTCCAGCCTTTACTTCTGCGGGATAATCGAGATATGGCCGTTGCTCTCGAGGATGGCAAACTTGATCTCCGCAAGCTCCGTCAGCCCCTGATTGTTGCGGGCCGATACCATAATATCCTCCTCGGAGATATCGGCCATTTTCATTTTTTTGCGCATCAATACGCCATTTTCCACCAGCACCACCGCCGTTCCGTCAATCATCTCCTCCGCGCCGGGCAGGTATTTTTTGATTTTGCCAAACAGCATATCCATTACGATGAGGGTAATGATGCACAGTGCAGCCCCGGTGACGGAAAAATCATTGCCGAGCAGCCCCTGCTGCGTCGCCTCGCTGATGATCAGCAGCAGAATCAAATCAAACGAGGTCATCTGCAACAGCGCCCGACGCCCGGCAATTTTGAAGACGACCACCAGAATCAGGTAAATCGCGACGGCACGAAGGATCATATCCATATACAAATCCTAAGGATAAATATACTGGGTCAAAGTGACAGCGGGCTGCTGGTTAGCCCTCAGCGTGGAGACGACCTTACCGGAATGCCGGGGTTGCACGCTAAGCCAAAGCGTATGCAAGCCCCCTTCCGGCTGGTCATGAAACTCGAGCGTCATATCGCCGTTATGGCTGCTGAATCGCCACGGCTGCGGGTAGAGGGCTTCGATTTCAAACATATCCATAAACTGCCCGCCGAGCGTCACGGTATAGCTCTCTCCCGGCGGCGCGTTGAGCGTGACTTTCAGATCCATATCGCTTTGGTTGCGACCAAAACGCTCGTAATCGACCTTCAGAGAGTGGTTGCTGTTTACCGCGCTGCCGTTGCTGAACATCCCTTTTGAAAACAGCCCGCAGAACCCGGCCAGCAGCACTAAAATCAGCAACACAAAACCGTACTGTCGTGCCGCATTTTCCACCCGTAGCCAGAAGGGGTGCTCTGCTACAGGCGCTGATGAAGACGATGAGGATTTACTGTCAGCCATAATGACCCCGACGCGTGAGCGAACCGTAGAGGAAAGTATGGTCGCTTCCGGGCAGACCGTAAGTGACTGATGAAAAAATAGTGACAGGAAGTTATAGAGATATATCCCAACCAGCCCGGGCCGGGTTTCACATTTTATTAAACCTGCATGCCCATCATATGAGCATACATTTTTCATAATCGACAAAGATCGTCTCAGAGCACACCAAATAACAGATGATTAGCGTCGTTGAAAACATCAGTCGTCTAAGTTCACCTTAGATCGAGTGCTGTTTTATGCCTCCCCCATGTCCCATCATCGAAGCTTTACGAGCGCGTTTCCAAAGTTACTATCCCCTATATTTTCTCCTTCCGCCGTTCCCGGCGGGAATCTCAGCAAACCATGACATCAGGACGATGAAACAGAAAACCTATCACTACCTTCAGTTCCAGGCTGAGGGTAGTGATGTCGTTACTTCCGCAGTCAGCGAGGTTTATTGCTTAGTAAAAGAAGATGTAGTCTTACCTGATAAACCTTGAATTGCCGTCAACGCCTAAAATCGAAAAGGTAGCATTGCGCGGATTTCACTAAACCAATGGTTGACTGCGGGGATTTCCTCCAGGAGCCAGAAACCTAACACAATCATCACAATACCCATTACCAGATGAAAAATAATGCTGAACCAGAATTCAATAGGTTTGTCATCTTTATGAATGTACTCCTTTCGGCTCGTTCCTTTGAATGTTTTGGTATAAACGCCACGACGACAGTAGATAAATGATTGAGCCAAGGAGATTGGACCAACCAAAAAAGCTGCGCATACGGTGAACCAATATTGAAAACCCATCGCCATTCAATCCATTTAATGATTTTTCCCATTATTGCACAGGTAGTTCAGATTCCGCTCAGGATGGCATAAGCATCCGCTACTCACTCGAACGTGTCGGCATAGTGGTTAAACCTGGACGGCATCAGCAAACGTTCGTGGATGTATCTACCTTCACCGCGGCTGTGAGCGCACCTACACCAAAGTCCTTCTGATGGAAGAATATTTGAATGGTCGCAGCGACGGATTTAAACACTGAATGGTTATTTGTTTGGTCCGTGCGGAGCAAGACGGAATTCCAACTGATAAAGTTTTCCATCCGGAGCTTTAAAGTCGACGTCAAAAGAGCCCGGCGGGTTAAACGGATCTGGAACGTTTCTCGCTATACACGTTGACCGCCAGGCTATATGGCCGTTTTTTCCCAAGCCAAGTGAGCGTGACTTCCACCAGTCGTACCATGACTGGTCTGTTGGCTGGTCACTGCCCTTCTCTCTTACGAACCAATGATTCCGCTTCGATCTCTTTCCCATTTCACGAGTGGAGTACATCGGGGATGGAAGCTTTTTGTCTATCAGCATCTGACGTGCCTGATTATGCATTAACGAGAAATGCATTTTGGTCACTCTCACGCCTGTTAATCAAGGAAAAATCATGAGCGAGTTTGCGCTTATTGAAATCAAGCCGGAACCTGCTCCAATGCTTTACATCACAAATGGCCTTGACGTTTACCTTGAGCAAATCTGTCAGACAGATCGGGCTGGTGTCCGCAAGGCGGCACCATCAATTACATCCGCGAGACGCTACCAGTCCCGAAATACGGATGCATGCTGGTCGTTGGCTGCCGGTGCTAACCCGAACTTCATCGCGAAGCAAATGGGCCACACCGACGCGCAAATGGTTTACCGGGTGTACGGATCCTGGATGGCTGAAAATAACCAGGACCAGGTACTCATCCTCAACCAGAAATTGAGTGAGTTTGCCCCATCCATGCCCCACGCAGTGGGATCAGATGGATATTAATTATAAATATCATTAGGTTATCTAACCTAAACCTGCATCCCCATCACTTCCTGGTAAGCCGACACCAGTTTGTTACGCACCTGAATGCCCATCTGCAAAGAAACAGACGATTTTTGCAGGTCGGTCATCACATCGTTCAATGCCACGCCCGGCTCGCCTAAGGCAAATTTCTCCGCCTGCGCTTTGGCACTGTTTTGCGTTTCGCTGATGCGGTCCAGCGCGGCGTTGAGCTGCCCGGCGAAGCTGATAGTTGGCTGTTCTTCCACCTGCTGATTGCGGGCGACGCTGGCAGCAGCCTGCATTTGCGTCAGAACCCCTTCGATGCCTGTAATGGCCATTTTGATCCCCTGGTTGATGTCATGGGTGATGAGATTATCAGTTTGTCAATGAGATAAAGGCGCTAATTAACGTTAAAAAACCCGACTATTTGAGCGATGGAAAATTCGCGGAGGGCAAATAATGGCATCAGTACCCCTTTGCCTTTGCCGACCGGGAGTCAGCCTTGCTTTTGTACACGTTTAACGCCATCGACCTGGATTTACGAGGTGCGCAATGAGCGCGACCGCGGCCACGCCACAATCTAAAATGCCAGAGTGGGTCGCTCGCCTGCGCGCTAACCCGAAAATTCCTCTTATGGTTGCCAGCGCTGCCGCAGTGGCAATCATCGTTGCGCTGGTGCTGTGGGCAAAGCAGCCTGACTACCGGACGCTGTTCAGCAATCTGACCGATCAGGACGGCGGCGCCATCGTCACTCAGCTCCAGCAGATGAACATTCCCTATCGCTTTGCCGACAGCGGCGGCGCGATCGAAGTGCCTGCTGACAAAGTCCACGAGCTACGCTTGCGTCTGGCGCAGGCCGGGCTGCCGAAGGGCGGTGCGGTCGGCTTTGAGCTGCTGGATCAGGAAAAATTCGGCATCAGCCAGTTCAGCGAGCAGGTGAACTACCAGCGTGCGCTGGAAGGCGAACTGGCCCGCACTATTGAAACCCTCGGTCCGGTGAAAAGCGCCCGCGTGCATCTCGCGATGCCAAAACCATCGCTGTTCGTGCGTGAGCAAAAACTCCCTTCTGCCTCCGTGACCCTGAACCTTGAGCCTGGCCGCGCGCTGGACGAAGGTCAAATCGCGGCGGTGGTGCATTTGGTTTCCAGCGCCGTGGCAGGCCTGCCGCCGGGTAACGTGACCTTGGTCGATCAGGGTGGCCATCTGCTGACCCAGTCGCAGACCGGCGATCGTGACCTCAACGACGCGCAGCTGAAATACGCCTCCGATGTGGAAGGACGCGTGCAGCGTCGTATCGAATCAATTCTGTCGCCGATTGTTGGCAACGGCAACGTCCATGCGCAGGTCACCGCCCAGATCAACTTCGACAATAAAGAACAGACCGAAGAGCAGTATCGCCCGAACGGCGATACCAGCCAGGCGGTAATGCGTTCGCGTCAGGTGAACGAAAGCGAGCAGGTTGGCAGCCCGAATCCGGGTGGCGTGCCGGGTGCGCTCTCCAACTCCCCTGCTCCGGCGCCGAATGCGCCAATCTCCACGCCACCGGCAAACCAGCAGGCAGGCGCGCAGGGGCAGCAGCGTACGACCAGCACCAATAACCAGAGCGGGCCGCGCAATAGTTCCCGCAACGAAACCACTAACTACGAAGTCGACCGCACCATTCGCCACACCAAAATGAACGTCGGCGACATTCAGCGCCTGTCGGTAGCGGTAGTGGTGAACTACAAGAATCTGCCCGACGGTAAGCCGCTGCCGCTGACCGCCGATCAGATGAAGCAGATTGAAGATCTGACCCGCGAAGCGATGGGCTATAACACGACCCGTGGCGACACCCTGAACGTGGTCAACTCGCCGTTTACCGCGGGTGATGAAACCGGTGGCGAACTGCCGTTCTGGCAGCAGCAGTCGTTTATCGATCAGCTGATGTCCGCCGGACGCTGGCTGCTGATTGCCCTGGTGGCGTGGATCCTGTGGCGCAAAGCGGTTCGTCCGCAGCTGCTGCGCCGCGAAGAGGAAGCCAAAGCCGCGCGCGAAGAAGCGAAGGTCGAGCGTGAAATCGCCGAGGCCGTGCAGGTTAACCTCAGCAAAGATGAACAGCAGCAGAGCCGTCGCGCCAACCAGCGCCTGAGTGCCGAAGTGATGAGTCAGCGTATTCGCGAAATGTCAGACAACGATCCGCGCGTCGTCGCGCTGGTCATTCGCCAGTGGATGAGTAACGACCATGAGTAATTCAGCCCTTAGCGGTACCGATAAAAGCGTCATCCTGCTGATGACCATTGGCGAAGACCGCGCGGCGGAGGTGTTCAAGCATCTCAACACGCGCGAAGTACAGACGCTCAGCGCGGCAATGGCCAACGTGCGCCAGATTTCCAACAAGCAGTTGACCGACGTGCTGGCAGAGTTTGAGCAGGAAGCCGAACAGTACGCGGCGCTGAACGTCAACGCCAACGAATACCTGCGTACCGTGCTGGTGAAAGCGCTGGGTGAAGAGCGCGCGGCAAGCCTGCTGGAAGATATTCTCGAAACCCGCGAAACCACCAGCGGCATCGAAACGCTCAACTTTATGGAGCCGCAGAGCGCCGCCGACCTTATCCGCGACGAGCATCCGCAGATCATCGCCACCATTCTGGTTCACCTTAAGCGCGGCCAGGCGGCGGATATTCTGGCGCTGTTCGACGAACGCCTGCGTCACGACGTGATGCTGCGTATCGCCACCTTCGGCGGCGTGCAGCCGGCGGCGCTGGCGGAGCTGACCGAAGTGCTGAACAACCTGCTCGACGGCCAGAACCTCAAGCGCAGCAAAATGGGCGGCGTGAGAACGGCAGCCGAAATCATCAACCTGATGAAAACTCATCAGGAAGAAGCGGTCATCACCGCCGTGCGCGAATTCGACGGCGAGCTGGCACAAAAGATCATCGACGAGATGTTCCTGTTCGAAAACCTGGTCGAAGTGGACGACCGCAGCATTCAGCGCCTGCTGCAGGAAGTGGATTCCGAATCGCTGCTTATCGCCCTCAAAGGCGCCGAGCATCCGCTGCGCGAGAAATTCCTGCGCAATATGTCGCAGCGTGCGGCGGATATCCTGCGCGACGACCTCGCCAACCGTGGCCCGGTGCGCCTGTCTCAGGTGGAAAACGAGCAGAAAGCGATTCTGCTTATTGTGCGTCGTCTGGCGGAAACCGGCGAGATGGTGATTGGCAGCGGAGACGATACCTATGTCTGATGCCACGCCGTGGAAAGTCTGGTTGCCTGATGACCTGGCCCCGCCGGTACAGGCCTTTGTACCGGAATTTACCGAACACACCGACGGTGAACCGGTAGATGAAATATCAGAAGAACAAAAGCTGCAGCAGCAGCTCGCGCAGATTCAGATGCAGGCTCATGAACAGGGCTATAGCGCCGGTCTGGCCGAAGGACGTGCCGCCGGGCAGTCTCAGGGCTATCAGGAAGGCTTAGCGCAGGGTCTGGAGCAGGGCCAGATGCAGGCTCAGCAGCAGCAGGTGCCTCTGCACGCGCGGATGCAGCAGCTGGTGAGTGAATTTCAGCATACGCTGGACGCGCTCGACAGCGTTATCGCCTCGCGTCTGATGCAGATGGCACTGGAAGCCGCCCGCCAGGTGATCGGCCAGGCGCCGGTTGTCGATAACTCGGCGCTGATCAAACAGATTCAGGCCCTGCTGCAACAGGAACCGCTGTTCAGCGGTAAACCGCAGCTGCGCGTGCATCCGGATGATTTACAGCGCGTGGAAGAGATGGTTGGCGCCACGCTAAACCTGCACGGCTGGCGGCTGCGGGGCGATCCTTCCCTGCATCACGGCGGCTGCAAAGTGTCTGCCGATGAGGGCGATCTTGACGCCAGCGTAGCCACCCGCTGGCAGGAGCTGTGCCGCCTGGCCGCTCCGGGAGTCATCTGATGACCGCCCGTCTGACGCGCTGGCTCACCACGCTCGATAACTTCGAGACAAAAATGGCGCAGCTCCCATCGGTGCGCCGCTACGGACGGCTGACCCGCGCCACCGGGCTGGTGCTGGAGGCCACCGGGCTGCAGCTGCCGCTCGGCGCGACCTGCGTGATTGAGCGTCTGGAAAACGGCGAAGTGCACGAAGTGGAGAGCGAAGTGGTCGGCTTTAACGGTCATCGCCTGTTTCTGATGCCGCTGGAAGAAGTGGAAGGCATTCTGCCCGGTGCTCGTGTCTATGCGCGCAATGCATCCGGCGACGGTTTGCAGAGCGGAAAGCAGCTTCCGCTTGGCCCGGCGCTGCTGGGACGCGTACTCGACGGCGCAGGAAAGCCGCTCGACGGCCTGCCCGCTCCGGACACAACCGAAACCGGCGCGCTGATCACCCAGCCGTTCAACCCCTTGCAGCGAACCCCGATTGAACACGTGCTGGACACTGGTGTGCGTCCCATTAACGCCCTGCTGACCGTGGGACGCGGCCAGCGCATGGGCCTGTTTGCGGGCTCCGGCGTAGGGAAATCGGTACTGCTCGGCATGATGGCGCGCTACACCCAGGCCGATGTGATCGTGGTCGGGCTGATCGGTGAACGTGGCCGTGAAGTAAAAGATTTTATCGAGAACATTCTTGGAGCAGATGGGCGTGCGCGCTCGGTGGTGATCGCCGCCCCGGCGGACGTCTCTCCCCTGCTCCGCATGCAGGGCGCGGCCTATGCCACGCGTATCGCCGAAGATTTTCGCGACCGCGGCCAGCACGTTTTGCTGATCATGGATTCTCTTACCCGTTACGCGATGGCCCAGCGTGAAATCGCGCTCGCCATCGGTGAACCGCCTGCCACCAAAGGTTATCCGCCTTCGGTGTTTGCGAAGCTGCCCGCACTGGTGGAACGCGCCGGGAACGGCATCAGCGGCGGTGGTTCGGTCACCGCCTTTTATACAGTGCTCACCGAGGGCGACGATCAGCAGGATCCGATTGCCGACTCAGCGCGTGCCATTCTCGACGGCCACATTGTGCTGTCCCGCCGTCTGGCGGAAGCGGGCCACTATCCGGCCATCGATATCGAAGCCTCCATCAGCCGCGCCATGACTGCGCTCATCACCGAGAAGCACTACGCGCGGGTGAGAAACTTCAAACAACTGCTCTCAAGCTTCCAGCGCAACCGCGACCTGGTGAGCGTCGGTGCGTACGCAAAGGGCAGCGACCCGATGCTCGACAAGGCCATTGCGCTGTGGCCACAGCTGGAGGGCTTTCTGCAACAGGGTATTTTCGAAAAAGCGGACTGGAATGATTCCCTCCAGGCTCTGGACATCATCTTCCCGGCCGCTTAACAGGAGACCGATATGGCAGAACACGGTGCCTTAGCCACGCTGAAAGAGCTGGCGGAGAAGGAAGTCGACAATGCCGCCCTGCAGTTGGGTGAGATGCGACGCGGCTGCCAGCAGGCAGAAGAGCAGTTGAAGATGCTGATGGATTACCAGCTTGAGTATCAGACCAGCCTGAACGACACCCTGTCCCAGGGGATGGCAAGCCTGCGCTGGCAGAACTACCAGCAGTTTATCCAGACCCTGGAGAAGGCTATCGATCAGCATCGCCAGCAGCTTCTGCAGTGGAACCGCAGAGTCGAACAGGCGCTCAGCGCCTGGCGTGAAAAAAAACAGCGTTTGCAGGCATGGCAGACGCTCCAGGACAGACAGGCCGCCGCCGAGCTGCTGGCGGAAAACCGTCTGGATCAGAAAAAAATGGATGAGTTCGCCCAGCGCGCCACCTTAAGGAAACCCGAATGATTACTCTGCCGAAACTTCTCGTCAGTGACGCCGATATTCCAGGCGCGCAAACCGGCGTCACCGCCGGTGCCGATGCCGGGGACGCTCAGGACTTTTTTGCTCTGCTGGCCGGGGCGATGTCTGGCAAAACCGCGAAAGAGGGCAAGCTGACGCTCGCCGACCTGCAGGCCGCCAGTCAAAAGCTCCCTCAGGGAGAGGCAAAAGCCACGCTAAACCAGCTTCTCACACAGCAGGACGAAGGCGATACGCAGAAAATCGATCTGACCACCCTCACGGATGCTCAATCGGTGCTGAGTGCACTGACGCCGGAAGCCAAAAGCGACGTGGTGAAACAGCTGACCAAAGATCTGCAAAAAGCCGAAGACAAACCGACGCTGAGCGAAGAAGAACTGGCGGGCATCAGCGCACTGATGGCGATGCTGCCGCATACTGCTACGGCTACCACAACAGCCGCACCAGCCGCTTCAGGTGATGCCGTTACCCAGACGGCAGGCGCAGGCGTCAAAGGGTTTGCGGATCTCGCAACTGCGGCAACCGCTGTGGGCAGTACCGCCGGACACGCAGCCGGGAAAGAATTCACCCTCACGCAAACGGGTCATGGGGTGCAGGCCGTTCATACAGAGGATGCCGCCAGCCAGGCCACGCCGCTGGTCGCGTCTGTTGCCGCAAAAGCGGATGCAGACAGTTTCCTTTCTGCCGCAGTGCCTGTGGCGACCGCCGCACCGGCCATCAGCAACGCCACCGCCACGGTCAATACCCACCCGGTGGTGACCGTCAATTCTCAGCTCGGCACACCGGAATGGCAGCAAAACGTCAGCCAGCACATTACGCTGTTTACCCGCCAGGGCCAGCAAACGGCCGAGCTGAAGCTGCACCCGGAGAACCTGGGCCAGGTCAATATCACCCTGAAAATTGACGACAATCAGGCGCAAATCCAGATGGTTTCCCCGCACAGCCACGTGCGTGCGGCACTGGAAGCGGCAATTCCGACCCTGCGCACTCAGCTTGCAGACAACGGCATTCAGCTGTCGCAGAGCAACGTCAGCAGCGAAAGCTTTGCGGGACAGCAACAGCAATCTGCTTTCGGACAATCTTCATCGCAACGTTCTGCTGAAGGTCGGGCAAATCCTTCCGATAACGAAGAGACGCTGAGCGTTCCCGTCAGCCTGCAGGCGCAGGCTCGGGGCAACGGCACAGTTGACACGTTCGCCTAACGCCAGAGGTAGCACGATTATTCCCGTCTTTTCCGCCCTTTGAGCCGGACTTAAGTCGGGATAATCATCGGATAAGCAGTACCCATTAAAGGAAAGCCGTAACAGATGACTGACACCGCGATCGCAAAGAAAAGCAAGCGCTCAATCTGGATCCCGCTGCTGGTGCTGGTGACGCTCGCGGCCTGCGCAACCGCAGGCTATAGCTACTGGCGTCTGCAGCAGCAACCTTCAGCGGAGGCGAAGAAAGAGGCTCCCCCGCCACCTGCCCCGGTATTCTGGGCGCTGGACACCTTCACGGTGAACCTGGGCGACGCCGATCGCGTGCTCTACATTGGTATTACGCTGCGCCTGAAGGACGAGGCGACCCGCACGCGTCTGAACGACTATCTGCCGGAAGTACGCAGCCGCCTGCTGCTGCTGTTCTCCCGTCAGGACGCCGCGAAGCTTGCGACCGACACCGGAAAACAGGATCTGGTGAACGCGATTAAACAGACACTTGCCCCACCGCTGGTCGCGGGTCAGCCGAAGCAGGAAGTGACTGACGTGCTGTATACAGCTTTCATTCTGCGGTAATCCCATGGGCGACAGTATTCTTTCTCAGGCCGAAATTGATGCGCTGCTGAACGGCGACAGCGACAAGAGCGACGAACCTCAGGCGGGCGCATCCGGCGACAGCGACATTCGTCCCTACGATCCCAATACCCAGCGTCGCGTGGTGCGCGAGCGTTTACAGGCGCTGGAAATTATCAACGAGCGTTTTGCGCGCCAGTTCCGTATGGGACTGTTTAACCTGCTGCGTCGCAGCCCGGATATTACCGTCGGGGCAATCCGCATTCAGCCGTATCACGAGTTTGCCCGCAACCTGCCGGTGCCGACCAACCTGAACCTGATCCACCTGAAGCCGCTGCGCGGCACGGGCCTGTTCGTGTTTTCGCCAAGCCTGGTGTTTATTGCCGTCGATAACCTGTTCGGCGGCGATGGACGCTTCCCGACGAAAGTGGAAGGCCGCGAATTCACCCACACCGAGCAGCGCGTCATCAACCGCATGCTGAAGCTGGCGCTGGAAGGCTACAGCGACGCCTGGAAGGCGATTAACCCGCTGGAGGTCGAGTACGTGCGTTCGGAGATGCAGGTGAAATTCACCAACATCACCACCTCGCCGAACGACATCGTGGTGAACACGCCGTTCCATGTGGAAATTGGCAACCTGACCGGCGAGTTCAATATCTGCCTGCCGTTCAGCATGATCGAGCCGCTGCGCGAGCTGCTGGTCAACCCGCCGCTGGAGAACTCCCGCAGTGAAGATCAGAACTGGCGTGAAAACCTGGTTCGCCAGGTTCAGCACTCCGAACTGGAGCTGGTGGCGAACTTCGCCGACATCTCCCTGCGCCTGTCGCAAATATTAAAACTACAGCCCGGCGATGTACTGCCGATCGACAAACCGGATCGCATTATCGCCCACGTGGACGGCGTGCCGGTGCTGACCAGCCAGTACGGCACGATAAACGGACAGTACGCGCTACGCGTTGAGCATTTGATTAACCCGATTTTGAACTCGCTGAACGAGGAACAGCCCAAATGAGTGATATGAATAATCCGTCCGATGGCAACGCTGGCGATATGGACGATCTGTGGGCTGAAGCGTTGGGCGAACAGAAATCCGCTGGCGGCAAAAGCGCCGCCGATGCCGTGTTCCAGCAGTTAGGCGGCGGTGACGTCAGCGGCACATTGCAGGACATCGACCTGATTATGGATATTCCGGTCAAACTGACCGTTGAACTGGGCCGCACTCGTATGACCATCAAAGAGCTGCTGCGCCTGACGCAGGGTTCCGTGGTGTCGCTGGACGGCCTCGCGGGCGAGCCGCTGGATATCCTTATCAACGGCTATCTGATTGCCCAGGGCGAAGTGGTGGTGGTGGCCGATAAATACGGCGTACGCATCACGGATATTATTACGCCGTCTGAGCGTATGCGTCGCCTGAGCCGCTGATATGAAACCCCAGGTCGTCGTTTCACAATCGGCTCCCACAGCAGCGCCCTCTTCCCCGCTGATTGCCGTCAGCGGTGCGCTGCTCGGCATTATTCTGCTGATCCTCGCTGCGGCGTGGCTCGCGAAGCGCTTTGGCTTTAACGGGGTGAAAAATAGCGCCACCAAAGAGCTGAAGGTCAGCGCCAGCGCGGCGCTGGGCCAGCGTGAGCGGGTGGTGATTATCGATGTTGAAGATGCGCGCCTGGTGCTGGGCGTGACCGCAAATCAGGTGTCACTGCTGCATAAGCTGCCGCCGAAAACCGTTGACCCTGAAGCCCCGAATCCTGACGCCCCCGATTTTGCCTCACTGATGAAATCCGTGATTAAGCGTCCAGGGAGACTTTGATGCGCCGTCTGTTATCCCTTTCGCTTGTTACGCTGTTGCTGATCTCCCCGGCAGCGTTCGCCCAGTTGCCAGGGCTGGTGAGCCAGCCGCTGCCAAACGGCGGCCAGAGCTGGTCTCTACCGGTGCAGACGCTGGTATTTATCACCTCGCTGACCTTCCTGCCTGCCATTTTACTGATGATGACCAGCTTCACGCGCATCATCATCGTGTTTGGCCTGTTGCGCAGCGCACTCGGCACCGCCTCCGCACCGCCAAACCAGGTGCTGCTGGGCCTGGCGCTGTTTCTGACGTTTTTCATTATGTCGCCGGTGATCGACAAGATTTATAACGACGCTTATCAGCCGTTCAGCGAAGACAAAATCACGCTTGAGCAGGCCATTGATAAGGGCTCGCAGCCGCTGCGGGAGTTTATGCTGCGCCAGACGCGCGAGGCAGATCTTGCGCTGTTCGCCAGGCTTGCCAATACGCCCCCGATTCAGGGCCCGGAGGCCGTGCCGATGCGTATCCTGCTGCCCGCCTACGTCACCAGCGAGCTGAAAACGGCCTTCCAGATTGGCTTCACCATTTTCATTCCGTTCCTGATTATCGATCTGGTGGTCGCCAGCGTGCTGATGGCGCTGGGGATGATGATGGTCCCCCCGGCCACCATCGCCCTGCCGTTCAAGCTGATGCTGTTCGTGCTGGTTGACGGCTGGCAGCTGCTGGTCGGTTCGCTAGCACAAAGTTTCTACAGTTAAGGAGTGCCGCGATGACCCCTGAATCGGTAATGATGCTCGGCACTGAAGCGATGAAAGTGGCCCTGGCTCTCGCCGCCCCACTGCTGCTGGTGGCGCTGGTTACCGGGCTGCTGATCAGTATTTTGCAGGCCGCGACGCAGATTAACGAAATGACCCTGTCGTTCATTCCGAAAATCATCGCCGTGTTCGTGGCGATGATCGTGGCCGGTCCGTGGATGCTGAACCTGCTGCTCGACTATGTGCGCACGCTGTTTAATAACCTGCCCTATATCATCGGGTAAGCGGGATGTTACACGTCTCAAGCGATCAGTGGCTCCACTGGCTTAGCCTCTATTTCTGGCCGCTTTTGCGCGTGCTGGCGCTGATCATGACGGCGCCGCTCCTGAGTGAAAAATCGGTGCCTAAGCGGGTGAAACTCGGGCTTGGCGTCATCATCACCTTTATCATCGCCCCAACGCTTCCCGCCACTGACGTGACGCTGTTTTCCCCCAACGCGCTGTGGCTGGCGCTGCAACAAATCCTGATTGGCATTGCCCTCGGTTTTACCATGCAGTTTGCCTTTGCAGCGGTGCGCTTCGCGGGTGAAGTGATTGGCCTGCAGATGGGGCTTTCCTTTGCGACTTTCGTTGACCCCGGCAGCCATCTCAGTATGCCGGTGCTGGCCCGCATTATGGATATGCTGGCGATGCTGCTGTTTCTGGTGTTTAACGGCCACCTGTGGCTGATCTCCCTGCTGGTTGACACGTTCCATACGCTGCCCATTGGCGGGCACCCGCTCAACAGCAACGCCTTTATGGCACTGAGCCGGGCGGGAGGGCTCATTTTCCTCAATGGACTGATGCTGGCGCTGCCGATCATCACCCTGCTGTTGACCATCAACCTGGCGCTGGGAATGCTCAACCGCATGGCGCCGCAGCTTTCAGTGTTTGTTATCGGTTTCCCGATTACGCTCACCGTCGGTATTATTTTGATGGCGGCATTAATGCCCTTAATTGCTCCTTTCTGTGAGCATTTATTCAGCGAAATATTCGATCTATTAGCAGATATTATCAGTGAGTTACCAAAGATAAGTTCTCCATAATATAAAAAGGGTTATCCTAAGGATATTCTTAAAACAGACCTGCGAAAACATCTACCAGGATAACTCTGGCGCGGGTTAATTGTTTTTACCCCCCTCACAGTTCATAACATTTACTTTACTTTAAGATGTTTCCTGGCAAATTATACGTAACTTTACGGGATAGTTGTGGTCACCCGATTGTCTTACTTGCTCTTTGCTATGACAGGTATGGCGCGCTCTGACAAATAAAAAACAATCGGGTTATGGGTTAATTATCGTTATGCATTGAGTGAGGGTAACCATGTCAACGATTATTATGGATCTGTGCAGTTACACCCGGCTGGGTTTAACCGGGTATTTGACCAGCCGGGGGATAAAGAAGCGTGATATCGGCGACGTCGACAGCATCAGTGAGCTTGAAGAGGCCTGCGGTGCGCTAAGCCCGTCTGTCGTGTTCATTAATGAAGACTGTTTCATTCACGATCCACAAAACAGTCAGCATATAAAGCAGATCATTAATCAACACCCCAGGACACTGTTTATCGTCTTTATGGCTATTGCCAATATTCATTTCGATGAATATTTGCTGGTCAGAGATAATTTGCTGATCAGTTCGAAATCGATTAAGCCAGAATCCCTGGACGGTATTCTTGCCGATTATCTGCAAAAAATCGGCGAGGATGTTAGTAAGATTAAAATCCCAACATTATCATTAAGCCGGACTGAATCCAGCATGCTGAAAATGTGGATGTCGGGCCAGGGTACGATTCAAATATCCGACCAGATGAATATTAAGGCTAAAACGGTATCATCACATAAAGGTAATATTAAAAAGAAAATAAAAACCCACAATAAGCAGGTTATTTATCATGTTGTCCGATTGACAGATAACGTGACCAGCGGGATCTACGTCAATATGCGATGAATAAAAGTGCAGACGATTCCGTCTGCGCTATTTCATTGCCCGGCCTACAAAACCAGCTTGCCTCGCAGGCTGGCGTAAGGCGTAGCCGCCACCCGGCAAGTGTTTACTGCACATCCCTGCCCCGGCAGAAAGACGCTCAGTCGACTTTTTCGACGAAGATACCGTCGTCGTGGCCGATTTCATTAAAGAACCAGATGCCCATCGGGTAATCTTCCAGCGACACCAGATACATCGTTCCTTCGTTAAACTGCTCTACGGCCAGTACAACGCCCGGCCGACGCGGCCCACCGTCCGTTTTGACCGTGACGCGATCGTTCACCTGCATACGTTCTCTCCTGTCTTTTCCTTTGAGCCAGTGTAGAACAAAACGTCCCCGCTGACAGCGTCTCACGTACCGATGGCTGTTTTTTTCGACGGTCTATACTTAAGGGTGGGTTACTGGATGAGGAGCCTTGAATGAAAACTGTCAAAGAGTATAGCGAGACGGCCAAACGCGAGGTCAATGTGGACGTCGACGCCTTGCTGGACGCTATCAATGAAATCAGCGAGAGCGAGGTCCATCGCGCCGGTGATTCTCCGCATCACGTCAGCATCAACGGGCGTGATTACCATACGTGGCGAGAGCTGGCCGAGGCCTTTGAGCTTGATATTCACGACTTCAGCATTACTGAAGTGAACCGCTGATCGCAATAAAAAAAACCCGGCCATGGCATGGCCGGGTGGAAACAAGCTTTCGCAAGAAGCACTTGAAAATTCGTTACACCAGGAAATCCGATGCGGGGAAAACATTATCCTCAATTTTTCCATCAGACAAGCACCATTCATAAATAATGTGAATGTCTTTAAGATTTTTCCCGCATGAATTTATGTTTAAGGAGCGCGAATGCCCACCCTGCAACAGCCGCTGATCCTCTTTACCGACGTCGAAGGTACTCTGCTTGATATCCATACTCAGGAATGGCAGCCCGCCAGCGACTGGCTACTGCGCCTTAAACAGCAGCAAATCCCCGTTATACTGTGCAGCAGCAAAACGGCGGCTGAGATGATGCTGCTGCAAAAAGAGCTGGGACTGGAAGCGCTGCCGCTGATTGCTGAGAACGGTGCGGTTATTCATCTGGCAGATGAATGGCAGGACGATGAGGCGTTTCCTCGCCTGATCAGCGGATCGCCGCACGAAGAGATCCGGCATGTGCTAAACCAGCTTCGCGACAGCGACGGATATAAGTTCACCACGTTCTCTGACGTCAGCGAACCAACCATCGTCGACTGGACAGGAATGACGCCCCGGCATGCGGCGCTGGCGAAGCTGCATGAGGCTTCAGAAACGCTTATCTGGCGGGACAGTGATGAAAAGATGCTGGAATTCAGCGCCGCGCTTGCCTCACTTGGTCTGCAATTTGTGCAGGGTGCCCGCTTCTGGCACGTACTGGATGAACGCGGTGGCAAAGCGCAGGCGGTAAACTGGCTGCTGCACCGCTATCAGCAGCGGGAAGGCTTTCGGCGGACGTCGATAGGCCTTGGCGACGGACCCAACGACGCATCGCTGCTTGATACCACCGATTATGCCGTGGTCGTCAAAGGGTTGAACCGCGACGGTGTCAGGCTCTCCCGCGATACGCCAGAGCGCGTCTATCATACCAGGGAAAGCGGGCCTGCGGGCTGGCGCGAAGGGCTGGACTACTGGCTAGCACCACCCTGACAGCACACCTGGTTACGCCCGTTCTGCTTGGCCAGATAGAGCCTGCCATCGGCAACGGACTGCAAATGCTCAATATCATAGATCCCTTTTTCATCACTGCTGCTGACGCCAAACGAGGCGCTGATGCGAAGCGTAGTGCCTTTGCCGATGAGCATTTCCCGGTTGTTAATTTTGGCGCGGATGCGTTCGGCCATCGCGCAGGCATCTTTCCGGGAAGCACCCGGCATGACCAGGCAGAACTCTTCTCCGCCAACGCGCCCGGCTAAATCGTCCTTGCGGATCTGCGAGGCAATCGTGCTGGAGACATGGCTCAGCACACGATCGCCAGCCTGGTGACCAAACCGGTCATTGATGCCCTTAAAGTAATCCAGGTCAAGCTGAATCACCGACAGCGACTCGCCGTGCAGCTCACACTCGCGCGCTGCTTTAGCGGCCAGGTCAAACAGCGTGCTGCGGTTGTACAGGCGCGTCAGTCCGTCATGCCACGCCTGCCATTGTAGCGAGCTTTGCAAAGTACTCATGTTGCGGACCATACGACGAATCACAACCCAGGAGATGATGAGCATGGTGGTAAACAGCGCCCAGACCAGGCTCAACGCCACGGAAATAGTGCCGAAATCGCCCCGAATGCCCTCATTCAGAGGGTGAATACGCACCAGCACGCCGTCAAAGTTGCGCATTTTTTCCCAGTTAACGTAACGTGTCGCAAAGCGCATGCCGCCGTGGTTGTCATACTCAAGCGCCCTTGCGAGTTGGGCTTTTTCACTATTACTCAGCGGCTGTGGCGTGGCTTCAACGGAGAGGGAGCTGGCAAGCAAGTTCATTTGCCGATCGTAAAGACGGTATTCGCCTTCCTTTTCACCCTGCATAGCTGTCGACAGCAGGTGCTTCATCTGTGCGAGAGAGAAATCAATCGCCAGCACGCCATGCCAGTAATGCTGATAATCCACCGGGAGCGAGACGGCAATCCGGCGTTTCGGCCCTTCCGGCGTATCCAGCATCCAGCTCACCCAGCGAATGCCGCGATTTGGATTAGTGCGCTCAGACTGATCGACAAACCAGGGGCTGGTCACCAGCGCGTAATACTGCCCAACGACGTCATTGCTGAGCATCGTCGGATTGCTGGCGATAAAAAAACCCGCGCGGGAAACGTAGAGCATCTGCTGCGAGTCGCCTTTAAGCGTGGTGGACAGCCTCAGCAGGTAACCCACCTCCAGCGTGGCGGTCAGTTCGTTGCCGAGCAGCAAACTGTCGCGAGAAAGAATGGTGGTATCGTCGACAAACGCATCGGAGACGCCGTGCACCGGCAACGTGCGCTGGTTGTCGAGCAGAATGGACCACTGATGCTGCGTGCGCTTGCGCTCAAACTCTTCGCCTGCATTATGCAGCACGTCGAACGCCAGCGGCCTTTCAAGCGCCGCCTGCATCCCGTTGCGGTAAAATATCAGCCGCTCAATGCTGACCTGCAGCTGATTGTTAAACTCGTGGGTCACGTTCTCCAGCGAGTTGCGCTGGCTGGAGATGTAGGCATCTTCAAGGACGACCACTTCACGCCAGGTAAGCAGGGTTGAAAACAGCAGGACGACACAAAAACAGACGTTAACCACCCGGTCCGGGCTGGAACGATGGCTGAGTCTCTTTAGCCAGCGCGGATTTTCCACTCGTGATAGGTGGGGCACACAAACTCCCTGAACATGATCTGGGGCGATGACTACAGTTAAAACGCCCGGCTAAGAATACCGGGCGTTGTCACTATGCTTCGTTTTGGGCTCGCCCGTCTCCCGGCATGAGTTCGTCTTCACGGAATGCTTCCCGCTTTACGCCAAACCCATCATACCAACGGCATTCGACCATGCCACTGGCGTACCCGGTGACGACCATACGCGGCCCGCCACTTTTTGGCTTAACTTCATCACTGACCAAAAAGACCATAACTGCCTCCGGTATCAGAGTGAAACTGTTTCACGATAGCCGAAAATAGTCAGGTTTGCGTAGTCGCTGAAAAACTTTTACGTTGCCGAACGCAGCCGCGAGATAAGGTTCACGCCAGCCAGCACAACGGCGCCCACCACGAAACCAAACAGCAGATTGAACAGCGTTGGTGAAAGCATGCCAACGATCCCGCCCTGCCCCGCGGCAAAAGCTTCAACCGCGTGATGTAGCGGCGCGATACCGTGCACCACAATGCCACCACCCACTAAAAACATTGCCAGCGTTCCCACCACGGAAAGCACCTTCATCAGCCACGGCGCCACAAACAGCAGGAATTTGCCAACCGCCTGAGAAAGTGCGCCGCGCTTCTCCACCAGCCAGTAGCCCATGTCGTCAAGCTTCACGATCACACCGACCAGACCGTAAACGCCGATGGTCACGAGAACAGCAATGCCAGAGAGGATCAGAATCTGATTAAGCAGCGGCGCGTCAGCCACGATCCCGAGGGTGATCGCCACAATTTCTGCCGACAGAATAAAATCGGTGCGTACCGCGCCTTTTACTTTGTCGCGCTCGAACGCCTGCGGGTCCTGATTCGCAATAGCTTCCAGACGCTGCTGGCGCGCCTTTGGATCTTCTTTATGCTTGCGTGAGTGTAGCGTATGCAGCACTTTCTCCACGCCCTCAAAGCAGAGGAATGCGCCACCCAGCATTAACAACGGTGTGATAGCCCAGGGCAAAAACGCACTGATGAGCAGCGCCAGCGGCACCAGGATCACTTTGTTAATAAACGACCCTTTCGCCACGCTCCATACCACGGGCAGCTCGCGGTTGGCCCGCACGCCCGTGACCTGCTGTGCGTTTAGCGACAAATCATCCCCGAGCACGCCAGCGGTTTTCTTCGCCGCCAGCTTACCCATCATGGAAATATCATCCAGCAGCGTGGCAATATCATCCAGTAACGTTAAAAGACTGCTTCCGGCCAAAAGGGACTCCTGTGTTTTGTTGTTATTTCTGAGTCTTATAGTATGAAGCAAAAGTCCTTTCCCGCCCATTGGCTCACGCTGTCAATCAAAAAGAGTTCGTCTGGTGCCAATTAAAGCGCTCGCCAGAAGGATAGTTTTCCCGTTAACTATACGCGCCCTTCTTAATTCTCTGTCGCCGTGAGGACTCATGCAGGTCAGACATCTTTTACCGCTCATCGGAGCGCTTTTCGCCCTCTATATCATCTGGGGATCGACCTATTTTGCCATCAGCATTGGCGTAGAGAGCTGGCCGCCGATGATGATGGCCGGCGTGCGCTTCCTTTCTGCGGGCGTGCTGCTGATGGGCTACCTGCTATTGACCGGGCATAAGCTGCCAGCCCGCCGTCCCTTGCTGAACGCCGCCCTGATTGGCGTACTGCTGCTGGCGATTGGCAACGGTTTTGTCACTATCGCTGAACATCAGCGCGTTGCCTCCGGCATTGCCGCCGTCGTGGTGGCGACCGTACCGCTTTTTGCCCTGTGCTTCAGCCGCCTGTTTGGCATCACCACCCGCAAGCTTGAGTGGCTCGGCGTGGCGATTGGGCTTGCGGGGATTGTGCTACTGAACAGCGGCGGCAACCTCAGCGGCAATCCGTGGGGGGCAGTGCTGATTCTGATAGGCTCTCTGAGCTGGGCGTTTGGCTCGGTTTACGGCTCGCGTATTGAATTGCCAACCGGGATGATGGCGGGTGCGATTGAAATGTTAGCGGCAGGCATCGTGCTGATGTGCGGCTCGTGGCTGACCGGGGAAAAGTTGACGCAGATGCCGACGCTCTCCGGCTTCCTGGCGGTGGGCTATCTGGCTGTTTTTGGTTCACTGATTGCCATTAACGCCTACATGTATCTGATTCGCAATGTTTCACCGGCAGTGGCCACCAGCTATGCCTACGTCAACCCGGTGGTTGCGGTGCTGCTCGGCACCAGCTTCGGCGGAGAGTCGCTTTCTTCTGTTGAATGGCTGGCGCTGGGGATAATCATCTTCGCCGTGGTGCTCGTCACGCTCGGCAAAACGCTGTTCCCGGTAAGGGCTACCGTGAAGTCGTGCGAGGCGGAGAAGTAACGGACAGCGGCGCAATGCCCTGAGTGTCGATCTGCGCGCTGTCGGTGCCGGCGCAGATCCACTCCTCCAGCCGCTCCCTGAGCGCCACATCGCTGAGCTTTTGTTTCCCCCGCAGAGCGCATTCCCAGACGACCATCACCCGCCAGCCCTGCGCTTCCAGCTGTGCAATATCCCGCGCGTCGCGTTCAACATTTTTACCAATTTTGTTCAGCCAGAATGCCGTGCGGGTTTCGGGCACTTTAAATAAATAGCAGTCGTGATGATGCCAGAAACAGCCGTGAGTAAAGAGGATGCAGCGGTACGCCTCCAGCACAAAATCAGGTTTTCCCGGCAGCGTGGCATCCTGCACGGTGAAAGGAAAACCTGCGTCATTCAGTAATGTGGCGAGACGTTTTTCAATAGCGGTATTCTGCGTGCCGATAGCACGCATATTTTTACTGCGCGTGGCCGGACTATGAACGTCCGCCATCGGCTTTTTCATTAGTGCGGCATGCCACCGCCTGGAGAATACGGGACTTCAGCAGCTTCGCGACGGCCGCAAAGGCCGGAACCACTACGGAGTTGCCGAACTGACGGTAGGCCTGGGTGTCTGACACCGGAATCCGGAACTGATAGCCCTGCGGCGATTCGAAGCCCATCAGTCTTGCGCATTCGCGAGGGGTTAAGCGGCGCGGGCGGCGCTGCTGATTCTGCGGATCGTCAAAGTCTTTCTCACCGAGCGCTTTGTCCCAGCCGCGATCGACCAGGATCTCCGCGCCGTCTTTGTAATAGCGGGCAGAGAGCGTTCGCGCCACGCTACTGGCCCGTGTCGGGTCAACCAGCCCATAGCCAAAGCCGTTGCCGCGTGCCTGATGTTTTTTGGCGTAGCGGTAGAGATACTTCCACAGCACCGGCGTCAGAATAAATTTCGCATCGACGCCAGGCTCCAGCAGTTCGCCGAACGTCGGGCGACGCTCAGGATAAAGCGCAGGCAGATCGCGCAGGGTAAAGCCCTGCTGAAGATTCAGATCGCGGCGGAACCCCACCAGCACGATACGTTCCCGGTGCTGGGGCAGGAAGTGCTGTCCGTCGATGATTTTTGGATCGTCCGCGCCCATCTCCGCGGAGTCGGCAATGTCGTAGCCGAGTGCGTCCAGCGTCTGCATGATGATGCGGAAGGTTTTCCCGCCGTCGTGGCTTTTCAGGTTCTTGACGTTTTCCAGCACGAATATGGCCGGGCGACAGGCGTCAATGATGCGCGCCACGTCGAAAAACAGCGTGCCCTGCGTATCACAGGCAAAGCCATGCGCGCGGCCCAGCGCATTTTTCTTCGACACGCCAGCCAACGAAAACGGCTGACACGGGAAGCCCGCGAGCAGCACGTCATGCTGAGGGATGATAGTGCGAATATGCGTAGCAGCCTCGCCGTCGCTGACGTCCGGTTTATTGCTGAGGGTCACATCGCGAATATCTTCATTAAACTGATGTTCTACCGGATCGCAGTACCAGTTGGCTTTGTAGGTCCGAACCGCGTGCTTGTTCCATTCGCTGGTAAAAACGCACTTTCCGCCGATGGCTTCAAAACCATGGCGGATGCCACCTATTCCGGCAAAGAGATCGATAAAGCGAAACTGCTCCGGCTGGCCTGACGGCTGAGGTAAGAGTGCCGCAAGCCTTGCAAACTCACGCTCGCCCAGACGACGGTTGATTTTCCCGTTCTCCGCGGCGCGTTTGAGAATAGCCGGGCTCCAGTGCTGTTCGCCAACGGCGTTGAGCGTGGCAACCAGCGTCTTCACGTCGTAAATGGTGAGCAGTTGGGTAACTAAAGCCTGTGCGTCTGGCCCGGAAAATTCCGCGTCCTGCGCTGGGAGAGTGCGAGTAAGTATGTGCTGCATATCAGTAACCGGGGCAGACTATTTTCTCTGAGAGTAACACAGTTTCCCGATCCCGGCTCAGGCTGGCGGCGCAAAACGCGCCAGAATCGCCCGATCGTACTCCAGATAATCGCCCTGCAGTTCAGCGCTGATTTTTGCCATAAACTCGACCAGATAGCGGGCATTGTGATTTGCCAGCGCTTTCCCCTTCACCGTTTGCATTGTGACAGGCAGGCCAAGAAGCTTATTCTGGAAGTGATCGAGGGCATAACGCTTATCGTTTAGCGGGCGCGAATCCGCAAAAGGATCGTCGGCGTTGAACAACGAAAAATTGAGTTTTCCCGCCACCGCAAACACGCGGGCGAGCCCAATCGCGCCTAATGATTCCAGCCGATCGGCATCCTGAACGATCTTCGCTTCCAGCGTTTCAGGGGGTATATTTGCGCTGTGGCTGTGTGCTTCGATGGCGTGCATTACCGCGGGGAGAAGCGATTCCGGGAAGTCAGGAAAATCTTCATGCAGAATCGTCTGCGTTTTTTGGGCCGCCAGGCGTGAAGAGCTGCTGCGCTCCGGGTGATTTTTCGGCAGGCTGACGATGTCATGGAAATAGCAGGCGGTGAGAATCACAAGCTCGTCGACATCGTCATCGACGGACAAGCGTTGGGCCGTGGCCCAAACGCGGCGAAAGTGAGAAATATCATGTGCCGCATCATCATCCATGTGGTGCGCCATCAACCACTCTTCAAAACGCTGTTGCCAGGAGTGCACGGGGATTCGCCTCTCTACATTATCGGAACGAAGAGGCGAGCATAGCAGCTTTTTGTGTCAGCTTCCCGATGGCTCAGAACGACGGGGTCGGGTGTACCAGGCGATTCCACCGAGGATAGCTCCCACCACGCTCAGCACCAGAAAACCGAACAGCGCGCCCAGCCATTTCCCCATGGTCAAACCGAGCTCCCCTTCAGGCATGGCACCGGGATTGGGATCGATCTGACTGACCACCCAGAAGTAGCGCAGCATAGCCCAGATAAAATAGCCACAAAACGCATAAAAAACCCACAGCGCCAGCATACCGCCGGGACCACGCGAAGCTCTTTCTTCCATTAAGAGAAGCCCTTCCTTTTCACAGAGAAATGTTTCATTTTTCACTTACCATTGCCACAAATGTGATTCTCATCACATTACAACCCTGTTGTGCCGCCAGAAAAGCCTACGGAGACCTCGTCAGGGAATGACTTATCGTTCATTTGATCTCTGGCAATGTTCACCGGAGCTGTCGCTCACGATTGTGGCGTGGACTTCTCATTGGATTGTTCAGAATAAATGCTGCGACATGCAGGATTTTGTCAACGTTTTCAGGCACGAAAGAGTCTCTTGTGACTGAAGAGAAACGTATCGAAGCAGCAATCAAGGCTGCTCCAGCGAGGAATATCTATGCTGCAGGCCACTAAAATGCTGCAGGATCTGCTGCTGTGTAGCCAACGCTGCGTCGCCTTCCTGAGTTTGCAGAAGGCGTAACTGTTCCTCCAGCGGAATCGACTGACCGAAGCTGTTTATCATCCCGTATACGCTCGACTTCAGCTCACTGACGGTAATGTATTTGCCCTTTTGACCATCCAGCGCGTTGAGGCGGTCTGCCAGCTGCTGCAGCTGCTGCATCCCGGTATACCAGCCACTCAGAGAAGCATCGGAAATTGCGCTGGCGGCCATTCGTTGTTGCCACTGCCTGCTCATTCCTGCCACTTCAGGGTCATCGGGCCACAGAACCTTTGCCTGAGCCAGCAGCCCGTTGCCATACCGGTATGCCCAGTCGGGCGGCAGCGAAGCCAGCCTGTCCAGCTGTGATGATGCCCTTTTTAGCCAGGCTGCCGGGTCAGGTTTGACTTTGCTCGATTGCTGTAATGCCTGGATTTGTGTCGTGCTCAGCGGCTGAGGAAGCGGTGCCACCGAAGCAACAAGCGCATCAGCGGCTTCGTCCACACTGTGTGCATAATGCCAGCCGGTTAATGCGATGGCACCGGCAACCAGTGCGGAACAGGCTCCCGCCAAAAACACCGGCCAGCGCTTCGGCGCCGGTGGCGTTTCCTGTACAACCTGCACGTTTACCTCCGGTTCAGGGCGTATGACGTACACGAGGCGGCTAACGGGTGAGGCCTCCTCTTCCGCGGGCACCGCAGCCAGCGCCTGTGGCGGAAGCGTTACTGCTGGTTGCGTATCGTTCGGCGAAGCGCTGTTTTCCAGCCGGGTTAATGCGCTGTTTATTTGCTGCATCAGCGGAGTCGTCTGACAGGCATGCTTCAGCTCCTGACGCGCCAGAATATCGTACATGCTCTGCAACAGCCCTTGCGCCTGTATCAGCGCCGGTAAATCCCCATGGCTAAGTGAAAAGGTGCGAAACAGCTTCTGTAAGCGCTGAAAAAGGCCATTGAGGATTTCCGCGCGGGCATGAACCGGCTGCGGCCAGAGCTGCGCCCACTGATGGCTCAGCAGCGCATTCAGGATAGTCAGCCCTTCATTCAGACCATTTATGCGGGCCAGATGGCTGCGGGCGAGCGTATACCACGCCCCGGTCTGGAGCTCGACGCCGTTCAGTTCAAACAACGAGAGCGACAGCGCTTCCACCTGCTGCCAGTTCACGTCCGGGCGCGCCGGATGCGTCAGCTTTGCCATCTCCTCGCGAAGCGCAATAAAGTCAGAAAGTGCGCGCGGGTCACTGCCGGTTTTCACCGGGCGGGGTTGTACATCGTGCATAGTGATTTCATCCCTGAGGATAAGAAAAAGGCGGGGCTTAATCGGGCAACAGCGCGCCGATCATCTCAAAAAAGGCATCTTCGTTAAAAGCAACGCGGGGTGCTGCCCTGTTGCCGCTGACGCTCCAGGTCCAGCTCACATCGTTGCTTGAGCGCATAAACAGGCGGTAAAGCGAGGCTATCTGCCCCTGCATACAGAGCGTCACTTCCACACAGCCGACAACGCCCTGCCCGTACAAAAATACCGGCGTGAACTTCACCACCCGGTTTTCATAACGCAAATGGATACCCGGCACGCTGAACGTATTGCCGCTAATCAGAAACTCAACCAGCGATACGGAGACCGCCTCTACGGAAATTCCCGTGTCGGTCAGCCAGTTTTCCATTGTTTCCTGAAGCTTGCCCATTCGCTCACAAAACTCGGCGATATCGGCCTGGCTTTTATTGTCGTACGCCCGGCTGCGGGTCTGCTGCTGGAGTTTTTTCATGAATCGTGCTTTGGCTGACATGCTGTCCCTGTGGTTTTCATCCAATGAACAAGATCTATAAATGGGCTTTGGTATCGAGGTAGTTCTGCCGTTTGAGGTGACGAATAAGCACCCGCCCCTCCGGCATAAAATCGGTGCCGTAGCGAACAAGGCCGATGCCTTTCAGCTCGGCGTCAATGGCGTAGCGCAGCTCGCCGGGGATGTGCTGGTCGAGCAGGATGACGTTGATGCTTTTCAGGCGCGGCTCGTATTTGAGCAACACGTCGGAAAACGTCTTCAGTAACTGATGCGCGGTGCCCGGCATGCCTTGCAGGATTTTGGTCATATCCGGCAGGCCATAATCCGGCAAATGTGCCAGCGTCCCGGCGCGGCAGTTGAGGATCCGCTGCATGTTGTCGAGCACGGACAAAATCACCTGGTTTTGTTCGCTGACCTGATGGAGATCGAGGCCGCCGGTGAAGTTGCCCGCCAGCAGTTCATACAGCGAAGGGGTATTGTGTCCCTGGGCCATCACTTATCCTTAACAGGCTGTAGCGTCAGATGGTTGTTTCCGGCTTCCAGAATGCGTGGTTTATCAGGGTCCAATTCCTCCCGCTCAATGACCAGCTTCCAGGTGTTATTCTCCATATCCGGATGACGGAACAACCCGACCACGGCCACGAACTGCGCATCGGCTTCCATCGGCATATCGAGGCTGGCATCACCGCCCGGTTTCACCACCACATCCCGACTGGATAACAGATCGGCTTTCAGTACGGTTTCACCTTCTTTCAGTAGCTGCTGATAGACGGATTTATCGAAGGTTTTTCTGTCCCTGAGCTGATATACGCGAACGACAACTGACTCGGACAAAGAATTGTTCTCTCGGGCATCGGTGTTCAGGGCCTCACGCGCGGTGAAATCCAGATGCAGCACTTTAATTTTTTTATAAAAGACGGAGGTAAATGCGGATTTAGTCCCATCGGTGACGCTTTGCGTCAGGCCACATCCTGTCAGGCCAGATGCCAGCAGCGGCAGCAGCCAAAGAGCGGGTTTAGTCAAACTTGTACGTAACACGTCGGTTTCCTTGTTGTGGTGTTGCGGACTGCAGGCCGCTGTAATAACCCAGCTCAGTCGTAAAGGTCTCAGGAATGTCATCAGAAAGCTCAGCCTCCCCGGCGCCCAACACGCCATTCATCCCGAGCCAGAATGCCCCTTCGCCGAGCGGAGGAGGCGTCAGCAGACGAGTGCTGACCGTCAGGTGGATTTTTGCCTTAAAGCGCCATCCCAGATACACCCGCAGCATCACCAGAAAGTCCTGATACAACAGCCCGTCTGGCTTCCAGCCCTGCACTTCCCGTTCATTATTCGTCGAGAGTGCAATCAGCAGTTGGCTATTCGCATCCATCGCTTCCTCACCCAATGGCGTATTGCCATCAAGCAGGAAATCATCATCAGCGTAAAAGCCTAAAGGCTGGCTGATTTCCACCGGTCGCAGGCAGTAAGGGCTAACTTTCACGGTGGTATCCGGGGCCAGCAGGGTTACCAGTGCCTGCATGCCCTCCTGGGTTTTTCCCGGCTGCCGCAGTACGCCGAGCAGCGCCAGAAAGCGCGATACTGGCGTGGCGATGTGATTCGCTGTGCCAGGAATGCCCAGCCCCACCAGGCCCAGCAACGACTGAGAAATAGCGTCGGTGCCGCCGGGTTCAAACGTGGCCGGATAGGAGTATTTACGCCAGATGCGGTAAAACTGGGTCAGGATGCGATGGCTGAAGATGTCGAGGAAGCCCTGCAGCGCCTCATGCCCTTCACGACGTTGGGTGATGTCATCGAGATAGGCTGTGGGCAACGGGGAATCCACCCCATACATGCCCATAAAGGTGGTACGAACGACCGGCGGCTTGCTGTCATCCTCTTCATCGTATTCGACGGCTTTCAGTTCGCTCGCCGGAAAGCCCATCCCCGGGTGCGGCACAAACCGCACCGGATCGTCACCAGGATGGCTGGTTGAGCCCATCAGTGGTTTGCCCGGATTCATCTTCTCCAGCAACTGGCAGAAGCGGTAAAAGTTTATCCGGTTAAGGTCAGCCTCGAGCCGCGGGGTCAACCGGGAATGCGGCGATTGTGCTTCTCTTCCCATTCCAGGCGTTCTCCGGTCGGTTGCAGAATAATAATCAGGCGGTTAAACAGATAGATATCGGTGTACAGCGCAAAGAAGCGACTCAGCATCTCACCAAACAGGCAGATATCCCCGCGACCGGCAAAGCCGTGGCTGTCGAGCGTCACCTCAATCTGCACACCGCGGACCAGGTAACCCTGCTCAAAGCGCTCCGTTTCACTGTGCTTCACGTCGATAATCGCTTCCAGGCGGCGGCGGTTCATCTCGCTGTCGGTCCATTCATACAGCGCCAGGGTACCGCGCAGCACATCGGCATTATCCATCATCGACAGGAAACCGCTCCCGAGGTGGCTCAGCACGCGCCAGTGAAAACGGTCCTGCGCCGGGGGATAACAGGGTAGCGTCGGCGCACACAGGTTACGGACGGCAATACTGGCCGAGGTGGTTTTCATTAGCGTATCGAGCACGGTACTTTGCAACGCCCTGCGCGGTAGCTGCCCGTTGGTGCCGGTGAGCGTCAGCGACAGGCTTTCGTCCTCCGGCACCGTGTGGTTATCAAACGCTTCGCCACCGAGGATAAGCCAGGTGTTATGCAGCCCTGACGGGCCCCGGCGCACGCGAGTGTGATAGTAATATTCAGGCGCTTCGTGTCGCATCATCCCGCCTTTATGACGGAAGCTGGAGAACGGCACGTAGGTATGCTGGCTGGATGACATCACCGAGTCCACGGCGTAAATCTCGGTGTGACCATCCTGCACGCGCATCGGGCGCAGCATGTATTCGGTTTGCAGAGAGTTGAGCGTGAGCGGGTCAGATTCCAGCGGGAACAGGTTAATCACCGGAACGCAGTTCAGGCGCAGATGCTTTTCGGTAAAGCTGAAGTCATGCTCCCAGCGTTCCGCCAGCACCACATCAATTTCAAACCAGGGGAGCTCAGCCGGGAATTCCACGTTTTCCAGCCCACGCAGGCCGGTGAACATGAATTTCTCGCGGAAGGTGAAATACTCCAGCAGCAGCTGGTAACCGCTAAAACTGCTGCTCCCTTTCGGCCACAGATCGTCGTCATCACCAAAGCCAAGCGCGGTGAAATACCCGTCGAGCGGTCTTCTGTCCACATCACCCGGCATCCGCAGCCAAAGTCGGGCCACGTTCATGGTGAAGGCTTCATGCATCGCGCAGGCCAGCGGTGCGTCGGCGTTAAAATAGAACGGGAGCTGGCTGAGAGCGACGCGGGTCCAGTCAGCAAGATGGCTGCAGCTGAAGCGCAATGTGATGACCGAGCGGCCATCCGGATCGGTTGCCAGACGGGCACTGTCAAGCGACAGCGGCTGAAGCTCGATCTCTTTGGTGGTTGTATACCGGCAGCGGGTGCCCTTTTCCCCGATTGGCCGCGAGTTCACCTCAAAACCTTTGGCGATGCGCATCTGCTCTTTCATTTCGCGCCAGTCAGGGGTGAACTCCACCACCGACATTGACGGAATGGTACGCAGATAATGCGGCCACAGCAGGCTAACCAGCCCTTCGGTCAGTTCCGGCAGATCGTCATCGAGCTTCTCACGAAGACGGCCCATCAGGAAGGCAAAGCCCTCGAAAAGCCGCTCCACGTACGGGTCGCGCGCGCCCGCTTTATCGAGATTAAGCATTGCCGCCCGGTCAGGGTGAGCCCGGGCAAACTCTTCACCTGCTTCAAGCAGGTAGCGCATTTCAGCGTCGTAATAACGCAGGGTTAAGTCATCCATATTTATTTCTGCTTAGTTAATTGCTGCGTGATGAGCGATTAAGAGAATTCCAAAAACCGACAGGCGACTTCAAATAGAAAAGGTCGCTCATC
This sequence comes from Pluralibacter sp. UBA7423, assembly GCA_002470465.1. GTDB lineage: Bacteria > Pseudomonadota > Gammaproteobacteria > Enterobacterales > Enterobacteriaceae > Scandinavium. Next base: position 65,392 of record DKMD01000037.1, read on the forward strand.
AATATGGTTTGCAGGAGAATGTTTCTTTTACATAACGAGTGGCTGTGCCTGGCATCCAGCCCGATGGAATATCATTACAGCGTACATATCCTCTGCTAATCAGCTCTTTTGGATAGAGGATGGAGTACAACAGACCCAGTATAACAATAGCAATGCAACCCTATTTTAAATAAACGACACAGTAATACATCTTCCTGAAAGCAAACTCTTTCCCCATGAACAGAACCAGAATAAAATAGGCCAGTGGGAATATCATCACGAAAGGCAACACAACCAAAGCAACGGTTAACCATGAAAAAACAATTTCATCACCAAAGCTGGAATATTCTTTAAATATACCTTTCCCAAGATAAAAGCTCAGAGTACACGACCCAAGAATGATCACTATAACGAAAAATGCACGAATTCTATCTTTCATTCCGCCAACCCGGACTGAAACATAACTTTTTATCTACTACATACTTGCTGGCCGTTCCGGGTGTCCATCCAGAGGGGACTCCTGAGCAAAGAATGTAACCTTTGCTTTTTAGTGTTGACAAATAGCCAAACGAAATAGTACATGACAAAACAAACGCAAACACACACATATACTTGAAAAGTGGCATAATTTTATTCATTTTTTTAAGTGCAAATTCTTGCTCATATCGGAGCGAAAGGAAAAACCAGTATAAAGGAAACGCAAACATAATTGGTATGGATATAAGACTTAATGACATCCACGAAAAAATAATCTCATCATGAAATTCGAGATAATCAAAGACCTCGCTCAACCAAAAATAAAACGACAGAATAGAAACAACCAACAATATAAGAGTTGAAAAAACAGCATTGGTTTTTTTTGTCATATGTTAGTATATCCTCTTGGTAATGTCGTCAATTGAGTCCCTCAAATAACTTCTAATCTCTGACTCTATAATTTTCTTGCCTTTTATTAACATTTGTTCTGCAAGCATAGCACCTAAGTCCCAAAAACCATCTTCCATTTCTCTGGCTTTTTCAGCAAATTCTTGTTGAGCCGCATCAATGTACTCAACTACTTTGTCTGTCACACCAAACTTCTGGTCCAGCTTATTTAAACCCCAGGCAGCAAAAAATCCAACGCCAATGACTATTACAAGGTTAAATGCAATCAACGGGGTTACTACGACACTTCCAACGACAAATGTGACTACTGATACAATGCCGATTTTCACTACATCAGTAGCCAGAGACCCTATGAATTCAGCTAAAGACCTCTCATCGTTCAAAATGAAATCAAGAGTCCTGTAAGCGGCTGCGACATAAAATGTCAGCCGTGCTCCTTCAACAATAGATTTTGCAAACCCATATTTACCAATTCCCAAATCAACAATCTTTGGATTTTTAGCCGCAAACACAGGCGCATTCAATATCTTCCTTACACCAGGATAACCACTTATTTTTATCAGTTCTGTACCGTTGCGGTTTACATATGTTGTTGCTTTTATGCTGAAGCTTCCCAATTGGTTGATCAACATGGATGCAGTCACAACATCCTTGATGTTTGTTCCATAATTTACAACTATTTGTCCGGGGTCACTTTCTGTTATTGCTACCCATCCGTGTTTCCATGCCCCCCACGAGGACAATATTTCGAAAGATTCTGGAAGAGTGAGCAGCATCACATCCTGATTAGTTTGCCTTAGCATAGCCCTCAAATTACCATCAGGTGAATCATGAGTATTCCGTAAAACTGGATAATCAGGTACAAACCCAGTTGGCTTTTGCTTACCGGTCAGATAACTCGGCAATTCTTGCGAAGTTTGCACAGGTGCTGCAAAGCCTGCTGCTGGTTCTGCAGCGGAAGCCCCACTGCTCTTCTCGTACGTATCATCCATCATCGACGGAATAAACTTTGCCTTACAGGGGCAGGTACTGTAGCTGTCGAGGGTTCCGGCCATTCTTCTGCCGTGAATGGTATCGTTGTCGATGCCACCAGCTATCTTGTAAAGCCCCGCATGTTTTCCGCAGGTCACACTGTCCTGCTCCCGGGCCACAGGTTTATCAAACAGAGTGTGATCCTCTGCGCCCGTGGTAATTTTCCCGCCGCAGGTCGTCTTGTCGCCCTGCACCAGATAAAAGCCTTCTGTTGCCATATTTTTCCCTTTAGCTGAATTCAGTCCGGGTTACCCACAAAGCACTGCACTGCTTGCCGGATCGAGCGCAATCAACCCCGCCAGGAGCAAGTCCATCTCAGGCTGAAGCCGTAATTTATCGCTTTCACTGCGTGTAGCTTTCATGCGTAGCAGTCTGAGGCGGCGAGATTTCACCTCAAACAGCAGTGCTGGTGTCCACTGAGTGAGTGTGATTGACCGTGCAGCACTATCGAGTTCACCCAGCAAATGCAGTGCCAGTTCATTCTTGCCCTTTTGCTCGACCACGCGGGCCATCAGAAGACGTAGCAACCATTTGTCTTTCGTGGAGTCCGCCCCCGGACGCGTCTGCAGCCAGTGGAGGGTAGCATCAAGCCCCTCCGCGTCGGCTTTCTCCAGCGCTTCCGACTCGAGGGCCAGAATATCGTTATCAGCCTCAGTAACGGCACTGACGTGCTCATCCCGCCAGCCAGACAGGTCGTCCAGCACGCTCTGGTTTATCCAGTTCAGCGTGACCTCATCGGCAAACGGCGTGCCGTCGTTAAAGGCCAGCGTTTCAAGCCCGGTGAGACGGCGCAGCAACCCTTTCAGGTCAGCGGTGATGATGTCGGCCAGTACATCCTGGCCCGATTTGACCAGCGCCTGATGGATATACCATTGCAGATCCAGCCAGAGGTGATTGGCGCCACGCGAAAAGGCGCTATCTGCCTGCTCCAGTATCTCCAGCCAACTTTGCTGAAGGTAAAGGCGTTTGAGCATGGCCCGCTGGTCAGCCCGCGGCGGTTCAATGCGCGTTTTTCCCTCCGCGTCCGGTGCTGGGATAGCACTCAGCGTGTCATGACGCAGGCTTTTCATCAGCCTGTGTGCGGCAAGCCAGCCATTGGGTTGTTCACGCAGATACCCCGTCAGCGTTCGGGCCTGGGTCAGCAGATCCTGACCGGACGTGATGCGATTCAGAAGCGGCGCATCATGCTCTGTCATGTGCAATGAGACTTCTGAATGAGACTTGCTGCTGGCGTTTTGCGGAACCACTGCATTCACACCGCCGGCCTTCATCAGACGGGATTCCAGCGCGGCGTACAGGGCATTCAGCTCCGGCTGCGACGCTTCCGGCTCAGCCTCCAGGCTGCCACGCATAAGCAGCAGCGCACCAGCAGTGCGCAGAGCATCGTCGCGCACCACTTCCGGCCAGAACGAGAGGCTGTCGAGCACGCGAGAGCCCGCCAGCCATTCCAGCGCGGATTTACGGCTCCGCTCACGCTGCGGATGAAGCTGCGTTCCATAGCGCTGCAGTAACCCCGCCAGCAGTTCAAGCCCTTCAGCAAAACCGGCTTCTCCGTCCTGATGCAGACGCGCCCAGCAATAATAGGTGGCAACCCGGATATCTTTGGCCGTGGTAGTCAGTAATTTTTCAGCAAGCGTGCATATCAGCCCGGTATCAACGCCGGAAAGTTTATTGACCTCCTCACGGATACGCTGAAAATCATCATCATATCCCGGGTCTTCTCCGGTCGGAGTGGCATCATTCACCGGGGCAAGCCAGTGCTGCCAGTTTTCCGTGCGAGACTGCGCCTGTTGTCGCAAGTGGGTTTCGTCCACCAGGCAGGCAGCAACCAGATTCTGCAGTGTGCTCATTATTCAACACCCTCCATGTCACTGTTTCCCGTGTTAGCCATCAGCACCTGCGCCGTGGCCGCACTGTCGACGCTGAATATTTGCTCCGGCAGAGTGAAACCGCGCAGCTCCAGCAGCGCCAGCGGGCCTTTACCCAGCTGTGAACGCAGCACCCACTGCAAAGTCCGGCCATCCTGCGCGGTAAAACTCATCATCCACTGGCTGCGGTCAAGCTGCTGGCGCTTGCCCTGATCCAGCCAGCGAATAAAGCCCCATGTGCCGCTGTAGTCGCCGAACAAACGGGCTCCTGCGCTGGTTGAAGTCCAGGTCAGCATGGTTCCAGGCTTGTAGGTATCCCCCGGCCAGCGGAATGACTGCCAGTCGGCCATCTGGTTAAAGTAATGCAGCTTTTGTCCGTCGATGGTCAGCTGAGTTTCCACCACCTGCGGCACCGGACGCGCCTGTAGTTCAAAACTGATGCCCTGGCTGCCATCGGTAAACAGGATATCGGACAGCTGACTCAGTTGATTCACCGCTTTGAGGAACTCTGGATTAAATGTCAGCCCCTGGCTGTGTGCGCTATCAGGCACCCACTTGCTGCCTTCTTTGTGCAGCACCCCACTGAGCTCCGTGGTCAGGAAGCGGTCGATGCGTCCAGTGTCTTTACGGATAAACTCTGCCAGCATCGGCAGGGAAGCGTCGCTCTTGCTCACCGCGAACGGGAAACGACCGTCGAAGGCAGTACGCCAGTTCGCCACAACAGAACGACTCCAGCGGTCATTGAGGCTGGCCGCTGAAGGCTGCAAAACCGTTTCCCAGGCCTGAGTCAGCGGCTGCACAAACATCGTGCGGCCAAACCCGCTCCACTCTTCACCAAGGCTTGCCGCCACCAGGCTGCCGTACTGCTGGGTATCGGTCAGATCGACGCTTTTGCCCTGGAACACCGTCTGGGCCAGTGTTTGCATCATCTCCTGCGGATCGGAAGCGCTTGCCACCTGTTGCAGGCGTAGACGCACACGTGTGATACGGGTCAGGTAGGTTTGCAGACTCAGCGTGCTGTCTGCAGACATTACGTTGCTGGCTTTATTTTTGCCCAGAAGCTGAAGAAGCGGCCCGAAGGTTTCATCCAGCGGCCCCTGCGGCCCGGCAGCGTTCTGATCGATAGCCGGCTTATCTTTACTGCCGATAAGATCTTTCGCGGACTTGATAAGAGAATCCGACAGCCCTTCAGCCTGCTGCCCGGTCTGGCCTTGCCAGGCGAGGGTATTCATCAGGGCAATCATCGGTGACTGCCGCACGTCGCTCATTAGCGTTAGCTGATCGGTGACGTCGGCAATATTGTTCGCCGGGTTCCAGTGCAGGCTGTTGAGGAAACCCAACCAACTGCCAGCAAAGTCAGTGAAGTAACGCTGGGTCAGACGGGCTTTCAGCGCGTCCGGCGACAGATCCGCAGAAATGGATTTCCGGCTGTCGCTCAGAACCCAGTCGATTTCATCACGGCGCGAATTCGCCGCTTTCTCGATAGCCTGCTGAATTCCCCCTTCCCATGCCTGACGGGTGAACATCCCCGGCACAACTTCATCAGTAGTGAAGAGACGACGGGCATCGGTGCCGCTCGTCATGTCCTCCAGTGACACATCGGCAAAGTTACGACGCACTGACTTGAGCATATTTTCATACAGCGTACTTTCAGCATTGCGGCGGCCAATCTGCTGCAACAGCACCTGGCGGCTCTGGCTGACCAGTTGCGCATCCGGCGTAATTTTCCACTGCGGCTGCTTTGGCAGTTCCGCAATGTAGAACGCCCACAGGTCCGGTGACAGGCTCTGCCACAGGCCTGTTGAAATCCCCATCCGCGTCGGCTGCACGCTTTTCATGGTCCGGGCGTAAAACGCACCGTCGGCTTTATCCGGACGGGACATCATTAGCCAGGCTTTCAGCTGGTCATAACCCGGTTTCGCGAGCTGTGCGCGCTGGTCGCTGTTGGGAGCGGAGTTTGCCAGCGCGCTGAGCTTCTGCGTCAGTGCGGCATTTGCCGGGTCGCGTATCAGGCGATTGTTCGCTACGCCGTACCAGGGCAGCATGGCGTCGAGCAGCTGCTGATTATGATCCAGACCAAAGCGCTGATACCAGGGTGCGCCTTCCTGAATACGGTGCTGCAGGCGACCGGCATCATTACGCAAGGAATGCAGAGCCGTCAGTTGGAAATCCGAAACGGAAGGATGCTCCACCAGGGCATGAGCCTGCTCAGCGACAGAAACTATCTGCAGGCGGTTCACCGCGAACGACAGCAGTGTTCCCACTCCCCAAATACCGATGATGGCCATCAGCGTCCAGGCAAAGGTCTGCTCCCAGGCCATACCGACACGGCGGCCGCGAACATGGGAGCAGTCATCCACAATGCCCTGCCAGGTTACCGGTAGGGTCAACGCATGACGCTGTAGCTCCGGGACGTATTTCTCAGTGTCAGCAGGTACAGCACCAGTTGTTCCCTCAGACTTATCAGCAAGTTTATCCTCCGGCAGGCTGAACATCAGACCACGCAGAGGAACACGCTGCTGGGAGGCCGCCAACCATGGCGCCAGTTGCTGAGCCCAGCGGACAATCCCCCCCTCTTTCAGGTACTGTCCAAGACGCAGCAGGAAGTCATGGCTGTTGTTCTCAGCGACCTGGCTCATGCCCTGCTCCCGCAGCGCCGGCAGCATCAACTCAAGCTGACGGGTAACATCGTCATCTTTTGCACGCAGCGGGAAACTGGCCCCTACCGTCTGTTCAGTGCGTTTTGCCTGCGACCACTTGCTGTCGCACAGCTGCCACAGCCAGACCGGGGCGGAATAACGGAGCAGCTCACTGATTTTTTCCAGTCCGCGTAAATCGTTGTCGCTGATTTGTGGGGTCAGATTAAGTGACTGCGGCATGACGCGTACAATACCGTCCAGCGGAAGTCCGCGACGCAGTTTACGCAGCGCGGTGTATTTTTCCTTATCGGGCTCAGCGGTCAGACTGCCGCCGTAAATCAGAACGGTACGGTTGCCTTCAAGCCACTGCTGTTGTTGCAGGCCGGGTGCCAGTTGTTCGATGGCTGCTTCGTCGCCAGCGATAAGTAAAAGGCGGACTTTGTGGCGCCAGAAAAAACCAAGACGAGAGCGCAAATGACGGCGAATGCTTGCACACATAGTGACAGCCGGATGAGCAGGTTCCTTTTCACTTTCCCGTTTCTTTTTCTCATCATCGCCAGTGGTGCCAGCGACAAGCGCATCAAACTCCTGTTTGCCGGCACTGCGTAGCGCAACCAGTAGAACAACCGATACGAGAAATGCGCAACCCGTAATACATCCACCCGCGATAAGCCAGTAAATCTGCTGCTGGCTTCCCTCCGCAAGTCCGGCGAGATCGGGATGCTTCCAGACCACGAAGGTCATAGCGCCTAATAGCAAAAAAAGAATCAATGCGACAGCAAGATAGCGGCCTTCCGTAGTCTTTGGTGCCAGGGGTAGCTTCACGGATCCATCTCCTGTCGGGAAGCAATCGGGGTAACGAGCGTGCTCCAAAGCACATTCTGTGTGGTGTCACCGCAGATAATCATCTGCGGGAGCTGGGTTTGTTGGGCAATCTCTGTTGCGGCAGCAATGGCCAACCAGGGGGCTGCGGCTCCGGCATGTCCCATGGACGTATCAAGTGAAACAACGGCTTCGTTCTCTACCGATTGCGCTGGGTGTGCATTTTGACACTCGATCACTTCTGCGCGCTGCGCGCCAGTTAGTCCGGCAAGCCATAAATTTTTAACGATATTTTCTTCGATCGGAACGTTATAAGCAGCCATCTTCATCCCTTCTCTCAGTTCTCCTGATGGGGCAGCATCTGGCCGATGTAGTAACGCGAGGGGTTCCAGAGCCTCCTGCGTCAGCCGGTTGCCAAGAAGGAGCGCAACGGCTGCTTCTGCGGTTTTGTCTGATACAACCGGAGCAACCTGTAGGCCAACAATCAATAGCATCCCCTCATCTTTAATGCGGTTATCCAGCCAGTATTTGACTGCCTCCGGCCCATTACTGTCTACGTACTCAACTGCGCAGGCTATGCCACTTTCCTGCCAGGCTTTCTGCCAAATCTCTCGAACTATAGGGAATGGCAGAGCTGACGAAACATCAAGCATGACAGCCAATGAGACATTCTCCGGGAACTGGCCGACTGGCAGATCAGCAATGAGCTCAGAAATCAGGCGTGAGACGACTAACCCAGGAGTATCTTCTGGCTCTGCCGTAATACGACTCAGCCTCTTGCTTTTATCGCCCTTCCAGTCCGATTGAGAAATGATAATGCTTTGATTATTTAGCATTTCAACTGCAGCAGAAGCTTGTTCATCTTCTGGATGGGCAGTAATAAATGTCGTACTCAATACCTGAAGCGCACGACGTGCCCTACGGGTCTCACTTAAGATCCATTGCTCCCGACGCAGGTCAAAACCATTCGCTTTACTATCCTGTAATGACCAGACCCACATGCGAAAACTGAAAGTTACAATCCAAATAACAACGGGAGTACCAATAGCGACCAACCAAAAGTGGTTGTTATCGATGTATCGCCCGAATATGCGCATGAAGATCACGCTGATGATCAACATAGCTACCAGGACAGCAACCCAACGAGCAGTTTTGGGAGGGGCTGGTCGTGGATAACGTTCTGGAAGATGCTTAAGGGAATACGACATTAATTATCTCGATATGAAAGCACCACAAACTAATTTTATAATTATGAGAAACTCTCATCGTAATAAAATTTGGTTTAATAATGCATCGCCAAGATCTCTACTCAGTAGATACCCTGGACAAAACACTTTTAGGGAAATGGCTCAGGCATTCAGGGCTTGCACTTACATTAAAATGGCTAACTCGGCCTAGGCCATTAATATACATAGCATTTACTTCAGGCAATCCATCTTTAGCAATACCACGATAAAATACCCCACCAACTCCACGATTAGACTTTCTTAAATATATGACTTCATCAGTTGGCTTGCCATTTTTCATGCTAAATATAACCAATGAACCTAATTTTAAAAGAGTGTCATTTAAAATATAAGCATGCCCATCGATTGCTAACCTGTCGTCCCCCCAAGAATAATTTACTTCACTGACACTCGTTAGAAGAATGTATGAATTATCTTTGCTAGTTTTAGTGCTCATAATTTCATAAACATCAGAAATTGCATTAGCGCGAATCATAGCGCACATTGAAATGGATTCTTTGTCAACATTATCACTTGCAAGACAATAAGTTGTAAATAAAAACACACCGAGAATGTAAAAGATAAAATTTGATATCAATCCACTAATCGCGGTGAGAATTTTTTTGAACATCATTATTCACTCCCAGCAGCAACGACATAATCAACACCTCCCCTTGATTGACCTTTTATTTAGATCATACTTCCCGTCAACCTGCGTATTTTTCTGGCGCGTTACCATCGTACAGCTGCCTTGCGCCAGAGTCATGCTGGCATACAGAGGCGCATTACTTGTATAGCGTTCAGAAATACCTGTTGTGGAAGTGCTGTTATCTGCCGGTGCCTTGTCGTAAAACTTTGTCCCTGCTGGTAGATAAAATCAGTCGCAATCAAATCACCTCACATCCTCACCAATTTATATTCATTGATTCAAAAAGTGATTCAACTTTTCCTAGAAAATAAATCTCATTCTTCTGAGAGAATCTTATTGGAGCGGAGCTGTATACTGCTGCATAATCATCTTGCGAATAAAAATATATATCTCTGACAATGCTTATCGGTTTGCTATTTTTATCCTCAAAGACAATATCAGAAACAACCACGCCTCCATTACCCTTTGGAGTGAATTTTATTTTTACAATCGGATTTAATTCCTCAATGTATTTATTATTGTCACTCTGCTTTACAATGTCATGTATTGTATTATTTAATTCATCTTTATCATAGCTATACGTTTTATTTGATTCATCCCATGTCAGATAGCTTGCTCCACCAGTGGGACTTGCCTCTGAGGTAAGGCTGAACATATCTTTTATCCCTTTGTAATGTATTGGAACAGGTTTATCACGACAGTCAGAATTAGAAGATGCTTTTTCAATGAGGGCGTAATTAAAATCTCCGGCATAGAACTCTATCGTCTTACAAAAATCAATGTTTTTTGCATAAGCATTAATAACCATTCCAATTGTAAAAATGGCAGCCAAAATTTTAACTTTCATATTAGCACCTTCAGCTTAAAAACTTCACATTATCATTTGCAGAAATACTATCATTTAAAGCATAAAATGCGTGTTCAAAGCAAGGCCATCGGATACCATCTAATCCATTGCTCCCACCATTAACACACTTTGTTACCGCTTTAACTTCTGCGTATGTAGCACCCTGATCGGACCAATAATGTATACTCAACGCGCCCCATTTAACTATTTTTTTATTTTGCATCTTCATTCTTTGCTTCTGAATCCAATAAAACCCACCTGCATCACAGCAATAATAAGATGATGATATTAAATTTTCCGCACTAGCTGAACTTATGAACTTCGTGGCATCACCCTTATATTCACCATATAATTTATAGTTAGTCCTACCTGTAAGCTGTATAATTCCACGGCCTTTAAACTTGATGCCATCGCCAACTTGATCGTTTCCAAGTTTTTCCGCGAGTTCGTTTTTATTATTATGCTTCGCATCAAACTCAGGTTCATATTTATCAAAATATGAGTCTTTCCCTTTTTCTTCACATTCGCTCACTCGGCCCGTTTCGCAATATATTTGTGAAAGAAAATGAGCTAATCGCATTGTGCTATTCACACCAAATTTTCTCATTGCCAATGCTAGGCTTTTTCTCATTTCTGATGGGCGAATTATTGCTCCTGACGATTTTTCTTTTTGTTGATTAAGATACTCAATGACGGTTTTTTCCGTCAGTCGCCCTTCTTCTCTTAATGTAGATTCATTCTTCACAGTTTTTCTAATCGTTCTTACAAAATCCTGCTCACTCAACCAATTAAATTTACGAAAATGGGAAATAAATGCCTCTGACTCAAAATGCCACAGCCTTCCGCTACCGAGTGAACCAGAATCAAAACAGCGCTTCTGCGTGCTGTTTGAACTTGCCATAATCCTCCTCACTCATCAGAACGCGGTCCTTTTTTTCCTGCGTCCCCGGGACCATCCATATAGCCGTTTTTTCTGAAGTACACTGCTCCCAGGGTAGACCGGTCATCAACCATTTATATCTGGCATCTATTGTGCTTTTTTCCCACTCGAATGGTAAACAGCAGATAAGCCTGTTGCTTTGAGCTTCATACGTGCCTTCTTCCTGCAACTTTCTGATGATCGCCGAATTACACTGACTGTGTGTATCGTTGTCATCATCAACCAGCAGCCATCCTGTCCAGTGGGGGAAATCTGCATCGCTAAACTTTTTGATATCGGGAGCGGCAAGATTGACCACCCCTGTTCCATCTGGATACCTGACTGTCATCCATAATGGTGCATCTGCCGGAACCAGCGTTTCATTTTCCGTATTGATAACCCGCCCAAAACGAAGTAATTCGAACCCGGCACTCGGGCTCTCCTTGTAATTCCGCATCGCGGTTTTATAAAGGTTATATTCGTAATCTTCACCATCGGCGTTAATCAGCGGCTCTCCCAGCAGAGCATACTTCCCGTCAGTCTGCGTATTCTTCTGTCGGGTCACCATCGTACAGTTGCCTTGCGCCAGGGTCATGCTGGCATACAGAGGCGCATTACTTCTATAGCGTTCAGAAATACCTGTTGTGGAAATGCTGTTATCTGTCGGTGCCTTGTCGTAAAACTTTGTCCCTGCTGGCAGATAAAAATGGATATCACCGTAAACAGCATCCGTGCGACCATCTTTCGAAATATCCAGTTCCTTCGTTTTTCGTCCCGTCAGTTTACTGATGTTGTCATCATCGCAGAAAACCTGGAAGTGAAATTCATTCTGGCCGTCCGTCATTCCGCAAGAACCAAGCGGAGCTTTCCGGTAAAGTTTGGCATCAGCTTTTATCTCTGCTTCCAGAAACTTCAGATGCATATACAGAGAGTAAAAAAACCACCTTACCGTCCTCTCCGGAACCTATTTCTGTCTCATGTTTCAATAAAACATAACCATCATCCGTCCCCCTAATAGGGGCATACTTCAGTGGGAACTGGTCTCTTTTTCCTGGCGGGGAGGGCTTGCGGAACGACACCACGGTTCCGTCAGCGATTGCCCTCACTTTTTCCGGTGTTGTGCCTGCATCCGTATGTGATATATGGATGCCCCCATGCCAGGAGTCTGATGCATTGAGAGGATATGGCGAGCATTAACAGGCATCATCGCTTCAATCCAGTCTGCCTCAGATTGAGTGGCATCTTTATCTCTCAGAAACGGAGGACTGATAATCATGTTGTGGCTCCTTGTCAGGAAAAACTGAAGTTACTGAAAGGTTCGGCCGTTTCAGGTGCCACATTGGGAAGTCTCTTGGTTCAGATGGCAAAGTATCGGATTCTTGTTCTGTAGAATCGTTAAGCACATATCAGGCATGCTTAAACGCAGGCCACCTGACGTTCTCAAACGCCATTCTCCCTGGATTTATTCTTCGCGTAAATGCCCCCCTGATAGAGGATTTACTCACTTAGGTCCATGCCCCCCTATTGTTGGGGAGGAGCATTCCCCTAATCAATGCAATACTTGTAAAATAATATATTTCATGACAGCCCCTAATGATTATTCCAGGTCAATAGCATCAAGGCTCAGCATTGCAATTTTTAAAATTTTAATTTTCATCAAATGAGATGGATTCAAGAAGCCTTAGTGTATTTTTAGATAGATCTTCACCAGTATTCGTTACAGCACTGTTTCCTGAACCACAAAGAGCGTTATTATTGTGAATCAAACAGAAATAAACACTTTCACCAACACTCCCGTCTTTAAATTTAGCCATACTATTGACAGCCATAAACCCATTTGAATTTTTACTTTTCACCTTTACTAATGATAAATGATTAGATGATCCATTTTTCACATATGTTTTATCAGGGACTAGTTTCCAATCTTTGTTTTTATAATCGTAAATAACTTTATTGTCTGAACGGCTAACATTAACACCTTTATTGTTAACTTGCTGATTATCATACCCAGCTTCGAAAGCCTCTCCTGAATATAAACAGCTCCATTCAGATATAGGATATTTTTTCTCAAAATATTCGTCATCAGATAATTTTGGATATTCATAATCACTGAAATGTACATTACATGGTTCAAAGCTAGATGATGAAGAAATATCAGCGTTAGAATCAGACGACAGGTTTCTAATTACTGATGAATTTCCATCGTTAACAACTGATGCAAATGCAGATACCATAGAGAAAGAACTGACACTAAGAAAGAATGACATGCAAACTAATTTCATGAAAATTGTCCCAAGCTTGTATCCTTTCAGGAAAGTACTGTTGGGTATATCGCACAGTAAAATTGAATAAAAACAACAAGAATCCCAAAATCATTAATTCGGATTGATAAGCTCCCCCCCCAACTCATCCAGTGTTTTATCACCCGAAAAAAGCTTTTTGCATTTACTGTCAACCACAGCATCATCTTTATCTCCTGGGAATACAACCTTCATTTTCTTTGCTATATCCCACACACCTGGAAATGAATCAGCAGCACAATCCAAATCGTTTGGTGCAACATATTCTCCATTGACAGATATTTTCCCTAGATATATTGAACCACCAGGGTAAAACAAGTTATTTTCATCTGGCTCAGATGGGGCATTACTCCAAAAACCCTTGCCAGACAAAAGGTTTTTATTCCCATTAAACCTAGAGATTATCGCCTGATATGATCTAAAGTGAGCATCAATCACAACCAATGCCAGAACTAATTTTTTATCAAAATTCACATCTATAACAGAAGAAATTGCATTATTAAAGTATGGAATCGAATGAATGCGGATTGACTGTCCTTTACAACCTATAAGCTCCTTAACATCAAGATATTTATTTCCTGATGCTATAAGCACGCCTACATGATCACTAGTTAGAGAAATACCTCCAGCACCAGAGAGTAATGAATCATTCCAATTTTCTATTTTGCATGAGTAATCCGTATTTAATTTATCATCGTGAACACTTACAGATCCAGCTTTATCCTTATCAAAATGGATACTTACACCATCAGTATCAATTGTGTTGTAATATCCCGCCCAAGAACTAAAAGCAGTAGCACCAAGCATCATAAATAAAAACAAATTGGTTTTAAACTTCATCATCAATCACCTCTTTCGCTTTTTTAGTAGCTATTTTCCTTTCTGCAATCCCTTTATCTGCACCATTTATACCTTTAGTTACTTTCAAAATAATGCTGTCATCATCAGATTCCCCAAATTTGTCCTCATCCATAATTTTGAGAACTTTAGATTTGAAACAGGCTATAAAAAAACCACCCGTATCAATACAGTTATATGCACTCTCTGTCACTTTCTGAGGGTTCTCTATTTTTGGTGGTTTTTTCTTCATGCCGGCTGTATTTTTTTTCTTGTACTCCGGGTCATCCCACCAATATTTATCGAAGTCACTTTTTAACAACCAACCTCGATATACCCAATAGCTTGAATATGTGTCAAGGCCAGTGAGCATTTTAAACCCTCTACCTCTGAATTTTTGTGCATCAACATCTCCACAGTTACCGTTAATCCAGCTATAAGAGCCTGTGATGTACCCTCCACGGGAATTATATTTTTTCCCGGAGAAATAGTTATCTTTCTCGGTTTCAAGAGCTCCGTACCAATGGCCTAGCTCAGTAGCTTCATTAAATGTTGATGCTTCAACAATGACTCCGCCCTTCTGAATACCATCGACAATAATCTGTTGCTGACTGGTTTCTTGCATAGACAATAAATAACCTGATTCTACTGCACCTTGTCCTAAAAAATGACAAATTCTGTTTGCATCAGATAAATTATACTTTCGCATAATTTTATTTATGTCCGCATAGTACTCTGATGTAATATTTTTAATACCTTCAAGTGCATTTTTATTTTTTTTACTAGTATTCGCCGTCATTACTTTTTCAATTACATCACAGCCGAGCCAACTACATGTCCTGAAATGTTCAATAAATGCCTTTGGTTCAAAATGCCACAAGCTTCCGCTACTAAGTGCCCCTGTGTCGAAACACAATGCTTCGGCATGAGCCTTGAATTTTGCATAATCTTCATCCGTCATCGGATCATGCTCTTCACTACCTTTTTTCAGCCATGAAAAGCGGGTGTCGATCGTACTCTTTTCCCACTCGAACGGGAAATGACAGATTAGCTTTACACACTGATTATCATAGTCGCCGTCCTGCTGAAGCTTCTTAATAGCTGCTGAGTTACATTGGCTATTGTTATCACTATCGTCATCAACCATCTGCCAGCCCGTCCAGTGCGGAAAGTCAGCGTCACTAAACTTTTTAATACTGGGATCAGCAAGATTGACCACCCCTGTTCCGCCAGGGTAATTGACCGTCATCCACAGTGGCGCATCTGCTGGCACCAGAGTCTCATGTTCAGTATTGATTACCCGCCCAAAGCGCAGCAGTTCAAACCCGGCACTTGGACTCTGCTTATAATTCCGCATCGCAGTTTTATAGAGATTGTATTCGTAGTCTTTGCCATCAGCATTCACCAGTGGCTCGCCCAGCAGATCATACTTCCCGTCAACCTGCGTATTTTTTTGCCGAGTCACCATCGTACAGTTGCCTTGTGCCAGGGTCATGCTGACATACAGAGGCGCATTACTTCTATAGCGTTCAGAAATACCTGTTGTGGAAGTGCTGTTATCTGCCGGTGCCTTGTCGTAAAACTTTGTCCCTGCTGGCAGATAAAAATGGATATCACCGTAAACAGCATCAGTGCGACCATCTTTCGAAATATCCAGTTCCTTCGTTTTTCGTCCCGTCAGTTTACTGATGTTGTCATCATCGCAGAAAACCTGGAAGTGAAATTCATTCTGGCCGTCCGTCATTCCGCAAGA
>DKMD01000022.1:0-85371 GCA_002470465.1 Pluralibacter sp. UBA7423
TCATCATGCCGCAACATTGATGAAGATGGTGCATCCGGGAGGATTACTCGCCGAAGGCTCGCCCTACGGGCCGTTGCTGAAGCAACGTTATCCCCCCTGGTGCTTACTGAGAAAACTGTTTTCTCTGAAGCGCTATCATCACTGATAGTTAAGGAGAATATGGTGCATCCGGGAGGATTCGAACCTCCGACCGCTCGGTTCGTAGCCGAGTACTCTATCCAGCTGAGCTACGGATGCAAAATGGCGGTGAGGCGGGGATTCGAACCCCGGATGCAGCTTTTGACCGCATACTCCCTTAGCAGGGGAGCGCCTTCAGCCTCTCGGCCACCTCACCACACGCCTCTTTCGAGTGCTTCGAGTTACTCGTAAGAGCTTCTCGTCGCTGCGTGGCGCACATATTACTTTCTGGGACTTATAAGTCAAACAATTTTTCCAGACCTTTTATCGTTTGCACACTTCACGTCCAATTAGCCTGCAAAAACGGCAAAAAGAGCGATTAATCAACACAAAGCACCACGGAAAAACCTGTACTAAGCCGCTTGCAGAAACGCCAGGCGGATTGAAAGCATGATGAATTCAGGACAAAGAAAACAAATGGGGAACAGGAGAGAGGAAAAGAGGTGAAACCGGAATGTTGCGTCTCACCGGGAAGTGAGACGCGGAAATATTAGTAACTGGACTGCTGGGATTTTTCAGCCTGGATACGCTGGTAGATCTCTTCACGATGGACAGAAACCTCTTTAGGGGCGTTTACGCCGATGCGTACCTGGTTGCCCTTCACCCCTAAAACTGTCACGGTGACCTCATCGCCAATCATGAGGGTCTCACCAACTCGACGAGTCAGAATCAGCATTCTTTGCTCCTTGAAAGATTAAAAGAGTCGGGTCTCTTGTATCCCGGCATTATCCATCATATAACGCCAAAAAGTAAGCGATGACAAATACGTAAACGTATAAGCAGTCACGGCATTACATTCTGTTAAACGTAAGTTTAGCCGATTTACACAATTTCAACCTGACTTTATCGTTGTCAGTCTAGCTATTGCAAGGCGCCTCAACCCGGGGGTTTTGGCGCCTATTTCGTTTATGTTGTTACAGTTTTGCGCTGACCCAGCCTTTCACGCTGGCCAGTGCGGCCGGGAGAGCCGCTGCATCCGTACCACCGGCTTGCGCCATATCAGGACGACCGCCCCCTTTACCACCCACCTGCTGGGCGACCATACCAATCAGCTCCCCTGCTTTCACGCGATCGGTCACATCCTTAGAGACCCCCGCAATCAGAGAAACCTTATCGTCTGCGACCGTCGCCAGAACCACAATCGTGGAGCCCAGCTGGTTTTTCAGATCGTCGACCATAGTACGGAGCATCTTCGGCTCAACGCCAGCAAGTTCGCTTACCAGCAGCTTAACGCCATTGATCTCTTCCGCTTTGCTGGAGAGGTTTGCGCTCTCCTGCGCGGCAGCCTGCTCTTTCAGCTGCTGCAGCTCTTTTTCCAGCTGACGGGTACGCTCCAGGACAGAACGTACTTTCTCCGTCACGTTGTGGCTGTCGCCTTTGAGCAGCTGCGCCACGTCGCTTAACACGTCGCTCTGGTTGTGCAGGCTTGCGATTGCTCCTTCACCGGTCACTGCTTCAATACGGCGTACGCCAGCGGCGGTACCGGATTCAGAAGTGATACGGAACAGGCCGATATCGCCAGTGCGGGAAGCATGCGTACCACCACACAGTTCGGTGGAGAAGTCCCCCATGCTCAGCACGCGGACACGTTCGTCATATTTTTCACCGAACAGCGCCATCGCACCTTTCGCTTTCGCGTCTTCCAGTTCCATAACGTTGGTTTCAATCGGCAGGTTGCGACGGATCTGGGCGTTGACCAGATCTTCCACAGCGCGGATCTCTTCCGGCTTCATGGCCTCAAAGTGTGAAAAGTCAAAGCGCAGCGCTTTGTCATTTACCAGAGAGCCTTTCTGCGCAACGTGGGTGCCGAGCACCTGACGCAGCGCCGCGTGCATCAGGTGCGTCGCGGAGTGGTTCAACAGAATACGAGCGCGACGAGCCTGATCGACATCCGCCTGAACCGCATCGCCCACTTTCAGAGAACCGCTGTTCAGCGTCCCCAGATGACCAATTGCCTGGCCGTATTTCTGCGTGTCGTTAACGGAGAAGGTAAAACCTGCGCCTTTCAGTTCGCCTTTATCGCCTACCTGACCGCCGGACTCTGCGTAGAACGGAGTCTGATCCAGCACAACCACGGCGTTCTGGCCTGCGGCAATGCTGTCGACAGCTTTGCCGTCCACAAACAGCGCGGTCACTTTGCCGTTCAGTTCCAGATGGTCATAGCCTTTAAATTCAGATGCGCTGTCCACGCGGATCATAGCGTTGTAGTCGGCACCAAAGCCGCTGGATTCACGCGCGCGACGGCGCTGCTCTTCCATCGCAGCTTCAAAGCCGGCTTCATCGACCTTGATGTTGCGCTCGCGGCAAACGTCGGCCGTCAGGTCAACCGGGAAGCCGTAGGTGTCGTACAGACGGAAAGCGGTTTCGCCGTCCAGCGTATCGCCTTTCAGTTTCGCCAGTTCGTCATCCAGCAGCGCCAGACCACGCTCAAGCGTGCGGGCAAACTGCTCTTCTTCGGTTTTCAGAACCTGCTCAACCTGCGCCTGCTGGCGTTTCAGCTCTTCACCTGCGGACCCCATGACGTCAATCAATGGGCCAACCAGTTTCCAGAAGAAGCTCTCTTTCGCGCCGAGCATGTTGCCATGGCGGATTGCGCGACGAATGATACGACGCAGCACGTAGCCACGGTTTTCGTTCGACGGGATCACGCCATCCGCAATCAGGAACGCGCAGGAGCGAATGTGGTCGGCGATAACGCGCAGGGATTTATTGCTGAGATCGGTTGCACCGGTCTCTTTCGCCACGGCCTGAATCAGGGTGCGGAAAAGATCGATGTCATAGTTGGAATTCACATGTTGCAGCACCGCCGCGATACGCTCGAGGCCCATGCCGGTGTCTACTGACGGTTTCGGCAGCGGTTCCATCGTGCCATCGGCCTGGCGGTTGAACTGCATGAAAACGATGTTCCAGATCTCGATGTAGCGATCGCCGTCTTCTTCCGGGCTACCAGGAGGGCCGCCCCAAATGTGGTCGCCATGGTCAAAGAAGATTTCGGTGCACGGACCGCAAGGACCGGTATCACCCATCTGCCAGAAGTTATCTGACGCGTACGGCGCACCTTTGTTATCGCCGATGCGAATGATGCGCTCACGCGGAACGCCCACTTCGTTGGCCCAGATCTCAAAGGCTTCATCATCGGTTTCGTACACGGTGACCCACAGACGCTCTTTTGGCAGCGCAAACCAGTTCTCACCGGTCAGCAGCTCCCAGGCGTACTGGATAGCATCGTGCTTGAAGTAGTCGCCGAAGCTAAAGTTGCCCAGCATTTCGAAGAAAGTATGGTGACGCGCGGTATAACCGACGTTTTCCAGATCGTTGTGTTTACCACCCGCACGCACGCAGCGCTGCGAGGTGGTCGCGCGGGAGTAATTACGCTTGTCGAGACCAAGGAACACATCCTTGAACTGGTTCATCCCGGCGTTGGTAAACAGCAGAGTCGGGTCGTTGTTTGGCACCAGGGAGCTGCTGGCAACTACCTGATGTCCCTTGCTATGGAAAAAGTCGAGAAACGCCTGACGGATCTCAGCGGTGCTCTTGCTCATAATTATCCTGGAATCACGCTAACGGATTGTTACAGGCGGCAGCTGAACAGTTTTTACACAGTCAGGCAACCCTTACGGAAAAAAGTGGGAATAAGATAAGTTTTCCTGCAACGGAAGTAAAATACCGAGTGACTCAGTCGTTAATATTTCGCCAGATTTGCTGGATATCTTCCATCAGATAGCCGCGATTGATCAGAAATCTCTGTACTTTCACCTTTTCGGCAAAAACCGTGGGGAGCGGCTCTCCGAATTTTCTTTCGGCCTGGTCGCGGGCCAGCGTCATCCAGTCGATTTCACAGTCGTACATCGCCTGTTCGATATCGCTGCGATCAATGCCTTTTTGATTTAGCTCCTGGCGGATGCGTGCCGGGCCATAGCCCTTGCGGCTGCGGCTGGCGATAAACTGACGAGTGAAGCGCGCATCGTCCAGATAGTGACTTTCCAGACACCAGGCAACTACCTTTTCAACCTCTTCCTCAGGCGCATCTATCGGTTCCGGGCCGTTTTTGGTTAAGACGGGCGCAACCAGCTTACGACGCAGCTCTTTTTCACTGTGATCGCGCATCGCCAGTATGCGAATCGCCCGATCCAGAAGGCGGGCATAGGCCGAACGACGGGGTGAATTTTCAGTCATGGCAAGCCTTTTCCCTCTGTATCAAAGTCAACGGCCAAAAAAGCAAAAGGGCCGCATAAGCAGCCCTTTTTACCTCAGCGAAGATTAAAAATCTTCGTTGGTTTCTTCAACGCTGTTGTCGTCAACGGCGAAGGCAGGTTTGTCGTCCTGATTGTTCAGCAGCAGTTCGCGAACTTTCTTCTCAATCTCTTTCGCCGCAGCCGGGTTTTCTTTCAGCCAGGAGATAGCATTCGCTTTACCCTGACCAATTTTGTCACCGTTGTAGCTGTACCAGGCACCGGCTTTCTCGATCAGTTTCTCTTTCACGCCGAGGTCAACCAGCTCACCGTAGAAGTTGATGCCTTCACCGTAGAGGATCTGGAATTCAGCCTGCTTGAACGGTGCAGCAATTTTGTTTTTCACCACCTTCACGCGGGTTTCGCTACCCACTACGTTGTCGCCCTCTTTCACCGCGCCGATACGACGGATGTCGAGACGTACGGAGGCGTAGAACTTCAGCGCGTTACCGCCGGTGGTGGTTTCCGGGTTACCGAACATCACGCCAATTTTCATACGGATCTGGTTGATGAAGATCAGCAGGGTATTGGACTGCTTCAGGTTACCTGCGAGCTTACGCATCGCCTGGCTCATCATACGTGCCGCGAGGCCCATGTGAGAGTCACCGATTTCGCCTTCGATTTCCGCTTTTGGCGTCAGCGCCGCTACGGAGTCAACGATGATGACGTCTACCGCACCGGAGCGCGCCAGCGCATCACAGATTTCCAGCGCCTGCTCACCGGTATCCGGCTGAGAGCAGAGCAGGTTGTCGATATCCACACCCAGCTTACGAGCATAAACCGGGTCCAGCGCGTGCTCGGCGTCGATGAACGCACAGGTTTTCCCTTCGCGCTGCGCCGCTGCCACAACCTGCAGGGTCAGCGTGGTTTTACCGGAGGATTCCGGCCCGTAAATTTCAACAATACGACCCATCGGCAGGCCGCCAGCCCCCAGAGCGATATCCAGAGAAAGCGAACCGGTGGAGATGGTTTCCACATCCATGGAACGGTCTTCACCCAGGCGCATGATGGAGCCTTTACCGAATTGCTTTTCGATCTGGCCCAGTGCTGCCGCCAACGCTTTCTGTTTGTTTTCGTCGATAGCCATTATTACTCCTGTCCGGGTGTTACCGCGTAAATTCTGTTTTGTTGACGCAATTATACTGTATGGTCATACAGTATCAAGTGTTTTGTAGAAATTGTTGCCACAGCAGCTGCAGGGCATAGGCGGTGGCCTGTCGACGCACGGCGTCGCGGTCACCTTTGAAGCATTCTCTGCGGGTAAAGCCCTGCCCGTTTGCGCAGGCGAGGCCAAACCAGACGGTTCCCACCGGCTTCTCTTCGCTGCCGCCATCCGGCCCGGCGATACCGCTGACGGAAAGCGCATAGGTGGCACGCGCCGCGCGAAGTGCACCAATCGCCATTTCTACCACCACAGGTTCGCTGACCGCACCGTGGTTTAGCAGCGTGTCTTCACCCACGCCAATCATCTGTGATTTGGCTTCGTTGCTGTAGGTCACAAACCCGCGTTCAAACCAGGCGGAACTGCCGGAAATGTCCGTCAACACCTTGGCTATCCAGCCGCCGGTGCAGGACTCCGCCGTAGTGACGGTCGCGCCCTGCGCCTTTAGCGCCAACCCAACCCGTTCGCTGAGTGCCATCAATTCACTGTCGGTCATCATCATTTCTCGCAGCCTGAAAAAGATGCTGAACAAGATACCATTTTCTGCTTCAGGAGGGAGACGGCGTGGACATTTTACGAGGGCGCTTCAGAAAAAACGTACAGCGCCCCGATAAATCGGGGCGAGACTCAGAATTACTTCATGCTATTGGCGAGGGACTCTACGTTGTGCCGCAGCATTTTGACATAGCTGTCCGCCACGCCTCCGGGTTTCGACAGCGCCTCAGGGTAAAGTTCGCCCCCCGGCTGTGCTCCCGTTGCCGTCGCAATCTGCTTCACAAGGCGCGGGTCGAGCTGATTTTCCATGAACCAGGTATGCACGCCGTCCGCTTTAATTTGCTGAATCAGCGCACCCACCTGCGCCGCGCTGGCCTCGCTTTCCGACGAAAGCCCCTGCGACGCAAGGAACGTGACGCCATAGGCGCGGCCGAAATAGCCGAACGCATCATGGCTGGTCAGCACTTTGCGTTTCGCCTGCGGGATAGCCGTGAAGCGAGCTTTTGCCCAGGCGTCGATTTGCATAAGCTCGGCGATGTATTTCTGTCCGCTGGCATTCAGCGCCGCTTCGTCCTGCGGATCGGCTTTCACCAGCCCGGCAAGAATATTTTTCGCATATAACGCGCCATTGGCAGCGCTGTTCCACGCGTGCGGATCGGTCACGGTTTTACCGTCTTCATCAAGGGTGTGCGTCTTCACGCCTTTCGACGCGACGACCAGCTCGCCTTTAAAGCCCGAGGCTTTGATCAGCCTGTCCAGCCAGCCTTCCAGCCCAAGGCCGTTCACCACTACCACGTCAGCTTTACTCAGCAAAACGCTGTCCTGCGGTGACGGTTCGAAGGTATGCGGATCGCCGTCCGGCCCTACCAGCGTGTCCACATGCACATGTTCCCCACCAACCTGCTGCACCATATCCCCAAGCACCGAAAAGCTGCTTACTACGTTCAGCGTTTTCGCCATTACGCCCTGCGACAGTACGCCAAGCGTCAGTGCCAGAATCAAACCCGTTCTTTTCATCGTTTCCCCTTGCGTTAAAAAAGCGCCCGCAGGCTGAAGGCCAGCCGGCTGCGCGTGCCAAAAAACACCGAAATGAAAAACAGAATGCTGGCGGTCAGCACGATTGACGGCCCGGCGGGCAAATTGGCTGACCAGGAAAGACTCAGGCCGAGCCAGGCGCAAAACGCGCCGCTCACCGCCGCAAAGAGCAAAATTCCCGGAAGCGTCCTCGCCCAGCAGCGGGCGGCAATCGCGGGCAGCATCATCACGCCCACCGCCATCAGCGTGCCCAGCACCTGAAAACCGGCCACCAGGTTAATCACCAGCAGCGCCAGAAAAAGGCCATGCAGCAGCGAAGGCAGGCGGCGGGAGTTAACCTCCAGCCAGGCGCTGTCGAACGCCTCACTCACCAGCCCACGGTAAAGCAGCGCCAGAACGATCAGCGTCAGGCTGGCAACGCCCGCCACGAACAGCGCCGCGTTGTTGTCCACCGCCAGAATTGAGCCGAACAAAAGATGCAGCAGATCGACGCTCGACCCGCGCAGCGAAACCAGCGTCACGCCCAGCGCCAGGGAGCCCAGGTAGAATCCGGCGAAGCTGGCATCTTCCTTCAGCGGCGTACGTCGGCTGACCCAGCCGGCAATCAGCGCCACTGCAATCCCGGCGATAAAGCCGCCAACGGTCATCGCCAGCAGCGACATCCCGTTCAGCAAATAGCCCACCGCCACGCCGGGCAAAATAGCGTGCGAGAGCGCATCTCCCATCAGGCTCATCCGCCGCAGCAGCAGAAACACGCCGAGCAAAGTTGTGCTCACCGACAGTGCCAGACAGACCACCAGAGCCCGCCGCATAAAGCCAAATTCAATGAAAGGCTGGAAGAAAAGGTGCCAGATCATGCGCGCCTCGCAGCGTCAAAGGCAGCAAGAACAGGAGGCGTTTTACCCCAGCGTGCATGTTCCGATTCCAGCCAGAGCGTTTCCGGGAAATGGCAGGCGACCCGCTGGTTATCGTGCAGCACCGCCAGCACGGTTTGCCCGCCGCGATGCATGTCCAGAATCAGCTCCATCAGCATCTGGCTGGTGGCTTCATCAATGCCGGTGAAGGGCTCATCCAGCATCACCAGCGGCGCCTGCTGCACCAGCACCCGGGCAAACAGCATTCGCTGAAACTGGCCGCCGGACAGCGCTTCAATGGGAGATGAGCCGAGCGTTTCCAGGCCAACGCGTTCCAGAGCGATAGCGATGTTTCTGCGCGCCTGCACATTCAGCCCACGCAACAGCGACACGCGCGGCCATGCGCCCTGGCTCACCACATCGTAAACGTTAAGCGGAAACTGCGATTCCAGCATGTGACGCTGAGCCAGCCAGCCGATGACCGGCCTGCCCTCGCGCCATCGCAGTTGCCCGCTGACGGGAGGAATAAAACCCGCCAGCGTTTTCAGCAGCGTCGATTTACCGCAGCCGTTCACGCCGACAATCGCCGTCAGCGATCCTTTGGCTAAAACGCCGCACAGCGCAGGCGTGATTGCCCGCCGCTCGTAACCCGCTACGAGATGATCAAGTTCAATCATGGCAGCGCCACCGCCCAGCCAATAGCTAACCAAAGAAACGCCAGCAGAAGAATCGCTACGCCCAGCCGCAGCAGGCTGGAAGCGTTAAACAGGGAAAAGGGGATCATCTCAAACCTCAAAAATGTTATAACATAACAATATTGAAATCAGAGAGAGATGTAAATCGGTGACGCAGGCTGAGGCTGTATCGAAATGTTTCAGATTCCCCTCCGGACGGAGGGGAAAGAGGATTACTGCTGAGTGCGCGCCAGCGCCACGGCCTGGCCGAGCTGCCAGACGGCCATCGCGTAATGCGTGCTGTGGTTATAGCGAGTGATGGTGTAGAAGTTCGGCAGGCCGTACCAGTACTGATAACCGGTACCGATATCCAGCCGCAGCAGGCTGGCCTGCTGATGATCGCCAAGCGGTTCCAGAGGAGACAACCCGACGGCAGCTAGCTGCGACACGCTGTAATTTGTTTTGAAGCCGTTCTCCAGGCCCGGCGCCTGGCCAGAAGCCATGACCGCCACCCGATCGCCCTTCACCCAGCCGTGCTGTTTGAAGTAGTTGGCGACGCTGCCAATCGCATCTTCCGGGTCCCAAAGGTTGATGTGCCCGTCGCCGTTGAAGTCCACGGCGAACTGCTTATAGGACGA
This sequence comes from Pluralibacter sp. UBA7423, assembly GCA_002470465.1. Classification (GTDB taxonomy): domain Bacteria; phylum Pseudomonadota; class Gammaproteobacteria; order Enterobacterales; family Enterobacteriaceae; genus Scandinavium. The sequence continues at coordinate 9,268 of DKMD01000022.1, forward strand.
CGGCATAAACTGACCGTAGCCCATCGCGCCCGCAAAGGAGCCTTTCAGATCCAGCGGATCGTCCTGTTCGTTACGGGCCATCAGCAGGAAGGTTTCCAGCTCGCCGGAGAAATACTTCGCCCGGCGTGGGTAGTTGAAGGAGAGCGTCGCCAGCGCATCAAGGATTCGGGTTTTGCCCATCACGCGGCCCCAGCGGGTTTCTACGCCAATAATGCCGACGATAATCTCCGGTGGCACGCCGTATACCTGCCAGGCACGGTTGAGCGCATCCTGATACTGATTCCAGAACGCCACGCCGTTCTGCACGTTATCCGGCGTAATAAACTGCTTTCTATAGCGCAGCCATGCGCCGTTTGGCCCGGTTGGCACCTGCGCGGTGGGCGCCTGTCGGTCCATCAGGTTCAGCACGTAATCGAGACGCTTCGCCTGGGAAAGAATTTCATGCAGCTGCTGGCGGTCGAAGCCATGCTTGCTGACCATCGCATCAATGAACTGCTCTGCCGCCGCGTTGTTAGCAAAATCGCCGCCCATCATGGTGACGTTATGCTGTGGCTCCAGCAGAAAACCGCCGGAAGACGGGGCGGAGGGGGTCGGCGCTTCCGCGGTTTTCGGTTTGCTGCTACAGGCGGCAACCAGCACGCAGAGCGGGAGTAAGGTCAGATAACGACGCTTCAACATGTGACATCCATTTAGCTATTCGGCAAGAATCAGCATGGTAAACATCCCGCCGACGATAAGAAAGCGCCAGCGGGCGGCGGAGGCAAATATTTCGTTTAAAGTGACTTTTTAAGGCCCAGCCTCTTAGCCAGCCGGTGCAAATTCGCCACGTCCAGAGAGAGCGCACGGGCGGTTGCAGCCCAGTTGTTTTGCTGGCTTTCAAGCGCCTGAGTAATCGCTTCGCGTTGAAATGCTTCGGTTGCTTCCCGCAGGTTCACCGTCGTTGCGAGGGCCTCGCTGGCCTGAACCACAGGCGCAGGCTCTCCCTCGAAGGCGAAATGCTGCGGAGTCAGCGTCACTTCATCGCCGCTGCTCGTCGCACGCGCCAGTACGACTGCACGATGAATGGCATGTTCCAGCTCGCGGACGTTGCCCGGCCAGTGCCAGGCCGCCAGCTTCGCCCGTGCGGCCGAACTGAGCACAACGCTGCCAAGCCCCATCCGCGCCCGGCACTGTTCGCAGAAATAACCCGCCAGCAAAATGACGTCGTCACCGCGCTCGCGCAGTGGCGGCACGGCAACAGGAAACACGCTCAGGCGATGGAACAAGTCCGCCCGGAAACGCCCGGCGAGAACCTCTTCACGCAGATCGCGGTTGGTTGCCGCCAGCACGCGTACGTTTACCCGCAGGCTACGGTCATCCCCTACTCGCTGAATGTCGCCGTACTGCAGCACGCGCAGCAGCTTGGCCTGCAACGCCAGAGAGAGTTCGCCGATCTCGTCGAGGAACAGCGTGCCGTTATCCGCAATTTCAAATTTGCCGCTGCGGTGGCTGATGGCCCCGGTAAAAGCGCCCTTCACGTGCCCGAAGAGCTCGCTTTCCGCCACGCTTTCCGGCAGTGCCGCGCAGTTAAGGTAAACCAGCGGATTGACGGCTCGCGGCGACTGCTGATGAATAGCCTTCGCCACCAGCTCTTTGCCGGTGCCGGTTTCGCCACCAATCAGCACGTTGAGATCCGACGCTGCCACAATTTCAATCTCTTTTTTCAGCTGCAGCACCGGTGCCGACAGGCCAATCATCTCCTGAACGCCGGAAACCGGCTCAACGCCCGCCTGGCTCACCATGACGTTCTGGCTTTCGAGCCTCGCAATCAGCAGCGCGTTATTCAGCGCCCCGGACACCAGCGCGGCAATCAGCCGCAGCTCTTCGTCGCTGTAGCTGTCGAACTGGTGCGCGTCCATGCCGTCCAGCGTCAGCGCGCCAATCAGGTTCTGCCCGGCGAACAGCGGCAGCCCAAGGCAGGCGTGAACCTTGAGGCTCTCCTGGCCGGGGATCAGGCCGTCATAGGGATCGGGCAGCGTGCTGTCTGCCGGGAAACGAACAATATCCCCGGCGCGGGCGATGGCCTCCAGGCGCGGATGCCCTGCCAGCGAAAAACGCCGCCCGAGCACGTCCTGCGCCAGCCCGTCTATCGCCAGCGGAATAAACTGATGCGCCTCATAGCGCAGCAGCGCCGAAGCATCGCAGCCTAAAAGCTGTCGCAATGTGGTGATCAGACGGGAAAAGCGATCCGGATGACCGATATCGCTTTGCAGCTCGATGGCGATATTCGCCAGCGCTTCAGTGGAAAAACTCATGCCTGCCTCAGTGTCATTATGACTATGATCATTGTCTTTTTGACTCTCATGATGATAGTCATAACGACAAACAACAACAACGCTTAATTTTATAAAATCAATATTATCAATAAGATAAAAACTGGCACGCAATTTGTAATAGCTCAATCACTTTTTTGAACCAAAAGACTGATTGAGGACATTATGGCTATTCACGTTAAAAACAATATTCACTGGGTTGGACAGCGCGACTGGGAAGTGCGTGATTTTCATGGCACCGAATACAAAACCCTGCGCGGCAGCAGCTACAACAGCTACCTGATTCGTGAAGAGAAAAACGTGCTGATCGATACCGTCGATCACAAGTTCAGCCGTGAATTCGTGCAGAACCTGCGTACGGAGATCGATCTTGCCGACATCGACTGCATCATCATCAACCACGCCGAAGAAGACCACGCCGGTGCGCTGACCGAGCTGATGTCCTGCATTCCGGACACGCCAATTTACTGCACCGCCAACGCCATCGACTCCATCAACGGCCACCACCATCATCCGGAATGGAACTTCAACGTGGTGAAAACCGGTGACACAATTGATATCGGTAACGGCAAACAGCTTATCTTCGTCGAAACTCCGATGCTGCACTGGCCGGACAGCATGATGACCTACATGACCGGCGACGCGGTGCTGTTCAGCAACGACGCCTTCGGCCAGCACTACTGCGACGAACGTCTGTTCAACGATGAAGTGGATCAGACCGAACTCTTCGAACAGTGCCAGCGCTACTACGCCAACATCCTGACTCCATTCAGCCGCCTGGTGACGCCAAAAATCACCGAGATCCTCGGCTTCAACTTACCGGTTGATATGATTGCGACCTCCCACGGCGTGGTCTGGCGCGATAACCCGACGCAAATCGTCGAGCTGTACCTGAAATGGGCGGCGGATTATCAGGAAGACCGAATCACGATTTTCTACGACACCATGTCCAACAACACCCGCATGATGGCCGACGCCATTGCCCAGGGCATTAACGAAGTTGACCCGCGCGTGGCGGTGAAGATCTTTAACGTCTCCAAAAGCGATAAAAACGACGTGCTGACCAACGTCTTCCGCTCCAAGGGCGTGCTGGCGGGCACCTCAACCATGAACAACGTGATGATGCCGAAAATTGCCGGGCTGGTTGAAGAGATGACCGGCCTGCGTTTTCGCAACAAGCGCGCCAGCGCCTTCGGCTCTCACGGCTGGAGCGGCGGCGCGGTGGATCGTCTTTCCACCCGCCTGCAGGATGCCGGCTTTGAGATGTCCCTGAGCCTGAAGGCCAAATGGCGTCCGGATCTCGACGCGCTGGAAGTGTGCCGTGAGCATGGGCGTGAAATCGCTCGTCAATGGGCTCTCGCGCCGCTGCCGGTTGCTGAAGCGACAGCGACACAGGAACAGCAGGACTGCGCCTGCGCCGCCGCTGCGGCCGCTGCGGCCGCTGACCTTGGCCCATCAATGCAGTGCAGCGTCTGCCAGTGGGTTTACGATCCGACCAAAGGCGAACCGAACCAGGACGTCGCGCCGGGCACCCCATGGAGCGAAGTGCCGGACAGCTTCCTGTGCCCGGAATGCTCGCTCGGTAAAGAGGTCTTTGACGTGCTGGCCACGGAGGCAAAATGAACCACGGCATCGTTATCGTTGGCTCGGGCTTCGCCGCCCGCCAGCTGGTAAAAAACATCCGCAAACAGAACGTACAGGTGCCGCTGACGCTGATTGCCGCCGACAGCATGGATGAGTACAACAAACCGGATCTCAGCCATGTCATAAGCCGTGGCCAGCAGGCTGCGGACCTGACGCTGCAAACGGCGGGTGACTTCGCGGAGCAGTACAATTTACGTCTTTTCCCGCACACGCGGGTAACGGACATCGACGCAAAAAGTAAGCTGGTTTACTGCGACGGGCACAGCATCTGTTACGACAAACTGGTGCTGGCGACGGGCGCTCAGCCTTTTGTTCCGCCGGTTCCTGGCAAGGAGCTGATGGTCACCCTTAACAGCCAGCAGGAGTATGGCGCAGCCCAGGCGGAGCTGCATGACGCTAAACGGGTGCTTATCGTCGGCGCCGGGCTGATTGGCAGCGAGCTGGCGATGGACTGCAATCGTGCCGGGAAAGCGGTCAGCGTAGTGGACAACTCCGCAAGCATTCTCTCCGCGCTGATGCCGCCGGAAGTCAGCAGTCGTCTTCAGCATCGACTGACGGAGATGGGCGTGCATCTGCTGCTCAAAAGCCAGCTTCAGGGGCTGGAAAAAACGCAGAGCGGGATCCGCGTACAGCTCGACAGAAACCGAACCATTGAGGTGGATGCCGTTATCGCCGCAGCCGGACTGCGCCCGGAGATCGCCCTTGCCCAAAGAGCAGGCGTCGCAGTTAATCGCGGCATCGTTGTAGACGGCACGCTGCAGACCAGCGATTCCGCCATTTACGCCCTTGGCGACTGCGCGGAGATCAACGGCAGCGTTTTGCCATTCCTGCAGCCGATTCTGCTGAGCGCATTAACGCTGGCAAAAAATCTGCTCGGGGAGAGCGGAAACCTGAAGCTCCCGCCCATGCTGGTGAAGGTGAAAACACCGGATCTGCCATTGCATCTGGCAGGAGACACTCGCGGGGTGGATTTACGCTGGCGCATCGAAACCACCGTCGAAGGCATGATTGCTCAGGGCGTGGACAGCGATGACAGGTTGCGGGCATTCGTGGTCAGTGAGGAAAACATGAAGCAGGCGTTTGGGTTACTGAAACAGCTCTCTGCCTGAAAGATGCCGGGTGGCGCTACGCTTACCCGGCATTCAAATCATGCGGTCTGATGCCCTCTCCCCCTGCCCCTCTCCCACAGGGCGAGGGGTGCAAACATTAAAAAATCCTCTAAAACGAGGATTTTTGCTGTTCACCTTGTGCGGCCTGATGCCCTCTCCCCCTGCCCCTCTCCCACAGGGCGAGGGGAGCAAACATTAAAAAGTCCTCTGAAACGAGGATTTTTTGCTGTTCACCTTGCCACCGGGCTACATCACACGGCCAAAAATCTTACACGCTAATCGCGTCGTAGCCCCGCCAGCGGTATACCGCCAGTGAAATGATCCAGCAGGCGATAAACAGCCCGATGACGATAAACCCGGCGTTGCCGAGATTGTCGTTCAGCGCTTCCACCACGTTCCACACTCCGCCGCTGAAGCCAAACTTATCCATCAACAAACCCAGCGCCTCAAGCCCGCCGATGAACAGCGCCACCACCACCGAGGTGCCGGTAATGGTCATGTTGTAGTAAAGCTTGCGCTGCGGCTTGTTGAACGCCCAGCCATACGCCCCAACCATCAGCACGTTATCCAGCGTGTCCACCAGCGCCATGCCGCTTGCAAACAGCGCCGGGAAGATCATGATGCTCCAGATAGACATCCCGCTTGAGGCACCCGCCGCCGTGATCCCCAACACGCCAACCTCCGTAGCCGTGTCAAAGCCAAGGCCGAACAGGAAACCCACCAGATACATGTGCCAGCTTTTACCGACCAGGCGGAAAGTCTTGCCAAACAGCCAGCTCATCATGCCGCCGCTGGCCACCGGATCGCTGTTGAAGGGTTTCCCCTGACGGAACGCGCGGAAGCTGCGCCAGACGCCACGCAGAATGACCAGGTTGACGAAAGCCATCGCCAGCAGGAACAGCGCGGACACCGCAGTGCCAATCAGGCTGCCCGTTTCATGGAACCAGCCCATCTGCTGCTGGAACGCGGTCGCCGTCGCGGCAATCGCCGCCGACGCCAGCACCACAATGGATGAATGCCCGAGCGAGAACCACGCTCCGACGCCAAACGGGCGTTTGCCCTGCTGCATCATTTTACGCGTCACGCAGTCAATGGCCGCGATGTGGTCAGCATCCACCGCATGACGCAGGCCGTAGCCCCAGGCCAGCAGGCTGGCGGCCATCAGGGCTCCGCTGTGACCGAACACGTCCCAGGCCCAGGCCCACGCCACCAGATTGGCAACGATTAATCCGAAAACCAGCAGCGCAGCGCGTGGCTGCTGACGTAAAAGCGTAATCAGCTTCATCCTTCTCTCTTCTCCTCGAGGCGGGCGGCGGCAACGACTGCCTGCCCGTATGAAATTCCACCGTCGCCTGCCGGCAAACGCTGTGGAAATAAAAGTGTAAAACCAGACAGATAAAACGCCAGCCGCTCGCGCAGCAGCCGGTTATGCAGCACGCCACCACCGAAAACCAGCGTGGTGATACCGAAGCGTTCCGCGTGAAAGTTCATCATCTGCGCCAGCCCACGGGCCAGCGCGTCGTGAAATGCCCAGGCTTTTTCGGCATCAGCGGCGGACCAGCTCAGCCACTGCTGCCAGAAAATACGCAAATTCAGCGTGTTATTTTCAAAGGGCAGCGTCAGCGGATGCTGCATGCTGTCGCTTGTCCTCGCCAGCGCTTCCAGCAGGCAAGCGGCCTGCCCTTCGTAACTCAGCATCTCCGGCGCACAATCCAGCGCGCTCGCCACGGCATCAAACAAGCGTCCGCAGGATGACGCCCGCGGTGAGTTAATTCCTCGATCAACCGCACGAGCCAACGCCTGCACCGGTTTTCCCTCAAATGCGGGAAGCAAAGCCCAGTCCGGCACAAACGCCAGAGACTGCGCCAGCCAGTTGCGCCATGGCTGGCGGGCGGCTAAATCTCCGCCGGGCAGCGCCACCGCCGGCAGGCCGCCGAGGTGCTCGCACTCGCGATAGTTCACCCGCAGGCATTCTCCGCCCCACAGTTCGCCGTTTTCTCCCATGCCGATGCCGTCGAGCGTTAACGCAATCACGTCACCGGCCTCAAGCGGCCAGCCGTGTTCCGCCATGCAGGCCGCCGCATGGGCATGGTGATGCAGCACTTCTTCACGGGGGATGGCCAGTGCTTTCCCCCACTGCACGGAACGGTAGCCAGAGTGCGCATCCACCACCACGCGCTCAGGCGTAAACGCATAAATCGACTGCATCAGCGCAAGCGCATTGCGCCACTGCGCTTCAACGCCTTCTTCGGACAGGTCACCAAGATGCTGGCTCAGTACCGCTTCCTGGCCGCGCACCAGGCAGAAGGTGTTCTTTAAATCCGCCCCGCAGCAGAGCATCGGCGGCACGTCGGCAAACCCGGGCGGCAGCGGCAACGCATCAGGCACAAAGCCCCTGGCTCGCCGCAGCATTTCGCCGCTTTGCCGCACCACCGAATCATCCATGCGCTGCACGATATCCCGATCGTGAAGCAAAAAACCGTCGGCGATAGTGGCCAGATCCGCCAGCGCCCCGGCATTGGTTATCGCCGGAGGCTTACCGTTAAGGTTGCCGGAGGTCATCACCAGCGGGCGATGCAACGCCTGCATCAGCAAATGCTGAATGGGGTTAGAGGGCAGCATCACGCCAACTTCATCCAGCCCTGGTGCAATGTCATCGCACAATCCGCCTACGGTATTTTTCGCTACCAGCACAATCGGAGACGCCGGAGTGTTAAGCAATTTTTGTGCCCGATCCGGCAGGATATTTGCCTGCGCGACCATCACCGCCAGCGGCTTCGCCGGTCGACGCTTGCGTTCACGCAGTCGCACAACGGCTGCGGTATTGCCCGCATCGCAGGCGAGGTGGAATCCACCGAGTCCTTTAATCGCCACAATACCGCCCGAGGCCAGCAGGCCGATCGCTGCCGTCAGGGCATCCTCACCCGAGGCTGTTTGCGTGCCCGACTGCCAGCTCAGCTGCGGGCCGCACTCCTCGCAGGCCACGGGCTGAGCATGGAAGCGGCGGTCGCGCGGGTCGCGATATTCCTGTTCACAGGCGGGACACAAGGGAAACGCCGCCATCGCGGTAAAAGGACGGTCATAAGGCATTGCCCGGATGATGGTAAAGCGTGGGCCGCAGTGGGTGCAGTTGATGAACGGGTAACGATAGCGACGGTTAAGCGGGTCGTTCAGCTCCGCGAGACAGGCCGGACAAGTCGCGGCATCGGGCACAATCTGGGTGCTCATACGCCCGGCTCCGCTGTCATGAATAGTGAAATCCTTCGGTAAATCAGCCCATTGATACGGGCTGACTTCCACGGCATCGATTCGCGCCAGCGTGGGGCAATGCGCCAGCAGTTCTGCACCAAAACCGTCATCTGCCCCCGCGAGGTGCACCAGCACCCCTTCGGCATCATTACTGACGTTGCCTGACCGTTGCAGCCGCTGCGCCATTTGCCAGACGAACGGGCGGAAACCCACTCCCTGAACTTTGCCACGTACGCGAATGGCGATGCCGTTCTCTTTCATCAGACGTTTGCGGCCTCCCGCAGCCGGGTTTTCATCTCCTGGTAGGTCGTCAGCGCCCAGTTCTCCGCCCAGCGCTGGTCAGCAATCTGGCTGACGCGCACCGCGCAGTACTTGGTTTCCGGCGTTTTGGAGATGGGATCGAGGTTATCCTGAGTGAGTTCATTGCAGGCGCCAATCCACCACTGATAGGTCATATAGACGCTGCCGGCGTTGGTGCGGCTGCTGACGTTCGCCCGGCTGATCACCTTGCCGCGGCGGGACTCCACCCACACCAGTTCGCGATCCTTCACGCCAAGCCGCTGCGCATCTTCCGGGTTCATCTGCACAAAACCGGGTTCATCGGCGAGCGACTGCAATGCCGCGCAGTTGCCGGTCATCGAGCGGCAGGAGTAATGTCCGACCTCGCGCACGGTGCAGAGCACCAGCGGGAAATCCGCATCCGGCGTTTCGGCAGGCGCACGCCATTGCGCAGCAAACAGATGGCCTTTTCCGTCCGGCGTGTCGAACTGGCTGTCCTGATACAGGTAAGGCGTGCCGGGATGATCGAGCGTCGGGCATGGCCACTGCACGTGCCCCATATCGCCCATTTTTTCGTACGTCACGCCGTAGAACAGCGGGCACAGCTCGCGCATTTCATCCCAGATTTGCTGATTGCTGGCGTAGTGCATCGGGTAGCCCATCTCCCGGGCGATCAGGCTGATGATTTCCCAGTCGCGCTTGACGTTGTAAGTGGGGTCTATCGCTTTCTCAAAACGCTGGAATCCGCGATCGGCGCAGGTAAAGACGCCACCGTGTTCGCCCCAGGAGGTCGCCGGCAGCAGCACGTCGGCCTGCTCGGCGGTTTTGGTCATAAAGATGTCCTGCACGACAACAAAATCCAGCGCCTCAAATCCTTTGCGTACCAGCCCCAGATCGGCTTCGGTCTGCAACGGATCTTCGCCCATGATGTAATAGGCCTTCATCTTACCTTCCAGAGCCAGATGCGGCACTTCGGTGATGCGCACGCCGATTTTGTCATCCATCAGCGCGCTGTCGATGCCCCAGGCTTTGGCAAATTTGGCCCTCACCTGCGCGTCGGTGACGTCCTGATAGCCCGGGAACTGGTTAGGCAGCACGCCCATATCGCAGGCACCTTGTACGTTGTTCTGCCCACGAACCGGGCCAACGCCGACGTTCTTACGCCCCAGGTTGCCGGTTAGCAGCGCCAGGCCCGCCAGCCCTTTAACAACGTCCACCGCCTGGCCGAACTGGGTGACGCCCATTCCCCACATGATGGTCGCGGTGGGTGCAGCAGCATAAATGCGCATGGCCTCACGCACCTGACGGGCAGGCACGCCGGTGAGTTCCTCCACGGCTTCCGGTGCGTAGTCCTTCACCACTTCGCGATAAGCTTCAAGCCCGGTGGTATGCCGCGCCACCCAGGCTTTGTCGTACAGCTCTTCTTCCAGCAGAACATAGGCAAAGGCATTCACCAGCGCCATGTTACAGCCGTTGTTCATCTGCAAATGACGATCGGCGATGCGCGCCGTTTCGATTTTTCGCGGATCGCAGACGATGATTTTTGCCCCTTTCTCTTTAGCCTTGATCACCCGCCGCGCCACGATCGGGTGCGAATCAGCGCAGTTGTAGCCAAAGATCAGCAGGCAGGATGAATCCTCAATCTCACCGATGGAGTTGCTCATTGCCCCGTTGCCGAGAGTTTCCTGTAACCCGGCGACGGACGGCCCATGGCAAACGCGGGCGCAGCAGTCAACGTTGTTGGTATGCAGCACGCCGCGGGCAAATTTTTGCATCACGTAGTTTGTTTCATTACCCGTGCCACGCGAAGACCCTGTGGTCATGATCGCGCGCGGTCCGTGCTTCGCTTTAATCTCGCTCAGTTTTTTGGCCGTATAGCGAATTGCCTCTTCCCAACTGACCGGGGTCAGTTTCCCCCCTTTTTCGTAGCGGATCATCGGCTGGGTCAGGCGGGGCGTCAGCAGGCGGGTATCGTTGAGAAAATCCCAGCCGTAGTAGCCTTTCAGGCACAGCTCATTCTGATTGGTGACGCCATCAGCGGCTTCCGCGCGCAGGATTTTATTGTTATCAACAATCAGCTTCAGCTTGCAGCCTGCGCCGCAGTAAGGACAAACACTCGTGATTTTTTTCATCAGTAACAGACCTGTTAAAAGTGAAAGGGTTAAGATTAAAACGACACGGAAAATGCGCTGTCGAGCGCAGCCCGGCGGCGTTTTTCAACATTCAGTTGCTCAAGCGCTTCCCGGTCAATACAGACCAGCGCGGCGGTAGGACAGGACGCCACGCAGGCCGGGCCATCGGTGCGGGTGTGGCAAAGGTCACACTTGTTTGCTTCGGCCTTTTCCATTTTCACCTGCATTCCAAAACCGCTGGTGCGTACAACAGGACGAACCACCACCTCCATTGCGCCATAAGGGCAGGCCACCACGCAGGTTTTGCAGCCAATGCAGCGCTCCTGCATCACATGCACAAAGCCGTTTTCACGGGCAATTGCTCCGTTGGGGCAGACGCTGGCGCAGGGGGCATCCTCACACTGGCGACAGGCGGTGGCGGTAGAAATATTCACGCCTTTGACGACGTGGATGCGGGGTAAAAAAGTTTGGGGCGTCAGCGCCGCACAGTCCTGTTCGGGCTGATGCGCCACCGCGCAGGCCACTTCACAGGTACGACAGCCAATACATTTGCTCGCTTCCGCGATGATGAAACGGTTCATGCACTCCTCCGGCATTGGGCAACAGGGCCGAAGGTATGCATTTTCCGCGCCATTATTTAAATGGCTATTTATCAGAGAGTTATAGTGTCACATCGCTGTCATCGTCATTAATGACGATGACAGATGACGGACGTCAGGCGAAGGGCCCGGCGGTGACGGAGTCGCGAAGGATCAGCTCGCCGGGGAAGGCATGCTCCGGCTTAAACTCACCGCCGTCGAGCATAAAAATCAGGCGATTAATGGTTTCTTCAATCATCGCGGTGACGGGAATTTTCACGCTGGAGAGGGAAGGCACGGTATAAGGCGCAAGCGCGATATCATCGAAGCCGATCACCGACACCTGCTGCGGCACGCTGATGCCCGCGCTGACCAGCTGCTTTATCGCACCAATAGCCATATCGTCATTGCTGGCCACCAGCGCGCTGAAGGAAATGCCCCGGGATAACAGCGTTGCCGCACCCGCAGCGCCCGTAGCGGGGGTCCATTTTCCTTCCGCAATCCACTCCTCGCGTACCGCTATGCCGTTTCTCTCCAGCGCCGCCCTGTAGCCTGCCAGGCGCTCAATCCCGGTGGGGGAATCGAGCGAGCCGGTAATAAACGCAATATCGCGATGCCCTTGCGCAATCAGCTGTTCCACCGCCATTTCGCTGGAGGCTTTTTGATCGGACCAGACGCAGTGGCTGGCATGTTTTCGCAGGCGACGGTTGAGCACCATGATCGGCCTGTCATGCCCAAGAATGATCTCATCCATTTCATCCGGTGTAAGAAAACGCGGATAGATGATGATCGCATCGCAGCGCAGATCGAGCAGGTACTGGATCGCCGCCCGCTCCTCTTCCGCGCTATGCTTGCCGTCGGCGAGGATCAGTTGACGCCCCTGGTCCTCCGTCAGACGCGCGGCATGGAACAGCAGCTCGCTGAAGTAGACGCCGTGGTACAGCGTGTTGGTCACCACCAGGCCAAGCGTCTGGCTTTTTTTGGTTGCCAGGTTGCGCGCCAGCAGATTCGGCCGATAGCCGCTCTCTTCGATCGCCCTGAAGACGCGATCCTTCGTTTCCTGGCCGACATAGCCATTGCCCGACAGCACGCGGGATACGGTGGCTTTCGACACGCCAGCGCGCTTCGCCACTTCCAGCATCGTTGCCATGTTCGCTCATCCGTCTGAAAAAAGTGTGGGCAGTGTACTTCAGGATCCGCGGATTTTCAGCCCCGGCGATCGTCAGTGATCAATCTCACGAAAACAAAATAGAGTTTTTTTCTGTCTTGTTTCGCTCATCAGATCTCTTCATGATTTTGTGGAACCGGTTTCCTATACAAATTTTAATCACAATAAGATGGATTGACCCGATGTCGAAAAACTATGCTGCACTGGCCCGGGATGTGGTAGCCGCCCTGGGCGGCGCGACCAACATCACCGCCGCGACCCACTGCATGACTCGCCTGCGCTTTGTGCTTAACGACCCCACGCTTGCCGATACCGCCAGGCTTAAAACCCTCAACGGCGTGCTCGGCGTGGTGCGCAGCGATAACCAGTGCCAGGTGATTATCGGTAACACGGTATCGCAGGCCTACAAAGAAGTGCTCACCCTGCTGCCGGGCAGCCTGCAGCCCGCCGTGGAGCAAGGTCCGCAAAAGTTAACGCTCCGGCGCATTGGCGCGGGCATTCTGGATGCGCTGATCGGCACCATGTCCCCGCTGATCCCGGCGATCATCGGCGGCTCAATGGTTAAGCTGCTGGCGATGGTGCTGGAGATGTCCGGCGTGCTGGCGAAAGGCACCCCGACGCTGACCATTCTCACCGTCATCGGTGACGGCGCGTTCTTCTTCCTGCCGCTGATGGTGGCCGCCTCCGCGGCGGTGAAATTCAAAACCAATATGTCGCTGGCGATCGCCATTGCGGGCGTGCTGGTGCACCCGGGGTTTATTGATCTGATGGCGAAAGCCGCCCAGGGCGAGCACGTCGACTTCGCCTTTATTCCCGTTACGGCGGTGAAATATACCTACACGGTGATCCCGTCGCTGGTGATGACCTGGTGCCTGTCCTATATCGAACGCTGGGTCGACAAAATCACCCCGGCGGTCACCAAAAACTTCCTCAAACCCATGCTGATTGTGCTGATTGCCGCTCCGCTGGCTATTCTGTTAATTGGCCCAATCGGCATCTGGATCGGCACCGCGATTTCCGCGCTGGTTTATACCGTTCACGACTATCTGGGCTGGCTGTCGGTCGCCATTATGGGCGCATTATGGCCGCTGCTGGTGATGACCGGGATGCACCGCGTGTTTACGCCAACCATCATCCAGACCATCGCCACCACCGGCAAAGAAGGCATGGTCATGCCGTCTGAAATTGGCGCCAATTTGTCACTCGGCGGCTCGTCGCTGGCGGTCGCCTGGAAAACGAAAAACCCGGAGCTTCGTCAGACGGCGCTGGCCGCCGCGGCTTCCGCCATTCTGGCGGGAATTTCTGAACCGGCGCTGTACGGCGTGGCGATCCGCCTGAAGCGCCCGCTGATTGCCAGCCTGATCAGCGGCTTTATTTGCGGCGCAGTGGCCGGTATTGCGGGGCTTGCCAGCCATTCGATGGCGGCACCGGGGCTGTTTACCAGCGTGCAGTTCTTTGACCCGGCGAACCCGATGACCATCGTCTGGGTGTTTGGCGTGATGGCGCTGGCCGTGGTGCTCTCCTTCGTGCTGACGCTGCTGCTGGGCTTTGAAGATATTCCGGTAGAAGAAAATGCGGCCCTTGCGCGTCAGGCGCAGGGTATTTCCGCCACAGAACAACCGATACAAGCGAGGTAAGGCATGTTTCCAAAAGGATTTTTATGGGGCGGCGCGCTGGCCGCGAACCAGTCAGAAGGCGCATATCTGGAAGGCGGAAAGGGCTTAACCACCGTCGACACGATTCCCCACGGCGCAAACCGCATGCCGGTGAAGCTTGGGCTGGAGAAGCGCTTCACCCTGCGCGAGGATGAATACTACCCGAGCCATCAGGCGATCGATTTCTATCATCGCTATAAAGAAGACATCGCACTGATGGCAGAAATGGGCTTCACGGTGTTCCGTACCTCCATTGCCTGGGCGCGCCTCTATCCGAACGGCGACGAGCTGACGCCAAACGAGGAAGGTATCGCCTTCTATCGTGACCTGTTCACGGAATGCAAAAAGCACAACATCGAACCGCTGGTGACGCTTTGTCACTTCGACGTGCCGATGCATCTGGTACAGGAATATGGCTCCTGGCGCAGCCGCAAAATGGTGGAGTTCTTCACCCGCTACGCCCGCACCTGCTTCGAAGCCTTCGACGGGCTGGTGAAGTACTGGCTGACCTTCAACGAAATCAACATCATGCTGCACAGCCCCTATTCGGGGGCCGGGCTGGTGTTTGAAGCAGGCGAAAACCAGGAGCAGGTGAAATACCAGGCCGCACACCACGAACTGATTGCCAGCGCCCTGGCGACGAAAATCGCCCATGAGGTGAACCCAAAAAACCAGGTCGGCTGTATGCTGGCGGGGGGCAACTTCTATCCGTATTCCTGCAAGCCGGAAGACGTGTGGATGGCGCTGGAGAAAGACCGCGAAAACCTGTTCTTTATCGACGTGCAGGCGCGCGGCGCTTATCCGTCCTATTCAGCACGCGTGTTCCGCGAAAAAGGCGTAACCATTGAAAAACAGCCCGGCGATGATGAGATCCTGAAGAACACCGTCGATTTTGTCTCATTCAGCTATTACGCCTCACGCTGCGCGTCGGCAGACATGAACGCCAACAACACCAATGCGGCAAACATCGTTAAATCGCTGAAAAACCCGTACATCAAAGCCAGCGAATGGGGCTGGGGCATTGATCCGCTGGGCCTGCGCATCACCATGAACATGATGTATGACCGCTATCAGAAACCGCTCTTCCTGGTTGAAAACGGCCTCGGCGCAAAAGACGTGGTGGAAGCCAACGGCGAAATCAACGACGACTACCGCATCAGCTACCTGCGCGAGCACATTCAGGCGATGGGTGACGCCATTGACGACGGCATTCCGGTCATCGGCTACACCACCTGGGGCTGCATTGATTTAGTCGCCGCCTCGACGGGCGAGATGAGCAAACGCTACGGCTTTGTGTACGTCGATCGTGACGATGCAGGCCACGGCACGCTGGCGCGAACGCGTAAGAAATCGTTCTGGTGGTATAAGAAGGTGATTGCGAGCAACGGGGAAGATTTGGCGTGATGTCATTGCCGGGCGGCACTGCTTGCCCGGTGGCGCTAACGCTTACCGGGCCTACAAGCCGTCCCTGTAAAATTGTAGGCCGGTGCAAGCGCAGCGCCGCCCGGCAAACGTTACAGCTGCTCAAACCCGCCGTTGCCGGTCCAGCCCTCAAGCCGCTGATAAACGACATCTACCGCGGCTTTGATCTTCTCCGTCATCGGATAATAAAAGCCGACAATGTCTGGCTGAATGCCAAGGAAAATCACCTCTCCCACGTCTTCTGCCAGCTGCTCAATCAGGTAGTTGAGCGGCATATTGTGGGTGGTCATCAGGAACATTTCGGCAATATCGTCCGGGTCGACGATGCGAATGTCGCCTGGCTCCAGCCCCATGTCGGTGGCATCAACAATCAGCAAACGGTTCGGACGCATTGCACGGATCGCCGCCACTTCCCTCTCCGGCGCGCTGCCGCCGTCCAGCACAATCCAGTCACCTTTTGGCCCGCTGGCGCACATTTCCGCCAGCAGCGGCCCGGCCCCATCGTCGCCCATCATGCTGTTGCCGACACAAAGTAATACGTTAGACACGCTTTTCTCCCGATAAAATGAGCCTGAATGAGCAAACTACCCATCAATATCAACGAATGATCCCAAAGGGGTATCTTATATTGCACGCAGCCCGCAAATACTGATCTCAAATAGCATTGCTGATTCATTGTGAACATCAGCAATTTTCAATAAACAGGCTGAAGCGATGAATGATGTAAAGAAGCTGAGTGGCAAGAAAATAAGAACCATTCCCATTACAAATACCGAATGGAATAATCACTTGATTGCCATGATCAATTCCGGCGTCGAACCTGAGCTGCTGGAATTCTTTCATCACTTAAAAGAAGAGCGCGATGAATACCGTATTCTGGTCGATATCACCAACTCCGTGCTGGCGCACCTCGATCGTGAAGGGATGGTGAACGCCATCGCCGCGGATATTCACCGCTATTTCGCGATCCCGAGCGTCTCGCTCGCCTTTTTTGACGGCGTATCTTCTGAGGCCTTTCCGGTCACCGCCTGCGGCTGGCAGGGAGAGAATCAGTGCGTTTGCCAGCAAAGAACGTATCCCCTCGCACAAAGCATTCTTAAAAACGTGCTGGATAACAATCAGCCGCAGGCCGTTGCGCTCAATGAAAACCTCAACGATCCGTTATTAAAAGATTTATATTACGCTGGCATGCAGGCGGCCCTGCTGTTGCCGCTGGCATTTAACGCCCATGCACCCGGCATATTTATTCTCGCCCATACGGACGCCAGCGCTTTTACGCCAGCGGTCTGTTCCCTGCTCGGGCAAATAGCCTCACGGATCAGTATTGCGGTGGATAATGCCAACGCCTGGAATGAAATTACGCGTTTAAAAGATTCACTGAAGCAGGAAAATATCTGGCTCACGGAACAGCTGCAAAACGTTGAAAGCCTGAACGATATTATTTTCCAGAGCACGGCGATGAAAAACCTGCTGCGCCAGGTCGAGATGGTCGCCACGAGCGACAGCACCGTGCTGCTGCTCGGCGAGACGGGTACCGGCAAAGAGCTTATCGCCCGCGCTATTCACAAACTCAGCCAGCGCAGCCAAAGCCCGCTGGTCAAAATGAACTGTGCCGCTATTCCCGCAAGCCTGCTGGAAAGCGATCTGTTCGGGCATGAGAAAGGCGCCTTCACCGGCGCAACCAGCAGCCATATCGGACGGTTTGAAATGGCCGACGGTGGCACGCTGTTCCTTGATGAAATCGGTGATATGCCGCTGGAGCTACAGCCCAAACTTTTGCGCGTGTTGCAGGAGCGTGAAGTAGAGCGCCTCGGCGGCAGCAAAGTGATCCCGGTGAACGTCCGGATGATCGCCGCCACCAATCGCGATCTGCATCAGATGGTGCAGGAACGCGAGTTTCGCAGCGATCTGTTCTACCGCCTGAACGTCTTTCCGATCGTGATCCCACCGCTGCGCGAGCGTCCGGAAGATATCCCGCTGCTCGCCACCTGGTTCACGCAAAAGCTGGCGGCGCGCATGAACAAAACCATCGATACTATTCCCGCAGCTTCGCTCCAGGCGCTGTGCCAGTATCCCTGGCCGGGTAACGTGCGCGAACTGCAAAACGTCATTGAACGCGCGGTGATCCTGACCCAGGGCAACACCCTGAATCTCCAGTTGGGCGATCTGAAAATCCCTTCAGCCCCGGCGCAGGCGCCACGCGTTCAGCCTGTAACCATCAAGCTGCCGCCGCTGTTTAATCCGCAAACGCCAGAAACAGACGAAGGTGAACGGGAAAGGATTATTCAGGCCCTGCGGGAAACAAACGGTATTGTGGCGGGGCCAAAAGGTGCAGCGCAGAAGCTCGGTCTGAAAAGAACGACGCTGCTCTCAAGGATGCAGCGTCTGGGAATCAATACGCGGGATCTTTAAGGCTCCGCGTAAGCGCCCGGCCTACAAATCGCGCAGGCCTGATTTGTAGGCCAGGTAAGGCATCAGCCGCCACCTGGCAATCAGCGCCATCAGGCAACCTGCCTTTTTACGATAAGATAAATCGCCGGTTCGCGTTCAATCTCACCCAGCAGCTCAATCAGCCGCAAGCTCCAGCCTTTAAAGGGTTCCGCTCCCGTTTTGCTCAGTTCAGAAAGCGCATTCGCCAGCAGCGACGTGTGGGTGGAATCGATGGTGATTTCCCCAAACGTCAGCAGGCCGCGCAGCTTACGCCGCGCGTCCCCTTCAGGTAGCAGCTTCAGCCATTCGGTATAGCCTTCAAGCCCGCATTCCAGCTCCGTTTTCAGGCAGTCGATCATCCCGACGTGATGACCAATCGCCAGCGAGTAGTACATCACCTGCTGGCTTTCGGCGGGCATGTCGTCATCGCTGTCGACGAACTTCTGCCGCAGCGACCAGAACGTCACTTTTCCTTTTTCACTCATGCCATCACCTTACCGGCGATAACCGCCATCAGCGCATGAACGATCTCGGTCAGGCGCGGATCGTTCTCTTTGCGCAGCCAGACGTCCACCTCATGGGCCGCCTGCTGCGGCTGCTTATGCTGAATCAGCTTCAGCAGGTTCATGCTGATGTCGCCACCCTGGCGATAGCCCGCCATCCGCCGTGCTTCGCGCTCAACGGCAACCCGCAGCGTCAGCGGCACGTCCGGCAGAATGATGGCGGGCTTTTCATTTTCGCCCTGCACGTGTTCAATGCCCTTTAGCTTCTGATCCAGCAGGCCGAGCGCCACGGCAAACCCGTGAATGGTGGCCGCAGGCGTTGGGGGGCAGCCGGGGATCCACACGTCGACGGGCACGATGGTGTCGCTGCCGCCCCAGACGCAGTAGAGATCGTGGAAGATCCCGCCGCCCACGCCGCAGGCACCGTAGGAGATACAGATTTTCGGATCCGGCGCGGATTCATACGCACGCAGCGCGGGTACGCGCATCGCACGGGTCACCGCCCCGGTGAACAGCAAAATATCGGCATGGCGCGGGGAGGCAACAACCTTGATCCCGAAGCGTTCGGCGTCGAACACTGGCGTAATGGCAGAGAAAATTTCAATCTCGCAGCCGTTACAGCCGCCACAGTCCACGCGGTAGACGTAGGCCGAGCGCTTGATGTCCTTCAGCAACGTCTGCTTCATGCGCGCCGCGTCGTCCGCAAGCGCAATCGGCTGGCTGACGTGATGATTAAACTCGCTCATGAGAGACCTCCGCTGCGGATACGCTGAACATACGCTGGTCGTGCTGGCCCACCGTCTGCTGACGCTTGCACGCCGGGCAGGTGGTGAACTGCGACGTCATGCCCGCCAGCGCTTCATCGCTGACGCCGGACTGGCGCAGCAGCTCCACCGCATACTGCGCCGATTTTTCCGGCGTGTACGGCTGCTTGCAGACTTCACAGTGCTGCAAACGAAATACCGCTTTGACGTACAGATCGGCTTTATTGGTCACCGCCAGCTCAAAGTCGTTGGTCAGGCGAATCGCCTTCGTCGGGCAAACCTCTTCGCAGCGGCCACAGAAAATGCAGCGGCCGATAAACAGCTGCCAGGTGCGCTCGTTGCTTTCCGGATGGGTTTCCATCGTCAGGGCGTTCGCCGGGCATGCAGAAGTGCAGGCCGCGCAGGCGATACACTGCTGCGGATCCAGTTCAGGCCTGCCGCGAAAATCGGGGCTGATCTCCAGCGGCGCAAACGGATATTTGACCGTCGGTTCGCCCGCTTTCAGGATGGTTTTAAACAGTTTCAGCATCGTTTAATCCTTACTTGAGCAGCGGCGAGTGCTTGCGCTCAATGCTATAACGTTCAATCTCTTTGTACGGCACGGTGGTCGATTTGCGTTTGCGCACGTCCACCAGCGTCACGCGGTCGGTGCAGGAGTAGCACGGATCAAGGCTGCCGATAATCAGCGGCGCATCCGACACGGTATTGCCGCGCAGCATATAGCGCAGCACCGGCCAGTTAGCGTACGTCGCCGCGCGGCAGCGCCAGCGGAACAGCTTCTGGTTGTCGCCGAGCATGCTCCAGTGCACGTCCTCACCGCGCGGCGCTTCCACGTAGCCAAGCGCAAATTTGTGCGGCTGATAGGTGAAGCCTTCGGTCAGCAGTGGGCCGTTGCCCATGGTGTCCAGCGCGTACTCAATCATCGCCAGCGAATCGAAGGTTTCCTTCACGCGCACCATCACACGGGAGAAGACATCGCCGCCGTCATAGGCAAACAGGGTTTTCGGCAGGTTGCCGTAATCCGAATACGGGTGGTCAAAACGCATATCGCGCCTGAATCCGCTGCCGCGGATCAGTGGGCCAACCGGGCTGTAGTCACGCGCAACCTGGCGGTCGAGAATGCCGACGCCCTGGGTGCGCTGGCCGATGTTCGGCGTGGAGAGCAGCATGTCGACCAGCTCAGTCACCTCGGCGCGCATCTCACGCACCAGCTGAATGGTTTTGATGCGCTGCTCTTTGAGGATGTCGCGACGAATGCCGCCAATCAGGTTCAGGCCGTAGGTTTTACGCGAACCGGTGAGCAGCTCCGCCATCATCATTGATTTTTCACGAACGCGGAAAAACTGCATAAAGCCGGTATCGAAACCAACAAAGTGGCTGGAGAGGCCGATATTCAGCAGATGGCTGTGCAGGCGCTCCACCTCCAGCAGAATGGAGCGGATGGTGTGCGCACGCTGCGGCACCACGATGCCCAGCGCGTTTTCCACCGACGTGGTGTAGGCCACGCTGTGCGCAAAGCCGCAAATGCCGCAAACGCGGTCGGAGAGGAACGTCACTTCGTTGTAGCCCATGCGGGTTTCCGCGAGCTTTTCCATCCCACGGTGGACGTAGAACAGGCGGTAATCGGCGTCGACAATGGTTTCACCATCGACGAACAGGCGGAAGTGGCCGGGTTCGTCAGAGGTGATGTGCATCGGGCCAATTGGCACCACGCGCGCCTTGCTGTCGCCGTCGTTGATGAACGGATAGGTTTCCGTTTCGGTGGTCGGCGCCGGGCGCTGACGGTAGTCCATCGCGTCTTTACGCAGCGGGTACATCTCATCCGGCCAGTCGTCCGGCAGCACCAGACGGCGCTCGTCCGGCAGGCCAACGGGCTTCAGGCCATACATATCGCGAACTTCACGCTCGCCCCACACGGCGGCGGGCACGCGCGGCGTGACGGACGGAAACTCCAGCGAGCCATCGACCAGCCCCTTCACCACCACCCAGCACTTCTCGCCCTCTTCCATCGACAGCGCGTAATAAACGGCGAAATGGCCGTTGAGCGTGCGCTCGTCGTTGCCGAACAGCACCGGCAGCCAGCCGCCGCAGCCGTAGTAGAGAAACTCAACAATCTCAGGCAGCTGGTTGATTTTGACCGTAATCGTCACCTGATCGTGAGTCTGGCGCTCTTCGTCCAGCACCGCACCCGGAAACTTCTCCCGGACGGCGGCCAGATAGCCGTTGCCCAGTACATCGCCCTGCGCGAGGCCGTTCATATATTGTTGATAGCTCACTTCATTTCTCCAGCGCACTCGCGGGTGCAAAGACGGGGGGTCGTGGCTGAAGCGGTTTTACCCGCCCACGGCCACTGAAATTCATGCGGGGATTGCTGCATCACAATCGACGCGGCATTTTCCAGCAGGCGGCTCACCGGCTGCGGAATGTGGGTGCCCATAACCAGCATCAGCACCAGTAAAATCGCCATCGGCGCGGTGGTCAGCCAGCCCAGCTCACCGCGGCTTGTTGCTTCAGGCGCAGCGCCGAACAACAGGCAGGCGATCATGCGCACCAGGCCGCCGAGCACCACGGTCAGCAGCAACAGCAGGCCGATGGTCAGCCAGATATGCCCGGCAGCCAGTCCTGCGGTCACCACCATAAATTCGCTGAGGAAGACGTTGAACGGCGGCATCCCGCCGAGCGCCAGCGCACCCGCGGCCAACAGTACCGCGCTGAACGGCATCAGCTTCAGCATGCCGCGCACCACGCCAAGATCGCGCGTGCCGTACTTAAGCAGCACGTTGCCCGAACCGCAGAACAGCAGCGTTTTCGCGAGGCTGTGGTTCAGCGTATGCAGCAGCGCCGCCAGCACGCCCAGCGGCCCGCCGATGCCAAGCGCCACGGCGATAAGCCCCATGTTTTCCACGCTGGAGTAAGCCAGCAGGCGCTTAACGTCCTGCTGAACCAGAATGAAGAACGCCGCCACCGCCACGGAGAGCAGGCCGAAAATCACCAGCAGCGTATTCGGGAAGGCGGAGCCGAGGGTCTGAGTGATGATGATGTGGAAACGGATAATCACCAGCAGCGCGCAGTTCAGCAGTACGGCGGACAACAGCGCACTTGTCGGGCTTGGCGCTTCACTGTGCGCGTCCGGCAGCCAGGCGTGCATAGGGAACAGCCCGGTTTTGGTGCCGAAGCCAATCAGCACAAACACGAACGCCAGATGCATCAGCGTGGGATCGAGCTGTGCCGCATGCTTCAGCACTTCACTCCAGAAAATGGCGTTGTGCGGGTCAGGCATAAAGCTCGCGGCGTTGGCGTACACCAGAATGGTGCCAAACAGGCCGAATGCCACGCCAACGGTACAGATGATGATGTACTTCCACGCCGCTTCCAGCGACGAGCGCTGGCCGTAAATCCCCACCAGAAACGCCGAGCTGAGCGTAGTCGCTTCAATCGCCGCCCACATCACGATCAGGTTGTTGCTGGTCACCACCAGCATCATGGTGAAGAGGAACAGGTGGAAGAAGCCGTAGTAGTTGCACAGCGTGGCGACGGAAATCTCTCCTTCGTCGACCTCGTGGCGCATATAGCCCATCGAGTAAAGTCCGGTGAGAAACCCGATTATCCCAAGCAGCGCCAGGAACAGCGCGCTCAGGCTGTCGAGGTGCAGCCACAGATTCGTGGAGAACATCTCACCCTGTTGGTAGACCACGCTCACGGCGTAAAGGGTTATCGCCAGCAGCACCAGGATGCCCACGCCATGCAGCAGCGTGACCGCCGAACGAGACGCCGTGCCGAGGCGCTGGCAGGCAAAGGCCAGCAGCGCGAATACAAGCGGCGTCAGCAGAAGAAATGTGAAAATAGCAGAATGACTCATTGTGTTATCCCTTCAGCGCCGTCAGTTGGTTCACGTCCAGCGTGCCGAGCGTGCGCCAGATTTTTCTCACCAGCAGCACCATGACAATCACCGCGAAAATCGCGTCGGTGGCGATACCAATCTCCACCAGCTCCGGCGCCCTGTGAGCCAGCAGCGCCAGCACCAGATGCGAACCGTTTTCCATCAGGCAATAGCCAAACACCTGACGAATGATGTTGCGCTGGGTGACGATGCACAGCAGCCCCAGCAGGAAGTGGCCAAGTGCCACCGCCAGCGCGGGTTTCAGATCAAGCAACAAAGGAAGCTGCACCGGGCGCACAACCAGCCAGCAAAGCACCACAATCACCGCCGCGGCGAGCATCAGCAGCGCCGGGCTAATCAACGGTTTGTCGGCCTGCGGATCGGCAAGCTTGCGCAGCGCGAAGCCCATGACAATCGGCACCAGAATGACCTTGGTCAGCAGGGCGCTGAAGGACCACATCAGCAGCTGTTCAGACTCAAGCGTTTGGGAAAGGGTGAAGAAAATCAGCACCAGCACCAGCGACTGCAGGGCGTAAAACCAGCAGGCGCTGCGCGGACGTTTCGCGCCAATCACCAGCAGTGACGTCACCATCATCAGCCCGGCGAGATTATTGACGAGTAAGGTTCCGGTCATCGTCGTCTCCTTAATTAAGCCACATCGCGGCAATCACGCTGGAACACAGCGACATCACCACCAGCACGATAAGCACCGCGCGCATTGCCAGCGGCAGCGGCGACATCTCTGCCACTTCCGGACTCGGTTCGCCCGGCACCACGCGCCCGAACCAGTAAATCAGCCACGCGAAGCTCGCCACTGATTCCACCAGCGCCAGCACCATCACCGGGATCAGCTCCCAGTGCGCGCTGGAAAGCGTGAAGCCTGCGGCAAAGACGGGGAATTTACTGAAGAAGCCGTTGAACGGCGGCACGCCGGCAATCGCCAGTGCCGCCACGCAGAAGCCGATGCCCAGCAGCGGTGATTTGCTCATCACGCCGCGCAGCTTCGGCAGTAGACGCGTGCCGCAGCTGTAGCTGAAAGCCCCCGCCACGAGGAAGAACAGGCTTTTGGCAAACGCGTGGTTGAAGATGTAGGCAATGCCGCCATTGAGCGCCTGCTTAGAGCCAAGCGCCGCCATGGAGAGGGCCAGGAACATCCACGCCAGCTGGGTGATGGTCGACCACGCCAGCAGGCGCTTCATGTCCTTCTGCGGCAGGTACATCATGAAGCCGTAGATCATGGTGATCGTCGCCATCACGATGCCCACCCAGCCGATGGCGTGCGGTACGTTGCCGCCTTCCAGAATGGCGCGGGCAAAGATGTAAACGCCCACTTTCACCATTGAAGCGGCATGTAAGTAAGCGCTGACTGGGGTTGGCGCTTCCATTGCATCCGGCAGCCAGGCCTGCATCGGCAGCTGGGCTGATTTCCCCCAGGCCGCAAACAGAATGCCGCCGTAAACGATGTAGCTCGCCGAACCTTGCAGCTGACTTAATGCGCTCAGCGCAAAGGTGCCGGTGTTGAGGAACAGCGTCGCTGCCGCGAGGTACAGGCCAAGCGATGCGACGTGGGTAATCAGCAGCGCTTTCATCGCCGAGCGCTGAGACTTCGGCGTCTGGTAATAGCCAATCAGCGCCCAGGAACAGCCCCCGGTGATTTCGAAGAACAGCAGCTGCCCGAGCAGCGTTGAGGAAAGCACCAGCCCCGCCATCGCCCCGATGAAGATCAGCAGGAACGCGTAGTAGCGGTTGTCACCATCGTGCGGGTGTTCGCGGTTGCCACGGGTTAAGTACCCGGTGGAATAGAGGCTCACCAGCAGGCCGAGGAACACCACAGCAAAGGCAATCAGCGTACTGATTCGGTCAACGGTGAAGCCGAACAGCGCCACGCCGTGATAGCTGACCAGCGTGTAAGTCGCATCCGCTTTTCCCCCCGCCAGAAACTGCCAGCCAAGCACGGCGGTGCCGAGCGTGGCAAACAGCGCAAACAGGCTACAGATATTCTTCGCCACGGGTTTCGGCGAACAGGCCGTCAGCAGCGCGCCAATAAACGGCACCAGCAGGGTCGTCAGCGCGATTTTTTCCATCATTTCTCGGCGCTCCTTACAGACCGGTGAAATAGAAGACGAAAGCCAGCGCCGCGACGCCGAACCCAAGCCACGTGACGTGATGCGTCAGCAGGAAGCGGCCGCGCGCCAGCGAGTTCTCCACCAGCGACGCCAGCACAAATACCACCAGCAGCTTGATGAGGGCGATCGCCAGCGCCAGCAGCAGCGCCGACGGACTCAGGCTTGCGGCTTTGCCAAACGGAATGAACACCGCAAGGAACATCTCCGCCACCACAACCTGCTTCAGGCCAATCCCCCACTTCACCAGCGCGAAGTCGGAGCCGGAGTATTCCGTCAGCGGCCCTTCCTGAAGTTCCTGCTCGGCTTCGGCGACGTCGAAGGGAATCTTGCCCATCTCGATAAATGAAGCGAAACCGCAGGCGAGGAACGCCATAAAGATGGCCAACGGCGAGCTCCAGCCCTCAGAAAGGGCCGCGCTGATGGTGCCAATGTTGGTTGAACCGACAATCAGCGCCACAACCAGCAGGCCGAGGATCAGAATCGGCTCCACCAGGATGCCCAGCGTCAGCTCACGGCTGGCACCGATGCCCGCAAAGGTCGAACTGCTGTCGAGCCCGGAGAGGGCAAAGAAGAAGCGGAACAGCGCGAACAGGTACAGCAGGGTGATCAGATCCCCTGCTCCACCGAACGGCGATGTCTGCGTGAATACCGGCAGCGCCATCGCCACCAGCAGCATGCTGCTGAGCAGCACCCACGGCATAATGCGGAACATGACGCCGGAGCGATCGGGGCCGACCGGCTGACGCTTAAGCAGCTTCACCAGGTCGCGATAGTCCTGCATGATGCCCGGCCCGCGACGCGAATGCATACGTGCGCGGATCTGACGGGAAATGCCGGTTAACAGCGGCGTCAGCGCCAGCAAAATGGCGGCCTGAATCACGGCGAACAGCCCCATGCCCCACTCTGGCGTTTGTTGGATTACCATCTCACTCTCCTCACAGGGCCACGGTCAGTAACAGGACAACCAGCGCCACCACCACATACAGGCAGTAAAGGCGGAAGTCCCCGCTCTGCATCCGCTGGATGCCCGAACCGGCGCGCTGAACAAGGCGCACCAGCGGCCAGATAATGCGTTCATCCCAGAACGGCTCGACCGCAGCAGCACCGTCGGTGACTTTGCTCAGGCTGCGCCCGAGCGCTTCAGAAGGGTCGAGCTGCTTGCGCATCCGGTACAGCGGGCCAAACATCACGCGCAAAGGCTGAGTGAAGCTGCCTGCGGAAGCAGACATCTCCTGCTCCCAGCCGTAGCCGCACGCCCACGGTGACCCCTTGCGGCGAAACGCCCCGCGATCGCCACGCAGCACCCACCACACCGCCAGCGGCAGCAACGGCAGGCCAAGCAGTAGCAAAAAGGAAATGGCAGGAGAAAGCATGGCCTGAGCGCTGTTGCCCGGCTGAAGCAGCGAGTTGTTCGCCACGATAAGCTCTGGCGCGTGCACGAGAGAACTCGCCACTTTTGCCAGCACGGGTGCAGCAACGGATGCGCCAACGCCCAGCGCCACGCACAGCAGCGCCATGACGATCATCGCCGCCGTCATCGGCCACGGCACTTCGCGTGCGTGCTCCGCTTTTTCGCTGCGGGCCCCGCCGCAGAAGCTGATGCCGTAGACTTTAACGAAGCACATCGCCGCCAGCGCGCCGGTGATGGCGAGCATCACGATGGCAACCGGCCCGGCGAGACGCATAGCGAAATCGCCGTCGTGGCTCATGGTGAACAGGGACTGGTAGGTAAACCACTCGCTGACGAAGCCGTTCAGCGGCGGCAGCGCGGAAATCGACATACAGCCAATCAGGAAGGCAGTACCGGTGAGCGGCATCAGCTTCGCAAGGCCGCCCATTTTTTCCATGTCACGGGTGTGTACGCGGAAAATGACCGCGCCCGCACCGAGGAACAGCAAACCTTTGAACAGAGCATGGTTGAGCAGATGGAACAGCGCCCCGAGCAGACCCACGGTCGCCAGCAGCGGATGGTGCGTGGCGATACCGACCATCCCTACGCCAACGCCCATCAGAATGATGCCGATGTTCTCCACGGTGTGCCAGGCCAGCAGGCGTTTGATGTCGTGTTCAGCCAGAGCGTAAAGCACGCCGAGCACCGAAGACACCGCGCCGAATGCCAGCACCATAATCCCCCACCAGCTTTCGGTGGCACCGAGCAGGTCGACACCCACTTTGATGATCCCGAAGATACCGATTTTCACCATCACGCCGGACATCAGCGCCGATGCGTGAGAAGGTGCCGCCGGGTGCGCACGCGGCAGCCAGCTGTGTAAAGGCAGCATCCCCGCTTTGGCACCAAAGCCCAGGAAGGCAAGCACAAACACGATGGAGGCCATCAGCGGCGAAAGATGCAGCTGGCGGAAGGATGCAAACTCCAGGCTGCCGCTTTCGCGCCACATCAGGAAGAACGCCACCATGATCAGCACCGACCCGGCATGGGCGATAAAGAAGTAGAGCAGCCCGGCCTTGATCGACTCTTCGCTCTGGTCGGCGATCACCAGGAACCACGAGGCCAGCGACATCATCTCGAACAGGATGATGAACCAGAAGCCGTTGTCCATGACGACCAACCCGACCATCGAGGCGATAAACAGGTTCATAAAGAAGCCCATCGACGCCGCGCCCTTGCCGAGATACTCCCGCATATAGGAGAGCGAATAGAGCGCGCAGAGCGTCACCAGCAGAGAAATCACCGTCACCATAAAGGCGGCCAGGCTGTCCATGCGTACGCTAAAGGCCGCAAAATCAAACGGTCCCGCGGCAACCCAGGTTTGTACCTCTCCGCTGAACAACAGCGGCACGGCGCTGCATAATCCCAGCAGGCCGCCGAGCATTGCGCCGATTCCGGCCACGCGAATCGCCAGCGTTTCGTTTTTTGGCAGCAGCAGCGAAATCACGCCGCTGACGACGTACAGCGCCAGCGACCACGTCAGTAATTGCAGTGAATCCATCAGTTTTGCTCCCCGCTCAGGTTGCGCCCCGGCAGCGTTTCCGGCATTGAAAGTGCCGTTTGCGCCCGCCGCTGTTTCATCTGCGCCTCCACGGCTTTCGGTTCAACCAGGTGCAGCGCTTTGGTCGGACAGGAGCGCACGCAGGCCGGGCCTTCCGGCAGGAAGTTGCACAGGTCGCACTTCACCGCCACGGCGCGCACGCCCGCGTTCCAGCTCAGGAACGGGTTCATGCTGTCGGCGCTGACGGGTACGTCGCTGAGCATTGAAGCCGGCACGTAGTGCTCGTACTGCTTCGGCACATCCAGCGGCGTGCTGCCCGCAGGGGTTATCGCCCCGAACGGACACACCAGTCCGCACAGCTTGCAGCCGATGCACAGGCTTTCGTTGATCTGCACGCTGTCGCCTTCAAGGGCGATAGCGTTGACCGGACACACCCGTTTGCACGGTGCGTCTTCGCAGTGGCGACACAGCACCGGGGCGGTGTGGTCGCCGGTACGTGCCATCGTGAGCCTGGGGTACTGCTGGAGCCCCTGGGCTTTATGGACATCGGAGCAGGCTGCCAGGCAGGTGTTGCATCCGATGCACCATTGAGGATCCGCAATGACAAAGCGGTTCATGGTGATTCCTCGTGAGCTGAAAAAATTATCCGGCTCACTTAGCAAATTGTGTGCCACTTCATCATTTGAAATAAATTCAATAAGTTAAACGAAACCAATGCAGCATTACCGCTGTCATCGTCAGCGTGATGACGATTGTGACGACGGTGGTGGTCAGCAGCATTTCGTCAGCCCGACATAAGTGGCGATGCGTCGTCAGTAATGTCACTTCACAGGTGACGAAATGCTTAATAACCATAAAAATCAATAGAATAAAAAATGGCCTGCTTCTTGCTTGGAAGGGCGGAGTGAAACCAACGAGAGACGTTATGCACGAAATCACCCTTTGTCAGCGGGCGCTGGAAATTGTTGAACAGCAGGCGGTCGCCAATGACGCCACGCGCGTAACGGCGGTCTGGCTAAAGGTGGGAGCATTTTCCTGCGTGGAACCCTCCGCCGTGAGTTTCTGCTTCGAGCTGGTGTGCCGCGGCACGGTGGCGGAAGGATGCACATTGCATATTGAAGAGCAGAAAGCCGAATGCTGGTGTCCGGAATGCCAGCAATATGTGCAGATCCTCTCACAGCACGTCCGTCTCTGCCCGCAGTGCGGCAGTAACCGGTTACGCATCATCGCTGATGACGGTTTCCAGATTCAGCGCATCGAAGTCATTGAGGAATAAGGTATGTGTACAACCTGTGGTTGTGCGGATGGCAATCGCTATATCGAAGGCGATGAGCACAATCCGCATTCAGCTTTTCGCGGAGCGCCCTTTGCGCCCGCATCACGCCCGGTCATGGCCATCACCGGCATAAAATCCGACTTTAGCCCGCAGCAGTCCGCTCAGGGCGATCTGCATTACGGCCACGGCGAAGCGGGCACCCATGCGCCGGGGATGAGCCAGCGCAAAATGCTGGAGGTGGAAATCGACGTGCTGGCGAAAAACAACCAGCTTGCGGCACGCAACCGCGCGCGTTTCGCCGCCCGCGAGCAGCTGGTGCTGAACCTGGTGTCGAGCCCCGGCTCCGGCAAAACCACCCTGCTCACCGAAACGCTACAGCGCCTGAAAGATCGGGTGCCGTGCGCCGTCATCGAAGGCGATCAGCAGACGGTCAACGACGCGGCCCGTATTCGCGCCACCGGTACGCCTGCGATTCAGGTCAACACCGGTAAAGGCTGTCACCTTGATGCACAGATGATTGCCGACGCCGCGCCGCGCCTGCCGCTCGAAGATAACGGTATTTTGTTTATCGAAAACGTCGGCAACCTGGTGTGCCCGGCGAGCTTCGATCTCGGCGAGCGACACAAAGTTGCGGTGCTGTCCGTCACCGAAGGGGAAGACAAGCCGCTGAAATATCCGCAGATGTTTGCCGCCGCGTCCCTGATGCTGCTGAACAAGGTCGATCTGCTGCCGTATCTGAATTTTGACGTCGACAAATGCCTCGCTTACGCCCGTCATGTGAACCCGGACGTTGAAACGATCCTGATTTCCGCGACCAGCGGCGAAGGCATGGAAGAGTGGCTGGCCTGGCTGGAGGCGCAACGATGTGCATAGGCGTACCGGGGCAAATCTGCGCCATTGACGGCAACCAGGCGAAAGTGGACGTCTGCGGCATTCAGCGTGACGTCGATCTGACGCTGGTCGGCGCGGTGAATGAACAAGGCGAATCGCGCATGGGCCAGTGGGTGCTGGTGCACGTCGGTTTCGCCATGAGCGTGATTGATGAAGCCGAAGCCCGCGACACGCTGGCGGCATTGCAGAACATGTTTGACGTAGAGCCGGACGTCGGCGCGCTGATGTGGGGCGAGGAACGCTAATGCGCTTTGTTGATGAATACCGCGAGCCGGAGAAAGTGATGCAGCTGATTGCCCACCTGAAAAGCAGAGCGCCGCAGCTGCCTTACAGCAAAGGGCGTCCGCTGCGGATTATGGAAGTGTGCGGCGGGCATACGCATGCGATTTTCCGCTTTGGCCTCGACCAACTCCTGCCGGAGAACATTGAGTTTATTCACGGCCCGGGCTGCCCGGTCTGCGTGCTGCCGATGGGCCGCATTGATACCTGCATTGATATTGCCAGCCGCCCGGAGGTGATTTTCTGCACCTTCGGCGATGCCATGCGCGTACCGGGCAAAAACGGCTCGCTGATGCAGGCCAAAGCGCGCGGCGCGGATATCCGCATGATTTATTCGCCGATGGACGCCCTGCGTCTGGCGGCAGAAAACCCGCAGCGCAAAGTGGTGTTCTTTGGTCTCGGATTTGAAACCACGATGCCCGCCACCGCCATCACGCTGCAGCAGGCGAAGGCACAAAACCTGACCAACTTTTTCTTTTTCTGTCAGCACATCACGCTTATCCCGACGCTTAAGAGCCTGCTTGAACAGCCCGACAACAGCATCGATGCGTTTCTTGCACCAGGCCACGTGAGCATGGTGATTGGTACGGCGAGCTACGATTTTATCGCCCGAGATTTTCACCGCCCGCTGGTGGTAGCCGGTTTTGAGCCGCTGGACCTGTTGCAGGGCGTGAGCATGCTGGTGGAGCAGAAAATTGCCGGAGAGAGCCACGTCGACAACCAGTACCGTCGCGTGGTGCCGGATGCCGGGAACGCGCTGGCGCAGGCGGCCATCGCCGACGTGTTTACCGTCAACGGCGACAGCGAGTGGCGTGGGCTGGGCGTGATTGCCGAATCCGGCGTCAGGCTAAGCGCGGGCTATCAGCGCTTCGATGCCGAAGCCCATTTCCAGCCGCAGCGGCGCGAAGTCAGCGACGATCCCCGTGCCCACTGCGGCGAGGTGCTCACCGGGCGCTGCAAACCCCATCAGTGCCCGCTGTTTGGCACAACCTGTACCCCGCAAAGCGCTTTCGGCGCGCTGATGGTCTCCTCAGAAGGCGCATGCGCGGCGTGGTATCAGTATCGAAGTCAGGAAGGTGAACAATGAAAACGGTGCAACTTGCCCACGGCAGCGGCGGCCAGGCGATGCAGCAGCTGATAGGCTCCCTGTTTATGCAGGCATTCCGTAACCCGTGGCTGGAGGAGCAGGAGGATCAGGCGCGTATCGATCTTGCCACGCTTACCGCCAACGGCGATCGCCTGGCCTTCTCAACCGACAGCTACGTCATCGACCCGCTGTTCTTCCCCGGCGGGGATATCGGCAAGCTCGCGGTGTGCGGCACGGCCAACGATGTCGCCGTCAGCGGTGCGATCCCACGCTATCTTTCCTGCGGTTTTATCCTTGAAGAAGGACTGGAGATAGCGCTACTGGAGAAGGTCGTCAACAGCATGGCGCAGACCGCGAGGGCCGCCGACATCGCCATCGTCACCGGTGACACTAAAGTCGTGCCGCGCGGTGCCGCGGACAAGCTCTTTATCAACACCGCGGGCCTCGGCGCTATTCCTGCGGACATACACTGGGGCGCGCAGCGGCTGCAACCGGGCGACGTGCTGCTGGTCAGCGGTACGCTCGGCGATCACGGCGCAGCTATCCTGAATTTGCGCGAACAGCTTGGGCTGGATGGCGATCTGCAAAGCGACTGCGCGGTGCTCACGCCGTTGATTCAGACGCTGCGCCATATTCCAGGCGTGAAGGCCCTTCGCGATGCGACGCGCGGCGGCGTAAATGCCGTTGCCCACGAATTTGCCGCCGCCAGCGGCTGCGGCGTGATGCTGCATGAAGCGCGCCTGCCAGTCAAAAGCGCGGTGCGAGGCGTGTGTGAACTGTTGGGCCTCGATGCGCTGAACTTCGCTAACGAAGGCAAGCTGGTTATCGGGGTCGCCGCTGAAGCCGCCGAACGGACGCTGGCAACGCTTCGGGCTCATCCGCTGGGCTGCGATGCCGCAATTATCGGTGAGATCGCCGAACGCAGAGGCGTGCATTTGACCGGGCCGTATGGCGTACGCCGGACGCTGGATTTACCGCACGCCGAACCGCTGCCGCGGATCTGCTAAGGCCACTACAGGACAAGCATTATGCCTACCACCGCAATGAGCGATCTCAGCCAGCAGGGGCTGCTCGACATCACCCGCGCCTTGTTACAGCAAAACGATTTAAACGGCGTGTGCGAAACGCTGACTCGTCTCGTCCGCCAGGCCGGTCTTGGCGATCGCGTGGCCGTGCTGCTGTGGCAGCCGGGCTATCAGCGCGTCAGCTATCACGCCAGCGCCCCCTACGATAATGACCGCCTCGTTCAGGAGGAAAGCCTTCTGGCGCAGGGGCCCATGCAGCGCCTGCTTACCCGGCCGGACACTCTGCAATGCGACTTTCACGAATTTGGCAAAGCCTGGCCGGAGCTCGCGGCATGCGAACGCTATTGTGCGTTTGGCCGCTACGCCCTGCTGCCGCTGGCTCAGGAAGGCAGAATTGTCGGCGGGTGTGAGGTCATACGCACCCGCCCGACCGCCTGGAGCGATGCTGAATTGCAAAGGCTGCAAACGCTGACGCAGCTGGTCGCTATCGTCACGGAGCAGTTTCAGAGTCGCCTGAGCTCGGGCAGTGACCGCCAGCAGCTGCAGCTTGAGCGGGACAACTTCCGCATCCTGGTGGACGTCACCAACGCCGTACTGTCGCGCCTCGATATCGACGAGCTGGTCAGCGAGGTGGCGAAGTCGCTGCATCACTACTTCCACATTGATGCGATAAGCGTGGTGCTGCAAAGCCCACAGCCGGGCAAACTTGACGTTTATACCAGCCATTACCTCGACGGTGATGCGCCGCTGCATGACGTCAGCGAAGTGGCAAAGAGCGGCTCGCTCAGCGAACAGGTCTTTAAGCATCAGCAGATGATGCTGCTGACGCTGGCCGACATGCAGCTGGCGCAGGGCGACCGCCAGCTTTTTTCGCTGTGGGGCAACGAGCTGCAAAGCATTTGCCTGCTGCCGCTGCTGTCTGGCGACACGACGCTCGGCGTCCTTAAGCTCGCCCAACGCGACAAGCAGGTCTTTACGGCCAGCAATCTCCGACTGCTGCACCAGATTGCCGAGCGGGTGGCGATTGCGATTGATAACGCGCTGGCCTACCAGGAGATCCAGCGCCTGAAAGAGCGGCTGGCGGATGAGAACAAGGTGCTCACCGAGCAGCTCAATACGCTGGATAATGAGTTTGGCGAAATCATCGGCCGCAGCGACGCAATGCGTGACGTGCTGCGCCAGGTAGAGATGGTGGCGCAAAGCGACAGCACCGTGCTGCTCCTCGGCGAAACCGGCACCGGTAAAGAGCTGATTGCGAGGGCAATCCATAATCTCAGCCGCCGCCGCGAGCAGCGAATGATCAAGATGAACTGCGCCGCGATGCCCGCCGGGCTGATTGAAAGCGATCTGTTTGGCCACTCGAAAGGCGCGTTCACCGGCGCAAGCGCCCCGCGCGCCGGGCGTTTTGAACTGGCGGATAAAAGCTCGCTGTTTCTGGATGAAGTCGGCGATATGCCGCTCGAGCTGCAGCCCAAGCTGCTGCGCGTGTTGCAGGAACAGGAGTTTGAGCGCCTTGGCAGTAATAAGCTGATTCGCACAGACGTACGCCTGATTGCGGCCACCAACCGCGATCTCCGCCAGATGGTCGAAGAGCGGCTGTTTCGCAGCGATCTCTATTACCGCCTGAACGTCTTCCCCATACAGCTTCCGCCGCTTCGCGAACGCCCTGACGATATCCCGCTGCTGGCGAAGGCGTTCACCACCAAAATCGCCCGTCGGCTGGGTCGCCAGATTGACAGCATCCCGGCGCGTACCCTGCAAACGCTGAGTGAGATGCCGTGGCCGGGTAACGTGCGTGAGCTGGAAAACGTGATTGAGCGCGCTGTTCTGCTG
Source organism: Pluralibacter sp. UBA7423 (assembly GCA_002470465.1). Classification (GTDB taxonomy): domain Bacteria; phylum Pseudomonadota; class Gammaproteobacteria; order Enterobacterales; family Enterobacteriaceae; genus Scandinavium. The sequence continues at coordinate 43,861 of DKMD01000022.1, forward strand.
ACGCCGGGCAGCGTTTTGCAACTTTCTCAGCCCGAAATGCCCTTCACCGCGCCCGGCCCGACGGCAGAACCAAAGCTTGAGGGCGAAGACGAGGCACAGCAAATTATTCGTATACTGAAAGAAACGAACGGCGTGGTCGCGGGACCGAAAGGGGCTGCGCAGCGTCTTGGGCTCAAGCGTACGACGCTGCTTTCCCGGATGAAACGTCTCGGCATTGAGAAAGACGCACTGGTGTAAATCACCGTGACGGGCTATAAAACCTGCACACTCAAAGAAAGGAGGCAATATGTCAGTATCAGCACGCAATCAGCTTAGCGGGAAAGTCAGCGCCGTCGCATCGGGCGCAGTGAACGACGAAGTTGAATTGACCCTCGCGGACGGGGCAAAGCTTGTGGCGATCGTCACCCACAGCAGTCAGCAGGCGCTCGGTCTTGTTGCAGGTAAGGAAGCCGTGGCGCTGATCAAAGCGCCGTGGGTAACCCTTGCCAGCGAAGACTGCGGCCTGAAATTCTCTGCGCGCAATCAGTTTGCCGGCAGCGTTTCGCAGGTGACGGAAGGCGCGGTAAACGCAACGGTACATATCAAAACGGATGCCGGGTTTGAGCTTGTCGCCGTAATCACCAACGAGAGCCAGCATGAGATGAAGCTCACTGCCGGCAGCCGTGTCATTGCCCTGATCAAAGCTTCGGCTATTCTGCTCGCCACCCGCGCTTAAGTACCAGACACGCCGTGTATGCTACGGCGTGTTTCCCCGTTTCTTTGGCCGATATTTCTCCGGCAACTCGGGCACTGCACGACGATCGTCGAGCAAATGCAGGATCGTCAGGATCGGATGCCGCCACAGCATTCTCGGCCCTGCCCAGCGCATAATCTGCTTCATCTCTTCCCGCTTTGCGGGCTGATAGCAATGCACCGGGCACTGCTTGCAGGCGGGTTTCTCCTCACCAAAGACGCATTTATCCAGCCGCTTATCCGCGTAGGCGTTCAGCGCCTGATAGTGCTCTTCGTCCTGCAACGCCTGCGGACAGCGCCGGGCGTAGAGCGCTATCATCCGGCGGATAGTCAGCTTTTCCCGGCCAATACGGCTTGCGGTCATCAGGATTCTCCGGTCTATAAGTTGCATTGATGATACCTGTTCAGGTGCCGCCATTCCATTCTCTGGATCAATGCCTGTCCAAAAAGCGATCCATGATGCATGAAGGAAAACGCGTTGATGAAACAACACCAAAGCTTTTAATTGTTATGCGAGCAGCCACACCACTTCGGCAATGCCCCGGCTCAGGGTTTATGCCGGGTGCACGGGCATATTGCTTATCCCGGCACAGCTTCTGGCGGCGGCCTCACCTTTTACCTGGGCCTGGCTGAATACTCGTCCCGGAATGCAGGGGACCCTATGGTTTTCGCTCATTCCCGGCGTAATGATCGCGTTTCGTACCATGGCGTTGGCAAAACAGACGCGTACTTTTCGGCCTTATACCGGGCAACCTTCCAGTTCAGCATGAAACATCAGATCAATTTCATTTGCCGTGGAAGCCGCTACGCAATTCTGAGATATGTTTCACGAACACCTGTTTTTACATCCACCCCTTACGTATTCTTCCCATACAAAAAAAGGAGTGAAGCGACATGAATCCACCCGTTACGCTGATAAAAGAGGAAGCCAAATCCGCACGCCGGATCAAGGTCGGCTATGTCAGGAAGCGCCACCAGGATCCCAAAACGGGACGTACACGCCGTTATAGCCTTCATCCAAGCCTGGTGTTGAGCGGGAACTGGCTAAAAGAGGCGGGTTTCCCTACCGGCGCATGCGTGTCAGTAACCATTAAGCACGGGCAGCTGATTTTACAGTCTGAGCAAAAGCCGGTTCACACACTGGACTAAGGCCAGATTTCGTCACTTTTTGTTGAAATTTCAGGCTCGCTTCAAGTGCAGATTTTACTGCGAGAACAGGCGCGTTCATGCGACAATGACCGCAACGATTTTGCATATAAAATGCCTGAATATTATTGTTTTTCAACGAAATGGACATCATAACTCCATGAGCACACTCGACAATTTAGACGCCCACACGCCGATGATGCAGCAGTACCTGAAGCTGAAAGCCCAGCATCCGGAAATCCTGCTCTTTTACCGCATGGGCGATTTTTACGAGTTATTTTACGACGACGCCAAACGCGCTTCGCAGCTGCTCGATATCTCGCTAACCAAACGCGGGGCATCCGCAGGTGAGCCCATTCCGATGGCGGGCGTGCCGCATCATGCCGTTGAAAACTACCTCGCTAAGCTCGTCAATCTTGGTGAGTCAGCCGCCATCTGTGAGCAGATTGGCGACCCGGCCACCAGCAAAGGCCCCGTCGAGCGTAAAGTCGTCCGCATCGTCACGCCTGGCACCATCAGCGATGAAGCGCTGTTGCAGGAGCGCCAGGATAACCTGCTGGCCGCCATCTGGCAGGACAGTAAAGGCTACGGCTATGCTACGCTGGACATCAGCTCCGGTCGCTTTCGCCTGAGCGAGCCCGCAGACCGGGAAACCATGGCGGCAGAGCTCCAGCGTACCAATCCTGCTGAGCTGCTTTACGCGGAAGACTTTGCCGAAACGGCGCTGATTGAAGGCCGACGTGGCCTGCGCCGTCGCCCGCTGTGGGAATTCGAAATTGATACCGCACGCCAGCAGCTAAACCTGCAGTTCGGCACGCGCGACCTCGTTGGTTTTGGCGTGGAAAATGCGCCGCGTGGCCTGTGCGCTGCGGGTTGCTTATTACAGTATGTGAAAGACACCCAACGCACTTCCCTGCCGCATATTCGTTCCATCACCATGGAGCGCCAGCAGGACAGCATCATCATGGATGCGGCAACGCGCCGGAATCTGGAAATTACCCAGAATCTGGCGGGCGGCATCGAAAACACGCTGGCCGCCGTGCTGGATCGCACCGTGACGCCAATGGGCAGCCGCATGCTGAAACGCTGGCTGCATATGCCCGTGCGCGATACAAAAGTTCTTATCGAGCGTCAGCAAACGCTCGGCGCATTACAGGATCGCTATGATGAACTGCAGCCGGTTCTGCGCCAGGTTGGCGACCTGGAGCGTATTCTTGCACGCCTCGCCCTGCGTACAGCGCGCCCGCGTGATTTAGCCCGTATGCGCCACGCCTTCCAGCAGTTGCCGGAATTGCGCGAACAGCTGATGAGCGTGGACAGCGCTCCCGTGCAAAAACTACGTGAAGCGATGGGGGAATTCACCGAGCTTCGCGAACTGCTAGAACGTTCGATCATCGAAACGCCGCCGGTGCTGGTTCGCGACGGTGGCGTCATTGCGCCGGGCTATCATGAAGAGCTGGATGAGTGGCGTGCGCTGGCCGATGGCGCAACGGACTACCTCGACAGGCTGGAGATTCGCGAACGCGAACGCCTTGGGCTGGATACGCTGAAGGTAGGCTATAACGCCGTTCACGGATACTACATTCAGATAAGCCGTGGTCAGAGCCACATGGCACCGATTCATTACGTTCGCCGCCAGACTCTGAAGAACGCCGAGCGCTATATCATTCCGGAACTCAAAGAGTACGAAGACAAAGTGCTGACATCGAAAGGCAAAGCGCTGGCGCTGGAAAAACAGCTCTATGATGAACTGTTCGACCTGCTGCTGCCGCACCTGGCGGAACTGCAGCAAAGCGCAGCGGCGCTGGCTGAGCTCGATGTTCTGGTGAACCTTGCGGAACGTGCAGAAGCTCTGAACTACTGCTGCCCAACGTTCAGCGACAAGCCCGGCATTCGCATCACCGAAGGCCGTCATCCGGTCGTCGAACAGGTGCTAAATGAGCCGTTTATCGCCAACCCGCTAAATCTGTCACCGCAGCGCCGGATGCTGATCATCACCGGGCCGAACATGGGCGGTAAAAGTACCTATATGCGCCAGACCGCGCTGATTGCCCTGCTGGCCTATATCGGCAGCTACGTTCCGGCGCAGAAAGTGGAGATCGGCCCGATAGACAGGATCTTTACCCGCGTCGGCGCAGCGGACGATCTTGCCAGCGGTCGCTCTACCTTTATGGTTGAGATGACAGAAACCGCAAATATTCTGCACAATGCCACCGAGCAGAGCCTGGTGCTGATGGATGAGATCGGCCGCGGAACCTCAACGTACGATGGCCTTTCTCTCGCATGGGCCTGCGCCGAAGGCCTCGCAAACCGTATTAAAGCCCTGACGCTGTTCGCAACCCACTATTTCGAGCTGACGCAGCTGCCGGAAAAAATGGAAGGCGTGGCGAACGTTCATCTCGATGCGCTGGAGCACGGCGACACTATCGCCTTCATGCACAGCGTGCAGGATGGCGCGGCCAGCAAGAGCTACGGCCTTGCCGTTGCTGCACTGGCGGGCGTGCCGAAAGAGGTGATTAAACGCGCGCGTCAGAAACTTCGCGAGCTGGAAAGCCTGTCGCCAAATGCCGGAGCGACGCAGGTTGACGGCACGCAGATGTCATTGCTTTCCGCACCGGAAGAAACGTCTCCTGCCGTAGAAGCACTGGAAAATCTTGACCCGGATTCACTGACGCCGCGCCAAGCGCTGGAGTGGATCTACCGATTGAAGAGTCTGGTGTAACCTCCGCTGCCGGGCGGCACTGCGCTTGCCCGGCCTGCTAAAGCAGCATAGGCCCTATGCCAAAGAAAAAGGCCAGTCTCTCGACTGGCCTTTTTGATGGAAACTGGTTTATTCACGCTATTTATTCACGGAAAAGCGCTTCGATATTCAGCCCTTGCCCCTGCAAAATCTCACGCAGGCGACGCAGACCTTCAACCTGAATCTGGCGAACGCGTTCACGCGTCAGACCAATTTCACGGCCAACATCTTCAAGCGTTGCGGCTTCATACCCCAGTAAACCGAAACGACGCGCCAGCACTTCACGCTGTTTGGCGTTCAGTTCGAACAGCCATTTGACGATGCTTTGCTTCATGTCATCGTCCTGCGTGGTGTCTTCCGGACCGTTGTCTTTTTCATCGGCCAGGATGTCCAGCAGCGCTTTTTCGGAGTCACCGCCCAGGGGTGTGTCAACCGAGGTAATACGCTCGTTGAGACGCAGCATACGACTGACGTCATCAACCGGTTTGTCCAGCTGCTCAGCTATCTCTTCTGCACTTGGCTCGTGATCCAGCTTATGGGATAACTCACGTGCGGTACGCAGATAAACATTGAGCTCTTTGACAATGTGAATTGGCAGACGAATAGTACGGGTTTGGTTCATGATTGCCCGTTCAATGGTCTGACGAATCCACCAGGTTGCATAGGTTGAGAAACGAAATCCGCGTTCCGGGTCGAATTTTTCGACCGCGCGAATCAGCCCCAGATTGCCCTCTTCAATCAGATCCAGCAAAGCCAGACCACGATTGCTGTAACGACGGGCAATTTTCACCACCAGACGCAGGTTACTTTCAATCATCCGGCGGCGGGAGGCAACGTCACCACGCAGCGCGCGTCGTGCAAAATAGACTTCTTCTTCGGCTGTTAGCAGTGGAGAGTAACCAATCTCCCCAAGGTAAAGCTGAGTCGCATCCAGCACACGCTGTGTGGCGCCCTGTGATAACAGCTCTTCCTCAGCCAGGTCGTTATCACTGGGTTCCTCTTCTACTAAGGCTTTCTCGTCGAAAACCTCTGCTCCGTTCTCATCAAATTCCGCGTCTTCATTTAAATCATGAACTTTCAGCGTATTCTGACTCATAAGGTGGCTCCTACCCGTGATCCCTGGACGAAACACACCTCACGGTTGTTTCGCCTAATTATCGCTGCGGCAAATACTGCAGCGGGTTGACGGATTTCCCCTTGTAACGAATTTCAAAATGCAAGCGTGTAGAACTGGTTCCGGTGCTACCCATGGTAGCGATTTTCTGCCCCGCCTTCACTTCCTGTTGTTCCCGGACCAGCATAGTATCGTTATGGGCGTAGGCGCTCAGGTAATCATCGTTGTGTTTGATGATAATAAGATTACCGTAACCGCGCAGTGCGTTACCGGCATACACAACGCGCCCATCTGCGGTCGCGACGATAGCCTGTCCCTTACTGCCTGCAATATCGATCCCTTTATTGCCGCCATCGCCGCCACTAAAGTTTTCGATGATTTTACCGTCGGTCGGCCAGCGCCAGGAGGAGATTGGCGAACTGGTAGACGTAGAGCTTGCAGTCGGTTGGGTAGTGCTGACAGCGGGTGCCGTGACAGGCGCGACGACCGTAGTCGAAGGCTTATTGTTAGGCAACATTTTGTTAGCACTTTGTTCACCTGAATCCTCAGAATACGTAATTGTTGGTTTAGACGCAACCACTGCGGAGGAATTTTGTGCAGGTTTTGAGACTAATCCAGGCGAAGCGCCGCTGGCTTCTGCGCTGGCCTGTGCTACTGCGTTATTCCCGGTGATAGGCTGCCCGGAAGCATTGCCGACCTGCAGCACCTGCCCCACGTTCAGCGCATACGGCTCCGGCACATTGTTGCGCTGCGCCAGGTCGCGGAAATCGTTGCCGGTCACCCATGCAATATAAAACAGGGTGTCGCCGCGCTTAACGGTATAGGTGCTACCGCCGGTATAGCTGCCTTTTGGAATATCACCGTATTTACGGTTATAGACCGCATGACCATTCACAATCTGCACCGGCTGTTCTGTCGCAGCGGGCTGCTGTTGCATCGGCTGGATCTGCGGCTGAACCGGAGCCGTCTGAACCGGCTGAGGCTGTGGCACCGACTGGGCCGGAGTGCCCATTTTTGGCGGCGGTGTAATTAACATTCCGGAATCGCTGCCGGACGACATTCCACCTACCGACGTGACCGGAGCGGGGGCATTACTGGACGATGTGCATCCTGCCAGCCAAAGTGAAACCAGTGATAAAGCCGCTACGCGACTAACGGTGAATTTAGGGCTTCCCGCGCTCATTTATCCCCCAGGAATGTGTTATCTGCCAGTGACTTAGTAACCGTGAAACGTGACGGTAATCACACTAAAAAGTGCGCTCACCCTACGCCATAAGCGGCGCTAAAAGAAACAGGAAAACTCCTGTATTACGCCAGCTCGCCTTTGACCAGTGGCACAAAGCGAACCGCTTCCACGGTATCGATAATAAATTCGTCTCCCCGGCGACGGACGCGCTTCAGGAACTGCTGCTCTTCGCCGACGGGTAAGACCAGAATGCCGCCTTCATCCAGCTGCGACATCAGCGCCGCCGGAATTTCTTGCGGTGCGGCCGTGACAATAATGGCATCAAATGGCGCTCTTGCGTGCCATCCTTGCCAGCCATCGCCATGGCGAGTTGAAACATTGTGTAAATCAAGCTGCTTCAGGCGCCGCCGCGCATGCCATTGCAGGCTTTTAATGCGCTCGACCGAACAGACGTGATGAACCAGCTGCGCCAGAATTGCCGTCTGATAACCCGAGCCCGTGCCAATTTCCAGCACGCGCGACTCCGGCGTCAGCTCCAGCAATTCGGTCATTCTCGCCACCATATACGGCTGCGAGATGGTTTGCCCCTGACCAATCGGCAGCGCGACGTTCTCCCACGCTTTGTGTTCAAAGGCTTCATCAATAAACTTTTCGCGCGGCACCCGGGCGATCGCATCGAGCACCTGCTCATTGGCGATCCCCTGATTTCGCAGCTGATTAAGAAGACTTTGTACGCGTTGACTCACCATTCCTCGCCTACTCCCACACGATCCAGCCAGCCGGAGACAACCTCCTGGGCGCTGTGAGCGGTTAAATCAACGTGCAGCGGCGTCACGGAAACATAGCCTTCATCTACGGCGGCAAAATCCGTGTCCGGTCCGGCATCGCACTTCTCGCCCGGCGGACCAATCCAGTAAAGGGTATTGCCGCGCGGATCCTGCTGCGGAATCACTTTGTCCGCCGGATGTCGGCTGCCGCAGCGCGTGACGCGGATCCCTTTGATTTCTGAAAGAGGAAGATCCGGCACGTTGATGTTGAGAATGCGCCCGGTGCGCAGGGGTTCACGAGCCAGCGCCCTCAGGATAGAACAGGTCACGGCGGCAGCGGTGTCATAGTGTTTGTAGCCGTTCAGCGAAACCGCAAGCGCCGGGAAGCCAAGATGGCGGCCTTCCATTGCTGCGGCGACCGTACCGGAATAAATCACGTCATCGCCAAGGTTCGGCCCGGCGTTAATGCCGGAGACAACCACATCCGGACGCGGGCGCATCAACGTGTTGACGCCGAGAAACACGCAGTCCGTTGGCGTGCCCATCTGCACGGCGATGTCACCATTGTCGAACGTAAAAGTACGAAGAGAAGATTCCAGGGTCAGCGAATTAGACGCCCCACTGCGGTTACGATCGGGTGCAACAACCTGAACCTCGGCAAACTCGCGCAAGGCTTTCGCCAGGGTCTGGATCCCCGGCGCGTGGATCCCGTCATCGTTACTCAGCAATATTCGCATAATCACCTGTTGTGTTGATAAGTTCCCTTACCACACTGGTAGCAAAGCTGCCTGCCGGCAGCCAGAAACGCACCTCAACGGTGACGTCATCCCACCAGTTCCAGCTCAGCTGTTGCGGGTAGAGCAGCATAGCGCGTCGCGCCGCTTCTACTTTTTCACGCAGCAATAAAGTCTGCAACAGCGTTTCGTCCGCGAGCGTTTGTTGCTCAAAATCCAGCGCTGCCCGCAGGGTGCCCCACTCGCCGCTGCCCGGCAGCGAGGCGGTAATCATCAGGTCACGGTTATCAACGCGGGACTGAAGTTCAGATTGCTCTTCATCCGTTGCCACAAACCAGCTGCCGCGTCCCGCTAATTGTAGCGCATCGCCGTCAACAACTTGATTAAAGTCCGGTTTTTTTAAACGCACGCTGACCAGCTGATTAAACAACGCACTGCGGGCCGCCGACAACCAGAAACTGCGTTTATTACGATCGCGCACCGGCGCATCGCTCTGTGCCCAGCGCAGTGCGCCCTGCAAATTGCTGCCGCCGATGCCGAAACGCTGAGCGCCAAAATAGTTCGGAACGCCTTTGTCGGCAATCGCCTGTAGACGTGTCTCGACGTCCGCACGGTCGCTGACTTCACGCAGCACGAGGGTAAAAGCGTTTCCCTTGAGCGCACCAAGGCGCAGCTTGCGCTTGTGGCGGGCGTACTCCAGGACTTTACAGCCCTCAAGCTCAAATTTGCTTAAATCAGGCATCTCTTTGCCCGGCAGACGTATGCAGATCCACTGTTCAGTGACGGCATGTTTGTCCTTCTGCCCGGCAAAGCTCACTTCACGGGCGTGAACTTTGAGGAATTTCGCCAGCGCGTCGGCGACAAAGCGGGTGTTACAGCCGTTTTTCAGAATGCGCACCAGCAGGTGTTCGCCTTCGCCATCCGGTGAAAAGCCTAAGTCTTCAACCACCAGAAAGTCTTCCGGGTTGGCCTTCAGCAGCCCATGACCCAGCGGTTTACCGTGGAGATAAGTGAGGTCGTCGAACGCAATCATGAGCGAGCCTTGTGCAACAGGGCCACCGCTTCGCAGGCGATGCCTTCGCTGCGTCCGGTAAAACCGAGTTTTTCAGTCGTCGTGGCTTTGACGTTCACGTCATCCATATGGCAGCCTAAATCTTCGGCGATAAACACGCGCATCTGTGGGATGTGCGGCAACATTTTTGGGGCCTGAGCGATGATGGTGACGTCGACGTTACCAAGCGTATAGCCTTTGGCCTGAATGCGACGCCAGGCCTCACGCAGCAGCTCACGGCTGTCGGCGCCTTTGAAAGCCGGGTCGGTGTCGGGGAACAGTTTGCCGATATCGCCCAATGCCGCCGCGCCGAGAAGGGCGTCGGTTAGCGCATGCAGCGCGACGTCGCCATCAGAGTGAGCCAGCAGGCCTTTTTCATAAGGTACGCGTACGCCGCCAATGATAATCGGGCCTTCGCCACCAAAAGCGTGTACGTCAAAACCGTGTCCAATTCGCATTATGCCTGCTCCTGAAGTCCACTACGGGTAAGGTAAAATTCTGCCAGCCGCAAATCTTCCGGGCGGGTCACTTTAATATTATCAGCGCGTCCGGCGACAAGCTCAGGATGGAAGCCACAATATTCCAGCGCCGAGGCTTCATCCGTGATCGTCGCGCCTTCATTAAGCGCCCGGGTCAGGCAGTCAAAAAGAAGTTCGCGAGGGAAAAACTGCGGCGTCAGCGCGTGCCAGAGATCGGTGCGATCGACGGTATGGGCAATCGCCTCTTTACCGGGTTCGGCACGTTTCATGGTATCGCGAACCGGGGCCGCAAGAATGCCGCCGACGCGGCTGGTTTCGCTCAGGGCGAGTAAATTCGCCAGATCGTCCTGATGCAGGCATGGACGCGCTGCATCGTGTACCAGCACCCATTCGGCATCGCCTGCTGCACGCAGGCCCGCCAGGACGGAATCGGCACGCTCGATGCCGCCTTCAACGACGGTAATTTGCGGGTGGCTGGCGAGAGAAAGCTGCTGAAAGCGGGCGTCGCCGTCGCTGATGGCGATGATGACGCGTTCAACCCGCGGATGGGCCAGCAAGGCGGCTACCGCGTGTTCGAGAATCGTTTTGTTACCGATTGAGAGATATTGCTTCGGGCATTCCGTTTGCATACGGCGGCCAAAACCGGCTGCCGGCACCACGGCGCAAACGCCCGGAAAAGTGGCTGCCATGCGGTTATCCTGGCTTGAATTTATTGATTATTCCGCCCAGAGCTCTGACTCTGATTGCGTTTGGACGCATCCGGCACCAGACGATAAAACGTTTCGCCCGGACGAGTCATGCTGAGCTCGTTGCGAGCGCGTTCTTCGATAGCTTCCTGGCCGCCGTTGAGGTCGTCAATTTCGGCAAAAAGCTGATCGTTGCGCGCTTTAAGTTTGGCGTTGGTTGCCTGCTGAGCCGCCACGTCGTCGTTGACGCGGCTGTAGTCGTGCAGACCGTTCTTGCCGAACCACAGTGAGTACTGCAGCCAGACCAGAAGTGCCAGCAACAGCAGCGTTAATTTACCCATCCTGCCCCCAAAAAAACGGCATCATCATCCCAAAACTTGCCGGAGTGCTCTACCCAGGCCTGCGGACGATGCCGCGTATCGCGGGAAATGTACCACATTTTGTCTCGGGAGTCGTAGGTCCAATCAAATCGAATGCACTTCCGGGCGCGCTTAACCCAGTAACCACAGGAACAGCAGGCCAAAGAGAGCCGCGACCGTTATCAGCGTCACCACAATACTGTAGAGGAGTTTGCCGTTCATCAGCGAGTGCAAAGCGATGCCGATCACCACAGAAACGGGCAGCAGCGCCAGAAAGAAGGGCCAGGTGTAGAGGAAGAAGAACAGCGTGTTGCTGCCATAAAACAAAAAGGGAATACCGAGCGCCAATAGCCATGCGACAAAACCCACGACCGCGCCGGACAAAGACCAGGTGGTCTCTTCGGTGTCCATTGTCATGGGTTCTGTATGAGTGATGGTAATGTTCTGGGCATTGCGCATATCAAATCCTGTTTCCTGACTGGCCGGAAAACCGGCCCGGTCTCAGGATCTGATAATATCGCCCTGTCTCAGCAGGTCTAATAATTGGTTAACCAAATTTGTTACCAATTGTTCGCCATTGAGGTGAATATCTGCCTTTTCCGGGGCTTCATAAACCGAGTCAATGCCGGTGAAATTACGCAGTTCACCGGCGCGGGCTTTCTTATACAGGCCTTTCGGATCGCGGGTTTCACATACGGCCAGCGGCGTGTCGACGAACACTTCGATAAAACGCCCTTCTCCTACACGATCCCGTACCATCTGCCTTTCCGCACGGTGCGGAGAGATAAAGGCGGTCAACACGACCAGTCCCGCCTCCACCATCAGCTTTGCAACTTCCCCAACGCGGCGAATGTTCTCTTTGCGATCGTCATCGCTGAAGCCCAAATCGCTGCACAGTCCGTGACGCACGTTATCGCCATCCAGCAGATAAGTGCTGACGCCAAGCTCATGCAGCGCCTCTTCCAGCGCCCCGGCGACCGTGGATTTTCCCGAGCCCGAAAGCCCGGTAAACCACAGCACAACTCCGCGATGCCCGTGGTGCTGTTCGCGCTGAGACGGCGTTACGGGATGGGCGTGCCAGACGACGTTTTCGTCATGCTGCGCCATCACTGGCCTCCCAGCAGATCGCGTGCGCCCCAGTGCGGGAAGTGCTTACGCACCAGCGCGTTCAGCTCCAGCTCAAAGGCGCTGAATTCACTGCTGCCTGCCGCTGTGCTCTGCTGCTGCGGCTCACGTACCATCCCGGCACCGACCGTCACGTTGCTCAGGCGATCGATAAAGATAAGCCCGCCGGTCACCGGGTTTTGCTGATACTTATCCAGCACCAGCGGTTCATCGAAGGTCAAATCCACCAGGCCAATGCCGTTCAGCGGCAGGCTGGTCACTTCGCGCTGGGTCAGGTTATTGATATCCACCTGATACTGAATGCCGTCTACGCGCGCGCGGGTTTTCTTCCCGGCAATTTTAATTTCATAACTCTGACCCGGCTGCAGTGGCTGTTCAGCCATCCACACTACGTCCACGCTGGCGCTTTGCACGGCAGGCAGCGTTTCGCTGACGTCCACCAGCAGATCACCGCGACTGATGTCGATTTCATCCTTCAGCACCAGGGTGATCGCTTCCCCGGCGGCTGCCTGTTGCAGATCGCCGTCAAAAGTGACGATACGCGCCACGGCGGATTCCACGCCCGACGGCAGCACTTTCACACGCTGGCCGACGGTGACCGTACCGGACGCAAGCGTCCCGGAGAAGCCGCGAAAGTCGAGATTCGGACGGTTGACGTACTGCACCGGGAAGCGCAGCGGCTGGCTTTCCACCACGCGCTGAATCTGCACGGTTTCCAGTACTTCAAGCAGCGTCGGGCCGCTGTACCACGGCATTTTTTCGCTCTGGCTGGCGACGTTATCCCCTTCCAGTGCCGACAGCGGTACGAAACGAATGTCCAGCTCGCCTGGCAGCTGCTCTGCAAAGGTCAGATAAGCTTCGCGGATCTCATTGAACGTCTCTTCGCTATAACCAACGAGATCCATTTTGTTCACCGCCACCACCAGATGCTTAATGCCCAGCAATGTGGAAATGAAGCTGTGACGACGAGTTTGATCGAGCACGCCTTTACGCGCGTCCATCAGCAGGATAGCGAGATCGCAGGTGGACGCACCGGTCGCCATATTGCGGGTGTACTGTTCGTGGCCCGGGGTGTCCGCGATGATGAACTTGCGCTTTTCGGTAGAAAAGTAGCGATACGCCACGTCAATGGTGATGCCCTGCTCGCGTTCAGCCTGGAGGCCATCTACCAGCAGCGCCAGGTCGAGCTTTTCGCCCTGAGTACCGTGACGCTTGCTGTCATTGTGCAGCGAAGAGAGCTGATCTTCATAAATCTGGCGGGTATCGTGCAGCAGGCGACCAATCAGCGTACTTTTGCCGTCATCCACGCTGCCGCAGGTCAGGAAACGCAGCAGGCTTTTGTGCTGCTGGGCGTGCAGATACGCTTCCACGCCGCCTTCATCGGCAATCTGTTGTGCAATCGTTGTGTTCATGGCGGCTCCTTAGAAATAACCCTGGCGTTTCTTCAGCTCCATGGAGCCTGCCTGGTCGCGGTCAATCACGCGACCCTGTCGTTCACTGGTGGTCGACACCAGCATCTCTTCAATAATTTCCGGTAAGGTCTGCGCTTCGGACTCCACCGCACCGGTGAGCGGCCAGCAGCCCAGCGTACGGAAACGCACCATACGCTGCTTGATCACCTCGCCCGGCTGTAAATCGATGCGATCGTCGTCGATCATCATCAGCATCCCGTCGCGCTCCAGCACCGGGCGCGGTGCGGCCAGATACAGTGGAACAATTTCAATATTTTCCAGATAGATATACTGCCAGATATCCAGCTCGGTCCAGTTAGAGAGCGGGAAGACGCGAATGCTTTCGCCTTTGTTAATCTGACCGTTGTAGTTGTGCCACAGCTCAGGACGCTGATTTTTCGGATCCCAGCGGTGGAAGCGATCGCGGAAGGAGTAAATACGCTCTTTGGCGCGGGACTTCTCTTCGTCGCGGCGTGCCCCGCCGAACGCGGCATCAAAGCCATATTTGTTCAGCGCCTGCTTCAGACCTTCGGTCTTCATGATGTCGGTGTGCTTGGCGCTGCCGTGGACAAACGGGTTAATGCCCATCGCCACGCCTTCCGGGTTTTTATGCACCAGCAGCTCACAGCCATAGGCTTTGGCGGTACGGTCGCGGAACTCGTACATCTCACGGAATTTCCAGCCCGTATCCACGTGCAGCAGCGGGAACGGCAGGGTTCCCGGATAGAACGCCTTACGCGCCAGGTGCAGCATCACGCTGGAGTCTTTGCCGATGGAGTACATCATCACCGGGTTGGAGAATTCTGCTGCCACCTCGCGGATGATATGGATGCTTTCCGCCTCCAGCTGCCGCAGGTGAGTGAGTCGTTTTTGGTCCATAACCGTTCCTTAAGCCAGATTCACCACAGAAGAGTTGAATCCCTCCTGCTGTAGGTTGTGTTGAAACCAGGCAAGTTGATGATGCAGCTGCACCACTTCACCCACCACCAGCAGCGCTGGCATTGGGGCATCTTTCGCGAGGCTTTCGAGTTGTTGTAAGGTGCCGACGGTCACCTGCTGATCGGCCCGGGTACCGCGGCTGATCACCGCCACCGGCGTCAGGCTGTCTCGCCCGTGCTGAATAAGCTGCTGGCTGATTTCAGCCGCCTTCATGGTGCCCATATAGATAGCCAGCGTCTGGCGGCTCTGTGCCAGCTGTGCCCAGTCAAACGGGGTGCTGTCGGCTTTGTAATGTCCGGTAACAAAGGTCACGCTCTGGGCGAAATCGCGATGGGTCAGCGGGATCCCGGCATAAGCCGTGGCCCCTGCTGCTGCCGTGACGCCCGGCACGACCTGAAAAGGAATGCCGGCTTCGGCGGCAGCCTGTAACTCTTCGCCGCCGCGGCCAAAAATAAACGGATCGCCGCCCTTCAGGCGCACCACGTTTTTTCCTGCCTGCGCCGCTTCCACCAGCATCCGGTTGGTCTCATGCTGCGGGACGCTGTGGGTGCCTGCACGTTTGCCGACGCAGATCATCTCCGCATCACGCCGCACCAGCTCCCGCACGCCTTCGCTGACCAGATGGTCGTAAAACACGACGTCAGCCTGCTGAATCACCTGCAAGCCGCGCAGCGTCAGCAGACCTGCATCGCCCGGGCCCGCGCCAACCAATACGATTTCACCAATTTTGCGTTCAGGCTGATTCAGCTCATCCTCCAGCGCCTGCTGAGCCGCCGCTTCATTCCCGGCCACCATCAGGCTGGCAAACCGCCCCGTGAACACGCGCTCCCAGAAGCGGCGACGTTCCGCAACCGTCTGCAAACGCGTCTGAATATGGTGTCGCCAGAAGCTCGCCTTCTGCGCCATTCGCCCAAGGCTTGTTGGCAACAGCGCTTCAATTTTTTCGCGCAGCAGGCGCGCCAGCACGGGCGCGGTGCCGCCGGAAGAGATCGCCACCAGTAAAGGCGATCTGTCGACAATCGACGGGAAGATAAAGGAGCACAGCGGCTGATTATCGACAACGTTCACCAGCCGCTGGCGGGCGTTAGCCGCCTCATAGACGCGCTGGTTCAGCTCACGATCGTCGGTGGCGGCAATCACCAGAAACACCGGATCAATCTGCGTTTCATCGAATTCTTCAGCAAGCCAGACAATGGCCTGCTCGTTAACCTGTTCGCTGAGTTCTGCACAGAGCTGTCGCGCCACCAGACGCACCTCTGCCCCGGCCCGCCGCAGCAGGAGGATTTTTCGGGCCGCCACGTCACCGCCGCCGATCACCAGAACAGGGCGGCCTTTCAAAGTGGCAAAGAGAGGTAAATAGTCCACAGCGCTACAACTCAGTTACATTCAGCATAGGGGGACTATAGGGGGAGGCTCTGAGCAAATGAAATTACGAAATGGAATGAGTAGTTCCGCAAAGGAATAACACCCCGGAAATGCAAATGCCAAAAAGTGCTTAACGCGGCTTATTTCATCCGTTTAAGAAGAAATGAAATTGTGTTAAATCGGTCACAGTTTCATACTAGAACGGTTTATTATTTTGCCCTGACGTAAGGACACACTATGTTTTCCGCCTTGTGCCGCCGCCTCTTTCCTCTGGCGTTAGGCGCATGTTTAACGGCTCCCGTTTTTGCCGCATCGCTTCCCGTTGGTAACATTGCCAACCAGCAGGCCCGCTATATCGCGACCTATTTTCCCGGCCGTATGACCGGTAGCCCGGCAGAGATGCTCTCAGCGGATTACGTGCGTCAGCAGTTCGCGCAGATGGGTTACGAAAGCGATATCCGCACCTTTACCAGCCGCTTTATTTATACCAGCAAAGATAAACGTCAGAACTGGCACAAAATCACCGGCAGTACGGTGATCGCCGCCCACGAAGGAAAAGCCAGTCAGCAAATTATCGTGATGGCGCATCTCGACACCTACGCGCCGCACAGCGATGCCGACACGGAAAACAACCTTGGCGGCCTGACGCTGCAGGGCATTGACGATAATGCGATGGGCGTTGGCGTAATGCTGGAGCTGGCAGAGCGCCTGAAGGACATTCCCACCCAATACGGCATTCGCTTTGTCGCCACCAGCGGGGAAGAAGAAGGCAAGCTGGGTGCCGACAATCTGCTGTCGCGCATGAGCGCCGGGGAAAGGAAAAACACCCTGCTGGTTATTAATCTCGATAATCTGGTGGTAGGCGATAAGCTCTATTTTAACAGCGGGAAATCCACGCCGGCCTCCGTGCGTAAACTGACGCGTGACCGGGCGATAAGCATCGCTCGCAGCCACGGTATTCAGGCTGCCATGAACCCAGGCCTCAACGCCAGCTTCCCGAAAGGCACCGGATGCTGCAATGACGCGGCCGTTTTCGATCAGGCAGGCATTCCGGTCCTCTCCGTTGAAGCGACCAACTGGTTACTTGGCAAAAAAGACGGTTTCCAGCAGCGCGCTAAAAGCCACGCTTTCCCTGATGGCACCAGCTGGCATAACGTCCGCCTCGACAACCAACAATACATCGATAAAGCTCTGCCGGGTCGCATCGAGCACCGCGGGCGCGACGTGGTGAAAATCATGCTGCCTTTGGTGAAAGAGCTGGCAAAGGCGAAGAAAGGCTAAATCTCTTCCGGCTTCACTGATTGCCCGGTGGCGGCTTACGCCTTACCGGGCCTACGGGTTTTGTAGGCCGGGCGAACAGAGTGCCGCCCGGCAAAACATCACCCTTCGTGCAACCCGCATTCACGTTTAAGCCCAAAGAAGCGTGTTTCTTCTTCTGCCATGCCCGGCTCCCATTTACGGGTGGTGTGGGTATCGCCGACGGAAAGATAGCCCTGATCCCACAGCGGGTGGTATTTCAGGCCGTGCTTTTGCAGATACTGGTAAACCGTTCGGTTATCCCAGTCGATGATTGGCAAGATTTTAAAGACGCCTCGCTGAATCGCGAGCACAGGTAAATTCGCGCGGCTGCCGGACTGTTCACGACGCAGGCCCGCAAACCAGGTCTGCGCATTCAACTCTTTTAACGCCCGGTTCATCGGCTCGACTTTGTTGATCTCATTGTATTGCTCAATGCCCTCAACGCCCTGCTCCCACAGCTTGCCGTAGCGTGCTTCCTGCCACGCCGGACTTTGCTCAGCGCGATAAATCTTCAGGTTGAGCTTCAGCTTGTCGGTCAGTTCGTCAATAAACTGATACGTCTCCGGAAAGAGATAGCCAGTGTCGGTGAGAATAACCGGGATGTCCGGACGCAGCTGGTTCACCAGATGCAGACTCACTGCCGCCTGAATGCCGAAGCTTGAGGAAAGCACATACTCGCCCGGCAGATTTTCCAGCGCCCAGGCGACACGCTCTTCAGCGCTCAGCTTTTCCAGCTGACCGTTGGTTTCCGCCAACGCGAGCACGCGTTCGACTTTGGGTAATGCATTAAGGGCGTTCAGATCGAGTACGGACATAGAGACCTCGTTTGCCTGTTTTGTCGGGCGGCACTGCGTTTGCCCGACCTACAAAAACGTAGGCCCGGTAAGCGTAGCGCCACCGGGCGTTAAAACGTTATTCCCAGAAATCCCGGGCCGGATCGAGCACCGGACGGACAATCCCCGCGCGCACGGTAAAGTCGCCGAAGCCTTCGTTGGCGTCGCGCTCCTTCGCCCAGCGGCCTACCAGCTCGTCCACGGAGTCGAGAATTTCTGATTCAGTAATGTTCTCGCGGTACATGCGTGGAATACGCGTACCCATTCGGTTGCCACCAACGTGCAGGTTATAGCGCCCAGGCGCTTTGCCCACCAGCCCCAGCTCCGCCAGCAGCGCACGGCCGCAGCCGTTTGGGCAGCCCGTCACGCGCAGAACGATATGCTCCTCACCCACGCCATGGCGCGCCATCACCGCTTCCACTTTGTCGACGAATGACGGCAGGAAGCGCTCGGCTTCCGCCATCGCCAGCGGACAGGTCGGGAAGGAGACGCAGGCCATGGAGTTTTCGCGCTGCGGCTTCACGGCGTTCATCAGGCCGTGATCCTGGGCGAGCTTTTCAATCTTCGCCTTCTGGCTCTCCGGCACGCCCGCAACGATCAGGTTCTGGTTGGCAGTCAGGCGGAAATCGCCTTTGTGGATCTTCGCGATCTCCAGCAGGCCCGTTTTCAGCGGTCGATCCGGATAATCCAGAATACGACCGTTTTCAATAAACAGCGTCAGATGCCATTTATTGTCGATGCCTTTCACCCAGCCGATGCGATCGCCGCGGCCGGTAAATTCATACGGGCGAATTGGCGCGAACGTCATGCCCGCACGCCGTTCAACCTCAGCTTTAAACACGTCCACGCCGACGCGCTCCAGCGTGTATTTGGTTTTGGCGTTTTTACGGTCGGTACGGTTGCCCCAGTCGCGCTGAGTGGTAACGACCGCTTCGGCCACGGCCAGCGTATGCTCCAGCGGCAGGAAACCAAACTCGCTCGCGGTGCGGGCGTAGGTTTTCTTGTTGCCGTGTTCAATAGACAGCCCGCCGCCCACCAGCAGGTTGAAGCCAATCAGCTTGCCTTTCTCTGCGACCGCCACGAAGTTCATATCGTTGGCGTGCAGATCCACGTCGTTTTGCGGCGGGATCACTACCGTCGTTTTGAACTTACGCGGCAGATAGGTTTCGCCCAGGATCGGTTCTTCGTCCGTAGTGGCAACCTTTTCCTGATCGTGCCAGATCTCCGCGTACGCTCGCGTACGTGGCAGCAGATGCTCAGAGAGTTTTTTCGCCCACTCGTAGGCTTCGGCGTGCAGTTCAGACTCAATCGGGTTCGATGTACAAAGCACATTACGGTTCACGTCATTCGCCGTTGCCAGCGCATCCAGCCCCACTTCATGCAGCATCTGGTGTGCCGGTTTCACGTTCTTTTTCAGGATGCCGTGAAACTGGAACGTCTGGCGGTTGGTCAGACGGATGCTGCCGTAAAGGGTGTTGTTTTCAGCAAACTTGTCGATCGACTGCCACTGCTTGGTGGTGATGATCCCGCCCGGCAGGCGACAGCGCAGCATCATCGCATGACGCGGCTCCAGCTTCTGTTCGGCACGTTCGGCGCGGATATCGCGATCGTCCTGCTGATACATGCCGTGGAAGCGGATCAGCAGGAAGTTATCGCCGTTGAAGCCGCCCGTCAGGCCATCATGCAGATCCTCAGCAATGGTGCCGCGCAGGTAATTGCTCTCTTTTTTCAGACGCTCGGCGTCCGACAGTTTGCCTTCGACCACTAAAGGGCCCGGGTGTTTTTCGCTCATTAGTAGACATCTCGCTGATAGCGGCGCTCTACGCGCAGCTCACTTAAATAGTCGTCTGCCGCTTCAGCGTCCATCGCGCCGAATTCAGCAATCACTTCCAGCAAAGCCTGCTCAACGTCCTTCGCCATGCGATTGGCGTCGCCACAGACATAAATATGGGCACCGTCATTGATCCAGCGCCACAGCTCCGCGCCCTGCTGGCGCAGTTTGTCCTGTACGTAGACTTTTTCTTTTTGATCTCTGGACCAGGCCAGATCGATTTTTGTCAGGACGCCTTCTTTTACATAGCGCTGCCACTCCACCTGATAGAGGAAATCGTCGGTGAAGTGCGGGTTACCGAAGAACAGCCAGTTTTTCCCTTCCGCGCCGTCGGCTGCACGCTGCTGCATAAAGGAACGGAACGGCGCGATGCCGGTGCCAGGACCAATCATGATGATCGGCGTTTCCGGGTTAGCGGGCAGACGGAAGTTGTCGTTATGCTCGATGAAGACGCGCACTTCGCCATCTTCTTCCAGGCGATCGGCGAGGAAGCTGGAGGCACCGCCCGCGCGGGCACGGCCTTCGATGTCGTAACGCACCACGCCAACGGTCACGTGCACTTCGGTTTCCACTTCTGCCTGAGAAGAGGCAATGGAATAGAGGCGCGGCGTCAGCGGACGCAGCAGGCCAATCAACGCTTCGGCATCCAGCTGCGCCGGGGAGAAACGCACCATATCAACAATCGGCGTGGTTGCGGCGTAGTGCTGAAGCTGCGCTTTGTTGCCCACCAGAGGCAGCAGTGATTCACTTCGGGTTAGCGTGGCGTAGTTCTCCACGATGTTGGCGGTGTTCACGGTCAGTTCGAAATGCCACTGTAGCGCTTCGCTCAGCGGCTGCGCCTGGCCATTCACGGTGACCGTTTCATCACCTTTCAGCCACAGCAGTTCAACCAGCTCTTTCACCAGCGCCGGATCGTTCTGATACCACACGCCAAGTGCGTCGCCCGGCTGATAACGCAGCCCGGAGTCCGCCAGATCGATTTCGATGTGGCGCACATCTTTTTCTGAATCGCGACCGGTGATTTTCTGGTTTACCGCGAGCGTCGCGGTCAGCGGGGCTTCTTTGGTGTACGGGCTGGAATGCACCTCGTTCACCGCCCCGGCCGCGTTCAGTGCGGCTTGCGCAGGAGTTTCTTTCGGCGCACGCGCTTTCAGCACGTCGACGATACGCGCCCGCCACTCGGTCGCCGCAGGCTGGAACTCCACGTCGGTATCAACGCGATCCAGCAGGCGTTCTGCGCCAAGCTCGGCCAGCTTGCTGTCAAAATCTTTGCCTGACTGGCAGAAGAATTCGTAGGAGGTGTCACCGAGGCCAAACACGGCAAACGCCGTGCCGTTCAGCTTCGGCGCTTTTTTCGAGAACAGGAATTTGTGCAGCGCCACGGCCTCTTCCGGCGGTTCGCCTTCCCCCTGGGTGGAGGTCACCACCACCAGCAGTTTTTCCTGGGCAATTTGTTTGAATTTATAGTCACCCGCGTTCACCAGCTTGACGTTCAGCTGCGCCGCCAGCAGATCGTCGCGCAGCTGTTCCGCTACGCGCCGCGCGTTGCCGGTTTGCGAGGCGGAAATCAGGGTGATGGCCGGTGCTTCAGTAGTAACAGGCGTTGCGGCAACCACGCTGCCCGGCTGCTGGTTGAGCATGCCCCAAAAATAGCCAGAAACCCAGGCAAGCTGGGTCGGTGAAAGATCGGTGGTGGCCGCCTGCAGGCGTGCCAGCTGCTCCGGGTTCAGCGGAAGCAAAGCGGAAGGTGGGGCCTGTGTCGTCATGCGTCGTTATGTTCCAGTAGCAAAGCTGTTTTTAGCGTAAAAACAGAAGTAAGGGTAAGGATAAAGACCTGGATAATAACAATTAAAGAAGGGATGGAAATAATAAATAACCAAATGGACTAACCTGTTTTAGTCATCGTTCTTATCGGCAAAACAGGTTAATTAACACATTGAAATATAGTAATTTTCACTTAAAAAAGACCGTATAGTTACCGTCAGTCTTTTAACGCCGGTTTTAGTTAATGCGAAAAAAGGCGCGTTGCGGTAAGATTCGCCGGTTTTTTCCGCATTTTTGAGAGTTCACGATGTCCACCACCCTGTTTAAAGATTTTATGTTCGAAGCGGCACACCATTTGCCACACGTACCCGCCGGTCACAAGTGCGGTCGCCTGCACGGCCACTCCTTTATGGTACGTCTGGAAATTACGGGTGAGGTGGATCCGCACACGGGCTGGATCATGGATTTCGCCGAGCTGAAAGCCGCCTTCAAACCGACTTATGACAGGCTCGATCACTACTATCTGAACGAGATCCCCGGGCTTGAAAACCCAACCAGCGAAGTGCTGGCGAAATGGATTTGGGACCAGATGAAACCGCTTGTTCCACTTCTGAGCGCAGTCACCATCAAAGAAACCTGCACCGCCGGCTGCGTCTACCGCGGCGAGTGATTTCTGCCTTTGCGGCAGCGGTCAAATTCCCTTTAATTCCGCTATGTTAGGGTTATGCGTTCTCAGGAAAAGGAGCGCAGAGTGGCGGACGATTTTGATCTTATTATTATTGGCGCAGGGATAGCAGGCTCAACCTGCGCCCTGCTCAGCGCCCGCGCCGGGCTGTCGGTTCTGCTTATCGAACGCGGCGAACAGCCCGGCAGCAAAAACCTCTCCGGCGGCAGGCTTTATGGCTACGCCCTCGCCGACATTCTCCCTGATTTCCAGAAGACCGCGCCGCTCGAGCGCCACATCACCCGTGAACATTTCTCCCTGTTGACTGCAGATGGCGGAACCACGCTTTGCGCACAGCATCCGGCGAGTGACTCATGGAGCGTATTGCGCGCCCGCTTCGACCCGTGGCTTGCAGCCCAGGCGGAAGCGGAAGGTGCCCAGCTTCTTTGTAATGTGACGGTTGAAAGGCTGCTGCGGGAGCATGGCCGCATCGCGGGCATTATCTGTGAAGGCGAAACGCTGCGGGCAAAAGTCGTTGTGCTGGCGGAAGGCGCAAACAGCCTGCTTGCCGAACAGGCGAATCTCGCTCCTCGCCCTTCTCCTGAGACCATGGCGCTCGGTATCAAAGAAACGCTCGCCCTCGACGACACGCGGATTCAGGAGCGATTTCATATCGAAAACAACGAAGGTGCTGCGTGGCTGTTCAGCGGGCAGATTTGCGGCAGTAAGCCTGCGGGTGCGTTTCTGTATACCAACCAGCAGTCACTGTCGCTCGGCATTGTTGCCCCACTGGCCTCGCTGCGCCACGGGCCCGGTTCAGCCTCTTCGCTGCTGGCAAAACTCAAGCATCACCCGACTCTACGCCCGCTGATTCGCGATGCCGAAACGCTGGAATATAGTGCACATCTGGTGCCTGAAGGCGGCATGAACAGCGTACCGTTGCAGCGTGCAGGGGAAGGCTGGCTGCTGGTCGGCGATACGCTGCGCACCTGCATCAACACCGGCGTCACGGTCAGGGGAATGGACACCGCCATCCTTAGCGCGCAGGCCGCAGCCCGAACGCTGGCGGCGCATTTTCAGCGGCCGGATAAGCCGCTGCAAACCTTGTATGACAGCGAGCTGCAACGCAGCGCACTCTGGCAGCAGCTTCAGCGCTATCGTAATGTCCCTGATTTGTTACAGAGCGAAAGCTGGTATCGCCACTGGCCGGAATTCAGCCAGGCCGTCATGCGGGATCTGACTCGCGTCGATGCCCGCGCCAACCCGCCACTGTGGCAAATTTTGTTCCGCCACGCGCGTCGCTTCGGATTCACCCGATTAAGTCGCGATCTTCTGAGGAGCCTGCGATGTCTGTAAACGAAAGCCTTACGCGCAACTGCTATCATCCCGCCGGTGAGGCACACATTGCGCTTCAGCCATCCCTCAGCGAAGAGCAGATTGCCCTGCTGGAAAAGATTTGTCCGGCCGGGTTGTTTCAGCGCGACGCGGCTGGCAAGGTAGACGTGCACTTTCAGGGTTGCCTGGAGTGCGGCTGCTGTCGGCTGGTGGCCGATGACGCTGCCCTTACTGAGTGGCGCTACCCCCCGTCTGGCTGTGGGTTGACCCTGCGTTTTGGCTAAAACATCTAAGGATTTCGAGTGTCGCTACTTCACCTGCTAAGACAGAACCCGGTTATCGCCGCGGTAAAAGACAACGCCAGCCTGCAGCTGGCCATCGCTTCCGAATGCCAGTGTATTTCCGTGCTCTACGGCAACATTTGCACCATCACCGGGATCGTCCAGAAGATTAAGCAGGCCGGGAAAATCGCCTTTATCCACGTCGATTTACTGGAGGGCGCGTCAAATAAGGAAGTGGTGATTCAGTTTCTCAAGCTGGTGACCCAGGCCGACGGCATTATCAGCACCAAGCCCAATATGCTGAAAGCCGCGCGTGCAGAGGGCTTTTTCTGCATTCACCGCCTGTTTATCGTCGACTCGATTTCATTTCACAACATCGACAAACAGGTGGCGCAATCGAACGCGGACTGCATTGAAATCCTGCCCGGCTGTATGCCGAAGGTGCTGAGCTGGGTAACGGAAAAGGTGCGCCAGCCGCTGATTGCCGGTGGCCTGGTGTGCGATGAAGAAGATGCCCGCAATGCAATTGAAGCGGGCGTACTGGCGCTCTCTACAACCAATACCGACGTCTGGAAGCTGGCTAAATCTCTGAACTGACGCAGGCCACCAGCGCTTCCAGCACTTGTTCTGCCTCCCCGATGATCCCGACATCCGCCGCAGTAAAAACGGGGGCTTCGGGATCGTGATTGACCGCGACAATAAATTGGCTCTGCGCCACGCCCGCCATAAAGGCTGAGGCTCCGGATGCGCCGGCGATCAGGCAAACCTCCGGCGCAATGCTCTGTCCGGAAATCCCAAGCATGCGCTGCTCGTCACAGTGACCCGCCATCACACGCTGACGGGTAAAGCCGATCTCCGCTTTAAGCTTTTCCGCCAGACTGGCAACGGTCCGATCCATCGCCCCCTGCCCGGCTGCCAGCACAACACGAGCCGACTGCAGGGGATGCTCAGATTTGCTGAGGATCTCCGGCGGCGGCAGCTCTCCGGAAACAGGTATCGGGGCCAGCACTTTGACGGATGTATTCGCAGGGAAAATGGCCTGCTGACGCGGAAACGCTGCCGCTATGGATAAGCAAAGGGGATAACGCTCAGGCTTCAACGTGGCCGTCAGTGCATTACCGTAAACGGCTTTCGTCACCGTTCGGGCTTCGCTGTTAACGCCCAGCGCCAGGCAAATCGCACTGCCCTGTAGCCGCCACGCCAGGCGGGTTGCCAGCTCATTCCCTTCAGGTGAAGAAGGAAACAGGATCAGATCGGGTGAGACCGGGAGACATTCAGCCTCCAGCGTCGCCAGCAGCGTTTCCACCGAAGCGTTCTGCGTTCGCCAGCACAGCTGCGGCGACAGCGCATTTTGCGCCAGAAAGTCAGCCAGCTGCTCTTCGTCTTCAGGCTGTAGCGCCACAACTGCAATTTTCACAGCGTTATCCTTTCAGCCAGATAGTCATCCCACAGCCGCTTTGCCGCCTGGTGCGCAGGGCCATCAATAATGATGCCGCTACGTCGGGTCATCTGTCGTTCCAGAGACAGGCAGGTTATTTCAGCGGCATCAGAAGGTTCACAGACGATCTGCTCTATGTCGACTTTCGCCGCCGCAAGCCTTGCGCGCATGCCCGGCACCCGCAGCGCCAGCTGGCCGCGGTTTTGCACTCTTAACACCGCAGGCTGCTGCACGCACCAGCGGCTACGCTGGCGCAGGTCCTCACATTCAACGATAAATCCTTCCCCGTCGACGCCAAGCCCGCAAACCGAAGATAAACAAGGCCAGCCGAGCATTTCCGTCAGCAGCCAGGCGGTCTGCCCGTTCTGCCCTTCGCTGCTCTGGCACCCGAGCAGCACGAGCCCGGCATTCTGTGCTCTGACCTGCGCCGCCAGCTGCCGGGCAATATAAACCGGCGAGAAGCGAGTATCTTCGCGAGAAAGTAATAGCGTCTGGCGTGCAAAGCCCAGCGCCGCCATGTTGCGCAGAGCAGGAAGTGCCCGTTCATCACCGAGCGTCACGGCACTCAGCACGAGGGCCGGATTGACCTCACGCGCCTGTAGCATCAGCTCCGCCGCCCCCTGCTCGTCGTTCCCCATCAGTATTCGCATCAGCCTGCGATCGGGGCCGGTTCCGCTGCACGCGGCAGCCTGCCAGTCGCTTTCCGCGAGCATCGACAGATCCGGTTCGGCCTTAAACGCCAACAGTATGTTCATCGACCTTTCCCTGCGGCTTCGGTGGAAGCCCGGCTGCCTCCACCAGCGATAAATTTCGGGTTTCCGGTGCCCAAAGCACCGACACCACCAGCCCGACCAGCAGTACCACCACCAGAATCAGCAAGGTATTGCGCATTCCCCAGGAGAGCAGCGCCATCGGCAAACAGCCAGTGGCAATAGCTGCCCCCAGACGGCTCATCGCCGTGGCAAAGCCCACGCCCAGCGAACGAATATCCGTCGGGAAACTCTCAGCGGGCAGGATGCCGACCAGATTGCTTGCCGCCGAAATCGCGGTGCTGAACAGAACAAACAGCAGCAGGATCAGCGTGCTGTTGCTGGCCGGAGTAAACGCCAGCGCCGTGAGCGTCAGCGCCAGAAACAGAAAACTGCCGATCAGGAACTGACGCCGTGAAAGCGACCAGGTCAGCACCAGGCCGAGCAGCGCACCGACGATCAGCAGGCAGTTAAGGATCAGGCTGGCGGTCAGCGCATCTTCCAGCCCGATGGTCTGGGCGATGGTTGGCAGCCAGGTGTAAATGACGAACCACGGCACCACCAGACAGATAAAGAACAGGCTGTTAAACGCCGTTCGCCGCCAGTAGCGGGCGGAAAAGAGCGTGCTGATGTGGCGGGTCGTCACGCCGGAAATTTCATCGCCGGGAAGTACGTTCGCGCCAAGAAAGCGGCGGACGACGGCGTGGGCTTCATTAATACGCCCTTGCCGCATCAGCCAGCGGGGTGATTCCGGCGTGCCCATGCGCAGCAGCGTTATTGCCAGCGCGGGGAGCGACGCAGACGCCAGAAGCCAGCGCCAGGCTTCGGGTTCGCTGTTGATCCAGTGATGCCCGGCAACGCTCGCCAGCACATACCCCAGCGTCCAGACCACGCTGAATGCCCCCAACAGCATGCCGCGATAGCGCTTAGGCGAAAACTCCGCCAGTAGCGTATGCCCTACCGAGTAGTCGCCGCCGAGGCCAAAACCAATCAGCATACGCAGGAAGATCAGCTGCTCCGGCGAGGTGACAAAAAATTGTAAGAAGGAAGCCAGGGCGATCAGCAAAAAGCTGAAGGTGAAGATGCGCTGGCGACCAATGTGATCGGAGATCCAGCCGAGGATCAGGCTACCGAGAAACAGGCCAAACAGCGCCGAGCCGCCGATCAGCCCTTCCAGCATCGGCGTCAGATTCATTTGTGACTGGAGCGGAATGATGGCATAGCCAATGACGCCCAGCACATAGCCGTCGGTCAGATGCGCACCAAAGGTGAGGCCGGCAATGCGCCAGTGAAAGCGGGTTAGCGGCAGATCGTCCATTCGTACAGGTGACGCGCTCATAGCTCCCCCTCAGGAAAAAAGACGGCTTCCCCATGGGAGAAGCCGTTATAGCGATTATTTTTCAATCGGATAGATAGTCCCGGTGTTCATGATGCCGTTCGGGTCAAACTGCTTCTTCAGCCCTTCCAGCAGCGCCCAGGCGGTGCCGTGCTCCGCTTTGGCCCAGTGCACGCGGTGCTTGCCGATACCGTGGTGGTGAACCATCGATCCGCCGAGGTTGATCGTCTCCTCGCAGATGATTTTGTTCAGTGGGTTGTGGTACTTGTCGATCTCTTCTTCTGGTTTGCAGTCCACCACGTTGTAGTCGTAAACGAAGTACATATTGGTGCCGTTGATGTAGCTGTGAGAAGAGTGACCGCCCAGCATGGTGATGTCGTCGGCGTGCGGGAACTCGGTGCGGATACGGTGGATCACGCGCTCGTAAATCTGATGAATGCTGCTCCAGTCACCTGAAACTTCCGTGGTAAAGCCCATGTTGCCGGTTTTGAGGATCTGCACGCGCTCAGCAGCCACTTTCTCCGGACCCCAGTTCAGGTTGTTGAACCAGTTTTCGATAAGCTTGCTGTCCACGCGAGTGCACTGCGGATAGCGGGCAACAATCTCGGCAATCCCTTCGCCAGTCGCTTTCGCTATACGTGGATTGCCCTCGGCCATAAAGATGAGCACGCATTTGCCATCGGCAAAATGGGTGAAGTGCTGCGTGCCGTCTTCGGCGTCGTACAGGCGAGCGATAGACGGACGGTAACCCTCGACCATCACTTCTCGCAGGATGTCGAAACCAACCTTCATATCGTCAAGAATATAGCCGTAGAAGAGGTTGTTTTCCGGGGTATATTTGAAAATTTTCACTGTCACTTCCGTGATGTAGCACAGCGCCCCTTCGTTGCCGATGATGATGTGGCGGATGTCCGGCCCGGCGGCGCGGCGCGGCACGTTTTTGATGCGAGTGATGGTGCCATCCGGCAGCACGGCTTCAAGCCCGACCACCATGTCTTCAATCGCGCCATAGAGCGTGGAGAACTGGCCGATACTGCGGGTTGCGACCAGGCCGCCCATCTGCGCCAGCGGTTTTGACTGCGGTGAATGGCCCGTGGTGTAGCCTTTGGCGCGCAGGGCATTTTCCAGAATTTCCAGCGGCACGCCGCACTGCGCGGTGGCCTGCATATTTTCGATATCAATATCGATGATTTTGTTCATCCCGGAGCCGTCGAGCACCAGCGAGTTTTTAACCACCGTTTCGAGCCCGCCTTCCGTTGCGGATGCCCCGGTGCGCGGTACGCCGTTAATCTTGTGCTGATTCATAAACGCCAGCACCTGGGAAACCTGCTGAGTGGAGCCCAGTTTGACTACTGCGGCCGGCAGCGGCAGCGTGAACACGCCGTGGATATCGGCAAATTTTCTGAAGCGGTCAACGCTGTTTTTCTTCAGGACGTTTTCATCGGTAACAACACGCTCCGGACCAACAATTTCTTTTACCTGTTCAACAATCGCTTCGCGGGATAAAGACATAACGTTTCCTTTCTGATTTAAAGTAAAAATGGCAGGAACCACCCTATTCAGCAGGCAATATCGCTTAAGAATAACCTTAATTAGCGGACTAAATATCCACCATCAACGACTAATAAATGACCATTGACATAATCAGAAGCGCGGCTGGAAAGATAAACCATCGCTCCCATTAAATCCTGCGTATCTCCCCAGCGATTAGCAGGAATATGATCCAGAACGCGCTGGTTAGTTTCCGGATTACTGCGCGTGGCCGTTGTGATTTCGGTTGCGTAATATCCAGGTGCAATCCCGTTGACCTGAATATTGTATTGACCTAATTCATCACAATAAGCTTTGGTTAAACCAGCGAGTGCATGTTTGGTTGCGGAATAAGCAGGCGACCATTGCCCACCCAAATACGAAAATAGAGAACAGATATTAATAATTTTCCCGTGCTTTTGCGGGATCATGATTTTTGCCGCTTCGTGGCTGAGTTCAAATGCCGCCGTCAGGTTGACGTCAATCATCGGATCCCAGTCGGCGCGGCCAAAATCCAGTACCTTATTGAGCTTACAAATCCCGGCGTTATTGACGAGGATATCAACGGTGCCAAAGCGTTCACAGCAGGCAGCGATAATCTTGCATGGCGCACCTTCAGCGGTAATGTCCACCTGCATGAATTCGACCTGTACGCCCTGCTGCTCAATCAGCTCGCGGGTTTCGCCGTTGTCTTTGATGAAGCTTGGGATAAACAGATTCGCTCCGGCTTTCGCCAGCGCCATGGCAAACGCCTGACCCAGACCGCTGTTGCCACCGGTAACGATGGCCGTTTTTCCCTTCAGGGAGAAGAAATCCATTGAAAATGCATTAAGCGATTCGATAGACATGATTTGGCTCCACAATCCTTTAGGCAAAAAAAAAGAAAGGCAACTTCCCCCGCTTAGAGGGAAGTCACCTTTCTCATATTCTCTGGTAACTGGGCATAATTTTTAGCATAGCCACTTAGTCGCGAATGTGATGAGCTTCACAGAGCTGGGTTTCGCTCATTCAAATTCAGTAATCATAAGAAGCGTGATTATTCTCACACTCAAGCCAGCCTGAACATGTTATTTGTTATGCCAATTACTAGAGCCCATGAGAAAAGTAATCCACCTGCAAAGGCGGCTTACTTTTCTCTTTTTTTTGTTTGTTTTCCGTCCAGATAACACGAGAGAACGATATGCAAAAATCATCATATCGCCGTTGGATAACCCTCGCCATTATAAGCTTTAGCGGCGGCGTCAGTTTTGACCTGGCTTATTTACGGTATATTTACCAAATCCCCATGGCAAAATTTATGGGATTCAGCAATACCGAAATAGGGTTAATAATGAGTACTTTCGGAATAACCGCAATTATTCTTTATGCCCCCAGCGGTGTGATTGCCGATAAATTTTCTCACCGTAAAATGATCACCTCTGCGATGATCGTGACCGGCCTGCTTGGCCTGCTGATGGCTACCTATCCCCCGCTCTGGGTGATGCTGCTCATTCAGGTGGCTTTTGCCATTACCACTATTTTGATGCTGTGGTCGGTGTCCATCAAGGCAGCCTCGATGCTTGGCGACAGCACGGAACAGGGCAAAATCATGGGCTGGATGGAAGGCCTGCGCGGCGTGGGCGTGATGTCGCTGGCGGTGTTCACCATGTGGGCTTTTTCCCGCTTTGCGGCCGATGACCCGAACAGCCTGAAGACGGTGATTTTGATCTACAGCGTGGTCTACATTCTGCTGGGGATCCTCTGCTGGTTCTTCGTCGCCGACGGCGTGGAACCGCACAATGCAGAAAGCAACGTACAGAAAAAAAGCTTCCAGTTCAGCGATATACTTTCCGTACTGCGCATCAGCACCACCTGGTACTGCAGCCTGATTATCTTTGGCGTGTACACCATCTACGCCATCCTCAGCTACTCCACCAACTATCTGACCGAGATGTACGGCATGTCGCTGGTTGCGGCGAGCTATATGGGGATTGTGATTAACAAAATTTTCCGCGCCTTTTGCGGCCCGCTGGGCGGTCTGATTACGACCTACAGCCGGGTGAAATCACCGACGCGCGTGATTCAGCTTCTCTCCATCGTCAGTGCCCTGACGCTGGTAGCCCTGCTGGTGACCAATAGCAACCCGCAGTCTGTTGCCATCGGTATTGGCCTGATTCTGCTGCTCGCTTTTACCTGTTACGCCTCACGCGGGCTTTATTTCGCCTGCCCGGGCGAGGCCAGAACGCCGACCTTTATCATGGGTACCACCGTCGGGATTTGCTCGGTAATCGGCTTTCTGCCTGACGTATTTGTGTATCCCATCGTTGGCCACTGGCAGGACACGCTGCCCGCAGCGGAAGCCTACCGCAATATGTGGCTGATGGGCCTGGGCGCGGTCTGCATGGTTATCGTCTTTACTTTCCTGTTGTTCAGGAAAATCCGCGCCGCCGGCCAGGAAACGGAAAACGTAGCGTCACTGGCTGCAGAAAGCGCTGGCGAGTGACGGTGGCAATTTAAAGGAGAAGGGCAATGTCTGAGAAATACATCATTGGAATTGATGGCGGAAGTCAGAGTACCAAAGTTGTGATGTACGACCTGAAAGGTAACGTAGTCTGTGAAGGTAAAGGGCTACTGCAGCCCATGTACACGCCGGATGCGGATACGGTAGAGCACCCGGACGACGATCTCTGGACCTCATTGTGCGCCGCCGGAAAAGATTTGATGCGCCAGTTTGGCGAAAGCCCGGAAAACATCATCGGCATCGGTTTAGGCTCCATTCGCTGCTGCCGCGCGTTATTAAAAGCGGACGGCACGCCCGCCGCGCAGCTCATCAGCTGGCAGGACTCTCGCGTGACGCGGCCTTATGAACACACAAATGACGAAGTGGCTTACGTCACCTCTTTCTCCGGCTATCTTTCCCACCGCCTGACCGGCGAGCGTAAGGACAATATCGCCAACTACTTCGGTCAGTGGCCGGTGGACTACAAAACCTGGAACTGGAGCGAAGACAAAGCGGTCTTCCAGAAATTTAATATTCCGCGGGAGATGCTTTTTGACGTGCAAATGCCGGGCACGGTATTGGGCCACATCACACCAGAAGCGTCTAAAGCAACGGGCTTCCCACAGGGGCTGCCGGTGGTATGCAGCACCAGCGATAAAGCGGTCGAAGCCCTGGGCGCAGGTTTACTTGATGATGAAACGTCGGTCATCTCGCTCGGCACCTATATTGCCCTGATGATGAACGGCAAGACGTTACCAAAAGATCCGCAGGCTTACTGGCCGATTATGTCCTCCATTCCGGAAACGTTACTCTACGAAGGCTACGGCATTCGTAAAGGCATGTGGACCGTCAGCTGGCTACGCGACATGCTGGGCGAATCACTGATTCAGGATGCGCAGGCGCAAGGCATTTCGCCAGAGGATTTGCTCAACCAAAAAGCCAGCCACGTCCCGCCAGGATGCGACGGACTGATGACCGTTCTCGACTGGCTGACCAACCCATGGGAGCCGTACAAGCGCGGGATCATGATTGGCTTTAATGCCACGATGGACTACGCATGGATTTACCGCTCCATCCTTGAGAGCATCGCGCTGACGCTGAAAAATAACTACGACAGCATGACGAGTGAAATGCAGCAGCAGGCTAAGCAGGTGATCATCACCGGCGGTGGCTCCAACAGCGACCTGTTTATGCAGATTTTTGCCGACGTCTTCAATATGCCTGCCCGACGCAATGCCATCAACGGCTGCGCCAGCCTGGGCGCCGCCATCAATACGGCAGTCGGTCTTGGCCTTTATCCATCGTATCAGAAAGCGGTCGATAATATGGTGCGGGTAAAAGATGTCTTTACCCCCGTTGCCACCCATGCCGCTCGCTATGAGGCAATGAATAAGGGGATCTTTAAAGATCTGACCAAACACACAGATCCGATTCTGAAAAAATCGTACGAAGTGTTCCACGGAGATTTAAGCAAGGTGGACGCGATTCAGAGCTGGTCGAACGCGTGAGCTTAGTTGCCGGGTGGCGCTGCGCTTACCCGGCCTAAAAAACCGTTGGCGCGGCAATCATTGACCTTATAGGCCGGGTAAGGCGAAGCCACCACCCGGCTTTTCGTCAGGCAATATTCAGGTACCTTTGCGTCTGCATCGACAACCGCCAGTTGCAGACAACTCCAGGATGCAAACACCTGATAATGAGCGTTTTATTACATACTTCCTGCTAGCAGCATGCTGTAATGTTATTCGGTATCTGACAATGAATAAAGTTGAAACGTTTTCAATACCAATAGAACGTTAAGTCCATTTAAAACCAACTTATCCTGCAGCAGAGAAGAGTAATGAAAGATTTAAGCATTAGAAATGCAGGCGCAACATCAAGCAGTAATTTATATCACCGCGAGCATGGGGGGCAATTTAAAAATAGTGCAGAAAATGGAATTATTGGAAAAATATCGATAATTAACCCCAGCCCAATCCAACTTTATAAAAGCAAGTCGTTAAAAAATTTAGCTACTGAGAATGTCAAAAACATTTATTGTCCATGTAAAAATGAGAGCAATAATTTCAGGCATTCTGCATTAAACAAAATGCTGCTCATACGTGGTGCGATGCAAGTTTTACAACCCAAATGTATTGATCAGGATCCAGCCAACCCCAACCACGTTTATGAATTAAGAAAATCAGGTAATGGCCAGTATCAAATGGTCAATGTGGTATCAGGTTTACCGGGAGCGGCTCCGGACGGAGCTGGCTGGGTTTTTATTATTCCTGATGATTCGCCAGACCGGGTACTGTGCGGGAAAGCGGATTATAAAAATGTTCACGGACATACTTCATTGAGTGGTATGCGCGAATATATTGTTGAAGGGAAGTTCAGGGAAACAGAACGCGGCGTCTATTTCGCTGGAGAACTTGTTTTCAGGGCAGGACAGCTCATTCAGTGGAGTAACTGCAGCGGACATTTTACACCAGAACGTGAAGCTGCTTTTAAAAATATATTACCGTCGGTAAAACATGTTTTACCTGTCCATCTTTTCAGGCCTGTTGATTCCTGGCCTTAATTATTTAACAACACTCATAAACGGAAATAGTTAAAAATGACAACGATAAACTCTTTATCAAGACAAATTGCAGTACCAATAAGAAATCAGGAAGCAATAAATCAGCCAGATACAAATAAAGGAAAAATAGTCAGTCCCGTAGTATGCAATCTGGCAAGAATACAAAATGGCCCCGATCGTTTGTGTAAGCAGGAGGATTTTTTAGCTGACCTCAAGCGCGCGCTGGCTAACCGAAAAAGCGGTGTTGAGGCCGGTGATATGAAATCTGACACTCAGGCACTGAAGCCCTGGCAGAGGGAGCTTGCGCAACAGAAAGAAGCTTACGCACGTTCAGCACCTGAACGTGAAGCAGCCGAGGCTAAAGAAGAAAAGAGGGTAAGAGTTGCGCTTAACGCCGAAGAGGCAGAGAAAGCGAAACAAAAAGCAGCTGAGGCAGAGAAAGCTAACAGGCCGGTTGCACCGCTCAAGCTGGATGCCAAAGGCGTTCCATTACCGCCTCCGCCGCCAATAAATATGCCAGCGAAAAAGCCGGATAGCAGCAACGTAACCGCTAAGGCGAACGTTAATAATGCCAGCAAACGGGAAGCAGAAATGAAACATCGCCAGGACGATCTGATTAAGGATCTTACCGCCGCGCTGGCAAAGCGAGTGGGTAAAACCAGCTCAGAGATTAAATCGCCCCTCGAAGCGCTGAAACCCTGGCAGAAGGAGCTTGCCGAACTAAAGCAAGCATATGAGCGTGCGGCGCCCCAGCGCGAAATCGCTGAGGCTAAAGAAGAAGCCAGAGTTACAATTGCACTCAAAGCTGAAGCAGCAGAAAAAGCAAAAATGAAGGCTACCGAGGCTGAAAAAGAGAACAAACCCGTTGCCGCCCTCAAATTGGATGCAAAAGGTATCCCCCTACCACCACCGCCGCCTCCGCTGGGCCGATTTAAATAAATATAAATCTGTACGGCAGATAAATAAATCAGCCCTTTGGTGGCTTAATATGTCACTGAAGGGTCTGATCCTCAACCGCACAAAATTACGCTAAGTGCAGTCTCTCTTCAGCCATTATCCATTCATCCTAAGAAGCATGAGCATTTTCATATTTCTATGAATGACTAACTTTCAGTCAAAGGTTAGTCTGGTAACTCGTCCGTAAAAAAATACAGTTACCAGACATTGCAAAAGTTATTGCTTATGTTTTATCAGTGGTTATTAATTTCCTTTTCCACGAACTGCTCCATATGCAAGCAATATATCAATCATTTCTTTTTTTCCGTATTTTATTGCATTATCTAACATGGTGTCACCAGCGTTAACCTTTCTGAATGATTTATTAGGTTCGACTAACTTACGGTCCAAAAACTCTTTGAGAATTTTTTCATCCGCGGAGTAGTCGCTCAATGAGTATTCAACATCCTGATAGGAAGTAGACATTTTTGCTACGTCCTGGCGAGTAAACTCGAATGTTGAAAACAGATGACTGACAACATCTTGTTTTGCGTATTCGATAGCATACCCCATAGCTTTACATGCCATATCCTTATTTTTTAGATGTAACGAAAGGGCTTCAAGATTAGAAGCTTTAACTGCATCCTCCGAACTAATCTCGCGCAACTTAACTTCTTTGAAATTATTCGTGCTAACCATTCTCGGCACATGAAACTCTGGCTGAAATACAAAATTCAGGACTTTATCTAAATTTTTACTGTCAAGGTTTTCATTCAGAGCAAAATTTCTGAATCCTGCATCACTCGTGTTCCTGAGAAAATCAATAAGATGCAACCCCAAACCCTGCCTCATGTCCTTAGTATTAAAGACAGGAACATCTTTCGAGCCTTTATCCCCATGTACTTTGCGATAAACATCATTTCTTACATCAGTGAATTGGCCGATAAAGTTTTTATGTTCGTGCCTGAAAGCGGGTTGGATTATGTTATCGTAATGATCGGTTAATGTCAGATATCCATAAGGATACTGCTCATCAATTATATATGCATTAGCACCAAAATCTACGGTTGAATGGCGAGTATTGAGAGGGAGCTGCGCTTCATCATCAGAGAATTCAACGCCAAAAAAAACGAAATCCTGATTACTTAAACACCTTATATCTTCTGAGTACGTATTTTTTGCAGTAGCGATCCCATCAGATTGCAATTTATGTAAAGACAATATGTTTAACGTTCCGGCGCCCGCTGCCAAATTTGAATTACTTTGATGTCTGAAATGGATTTTTGCATCGACGACTTTACTGAGCAGGACCCTTTCCTGAGGGGTTAAATTCTGAGTTTTTTCCTTAATTTTAGATAAATAGTTTTTAGAAACATTGTTAAGATGCTGTAGCGAGTGTAATGATGCCTTTTTGGCTGATGGCGGTGCCAGAGCGATACCTAACTCTTTGAAGTCAGCACCTTCAGAGAACATTTTATGATAGCTTTGAGCCGCTATCGTTCTCTTGAAAAAATCTTTTATTACATCCGAACTTCTGCTCTTTGAGTCACTTCTCGGAAGAGATGTATTTGCACTATTTCGTACAGAAATACAATTCCCCATGGTATGACTTGTTTCCCTTCCAGCTTCTCCTGGTGCCTGAGGAAAAGCGAAACGATGTTGCTGGCTACTGACCAGTGAGGGAGTTAACTTCATAATTCAGCTCTCTTAACCAATGGGTATTATTTAACTATTTTAGAATGAGGTATATTTATCTGTTATATATTCAAATATATCATTTACCAGGAACAGAAAAATGGCATTCTGAGAATGCCATAAGGCCTTTTTTAGCCAGCACATGTGGTCGCTACTCTTTTGAGTGCGATGAGGCCGCAGGAAGTTTTTATACAGAATGTATCCACACGCATTTTAAAAGACTATTCAGGCATAGCTTCTGGTGCAGTCTGCGCTCCATGAAAAGCGGCCTTCATTTCAGCATGACGGTTGGATGACTGTGCTAAAGCCCCTGCCGACAATAACGTCACGCCAATAGCTACAGCCGGGATATTCGCGGTAATGCCACCCACAAGAGTCGTAAATATGCCAACGGCGATAGTAACCTTAGGGTGTTTCTTTACCAACTCCACGGGTGTATTGGCAATTTTCTTAACGAATTTCAGAATCGCCCCCATTTTTTCTTTTGGCATTGATTCAGAAATTTTAGAATACTGTGCCTGAGTCGTTTGTTGGACTTTATTAGCAGCAGACCTGATGCCTTCATAAGCTGTCGACTTATAATCGCTGATTTTCATGGGTTATCCTTGCGTAGATTTGTGAGAAAGAGAAAATGTCTACATTCCCCGGTTATCTTCTTAAGAATTGTTTATCAACATTCCTGTCACCTGCATCTTGCGGGCAACACGCGTTACCGGGCCTGGCATCACAAGCTAAACGGATCACGTTCCAGATTATATAAAAAAACGGAGATTTCAGGTGCAGACGGTAGCCAGGTAAGATGCTATACAATCGGGGTTCAACTGGATGCTCAGGCCTGTACTTTAACGTCATCGTGAAGTACATGGATACAGAGATATTAGACAGCAGACATCCGTCTAAAGTATCGTTTTTTTATATACGCCACCCCCCATCCGAATACAATATTTTTCATTTTTGGATAATAATGATGACACTACACTCTGTTAAAAACTCTTTTCGACTGGTAACCGCTCACCGGACGCTTCCTGGTCTAAATGATCTCCATCAAACGTCAGGGAAAGGCGTGCTATCAAAATTAGCAAGAGTATTTAATTCGATATTCCCGTTAGGGAAACAGAATTCCTATACTCTCAGGGAAATGAATATCTCTTCCCCGATCGGTGCATGCGTCCCGGCAAGCGTATTTAGCGTAATACCTGAAAAATTACAGCGAAGCTGTAAGGATGGAATGATCACGGTTGACCGTAATTATTTTCTGAAAGACAAAATCCACCTCCTCGCGTCAGTGGATTGTTCACGCACCGGAACTCAATTACCTGAAAATAAGGACGCTCCTTTTGAGCTTATTGATTCTGGCATAAGCCGAAAAGAGTACCGGTGCAAAAATTGGGATTACACTCCGCCATTTGCCTGGGATTAACTCCCTTTTCATAGGCGTGACGGCATCAGCCAACCGTTAAACATGGATAGTGCGACTCAGCGTTGATGCCAAATTTGTGCAATGTATATGATATTTACCAGAAAAAACGATCGTGCAGTCCGTGCCTTAAAAAAGCGTTTTATGATATTATCCCTGGCGTCAGTTATTTAGGCTTTAATTCAATTTAACTGACTATAAAGGTTTATTATGCCAGGTCCTGTAACGTCCCACGCTTTAAATAATTACGCAATTTTCTCCCGGACAGAGTCGCCCATAGCCTCTAAAAATACAGCAGCTGACGACAAAAAATTCACCAGCAAAATGGATGGCGTCAGCAACTCTCACACATCGCGGAAAAGTCAAAGCAGTGACTCTCCCGCCGCTCGCAAAATTATGCGAATGAAAGAGAATATGGCGCGAAGCAGTGAAAACGAGCGTGCGAAAAGTCCAAAAGAGCAGGCGAGAGCTCAGCACCCGGGAACCCGTTTTCTTGCTACCGGCAAGACCTTACATCATTCCGTTAACGGCGGTAAGCATCTCGCCGATAATCAGACCGCAAAAGTCATGAAAAACCTGATTGCGGAAGGTTACGAACTTCAGGCACATCCAAAAGACCAGGCTCCGCTTATCAAAGCGTTGCAGCCGATGGCCCCGGCATTTAATACTGCCGCTCAAGGAAGGCTGGATGTTCTGACACAGCCTGTGGCATTGCATATTCAGCCCGGTGATAACGGTAACGCTGTTACGCTGAAAGCCGCTGACAATTTAACCGAGCAGCAATGGTTGACAAAAAATGACCAGCCGGGGAACTTCTTAGTATTAAACGGCAATAATGATGAAACCTATGTTGCTCATGTTGCCAAATTAGCCGGTTCAGCACAGCATTTGCAATTTATTACCAGCGGATTTGGTGGCCATGGTACAACCGACCGCCATAATATTGCCGTAAACAAAACCGAAGCGGGCCGTTTTAAAGAAATTCTGGTCAATAATGGCGTCTCAGCGGATAAAATCCACACCGATCATTTCTCCACCAACAGCGGTCAGAACTCCATTAACGTGGCAGATATTCTTAATGACATGATCCGGGATAATAAGCCATGCAATAAGATTATTATTGCCGGTACGCCTGCTGCGGTTTTTCGCCAGACATATACCTATGCGCAGCAGCTGAACATTCCGGCCTATGCTAAAGGCAATGGTGAAGAAAAAACCGCGATGGCCTATTTCAAACTGCCCCAGAGCGAGTCGTTAGGCTCAACGGCCATTACGGGCAACGCCCCAACACCGATTAGCGAGAGCGATAAGCAGTTTACTATTGAATCATTTCCGTTTGCCGATTCAGCACAATACTCGACCACTGCCGATGACTTAGCCGTGCTTCGTGAATTCAGCACCACCCTGAATTACATGGCGACGACAACGTTTCTGCCCGCAGATAAAACCGTTTTCCCGGACAGCTTCTTTGACAGCGCTGTAGACAGCATTCAGATGACCGCTCAGCAGCTGGAAATAAATCCTGATAACGTCGCCCGCCATGGCGACAGTATTGCGGCCATGAAAGAAATTACGCCGGAGACGATCGCTCGCCTGAAGAATAATACGTTGACGGAAGTCGATATCAGCAACATCAAAAAGGTGGATACCTTCTTCCGTAATATTTTCAACCCGCTGGAGTTAACGTTTACGCGTAGCACTCTCTAAATTGGGTTCAACGGTAAAAGGAGTTTAGCGAGGCCAAAAAGAGTGCCTGCTGAGGTATACCGTTTGTACGTCACGGAATAAGAGGCTTATTCCAGGGCCCGGCAATGCGCTGCCGGGCCTTTTTCGTCAGGCAATATTCAGGTACTTGTGCGTCTGCATCGACAAACGCCAGTTGCGGGCAATGCAGGTTTCAATGCACAGGCGCGTGGCGTCATCCTTCTGGCTGATCGGCTGCAGGGCGATCACGCGCTGTTTTTCGTCAGTTAACGTTTCCAGCAGTTCATCCAGCGCTTCGATATCACGCACGCGGCCAACCGGGTGCTTGATTTCATCCGCGCGATGTAGCGCCTGAGACAGGACTTCGTATCCGCCTCGCATATTCACCTTCGGCGATACGGTCACCCATGTCGCGTGGGAGCAGCGCACTTCGTGCGTACCGCTGGTTTCAATCTGGCAGCTGTAGCCGTTCTGTTCGAGCAGGGTAGTCAGCGGGGTTAAATCATGGATACACGGCTCACCGCCGGTGATAACCACGTGGCGCGCCGTCCAGCCCTGACGACTGATGGCGGTCAGCAGATCTTCTGGCGTACCCGCGCCCCA
This sequence comes from Pluralibacter sp. UBA7423, assembly GCA_002470465.1. Classification (GTDB taxonomy): domain Bacteria; phylum Pseudomonadota; class Gammaproteobacteria; order Enterobacterales; family Enterobacteriaceae; genus Scandinavium. The sequence goes on from DKMD01000022.1 coordinate 84,189, forward strand.
TTTGTCGCTCTCTTTGGTTTTCGCCAGAATGCTGAACAAAGAGACTTCCCGATCTTCCAGCATCTCCCAGGTATGTTTGGTGTCGCACCACGCACAGCCAACCGGGCATCCCTGTAAGCGAATAAAAATGGCAGGAACGCCGGTGAAGTAACCCTCGCCTTGCAGGGTCTGGAACATTTCGTTAATCGGGTACTGCATAGTCGTCTCTGTGAAAGGTGTAAACGGTAAGTATCGCAGAAGATAGCGTTGAGGTCATGTGCGGGAGCTGCTTCATGGCGGAAACAAAAAACCCGCCGAAGCGGGTTTTTATTAAGAGCCAAAGTCAGTCTTACTGACCTTTGATCTCTTTGCGACCGTTGTAAGGTGCTTTTTCGCCCAGCGCTTCTTCGATACGAATCAGCTGGTTGTACTTAGCAACACGGTCAGAACGGCTCATGGAACCGGTTTTGATCTGGCCTGCTGCAGTACCTACCGCCAGATCAGCGATGGTTGCATCTTCGGTTTCACCGGAACGGTGAGAGATGACAGCGGTGTAGCCAGCGTCTTTCGCCATCTTGATTGCAGCCAGAGTTTCGGTCAGGGAACCGATCTGGTTGAATTTGATCAGGATAGAGTTAACGATGCCTTTCTCGATGCCTTCTTTCAGGATCTTGGTGTTGGTTACGAACAGATCGTCACCCACCAGCTGGATTTTGTCGCCCAGTACTTTGGTCTGGTATGCGAAACCATCCCAGTCAGATTCGTCCAGGCCATCTTCGATGGAGACGATTGGGTACTGTTTGGTCAGGTCTTCCAGGAAGTGAGTGAACTCTTCAGAGGTGAACGCTTTGTTGCCTTCGCCGGCCAGAACGTATTTACCGTCTTTGTAGAATTCAGACGCTGCACAGTCCATCGCCAGAGTGATGTCTTTGCCCAGCTCGTAGCCTGCTGCTTTAACCGCTTCAGCGATAACAGCCAGCGCTTCTGCGTTGGAACCCAGGTTTGGCGCGTAGCCACCTTCGTCACCCACAGCCGTGTTCATACCTTTAGCTTTCAGAACTTTAGCCAGGTTATGGAACACTTCAGAACCCATACGTACCGCTTCTTTCAGGGATTTCGCGCCAACTGGCTGAATCATGAATTCCTGAATATCAACGTTGTTGTCTGCGTGCTCACCGCCGTTGATGATGTTCATCATCGGAAC
>DKMD01000022.1:85597-205900 GCA_002470465.1 Pluralibacter sp. UBA7423
CCGAAGTTAGATTTGTTTTCAGTACCGTCCAGATCGATCATGATCTTGTCGATGCCAGCCTGATCTTTGGCATCTTTGCCAAGGATAGCCTGAGCAATTGGGCCGTTTACCGCGCCAACTGCTTTCAGTACGCCTTTACCCATGAAGCGGGATTTGTCGCCATCACGCAGCTCCAGCGCTTCGCGGGAACCGGTAGATGCACCTGACGGCGCAGCAGCCATACCGACGAAACCACCTTCCAGGTGTACTTCGGCTTCAACAGTCGGGTTACCACGGGAGTCGATGATTTCACGACCGATGACTTTAACGATTTTGGACATTAGGTTTTCCTCAGTACAAGTTAAACTAAAACTCCAGACAAACAGCGCCCCAACCAGGGGCGCTGCCGTTCTAACTTTTTTACTTCGCCTGACGCTTCTGGTATTCGCTGGCGGCTTTCACGAAGCCTGCAAACAGCGGATGCCCGTCACGCGGCGTAGAAGTAAACTCCGGATGGAACTGACAGGCGACGAACCACGGATGATTCGGCACCTCGATGATCTCGACCAACTGATCATCCCCGGAACGGCCCGCAACGCGCAGGCCCGCAGCTTCAATCTGTTTCAACAGCATATTGTTGACTTCGTAGCGGTGACGGTGACGCTCGGTGATAGTCTCTTCGCCGTACATCTTGCGAACCAGGCTGTCGTCGCTGAGCTGGCAGGCCTGAGCCCCCAGACGCATGGTGCCGCCGAGATCGCTTTTCTCAGTACGCACTTCGACATTCCCGTCTTCGTCACGCCATTCGGTGATAAGGGCCACAACCGGGTACTTACAGTCTGGCACAAATTCCGTCGAGTTGGCGTTTTCCATCCCGGCTACGTGACGAGCGAACTCAATCAATGCAACCTGCATACCCAGGCAAATGCCGAGGTAAGGAATATTGTTTTCACGCGCATAGCGTGCGGTCGCGATCTTACCTTCAACACCGCGGTAGCCGAAGCCGCCAGGGATCAGAATGGCGTCCAGATCTTTCAGAATTTCTACGCCGCGGGTTTCAACATCCTGCGAATCGATAAGCTTGATGTTGACGGAGACGCGGTTCTTCAGACCACCGTGCTTCAGCGCTTCAATCACGGACTTATAGGCATCCGGCAGCTCAATGTACTTACCGACCATACCAATCGTGACTTCACCTGCCGGGTTAGCTTCTTCGTAGATAACCTGTTCCCATTCTGACAGATTGGCTTCCGGACAGTTCAAGCTGAATCGTTTACAAATATAATCGTCCAGGCCCTGTGATTTCAACAGGCCCGGGATTTTATAAATGGAATCGACGTCTTTCATCGAAATAACGGCTTTTTCTGGAACGTTACAGAACAAAGCAATTTTTGCACGCTCGTTGGCCGGTACGGCGCGATCGGAGCGGCAGATCAGAATGTCTGGCTGAATACCGATGGAGAGCAGCTCTTTCACGGAGTGCTGAGTCGGCTTGGTTTTGACTTCACCCGCCGCGGCCAGGTAAGGCACCAGAGTCAGGTGCATGAACAGCGCATGTTCACGACCGATATCCACGGCCAGCTGGCGAATCGCTTCGAGGAACGGCAGGGATTCGATATCACCTACGGTACCGCCGATTTCTACCAGCACCACGTCATGACCTTCACCGCCCGCAAGTACGCGTTCTTTAATGGCATTGGTGATGTGCGGGATAACCTGAACGGTTGCGCCCAGGTAATCGCCACGGCGCTCTTTGCGCAGGACGTCAGAGTAGATACGGCCAGTCGTGAAGTTGTTGCGGCGAGTCATTTTGGTGCGAATGAAACGCTCGTAGTGACCCAGGTCCAGGTCAGTTTCAGCGCCGTCTTCAGTAACGAACACTTCCCCGTGCTGGATAGGACTCATGGTGCCCGGATCGACGTTGATGTACGGATCCAGTTTCATCATGGTCACGTTAAGGCCACGGGCTTCGAGGATGGCTGCGAGGGAGGCGGCTGCAATGCCTTTACCCAGAGAGGATACGACCCCGCCGGTCACAAAAATATAGTTCGTTGTCATGCTGAACCTGAGAAGTTAGGTTGGAATGATGGAATAACCAGGACGGGAAAGTAGTATACCCGAACACGGCGAGCGCCACAAACATTCATTCTTCGCCTCCATTCCCAGGCTCAAGCAAGATAAGGAGTGAGAAAATAGCCCCTTTTGGGTAAATGTTTTTGACGCAAATCAAGCGCTTGTCATTTTAAAAATCACACAAATCGCGCTTGATCGCAAAAAAGTGTTAGAGATCAGTTTCCTGCCGTTTTACCTCCTGCCACACGCTTTCCATCGCTTCGAGGTCAATTCCGGTCATTTCCAGGCCTCGCGCGGCAACAATCCGTTCTACTTCCCGGAAACGACGCTCGAATTTGAGGTTGGCTTTTTGTAACGCCGTCTCGGCTTTGACGCCTAAATGGCGGGACAGATTGACCGTTGCGAACAGCAGGTCGCCCATCTCCTCTTCGAGCTTTGCTTCGTCAATGACGGCCTGTTTGGCCTCGTGCATCACTTCGTCGATCTCTTCGTAGACTTTGTCGAGCACCGGGCCAAGCGACGTCCAGTCGAAGCCCACGGCAGAGACGCGCTTCTGGATTTTATGGGAACGCATCAGCGCAGGCAGGCTGTGCGGAATATCGTCGAGCGCCGAGTGCTGAGCTTTTTCGGCACGTTCAGCACTTTTAATGGCTTCCCAGCGTTCCAGCACTTCCGCGCTGTTGCCCGCGGTCGCATCGCCAAAGATATGCGGATGGCGACGTTCGAGCTTGTCGCTGATGGCGGCGCAGATATCATCGAAGTTAAAGCGCCCTTCCTCCTGCGCCATCTGCGCGTAGAACACCACCTGGAACAGCAGATCGCCAAGCTCGCCACGCAGGTCGTCAAAATCTTCACGGCTGATGGCGTCCAGCACTTCGTAGGTTTCTTCGAGGGTGTATGGCGCGATGGTGGCGAAAGTCTGCTCTTTGTCCCACGGACAGCCGTTTTCCGGGTCGCGCAGGCGTTTCATGATGCCGAGCAGGCGGTCGATTTGATTCATTTTTATATCCTGATGAAAAAGAACGTAGCCCCGGCAAGCAGTGCGCCGCTGGGGAAAATGCCGGATGGCGGCTACGCCTGATCCGGCCTACGAAAAATTATGCGCTCATCCGCCGTGCAGACGGCGAGCATCAATCACGTCCGGTACCTGGTTCAGCTTGCCAAGCACGCGGCCCAGCACCTGCAGGTTGTAGATTTCGATGGTCATGTCGATAGTGGCCAACTGCTGCTTCGTATCGCTGCGGCTGGCAACGCCCAGCACGTTAACCTTCTCGTTGGCGAGGATCGTGGTGATATCACGCAACAAGCCGCTGCGATCGTTGGCCTGTACGCGGACCACCAGCGAATACCCGGCAGAGTAGCTTTCGCCCCAGACGGCATCCACAATGCGCTCCGGCGCGTGGGATTGCAGTTCAACCAGCTGGTCGCAGTCGGCACGATGCACGGAGATCCCGCGCCCCTGGGTGATAAATCCGACGATTTCATCGCCCGGAATGGGCTGGCAGCAACGCGCAATGTGGTGCATCAGATTGCCCACGCCTTCCACGACCACGCGCCCGTCGTCTTTCTTGCGATTCTGCTGCGGGTTGTAGGTTTTCTGCTGAAGCTGCTTCAACGCTGCCGCGTCCTGCTCCGCCGCGCTCGGCTTGTTGAACTGGCCCTGCAGGAAGTTCACCATCTGATTGAGGCGAATATCGCCGCCGCCAATCGCCGCCAGCAGCTCGTCCAGTTCATTGAAGTTGTAGCGCGGCAGCAGGTGCTTCTCGGCTTCCTTCAGGTTGATGCCGAGGCGTTCCAGCTCGTCGTCAAGGATCTGGCGGCCGGCGAGAATGTTTTTATCGCGATCCTGTTTGCGGAACCAGGCGTGAATTTTCGAGCGCCCGCGGCTGGTGGTAACGTAGCCAAGGTTCGGATTCAGCCAGTCGCGGCTTGGGTTCGGCTGCTTCTGGGTGATGATTTCAATCTGATCGCCCATCTGCAGCTGGTAGGTGAACGGCACGATGCGCCCGCTGATTTTCGCCCCAATACAACGGTGACCGACATCGCTGTGGATATGGTAGGCAAAATCGAGCGGCGTGGAGCCCGCAGGCAAGTCCACTACGTCGCCTTTCGGGGTAAAGACATACACCCGATCGTCGAATACCTGGCTGCGCACTTCGTCGAGCATTTCGCCCGAATCCGCCATCTCTTCCTGCCAGGCAATCAGCTTACGCAGCCACGCGATACGATCTTCGTGACCGCGAGCGCCGCTGGAAGCCGCGCCCTCTTTGTATTTCCAGTGCGCCGCCACGCCAAGCTCAGACTCTTCGTGCATCTGACGGGTACGGATCTGAATTTCGACCGTTTTACCACCCGGCCCTAACACAACGGTGTGAATCGACTGGTAGCCGTTCGGTTTTGGGTTAGCGACGTAATCGTCGAACTCGTCCGGCAGATGGCGGAAATGGGTATGCACAATACCCAGCGCCGCATAGCAGTCCTGCAAACGCTCAGCAACGATGCGTACCGCACGCACGTCAAACAGCTCATCGAACTGCAAATGCTTCTTCTGCATTTTGCGCCAGATGCTGTAGATGTGTTTCGGTCGCCCGTAGACCTCGGCCTTCACGCCCTCTTCTTTGATGGAGGCGCGCAGCGTGCCGACGAACTCGTCGATGTAGTGCTCGCGGTCGATACGGCGCTCGTGCAGCAGTTTGGCGATGCGCTTGTACTCCGCCGGGTGCAGGTAGCGGAAGCAGTAATCCTCGAGCTCCCACTTCAGCTGACCGATACCGAGACGGTTCGCCAGCGGCGCGTAGATGTTGGTACATTCTTTTGCCGCCAGCACGCGCTCGTCTTCAGGCGCGTCCTTCACTTCACGTAGATGCGCAATGCGCTCGGCAAGCTTGATGACCACGCAGCGGAAATCATCGACCATCGCCAGCAGCATGCGGCGCACGTTATCGACCTGCTCCGAAGAGACAGAATCATTGTGGGTCGCTTTCAGCTGGCGAATAGCAGCCATGTCGCGCACGCCGTGAATCAGCGTGACGATGGATTTGCCGGCGCTCGCTTCCAGCGTCTCTTCGCTGACCACATCGCCGACCACGAGCGGGAACAACAACGCAGCCCGCAGGGAATCGATATCCATGTTCAGCATAGAGAGGATTTCGACCATCTCGACGCCGCGCCACAGCAGCAGCTCCGCGTCAGGGTGATTGAGGGTTTGTTCGCGACAATAGGTCCATGTTTCGGCTAAGCGTTCACACGACTGCTGGCTGGAAATGCCCAGGCTTGCTATCCATTTAACCGGATCGAACTCCCCAGCTTTATTAAGATGTGCACTGCGTACCGCAACCATTGTCCTCTCCTTTAGGGCCGGGCCTGTCGGATTCGACAAGCCTTGATTCATTATTTGTGCTCAAACAGCACCATCGACTCCAGGTGCCCAGTGTGCGGGAACATGTCCAGCATTGCCAGACGCTGAATTTGATAGCCCGCCGCCAGCAGCACCTCGCTGTCTCGCGCCAGCGTCGCCGGGTTGCAGGAGACATAGACCACCCGTCTGGGGGCCAATTTTACGATATGCTGCATCACGCCCGGTGCGCCCGCCCGCGCAGGATCGAGTAAAATTTTGTCAAACCCGTTTTTCGCCCAGGCCTGCAGGGTGACATCTTCCTCGAGGTTTTCGTGAAAGAACGTCACATTGTGTAACGCGTTATGCTGTGCATTCTGCTGGCCTTTTTCGACCAGGGCAGGCACGCCTTCCACGCCAACCACGCTTGCGGCGCGTTTCGCCAGCGGCAGCGTAAAGTTGCCCATTCCGCAGAACAGATCCAGCACGCGATCTTCCGGCTGAACGTCCAGCCAGGCCAGCGCGGTCGTCACCATTTTCTGGTTCACGCCGTCATTTACCTGAATAAAGTCGCGCGGGCTGAACGTTAAGCGTAGCCCGTCTGAAGTGTACCAGGGCTGTTCTCCGCTAACCTGTTCAATGCTATCGCTTTGTGGTGCCAGCCACAGCGCAAGCTGGTGTGAATGCGAAAACTGTTCCAGTTTTGCTTTATCCGCAGCGCTTAGCTGTGCGGTATGGCGCAGCACCATCAGCGGGCCGTTGTCGGCCTGCACCAGCTCCACGTGGCCGAGATGGCGTCCGCCAGCAAGTCCGCTCAGACATTCGCGTACGGCGGGCAATAATGCCTCAAGAGCGGGCACCAAAACGGGGCACTGCGTCACATCTACGATGTCGTTCGACCCGGCCTTGCGAAAACCCATCTGTAAGCGTTGGGTTTTTGGCTGGTAATTCAGGCTCAGACGAGCACGGCGGCGGTAGCCCCAGGGTTCGGCAGAGAGGACTTCATCCACGTCCCGCTTCATCAGTCGCGCCAGTGCCGCCTGCTTGCTGCGCTGCTGTAGCGCGACGCTGGCATGCTGCTGCTGGCAGCCACCGCAGACGCCAAAATGCGGACAGCGGGGCTTTTCACGCTCCGGGCTGTCGCTAAGTCGACGTTTTACCTGCCCGCGCGCATACTGTTTTTTATCCTCAGTAATACGGATTTCCGCCCGCTCACCAGGCAATAATTCATTGATAAACAGTGTTTTTCCGTTGTGGCGCGCCACGCCCTGGCCGAAAGGATCCAGGTCGTTTACCGTTACGGTTATGATCTCGCGCGTCGTCACGCGGCGTTTTGCAGAGTAGAATTGCGCCATTCAGAGATTTTTCTCAAACGTAATGTATTAACCCTGATTCTCCCATAACGGACCTCCATGACCAACTACAGCCTTCGCGCGCGCATGATGATCCTGATTCTGGCTCCGACCGTGCTCATCGGTTTGCTGCTCAGCATCTTCTTTGTCGTTCACCGCTACCACGATCTGCAGCGTCAGCTGGAAGATGCCGGAGCCAGCATCATTGAGCCGCTCGCGGTATCCAGTGAATATGGCATGAACCTGCAAAACCGCGAGTCAATTGGGCAGCTAATTAGCGTCCTGCACCGCCGCCATTCGGACATCGTGCGGGCAATTTCGGTTTACGACGAACACAACCGGCTGTTTGTTACCTCGAATTACCATCTCGATCCGAGCGAACTCCAGCTGCCGAAGGGCGCGCCGCTCCCCCGCAAGTTAAGCGTTCACCGCAGCGGCGATCTGATGATCCTGCGTACGCCTATCATTTCCGAAAGCTATTCACCGGATGAGTCGCCGTCGTCGGATGCCAAAACGCCGATCAATATGCTCGGCTACGTGGCGCTGGAGCTGGATCTGAGATCGGTTCGTCTGCAGCAGTACAAAGAGATTTTCATCTCCAGCGTGATGATGCTGTTCTGTATAGGCATCGCGCTGATATTCGGCTGGCGTCTGATGCGCGATGTCACCGGGCCAATACGCAATATGGTGAATACCGTCGACCGTATCCGGCGTGGTCAGCTCGACAGCCGCGTGGAAGGCTTCATGCTCGGCGAACTCGACATGCTGAAAAACGGCATCAACTCGATGGCGATGTCGCTTGCCGCCTATCACGAAGAGATGCAGCACAACGTCGACCAGGCGACCTCCGATCTGCGCGAAACCCTGGAGCAGATGGAAATCCAGAACGTCGAGCTGGATCTCGCCAAAAAGCGTGCCCAGGAAGCGGCGCGCATTAAATCTGAATTCCTCGCCAATATGTCGCATGAGCTGCGAACGCCGCTGAATGGCGTGATTGGCTTTACGCGCCTGACGCTGAAAACCGATCTCAACCCAACCCAGCGAGATCACCTCAATACCATTGAACGTTCAGCGCATAATCTGCTCTCCATCATCAACGACGTGCTGGACTTCTCGAAGCTGGAAGCGGGCAAGCTGGTGCTCGAAAGCATTCCGTTCCCGCTGCGCAATTCGCTGGATGAGGTTGTCACGTTGCTTGCTCACTCTGCCCACGATAAAGACCTTGAGCTGACGCTGAACATCAAAAACGACGTGCCGGATAACGTGATTGGCGACCCGCTGCGCCTGCAGCAGATCATTACAAACCTGGTCGGTAACGCGATTAAATTCACTGAAAACGGCAATATCGACGTGCTGGTAGAGAAGCGCTCGATGAGCCACAACAAAGCGCAGATTGAGGTACAGATTCGCGACACCGGCATCGGCATTCCTGAGCGCGATCAGTCCCGCCTATTCCAGGCCTTCCGTCAGGCGGACGCCAGCATTTCGCGACGTCATGGCGGTACCGGGCTGGGTCTTGTTATCACCCAGAAGCTGGTCAAAGAGATGGGCGGTGATATCTCCTTCCACAGCCAGCCGAACCGCGGCTCGACCTTCTGGTTCCATATCAATCTCGATCTGAATCCCAACGTGGCTTCCGATAGTCTGGCCACCGCGTGCCTGGCCGGGAAACGGCTGGCATACGTTGAAGCCAACGCTGCCGCGGCGCAGTCCACGCTGGATTTACTGGCGACTACGCCGCTGGACGTGGTTTATAGCCCGACCTTCTCCGCTTTACCGGAAGAGCGCTACGACATTCTCTTGATTGGGGTGCCCGTGTCCATGCGGGACCTTAGCCTTCACACCGATAAGCTTGAACGCGCCTATTCCATGTCCGATTTCCTCGTGCTGGGGCTCCCGTGTCATGCTCAGGTAAACGCCGAAGCGCTGAAAAAAGCGGGCGCTGCCGCCTGCCTGCTGAAGCCACTCACCGCCACTCGCTTATTGCCAGCGCTGACGGAGTATTGCCGGATTAACCAGACGCCGGAAGAAGCGATCCCTGCCGATTCGCGCCTCGGTATGTCAGTGATGGCGGTGGACGATAACCCGGCCAACCTGAAGCTTATCGGCGCCCTGCTCGAAGATCAGGTGCAAAACGTCGAGCTGTGCGACAGCGGCCTGCAGGCAATTGAGCGGGCGAAGCAGATGCAGTTCGACCTGATTTTAATGGACATTCAGATGCCGGATATGGACGGCATTCGCGCCTGTGAGTTGATTCACCAGCTGCCGCACCAGCAGCAAACACCGGTGATTGCGGTGACCGCACATGCCATGGCGGGCCAGAAAGAGAAGCTTCTGAGCGCCGGGATGAATGACTATCTGGCGAAGCCCATTGAAGAGAGCAAGCTGCATAACCTGCTGCTGCGCTACAAGCCAGGGATGAGCGCCCCGTCCGTTGAGGTTCCGGAATCGCATCCGCCGGTGAATATCGATACCACGTTCGACTGGGCGCTGGCGCTGCGTCAGGCAGCCAATAAGCAGGATTTGGCGCGGGATATGCTGCAAATGCTGGTGGAGTTCCTGCCGGAAATCCGCAACAAGGTGGAAGAACAGCTGGTGGGCGAAAAGCCGGAGGACCTGGTCGATGCCATCCATAAGCTGCACGGCAGCTGCGGCTACAGCGGCGTGCCGCGGCTAAAAAATCTGTGCCACCTGATTGAAGGCCAGCTGCGCAATGGTGCCTCGCCGGAAGATCTGGAGCCCGAGCTGCTGGAGCTGCTGGACGAGATGGACAACGTCGCCCGGGAAGCCCGCGAGATTTTGGGGTAATGTAAATTCACGGCTACCCTTTCCCTTTGGGAGAGGGGCAGCTCAATAAACTGACCCCATCCTGAGCACCGCCGCCACGTTGCGCGCCGTGCGTCTGACGTTCTCCTGCGCACCCGCCAGCGCGTCTTCAAGCGTACCCACCTGACAGAGCACGCTGAATACCGCATCCAGACCGTGCTGATGCACAACCTCAACGTCGTCGGTCAGGCTACCGGCAATGGCAATCACCGGGATGTTAAAACGCTTTGCCACTTTCGCGACGCCAACGGGAACCTTACCGTGAACGGTCTGGCTGTCGATTCGTCCTTCGCCGGTAATAACCAGCGTGGCGTCGGCCACCTTTTCCGCCAGCTGGAGCGCTTCGGTCACAATCTCAATGCCCGGGCGCAGCGTTGCGCCGCAAAAGGCAAACAGCGCGGCGCCCATACCGCCTGCCGCGCCCCCGCCTTCAAGGCGCAGTACATCAATATTTAAATCACGTTGAATAAGCGTGGCATAGTGCGTCAGCGCCGCATCCAGCCGCGGGATCATTTCCGCATTCGCGCCTTTTTGCGGCCCAAACACGGCCGTAGCGCCCTCTTTCCCCGTCAGCGGATTGGTGACGTCGCAGGCGACGTGAATGTGGCACTCTGCCAAGCGCGGATCCAGCCCGGAAAGCTCAATCTTTGCCAGCTGCTCCAGCCCTTCCCCGCCCGGCGGGATGGGCTGCTCATTTTCAGTCAGCAGCTTCACGCCTAACGCCTGCACCATTCCGGCTCCGCCGTCGTTGGTGGCGCTGCCGCCGATACCGATGATTATCTCTTTCACTCCCGCATCCAGCGCGTGGCGAATCAGTTCGCCCGTGCCCCACGACGTCGTTTTCAGCGGATTACGCTTCGCGGGCGGCACGCTTTCCAGACCGCTGGCGGCCGCCATTTCGATAAACGCGGTGTGCTCATCGCCGGAAATACCGTAGAACGCCTGCACCGGTTCGCCCAACGGGCCGGTAACGTCCACCGTGATAACGCGCCCCCGGGTAGCGGCAACCATCGCTTCCACGGTGCCCTCACCGCCATCCGCCACCGGAATTTTGACGTACTCAGCATCGGGGAATATCTGCCTGAAGCCTGCCTCAATGGCGCAGGCCACCTCCAGCGCGCTCAGGCTTTCTTTGTATGAATCCGGGGCTATCACGATTTTCATAGGCTGTCCTTAACGGGGTTACGGCATTTTTCCATTAGCGCACCATGCACGGGCGCTTGTTGTCGAACGTCCATCCTGGAATAAGATACTGCATCCCCATGGCATCATCACGTGCGCCGAGCCCGTGTTTCCGATACAGCTCATGAGCATGCATAACGCGGTCCATATCCAGCTCAACGCCGAGGCCAGGCGTGGAGGGCACCTGAACCATGCCGCCTTTGATCTCAAACGGTGAGTTGGTCAGTTGCTGATTGCCCTCCTGCCAAATCCAGTGAGTGTCGATGGCGGTAATTTTGCCCGGAGCAGCAGCGGCCACGTGGGTGAACATCGCCAGCGAAATATCGAAATGATTATTGGAATGCGAGCCCCAGGTGAGGCCAAACTCATGACACATCTGCGCCACGCGCACCGAGCCCTGCATCGTCCAGAAGTGCGGATCCGCCAACGGAATATCCACGGACTGGAGCGAAAGCGTGTGCCCCATCTGCCGCCAGTCCGTCGCAATCATGTTGGTGGCCGTCGGCAGGCCGGTCGCGCGGCGGAATTCCGCCATCACTTCTCGCCCGGAGAAGCCCTGCTCCGCGCCGCACGGATCTTCCGCATAGGCCAGCACGTTACGCAGCTGCTTGCCGATTTTTATCGCTTCATCCAGCGACCAGGCCCCGTTCGGGTCGAGCGTAATGCGCGCCTGCGGGAAGCGTCCGGCAAGCGCAGTCACCGCTTCGGCCTCTTCCTTGCCGCTCAGCACGCCGCCTTTCAGTTTAAAATCATTGAAGCCGTATTTTTCATAGGCCGCTTCCGCCAGGCGCACGACCGCATCCGGCGTCATCGCTTCATCGTGGCGCACGCGGTACCAGTCGCATTTGTCATCCGGCTGGCTCTGATACGGCAACGGCGTACGCTGACGATCGCCGACGAAGAACAGATAACCGAGCATCTCCACTTCGCTGCGCTGCTGCCCGTCGCCCAGCAGGGATGCGACGTTGACGCCCAGATGCTGACCGAGTAAATCCAGCAGCGCCGCTTCAATGCCCGTCACCACGTGAATAGTGGTACGCAGATCGAAGGTTTGCATGCCACGGCCGCCAGAGTCGCGATCGGCAAAGGCAGTGCGCACAAGGTTGAGAACGTTTTTATATTCGCCAAGGGTTTTACCCACCACCAGCGCCGCGGCGTCTTCCAGGGTCTGACGAATTTTCTCACCACCGGGAATTTCGCCGACGCCGGTATGCCCGGCATTATCCTTAATCAGAACGATATTGCGGGTGAAGAACGGCGCGTGCGCCCCGCTCAGGTTCATCAGCATGCTGTCGTGCCCGGCAACCGGGATCACCTGCATTGAGGTCACGATTGGCGTGGAGTGTTGAAGCGTCATCATGCAATCCTTTTAGTTTGAGCGACCGAAAACGGGACGTTTGCGATCGAATGTCCAGCCTGGGATCAAATACTGCATCGGCAGCGCGTCATTGCGCGCGCCTCCGGGCAGGCGTTTGTATGCATCGTGCGCCTTTTCAACCTGTGACCAGTCAAGCTCGACCCCGAGCCCTGGCGCCTCCGGCACGACGATTTTGCCGTTCTCAATTTGCAGTGGATTTTTGGTCAGCCTGGCATCGCCTTCCTGCCAGATCCAGTGTGTATCAATGGCGGTCGGCTTGCCAGGCGCCGCCGCGCCGACATGGGTAAACATGGCAAGCGAGATATCGAAGTGGTTATTCGAATGGCAGCCCCAGGTCAGCCCCCAGTCGTCGCAAAGCTGTGCCACGCGTACCGCGCCTGACAGCGTCCAGAAATGCGGGTCTGCCAGCGGGATATCAACGGCATTAAGCATCACCGCATGCCCCATTTCACGCCAGTTAGTGGCGATCATGTTCGTTGCCACCGGCAGGCCCGTCGCCCGGCGAAATTCCGCCATCACTTCACGCCCGGAAAAACCCTGCTCCGCGCCACAGGGATCTTCAGCGTAGGTCAGAACATCCTGCATGCCTTTGCACAATGAAATGGCTTCATCAAGCAGCCATGCGCCGTTCGGATCGACTGTGATACGCGCATCAGGAAAACGCTTTTTGAGCGCTTTCGCCGTCTCAATTTCCTGCTCGCCCGGCAGCACGCCGCCCTTAAGCTTGAAATCTTTGAAGCCATACCTGTCCTGTGCCGCCTCGGCCAGTCGCACTACGGCAGAAGACGAGAGCGCTTCCTGATGGCGCAGGTGATACCAGTCGTGGCTGTCACGCCGCCCTTCGGTATACGGCAAATCCGTTTTGTTGCGATCGCCGATGTAAAACAGATATCCCAGCACCGTCACCGCATCGCGCTGTTTGCCCGGTCCTAACAGCTCGCAAACGGGGACGTTCAGCGCCTGACCGAGCAAATCCAGCAATGCGGCCTCCAGCGCCGCCACGGCGTTGACCTTCAGTTCGAACGTCCAGGCACCTTTGCCGAAGGTATCGAAATCCGCGGCCTGATTGCCTTTATGAACCTGCTGCACGACCCGGTTCATGCGCGCAATTTCCTGGCCGACAACCTGCGGAATGGCCTCCACCAGCGTCTGGTAAATAACTTCCCCGCCGGGCGCCTCCCCGACGCCGGTATGCCCGGCGTTATCGGTGAGCACCACGATATTGCGCGTAAAGTAAGCATGGTGCGCGCCGCCGATATTCATCAGCATGCTGTCCTGCGCCGCAACGGGGATAACCTTCATGTCAGTGATAATTGGGCTTGCCTGAGTATTCATGCCGTACGCTCCGCGACAGGTTTAAGTTCGATACGTTTGATGTCGCCCACCAGCACCAGATAGCTCAGAACCGCCACCAGTGCATGAATACCGACGTAGATAAGGGCCCAGTTGAACGATCCGGTGGTCGCCACGATGTAACCGATGGCGATAGGCGTCACGATGCCGGAGACGTTACCGAACATATTGAACAGACCGCCGCTAAGGCCGCTTATCTCTTTCGGTGCCGTATCTGCCATCACCGCCCAGCCCAGCGCACCAATACCTTTGCCAAAGAAGGCCATCGCCATAAAGCCGATGATCATCCACTCCGCGTTAACATAGTTACAGAAGACCATGGTCATCGACAGCAGCATGCCGAGCACAATTGGCGTTTTACGCGCCACGTTCAGCGAACCGCTTTTGCGCATCAGCCAGTCAGAAACGATCCCGCCCAGCACGCCGCCGACGAAGCCGCACACCGCCGGAATGGAGGCGACAAACCCCGCTTTGAGAATCGACATGCCGCGCGCCTGCACCAGATACACCGGGAACCAGGTGATGAAAAAGTAAGTCAGGGCGTTGATACAGTACTGGCCCAGATAGATGCCAATCATCATGCGCGAGCCGATCAGTTGCTTAATCTGCCCCCATTTGTCACGCATCGGCACATGCTGCGTGGTCTTTTTCTGATCCATATTGATCAGCGCCCCGCCTTCGGCAATGTAATCCAGCTCTTTCTGGTTCACGCCGGGATGCCGGTTGGGTTCGTGGATCATCTTCAGCCACAGGAGGCTAATCAGGATCCCAAGCCCGCCCATAAAGAAGAACACGTGCGACCAGCCCACCTCGTGAGTCAGCCAGCCCATGATTGGCGCAAAGATCACCGTTGCGAAATACTGGGCGGAGTTAAAAATGGCTACCGCGGTGCCCCTCTCCTGCGCGGGGAACCACGCCGCGACGATGCGACTGTTGCCCGGGAAGGACGGCGCTTCAGCGAGGCCCACCAGGAAGCGCAACGTAAACAGCGCCACGATAATGCCGAAACCGTTGAAGATATCGACGAAGCCCTGCAGCAGGGTGAACATCGACCAGGTAAAGATCGACCAGAAATAGACTCGTTTGGACCCGAAGCGATCAAGCAGCCAGCCGCCGGGGATTTGACCTATCACGTAGGCCCATGAAAAAGCAGAGAAAACATATCCCATACCGACCGGATCCAGGCCAATATCTTTGGCCATTTCAGACCCGGCAATGGAGAGGGTGGCGCGGTCGCCGTAGTTGAAGGAGGTGACGATAAACAGCATCACCACAATCCAGTAGCGCG
Organism: Pluralibacter sp. UBA7423; assembly: GCA_002470465.1. Classification (GTDB taxonomy): domain Bacteria; phylum Pseudomonadota; class Gammaproteobacteria; order Enterobacterales; family Enterobacteriaceae; genus Scandinavium. Next base: position 100,363 of record DKMD01000022.1, read on the forward strand.
CGTTAGTCCGCTTTTCAGCAGCCGCCGTCGCCTGACTTAGTGAACTCATTGTTGTACTCCTGAGGCTTCCCTCATTCTGAACAACGCAACCTGTAGGGTAATCAGAATGATGTCTGTTTTTATGGCGGCATCGCCCGGAGGTTTGCCACGTTTTATTTACCGGCGGAGATAAGTATAAAAACGCGCACTCACGGGCTCACCGTGCATACACACAGCATTCATGGAGTGGGAAAAGGTGTTTTGGGGCTTATGCCCAGGAGGATGGGGGCTGGTTCACGAAATCCGTTCAGGACGGAAAAGAGGTACCCTTCGGCTGAAGGGCACTGACGGTCAACTGAGTAGCGTAGCCCAGTGTTCAACCCACGGGTTGGAAACGCTTTCCGGTTCAGGATCTTCGCTGGCGTCAATCATCAGCATCTCGCCGATGCGCTGCGCGCCCTGCTCCTGCAATAGCGCATCAAATTTTTTGCCGCCGCCGCAGAAGTGCGAATAGGTGCTGTCACCGAGCGCAATAATGCCGTAGCGCAGATGAGGCTGATACATGTCCTTGATGCCTTCATACAGCGGCACGATGCTGTCCGGCAGATCGCCCTGCCCGGTGGTGGACGTCACGACAAGGGCATATTTCCCCTGGTATGATGCCCAGTCGTCAACTTCCGGATCTTCAAAGACCGTCGCCTGATGGCCGTGTGCCTTGAGAAGGGTTTCTGCTTCTTCCGCCACCAGCAGTGCATTCCCGTACATGGTGCCAACAAAAATACCCACTTCCGCCATTACTTTTCTCCCTGAATCATTCAGTTATGCGGTCATCCTGACCGTTGTCCGGCGCAAACTCAACCCTTTCAACGTCAGGGAGAAGGCCGCGCCAGCCGAAATGTGACAATGCCTGCATCCAGACGTCATCAAGTCTTGCACGTATCGCCAGCGGCTTACCGGTGAAAGGATGCTTCAAATGCAGTTCGCTTGCGTGCAGCATTAAGCGATTACAGCCGAAATGTTCCGCCGCGCTGCGGTTCTGGCGCAGATCGCCGTGCTTGCTGTCGCCGAGGATCGGATGACGCAGATGACTCATGTGGCGACGCAGCTGATGCTTGCGCCCGGTTTTCGGGTCGAGCTCCACCAGGCCGTAGCGGGTGGTAGGATAGCGCCCGGTAGCAACCGGCATCTCTACCGTCGCCAGGCCGCGATAATGCGTTACCGCGGGCTGGGCTTCTTTGTCTTCACGAGCAAATTTGTCGGCGATTTTATCCAGTTCTTCCACCAGCGGATAATCAAGCACCGCCTCCTCCGTCAGCCAGCCGCGCACGATGGCATGATAGCGCTTCTGAATCTGATGCTGCTCAAACTGCAGCGAAAGACGGCGGCCTGCTTCGCTCGATAATCCCATCAGCAATACGCCGGATGTTGGTCTGTCCAGACGATGCACGGTAAATACGTGCTGACCAATCTGGTCACGTACGGTCTGCATCACCACCACTTTTTCATCGCGATCGAGCCAGCTACGGTGAACCAGCCAGCCGGAAGGTTTATTGACTGCGACCAGCCACTCATCCTGGTAGAGGATTTCCAGCATCAGTCGTCAACACCAGCAAACAGCGCATCGAGCTGCTCAAGCTCCGGCAGGATGATCGCACGGAACGGGTGGCCCGCCTCAAGGGCGATTTCATAATAGGGCGCCACGGCGAAGCTTTGCGGCAGTGGCTGCTGGCTCTCGATAAGCTGGTGCATACGGGGGAGCAGCACCCATTGCAGCCATTCGAGCGGCTCCAGCGTATCCATACAGAAAGGCTGTGTGCTTTCGAACACGCTGGCATCCGGCGCGTAGTCCTGCCAGTGCTGATGTTCGCGCAGCAGTGATTCAATCGCGTGCAGGCGCAGGCGCACGCTGTCGTGATGGCTCATGAAAACCTCGAATGAGACGTCGAAATGGAAATCTGCGGCGCAGGATACCATCGGTAGAAAGGGAAATAAAAAAAGGGAGCACTGTTTTTACACAGTGCTCCCGGTTCGTTTCGCAGCAATCCAGCTACTTTTGGTGCTCCCTGCTCATCCGTGACAACTTTTCCTGCGGTCTCCTGACCAGTTCATCCGTAAACTTCCGCGTCCTGCTCGCACCACCCCGATGCGATTTCACTTATCCGTAAGCGTGTCCCGATCTTCCTGATCCACCGACCATCCTGACCGGCTCTCTTTCTCCATCCTGGAGGTGTCCTTTAACGCGTCCTGCGTCATCCTTTTGCTTGCATCCTCAAGCCTGTCCTTGCAGCACCGTCCTGGTGTGTCCTGCTGAAACGTCATCATCCTGATGTTCGTTTCGTTGTGCGACTCCCTGTCGACGTGTATAGAATCCCTTATTCCGCCTCGTCTTACAAGGCTCTTGTAGGGCATCCGGTAAGCTTAATTTCATATGAAAGCCGCAAAGAGAGAGCATAACTGTTTGATTAAATGAGATAATTTCAAAAGCGCAGCGGCAATGTCAGTCTTACAAGGTGGCGATCTCTCACAAGGCCTGTAAGAGATCTCTCACAGAGATGCCAGGCCAATGGATTACACAAGAGGATCAAGGTGACTCAGGAAGCTTGCCATGGAGGCGGAAAGCGTGGTGCGGTTGCGGGTACCGAGCGTTTCAAGAAGCACTTCTCCCGTCAGATTACAGACGGAAATGACGTCCAGTTCGCTATCGAGCGTGCCGATAAACAGCGTCGGTGAAAGCTTAAGGCGCTTCTGGGTAACCAGATGCCCAATCAAATTTTCCTGCACGCGGCGAAAATCATCCTGGCTCCAGACCTGCAGCAGCGTGAGCTGGCGTTCGCCAAACGTCGCAGGCATGTCACCAGCAAACTGACTGGTATAATAAGTTTGAAGCGGGTGTTGTACCACAATATCCAGCGCCCTTTCAACCGCTTCCAGCGTGGGGGTCAGGCTAAACGGCTGAGGCTGCCAGAATACCGCCTCCTCTTCTGTACCCGTCACGCATGGGGAAGGTACTCCGTACAGCTCTTCACTGCGCGGTGAGGTGCCATGACGTTGCTGCCAGGCATCACAATAACGTTGGGTAAACGCCTGTAAGGCTGTTGCGGTCTGCTGATCCACTGCTTTCTCTCTCCAGGTCAACCAGGATAAACTGAGCCTATTAGTCTACCTGCTTTATGACGGTGAAACATGTCTTCTTATGATAACCACCAGGCGCTCTCCGGCCTGACGCTCGGCAAATCAACTGATTACCGGGACGTTTACGACGCCAGCCTGCTGCAGCCCGTGCCGCGCAGCCTCAATCGCGATCCGCTTGGCCTGCACGCCGACAACCTGCCCTTTCACGGCGGTGATATCTGGACGCTGTACGAACTCTCCTGGCTGAACGAGAGAGGCCTGCCGCAGGTGGCGGTCGGCCACGTTGAGCTGAGCGACACCAGCCTTAATCTGGTTGAATCGAAAAGTTTTAAGCTCTACCTCAACAGCTTCAACCAGACTCGTTTTGCCAGTTGGGAAGAGGTGCGTGCCACGCTCGAACGCGATCTTCGCGAATGTGCGCAAGGTGACGTCAGCGTCGCGCTGTTCCGCCTGGAGGAAACAGAAGGCCAGCCAATTGCCCATTTCCACGGCACCTGCATTGACGATCAGGACATTGAGATCGACAGCTATGAGTTCAGCGCCGACCATCTCCAGGATGCCGCCAGCGGCAAAATCGTTGAAGAGACGCTGGTCAGCCATCTGCTGAAATCCAACTGCCTGATTACCCATCAGCCGGACTGGGGCTCAGTGCAGATTCAGTACCGCGGGCCGAAAATCGACCGGGAAAAGCTGCTGCGTTACCTGGTCTCTTTCCGCCATCACAATGAGTTCCATGAGCAGTGTGTAGAACGCATTTTTAGCGACATTCAGCGTTTCTGCCAGCCGGAGTTCCTCAGCGTTTATGCGCGCTATACGCGCCGCGGCGGGCTGGATATCAATCCCTGGCGCAGCAACACCGACTTCGTCCCCGCCACCGGGCGTCTGGTGCGCCAGTAACATAAATCATTGCAAAATAAAGCGCGGCCTCTGCCGCGCTTGAGACTGATGACAAGCCTCTGACAGGTGAACATTTGTCATCAGTCACTCGGCAAAAAACAAGGAAAATCAATTCTTTGATTTTCGGCTGATAACGGCAAAGAAGGAAAAACCACGCTTTTTCCTTCTTTTGTCCATGAACTGAAGCGCGGCCTCTGCCGCGCTTTTTCTTGTGGAAAGCAAACAGGCAAGGCTATTGTAATCATCAGGGAAGACGATACTCGTCCCGTAAGGAGCTCACTTGATTACACATATTAGCCCGCTTGGCTCAATGGATATGCTGTCGCAGCTGGAAGTCGACATGCTAAAAAGCAATGCCAGCAGCGACCTGTACCAGCTGTTCCGCAACTGTTCACTGGCTGTACTCAACTCAGGCAGTCTCACCGATAACAGCAAGGAACTGCTGTCCCGCTTTGAAAGTTTCGACATCAACGTGCTGCGCCGCGAGCGCGGTGTGAAGCTGGAACTGATTAACCCGCCGGAAGACGCCTTCGTTGACGGTCGCATCATTCGCTCGCTGCAGGCCAACCTGTTTGCCGTTCTGCGCGATATTCTGTTCGTCTACGGTCAGATCCATAACACCGTCCGCTTCCCGAATCTTGATCTGGAAAGTTCTGCCCACATTACCAACCTCGTGTTCTCAATTCTGCGTAACGCCCGCGCGTTGCACGTGGGTGAAGCACCGAGTATGGTCGTTTGCTGGGGCGGTCACTCCATTAATGAAAACGAATATCTTTATGCCCGTCGCGTCGGCACCCAGCTTGGCCTACGCGAACTGAATATCTGCACTGGCTGCGGTCCGGGCGCGATGGAAGCGCCGATGAAAGGCGCCGCCGTTGGCCACGCGCAGCAGCGTTATAAAGAAGGGCGCTTTATCGGCATGACCGAACCGTCGATCATCGCCGCCGAGCCGCCAAATCCGCTGGTGAACGAACTTATCATCATGCCGGATATCGAAAAGCGCCTGGAAGCGTTCGTGCGCATCGCCCATGGGATCATCATCTTCCCGGGCGGCGTAGGCACTGCGGAGGAGCTGCTGTATCTGCTTGGTATCCTGATGAACCCGGCGAACAAAAACCAGGTCCTGCCGCTGATCCTGACCGGGCCGAAAGAGAGCGAGGACTACTTCCGCGTGCTGGACGATTTTATCGTGCATACGCTTGGGGAAGCCGCTCGCCGTCACTATCGCATTATCGTGGACGATCCTGCGGAAGTGGCGCGTCAGATGAAGAAAGCGATGCCGCTGGTGAAAGAGAATCGCCGCGACACGGGCGATGCCTATAGCTTCAACTGGTCGATGCGTATCGCGCCGGATCTGCAGCAGCCCTTCGAACCGACCCATGAGAACATGGCGAACCTGAAGCTTTATCCCGATCAGCCGGTCGAAGTGCTGGCGGCTGACCTGCGCCGTGCCTTCTCAGGTATTGTCGCCGGTAACGTGAAGGAAGTGGGGATCCGGGCCATTGAAGAATTTGGCCCGTACAAAATTCATGGCGACAGTGAGATGATGCGCCGGATGGACAAGCTGCTGCAAAGCTTTGTGGCGCAGCACCGCATGAAGCTGCCGGGCTCCGCCTATATCCCCTGCTACGAAATCTGTTCCTGAGAAACCCTCTCCTGACTTCAGGGCGGCGCATAAGCCGCCCTTATCTTTTCCTGTCGATCAGAAAAAACGCCCCCTGTCGAAAGCGTTAAATATTCACATAAATTATATTAAAGCGATTTAAAGCGCTATTTTCGCTACCTTTTCCAGCAAAACATACGTTTTCATCATGGCAAACGTTCCCTGCTCATACTGCCAATGATAGTCTCCGCGCCAATAAACGGCCGTTAACTCGAAAAAAGCAGTCTGATGGTCTAAAAACCTTCTTTCAGGAAGTGTTTTATCGCATTTGAGATCGCGATCACTGATACATTGATAACTTAAATGTATCTTTCCGGCCCCATACAATCACGGGTGAAAATCATAATAAAACCCCGTTTGGCACGAATTTATTTTACCGTCAGTCATTTATTCATTGGATTTGACCAAATAACTGACAATTTGCTTCCTCCAGGAGATACAGATGGAAACCATTCAGACCAGCACCATTGCCTCGGCTGAAAGTCGTAGCGGATGGCGTAAAACGGACACAATGTGGATGCTGGGCCTTTACGGCACGGCGATCGGTGCGGGCGTACTGTTCCTGCCGATCAATGCCGGCGTCGGCGGGATGATCCCGCTTATCATCATGGCAATCCTTGCTTTCCCGATGACCTATTTCGCACACCGCGGCCTGACCCGCTTCGTGCTGTCCGGTAAAAACCCGGGCGAAGACATCACTGAAGTAGTTGAAGAACACTTCGGTATTGGCGCAGGTAAGCTGATTACCCTGCTCTACTTCTTCGCAATTTACCCCATTCTGCTGGTGTACAGCGTAGCAATCACCAACACCGTCGAAAGCTTTATGACTCACCAGTTGAGCATGACGCCTCCGCCGCGTGCGATCCTGTCCCTGATCCTGATTGTCGGCATGATGACCATCGTGCGCTTCGGCGAGCAGATGATCGTCAAAGCGATGAGCATTCTGGTGTTCCCGTTTGTAGTTGCCCTGATGCTGCTGGCCTGCTACCTGATCCCACAGTGGAACGGTGCCGCGCTGGAAACGCTGTCGCTGAGCAGCGCATCTTCTACCGGTAACGGCCTGTGGATGACCCTGTGGCTGGCAATTCCGGTCATGGTGTTCTCCTTTAACCACTCCCCGATCATCTCCTCCTTTGCCGTGGCAAAACGTGAAGAGTACGGCGTGGATGCAGAGAAGAAGTGCTCCAAAATTCTGGCCTTCGCTCACATCATGATGGTGCTGACCGTGATGTTCTTCGTGTTCAGTTGCGTGCTGAGCCTCTCCCCGGCAGACCTGGCGTCCGCGAAAGAGCAGAACATCTCTATCCTGTCTTACCTGGCAAACCACTTTAACGCACCGCTGATTGCCTGGATGGCACCGATTATTGCGATTATCGCCATCACTAAATCCTTCCTCGGCCACTACCTTGGCGCACGTGAAGGCTTTAACGGCATGGTGATCAAGTCCCTGCGTAGCCGCGGTAAAACCATTGAAGTGAGCCGCCTGAACAAGATGACTGCGGTGTTCATGCTGGTGACCACCTGGATTGTGGCAACCCTGAACCCAAGCATCCTCGGCATGATTGAGACCCTGGGTGGTCCGATTATCGCGATGATCCTGTTCCTGATGCCGATGTACGCCATCCAGAAAGTACCTGCAATGCGTAAGTACAGCGGCCACATCAGCAACGTGTTCGTGGTCATCATGGGCCTCATCGCCATCTCCGCGATTTTCTACTCCCTCTTCGGTTAATCCCTGGCGCCGCCTCCGGGCGGCGTTTTTCTTTACAGCAATGGACGCATCATGATCAGCGTATTCGATATTTTCAAAATCGGCATTGGTCCTTCCAGCTCGCACACCGTCGGGCCAATGAAAGCGGGCAAGCAATTCACGGATGACCTGATTGCACGCAATATTCTCACGGACGTTACCCGCGTGGTGGTGGATGTTTACGGCTCGCTTTCCCTGACCGGCAAGGGCCACCATACCGATATCGCCATTATCATGGGCCTGGCAGGCAACCTGCCGGACACCGTCGATATCGACGCCATCCCGGCTTTCATCCAGGACGTGAACACGCACGGTCGCCTGCTGCTGGCGAACGGTGAACATGAAGTTGAGTTCCCGGTAGACCACTGCATGAACTTCCATGGCGACAACCTTTCCCTGCACGAAAATGGGATGCGTATCACGGCCCTGAGCGGCGACAAAGCCGTTTACAGCCAGACGTATTACTCCATTGGCGGTGGGTTTATCGTCGATGAAGCGCATTTTGGCCTGAGCAACAGCGCCCCTGTGGAAGTGCCGTATCCGTATAAAAATGCGGCCGATCTTCAGCGCCACTGCCAGGAAAGCGGCCTCTCGCTCTCCGGACTGATGATGCAGAACGAGCTGGCGCTGCACAGCAAAGCAGAGCTGGAGCAGCACTTTGCTGCCGTGTGGGATGTGATGAAATCCGGCATTGAGCGCGGGATCACCACCGAAGGCGTGCTGCCGGGCAAACTGCGCGTACCGCGTCGTGCGGCTGCGCTGCGCCGTATGCTGGTCAGCCAGGACAAAACCACCAGCGATCCGATGGCAGTCGTGGACTGGATCAACATGTTTGCGCTGGCGGTGAATGAAGAGAACGCCGCCGGTGGCCGCGTAGTGACGGCTCCAACCAACGGCGCCTGCGGGATTGTGCCTGCTGTGCTGGCGTACTATGACAAGTTCATCCGCGAAGTGAACGCCAACTCGCTTGCCCGCTACATGCTGGCCGCCAGCGCCATTGGCTCGCTCTACAAGATGAACGCCTCCATTTCCGGTGCGGAAGTGGGCTGTCAGGGCGAAGTCGGCGTGGCCTGTTCCATGGCGGCGGCGGGTCTGGCAGAACTGCTGGGCGGCAGCCCGATGCAGGTTTGCATCGCCGCAGAAATCGGCATGGAACATAACCTCGGCTTAACCTGCGACCCGGTTGCAGGCCAGGTTCAGGTGCCGTGCATTGAGCGTAACGCGATTGCGTCCGTCAAGGCCGTCAACGCTGCACGTATGGCGCTGCGCCGGACCAGCGAGCCGCGCGTTTGCCTCGATAAAGTCATCGAAACCATGTATGAAACCGGGAAAGACATGAACGCCAAATACCGCGAAACCTCTCGCGGCGGCCTGGCGATGAAAATCGTTACCTGCGACTGACCCTGCAACAGACGCCTCGTTTTGCGAGGCGTCTTCCTGATTTCACTCATCCATTCGCCTCACCTTCTTCCCGATGTTACCCTAAGCGCCTTGCTATTCGGGAGGGAACTCATGGCCGTACATCTGCTTATTGTCGATGCGCTGAATCTGATTCGTCGCATTCATGCCGTTCAGGGCTCGCCCTGTGCCGACACCTGCCTGCATGCGCTGCAACAGCTGATTATTCACAGCCAGCCGACGCACGCCGTGGCCGTGTTCGACGACGAAGCCCGCAACCAGGGCTGGCGACATCAGCGCCTGCCGGACTATAAGGCCGGGCGCTCACCGATGCCGGACGATCTGCATGCCGAAATGGATAACATCCGTCATGTCTTTGAACAGAATGGCGTATGCTGCTGGGGTTCAGCCGGAAATGAAGCCGACGATCTCGCGGCCACGCTCGCGGTAAAAGTGGCAGAAGCCGGGCATCAGGCGACCATTGTTTCCACGGATAAAGGCTATTGCCAGCTGCTCTCCCCAACCATTCGCATCCGCGACTATTTCCAGAAGCGCTGGCTGGACGCGCCCTTCATCGCCCAGGAGTTTGGCGTCACGCCGCAGCAGCTGCCGGATTATTGGGGACTGGCCGGAATAAGCAGTTCGAAAGTGCCGGGCGTGGCAGGCATCGGCCCCAAGAGCGCCACCGAGCTGCTGGCGCAGTTTCCCAACCTCGAAGCGATTTATCAGCATCTGGACGACGTGCCAGAGAAGTGGCGCAAAAAGCTCGCCGAGCATCAGGAGATGGCGTTTATCTGCCGGGAAGTGGCGACATTACAGACGGATTTACAGCTGGACGGGAATCTGCAGCAGCTAAGACTGGTGAAGTAATTACCCCTCACCCCGGCCCTCTTCCCAGAGGGACGAGAGAGAAAACCAAAACGTATTCGGTTGTCCCTTCTTCATGCGGAAATGCGGGGAAGAAAATCAAAATCCAGAACGGCTCGATCGGTTCCCTCTCCCTTTCAGGGAGAGGGTTAGGGTGAGGGTAAAAATTACCGCTCGTCGCGACGACCACCGACCGCAGCCCACATGCGCCGCACGTGAACGGTCACTTCCTCACGATCGTGATAAAGCTGGCGAGCCTGAATCTGCGCCGCAATGCCGTGCTCATCCAGCTGTGCCTGAATGTAAGCCAGGTTCTGCGACACTTCCTCATAGCGTTTTTTCATCGGCAGCTTGAGGTTAAAGATGGTTTCGCGGCACCAGCCGTTGACCAGCCACTGCGCCATCAGCGCGGCAACCTTCGCCGGTTTCTCAACCATATCGCACACCATCCAGGAGATGTTGCTGCGGTTTGGTCGATAGCGGAAACCGTCTTCGCGCAGCCAGGTCACCTGCCCGGTATCCATCAGGCTTTGCGCCATCGGGCCGTTATCCACTGACGACACCCACATATTGCGCTTCACCAGCTGATAGGTCCAGCCGCCAGGACAGGCGCCCAGATCCACCGCATACATTCCATTTGCCAGGCGCTCATCCCACTCGTCGGCGGGAATAAATACGTGGAAAGCTTCTTCCAGCTTGAGCGTGGAGCGGCTTGGCGCATCGGATGGAAACTTCAGGCGCGGAATGCCCATATAGAAAGGCGAGTTGTTGGTCGTGAGCGAATAACCTACATAACAGCAGCCCGGCGCGATAAAGAACACGTGCACCACCGGGCGCTTCGGCGTTTCATACGCGGCCAGCACTTTCGCTTCACGCAGCGCCGCACGGAGCGGCACGGTGAACTTGCGGCAAAACTTCATCAGCTCTTTACTTTCGTTGGTGTCTGCCACTTCAACGCGTAAGTCACCGCCCTTTTCCACCACGCCCGTGAGCATGCCGACAACCGGCGTGATGCGATCTTCTGGCGGAAGATCGGTTAATAACTCGCAGGCCACAAACATCTGGCGGGCAAAAATCAGCGAGCTGAACGGCAGCTCTTTGATCAGCTTTTCCGCCTCACCTTCCTGATAACACTCAAAAATCACATAGCCCGAGTTATCTTTCACCCGGGCAAAACCATATACGCCAAGGCGGGACGCCTTGTCAGAAATCTCTGCTGCGCACTCTTTCTCAAAACCCTGACGGCTGTAGAGGACAACCTTATTCATGCGCGATACCTTTACGCTTTAAACGAATAGCGCCAATCAGCATCAGCACCCAACCGGCGAGGAAGCTCACGCCGCCGACCGGGGTGACAAATGCCCAAAGGCGTAAATGCGACAGCGCCAGACAGTAGAGGCTGCCGCTGAATAATACGGTTCCCAGCGCCATAAATACGCTGCTCCAGTAGAACCAGATGCTGATGCGGCGCTGCATCGCCACCGCCAGACCGAAAATCGCCAGGGTGTGGAACGCCTGATATTCAAGGCCGGTCTGGATCCAGCCCATCTCCACCACGCCGAGCGATTTGCTTAATACATGTGCGCCGAACGCACCCAAGGCAACAAACACAAAGCCACTGATAGCGGCAAAAATCAGCATGAAGCGACTGGTCATGTCATTTTCCTGAAGTCATTTATTGTTCGTAACGGAAACGAAATTTTTCTTGCTCGCTTGCCGCTTTCGCCAGGATCCACTGCCGGAAAGCAGCTATTTTACCCAGTTCCGCCTGGCTGTCATGGCAAACGAGGTAAAACGCGTTCTTGCTGACCAGAACATCATTAAACGGGCAAACCAACCGGCCTGCCTCAATTTCGGACTGCGCCATCACGTTATTGGCCAGTGCGATCCCTTGTCCATGGATAGCCGCCTGCAGCACCATCGCGCTGTGGCTGAAAATCGGTCCCTGTTGAACGTTGATATGGTTTAAGCCCAACTGGCGAATATAGGTTTGCCAGTCGCGGCGGGAAGCATCGTGTAACAGCGTATGTTGCGCCAGATCTGCGGGCGTTTTCAATGCCTTCTCGCCAGTGAGCAGCAACGGCGAGCAAATGGGCAACAGATATTCCGCATAAAGCTTTTCGACGCGCAGCCCCGGCCAGTTACCGCGACCATAGAAAATCGCCACGTCGACGTCGTCCGCAAGCTTATCCTCCTGGCGATCTACCGCCTGGATTCTGACGTCAATTCCCGGATAAGCTGAGTTAAAGCTTGCAAGGCGCGGCACCAGCCACTGAATGGCAAAACTCGGCAGCATGCTGACCGTCAACGCCCCTTTGGCGCTGCGGGCCTGAAGTTTACGCGTTGCTTCGGTTAATTGCGAAAAGATCTCTTTGATATCGAGAAAATAGCTCTGACCTTCTTCCGTCAGCAGCAGGGAACGATTGCGGCGTCGAAAGAGCTTTAAGCCCAGGAAATCCTCGAGTGACTTGATCTGATGGCTCACCGCGGCCTGGGTAACGAAGAGCTCGTCTGCGGCGCGAGTGAAGCTGAGATGACGGGCGGCGGCATCAAATACACGTAATGCATTCAGAGGAGGTAAACGCTTCGACATGGTTGTTTTGGCTTAGATGTTAACTGAATTTAACAATTAGATTACATCACGTAACCTATTAGTTTTTTTTATCTGAGCCATTATAATTTGTCCGTTGAGGTTCTACCAGCAAATACCTATAGTGGCGGCACTTCCTGAGCCGGAACGAAGAGCTTTTTTCGGAATGCGTGTTCTGATGGGCTTTTGGCTTACGGTTGTGATGTTGTGTTGTTGTGTTTGCAATTGGTCTGGAATTCAGACCTCGGTAGCAAGACTACCCCCTTTTCACTTCCTGTACATTTACCCTGTCTGTCCATAGTGATTAATGTAGCACCGCCAAATTGCGGTGCTTTTTTTTGCTTTCAATTCAATCGTTACTGATCCATTTCGACCATTTCTTTCACGTCAGTACGGTTGATTTGCTGCTTGTTACCGTTGGCATCTTTGTACGAAATCATGCCGGTATCATTATCGGTCTGCGGTTTCCCGTCGGCGATAATTGTTCGCCCGTCATTGGTGTGCATCACGTAGTTAGGGCCAGAACAAGCGCTCAGAGCAAAAGTCATCATACAGGCAGAAATCAGTGCGGCAGTCTTTTTCATATTCTTCTCCTTTAGCAATTAATGCTGGATATCGAGCTACAATTAACAAGCAAAAATAGTCTCCTGACTTATTTCAGCATAACGCACTGCCACAAAGCTGCCACTATTCCTGGACAATTCCGAGGGACAAGCCGCGTCTTGCCCTGCTGCCCGTTTTGCGCGACGATCGCCACACTGGAATGAGGAAAATCATGCACACATTCAACCCGGCGCATTTTCGCGCCCAGTTTCCGGCCCTCAGCGATGCCGGAGTCTATCTTGATAGCGCCGCCACTGCGCTGAAGCCGCAGGCTGTTATCGATGCGACCACACAGTTTTACAGCCTGAGCGCAGGTAACGTGCACCGTAGCCAGTTTGTGGAGGCGCAAAAGCTCACCGCCCGGTATGAAGCCGCTCGCGAACAGGTCGCCGCGCTTATCAATGCGCCGGACGGTAAAAACATCGTCTGGACCCGCGGAACTACGGAAGCCATCAATATGGTGGCCCAAAGCTATGCCCGACCACGCTTGCAGGCCGGAGACGAAATCATCGTCAGCGTAGCGGAACACCACGCTAACCTCGTGCCGTGGCTGATGGTTGCAGAGCAAACCGGCGCGAAGATCGTTCAGCTCCCGCTGCGGGCAGATCGTATTCCGGACGTTGAGCAACTTTCCTCACTAATCACCCCCCGAAGCCGCATCCTGGCGCTGGGGCAAATGTCCAACGTGACCGGCGGCTGTCCGGATCTGGCTCGCGCCATCCGGTTGGCGCACGCTGCCGATATGGTCGTGATGGTCGACGGAGCACAAGGTGTAGTGCATTTCCCGGCGGACGTGCAGGCGCTGGATATCGACTTCTATGCCTTCTCCGCCCACAAGCTGTATGGCCCGACGGGCATCGGCGTGCTTTATGGCAAAGCGGAATTGCTCGAGGGCATGTCACCGTGGCTTGGCGGAGGCAAGATGATTACCGAAGTGACCTTCGACGGCTTTAAAACCCAGCCGGTGCCGTATCGTCTGGAAGCCGGCACGCCGAACGTTGCGGGCGTGATTGGCCTCAGCGCGGCGCTGGAATGGCTGAATAACGTGGATGTGGTGCAGGCAGAAACCTGGAGCCGAGGCCTGGCCACGCTTGCGGAAGATGAGCTGTCTCGTCGCCCGGGTTTTCGCTCGTTCCGCTGTCAGGACTCGAGTCTGCTGGCCTTTGATTTCGCCGGGGTACACCACAGCGATATGGTCACGCTGTTGGCTGAATATGGCATCGCGCTGCGGGCCGGACAGCACTGCGCCCAGCCGCTGCTGGCGGCACTTGGCGTCAGCGGAACTTTGCGCGCCTCTTTCGCCCCTTATAACACTCAGGAAGATGTCCACGCTCTGGTGCACGCCGTGGATCGGGCCCTCGAATTACTGGTGGATTAAATGACAAGCCCAGCACTCGCCGGACACCCGTTCGGCACAACCGTCTCTGAAGCATCGCTACGCGAGCTTTTTGGCCCGCTGACGCAGTGGGAAGACAAATACCGTCAGCTGATCCTGCTGGGGAAACAGCTTCCCGCGCTTGCGGAGGATTTTAAAGCTCAGGCTCAGGAAATTGCCGGGTGTGAAAACCGCGTCTGGCTTGGTTTTACCCGTTTGCCGCAGGGCAAATTGCACTTTTACGGCGACAGTGAAGGCAGGATCGTTCGTGGTTTACTGGCCGTGCTGCTGACGACCATTGAAGGGAAAACGGCGGATCAGCTGAAAGCCAGCGATCCGCTTGATTTCTTTGATGAGCTTGGTCTGCGTGCCCAGCTCAGCGCGTCCCGTAGCCAGGGGCTGAACGCGCTGCGGGATGCCGTGTTAAGCGCCGCTCGCGAGGTTTAAGCCTGACGTTCGGCTTTCGCCAGCATCTTCTTCAGCGCATGAGACACAGCGATAAAACCAAAGGTCGCGGTTACCATTGTTGCCGCGCCAAAACCGGAAGCACAATCCATGCGCTTCGGCCCTTCGGCGGTGCTTTTCATCGCACACACTGAGCCATCCGATTGCGGATACACCAGCGCTTCAGTCGAGAACACGCAGTCCACGCCGAGCTTACCTTTGCCGTTCTTCACCACGCCGAAATCGCTTTTCAGCCGTTCGCGCAGCTTTGCCGCCAGCGGATCCTGGATCGTTTTCGCCAGATCCGCGACCTGGATTTGTGTCGGATCGATCTGACCACCCGCACCGCCCGTAGTGACCAATGGCACCTTGTAGCGACGGCAGAAGGAGATCAGCGCTGCTTTAGGGCGCACGCTGTCGATGGCGTCAATCACGTAGCTGAAGCCGGCCCCCATATATTCCGCGACGTTGGCCGGGGTGACGAAATCATCCACTACCGTGACGCGGCATTCCGGGTTGATCTGACGAATGCGCTCCGCCATCACCTCAGCTTTGGCAAGCCCGACGTTACCCCCGAGCGCATGAATTTGCCGGTTGGTGTTGGTGACGCAGACATCGTCCATATCAATCAACGTGATGGCGCCAATGCCGGTGCGGGCCAGCGCTTCCGCCGCCCAGGAACCGACGCCACCGATCCCGACCACGCACACGTGCGCATCGGCAAACACCTGCAAAGCTTTTTCACCGTATAAACGGGCCGTGCCGCCAAAACGCTGACGCCAGGCATCGCTAAGAACAACTGACATAAAACCTCAAACGACTTTATTAACCGCTAAATACGTAACCGTTGCCGGTATTGCGTAACACCCACACGCGCCCGTAATGGTTGTACCATCCGGCGCGATGACCCGCGTCAGGGCCAATGCCCTGATAAATATCGAAGTGCTGGCCTTTGATCGCCCCGCCAACGTCCAGCGCAACCATCAAACGCAGCTCATACTGACCGTTGAATTTACCGTTGTTGTCCAGCTGCGGGACTTCTGCCAGCAGCGTGGTACCCGGTGGGATAATGCTCTTGTCAGAGGCAACCGACGCGCGACCAATCAGCGGCACCGCGCTCGCCCCTTTCACCGGCGCGAAAGATTGTGGCTTAAAGAAGACGAACGACTGGTTCTCCTCAAGCAAGGCACGTACCTCTGCTTCGCTATGGGTTTCACCCCAGTGGCGAATGACCTGCATCGACATATCTTCTTTCTTATATTCCCCGCGATCGACCAGCACCTTGCCGATGCTGCGGTACGGCCAGCCATTTTTCCCGGCGTAGCTGAAGAAGTTCAGCGGCGTGCCGTCGCCAAAATCGATATAGCCGCTGCCCTGCACGTCCATGATGAAGTTATCCATCAGAGAGTTGCTGTAAGCCAGAATGTAGTTGTCGCTCAGCGCCCCGGCATAAATCTCCGCACGGGAAGGCAGACGGCCGCGCTTAGGTGGCATACGGTAGATTGGGTACTGAAATGCACCCTGACGTGTATGACGTGCTTCAATCACCGGCGTGTAATAGCCCGTGAATTGCACGTTGCCGTAGTTATCTGCCCCCTGCATCTGCCACGCATCAAGCCCGTACTGCTTTAAGGTGCGGGTATCTCCTCCGGACTGCAGCCACTGCTGAACGGCGGCAAAGACGTTGCTCTGATTGCCATACAGGCGCGGGGAGGCATTGCGAATTTCATTCACCTGCTGAGCGAAGTCACCGGCGTTAATCGGCGCGCCCACGGCGTCCGGCTGGTTCACCAGAGAAAAAGGCTGGCTGAACTTTCCGTCATTATATTGCTGACCGCGATCGGTCGGTTTGGAGGAACAGGCGGCGAGCAGCGTCATCAGCGCGCCTGTTGCCAGAATTTTAGCCCAACGTCCTTTCATGGTATCTCGTCTTCTTTCTTATGCCGAATGCGGGATGAAGATAACAAACCGCCAGGGGTATTGAAATGTGATAACGTGCCACAGGCCCTATTTTGCGCAAAAAATCACCTATGCGTTTTGTTTTTACCCACTCTTTGATATTTATGCTAAAAAGGGGTTGCATCAAATCCAGACCCGCGTATAGTGCGCATCCACGGACGCGGGATGGAGCAGCCTGGTAGCTCGTCGGGCTCATAACCCGAAGGTCGTCGGTTCAAATCCGGCTCCCGCAACCAATTAAAATATGAAGTAAAAGGTTTACCTGATGGAAGGGTAAACAGACGGACGCGGGGTGGAGCAGCCTGGTAGCTCGTCGGGCTCATAACCCGAAGGTCGTCGGTTCAAATCCGGCCCCCGCAACCAATAAAATATGAAGTATCAAGTTTATCTTATAGAGATAAGCGCTCAGGCGCGGGATGGAGCAGCCTGGTAGCTCGTCGGGCTCATAACCCGAAGGTCGTCGGTTCAAATCCGGCTCCCGCAACCACTTCATAAAACACTAAGCACCTTAACGGGTGTTTTTTTGTATCTGAAATCTGTAATCCAGCCAAAAAAATGACGCTTTTCAGCGCCATTCCTTTGTTTCCTGCCGTTTCAACTGAGGCGCGCGAGGGTTGCCCCATCGGCGAAGTAGGCCTTAATTCCCGCCAGAATCGACTCTGCGACTTCCTGCTGGAAGGTTGCCGTTTTCAGTTTTCGTTCTTCTTCCACGTTACTGATAAACGCGGTTTCCACCAGAATAGACGGGATATCCGGCGCTTTCAGTACCGCAAATCCGGCCTGTTCAACCCGGTTTTTGTGCAGATCGTTGATCTTACCGAGCTTGCCCAGCACCGCCTTACCGAATTTCAGGCTGTCGTTAATCGTCAACGACTGCACCATATCGAACATGGTGTGATCGACGTATCTGTCACCGCTCTTGCTGACGCCGCCGATCAGATCGGAGGCGTTCTGAGTCTGCGCCAGATATTTTGCTGCAGTGCTGGTCGCACCTTTGGTCGAGAGCGCAAACACCGAAGAACCGCTTGGCTGACGGCTGGTGAAGGCATCTGCATGAATGGAAACGAACAGGTCAGCACGCTGTTTCTGCGCCTTTACAACGCGTACTTTCAACGGAATAAAGATGTCTTCATTGCGCGTCATGTAGGCCTTCATATTGGCCTCTTTGTCGATGAGCGCCTTCAGGCGGCGGGCGATTTGCAGCACCACGTCTTTCTCACGCGTCTTGTATTTTCCCACCGCGCCGGAGTCTTCACCGCCGTGGCCCGGGTCAAGCATAATGACAATCGGCCTGTCGCGCCCGGCTTTGCCCGGCTGTGGACCACTCTGGGCCGGAGGAACCTGTTTATCCAGGTCACCTTTGTTGTAATCCTCAAGCAGCGCCAGCAGCGGATCCTGCACTTCCGTCGCGGTCGACGGGTAAAGATCCATCACCAGGCGTTCTTTAAAGCCTGCTACCGGCGCCAGCGCAAACAGCTGCGGCCGGACGTTTTGCTTGAGCTCGAAGACCATCCGCACCGTCTGCGGGTCAAACTGCCCGACGCGGGCGGACTTGATGTAAGGATCGTCACTACGAATCTGACCGCCCATGCCCTTAAGCACGGAATTGAGGTTCACCCCCTGGAGATCGACCACCAGCCGCTCAGGATTGCTCAACGCAAACTGTTTGTATTTCAGCTCGTGGCTGGATTCCAGCGTCACGCGCGTATACGTCGACGAAGGCCAGACTCGTACGGCGACCACCCGGCTTTCAGCGGCAAGCCCCACCTGGCTTACGCTGAGTAACCACATTGCCCCGGCCCCTTTTAACAGGCCGCGACGCGTTATTCCTGACTGACTTCCCGACATGCTTCTCCCAGGCAAAAAAAATCGATTTAGCAAAGTAAACGGCTGGTTTGACCGAAAACTTTAACCAAAGGCGCATAAACTGTCATCTATAAAAGGGTAAACAATCCTGTTTAAATCCGATTTCTCGCATGCTTTATCAAGCCATTGGTTGAAATTGCTGCTTGCGCCCGGAAGAAAAACAGAATAAAAATACAATAATTACGAATAATCATGCATAGAGGTTGTACTGTGGTGAAGGAACGTAAAACCGAACTGGTTGAGGGATTTCGTCATTCTGTTCCCTACATTAACGCCCACCGCGGCAAGACGTTTGTCATCATGCTTGGTGGTGAAGCCATTGAGCATGAAAATTTCTCAAGCATTGTCAATGATATAGGCTTACTACACAGTCTGGGCATTCGCCTGGTACTGGTGTATGGTGCCCGCCCGCAGATTGACGCCAATCTGGCACAGCATCATCACGAGCCGCTGTACCACAAAAATACCCGAGTGACTGACGCCAAAACCCTCGACCTGGTGAAGCAGGCCGCCGGGATGCTGCAGCTCGACATCACCGCCCGTTTGTCAATGAGCCTCAACAACACGCCGTTGCAGGGTGCGCACATCAACGTCGTCAGCGGTAACTTCATTATCGCGCAGCCGCTGGGCGTCGATGACGGCATTGATTACTGTCACAGCGGGCGTATTCGCCGCATTGACGAAGAAGCCATTCATCGCCAGCTAGACAGCGGCGCCATCGTGCTGATGGGCCCGGTGGCCGTCTCCGTGACCGGGGAAAGCTTCAACCTGACCTCGGAAGAGATTGCCACGCAGCTCGCCATCAAGCTGAAAGCGGAAAAAATGATCGGCTTTTGCTCCTCGCAGGGCGTACTGAATACCGAAGGCGAGATAATCTCTGAACTGTTCCCGAACGAAGCGCAGGCGCGTGTTGAAGCTCTGGAAACGGAAGGCGACTATTACTCCGGTACGGTACGGTTCCTGCGCGGCGCGGTGAAGGCCTGCCGCAGCGGCGTTCGTCGTTGTCACCTCATCAGCTACCAGGAAAACGGTGCGCTGCTGCAGGAGCTCTTCTCCCGCGACGGCATCGGTACACAGATTGTGATGGAAAGCGCCGAGCAAATTCGTCGCGCCACCATCAACGACATCGGCGGGATCCTCGAGCTTATCGAGCCCCTGGAGCAACAGGGCATTCTGGTGCGTCGTTCGCGCGAGCAGCTCGAAATGGAAATCGACAAGTTCACGGTTATTCAGCGCGATAACACCACCATCGCCTGCGCCGCACTCTATCCTTTTCCGGAAGAACGCATCGGCGAGATGGCCTGCGTGGCGGTCCATCCCGACTATCGCAGCTCGTCGCGCGGTGAAGTGCTGCTGGAGCGCGTTGCCGCTCAGGCCCGGCAGATGGGGCTCAGTAAGCTGTTTGTCCTGACCACCCGCAGCATTCACTGGTTCCAGGAGCGCGGATTCACGCCTGTCGAAGTGGATTTGCTGCCGGAGAGTAAAAAAGAGATGTACAACTATCAGCGCCGTTCGAAGGTGCTGATGGCGGATTTAACCTGACGAATGAGCTGCCGGGCGGCAATGGGTTTGCCCGGCCTACATTCTGGCAAATAACGCCGCCAGCCCGCTTCGCCGCTCGGTCCTTACCGTAATCGCTTTCGCCAGCAGTTTCTTATCCGCATACAGCGACAGCTGCTTTTTAGCACGCGTAATCGCGGTATAGACAAGCTCCCGCGTCACCAGCGGCACGCTTTGCGAAGGCAAAATCAGCGCCGCGTGGTTGAATTCCGAGCCCTGTGATTTATGCACCGTCATCGCCCAGGCGGTGTCGTGCTCCGGCAGGCGGCTCGGCTGCACGGATTTGATGCTGCCATCCGGCATCGGGAACCAGACGCGCAGCCCTGTGCCGCGATCTAACGCCACGCCGATATCCCCATTAAACAACCCGAGCGTGCTGTCGTTGCGGGCGATCATCACCGGTCGCCCTTCGTACCAGCGGGAATGCCGTGAAGGCGTAATACGCCTCTGGCGGGCGAGCGTTTGCTCCAGCTGTTCATTCACGCCACTGACGCCATACGGCCCTTCACGCAGCGCACAAAGCAGCTGATATTGCGAAAATGCGCCGAGAACGTCTGCCGGCTCAGCGCGAGCCTTCAACAGCGCCAGATAATCTGCGTAACCCGCCACCGCAGCGTTGAGCATATCGTCATACTCTGCGGTGGTTTTCAGCGATTTGAGTTCGATGTCGGAAAAGCCCTCGGCAAAGACGGCGTTCATCGCCTGCGGATCGCCTGCATTCACCGCTTTTGCCAGCTGACCTATGCCGGAATCGCTGCCAAAGCGGTAGCTTTTTTGCAGCAGGCACAGGCTGTCGCGCAGCGCACCTGCCTGCGTACCCTCGCCTGCTGGAACCGGGAAGCCGGTGATTCGGCTTAGTTCCTGCGCCCTTGCTGGCGTATATCCGGCGTTAACCCAGGCACAGATATCGCCGAGCACCGCGCCGGCTTCAACCGAGGCCAGCTGATCGCGATCGCCCAGGAAAATCACCCTGGCGTGTTCAGGCAGCGCCGCAATCAACCGCGCCATCATCGGCAGGTCGATCATTGAGGCTTCATCCACGACCAGTACGTCGAGATGCAGCGGGTTGCCCGCGTGGTAGCGCAGGCGCTGACTGCCCGGCTGGGCACCCAGCAGACGGTGAAGCGTTCCTGCCTCCGCCGGCAGCCATTTCTTCTGTTCGTCGGTTAACGGCAGCTCTCGCAGGGCAGTACCTAACGATTCTGTCAGGCGTGCTGCCGCTTTGCCCGTCGGAGCCGCCAGCCGGATACGACATTTAGGCTGGGTATTGGTCTGGATCAGCGCCACCAGCAGTTTCGCAACCGTGGTCGTTTTCCCGGTGCCCGGACCGCCAGAAATCACAGAGATTCGTCTGGTTAACGCAACAGCTGCAGCCACCTTCTGCCAGTCGGTTTTACCTGAAGGCGGGAAAAGGGCACTTAGCGTTGTCGTCAGCAGCGCTTCATCTGCCGATACCAGAGGCCCGGTCTGGCTAAAGAATCGGGCAATGGCAGACTCGTTCTGCCACAGGCGATTAAGGTAGAGCCGCCCTTCGCTCAGCACCAGCGGCGTCGCTTCTGTGCCATCGCTGACGGCAGGGGACACCCGTAGCAGCGATTCAATATTGTCCACCGGACCTGCCAACGCAAACAGCTGTTGCCAGAGCGCCTGCGCCCGGTCCGGGGCCTGCTCATCGGGCTGAAAGTGAGACAGCGGCAGGCAAACGTGTCCTTCTCCCGCATCCCGACTAAGTAACGCTGCCGCCAGCAGGACGGCGGGGTTATCGTGCTCTGCAACCATCAGGGCAAACTGAACATCTAACGGGCGCAGCAGCTTTTGTTGAGCGGCTTCCATCAGCAGGGTCTTCATGTTCATCCTTTCACCTCCTGTGCATCGCCCGCGAACAGCTTGTCCATACCATCGATTAGGGCTTTATCGGGCCTCGTGGCATAAATGCCCTGCCCGCTTTCTCCCCCATCCACGCCGCGTAAAAACAGATAAATCACGCCGCCAAAGTGTGCATCATAGTCATAATCCCGCAGCCGGTGGCGCAAATAGCGGTGGAGCGCAAGGCTGTAAAGCTGGTACTGCAAATCATAGCGGTGCGACTGCATCGCCTGCGCCATCGCCGCCTGGGTGTAGGCTTCGCTGTTCTCCCCCAGCCAGTTCGATTTATAGTCCAGCAGGTAGTAGCGCCCATCGTGGCGGAACACGAGGTCGATAAAACCTTTCAGCATTCCGCTGACCTGGCGGAAATCAAGCGGCGGACAACCGGCGGATAACGCATCATACTGACGAATCAGCGTATCCAGCTTCTGCGGTACCAGCAGTTGCTCTATCGGCAGATAAAACTCCATCTCAACCTGTTTGTCCCTGGCCGTCAGCTGACTCAGCGAGATCCCGGCACCTGACAGCGGCGTTTGCAGCACAACGCCCAGCCACTGGGTTAAAACGGGAGCCCATTTTGCCTCGAAGCCGTTACGTTCAAGCTGTTCCTGCATCCACATTTCAGACACGGGCTGAGTGAAGTCGATCTCTTCGAACAGGCTGTGCAGGAAGGTACCTGGCGATGCACCACGGGGGAAATGATGAGGCGTTAATTCGGCGTCTTCGATGGCCTCCGCCACGCCCGCCGCGTCAATATCCAGACGCGGCAGCAAATCCTGCGCCACGCTATGACCGCGCTGCTGGAGACCGGAATAGCTGGTCACTCGCCAGTCGTCATTGATGCGACGCTGCATTTCCCGGGCGCGCAGTTCCGGCATTTCAGGCGTGAGAGCCTGCCAGCGGCCACCCTCTGGCAGTACGGCGATCTGCAAATCTACATGTTCATTACAGAGTTCGCGCAGGCAGGCCTCAAGCCCGGCGGCGTCTTTGGCCTCACCTTTTTGCACCAGGCGCCCCAGGGCACTGTGATGCAGTTCGGTGTCGGTCGCTTTATCACTCCGACGCGGGCTGAGCGGAGCAATACCCAGGCTGCAATGCCAGATTGCACGGGTCAACGCCACGTAGAGCAAACGCAAGTCTTCGGCCAGGCGTTCTGCCTCGGCAAGCTCCAGGCTCTCCTCGCCGTTGTGCAAATCAAGCACCGCGGCAAAGGAGCTGCGATCGTGATAGAACGCCTGATCCTGCTTACGATAGCGGGCAATAAACGGTAGCCAGACCAGCGAGTATTCCAGCCCTTTTGATTTATGCACCGTGACGATTTGCACAAGGTGCTTGTCGCTTTCCAGACGCATTTGTTGCCCGGAGGCGCCGCTGTTTGGATCGCCAATCTGCTGTGCCAGCCAGCGCATTAGTGCGTGCTCACTTTCAAGCTGCCCGGCGGCTTCCTGGAGCAGCTCGCTGAGGTGCAGGATATCCGTCAGACGCCGCTCGCCGCCGTGGGTCGCCAGCAGGTTTTCCGCGATATTGCGGGCTGCCATCAGCGCCCGCAGCATCGCCATCACGCCGCGCTGCTGCCAGAGTTGGCGATACTGGCTGAACTCTTCCACCAGCGCATCCCACGCCAGCTCATCCAGGTTGAGCCGTTCAATATCCTGCGCATTCAGGCCGAAAAGTGAACTGGCCAGCGCGCTACGCAGGCTGCTTTCCCGCTCCGGCGCAAGCACCGCCTGCAGCAGCCACAGCAGCTCCTGCGCTTCAGGCGTTTCAAACACGCTGTCGCGGTTAGAGAGATAGACGGACGGAATGCCAAGTACATTCAGCGCATCGCGCACCAGCGCAGCTTCCTGGCGGTTACGCACCAGTACGGTGATATCCGAAGCCTGAACCGGACGAGCCTGTTCACCTCGCCAGAGCAGAGCATCGCCACGCTGCCCGGCGCTCAGCCAGTCGCGAATTTGACCCGCGCAGAGCTGCGCCATAAAAGCCTGATAATCTCCAGCCCCCACGCTATTGCCCGGCATCAGCCAGAAGCGCATCGCGGGCTGGCTCTCACCTTTGAGCTCAAAGCGTAACGTCTGATTTTTGGGGGCAGACTTTACAGGCAGAAAAGGGATATCACGGAACATGAAGGGGTTATCAGCAGTGCTGAACAGCTGATTGACGCTTTCCACCACGCCAGGTGCGGAGCGCCAGTTAGTATCAAGCGTGTAGTGCGCAGTCACATCGCTGCGGGCGCGCATATAGGTAAAAATATCTGCACCGCGGAAGGCGTAAATAGCCTGTTTCGGATCGCCAATCAGCAGCAGCGCGGTATCCGGCTGCTGTCGCCAGATGCGGCGGAAAATGCGGTACTGCTGCGGATCGGTGTCCTGAAATTCATCAATCATCGCCACCGGGAAACGCTGGCGGATCGCTGCGGCTAACGCCTCGCCGCTTTCACTCTGCAACGCCTGGTCCAGGCGACAGAGCATATCGTCAAAGCCCATCTCCCCGCGTCGCAGTTTCTCCCGGGCGACCGCCTCACGGATTTCAGTCATCGCCCTTGAAATCACAAGATCGTTCAGCGACGGCGGTGCGGCCAGGATCGCATCGATCGTCTCAAAAAGCGCATGCCGCGGCGGCTCGCCCCCCTCTTTGGTCCGGGAGATTAAAAAAGTCTGAGAAAATTTACCCAGATGCTCCGCAAGCTGATATCCGGCCTGTTCTTCCCGTGCCCAGTCGGTTACGGCATCCAGCCAGCGCCCCTGATTGGCCCGGTTGTATTTGTTTCGCTGAATGCCGGAGTTTTCGATGATCTCCGGCAGCTCGCCTGCGGCCGCAAGCCACTGGGCTTTTATGTCCGCGATTTGTGCCACAATTTGCTGATGCCGGGCGATCAGCGTCTCGTTTGACGGCGGCGATTTAAGCTGCGGAGCTTCGCCCTGAAGGTAGCGATCGATGGATTTCAGCAGTTCCTGAGGACCCATCCAGCTGGCGTGGATAGCCTCGGCCACCTCACGCGGCAGCGGGTAACAGTGACGCCGCCAGAAATCCGCACAGGCCTGAAAGCGCAGCCGGGACTCGTCTTCGATCAGCTGTTGTTCGAACAGCATGCCCGATTCAAAGGCATTGAGGCTCAGCATACGCTGGCAAAAGCCGTGGATGGTAAAGACGGCAGCTTCATCCATCTGGCGTTCGGCGAGCAAAAGCACTTCCGCAGCCTGTTCTTTGTTCGGGATCTCTTCCAGCAGGCTGGCATAAAGCGGATTATCGGTGCGGTTACGCAGGCAGGCGATGCGCAGTTCGTGAATATTGCTGCGGATACGGCCGCGCAGCTCTTCGGTGGCCGCTTCTGTGAAGGTCACCACCAGCAGTTCTTCAACGTCGACAGGACGGACAAAGGCGGCTTCGCCGCCCAGTCCAAGCAGCAACCGCAAATAGAGTGCGGCGATAGTGTAGGTTTTTCCGGTGCCCGCTGAGGCTTCAATCAGGCGCTCACCCGTTAACGGCAAGCGCAGGGGATTTAAGGACTCGGCGGTCTCGGTCATTCGTTCTCTCTCATCAGCGGCATGGATTGCTGCAACGCGCTGACGCTTTCCCAGACCTTCCAGCCTTTCGGGTGAACATAGGTTGTTTTCCCGTTCTGGCTGCCGGAGACCTGAGAAAGGACGGTCATGCCCTGCGGCTCCACCACCGTCTGATGGAAGAAGTCAGCAAGCTTTTGCGGCGTCAGCAGTTTTATCTGAGCCACTACTTTATCACGTGAATCAAAGCGCATATTACCGCGATCGAAATCTTTGCTGAGCTTCGAGGCTTCATCACCCAGCGTTTGCGGCGGCTGCTGCATCTGCGCAATCACCGACTGCTGTATTTGCGCGAACTCTTCGGGCTTCATGGCCCGCAATTTGGCCTCAGCCGTCGGGAAGAATGCCTTAAAGCGCTGCCAGAGGAAATCCGGCTGCTTGTCGCTGCTCTGCAACAGGAAACCGACGCCCCACTGGCGGCCAATGTTCATCGGGAAGGCAAATACCGCATAGCCCAGTTGCTCTTCGGTGCGCAGCTGATTGTAG
Source organism: Pluralibacter sp. UBA7423 (assembly GCA_002470465.1). Taxonomy (GTDB): domain Bacteria; phylum Pseudomonadota; class Gammaproteobacteria; order Enterobacterales; family Enterobacteriaceae; genus Scandinavium. Next base: position 126,361 of record DKMD01000022.1, read on the forward strand.
AACCACGGCTGGATAATTTGACCAAGCATGGCGCTGGCGGCGGAGCTACTGAATTCATCGGCTTTGGCCGGGGCGAATACCGCAGCAAGCGCGGAGTCGCTGGTGTTTCCTGCTTTTTCGAAGATGGCATTCTGATTTTTATCCACCACCACGTCTTTATTGCGGCACCACTCGCTGCCGTGCGCATGAAGCTGATTCTGAACTTTTCGCGCCAGAGCCACAGAATTTTCGGCCGTCATATTACCCACCACCAGGAATTCCGGACGCGCACCGGCTTTCAGCTCATCACGCCAGGCCAGCACGTCTTTCAGGGTGATCGACGGCAACAGGTCACGGCGCACTTCACGCTGGAAATAAGGCACCTGAGACAGCATCTGAATCGGCATGATAGCCTGATCGAACGCTTTGCCCTTCTCGGCGGAATCCAGCATTTGCGCATACCAGGATTTCGCCTGCGCGAGCTGCTCTTCGGTTGGCTGATAGCTGAAATAGCCCTGGAGCAGTGCGTCAAAGAGCTGCGGCAAACGTTGGGTATAGCCGCTGGCGTTGACCATCAGACCATTGTTGGCCCCGGTGGAGAAGCTGATACCGCCTACAGCGGCCTGATTGCTTAACTGGTCAAGCGCTATCCCTGCCAGATAATCATTCAGCGCGAAAATGACCTGATTGCGTGCGCTGTCCATCGCGTGAGGGTTGCGCAGTACTAACGTTACGTCAGCCTTAGGCTCGCTGGCAAAGTAACGGCTCGGCGTGTACACAACGCGCAGCTGTGGCTCATCGACGATAAGCTGCGGCTTGTCGCTGACTTTTTCAGGCTTAATCAGGGAGAAATCATCCGGAATGTACGGGTTCAGCGTTGGCAGCTGCAGGGCAATTTTGGCCGATTCCTGCTGCCACTGGCTGAAGGTCTGCGGGCTGATTTTATCCACCTGATAAGGCGCATCCACGAAATAGGCCGTTTTGTTATGCGGCTCGTTCGGGCTGATGTACCAGATACGCGCATTTTGCGGGGTCATCATTGCCAGCCGATCGTTAATCGCTTTCTCATCGTACCGATCGGCAATATTCACCGCATCGAGCGTGTGTTCCACCGGCACGCGAATCATGGTGTCCGCCAGCCATTCGACGTAATCCATATCCCGGTTGATGGACGGGTAGCGGAAATCGAGATCCAGCACGTGCGCCAGCTCATCGAAATAGCGTTTATCCACGCCCTTTTCGCGCAGCAAATTGAGGTAGCTGAAAATCGCAGCTACAACCTGGTCGCGGTTCGCCAGCCCTTTATCGGTCAGGGTGGCAGAAATTGCCAGTACGCCGCTGTTACCGTTCACTATCGGGTCAGAGTCGGCGCGAATCCCCTCGGCCAGCCCCTGATTTTGCAGCCAGTCAGACAAGGTTCCCGGGCTACGGTTGCCAATCAGGTACGTCACCAGTTCATCGGTTTTGCTGCGGAACTGGGCGGTGTTGTTATCAATACGAAATTCCACGCGCAGCACTTTGCGAGGCACAGCAGGCGTGTAGTGAATGATGATGCCTTTCTGCGCGTCAGTCACAACCGGCACGGTGATTTCAGGGCGAGTGATATTTTTATCAGGCACGCGACCCCAGGTTTTTGCGGCCATTTTAGCCAGCTCCGGCAGGGGCTTGTTGCTGTAGATAACCGCCTTCATCAGGTTGGCTGAATAATACTTGTCACGGAATGCGAGTAGCGCGTCCAGCACCGGGCTGCCCGGTTTGTCGCTCAGCGTTTCGAGGTTACCGCCGGAGAAGCGAGCGCCAGGGTGCGCCGGGTTAATGGTTTCGGCGCTGACCTGAGCCATGCGCATCCCATCACGACTACGGGCCATGGTCAGTTCGGAGTTTACGGCGTTTCGTTCGCGGTCAGCGTACTTTTTATCGAGCAGCGGCTCAGCAATCGCATCGGCCAGGCGATCGACAGCGCCTTCCAGCGCGTCGTTTTCCACTTCAAGGTAGAAAGCCGTGCGGTACGGGGCGGTACTGGCGTTGTGGCTACCGCCGTGCATTTTGAGGTATTCGGCGAGGCTGTCCGGCTGCGGGTACTTTTTAGACCCCATCAGCGTCATATGCTCGAGAAAATGCGCGAGACCCGGATGAGAATCAGGATCCTCAAGTGAGCCGACGGGCACCACCAGCGCAGAGAGCGATTTTACCGCCTGCGGATCGGACACCAGCAGCACGACCATGCCGTTATCAAGCTTGATCGCCTGATACTGACGCGGATCTTTCTCACTTTTACGGATGGTTTCTTTTACCGGTTGCCAGCCTTCATCGGCCTGGCTTATGGGCGCCCAGAGGGCGAACAATACGATAAATACAACATTCAACCAGGTGCTGCGGGGCATTCACGGACCTCATCATTAACAAACTTCTGTGCTGCTCTGTATGGCAGCCTCACTTATGAACATCAGTCCGTGATACGTCGCGCATGATAATGGAATCCGGATATCTGCGCAATTTTTAAACAATCCTTATGACTGATGGAAGCGAAAAACGGGCTGCAGATAACGTTCTGCCTGCCTGAGGATCGCCTCAACGCTTTCGGGCTCAAGGGTGCGCCAAAGTCGCTGATACCAGACGTCATCCCCTTCACCCCGTATGACCTGGTTCCCTTCCCAGGCCTGCATAAATTTGCTACGGGCTTTTTGCTGCGTTTCGTCATCCCATAAAATGACATTATTTTCGCGGTCATAACAAGCCTTGAGCCACGCCCCCCCACTTTCAGGTAGCAGCAACAGCGGCTGTGACATGCCTTCCCGATAGCCTGCGACCAGATCCGCCAGGTACGCCATCGCTTCCTGTTCGGCAAGCGGCGGGAAACGCCACTCCCCTTCTTTACGCAGCAGCAAACGGCTTTCTCCTTTTCCACCGCTGGCACAATAGACCAGATGCTCAAGCCAAAGTTGCATTCCCTGAGAGACCTTCTGCATTGACGGACGCCAGCGCAGCAGCCCGTCCGACTGTACCTGTGTGAGCCAGCCAGTTATATTGACCCCGTCACACTGCAAATCAATTTCCAGACTTTTTGCAGGCTGGCGGCAGGCGTTCACCCTGTCGGCCAGCGCCTGCATCTCGCCTCGCTGGTCGTCCCAGGCAATATCGCCAAACGCCCCGTACGGCAGCTCTCCCCCGGCGCGAAAACGCCGGTACATCAGGCCAGCATCGCGATCTTCGACCAGCGTATTCACCAGTTGCTGATTGAGCTGGTAGCGGGTTAATCCATCAAGCGTAAACGGCTCGGTTTCAGGAATGTCGCTCTCTTCAGTTCGGAAATTCACCTGTAAACGCATCTGGAAAAATGCCCTGACGGGGTGTGACCAGAAGCGTTGCAGCTGCTCAAAGGGGAGCGTTTCCAGAACCTGTGGCGGCAGCGGCTGGATAAAATCACTGTGGGCCTCGCCCTCCAGGCTCGCCGCTTTCAGCCATTCCCGGGCATAGCTTTGCCCTTCTCCGGGCAGGAAATTGGCCGCATCAAACGGCATCCGGCTGTGCTGATGCGTGATGTGCTGCTTAACGTGACGCTCGCTTTCATCGCAGTTGAGCGCTTCCTCGCCCTTCAGGCAATGGCTCTGACCAATGTAATCCACCAGTTCCTGCACCAGAACGGAAGGATAACGCTCGCTGTTGTCCTGAATGGAGCGACCAATATAGCTGATATAAAGTTTTTGCTCCGCCGACATCAGCGCTTCCAGGAACAGATAGCGGTCATCATCGCGGCGGCTACGGTCGCCGCGCAGCGGCTTCTGGCTCATCAGATCAAACCCTAACGGCGCAAGCGCTCGCGGGTAAATGCCATCGTTCATGCCAAGCAGACAAACGACTTTGAAAGGAATAGAACGCATCGGCATGAGAGTACAAATGTTGACCGGCCCGGCCAGGAAACGCTGACTGATGCGCTCCTGATCCAGGCGCTGAGCCAGCTCATCGCGCAGCAGCGACAGCGGTACTGGAGCTGAGAAGTGCGATTCCAGGCCCTGATCGATAATGCCCTGCCACTGCTGCTCAATCAGCGCCAGTGCAGCTTCCGTATCGGTATCCGGCAGGAAGAAATCGTTAAGCATTTCGCGGCAAACGGGCAGCCACTCAGTCAGCGGACGCTCTTCGGAAAGCCGATGCCGCCACTGATTGAGCATCATCAGCAGCGAAGCCAGGTAGCCCACCAGCTCGGCGATAAGCCCGCTGGATTCGTCATACGGCAGGATGGATTGCCATTCACCCTCGCTGCTTTCCATCGCATAGCCCAAGAGCATTCGCGTGAGGCCAAAACGCCAGGTGTGCTGGCCTGTCGGCGGCAAATCCCATTCGCGGACGTTGTCATCGTCCATTCCCCAGCGCACGCCTGACTCATTCACCCACTGTCGCAGATAGCGCAGCCCTTCTTCGTCAATATTGAAGCGCGCCGCCAGTACAGGAACATCCAGCAAGGCCAGCACATCTTCGCTGACAAAGCGGCTGTCTGGCAGTGAAAGTAGCGTGATAAACGCCTGCAGGGCGGGATGAGACTGTCTTGCCCGGCGATCTGAAATGGCCCAGGGTACATAACGCTCGCCGCTGGCGCTGCCGAACACGGCCTGAATAAACGGACTGTAGCTGTCGATATCCGACACCATCACGATGATATCGCGAGGAGAAAGACTGGGATCGTCCTCCAGCATTGCCAGCAAACGATCGTGCAAAACTTCCACTTCGCGCTGCGGGCTGTGGCAGACGTGAATTCTCAGGCTGCGATCGTCAGGATCCAGCGTCCGCTTGCTGTTGCTATGGGCAAACTCATCGGCAGTACGTCCGGCTACCGCGCTGTTTTGCAGCTCAAGAATGTCATATTGCAGGTTGTGCAGCAGATTGTCGGGCTCAATATCAACGAAAGCATCGAGCTCCTGATAGCGCTCAAGCCCCGCCAGCAAATAGATATAGTCGCGCCCCAGCTTGCCCCAGGAGGCCAGCATCGGATTGCCTATATCCTGCTCGCCTTCGGTGTTAAACAGGGTCGGAGCCTGTTGGCTGTCCCGAAATAGCGGCAGCTCTCGCTGTTCGCGGTGATGTCGGCGCTGTCGTGCTAATAGTTTGGCCAGGAATGCCGGATCTTTAATGTCACCCCAGTAGTAACGACACGGGTTGGTGAACAGCACATAGACATCCACATGCTTACCCAACGCCTGCAGCGCCTGTAAATAAACCGGGGGCAGGGCCGAGATGCCGCAGATAAACACGCGCGAAGGCAAACCTTCAGGTGCATGTTCGCTCCCTTCCAGAGCGGAGATAAAGCGCTGATACAAATTGGCACGGTGCCACAGCGGCTGACCCAGCGCCTGAGTGTGCTCCACCAGCGCTTTCCACAACGGAGCCTGCCACAGTTGGGCATCGTCTATACCTTCAACGCGCTCATCGGCTTCCCAACGGGTGAGCCATTCCGGACGGTAAACCAGATACTGGTCGTACAGATCGGCAATACGAGAGGCAAGCTGGAACAGCTTACGCTTATCGCTGTCATCCGCCAGATAGTGGCGCAGCGGAGCAAAGGCGTCCTGTTCAAGCATCTCTGGCAGCAACGTCATCAGCTTCCAGCTCATGCTCTGTTTATTGAAAGCACTTTGTTCCGGGATGTCCGGCAACACGCGAACAAACATATCCCAGATAAAACTTGCCGGGAGCGGGAAGGTAATGTTGGCGGCAATCCCGAAACGCTTCGACAACGTCATCTGCAACCACTGCGCCATACCCGTACTTTGCACCAGCACCATTTCAGGTTCAAAAGGGTCACCAAGCCTGTCGTGCTCAACAATGAACTCCATCAATGCTTCCAGCACATCCAGACGGTTGGAGTGATAGACCCTTAACATAATTGCTCCTGACGCTCGCGGTTATACCATTAACTGCCCGGACAATGGAGGCGGGTTAGCCGCCCCTTTTTGCCTGATGGCGTGGTGATCGTTGCCGTGATGCTGACACATCTTTGGCGGCTTGTCTGTACGCGGTTTTGCGTCCAGCCCTCCGGGACAGCCACTGATTTCAGCTGTATTTGTCGCCCTGCCTCACGCCAGAGGGCCCGATATTGGCTGAGCTGCACGCTGCCTGCGGCAAGCTGGCTATACAAGCCGGACAAGGCTGTGACTACCATGACCATCAGCACCACGCTCAGCAGAACTTCGGGGAGGCTGAACCCTTGCTGACGCATCAGGGGAGCTGACATTGCAGGACCTCCTTGCGCGGGCAGAAATCGCTCCAGCCACTGCGGTCAAACTGCAAAATGCCTTTTTGCACCTGACCGGTTTGCCAGCGATATTGTTCGCCGCTGTTAGCGATAAGCAGGGCACTCTCATCGCTAAAAATACGCAGGCACACTCGCCCGGCAAAATCAGTATCATCCCGACACCGATCGCCCGGCTCCGGCTTCCATGCGAACATTCGTCCCTCTTCAAGCAACGATTCCGCGTTTACCGTATCCTGCATAGCCCTCTGCTCAAGGGTGGTTTGCCTCAGCTGCGACTGGTGCTGCATACTCATGCCCTGTAACGTCAGGCTCCCAAGCACCAGCATAAGCAATACCAGCATCAGCGATGACATCCCTTTTTGCTGTCTCACAGGTTATGCCCTGTCACACCGTAGCCCGCGCTGACGCTCACTTCCGGACGAGATCTCAGGTGCGCGTTGAGCACCAGTTCAAATTCAGGCGCAAATTCATTCTGGTTATGTCTTGTCACGCTGAAGGCATCGACGATAACAAAATCTGTATCGGTCATTCTTTCCCACCCTTTTCCTGCGCAGTTTGTCGCCCCACGTAGCGTTTCTAGCGCACCTCCGTTGAGCCGAAACCCTGTGACATCCGCATTCGCTGGCGGCGAGTCCTCCCAGACGCCGTTCAGATTGCTGTCCCAGCGAATCAATACGCACCGGTCCGCAAGAGTGAGTCCTTCGCCTTTGCATACTCCCTGACAGAAACCTGCTCGCTGCAGATATCGACCAACGGTAAACAGACGCTGCCAGACCTCCTCCTCCAGCGCCAACTGCTGAGTCTGGCGTAAAGCTGCCCTCTGCAGGGCGGGCAAAAATCGGGCACTGGCTAACAGCACCGCGCTGGAGATGGCCATGGCGATCAAGACCTCAACCAGTGAGAAACCACGCTGATTCACTGACATCCTTTATCGCTGCTCCCTTTGCATAGCCGAACTCGTCCCCAGTTGGACACAACCAGCGTCCAGCTATCCGCCCCACTTTTGAGAATGATGTGCCCGGGCCATGCCGTATTTCGCAGACCATAAAACCCCAATGCGGGCGTGATATCACTGAGCATCACTTCCGGCCAGAGCGGCCTGAGCACAAAGCGATTTTGCGCATCGCAGCCGCTCTGTGCAGGGTTCACAGCACTAAGACACCAGCCATACGCTCCGCTTTCTCGACGTGGTAAACGATCCCGGTTGTACCAGTTGGCGTCATTACGCAACATGCTCAGGTAATCTCTTACCTGGCAAGCGGTTTGCCATAGCCGCTGCTGCCGCTGCCAGTTTTGCCAGCCGTAGAGCCCTCCGGCACTGAGAATCATCATCAGCGACAGTGCGATCAGCATTTCAATGAGGGTATATCCCTGTTCTCGTTTCATGCCCGCACTCTGCCCTTACACCATCAGCAATGCGACCGGGCATGTTGATTTTTACGGGCACGTTTCAGGGAAATTTAACGCGTTGCAGGACGTTGCAGATAATCAGGAAGGAAGGCCGAAAAAAACAAAACCGGCCACGTGGGCCGGTTGATTTCAGGTGATTTAAATCGCCACGGGCGCTTTAATGCCCGGGTGGGGATCGTAACCTTCAATCTCGAAGTCCTCGAACTGGTAGTCGAAGATAGAGGCAGGTTTACGTTTAATCACCAGTTTCGGCAACGCACGAGGCTCACGGCTCAGCTGCAGATGCGTCTGCTCCATGTGGTTGCTGTAAAGGTGCGTGTCGCCGCCGGTCCAGACAAAATCACCCACCTCGAGATCGCACTGCTGGGCAACCATATGCACTAACAGCGCGTAGCTCGCGATGTTGAACGGTAAGCCCAGGAATACATCGCAGGAGCGCTGATACAGCTGGCAGGAAAGTTTGCCGCCTGCCACGTAAAACTGGAAGAAAGCGTGGCAAGGTGCCAGCGCCATTTTGTCCAGTTCACCGACGTTCCAGGCAGAAACGATGATACGGCGCGAGTCCGGGTCATTTTTCAGCTGGTTAATGACCGTAGTGATCTGGTCAATATGACGACCATCTGGCGTCGGCCATGCGCGCCACTGCTTGCCATAAACCGGCCCGAGGTTGCCCTGCTCGTCGGCCCACTCATCCCAAATGGAGACGTTATTTTCATGGAGATAAGCGACGTTAGTATCCCCTTTCAGGAACCACAGCAGCTCATGAATGATAGAGCGCAAATGGCAGCGCTTGGTGGTGACCAGCGGGAAGCCTTCCTGCAGGTTAAAACGCATCTGGTGGCCGAAAATCGACAGCGTGCCCGTGCCGGTACGGTCATTTTTTTGAGTGCCCTCATCGAGCACCTTCTGCATCAGATCAAGATACTGTTTCATGCTTCCTCAGGAGACTTGTTGCTGTGGGCGACGACGATAAGCCCAGACCATCATGATAATGCCCGCCAGCACCATCGGAATGGAGAGAATCTGCCCCATGCTGATGTACTGCACCCACTCGCCGGTGAACTGCGCATCCGGCTGGCGGAAGAACTCGACGATGATGCGGAACAGGCCATAGCCAATCAGGAACAGGCCAGAAACGGAGCCCGTAGGGCGCGGCTTGCGGATGAACAGATTAAGGATGATGAACAGCACCACGCCTTCCAGCACCAGCTCATAAAGCTGCGAAGCGTGACGAGGCAGAACGCCGTACTGATCGAACAGAGATTGCCACTCAGGGTGTGATGGCAGCAGCGCCAGGTCTTCCACGCGGGATCCCGGGAACAGCATGGTGTAGTGGAAGGACGGATCGACACGGCCCCACAGCTCACCGTTGATAAAGTTACCCAGACGGCCTGCCCCGAGCCCGAACGGGATCAGCGGAGCAATAAAGTCGGAAACCTGGAAGAAGGTGCGTTTGGTACGTCTGGCGAAGACAATCATCACCACGATAACGCCAATCAGGCCGCCGTGGAATGACATGCCGCCGTCCCAGACGCGGAACAAGTAAAGCGGATCGCTCAGGAATACTGGCATGTTGTAGAACAGCACGTAGCCAATACGTCCACCCAGGAAAACACCAAGGAAGCCTGCATAGAGCAGGTTTTCAACTTCGTTTTTCGTCCAGCCGCTACCAGGCTTACCTGCCCTTCGGGACGCCAGCCACATTGCAAAAATAAAACCGACCAGGTACATCAAGCCGTACCAGTGAAGCGAGACCGGTCCAATGGAAAAAATCACCGGATCGAATTCCGGGAAATGCAGATAACCACTATTCATCTGTCACCACAAATGCTTGTTATTCCGCCGAAAGTGGTCAGCGGGTGAAACGTGCAGCCGGACGGCTGCCCCAAAGGTGCGAATGATAGCACAAGGCTAAAGGAGGGGATGCGGTGAAAGATGTAAAAGATATGTATACCCGTCATACTTCAAGCTGCAGGTGCGTTGGCTGCACTCCCTCACCTCAGTCACTTACTGAAGTAAGCTCCTGAGGATTCACTCCCTTGCCGCCTTCCTGCAACTCGAATTATTTAGGGTCAAGACATCAGATCGAAAAATCAGTGAGCAAAGCGAAACGGCAGCTCGCTGGTTCGCGGTTTTCACTCCCGCCGAAAATCTAGTTATCGGCCACCGCGAATCAGCCCCCCCAGGCCACGACGCTCCATAAAGGCCGCTACCTGGTGGCGCACTTCCGTGGTGAGCTGAGCATCCAGGCTGCGCTGGGCCAGGTTTTGTGCTTCTTCAAGTTCAATGTTGCGCAGCAGATATTTCACGCGAGCGACGGAGCGACCGTTCATCGACAGATGGCGGAAGCCAAGGCCAATCAGAATCGTGACGCACATCGGATCCCCCGCCATCTCCCCGCACACCCGAAGATCAAGACCGTTACGTTCGGCATCCTGCGCAATCATGGCCAGCGCACGCAACAGCGCCGGGTGGAGGCTGTCGTAGATGCTCGCCACACGCGTGTTGTTTCTGTCGACCGCCAGCAGATACTGAGTCAGATCGTTGGTGCCGACGGAAATGAAGTCCACGCGGCTCGACAGATGCGGCATCAAAAAGACCATCGAAGGTACTTCCAGCATCACGCCAATACGCGGTTTCGGGATTTCGTAGCCAATCATCTCTTCAACTTCGCGCCCGGCACGTTCAATCAGGCGCTTCGCCTCATCCACTTCATCAATGCTGGTGACCATCGGCAGCAGTATGCTGAGGTTGCCGGTCGCCGCGTTGGCACGCAGCATGGCGCGAACCTGGATCAGGAAGATCTCTGGCTGATCGAGCGTGATGCGGATCCCACGCCAGCCCAGGCACGGGTTTTCTTCGCTAATCGGCATATACGGCAGCTGCTTATCCGCCCCGACGTCGAGCGTACGCAACGTCACCGGCTTGTCGTTAAACATCTGCAGCATGCCCTGATACTGAGCGACCTGTTCCTCTTCAGAGGGGAAGCCACTTTGCAGCATGAACGGTATTTCGGTGCGGTAGAGGCCAATGCCGTCGATGCGACTGCCGAGTTTTTCTTCGTGCTCCGGGCTCAGGCCTGCGTTAAGCATAACCTTAACGCGCTCGCCGCTTTTCAGCTCCGCCGGGCGTTCCACGTCGTCCTCGGCGATACGGCTTAGTTCGTTTTCTTCACTGACCAGTCGTTGGTATTCCTGCAGCAAGACCGGCTCTGGATCCACCAACAGCTCACCGCGATAGCCGTCCACCACCAGCATACGGCCATGCAGCACCGAAGGCTGGATATCTGCGCCCATCACGGTCGGGATGCCCAGCGCACGCACCATGATTGCCGCATGAGAGTTGGCTGCACCGTCGCGCACAACCACGCCCGTTAGCCTGTCCCGCGGGACTTCGGCGAGCGTCGTCGCGGAGAGCTCGTCCGCCACCAGAACAAAACGTTCCGGCCAGGCATTTGCGCCCTGCACGGTATCATCAAGATGGAACAGCAGGCGCTGACCCAACGCGCGCAGATCGCCCGCTCGCTCTTTCAGGTAGCCGTCGCTCAGCGCGGCAAACTGCGCGGCGAATTTTTCGATAATGGTTTTGACCGCCCATTCCGCCACCGAGCCTTTGTCCACTTCAGCGAACAGCTCTTTGCGCAATCGCGCGTCGGATAACAGGTGTGAATAGAGGTCGAAAATCGCCGCAGTTTCTTTCTGTGCGCCGGCGGCAAAACGTTTGCTGTAGCGTCGGAACTCCCCGGCCGCTTCCTCCAGCGCGCCGGTTAAACGTTCGCGCTCAAGCGCTGTGTCCAGCGTCGAGGCTTCGTAGACCTGTTCCATTAGCGGCAACGTGGCATCCATCCAGCCCTGCGCGATCGCTACGCCAGAAGAGGCGGGAAGCGCACGGATGCGGGTCTGGCGATACTGCCCAAACAGCGCCGTCAGCTGAGACTGAGAAAGAATCGCCGCCATTTGCGTGGCAAGCGTGACAAGGAAAGACTCTTCGCTTTCATCGTACTGGCGAAGTTCGCGCTGCTGTACCACCAGCACGCCAAGAAGCTGGCGGCGCTGGATAATGGGTACGCCAAGAAACGCGCGGTACTTTTCTTCTTTGACGGAAGGAATGTATTTAAAGCTCGGGTGCTTTTGCGCATCCGCAAGGTTAATGGGCTCGGCCAGTCGCCCGACAAGCCCAACAATGCCTTCATCGAATGCGAGAGTAATCGTGCGTCCGCGCGGCTTTTTTAGCCCGCGCGTCGCCATCAGGTAATAGCAGCGTCTGTCGTGGTCAGCCAGATAGACCGAACAGACTTCGGTTTCCATTGCCAGACAGATGTCGGTGACCAGAATATCAAGCGCCTCATTCACGCGGGGGGCGCTTGCTACTTTCTCGACTATTTCTCGCAACCGGGTGAGCATAATGTGCGTGGCTTAACCTCTTTTACGTCGATAAGCAGGGGCTGTATTTTGTGGCCTGGGCGTATTTTCCGTCAGCGCCAGCACAACCCCTGCAAACTCCTTCATCACCCGACGGTAGACATCGCGTTTAAACGACACAACCTGACGCACCGGGTACCAGTAGCTTACCCAGCGCCAGCCATCGAATTCCGGTGTACTGCTGGTTTGCATGTTGATATCGGCATCGTTACCGATCAACTGCAGAAGAAACCACTTCTGTTTCTGGCCGATACAAACCGGCTTTGTGTCCCAACGCACCAAACGTTTTGGCAATTTGTATCGCAACCAGTTTCGGGTAGACGCCAGGATCCGCACATCTTTGCGGCTTAACCCGACCTCTTCAAACAATTCCCGGTACATCGCCTGCTCAGCGGATTCGCCTGGGTTGATCCCTCCCTGAGGGAACTGCCAGGAGTGCTGACCGTAGCGTCTGGCCCACATGACCTGGCCCTGACGATTGCAGATTACAATTCCAACATTTGGGCGGTAGCCATCGTCATCAATCACCGGACTACCTCTAAACAATTTTCAATGTGAATGATTGTTTCACACTCGCCGGAAACGGTAAACCACTCTCTTGCGGCGATAACACCGGATAACAATTGAATAACTCACAGTAATCATCAAAGTTATAAACAGAGACCGGCTCCCCGAGCCCATTTTATTCACTTTTTCTGTGGATAGAGTTGTGAAGAAGTCAGGAATTACCACGGGAAAACCCTGAACACGCCTAAAAAGCATGTTCGACACCAGATAAATAAGGTGATGATATTCATAACCTTAGAATAGTTCTTTTTCATGATATCTACCACAACGTGACGATCGTCACACAGGAGATCCTTGCCCTGATGAAAGATCGAGCAACGTCGTTTTTATCCACAGATTGTGCCACTAACTTAAACACATTTTGTGTGAAAATTGGATTTTCGTCGCACGTCAAGCCTGTAAATGGAAACAGTAGTGGGGGTTTTTCACAGTTATCCCATTTTTCTGTGGATAACAGGGTGTAAGATCCTGTTCATTGTCAGTGACCAGAATGGGGAAAGCTTTTTCAGCGCGAAAAATGTTCGCCACATTTAAACAAAAAAAGCTATAAAATCATCACATTGGCTTAGTTATCCCGAAAGGAGTAAACTCTTTCCACAACGGGGATAAACCCCGCTCATTTTTCAACCAAAGGCGTGTTGTTATGTCTGCACTCTCTCCGCTGCGTCATTCTCCTCAGTCTGAAGCCCAGCTTTTTACCCAGGCGCAGCAGCTGGCGGGCTATACGCTGGGTGAGCTGGCGGCAATGGCAAATCTGCCCATTCCCCCAGATTTGAAACGAGACAAAGGCTGGATCGGCGTGCTGCTGGAGATTTGGCTGGGCGCCAGCGCAGGCAGTAAGCCGGAGCAGGACTTTGCAGCGCTCGGCGTGGAGCTGAAAACCATCCCCATCGACAGGCTTGGTCGCCCGCTGGAAACCACCTTTGTTTGCGTCGCACCGCTGACAGGGAACAGTGGCGTCACCTGGGAAACCAGCCACGTTCGGCATAAGCTCAAAAGAGTGCTGTGGATCCCGGTGGAAGGCGAACGCGAGATCCCGCTGGCCGAGCGCCATGTTGGCTCTCCGCTGCTGTGGAGCCCGAGCGAAGATGAGGAAAATCAACTCAGGATGGACTGGGAAGAGCTGATGGATTTGATCGTGCTCGGCCAGGTTGAGCGCATAACCGCCCGTCATGGTGAAGTGTTGCAGCTTCGCCCTAAAGCCGCCAACAGCAAAGCGCTTACCGAAGCCGTTGGCACGCAAGGTGAATCCATCCTGACCCTTCCGCGCGGCTTTTATCTGAAAAAGAACTTCACCGCTGCCCTGCTCTCGCGCCATTTTTTACTCTGACACGATTCGTTTGGGGGAACGCCGCGCTAAGGCTTATAATCGCGGTTTTGGTTTTTGGCAGGACTTACAATGTTATTTGCATGGGTAACCGATCCCAACGCCTGGATGGCGCTTGGCACGCTGACGATCCTCGAGATCGTGCTGGGTATCGATAATATTATTTTTCTCTCTCTGGTGGTGGCTAAACTCCCGACAGCACAGCGGAATCACGCCCGTCGCTTAGGGTTGTTCGCCGCAATGCTGATGCGTCTGGCGCTGTTGGCCTCTATTGCCTGGGTCATCAGGCTCACTCACCCGCTGTTTAGCCTGTTCGATCACGCGTTTTCCGCACGTGACCTGATTCTGCTGTTTGGCGGCCTGTTCCTTATCTGGAAAGCGAGTAAAGAGATCCACGAAACTATCGAAGGGGAAGAGGAAGGGCTTAAAACCAACGTCCACTCTTTCTTCGGCGCTATCGTGCAGATCATGCTGCTGGATATTATCTTTAGTCTCGATTCGGTGATCACCGCCGTCGGCTTGTCGGATCATCTGTTTATCATGATGGCGGCCGTCGTGATCGCAGTGGGTGTGATGATGTTTGCCGCAAGGCCTATCGGCGAGTTTGTTGATCGACATCCATCCGTCAAAATGCTGGCGCTGGCCTTCCTGATTCTGGTGGGCTTCACCCTGATGTTAGAAAGTTTTGGGATTCATGTCCCGAAAGGCTATATCTATTTCGCGATGTTTTTCTCCATCGCCGTGGAAAGCCTCAATTTGCTGCGAAACAAAAAGAATCCGCTTTAAATTCAAGGGCAGACCGCAAATTGAGGGCTGCCCCACAATCTTTTTAAGATTTTACTGCTTTTTACTTACTGCCCAGCGGGTTATTACTAGAATGATAGGAGTTGCGGTCATATAAGGGTGATAACGATGACAAGATGGGCAGTATTGATTTCCGCCGTTGGTTTGGCTTTCGCGGTGTCCGGTTGCAGCAGCGATTACGTTATGGCAACCAAAGATGGCCGTATGATCCTCACGGACGGCAAGCCGGAAGTTGATGATGATACCGGTTTGATCAGCTACGAAGATCAGCAGGGAAACAGAATGCAGATCAACCGTGACGACGTCTCCCAAATTATTAAACGCTAAAAGAAAACAGGTCAGCCATGCTGGCCTTTTGATTTTTTACTTCCGCTTTTTCCCCGCTTCTGCCATGTTTATACTCCTTTGTCGGGTCGCCCGTCGCGCCTGACGCTGTTGATATAAATGTATGAAGGAAGGCGGCTATGCACTATCACCGTATCCCCCACAGCTCTCTTGAAATCAGTACCCTGGGGCTGGGCACAATGACGTTTGGTGAACAAAACAGCGAAGCCGACGCCCATGCACAGCTTGATTATGCCGTGGCTCAGGGCATCAACCTGATCGACGTCGCTGAAATGTATCCTGTCCCTCCCCGTCCGGAAACCCAGGGCTTAACGGAAACCTACGTCGGCAACTGGCTGGCTAAGCACGGTAACCGTGAAAAGCTGGTACTGGCCTCGAAGGTCAGCGGCCCGTCGCGCAATAACGATGCCGGCATTCGGCCGAACCAGGCGCTCGATCGCAAAAACATCCGCGATGCGCTGCACAACAGCCTGACCCGTCTGCAAACCGATTATCTCGACCTCTACCAGGTGCACTGGCCGCAGCGCGCGACCAACTGCTTCGGCAAGCTCGGCTATCAGTGGACGGAATCCCAGCCGGTGATCACCCTGCTGGAAACGCTGGAAGCGCTGACCGAATTCCAGCGCGCAGGCAAAATTCGCTATATCGGCGTGTCGAACGAAACAGCCTTTGGCGTGATGCGTTATCTGCACCTGGCGGATAAACACGATCTGCCGCGCATTGTCACTATTCAGAACCCTTACAGCCTGCTGAACCGCAGCTATGAGGTCGGCCTTGCCGAAGTGAGCCAGTATGAGGGCATCGAGCTGCTGGCCTATTCCTGCCTTGCCTTCGGTACCCTGACCGGTAAATACCTTAACGGTGCGAAACCAGCCGGGGCGCGGAATACCCTGTTTAGCCGCTTCACGCGCTACAGCAGCGAGCAGTCGCAGAAGGCCGTGGCGGCATACGTGGATATCGCGAAGCGCCACAACCTCGATCCGGCCCAGATGGCACTGGCGTTTGTTCGCCGACAGCCGTTTGTCGCCAGCACGTTGCTGGGAGCAACCACCATGGAGCAGCTGAAAACCAATGTGGAAAGCCTGCATCTGGAATTGAGTGAAGAGGTGTTAGCAGAAATCGAAGCGGTGCATCAGGTTTATACCTACCCGGCACCTTAATCAAGGACATGCCGGATGGCGCTGACGCTTATCCGGCCTACACGCTACCCGGCGCCTTTATGATCGGCGTGAAGTGCGAACGAGTGCCCTCTCCCACAGGGAGAGGGAGCACACACTAAAGGCCTTCTTCCAAAAAGAAGGCCTTACTTTTACCTTTGCCGCCGGGCAATGTTTTACCGGGCGTTTTTTCCAAATACCCACAGCGCAATAATCGCCAGCCCAAACAGCGTACCAAAGCCAATCCCGACGCCGACAACAGGAATACCCACCATCACCGCCAGCGAGTAGAGCCCCAGCATTATCAGCATCGCGCTGTTTTCACCGAGGTTCTGCACCGCTATCGCATTCCCGGCTCCTACCGTGTACTTACCTCGCTCCTGTAACAACGCATTCAATGGCACGACAAAGAAACCACCGCAAACGCCCAGCAGGAACAGCAGGACATAGGCCGGAAGCAGCGTGTGCTGTAGCGCGAAAATCACCACCGCAACGCCAATCAGCACGCCCGCAGGCATACAGCGGGCAACGGTTTCCAGCGTGACAAGCTTCGCCGCAGCGCCTGCCCCCACAACAATCCCGACGGCAACCATGGCATTAAGATAGGTCGGCGTGGCGTTGTCGGTGATGCCAAGCGCCACCGGCACCCAGAGCACCAGCAGGAATCTCAGCGTTACGCCCGCGCCCCAGAACAGGCTCGTGCCGACCAGAGAAAAACGCGTTTCGCGATTGCGCCACAGGGTTTTACAGGCAGCGAAGAAGCTGCCAGTCATCGCGTTGAAGCGCCAGGATTGTCCCGCTCTTGCCGCAGGCAGACGCGTAATGAACAGGTTCGCCACCACGGCACCCGCGTAAACCAGTGCACAAACGCCAAGCGCCGCCAGCACGTGCCAGTCAGCCAGCACGCCGCCCGCCACGGAGCCCAGCAGGATCGCAGCAATGGTCGAAGACTCCATCAGCCCGTTCGCCTTCACCAGCTTATCGCCGGTGGTGAGTTCACCGAGAATGCCGTACTTCGCCGGAGAGTAAGCCGCAGCACCAACCCCCACCAGCGTGTAGCCGATAAACGGGTTCACGCCAACGCAAATGGACGCCGCGCCAATCAGCTTCAGGCTGTTGGCAACCATCATCACCCGGCCTTTCGGGAAGCTGTCGGCAAATTGCCCGACAAACGGCGCGAAAAGAATGTAAGCACCCACAAACACCATCTGCAATACCGGCTGGCTCCAGTCCGGGTAGAACTGCTGCTTCATCAGAGCAAGGGTGGCAAAGAGCAGCGCGTTGTCGCCGAAGGCCGAGAGGAACTGGGCGCAGAGCACCGCCAGCATGCCTTTCGAACACAGCGAAGTGTTAGTGTGTACTGACTCACTCATCGGTAGCGTCCGCCTTATCGACCTGCTGTTTGAGGGTGACAAAATCGGGTTTGCCGCTGCCCAGCACCGGCAGCTGTTTGAGGAAGCGAATATCGCGCGGCACCGCAAGCTCCGGTACGCCGGTTGCGCGCGCCTGATGCTGGAGTTTCTCGCGAGTCAGTTCGGCATCGGTGGTAAACAGCACCAGCGCCTCACCTTTGCTCGCATCCTCTTTAATCACCGTCGCGTGAAGCTTATCCGGTGAAACTGCGAGTGCCAGCTGCTCAACCATCTCCAGTGACACCATCTCGCCCGCAATCTTCGCAAAGCGTTTTGCACGCCCCTGAATCTGCACGTAGCCCTGCTCGTCAAAGCGGACGATATCGCCGGTGTCATACCAGCCCGTTTCCACTTCACCGTGCTGGTTTTCTGCCGTCGGCAACTCCAGCACGCCAGGGTTTTCCACGCGCAGATAGCCGTTCATTACGTTCGGGCCTTTAAGCTGCAAGCGCCCACCTTCTTCGATGCCCGGCACGGCGAGCAAACGCGCATCCATCCCTGGCAGAATGCGCCCGACGGTACCAGGCTTCGCCGCCATTGGCACATTGATGGAGACGACTGGCGCGCACTCGGTGACGCCGTAGCCTTCCAGAATGCGCAGGCCGAATTTGTCCTGCCAGATTTGCTTCGTGCTTTCCTGTAGCTTTTCTGCCCCGGCAACCACGTAGCGCACTTTATGGAAGTCATACGGGTTAGCAAAACGGGCGTAGTGGCCAAGGAAGGTCGAGGTGCCAAACAGCACGGTACAGTTACGATCGTAGACCAGCTCCGGCACAATGCGGTAATGCAGTGGGCTTGGGTAGAGGAAGACTTCAGCCCCGGTCAGCAGCGGCGTAAACAGACCAACCGTCAGGCCAAAGGAGTGGAACAGAGGCAGCGCGGACATAAAGCGATCGCGGGCGGTGAAGTCTGCAATCGTTTTGATCTGCTCGACGTTGGCCAGAATGCTTTTGTGGCTGTGCACCACGCCCTTTGGATGACCTTCAGAGCCTGAAGTAAACAGCACGATGGCGGCATCTTCCGGCTGTTGTTTGACCTGAGCCAGATGCGGCACCAGCAGATGGCCAAAGATCCACAGCTTGTCGACCGGCGTAATGTCGCCCTTCAGATCCTCCAGAAACACCCAGCGTACCTGGGTCAGCTGTTCCGGCAGATGCCACAGCTTGCCTTTATCAAGGAAGGTACGGGAGGTGAAAATCGTTTTGATTTCTGCCGCCGTTATCGCGCTGGATAGCCCTTTAATGCCCGCGGTGTAGTTCATCATTGCCGGAATACGCCCGCGGGCAATCGCACCAAAGATGACCGCCGCGCTGATGGCGGCGTTCGGCAGCATCAGGCCAATTTTTTCGCCCTGCGTACTGTATTTTTCGAGGATACGCGCAACGAACAGCGTTTTGGTCAGCAGCTTGCGGTAGTTATCCGGCTGAAAGTTGATATCTTCGACGCACGGTTTCCGGTCGCCATAGCGATGCTGCGCAGACAGCAGCGCCTCGTACAGCGTTTCGCGCGGACGCACCGCCATTCGGGCTTCCATCATAATCTGATGCAGCATTTCCCCGGCAATTTTGCGGCGATCGCGGGCGCGCGGCGCATCCGGCATTGGCAGCGTGGTCGGCGGCAGAATGTGCAGCTGGATACGGGGGAAGAGGCGGCGTTTCACCAGGCCTTTCAGGCGGCTGGCGAACGTCAGCTCTGCCCCCTCAATGCGCACCGGCACCACCACGGCCTGCGATTTTGCGGCCACGAAAGCCGCGCCGTCGTAAATTTTCATCAGTGAACCGGTAATGGAGATGCGCCCTTCGGGGAAAATCACCACCGGACGGCCCTGCTCTACCAGCCTCACCAGATGCTTTATCGACATCGGTTTGGTCGGATCGAGCGGAACGAAATCAATCAGCTGCGCCAGCCAGCGCATAAACCACTTCTGGCTGATAGAGGTATAGACCGCAAACACCGGACGTACAGGTAAAAACAGCGCCAGCAGAATGCCGTCAATAAAAGAGACGTGGTTTGGGGTTATCAATACTTTCGACTGGCGGAGCGCCGCCGTATTCCCGGTCAGCCTGACCCGAAAAAGAACTCTGAAAAGGAAGCGGAAAAAGCCCAGCAGCATATCAACTCCATTTGGCAAAAAATGACTTTTTGCAGGGTACACGAGATGCAGCAGGAAAAGCAGGGTGGCGGCAGATTTCGGGCAAAAAAAACCTGCGCATCTGCGCAGGTCGGTGCAAGAGAGAAGTACGAAAATCGTACCAAAGAATTCTCACCAATCAATACCTCTGGGATCCTGATTGTGGCTTTTGCACCTGATTCCCGCCAGCGAGAAAACGCAAAGGAATGAGCCGAAGTGCAACCATCTGTTACGATTAGCCTTTACTGTTACAGATATGAAATTCAGGACAAAAAAAACCTGCGCATCTGCGCAGGTTGGTGTAATCAAGTGGCCTTCCCTAAGGGGGTCGACTTCACCTATCAATACCTCTGGGATAATCAGAGTATCAACGGCGCTGATAAATCCTCCAGCACTCATTCGCAACAGCCAATCGCAAAGTGTAACTAAAGGTTTGAATTACCCTTTTTCGTTTTCAATTGCCCGTGAGGTGCTGTGTAACTTTTTTCACCGCGCGCCACGCTGCATCACATTTGCATAAGCCTGCATGCGCTTAACCTTGAACAGCACTGGGTTTTCCGTAACACTAAACGGGTGTAACCGTTTTCCCTCATCATAAGGCCCTATATGGCGACAATTAAGGATGTGGCCCGGATGGCAGGTGTTTCCGTCGCCACCGTTTCCCGGGTGATCAACAACTCTCCCAAAGCCAGCGATGCCTCACGTCAGGCGGTTTTTTCAGCCATGGAAACGCTCAACTACCATCCGAACGCTAACGCCCGTGCGCTGGCGCAGCAGTCCACGGAAACCATCGGCCTGGTCGTCGGCGATGTGTCCGATCCGTTTTTTGGCGCGATGGTGAAAGCCGTGGAGCAGGTGGCTTACCATACCGGCAATTTCCTGCTGATTGGCAACGGCTACCACAATGAGAAGAAAGAGCGCCAGGCCATTGAACAGCTGATTCGCCACCGTTGCGCGGCACTCGTGGTGCACGCCAAGGTATTGCCGGATGAAGAGCTTACCGGGCTGATGAAACAGATCCCCGGCATGGTGCTGATCAACAGGATCTTGCCTGGTTTTGAAAAACGCTGCGTGGCGCTCGACGATCGCTATGGCGCATGGCTCGCCACCCGTCATTTGATTCAGCAGGGCCACACGAAGATTGGCTATCTCTGTTCAAACCACGCTATTTCGGATGCCGAAGATCGGTTGCAGGGCTATTACGACGCGCTGAAAGAGAGCGGCCTGCCGTGCAATGAGCGGCTGGTCACCTTCGGCGAGCCGGACGAAAGCGGCGGAGAACAGGCGATGACAGAACTGCTGGGGCGCGGCAAACACTTTACCGCCGTTGCCTGCTATAACGACTCAATGGCGGCGGGCGCGATGGGCGTGTTGAACGACAACGGGATTGACGTGCCCGGAGAAATCTCGCTGATTGGCTTTGATGACGTGCTGGTGTCGCGTTACGTTCGCCCACGCCTGACCACGGTGCGCTATCCAATTGTCACCATGGCAACCCAGGCAGCAGAGCTGGCGCTGGCGCTGGCAGACAAACGCCCGCTACCGGAAATCACTCACCTCTTCAGCCCGACGCTGGTACGCCGTCACTCGGTGATTGCCCCGGTAGAAGCGCCGAGCTCATAGCGATAGAGATGTACGGTGGTGGCAGGATACTCAATGCCATCACCGATGTACTGCCAGCCGAACCGCTCGTAGAAATCACGGCAGGCCGAGTAGAGATGCAGCTCCTCAAACCCTTTCATCCGCGCGTAGTCAATCACGTGCGCCTGCAGCGCCCCAGCAATGCCCTGCCCGCGCACGGATTCATCGACGTACAGCGCCGCCAGCCACGGATAAAGATCCTGACGGCTGATTAAATCACAGCGCCATAATCCCACCGTCGCCAGCACGCGTTCGCCCTCGGTCATCACAAAAGTGAGCGGCAGCGCATCGGGCTTCTGGCTGTATTCGATGATGCTGGCAAAAAACTCGCGCGGCATCGCCACGCCGCCAAACGCCTGCCACAGCCAGTCGGTGACCTGGCGGGCGTGTTGGGGAACCTCGTACAGCGGCTGAATTTTCATCCTCTCACCTGTTTCTGCTTGCCGTTAATGCCCAGACCACTTCCTGAGTGGCGGCTATAGTAACAAATTCGGATAAAGCGCTGTCAAAAGCGTGATCGCGATAGTTATTTGTCATGATGGCGACAGATATGGCGCTGAATGTCTGTGATAAACTGCTGCCATCATCGGGTATCAGGAATGAATAATGGCAACAATGCTGGATGTCTCACTACGCGCAGGCGTGTCGAAGGCGACCGTTTCCCGCGTACTGAACGGCACAGGTCAGGTCAAAGAAAGCACCCGCAAGCAGGTGTACAAAGCCATGGAAGAGCTCGGTTACCGCCCGAACTTTTTGGCGCGATCGCTGGCGAACCGGACCAGCAACAGCATTGGCCTGGTGGTCTCGACTTTTGACGGTTTCTACTTTGGTCGCCTGCTTCAGCAGGCTTCACGCCAGACCGAAACGCACGGCAAACAGCTGATCGTAACCGACGGCCACGACACGCCGGAGCGTGAAGAGCAGGCCGTGCAAATGCTGGCCGATCGCCAGTGCGATGCCATCGTGCTCTACACCCGCTTTATGAGCGAAAAAGCGATCATGAAGCTCATTAACTCCATCCCTATGCCTGTGGTGGTCATCAACCGCGACGTCAGCCAGATGAGGGATCGCTGCGTGTTCTTCGAGCAGCAGGACGCCGCGTTTCAGGCGGTGGATTATCTGATTACTCAGGGCCACCGCGATATCGCCTGCATTACCGTTCCCATCCACACGCCAACGGGCAAAGCGCGCCTGCAGGGCTACCGTAATGCGCTGGAAAAGCACGGCATCGCCTGGGATCAGAGCAAGGTGAAATACGGTGATTCCGGCATGACGCGCGGCTATGAGCTTTGCCAGCAGTTGCTGGAAGAGAAGGTAAAATTCAGCGCGCTGTTCGCCTGTAACGACGACATGGCGCTGGGCGCATCGAAAGCGCTGCATCAGGCGGGGTTAAGGATTCCACAGGACATTTCGCTGTTTGGCTTCGATGATGCCCCGAGCGCCAAATGGCTTGAGCCTGGGCTTTCTACGGTGTATCTGCCGATCGACAACATGATTACCACCGCCATCGATCAGGCCATCAAACTCGCCAATGATGTGCCGATAGAGACGCTGCCGCCCTTCACCGGAAAACTGGTGCTACGCGACTCGGTCACCACCGGCCCGTTTTATCAGAACAGCTCCAGCGCCATCAGCTCCTGAATCGTCTGACGACGACGGATAAGTTTCGCCACGCCGTTGTCGTACAGCACTTCCGGCAGCAGCGGGCGGCTGTTGTAGTTGGATGACATTGACGCGCCGTAGGCACCGGTATCATGCAGTACCAGATAATCCCCCGGTGCAACCTGCGGCAGTTCACGCGTTTCCACCTTGCCGCCTTCCTGCTGGGTAAAGACATCGCCCGATTCACACAACGGGCCTGCAACAACGGTTTCCACCCGCGGGGCCTGAGTCAGGTCGCGACCATCTGCCGCCAGCGCGGAAATATGGTGATAGCTGCCGTACATTGACGGACGCATGAGATCGTTAAACCCGGCGTCGATCAAAACAAAATGGCGGCGACCCATGTTCTTCACGCTGCGCACCTGTGACACCAGTACGCCGGACTCCGCCACCAGGAAGCGCCCCGGTTCGATCTCCAGTTTAATCGCATGCCCAAAGTGTTGAGCAATTTGTTCGCGAGCCGTGTTCCACAACCCGAAATAGTGCTGTGTATCAATGGTTTCATCGCCGTAGCGATAAGGAACAGATAAACCACCACCGGCGGAGATAGCCTCAAGATCCTGGCCAAACTCGATAACCTGACGCACCATCGCGCCGCATACCTGCTCCAGATGCCCATAGTCCACGCCGGAACCGATATGCATGTGGATCCCAACCAGCTTCAGTTTGTAACGCTGGATCGCCTCCAGCGCCTGCGGCAGATCGCTGTACCAGATCCCGTGCTTGCTGTTTTCACCGCCGGTATTGGTTTTCTGGCTATGACCGTGGCCAAAGCCCGGATTTACGCGCAGCCAGACGCGATGCCCCGGCGAGACGGCGCCAAGCTGCGCCAGCATATCGATGGAGCCCGCATTCACCGGAATCTTCAGTTCGGCAACGCGAGCAATCGTCGCTTCATCGATCGTATCAGCGGTAAAAACAATGTCGTCCGGATGCGCAACGGGATCGTAACCCGCCGCCAGCGCACGCTCGATTTCGCCCAGCGAGACGGAATCCACCTTCACGCCTTGCTCGCGCATAATGCGCAGAATATGAACATTCGAGCAGGCCTTCTGGGCAAAACGCACCACGTCGAACTGGCTGAGTTTGGCAATCTGCTGGCGGATAATTGCGGCATCATAAACCCAGACCGGGCAGCCAAACTCCGCGGGCAGGCGCAGCAGGTTTTCAGCATTCAGGTCGGTATCGGTACTGTTGAGTGGGCGTGGCATGGTGAACTCCGGTTAAATCGCTTTTCAATGATTACGCCACAGCCCGGGAAGAATAAAAAATATCGCTTTATCCTGACTTCATGCAAAATTGATATGGATAACGTTATGAAAGGAGTTGGCCATGCCCGCGGTCAATTTGCGCCACATCGAGATTTTTCACGCCGTGATGACCACCGGTAATCTGACCGAAGCCGCTGCGATGCTGCACACCTCGCAGCCAACGGTCAGCCGGGAGCTGGCGAGGCTTGAAAAAGTGCTGGGGCTGAAGCTGTTTGAGCGCACGCGCGGGCGTCTGCACCCGACCGTACAAGGGCTGCGTCTGTTTGAAGAGGTTCAGCGCTCCTGGTACGGGCTGGACAGAATTCTGAGCACCGCCGAAAGCCTGCGCGAGTTCCGCCAGGGAGAGCTCTCCGTCGTTTGTCTGCCGGTATTTTCACAGTCCTTCTTACCGACGCTGCTGCAGCCGTTTCTCGCCCGCTTCCCCGGCGTCAGCCTGCAAATTGTGCCGCAGGAGTCGCCGCTGCTGGAGGAATGGCTTTCTGCCCAGCGCCACGATTTAGGCTTAACCGAAACGCTGCATACGCCGCCGGGCACCGAACGCACGCCATTGCTGAGCATGAATGAAGTTTGCGTGCTGCCCGCGAAGCACCCACTGGCAGAAAAAGAGATGCTGACGCCTCAGGATTTCGACGGTCAGAACTACGTCAGTCTGTCACGAACGGACAGCTATCGCCAGCTGCTGGATGGTCTGTTCACCGGGCATGACGTTCATCGTCGGATGGTCGTAGAAACGCACAGTGCAGCGTCAGTCTGTGCGATGGTGCGGGCGGGCGTCGGGATTTCCGTCGTGAACCCCTTCACCGCGCTGGATTATGCCTGGAGCGGCGAAAGTAGCGGCGTTGTCATTCGCCGCCTGAGCGTGGACGTGCCGTTTACCGTTAGCCTGATCCGCCCGCTGCACCGGCCCGGTTCCGCCCTGGTCGACGCATTCATCGCGCACCTGCAAGGGAGCGTCCGGACGCTGGCTGAATCTCTGGAAGAGACGCTCAGCGGCGTCAGGAAAGCATAAAATCGACGGCGTCAGAAGCGTGCAGCGCGGCAGTATCGAACACCGGTAACGGACTGCGATCTTCTGGCACCAGCAGGCCAATTTCGGTGCAGCCAAAAATAACGCCTTCAGCGCCTTCGCCCATCAGGCGTTCAATCACCTGCACATAGTACGCGCGGGACGCTTCGCTAAAGGTGCCAAGGCACAGCTCCTCGAAGATGATCCGGTTGATACGTGCGCGTTCTTCCGCATTGGGGATCAGCGTGTTCAGCGCAAACTCCTGCTCCAGGCGCCCACGATAAAAATCCTGTTCCATCGTGTAACGGGTCCCTAACAGCGCCACGTTGTGCACGCCCTGTTTCTCAATGGCGCGCCCGGTCGCATCAGCAATGTGTAAAAAAGGTACGGCGCAGCGCAGTTCAATATGCGAGGCTACTTTATGCATCGTGTTGGTACACAATACGATGCCCTCTGCACCAATGCTTTCGAGATCTGCTGCCGCCTGCGCCAGCATCTCCCCGGCCTTATCCCACTCCCCCGCCGACTGGCAGGTTTCAATCTCCTGGAAATCAACACTGTGCATCAGGATTTTCGCGGAGTGCAGGCCGCCCAGGCGCTGCTTTATGCCTTCGTTAATCAAACGATAGTAAGGAATGGTGGATTCCCAGCTCATGCCGCCAAGCAGGCCGATGGTTTTCATGGACGATCCTTTCTGAGTGTTTATCACGGTCAAACAACCTTACCACTGCCATGCAGGCAGAAAAAAGGAGGCAAACGCCTCCTTTTCGTTAATTAAAACGAGCGGCTATTCTTACAACGACTCTCCGTCCAATAACGGCAGGTCGTGGCGGGAACGAATGGCCTGCTGCAACAGTACGCCGCCGCATGCCAGCAGACCGCCGACGATCGCCGCCAGCAGAATAATCAGCGCCTTGCCCGGGCCATCTTTTTTCACCGGTAAAGAAGGAGAAAGCTGATAATTCACTACCGGGAATTTAATGTCTTTGATATTCAGGGCTTCAAGCTGCTTTAAGCGATATTCACGGTTAAGGATTTCCGCATTCAGCTCGGAAACGTCCGTGATCGACTTTTCGATTTCCAGCTTTTTATTAATCCCCTCAGTCCCCAGGGTCACGGAAAAATCAGGGTCGTCCTTAATCGCCTGACCATTACTGTAGACCGGCTTATTAAGCCCCGCCGCTTTGGCCACCTGCAGAGAATAATTCAGACGCTTAATTTTTGCCTTTTTGGCATTTTCCAGCTGGGCACGATCGAGCGCCAGGCGCTGCTTTTCTACCTGCACCTTCATCATCACGGTATCATGGATATTCGTCACGGTCTGTGAGACGACTTTATCCGCCACAAACTGCATGTAGCCAGCCAGAATTGACTGCGCCTCTTCAGCTTGCGGGCCAGTAAAAGAGAGCGTCCACGAATGGTAAGGCGTAACGGGCTCTTTTTTGTTGCCCGCATCATCTACGGCTTTCATTCGCTCGGATACCGCCACAATGGCACGATGTAGCTCTCTGGGGTCAACATCCACACCGTCAAACTGGCTCATCAGCGAGGGGGAGGATTTGACATACTCTTCGAGCAACACGGACGAATTGAACTTCTTGATAAACATCTCAAAGATGTTGGTACTGTCGATATTCAGATCGACATCCAGGACCTGAACCGTCGCCAGCAGTTGGTCAAGCGGCACCAGTTGATTGCGTTCAGCGGGAGTGATAACCGAACTGCTGGTCCATTTTTGCGGGAGGATCAGGCTCACGGCAAGCCCCAGTAACACAAAGCAGAAGGCCACGCTCAGGATACGATTTTTGGCTTTCCAGAGGGTTTCTGTCAGCGCAAGCAGATCGATTTCTTGCGGCTGACGAGCCGGTAGTTCAGGACGAGGGAAGGAGACAATCGCGTCCTGTTGCGGTTTACTATCCATAGTTGACATGATGAGGTCATTTTTCGTAGAAGCACTTGCGGGCTAATATATCCTTATCGGATTTTTCTGAAAACTATTTATTTCTGAATGATGAAAAAATAACCCCACGCTTGGTTATATCCAGAAAAAATGCGGTTAAACATCAGCATCAATTCAGGAAACCTACCAATATGGGCAGTTGAAAATATTATGTGACATTAAATTTATTGTCAGCGCGGAATTTATCAGAGTGATTCATCTGTTCTTGATGATTGCATTTGATAATACAGGGTTATTTATTGCCCTTACTAATGCATTTCGTGAATATAAAAAACCCTGCAATTAAGCAGGGTTGTGATTCAAGATGCCGATGAGATTACCGGGCGAGCCAGCCGCCATCTACCGCGATGGTGTAGCCGTTGATGTAATCAGACGCGCTGGAGGCCAGAAATACCACCGGCCCCATTAAATCTGACGGCAGGCCCCAGCGTCCGGCCGGGATACGGTCCAGAATTTCCGCGCTGCGCTGCTCGTCAGCGCGCAGCTGCTGGGTATTATTGGTCGCCATGTAGCCCGGCGCAATCGCATTTACGTTGATGCCGTGTTTTGCCCATTCGTTTGCCAGCAGGCGCGTCACGCCCATCACGCCGCTCTTGGAAGCGGTGTAGGACGGCACACGAATCCCGCCCTGGAACGACAGCATGGAGGCAATATTGATAATCTTGCCGCCGTTGCCCTGGCTGATAAAGTGCTTCGCCGCGGCCTGCGCCATAAAGAACACGGTTTTGATGTTCAGGTTCATCACGTCGTCCCAGTCCTTTTCGCTGAACTCCAGCGCGTCCTGACGGCGAATTAATCCGGCGTTATTTACCAGAATATCGATATGACCGAACTCCGCTACCGCACGCTCCAGCAGCTGTGAAATACCGTCGATATTACGCAGGTCAGCAGTGAGGCTGAGGAAACGGCGTCCGCGTGAAGTGACCTGCTCAATGGTCTCCGTCGGTTCAACGAGGTTGATGCCGACGATATCGCAGCCCGCTTCCGCCAGGCCAATCGCCATGCCCTGACCCAGACCGGTATCACAGCCGGTCACCACGGCAACTTTACCTGCCAGAGAAAATGTATCGAGAATCATAAAATTTCCTTACTCATTTCGCGCCTGATTCAGACAGGCAAAGGGTTGGCTGTCTGCGGCTTAGCGCAGGTCTTTCACGGCAACGTGGTCCATATCATCAAAGACCTGGTTTTCACCCACCATGCCCCAGATGAAGGTGTAGGCCTGGGTGCCGACGCCAGAGTGAATCGACCAGCTCGGCGAGATCACAGCCTGTTCGTTGTGCATGACGATATGCCGCGTCTCCTGCGGTTGCCCCATCATGTGGAATACGCAGGCGTCATCGGCCATGTTGAAGTAGAAATAGACTTCCATCCGGCGCTCGTGGGTGTGGCACGGCATGGTGTTCCACAGGTTGCCCGGTTCGAGTTCGGTCAGCCCCATGCTGAGCTGGCAGGTTTCCAGCACGTCCGGCACAAAATACTTGTTGATGGTGCGACGGTTGCTGGTGAGGTTATCGCCAAGCGTCACCGGGGCGACGTCTGCCGGCGTCACTTTTTTTGTCGGATAAGTGGTGTGCGCCGGGGCGCAGTTGTAGTAGAACTTCGCGGGTTTGGCGGCGTCGATACTTGCAAACGCCACTTCTTTCGCCCCTTTGCCGACATACAGCGCATCGCGATGGCCGATTTCATAGCATTTACCATCAACGGTAATGGTGCCCGGCCCGCCGATGTTGATAACGCCCAGCTCACGGCGTTCAAGAAAGTAGCTCACGCCCAGCTGTTTGCCCACTTCGCCGCCGACGGAAACGCTTTTCGTCACAGGCTTAATGCCGCCCACGATAATGCGATCGATATGGCTGTAAACCATCGTGTACTCGTCGGCGACAAACACCTGCTCCACTAAAAATTCGTTCCGTAGCGCCTGCGTGTCGAGGGATTTGGCGTGTGCGCTGTGGATGCTTTGTCTGATGTCCACATTAACCTCCGGTATAGGGTTATCCATTTTGAAAAGCAGTTTCGCTTTTCCGTTGAGGCCATCTTAGTCCTCCACCGGGCCGTTTTCAATTATAAATAAAACAGCGTTTCACATTTTCTGCATTAAAATCCTAAAAATGCAAAATCGATCACGTTAGCGCAGGGACTCAGCGCAGTTAAAAACGTAAAAAACATTTAAAAACAGAACATTACTAAATCTTTAAAAAAGAACAGTGAACAAGGGAAAACCGGCAGGGAAATAAAGGTGAGCAGACGATACGGAAAAGTGCGTGAAGCATCACGAAAAATAAAACATCGTTTTGATAACTTGCAGGCTGATTCATATGTTCCCCAGCCATCATCAGAAGTGAACTGAGTGTTTCTGTAACTGGCCTTGCCCTTTCTCGTTAAGGGCTTTTTTTTGCCCAAACAAAAAGGCCTCCAGTGGAGGCCCGATGGGAAAAAAGAAAAAGCTACTCGCGCTCTACCGCCAGCGCAACGCCCTGACCACCACCGATGCACAGCGTCGCCAGCCCCTTGCGGGCATCCCGCTTGATCATTTCATGCACCAGCGATACCAGAATACGGCAGCCGGACGCGCCAATCGGATGCCCGAGCGCAATGGCTCCGCCGTTAACGTTGACGCGCTTTTCATCCCACTCCAGTACCTTCCCTACTGAAATGGCCTGGGCAGCAAACGCTTCATTGGCCTCAATCAGATCGACATCGGCGAGCTGCCAACCCACCCGCTCCAGGCAACGCCGCGTAGCATAAACCGGGGCGATCCCCATCAGTGCCGGGTCGACCCCGACGCTGGCAAACGCACGGATACGCGCAAGGATCGGCAGGTTCAGCTCCAGCGCCTTCGATTCACTCATCATCATCACCGCCGCCGCGCCATCGTTGATGGATGAGGCGTTCCCGGCGGTCACTGAACCGAGCGAATCAAACGCCGGCATCAGACGCGCCAGGCCTTCGGCGCTGGCGTCGGTACGCGGCTGTTCGTCGGTGTCTACCACCTGCGCCAGCCCGTCTTTTTGCAGATTCACTACCGGCACGATCTCATCGCGAAAGCGGCCTGAATCAATGGCTCGCCGCGCTTTTTGCTGGGAGCTGAGCGCCCAGGCGTCCTGCAGCTCACGCGATATGCCGTATTCCCGGGCGAGATTTTCCGCCGTCACGCCCATATGGTAATCGTTGAAGGCATCCCACAGGCCGTCGTGAACCAGGCTGTCTATCAGCTGGCTGTTGCCCAGTCGAGCGCCCGTGCGGCTGTCGGTCAGCACGTGCGGTGCCCGGCTCATGTTCTCCTGGCCGCCCGCGATAACCACATCGGCTTCGCCGCACTGAATCGCCTGGGTCGCCAGATGCAGCGCCTTCAGGCCGGAGCCGCATACGTCGTTTATGGTGATGGCCGAAACGGTATTCGGCAACCCGCCCTTGATGGCCGACTGACGCGCAGGGTTCTGCCCGGCGCCAGCCGTCAGCACCTGCCCGAGGATCACCTCATCGACCGCCAGCGGATCCAGCCCGGTGCGTTCAACCAGCGCTTTCACCACGACGCTACCCAATTCGACTGCGGTAAAGCGCGAGAGCGCCCCCTGGAAACAGCCGATAGGCGTGCGTACAGCACCTACGATAACGACGTCTTTCATCCCGACCTCTGCGCAAATAAACAGCGCTATAGTAGAGCATTGTTATCAACAATTATCGCAATTGTTTACGAAAAGTGAGTTTTATCACAAAGGGATTTTCCTTCACTTAACATTCATCGGCCATCTCGCCGATTAAAACAAATCTCCTCCCCCTGGGGGGCCTGAAATGGAGTAAACTCGCCGCTGTTTTTTCGTTATCTGGTTTAAAGATTCAAAAAATGTCGAAATTATGGTCAAAAGACGAAACTCTGTGGAGTTTCGCCTTATATGGTACTGCGGTAGGGGCGGGCACCCTGTTTCTGCCGATTCAGTTAGGGTCCGCAGGGGCAATGGTGTTACTGATTACGGCCCTGGTAGCCTGGCCGTTAACCTACTGGCCACACCGCGCGCTTTGCCGCTTTATCCTCTCCGCTAACCTGCCCGCTAACGTTGGTATCACCGGCGCCGTCAGTCACTACTACGGTAAGAAGATCGGTAATCTTATCACCGCCCTCTATTTCATTGCCTTCTTTGTGGTGGTGCTGATTTACGCCGTCGCCATCACCAACTCGCTGACGGAACAGCTGGCGAAACAGATGACCGTCACCCTCGGCATCCGCATGGCGGTCAGCCTGGTGGTGGTCCTGGTGCTGAATCTGATCTTCCTGATGGGCCGTCACGCCACGCTGAAGGTGATGGGTTTTCTGGTCTTCCCGCTGATTGCGTATTTCCTGTTCCTGTCGCTCTACCTGACAGGTGACTGGCAACCGACAATGTTTAGCGAGGGGCTGACGTTTACGCCGCAAACGCTGCACCAGGTCTGGATCTCTATTCCCGTGATGGTTTTCGCTTTTAGCCATACGCCGATAATCTCGACCTTCGCCATCGACCGGCGCGAGAAGTTCGGCGAGCAGGCCATGGATAAATGCAAAAAAATTATGCGGATTGCCTATCTGATTATCTGCCTGAGCGTGCTTTTCTTCGTGTTCAGCTGCCTGCTGGCCATTCCGGAAAGCTACATCGTGAATGCCAAAAATGAAGGTGTCACCATTCTTTCCGCGCTGGCAATGATGCCCGCTGCGCCGCACTGGCTGGCGGTTTCCGGGATTATTGTGGCGATTGTGGCGATGTCGAAGTCGTTCCTCGGCACCTACTTTGGCGTGGTTGAAGGGGCGAGTGAAATGGTCCGCGCGACGCTGAATGTCGCGGGCATCCGCAAGAGCCGCGCGTTTAATCGCGCCATCTCCATTCTGCTGGTGTCGACGGTGACCTTTATCGTCTGCTGCATCAACCCGAATGCCATCTCAATGATCTATGCCATCAGCGGCCCGCTGATTGCGATGATCCTCTTTATTATGCCGACGCTCTCCACGTACCTGATTCCGGCCCTCAAGCCTTACCGCTCGGCGGGCAGCCTCATCACGCTGATTGTGGGTTTGCTCTGCGTCTCAGTGATGTTCTTCAGTTAAACACCGCCGCGGCAGGCTTGCCTGCCGCACATTCCGTTAAACTTTATTCCCCTCTCTCCTCAGCGAATCGGTTTACACTGATTCGGTTAAGCCATTATGAGGAAACAGTTATGTCCAGCGTTACACAGTCCGGCAGCTTTACTCTTGGCGATCGCGAAGTCTGGCGTCTTGGTTATGGCGCGATGCAGCTCGCCGGTCCCGGCGTGTTCGGTCCACCAAAAGATCCGGAGATGGCGGTTAAAGTTCTGCAGGCCGCGCTTGAAGCGGGCGTGAATCACATCGACACCTCCGATTTTTACGGCCCGCACGTCACTAACCAAATCATCAAAAAAGCGCTGCATCCGTATCCGGAGTCACTGACAATCGTCACGAAAGTCAGCGCCCGCCGTGACGAGCAGGGTAACTGGCTGCCTGCACTTTCTGCACCGGAACTGACTCAGGCGGTGGAAGACAACCTGCGCAATCTCGGCCTGGAAGCGCTGGACGTGGTCAACCTGCGCAGCATGATTAGCGTCCATGGCCCGGCAGAAGGTTCGCTGGAAGAGCCGCTTTCTACGCTGATTGATCTCAAAAAGCAGGGAAAAATCCGCCACATCGGTCTGAGCAACGTCACCGCGAAGCAGGTAGAAGACGGCATGAAGCAGACGGAAATCGTCTGCGTACAGAACTTCTACAACGTCGCTAATCGCCATGACGATGCGCTGATCGACGCCCTGGCGGCTAAGCACATTCCTTACGTGCCCTTCTTCCCGCTGGGTGGCTTCTCACCGCTGCAGTCTCAGGAACTTAATGAGATCGCCGCAAGCCTGAACGCCACGCCGATGCAGGTGGCGCTGGCCTGGCTGCTGCAGCGCGCACCAAATATTCTGCTGATCCCGGGCACCTCTTCGCTCGGCCACCTGAATGAAAACCTGGCCGCGGCGCACCTGACGCTGCCACAGGCCGCGCTGGACGTGCTGAACAATCTGCCGCAGACGGCGCAGCACTAAGGCTTTCTGAGTGCCTTCGGCCAGCCTGAAGGCACTTCTCTTCTAAGCCCACAAAAATTTTTTCACACTCGCGCAACTTTTCTCTCACCTCCGGCGAACTGTTAAGGGAAGACCCTTTAACTCAACATGACCGGAGCCGACCATGATTGCTGTGAAACACCATTTATCCCTGCTTGCCAGCGCCGCCGTATTTGGCCTGTCTCTGATGGCCTTTAACGCCGCAGCTGCACTTCCCGTTGGCGCAAGCGCGCCTGACTTCAAGCTGGATGCCGCGCTTGGCGGTAAACCCCTGACCTTCTCACTGCAGCAGGCGCTGCAAAAAGGGCCGGTGGTGCTCTATTTCTTCCCGGCTGCATTCACCGCAGGCTGCACGCTTGAGGCTCATGACTTTGCCGAAGCCACCGACGATTTTAAAAAGCTGGGCGCCACGGTGATTGGCGTCACCGCCGGGAATACCGACCAGGTCGCGAAGTTCTCGCAGCTCGAGTGCCGCAATAAGTTTGCCGTTGCCGCCGATCCGGGCGCAAAAGTTGCCGCCGAATACCAGACGCAGATGCAGATGGGCGGTAAAACGCTCTCGGACCGCACCTCGTTTGTGATTGCGCCAGATGGCAAAATACTGCTGAGCTACACCGACCGTAACCCGGACGAGCACATCCAGAAAACCATGGATGCCGTGAAGAAGTACGCCCAGTCACACTCCTGATAACAGACAGAGACGCGCTATGCTAACCGCCCTGTTCGCCGCCTTCCTCGGCGGCATTATTCTCAACTTTATGCCCTGCGTGTTCCCGGTGGTTTCGCTGAAGGCGTTTGGCCTGCTGCGCCACGACGGCAATACTGCCAGCGCCCGCAGCGAAGGCCTGGCGTTCCTGCTCGGCGTGGTTGTCACCATGATGCTGCTTGCCGGGGTTTTGCTGGCGGCCCGCGCAGGCGGCGCTGCCGTCGGCTGGGGCTTCCAGCTTCAGTCGCCGATGGTGATTTCGCTGCTGGCGCTGGTGATTCTTGGTGCCGCCCTGAACCTGCTCGGCGTATTTGAAGTGGGACTTTCGCTACAGCGCGCCGGGGAAATTTCCGTCGGGCGTGGGGCATTCGTACGCTCCGCGCTGACCGGCGCGCTGGCGATCATCGTCGCCACCCCCTGCTCTGCACCGTTCATGGCGAGCGCTATCGGCTATGCGCTGATACAACCGCCTACGGTCGCTCTGGCCATTTTCTTCGCGCTGGCGTTGGGCTTTGCCGCCCCGTTCACGCTAATATCACTCTTCCCGGCGCTGGCTAAACGTCTGCCGAGGCCGGGGGCGTGGATGAACGTGCTTAAGCATGCGCTGGCATTCCCTATGCTTGGTGCGTTCGCCTGGCTGGTTTGGGTGCTGGCTCAGCAGGCAGGTACGACCGCGCTTGGCGTAATGCTGGCAGGTTCGGTAGCCCTGAGTTTCGCCGCGTGGCTGTACGGCATCGCCCAACGACGCCAGCTGGCTGGCCGGGGATATCGGGTAATGTATGCGGTGACGGCTGTGCTGATAGTCGCGATTCTTTTACCTCTGCCGGGCATCATGAAGCCTGCGGCAACGGCTGACGTCATGGCAAGCACCGCAACGGTTAAATGGACGCCGCAGGCGGTGGCAGAACAGCGTGGTCATGGCAAAGCTATCTTCGTAAACTTTACCGCCTCGTGGTGTATTACCTGTCAGGTCAACGACAAAACATCACTCTCAACCCAGGCGGTAAAAGAGGCGATGGCCCGTACCGGTACGCTGTATATGGTGGCAGATTCAACTAAATTTAATCCAGATGTCGATGACGCGCTGAGCCAGTTTGGCCAGGGAGGATTACCGCTGTATGTGGTCTATCCTGCCAACGGTGGCGCACCGAAGGTACTCCCTCAGGTATTGACCCCGACTATCGTGGTGAATGCCCTTAATCAGGCGTCCGGAAAAAAAGCGTGATGACCGTAACGGCGGCACGCCCGGCTTTTCCGGCGTCGTGCTGCAAGGCGGAATATGGATAAGGTGGTTGTCCCGCGTGAAGCCTGGCCCGCGTTTATGGCGCGTGCCCAGGCGGGTGACCGGCAGGCGTATGCGCAGCTGTTGCAGACGCTGGTGCCGGTTATCCGCGCGATTGTCCGCAAACAGGTGGACGACGAGGAGCTGACCGAAGACGTGATTCAGGACGTGCTGTTAACCCTGCACCGGATCCGCCACACCTACGATCCGGGCAGCCCGTTTCTGCCCTGGCTGATGGCGATTGCCCATGCCCGGGCCATTGATGCCTTAAGGCGGCACGGGCGGCGCGCCCGACGGGAAGTGGCGGACGATGATT
Source organism: Pluralibacter sp. UBA7423 (assembly GCA_002470465.1). GTDB lineage: Bacteria > Pseudomonadota > Gammaproteobacteria > Enterobacterales > Enterobacteriaceae > Scandinavium. The sequence continues at coordinate 162,092 of DKMD01000022.1, forward strand.
CGCTCCTTGAGATGGCCGATCCTTCGTTTGCTCTCAGAGCGGAACGGCTGGACGTCGGTGAGGAGCTGGATGGTTTCCTGAATCAGCTTCCCGCTCGGCAGCGCCAGCTTGTCGAGCACGTTCATTTGCAGGAGATGAGCCTCGCTGAAGCCGCTCAGGCCAATAATCTGAGCGTCTCCGCCGTGAAATCATTATTACACCGGGCGTTAAACACCCTTCGCCGTTCTGGAGCCAGTCATGGACAGTCATGATGCGTTACATGATGCGTTAATTGAAAAACTGAGCCATCGCGCCACCCCGGTCAACCGTATCTTACCGGTGCGCTGGCGTGTGGCAAGCTGGGTACTCATGGCGCTGCCCGCGGGAGCGCTCGCTAGCCTGCTGCTGGAGCGTACGGCAACGGACTGGACGCAGCCGGGAGCCTGGCTGGCAATAGCGCAGCTGATCGTCATTTTTGTATTGGGACTGCTGGCTATCCATTCGGCGTTTACGCTCAGCATAGCCGGGCAACGCCCAGCGAAAATGCGTTGGCTGCTCCTGCTGGCAGGGATGTGGCTGGCATCGGTCCTGATGAGCCTCGGCTACCAGCCGCTGACGGCAAGTAGCCTGACGGATACGCGCTGCTACACGTTCATGGTGACCGTCAGCGTGCCAATGATCGCGCTGGTGATTGGCTATCTGCGCCATACCCGCACCCTGAAGCCGCTGCAAAGCCTGACGTTATCGGGCACAGCCGTGGCCTGCATGGCGCTTTCGCTGCTGATGTTTTGCCACCCGGTACATCTGCATCCTGAGGATTTCCTGATGCACCTGGCGGCCATCGCCACCATTATCGTTGCCACCATTGCGCTGGGCTGGCGCTGGGTCAGCGCTTACTGAGAGCCAGTCGTGCCGCAAAGAGCAAAAACGCGATGCCGGTGGCCCGATCCAGCCATTTGACGACCGAGGGATTTTTTAGCATGGACGCAGCATAGCCTGACGCCAGAATCAACGTGAGCGACTACAGCGTCCCCAGGCAAACGTGGATCGACACCAGAAGAAAGGTCCAGACCAGAGGGGAGTGCCCGACAGGAATAAACTGAGGCAGAAAAGAGACATAAAACACGCCCATTTTGGGATTCAGCACGTTGCCCAACATCCCGCGTAAGAACCCGTTGCTGCTTTGTGCGTCACCGCCGGGCGTGAGCGTAAAGCTCTGCCGCGGGCGCAACAAAAGCTGAACGCCAAGCCAGCACAGATAAGCCGCACCGCACCACTTCAGTAAGCTGTACGCCAGTTCAGAGACCGCCAGCGCGCCCCGAGACCAAACGCCACCAGCGCGCCCCAGATGAAACAGCCAACGTCAATGCCGAGCGCCGCCTGAACGGCTTTTTTGCCCCCTTCCGCAACGGAGGTTCGCAGGATCAGGGCGGTATCGAGACCAGGCGTCAGGGTGAGCAGAGTTGCAGCGAAGGTAAAGGCAAGGAGGGAATCAGTGACGGACATTTTACGGCTCCGAAAAAGTGGAGCCTACGCAAAAATTAACACTAACGCAACATAAAAGCGCTGGCGCCACATCGCCACCGGCCCGTAAAAATCACACCTTAAGCATTTTCACTGTGGCTTCGATGTCGATTTCATCTTCAGAAAAAATCAGCGTTTTTTTCTGGAAGGTGGTGATCGCCAGCTTCTTCACGGAGCGCATTTCACCCACTTTGACCGTCGCTTTCGGGCGAATACTGTTCATCAGCAGGCCCACGGAAAGCACCGCATTCTCTTTGTCTATTTTGCTGTCGACAGGCTCTTCTTCACTGTAGACCAGATACGTTTTGATCGAGCTGAGCTTCAGGCGCTCGCCCGCAATGTAGATATATTTGCTTTCCGGCAGTACCTTCACCGCAAATGCGGACAGGCCTTTGGTGTTGGTTGTCGGCTCAAACGTTACCGCCGCATCTTTTTTAATCAGCTCCGGGTTGGCGACCTTAATCACGTGAAAATAGCGATTATCGCCGTTTTCATCTTTGATAAACCCAAACCCTTTGTCTTCAAACCAGGTTGTGATTGTTCCGTTCATCGCCATTACCGCCTCATTCTTCATCTACTCAATTTTGCAGCGCGCAGTGTAATGCACAATGCCTGCACAGACTATGCCTTTGAAGTAAGTCTGGACGATAAAATGGCGGGGTACCAGAGAACCTTCAATGGCGGCACGCTTCAGGCTGAACAGTGCCGCCATAAGATCTGACCCGCTTATGTGGTTCATATTCTTGTACAAATCATTGACGGTAGTATCACGCTTTGTATTAGCAGGGCGTTATCTTTTACCTGCGTTATATATAAATAATCTATATTGTCCAGCTGAAGCTGATCCACAATGCCTGGCGGTGCAGTATCATCAGGCAAACGATCAATTTTTCTTTCGACTATCTGATAAATATTGCTGCCGTGCATTTTTTTTATTTTGAGACTGAACGTGCGATCGATAATCAGCGTTTGCGATTCGGTCTTCATTAGCCCTTGATAAACAGCGTTAAGGGATGTTTTACCATCATAAAGAAACACGCCAGCTAACCTGAGTTCAACGGAACCACCTGTAACGTAGCTTTTACGCGTAATAATGTCTGATTTACATTCAAACGTGGCATTTTTGTTACGAAGGAGTTTACTGCCTGCTGAAATAACAAAAAGCGTAATAAAGAAGATCGCAATTCCATGCGTAAACCATTTCTTACGAGTCAATGTTCTGTATCTCCCCTAACTTACGCAGAGATCGGCAGCTCCGGTAACCTGTATCTTTTTCATTTCTGAAGCATACGCCAGTGAAGCTGTTCTTAAAGACAATCTGCTCGGTGCTGGAAAAAAAGACGTCAGCTTTATTTTTCCGGCAATCGATCTGCCAGGTATTTAGCTGATGGTCTATCGCCTTTAACAGAACGTCCGGGTTATCGGGATCCCGACGGCTGCCAATAAGCCAGAGCCCGCACTGCTCATGCTGTCCCAAAAAAACCAGTTCTGTGGGTTCGAAGGTATCGGCATTGCCGAACCACGAGAGCAGCATCAACACGACTCCGGCAATAATGGCGATCAGCAGGATAGCCAGCATCAGCATAAGAGGATTACGCTGCACCGTGACTTCAGGAACTTGCTGAAGTTCTGAAGACTCAGTCTCACTCTCAGCCTCAGCCGCACGGGCTACGGGGCGCACCGTGTGGTGCTCAATGTGTGCATTAAGACAAAAGCCTTTTTTGCGGATGGTATTAATTAATCCAGGATCGTGTCCAAGCTGGCGAAATGCCTTTCTGATTTCACTGATAGCAACGTTAAGGCTAACCGAGGAACCCGTAAACCCCTGATTTTCCCAAACCGTTTCAATTAACGCTTCCCGCGTCAGCTCATGACCGCTGTTAATAACCAGCTGATATAATAACCGTCCTGCCTGATTTGATAACTTAATGTTTACTTCTGGTTCATCTATAAGCAAAACAAGGGCAGTATCAACCTCATAAAGCATCCTGTAATCAATGAGATATTTCACTCCCCCCCCTATCTGGTGAACATTGAGAAAGCGCTTACTTGCGCTCACTTCATTAAAGTTATACAGACATCCTCGATGGAATCAAAGAGAATGATTGATGAGGTTGATTTATTGTTATTGAACTATAGAAATCAAGAATGAATGATACTCACTTAAGAGTAAATGACATCTACTTAAGAGTAAATGTCATCTGGTTTGGCGTAAAAGATCGCTATTTAGGGATAAATGATATTCAGTACAGCTGATGTATTTATATTACCCTGAGCGACAGCTCTAGTATTATATACGTAGTAATAAGCCGCCATGGGAATGGAAATAGTTTGCGTCATGGCACCGCCCTGCGCCACGCTGAAAAGAGATGTGGCGGTTCCCCGACTGGTAGTAGAGGTAGAAAACACGACGGGTTTACCTGCATTACTGGTTTTTACGACCCGAATGCCAACGCCTTTAGCCGCTGAAGTACTGCTGTCTACCAGTACGCTACTGTCGGCAGGCAGCAGGTTATTGCTGGAAAGGAACATATCCACCGCACGCGTTGAGGTGCTGTCCGTGTTCAGGTTCTGGCAGCTCATATTCAGCGTGAAGGGTGTGATACCCGGCTGGCTTGAGGAGTCCAGCTGTGAAATCCCGACTTTTGGCAATACAACCGTCAGCCCGGCGTTGTCAAAAGCGCAGGTGGTTTCCGCCGGTGCATACTTAATTGTCATCGGCTGACCGTACATATCGCGATTATCGTACGGCCAGTGGAAACCATTAAACAACCAGGTCAGGATCTTCGCCGCCTGGGTTAGCGGCCACGTCAGAATTTCCCATAACGACATGCCGCTCATGTCGCTGACAAACATGACATCGCTGATGCTTACCGTGTTACCAGCCACTGCCGTGCCGGTACTGCTGACCAGCGTAAAGCGCAGATTCATTGCCGTGTTAAGCTCTGAAGCAGTGTGTCGACCGGAGCTGGCAAGTTTTGGGTTTGCCGGCGTATTCACGATCTCTGCGCGCACGTTATATTTGCCAAAGGAAAGAATCGTGGCCTTGCTGCTGTCGGTGGACAAAATCGGCGTATAGGCAAATTCACTATTACCGGTGGTGCAGTTAAAGGAGCCAACGTACTGCGTCATGACCGTGGTGGTCCACTGGGTATTGGTCATGCTGAGCTTGTCCGACAGATCGATGTTGAGGGGCGTACCGTAGCTGATTCCGCTGCCGGAGCAGGTGGCATAGCTTACGCCGCTGGCGCAGGCCAGCAGCAGAAAAAGAAATAACCTGAACATAAAAACTCCTGTCATGCAGAAAACTAGCGACAGCGCGTAGGGGCTGCATTCATCCCATAGGTCGGAGAGACGAGCCGGCAGCTTCCATCGCGCAGTTTGACGTTCAGGCTCTTTGGCTGATGCTCCGAGCGAATATACAGCACGCTGTTCTGGCCCACGAATCCGACCGACTCTCCGTCATCGTTAAAGACTTCTGTTCCAAACGGCAGCGGTTTCCCACTGGCCTGTAAGGCATTAAGCTCCCAGGAGGTCCGGCGATCGGTTTCGAAGCGCAGATAGCTGACGGCGCCGTCCCAGGGAGCCGTATTGGCGATGTTACCCATCACTTCCGCGCCAACGCTGTCACTGGTGCTGGACAGGGTAATGGCATTGCGGCGGTACGGGGTTGCATAAGGCACCAGCGCCAGCCCGTCGCGGTTGGTGACGATGCTGTCATCTCCGTTCACCATCATGCCTTTTGCCCCTGGCGCTTCCACGATGGTCATCGTCCGGCCCACTTCGTTGGACATCAGCACGTGACCAGGGATGGCAACGATGCTACCGCGGCTGCTGAGGCCAGCCTGCCGGTAGTCAGAGGATTCACTCCAGGAGCCACCAACCGTTGAGATATCAGAACGGTATGCGGCGCTGGCGCTGGCGGTATTGCTCCCACCGTGCTGATTGCTGCCGGAAAGGGAATAGCTCAGACGATTCGAATCCATGGCGTTGCCGCTCAGGCTAAGGTTGGTCTGCTGGTAGTGTGAATCCGCTGCCGAGACGCTGGAGGTAAGCCATGCGCTGCTGTCAAACATTGAGAAGGGCAGGCTGAGTGAGACGTACATGCGCGTTTCCTGCTGGCGATCGCTGTTGCGAACGCGGCTGGCGGAAAGCGTATAGCTGGCCTGGCCAAGCGAGTTGGAGTAACCAATTTGATATTCCCGACTTTTCTGCGCTTTGCTCCAGTAATCTCGCTGGGTAGCGGAGATAAACGCCGTTCCCCAGCCCTTCCCTAACTGCTGGTTAAGATCCAGGTTGAAGGTATTTTTAGGGCGAGCAGAACGCAGCGCATCCCACGTATTGAGATCGATGTCCGGGCTGAAGCCATAGACATCTTTCATCTTGTCATACTCTTTTTCCAGCCGATGGTAGCCTTCGCGGGAATAAATGGCGTCACTGAAGCTGTAGTAACCTTTGGTCGAGTAGCGATAGGCCGCCAGGGTAAAGTTAGTCGCGGTAGTGCTGACGAATTTACTGTAGGCGATACGGAAGCTTTGCCCGCTGTCGCTTCGGTTTTGCAGCTGTGTTCTGGCATGAGTGACGTCCAGCGAAACGGCACCTACCGGCAGGTTCCAGCCTGCACCGAGCAGGCCGGAGGCGTAGTTTGCGCTGAGAATTGAGCCTGCATAGCCAGTGACCAGGTTGTTGAAGCCATGGCGCAGCGTGCCCTGAATAAACGCTGGCTGATAATCGGTATTGGCCTGATGCACTTTACCCGCGACCAGGCTGTACTGGCTGATGCCCTGTTTCAGCATGCCCGGTACGGCGGAGAACGGGACAGAAAAAGACTGCTGAGAACCATCCGCTTCACGTACCACGACCAGCAGATCCCCTGCCGAGCCGGTGGGCTGAATATTGTCGAGCGTAAACGCGCCCGGTGGAACGTTCTCCTGCCAGATAACGTTACCGCTCTGCATGACCTTAACCAGGGCATTAGTCCGTGCCACGCCGTGTACGACGGGCGAAAAACCCTGCTGGGAGTTCGGTCGCATATTGATATCCGATCCCAGAGAGACGCCGCGTACCCGAAGCGAATCAAACAGATCGCCGGGAGTATAAAAGTCGCCCATCATCAGATTCGACTTCAGCGTTGGGATGGGACGGCGAAGATAGCGGGTATTATTCTGCCACTGGCCACTCTCTCCTGAGTGCTTGCTCCAGGTGCTGCTGTCGCGAAACTGCCAGCCCAGCAGGTTGATCCCGGAATCCAGCCCGGCGTAAAGATCGTCATCGCTGTCCCGGCTACCCGTTTTCGAGCGCGTGTTGTAATAAGTTGTGTTGTAAGAGAGCATCAACGCCGGAATGCCCTGGTCCCAGAGGCGCGGATCGACGTAGCCTTGCTCATGATGCAGCATAAAGCTTTGTGGCACCGTCAGTTGAATGCTCAGGGTTCCGGGGTCGACAGCAACGCGACCGCCCTGCACCAGCTTTTTCAACTGGACGCCATCTTGATCCATCAGGTTAAGCTGACTCATATCGATCCCCAGCAGTCCGGCACTGGTGCGGTCAAGGAAGATGTCGTCTTTGGCTTTACCAAACGTCACCGTATAGCGCCCCTGCCAGTCGCCATTGACGTAGATATCCATCTCCTGATTGCCCGCAGGCATGTCGTTATCCTCATAAAAGCGAGACAGATCGGACTCACGCGATGCACCGGCCAGTAAGGACGTATCAAAAGTTACCGCGCGGGAGGGCTGGGGCAGCAGGCATGAGCATGCCGCCAACAGCCAGAGTCTGTTTTGTTTGCGTTTCATGAGTGAGAGTTCCGTTTACTCGGTGATCAGGGCTTTGGTCTGGTAGGCTCCGGCATCGTCGACGTACATCACGCGATACGACTGGCCTTTTCTGACGCTTTTCTTGCTGATAGCCGTGTCCTGACTGAAGGGAGAAACCATCAGGGAGTTTTCCAGCAGCTTGCTTTCGCCTGAGCCTTCGATGTTGGCAATCGTGATATTGAACGGGCTGTTATTGATAATGGTGAAACCGCGGGCATCGGCATTCAGCCTGAGTTGATTTATCGCCTGCTCGAGCGTGCCTTTAAGGGCTGTCGGACGATAAAAAACCTTAATTCGTGACTTAATTGCCAGCTGCATGGTATTCAGGCCCTGCATATTTTCAGGCTTGGGAGGAATATCCAGCACGTTCAGATAAAATACGGATTCACGATCGCCAGGAAGGCTAGCCGGTAATTTTTTAATACGCAGCTGCTGCCCGTTATGACCGTTTACTTTTACGACCGGTGGCGTGAGCAGAAACGGGACTTTTGCCGTTTCTGGTGTGGAATTAATATCGCCATCGTCAATCCATGCCTGTACCAGGGAAGGATCGTCCCCGTTATTAATAAGCTGAACAACCGTTTCTTTGGTATTTTCAGGATAAATAATTCGGGTACCGTTAATAATAACATTGGACCATGCAGAACCTGACGCCAGCAGCATGGTAGCCAGAAGATAAAGAGTGCGCATGATAAAACCTTATTAACCAGGCCCGGAGCCGGGCCCGGCGGAAAAACAATTACAGATAGGCAACGGTATAAGTCACATTGGAGCTCAGGGAACCCACTTTTGCCGCATCGCTGTTGGTTTTGTAGTAATACACGTCGAGGGTCAGCGTTTCGGCATCCGGCGCAGTTTTATCACCCATTACCTTGGTGGTGTAAGGCTGATTCAGCGGGATTGGCGTTGAGGAAGACGGCTCTGCCAGTGAGAAGCCAACGTTGCGAGCTACGCCAGCGTCGCTTTCGTTGACGCTATTATTCAGCAGGTATTTTCCATCAGTAGAGATGTTATCCGCGGAGGAGAAATAGACTTTCAGAGGCGTACCGGCGGTACCTGCCGCAGGTGAGCAGCCGGAGAAGGTCAGGGAGAAAGATTTTTTGTTTTTAGTGATCGGCCCAACGGTAGTGCCCGCATCAGATACGGAGATTGGCGCCAGGGCAACCGTAAAGTCAGCACTTTTGCCGCCGTTGATGGTGCAGGTCGTGTCGGTGATGGCACCAGAGAAATTGATTACGCCACCCGCAGCCTGGTCAGCGGCGGTTGCCGCGCCAGAGGTCATTGCCGCAGCCAGTACGGTTAAGGAAATAATGTTCTTAAGCATGAGAAACTCCAGAATACGATTTAATTTTACAAATACCAGGGTCGAACTTTCCGGTAAAAAAGATTGCAGTGTGACCTTTCATAAAATTATTTATCCGCGCTTTAAACCGCCTGGCTTCGGAGAGCCAGAATCGATTATTAATCACGCGGAGAAACTATTTTAATGTACCGAAAACCCATTTTTGAGTCGCATGCCGTCTGTACTGGGCTGCTGCGACCCGACAACATAATCATGCATAATAATCTCAAAATACAAAACATTATTCTTACTTATTGAAATCATAAGAATAATAATCTTATGAGAAGATTAAAACTTTATTATTAATCTGTTTAGAACATCCATACAATCTCTGGGTGAAATTTTATCTTTGGACTTTAAATGCTATTGCCATGAAGAGATTTTTTCCTGGTTGCTGATACCTTGACCCACGTATTTTTGTCCTAAATACTAGCCGCGCTTTATGCCCACGGTTTTTAACTAAGACGCAACGCATGAAATATCTCATTGACTATACAATGCTTTACGAAGTAGATACCGGCACAATTTTACTCGAAGGTGTCGAGGAAACCGCTGTTCGCTTATCGAATCAGGCTGCCAGATTGTTGCATGTTCTTATCCTTAATAATGGCAAGCTACTGGAGCGCGATGAGCTGATTAAACGCGTCTGGGAGGATCACGGCTTTTCGGGTTCTTCCGTCAGCCTGAACGTTGCCATCAGTGAAATTCGTAAAGCGTTTCGCATGCTTGAACACGATCCTTCTTTAATTACAACGGTAAGAGGGAAAGGGTTTAGCCTCTCGGCGCATATCCAGCACCATACCGTGCGGCCAAAAAAAGAGGCGACAGCAGACGGTAAATCGTTATACGAACAGACTCCCTCTAACTGGCTGCGCAAGAATGTAAGAAATATTCTTCTAATATTACTAATGATTATTCTGAGCGCCGTTGTGTCGAGCATTGTAACGCAATGGATGAGCCGCAATACGCTGCCGCAGGATCCCTCCCTTTCCTATGCCGGACATTTCCATCAGTGTGCAATATACGTGATGAATAAAAACAATGGAGCAGATCTCAATCACTCTCTTGAAGAGGCAGCCAGAGGGCTAATAAACAACAAAATAAACTGTCTGCAGCGTGCGGCTGATGTTTATTTATCGACGTTTCATCAAATTAATCTGCAGAATTCTTTTATGGGAGTATGTTTCCTGCAGGACTCCCATTCAGGCTATCGCAGCTGCATATCCTTTCGTAGTCTGACGGGGGAGTAGGCCGTGATCAAAAAATTCCTGGTAGCCGGAGCACTGCTGGCAGGGTTGTTAACGGTAGTGACATACTTTGCGCTACCTGGTTTATGGAAGAGTACGCCCCCTTTACTCAAGTGTGAATCGGACGTGGTTACCCGGAAAACTTACCCTGACGGCAACTATATAGAACTGAGGATGACGACGTTGCTGCTGATGAACTCGGAAAGTTCGCTCACGGCGTTTGATAAAGGAGTGATGCTGATGCCGGAAAAAAACTATGCCATCGACAGACGCTATAACATGACGCTTGAGCGGGTGGATAACAGCAATATCTACCATATTCATGGCAAGCAGATGCAAAAAACGCCGGACGATACCGCCCCTGCGGATATCATTAATCAGCTGATGATGGACAGCATCAACTTCTTCTGGATAACGCCGGTTAAACCCGGCAGCTGGATGATTCAGGGGCTGGTGCTGCCGGTAATGGTATGCCGGGATATTTGATCCCTGAGAGGTCCTGCCATGGAAGTGATGAGCGCGCATATCTGTACGGCCCGGGCGAGCAAAGGCATGTACCCATGAAGATAAAATTTTGCCTGTAGATTCACATTGCACAAGGTAGCGCATAAGAAGACTTAAGATAGTAAAGATGCAAAACGTTCACAACGTATTATTGACTGATGATTCCAGAATTGGCTACACTCCTTTCCATGGCCAGATATAAAGAATTTGATGTTGAAGTCGCGCTGAATGCGGCAATTGCCGTATTTCGGGAATACGGCTACGCTGCGACGTCTGCCCAAATGCTGACAACAGCGATGAAGATAGGCAGGCAGAGCCTCTATGATACGTTTGGTGGAAAGTGGCAACTTTACTGTTCAGCGGTCGAGAGGTACTCGGCAGATGAAACCGCCGCGCATATTTCCATGCTGCAAAAAGAGGGAAGCGCTATCAATGGCATTGAGGCGATGCTGGAACGGGTGATCGCTGAAGCCACCTCTCCATGTCTTGGACTGAGTTCAATCAGTGATTTTGCTAATCGCGAAACCGATCTTCAGGCGATACGCGATCGGGCAGCAAAAGGGATGTTTGAAGTACTGAAAGGTAAAATCAGTCAGGCACAAGTTGAAGGTGATATTTCCTCCAGCACGCTTCCGGAGCAGGTAGCCCTGTTTCTGGTTGCGAATATTGCAGGGATCAGAATGGCCGCTCGTGGAGGGGCTGATGAAAGCAGCCTTCATGTGATAAAGACATTGGCAATCCAGGCTCTGAAATGAGCCTGTTTTTTTTACCCAATTCTGGAATGATTGTTCAAGACAGGAGTGTAACTTGTGAAAGCGATAGTGACAGAACAAGCTGGTGGACCAGAAGTACTGAAATATCAGGAATGCCCGGAACGACAGCCTGGCAGCGGGCAAGTCGTGGTCAGGGTCAGTGCAGCTGGCGTAAATTTCATGGATATCGGTGTCAGGAAAGGCACGGTATGGCAGGACATCCCCTGGCCCCGAATCCCTGGAGTAGAAGGTGCCGGGGTAATATTGCGTACGAGTGACGACGTCAGTGAGTTTGTGCCTGGACAAAGGGTTGCCTGGGTTTATGCACCAGGGAGCTATGCTGAGGAAGTGGTCATTCCAGCCTCCGCCCTGGTTTTAATTCCTGATAGCATTGACGATAAAACAGCAGCGTCTGTGATGATGCAGGGGTTGACCGCCAGCCATTTCGCTACCGAGTTTTACCCAATACAGCCCGGTGATATTGCTCTGGTGCATGCCGCTGCTGGTGGTGTTGGTTTACTGCTGACCCAGATAATCAAGCACCGTGGAGGGCGGGTTATTGGTCGCGTATCCTCTGAGAGTAAAGTCGCCATGGCTAAAGAGGCTGGAGCCGATCATGTTATCGTCGATACGAAAGGAACGTTCGCCGCCGAAGTTATGCGTCTCACAGAGGGTCAGGGCGTACATGTCGTTTATGATGGTTCCGGCCCGGTCACATTCCAGGATTCACTGAACGCCTTAAGGATTGCTGGCACATTTTGCTGGTACGGGCCCATTCTGGGAGCCCCGGATAAAATTGATATTATGAGCCTTCCTAAAAGTATCAAAATAGGCTACGCAACGTTTAACCATCACGTTCATACTTCAGCATTGTTGAGAAAACATACGAATATCCTGTTTGACTGGCTACTTGCGGGAACCCTCAAAGTCAGCATCGGGAAGGAATATGCACTGGCTGATGCCGCACAGGCGCATGCTGATATGGAAAGCAGGAAAACAACGGGCAAATTATTACTTATCCCATAAAGCGCATTCGTTCAGACTTTATCTGACAGCTACCGGTTATTTTTTCGGGTATCTGTCAGAGTACATCCGCTCACCAGCAATATCGTACTTGTCTTTCAGGTTCCGGAGGCGCTCAATGAAAATATGCGCCGTAAACGCAGCAAACCGATGCCGTAACGTGACAACCTGTAGTAAATAACTGATTGAAAGCGGAACGAGTTTAACGAAGTTTTGCCACAAGGGGGAGAAATCTGGAGCGGGTGAAGGGAATCGAACCCTCGTATAGAGCTTGGGAAGCTCTCGTTCTACCATTGAACTACACCCGCTCAGGGAGTGCCTTCGAAAAGGTGAAGGCATTATAAACCTAACGCCTTCACTGACAAGCCTTTCGACTATTAAGTGGTGATAATCTGAGCACTTAGCATTTCGGTTTGCTGCCCTGAGGTGGCAGATAGCGCAGCGGATCGATGGCGGTGGCACGGTAGCGAATCTGGAAATGCAGCTTCACCGCATCGGCGTCGCTGCTGCCCATCGTGGCAATTTGCTGGCCGATTTTTACCGACTGACCGTTGTTGACCATCATTTTATCGTTGTGCGCATAAGCGGTGATGTAATCTTCACTGTGCTTAATCATGATCAGGTTGCCGTAACCACGCAGCTGGCTACCTACGTACACCACTTTCCCGGCGCCCGCCGCATAAATCGGCTGACCACGCGAGCCTGCGATATCAATGCCTTTATTGCCACCATCGGCAGTGGAGTAAGGCAGAACAACCTTCCCGCTCGTTGGCCAGCGCCAGCAGCGCTGCCCGACCGGCGGCCAGGACGACTGCGGCACAGCGGAAGACGGCGTGACTTTCGCTGTTTTACCGCCTGAAGATTTCTTCGATCCGGAACTGCCGTTAACCTTTAAGCGCTGTCCGATTTCGATGGTGTACGGCGGTGAAATGCCGTTCATCCGGGCGAGGTCGCGCACGCTGGTACCGGTCATGCGGGAGATCTTCGACAGCGTATCGCCGCGTTTAACGGTGTACATCGACCCGCTGTAGCTGCCGTCAGAGCCTGATTTACTGCCGGAGCAGCCAGCCAGAACCAGCCCGATAAACAGGCACAGAAAGAGGCGTATAGGTTTTTTCATCAGGCGTCCTGCGCGCACAGCAAATCCTCGGTGTTGGTCAATCGGATGGCCTATGATACCAGCCCTTGCCGCCATGCCAATGTTTAGCATGCATTAACTGTGTACAGGGCGGTCGACTCGTCCATAAAAAAAGCCCGGCTTCTGCAAACCGGGCTTTCATCACGCAAAGTGACTTATTTCGTTGGACGCATTGCCGGGAACAGGATCACGTCACGAATGGTGTGGCTGTTAGTGAACAGCATAACCATACGGTCAATACCAATGCCCAGGCCCGCCGTTGGTGGCAGACCGTGTTCCAGCGCGGTAACGTAGTCTTCGTCGTAGAACATCGCTTCGTCATCGCCTGCCGCTTTCGCGTCAACCTGCTCCTGGAAGCGCTGCGCCTGATCTTCTGCATCGTTCAGCTCGCTGAAGCCGTTGCCGATCTCACGGCCACCGATGAAGAATTCAAAGCGGTCAGTGATTTCCGGGTTCACGTCGTTACGACGGGCCAGCGGAGAAACTTCTGCCGGATATTCGGTAATGAAGGTTGGCTGAATCAGGTGCGCTTCCGCCACTTCCTCGAAGATCTCGGTCACGGTACGGCCCAGACCCCAGCTCTTCTCAACCTTGATGCCAATCTCAGCCGCGATAGCTTTCGCCGCGTCGAAATTGTCCAGGTCAGCCATGTTGGTTTCAGGACGATACTTTTTGATCGCCTCACGCATGGTGAGTTTCTCGAACGGCTTGCCGAAGTCGAACGTCTGGTCGCCGTAAGGCACTTCAGTTTTGCCGAGAATGTTCTGCGCCAGGGTGCGGAACAGGGATTCGGTCAGCTCGATCAGATCTTTGTAATCTGCGTAGGCCATATAGAGTTCCATCATGGTGAACTCTGGGTTATGGCGAACGGAGATACCTTCGTTACGGAAGTTACGGTTGATTTCGAACACGCGCTCGAAGCCACCGACCACCAGACGCTTCAGGTACAGTTCCGGCGCGATACGCAGGTACATGTCGAGATCCAGAGCGTTATGATGGGTGATGAACGGACGCGCGGACGCGCCGCCCGGGATCACCTGCATCATTGGGGTTTCCACTTCCATAAAGTCGCGACCCACCATGAACTGGCGGATACCGGCGAGGATCTGGGAGCGCACTTTGAAGGTGTTGCGGGATTCATCGTTAGAGATGAGATCCAGGTAACGCTGACGGTAGCGTGCTTCCTGATCCTGCAAGCCGTGGAATTTGTCCGGCAGCGGGCGCAGGGCTTTGGTCAGCAGGCGCAGCTCGGTGCAGTGAACAGACAGCTCGCCGGTCTTGGTTTTGAACAGTTTACCTTTCGCGCCCAGAATATCGCCCAGATCCCATTTCTTGAACTGGTCGTTATAAACGCCTTCTGGCAGATCGTCGCGCGCAACATACAGCTGAATACGGCCGCCAACGTCCTGCAGCGTCACAAAAGAGGCTTTACCCATGATACGACGGGTCATCATGCGCCCGGCCACGGTAACTTCAACGTTCAGCGCTTCGAGCTCTTCATTTTCTTTCGCGCCAAATTCGGCGTGCAGCTGGTCGGAGGTACGATCGCGACGGAAATCGTTCGGGAAGGCAATGCCCTTCTCACGCAGCGCGGCAAGCTTCTCGCGACGGGATTTCAGTTCGTTATTAAGATCAACGACTTCGTCAGCACCTTGTGCTTGTTGTTCAGACATTTTGGTTCCTCATAACCCTGCTTTCAAACTAGCTTCGATAAACTGGTCGAGGCTGCCGTCCAGTACCGCCTGCGTATTGCGGGTTTCAACCCCGGTGCGCAGGTCTTTGATACGGGAATCGTCCAGTACGTATGAACGAATCTGGCTGCCCCAGCCGATATCCGATTTGTTTTCTTCCGCCGCCTGCTTCTCAGCATTTTTCTTCTGCATTTCCAGCTCGTACAGCTTCGCTTTCATCTGCTTCATGGCCTGATCTTTGTTCTTATGCTGCGAACGGTCGTTCTGGCACTGAGTGACGGTGTTGGTTGGAATGTGGGTAATACGTACCGCAGATTCTGTACGGTTAACGTGCTGACCACCGGCACCGGAGGCGCGGTACACGTCGATACGCAGATCTGCTGGATTAATTTCGATATCGATGTCGTCATCGACTTCCGGGTAGACAAACGCGGAGCTGAACGACGTGTGGCGACGACCGCCGGAGTCAAACGGACTCTTACGGACCAGGCGGTGAACGCCCGTTTCGGTACGCAGCCAGCCAAATGCGTATTCGCCCTGAATGCGAATGGTCACGGATTTGATACCCGCGACTTCACCTTCGGACTCTTCAATAATCTCTGTTTTGAAACCGCGTGCTTCCGCCCAGCGCAGATACATACGCATCAGCATGCTGGCCCAGTCCTGAGCTTCGGTACCGCCGGAGCCTGCCTGAATGTCAAGGTAGCAGTCGGCGCTGTCGTATTCACCGGAGAACATGCGGCGGAATTCAAGCTGAGCCAGTTTTTCGTCGAGCAGATCGAGCTCGGCGACGGCTTCGTTGAAGGTCTCTTCGTCATCGGCTTCAACGGCCAGCTCCAGCAGGCCAGAGACGTCTTCCAGCCCCTGAGACATCTGATCGAGCGTGTCGACGATGGCTTCCAGCGACGAACGTTCTTTGCCCAGCGCCTGTGCGCGCTCAGGTTCGTTCCAGACGTCCGGCTGTTCCAGCTCGGCGTTTACTTCTTCCAGACGCTCTTTCTTGGCATCATAGTCAAAGATACCCCCTAAGAACGTCAGAGCGCTCCGTGAGGTCCTGAATGCGATTTTTTACCGGATTAATTTCAAACATGGTCGATTATCTTTTTTTGGGCTTGTCAAAATGCGGTGATAAGAGCGGGATTTTAACGGATCTCCGCCCTTTTTTATAGGGAATCCTGACGCTAAATTGGCCAGATATTGTCGATGATCAGTTGCAGGCTGCGGTTTCCGCGAAACTCATTGATGTCCAACTTGTAGGCCAGTTCCACTTCGCGCACGCCGTTGTCTGGCCAGCAAGCGGTATCGACGTTAAACGCGATGCCGTCCAGCAGCGGGCCACCGCCTACCGGTTCCACCATCACCTTCAAATGCCGCTCACCCACCAGGCGCTGCTGAAGAAGCTTAAAGCGACCGTCAAACAGCGGTTCCGGGAACATCTGCCCCCACGGCCCCGCATCGCGCAGCAGCTGCGCCGTCTCCATGGTCATCTCAGCCGCCGATAGCGGGCCATCTGACACCACTTCACCTTGCAGGAGTGCCGGATCTAACCACTCGGTCACCAGCTCGCCAAAACGCAGCTGGAATTCGTCAAAGCGGGCCTCTTCCAGCGACAGACCAGCCGCCATCGCATGCCCACCGAACTTGATCATCATGCCAGGATAGAGCGTGTCGAGCCGCTCGAGCGCATCACGCATGTGCAGACCCTGAATCGAACGGCCAGAGCCTTTAAGCGTGCCGTCACCCGCAGGGGCAAACGCAATCACCGGGCGATGGAAGCGCTCTTTAATGCGTGAAGCCAGAATACCCACCACGCCCTGATGCCACTCTGGATGATACATCGCAAGACCGCCCGGCAGCGTTTCGCTGCTGCGTTCAAGCTTCTCGCACAGCGTCAGCGCTTCTGCCTGCATGCCCTGTTCGATCTCTTTACGCGTCTGATTCAGCGCATCCAGTTCGTTGGCCAGCTGCCGCGCTTCACCGAGGTTGTCGCTGAGCAACAGCGCCACACCAACGGACATATCATCCAGGCGACCGGCGGCGTTCAGGCGCGGGCCGAGCGCAAAGCCCAGATCGCTTGCCGCCAGCTTCTGCGCATCGCGGTTAGAGACTTCCAGCAGCGCTTTAATGCCGGGCCGACACTTCCCGGCGCGGATGCGGCTCAGGCCCTGCCACGTCAGAATGCGGTTGTTGGCATCCAGCGGGACGACGTCCGCCACGGTGCCCAGGGCAACCAGGTCCAGCAGCTCAGCCAGATTCGGAATGGCAATGCCCTGCGCCTCAAACCAGCCTTTATCACGCAGGTGGGTGCGCAGCGCCAGCATCAGATAAAAAGCGACGCCAACGCCCGCCAGCGATTTCGACGGGAAATCACAGTCGCGCAGATTTGGGTTAATGATGGCTTCTGCGTCAGGCAGCGTATCGCCCGGCAGGTGGTGATCGGTCACCAGCACGGGAATGCCAAGCGCATGGGCGCGTTCAACACCTGCGTGAGAAGAGATGCCGTTGTCGACGGTCATAATGAGCTGTGCGCCACGCGCGTGGGCCTGATCGACCACTTCCGGACTCAGACCGTAGCCGTCTTCAAACCGGTTCGGCACCAGGTAGGTGACATTGCTGCAGCCAAGCTGGCGCAGCCCCAGCACGCTAAGCGCGGTACTGGTTGCGCCATCAGCGTCAAAATCACCCACCACGACAATCCGCACGCCTTCACGGAGAGCGTCATAAAGCATTTCAACGGCCTTCTCTATGCCGGAGAGCTGCTGCCACGGCAGCATTCCTTTAACGCTACGTTCCAGATCGGCCGCGCTCAGCACGCCACGGCTGGCGTAAAGCCGCTGAAGCAATGGCGGGAGATCCGCAGGCAGCTGCGCCGAAAGGTTAACCTCCCGGCGGCGAAGTTGTATCTGCTGTTTCACGCCGCTTATTTACCGCTGGTCTGTTTCTGATGCTCGTCGAGGAAGGCTTTCATCTCTTTCGGCGCCTGATAGCCCGGAACCACGTAGCCATCGTTCAGCACAACGGCTGGCGTGCCGTTCACGCCAAACTGCACGCCCAGTGCGTAGTGGTTGGCGATGTTGATGTCACAGCTGGCAGGCTGAACGCCTTTACCGTCCATGGCGTCATCAAAGGCTTTGTTGCGATCTTTCGCGCACCAGATGGCTTTCATGTCCTGCTCAGGCTGGCTCTGCACGCCTGCGCGCGGGAAAGCCAGATAGCGCACGGTAATACCCAGCGCGTTATAGTCTTTCATTTCTTCATGCAGCTTGTGGCAGTAACCGCAGGTGATGTCGGTGAACACGGTAATCACATGCTTTTCCTGCGGAGCCTTGTAGACAATCATCTCTTTTTCCAGCGCGTTCAGCTTGCCCATCAGCAGCTTGTTGGTCACGTTGACCGGGCTTGCGCCGCTGACGTCGTACATTGGTCCCTGGATGATGTGCTTCCCGTCTTCGGTCACGTACAGCACGCCGCTGTTGGTCAGCACCGTTTTCATGCCTGCAACCGGGGATGACTGAATGTCCGTGCTCTGCACGCCCAGCTTCGCCAGCGACTGCTGAATGGCGGCATCGTCAGCCTGAGCGGTACCGCAAAGTGCAGCCGCCAGCAGAGAGAACATCGCTAAACCTTTTTTCATAACCTTTCCTGTCTGTTTCGTTTTCAGCTCACGCACGAGGGTGATGCTGTTGATGAAGTTGCCGCAGCCGTTCCGTAGCAACGTGCGTATAAATCTGCGTTGTTGAAAGATCGCTGTGCCCCAGCAGCATTTGCACCACGCGCAAATCCGCGCCGTGGTTGAGCAGATGCGTGGCAAAGGCGTGCCGCAGCACGTGGGGCGACAGCTTTTCGCTGTCGATGCCCGCAAGCAATGCATAGTGTTTGATGCGGTGCCAGAACGTCTGACGCGTCATCTGCTGGGCGCGCTGGCTCGGGAACAGCACATCAATCGACACACCGTTTAGCAACCAGGGCCGACCGTATTCAAGGTAATTCTCCAGCCAGTACACGGCTTCTTCACCGAGCGGCACCAGCCGTTCTTTGTTGCCTTTACCGATAACCCTCACCACGCCCTGGCGTAAGCTGATATCGCTCATCGTCAGCCCCACCAGTTCCGACACGCGCAGGCCCGTGGCGTAAAGCACTTCGAGCATCGCTTTATCGCGCAGCTCAAGCGGTTGGTCAACCAGCGGTGACTGTAGCAATCTTTCCACCTGTGCTTCGCTCAGATCTTTGGGCAAACGCTGTGGCAACTTCGGCGAAGCCAGCCGCGCGCTCGGATCGTCCTGGCGTACTTTTTCGCGATACAAATGCTGAAAAAAGCGACGCATGGCGCTCAACAAACGGGCCGAGCTGGTGGCCTTATAGCCCCCTTCGACACGCTCTGCCAGCAGAAGTTGCAGATCGGTGTGCTGCACTGTTTCGCTGTTCAGGCCGTGCTTGTACAGCCATTCAATGAGCATCGTTAAATCGCGGCGGTAGGCGCTGAGCGTGTTCTCGGCGAGGTTTTTCTCCAGCCAAAGCGCATCGAGAAAATGTTCGATTTGCGCGAGATCCTTTTCCATATGTGCCTCCTGGAACCAGCCAACGGCCTCATTATGCCTTAAGGCAATACCTTTCTGATACACTAGCGCAAAGTCATAGCAAGCACTGAGAGTTTTCGCGATGAAAATTGGCCTCTTTTACGGCTCCAGCACCTGTTATACCGAAATGGCCGCGGAGAAGATCCGCGACATTATTGGCGCAGAGCTGGTGACGTTGCACAACCTGAAAGACGATTCCCCACAGCTGATGGAACAGTACGACGTCCTGATCCTCGGCATCCCGACCTGGGATTTTGGTGAAATCCAGGAGGATTGGGAAGCTATTTGGGCTGAGCTGGATAACCTTAATCTTGATGGGAAAATCGTGGCGCTTTACGGCATGGGCGATCAGTTGGGCTACGGCGAGTGGTTCCTGGATGCGTTAGGTATGCTGCATGACAAACTTGCCGGCAAGGCGGTGAAATTCATTGGCTACTGGCCAACGGAAGGATACGAATTCACCAGCCCGAAACCCGTCATCGCGGACGGCCAGCTGTTTGTCGGCCTGGCGCTGGACGAAACCAACCAGTATGACCTGAGCGACGACCGCATTCAGGCCTGGTGCGAGCAAATCCTCGGCGAAATGGCCGAGCAGTTCTCCTGATATACCGCTACTGCTGAGCGGGCTGTTGCAAAATGGTCCGCCGCAAATCCCGCCACTCCCCGGCATCCATGCTGTCCGCCGCCAGCCACAGGTGCGTACGCTTGCGTCCATCAATCCGACGTAAACGTAGCATCATCCCACTCTTGAGCACCCAGGGCGTACCGAGCAAATCCCACTCCTGGTTTTGCCAGCGCACGCGAGAATCCATCAGCAGTTTGATCTCACCCTGGCTGGCATTAATACGCCGCTGGCTGCGAACGCAGTCAAACACCACCAGCGACAGCAGCAGAAGCCACAACGGGGTATAGCTCAACGGCCAGGGTATCAGCAATATAAAAGCCGCCACCATACCGTGGAGTAATAAAGAGACCCACTGTGCGCGCCACGAGACGCGTAGATCAGATTGCCACAGGACCACGTTCCCGATTCCGTGTCTGAATAAGTTGCACCATCCGCTGAAGTTCAGCATCCGCTGGCTTGCCGTGATTCATCAGCCAGTTAAACAAATCCGGGTCGTCGCACTCCAGAAGGCGAATAAACAGCGCTTTATCATCGTCGCTGAGCGTTTCGTATTCGTACTCAAAAAAGGGCATGATCGAAATATCGAGTTCACGCATTCCCCGACGGCACGCCCAATGAATACGGGCTTTGTTGTTGATGTCCATGTTGTCCTTCCTGACAGTCGATATTGAGTAGTTTAACGCGTTTTTTTCACTTACTTTACAGGAATATTGCTTATTGCGGCGCAATTCCAGAGACATTCCACACTAATTACATGGAATTACTTTATTTTCCACGCCGCCTCGCGAAACAGAATAATGGCACAAATGGTCTTCGGAAAGCGCTTGCAATGCGCAATAGCTCTTTTACCATTAGTCATTAACACTGCGTTAAGCTATTCAGGACATGATTATGGCTTTTACTCCTTTTCCTCCTCGTCAGCCCTCTTCTTCTGCCCGTTTGCCGTTAACGCTGATGTCTCTTGATGACTGGGCGCTGGCGACCATTACCGGCAAAGACAGCGAAAGCTATCTGCAAGGCCAGGTGACAGCGGACGTCGCACAAATGACGGACCATCAGCACTTACTGGCGGCGCACTGCGATGCCAAAGGCAAAATGTGGAGCAATTTACGCCTGTTCCGCGAACCAGAAGGCTTTGCCTGGATTGAACGCCGAAACGTACGTGACGCTCAGCTGACCGAGCTGAAGAAATACGCCATCTTTTCCAAAGTCAGTATCGTGCCAGACGATGCACGAGTACTCCTGGGCGTAGCCGGTTTTCAGGCCCGTGCGGCGCTGGCAAATCTCTTTTCCACCCTGCCAGACGGCGAAAACCAGGTCGTGCGTGACGGCGACAGCACTCTGCTGTGGTTCGAACACCCTGCCGAGCGCTTCCTGCTGGTTGTCAGTGAAGAGACTGCACAACGCGTGACGGATGCGCTGCGCGGCGAAGCGGCGCTGAACAACAGCCAGCAGTGGCTGGCCCTCAATATTGAGGCTGGCCTGCCGGTGATCGACAGCGCGAACAGCGCGCAGTTTATTCCTCAGGCCACCAATATTCAGGCGCTCGGTGGCATCAGCTTTAAGAAAGGCTGCTACACCGGTCAGGAAATGGTCGCTCGCGCCAAATTCCGTGGCGCTAACAAGCGCGCACTCTGGTCCCTGGCAGGCAGCGCCAGCCGCGTGCCGGAAGCCGGTGAAGATCTTGAACTGAAAATGGGTGAAAACTGGCGTCGTACCGGTACCGTGCTCGCCGCCGTTCAGTTAGATGACGGTAGCGTGCGGGTTCAGGCAGTCATGAATAACGATATGGAGCCAGACAGCGTCTTCCGCGTGCGTGAAGATGCCGGTTCACTGCGCATTGAACCCCTCCCGTATTCACTCGAAGAGGCGTAATTGACTCATCGCCGGGAATATTTCGTCCCGGCGACAGCAATTTTATACAAAGCGAAGGCGGAGGGGTGAATGAAACTAAAAATCAAAGAACAAACCCATTTCCACCGCGTTGATGCCCTCGGTGGCCTCGACATGCTTCAGGCACGCTATTACAAGCAGCGCTTCGCCCGTCACGTCCACGATACGTTCTGCATCGGCGTCATCGACCAGGGCGCACAGCGCTTTTATCGTTCAGGTGCAGAGCACGTTGCTCCTCGCGGAGACATCATCATCGTCAACGCCGATGACGTGCACACCGGCAGCTCTGAGCTGGAGCACGGCTGGGCTTATCGCGCGATCTATCCGCACCCGGATATGCTGAACAACATTCTGCGTCAGGTGCCTGACGGCAAAGATTTTGTGCCCTGGTTTCCGGATGCCGTGATCCACGACCCTGGGCTTTCAGAGCAACTTTTACTGACCTTTAGCATGCTCGATAAAGAAGGGAACAACCTGCTGAAGGAGACTCTGCTACTTTCGTCGCTCACCCTCCTTAGCGTCCGCTATAGCCGCACCCGCAAGCCCCCTCTTGAATTACCTGCGGCAACCCAACGCATTTTGCGGGCGAAAGACTTCATGGATAGCTGTCCGGAAGAGGACCATACCCTGACCCGGCTGGCCGAGCTGGCGGGGCTCAGCCACTGGCATTTTTTGCGCCAGTTCAAGCTCATTACGGGGATGACGCCCCACGCTTATCTGGTACAGGCCCGGCTGCGAAAAGCCCGCACGCTGCTGCGCCAGGGGCTCACTATTCTTGATACGTCAATCCTTTGTGGATTCACCGATCAGAGCCACTTCCATCGCCATTTTAAGAACTCCATTGGCCTGACGCCGGGCGAATTTATTAAGGCCTGAGGCTGAGCAATAACATTCAATACACCCCTTCGCAGGTTCGATAGCGTTAACAGCACGTCAGTTACAGCCAGTTAGCGTAATCTATGAGAAAAGCCATCGTTGAGTCCAGCGCGTACAATGAGCTGCAAGGTTCACCGCGTTCATCCTTCATGCGCGGCGCAGTAGAAATGCTGCCGCTCTGCGTTTCCGTGATCCCGTGGGGGATCCTTGCGGGTTCGATGGCTATCCAGGCTGGCCTGACGTTCTGGCAAAGCGTGGGTATGTCAGCGATTGTTTTCGCGGGTGCGGCACAGCTGGTGACGCTCGGGCTAACCATGACCGGCGCGAGCGTATTAACGATTATTGTCTCGGTCTTTTTTATCACCTCTCAGCATTTTATTTATGGCCTGACGCTGCGGGAATTTGTTTCATGCCTGAAAACAAAATTACGCCTGCCAATTGGCTTTCTGTTAACCGATGAGTTGTTCGCCCTCAGCGAAACAAAAAATAAGCGAACAGAATTAACGCCGGGGTATATGATCGGCGCCGGGCTGACCTTTTATTTGTCGTGGAATATTTTCAGCCTGATGGGTATTGTCATGGCCTCTTCTGTGCCTGACCTTGATAAGTACCATCTCGATTATTCCATCGTTGCCACGTTTATTACCATTGTGGTGCCGATGATAAAAAAAATAAGTACCCTGGCGGGCGTCGGCATTTCACTGGTGCTGTCGATGATCCTGAGCTATTGCCAGGTAGAGGGCGCCATCGTTCTGGCGGGCCTGACGGGCATGTTCTCTTCCGTGGCTATCTCGGCGATGATTAAGGAGAAACAATGAGCTGGTTTCTGATTTTGAGCCTTGCCGCCATCGTCTTTTTTAATCGCTATGTGTTTCTGGAACCGAATGTACCGCTGAAAATACCGGTCATTATTAATAAAGCGCTTAAGTATTCCGCACCTTGTTTACTGACCGCAATTTGCGGGCCAATTATTTTGATGGATCACGGTGTGGTGCGTGAATTCCCGTTCAACCCGTACTTTCTCGGGGCGATATTCAGCGTCATTATTGCCTTATTAATCCGCAATATTGTCAGCGCGGTATTATTAAGCCTCGCAGTGTTTTATCTCATTAACCATTTTCTACAATAGGTCACAACGGGAGTGATTATGCGCCGTCCAGTTAAAGGATATCACCAGTCTACGGAAATCAGGCGTTCATATGAAATTCTGCCTTTACAGGGCGTGTGGACGTGGCTTACGGGAAAAGAGCTGCCAGAGCGCAAGCCTCTCTGGCAAAGCAGCTCAACCGAAATGGTAATGTGGTCACTAAGCTGGGTAGCATTGGGCGTAGCGCTGACCACACTTTCTGCAATGCACATTCAAAACACCGCCGGACAAATCCTCTGCTGGCTGGTTGGCGCGCTTTTTTCCGTTTCCGGCGCCCGCTACATCGTGGCAACCATTATTCACCATGGCGTCCACGGTCATCTGTATAAATCGCAGAAGGTGAATAAGGCACTGTGCGAAGTCCTGTCGACCCTGTTTATCGTTCAGCCTTATGAGTCCTATCGCCAGTTCCACGTTTACGAACACCATGGCCGCGAGTTTTCTACCTTCGAGGATAAAGATCTGGCGGCGATTTATCAGCTCGGTTTCACGCCCGGCAAAACGAAACCCGCGCTGTACGCCCGCCTGCTGCTGACGTTAATCAGCCCGAAATTCCATCTGGTGTTTTTGTATGGCCGGGTGAAATCCAACCTGGTTGGCGTGCCGTTTTATCGTCTGATAATGACGCTGGTTTGGTTCGCCACGCTGGGTGTGCTGGGCTACTTCGCGGGCCCGCTCGGCACGCTCCTGATTCTGCTGATGCCTTTTATTGTGCTTTACCAGATGGCCTCGCTGATGCATCTGCTGACGGAGCACGTGTGGCGAGTACGTCAGGAAGGAGAGTCGGTGCGCGACAGCCATATCAATAACTGCCTGGCACGATTCTGCGGCTCGAAGTGCCCGCCCGATTTCAGCGTTAAGCATTGGGGGCACTGGGGCCAGTGGGTTGCAATGCACCTGTTTGTGCACCTGCCCTGCCGAATGCTGTTTGTCCAGGGCTCTCTGGTCTGCCACGACTGGCATCACCGCCATGGCAGCGTGCGTCAGTGGTATGACTATGCCCGCCTGCGTGAGTTACACGCGCAGAAACTATCCGCTCAGGAACGTTATGACTACATCGATATCTGGGGTGTGCATAACGCGCTGGATTATGTGCTCAACTCGCTGAGCGAGTCGCCTGAAATTGAAATCGATACCCTGGCCTATCGACTGAATTAACCCTGTGTCTGAATTAGTGCCTTTGGCCTTTTGGTCGCTGGCATTAACCCCTGGTGTTGTTAATGGTCATTGACCGCCCGATCGTCAGAGCGTATACGGCTGACGATCGGGATTTTTTTCGCCTGAAAACGGCTTAAACCTTCCCGACGTAAAGATAAATCGCCAGGAAATGGCACACGCTCCCACCGAGTACGAAGCCATGCCAGATGGCGTGATTGTATGGGATGCGCTTGCAGACGTAGAAAATCACCCCCAGCGAATAGACTACTCCGCCTGCCGCCAGCAGCGTAACGCCACCGACCGAAAGCTTCACCGCCAGCTGATACACCACGATCAGCGATAACCAGCCCATCGTGAGATAGGTCACCAGCGACAGAATTTTAAAGCGATGTGCAATAGTCAGCTTAAACAGGATCCCGAGCAGCGCCAGGCTCCAGATAACAATCATTAATCCGCGCGCCAGCGCTGAATCCAGCCCGACCAGCAGAAACGGCGTATACGTTCCTGCAATCAGCAGATAGATAGCGCAGTGGTCGAATTTTTTCAGCCACAGCTTGGCCCGCTGATACGGCACCGCATGGTACAGCGTCGAGGCCAGAAACAGCAGGATCATACTGCCGCCGTACAGGCTGTAGCTGGTAATCGCCATAGCGTTGGCGTTTGCATCCACCGCCTGAACCAGCAGTAAAACAAGACCAACGATCCCGAACACCAGCCCGATACCGTGGCTGATGCTGTTGGCGATTTCCTCCGCCGGTGAGTAACCCTGTGCAATGAGTGGTTTGCTAACCATGCTGAGCTCCGAAAGGAAAAGTCGTTAACGCATCACTAGCCTAACTGAGAATGATTCCAGTGAACACCTGTTCGCTAAAATAAAAATACATCTAACAACAATCATTTTTAAATCAGAAAGTTATAGTTAATTTTCGCCTCACAGATGTTTCTTAAAATCAAATGCGCTCGAATTCAATCACATAGAACTGCTGCTGGCCCGGGTAGATTTCGGCTATCACCGATTTCAGCTCCGTCAACGTCATATTCTCCTGCTGCGCATGCTGCTGCGTCAGCGTATCCATCGTGACCTGCGAAGTAGCCGTCACCCGAATGGTGCAAAAATAGCCATCGTCCTCAAAGCGGCCCACCCGTAACACATCTCCGGCCTTAAAGTGCGATTCACTGGCATCGCGAAGCGTGATGGTTTTACGCCCGGCCAGAATGTCTTCCTGAAAGCGCTGAAAAAAAGTGATGTCGTTCGGGGCCATGATATGATTCCTGTATTGAATTTGCCGGATGAGTGCCTGCCAACGTGAGCCTTTTTTCCCACGCCGCCATCGCCAGTCTCAACAATCTTGAGATGATGGTCTACCAGTATGTTATTAAAAACCGTGACAAAGTCATGTATATGACGATTCGCGAACTGGCGGACGCGGCGGGTGTCTCGACCACCACGGTGCTGCGCTTCTGCCGGAAGCTAAGCTGTGAAGGCTATTCTGAATTTCGCGTTCGCTTTAAGCTTTATCTGGAACAAAATGACACGCAGCAAAGTAACGTTGCTGCCAGTGAAATGATCAGCTTTTTCAAAAGTATTAATAATGATGAGTTTGATAAACTGATTGATGACACCGTTGATATTATTCTGGCGTCGGAACGCATTATTTTTGTCGGCGCGGGCACCTCGGGTGCGTTAGCCAAATATGGCGCACGATTTTTCTCAAACGTTGGGAAATTCAGTAACCATATTGACGACCCTTATTTTCCCGTGACGAATGACATGGCCAAAAATGCGCTGGCAATTGTGCTTTCCGTTTCCGGGGAAACGGAAGAGATCCTGCGCTTCGCCGGTCAGTTCAGTCTTCACCGCTGCAAGGTGCTCTCCATCACCAGCCACGAGCACTCCCGACTGGCAAAACTTGCCGACTATAATATCTCCTGGCATATATCACCGGTT
Organism: Pluralibacter sp. UBA7423; assembly: GCA_002470465.1. Classification (GTDB taxonomy): domain Bacteria; phylum Pseudomonadota; class Gammaproteobacteria; order Enterobacterales; family Enterobacteriaceae; genus Scandinavium. The sequence goes on from DKMD01000022.1 coordinate 189,332, forward strand.
CGCATCGGTGGCGTTTACGATATTACAACGCAAATTCCTGTCATTTATATTCTCGAGACCCTCGGACGAAAACTGGCGAAGAAACTGGCATAAAAAAACGCCCTGTTTTTCGGATGTAACAAGTTACCTGCGGGTGAATTTGTTATATCGTGACATTTATATCTCCTTTGTTAGACTCGATCCCAATAAGCAATATCACGGGAACGATAAAGATGAAAAAATTAACCTTACCGAAAGACTTTTTATGGGGCGGCGCGGTGGCGGCGCATCAGGTTGAAGGCGGCTGGAACAAAGGCGGCAAAGGTCCAAGCATCTGCGACGTGCTGACGGGTGGCGCACACGGTGTGCCGCGTGAAATCACTCAGGAAGTGGTGCCGGGCAAATACTACCCGAACCACGAAGCAGTGGAGTTTTACAGCCATTACAAAGAAGACATTAAGCTGTTTGCTGAAATGGGCTTCAAATGTTTCCGTACGTCGATTGCCTGGACACGAATCTTCCCGAAAGGTGACGAAACCCAACCCAATGAAGAAGGGCTCAAATTCTATGATGATATGTTCGATGAACTGCTGAAATACAACATCGAACCGGTCATTACCCTTTCCCACTTTGAGATGCCGCTGCACCTGGTACAGGAATACGGCGGCTGGACCAACCGTAAAGTGGTTGATTTCTTTGTGCGCTTCGCCGAAGTGGTCTTCGAGCGCTACAAGCACAAAGTGAAATACTGGATGACCTTCAACGAGATCAATAACCAGCGCAACTGGCGCGCGCCGCTTTTCGGCTACTGCTGCTCCGGCGTGGTCTACACCGAACACGATAATCCAGAAGAGGTGATGTATCAGGTGCTGCATCATCAGTTTGTTGCCAGCGCCCTGGCGGTGAAAGCCGCGCGCCGGATCAATGCCGACATGCAGGTCGGCTGCATGCTGGCGATGGTGCCGCTCTACCCGTTCTCCTGCAAACCAGAAGACATGATGTTTGCTCAGGAATCCATGCGTGAGCGCTATGTCTTCACCGACGTCCAGCTGCGCGGCTACTATCCGACCTACGTCCTCAACGAGTGGGAGCGTCGCGGCTTTAACATCGTAATGGAAGAAGGCGATGCGCAGATCCTGCGCGAAGGTGCCTGTGATTACCTCGGCTTCAGCTATTACATGACCAACGCGGTAAAAGCTGAAGGCGGTAGCGGCGATGCAATTTCAGGCTTCGAAGGCAGCGTGCCGAACCCGCACGTAAAGGCGTCCGACTGGGGCTGGCAGATTGACCCGGTTGGCCTGCGCTATGCGCTGTGCGAGCTCTATGAGCGTTACCAGAAACCGCTGTTTATCGTGGAGAACGGCTTCGGCGCATACGATAAAGTTGAGGCAGACGGCAGCATCAACGACGATTACCGCATCGACTATCTCCGTGCCCATGTGGAAGAGATGATGAAGGCGGTCACCCACGACGGCGTGGAGCTGATGGGCTATACGCCATGGGGCTGCATCGACTGCGTCTCCTTCACCACCGGACAGTACAGCAAGCGCTACGGCTTTATCTACGTGAACAAGCACGACGACGGCACCGGCGATATGTCACGTTCGCGCAAGAAGAGCTTTAGCTGGTACAAGGCAGTGATTGCCAGCAACGGCGAAAATCTTTAATTTTTGCCGGATGGCGGTGTAAACACCTTATCCGGCCTACGGATACGGGTATGCCGGGCGGCGCTACGCTTGCACCGGCCTACAAAATTGTAGGCCCGGTAAGCTGAGCGCCACCGGGCATTTATTTCCCGCCTGCCATTTCGATAAAGCTTCCCGTCACGTAAGAAGCTTTCTCACTCAGCAGCCAGACGATAGCCTGCGCCACCTCTTCCGGCTGTCCGCCGCGCTGCATCGGCAGCATCGACTTCACGCGATCGACTCGGCCAGGCTCTCCGCCAGACGCATGCATTTCGGTATAAATCAGGCCCGGGCGCACGCAGTTGACGCGGATCCCCTGCGCCGCCACCTCAAGCGCCAGCCCCGTCGTCAGCGTATCGACCGCGCCTTTGGAAGCCGCATAATCGACATACTCAAACGGTGCACCCAGCCGCGATGCAGCGGAAGAGACGTTCACAATCGCCCCGCCTTTCCCGCCGTGCTTATGGGACATTCGCTTCACCGCTTCACGGCAGCAAAGAAAATAGCCGGTGACGTTCGTCGCCAGTACATGGTTGATGCGCTCGGCTGTGAGGTTTTCGATAGTGCTTTGCTGAAAAAGGATCCCGGCGTTGTTGACCAGCGCGGTCAGCGGTTCGCCTTCTCTGTCTAGCGTTTCGAACAGCGTGACGACCTGCGATTCATCGCTGATATCCGCCCGCACGGCTAACGCTTTTCCACCGATTTCGACAATCTCATTCACCACCTGCGTGGCAGCTTTGATGTTGTGATGATAGTTCACTGCGACGGTGTAGCCTTCCTGCGCCAGCTGTAGCGCCGTCGCCCTGCCGATGCCCCGGCTCGCGCCGGTGACCAGTGCTATACCCATTCTTTTCTCCCAATAAAAAAGCCGGGTGGCGGCTTCGCCTTACCCGGCCTACAGTACTACACCAGCCCGATTACTGATATTCGCTCATCGGCACGCAGGAGCAGAACAGATTGCGGTCGCCGTAAACGTCATCAAGACGCTTAACCGTCGGCCAGTATTTGTTCGCCATACCTGCCGGGAACACCGCCAGCTCACGGCTGTAGCCATGATGCCACTCGGCCACCAGCTCGTTTTGCGTGTGCGGCGCGTTGACCAGCGGGTTATCTTCCAGCGTCCACTCGCCCTGCTTCACGCGGGTGATTTCACTGCGAATCGCCAGCATCGCATCGATGAAGCGATCGAGCTCCACTTTGCTTTCGGATTCCGTTGGTTCCACCATCAGCGTACCCGCGACAGGGAAGGACATGGTCGGCGCGTGGAAACCGTAATCGATCAGGCGCTTGGCAATATCCAGCTCGCTGATGCCGGTCTCTTCCTTCAGAGGACGGATATCGAGAATGCATTCGTGGGCCACGCGGCCATCGCGCCCGGTGTACAGCACCGGATAGGCGTCCTTCAGGCGAGTCGCGATGTAGTTGGCATTGAGGATCGCCACCTGGCTTGCCTGCTTCAGCCCTTCCGCGCCCATCATGCGGATGTACATCCAGCTGATCGGCAGAATGGAGGCGCTGCCGAAAGGCGCCGCAGAAACGGCACCCTGGCGGGTCAGCATTCCTTCAATTTGCACCACGCTGTGACCAGGTACGAACGGCGCCAGATGTGCTTTCACACCAATCGGGCCCATGCCCGGGCCGCCACCGCCGTGTGGGATGCAGAACGTTTTATGCAGGTTGAGGTGCGAGACGTCCGCGCCGATAAAGCCCGGAGAAGTAATGCCAACCTGGGCATTCATGTTTGCGCCGTCGAGATACACCTGACCGCCGTGCTGATGCACGATGTCGCACACTTCACGGATTGTCTCTTCGTACACGCCGTGGGTAGACGGGTAAGTCACCATGATGCAGGAGAGGTTTGCCCCGTTCTGCTCGGCTTTCGCACGCAGATCGGCCAGATCGATGTTGCCCTGTTTGTCACACGCGACGACCACAACCTGCATCCCCGCCATCTGCGCGGAAGCCGGGTTGGTGCCATGCGCTGAGCTTGGGATCAGGCAGATATCACGGTGCCCCTCATTGCGGCTTTCGTGATAGTGACGAATCGCCAGCAGGCCCGCGTACTCGCCCTGCGCACCGGAGTTTGGCTGCATGCAGAGCGCGTCATAGCCGGTCAGCTTCACCAGCCAGTCGGAAAGCTGATTGATCATCTGGTGGTAGCCTTCCGCCTGATCGGCCGGGCAGAACGGATGCAGCTCGGCGAATTCCGGCCAGGTGATCGGAATCATCTCTGCGGCGGCGTTCAGCTTCATGGTGCAGGATCCCAGCGGGATCATCGCCTGATTCAGCGCCAGATCTTTGCGCTCCAGCGAGTGCATGTAGCGCATCATCTCGGTTTCGCTGTGGTAGCGGTTGAATACCGGATGGGTGAGGATCGCATCTTCACGCAGCATCGCCTGCGGAATAGAGCGGCTGTCGTGCGCTACGTCTTTATCCAGCGTCTCCACGTTCAGGCCGTGGTTGTCGCCCAGCAGCACGGCAAACAGCGCCAGCACGTCTTCGCGGGTTGTCGTTTCATCAAGAGTAATGCCGACGGCATTATGGATATCGCTACGCAGGTTGATCTCTGCCGCTTCGGCACGTGCCAGCACAGCAGCTTTGTCGGCGACTTCCACGCACAGGGTGTCGAAATAGTGCGCGTGACGCAGCTTCAGGCCTTTTTGTTGCAGGCCTGCGGCCAGAATGTCGGTCAGGCGGTGAATGCGGCTGGCAATACGCTTCAGGCCAGCCGGGCCGTGGAAGACGGCATACAGGCTGGCGATATTTGCCAGCAGCACCTGGGAGGTACAGATGTTGGAGTTCGCTTTCTCGCGGCGGATGTGCTGCTCGCGGGTCTGCATCGCCATGCGCAGCGCGGTATTGCCGGCAGCATCTTTAGATACACCGATAATGCGGCCTGGCATGGAACGTTTGAATTCATCTTTTGCCGCGAAGAATGCAGCGTGCGGGCCACCGTAGCCCATCGGTACGCCGAAGCGCTGCGCGGAACCGAACACGATGTCCGCGCCCTGTTTGCCCGGCGCGGTCAGCAGCACCAGCGCCATAAAATCGGCAGCGACGCTGACGATAACTTTACGTGCTTTCAGCTCGTCGATCAGTTTGCTGTAGTCATGCACTTCGCCGGTGGTGCCCACCTGCTGTAACAGCACACCGAAGACGTCCTGATGGTCGAGGGCTTTTTCGGCATCATCGACAATCACTTCGAAACCGAAGGTTTCAGCGCGGGTACGCACGACGTCGAGCGTCTGCGGGTGAATGTCGGCAGCCACGAAGAAGCGGTTCGCATTTTTCAGCTTGCTTACGCGTTTTGCCATCGCCATCGCTTCGGCAGCGGCGGTCGCTTCGTCCAGCAGTGAAGCAGAGGCGATATCCAGCCCGGTCAAATCGAGGGTAACGGTCTGGTAGTTCAGTAAAGCTTCCAGGCGACCCTGAGACACTTCCGGCTGATAGGGAGTATAGGCGGTGTACCAGCCCGGGTTTTCCAGCATGTTGCGCAGAATAACCGGCGGCAGCTGTACAGCGGTATAGCCCATGCCGATGTAAGACTTAAAGCGCTTGTTGCGGCTGGCGATAGCTTTCAGCTCGGCAAGAGCCGCGAATTCTGTGGTGGCGTCACCGACCTGCGGCGGCGCCGCCAGCTGAATGTCCTGCGGCACGATCTGCCCGGTCAGCGCGTCTAATGATTCTGCGCCGACGGTGTTCAGCATCTCCTGCTGCTGAGCCGCATCCGGGCCGATATGGCGTTCGATAAAAGCGCCGCGATTTTCAAGCTGGCTTAACGTCTGTGTCATGAGCGAAGGTTCCTGGAACGTGCGGTGAATCGGTGATTCTGAAATGAACTGCCCGGCGGCGCTGGCGCTTACCGGGCCTACATACAAACCGGGCCTACAAAGTCTGGTGACGCTGACGCATTCCCGGCTACCGTAGGCCGGATAAACGCAGTGCCATCCGGCACAGTTTTACTCGTCTTCTAACAGCGCTTCGTACGCCGAGGCGTCCAGCAAAGCAGCCACTTCGCCTTCGTCGCTGGCTTTGATTTTGAAGATCCAGCCTGCGGCATACGGCTCGCTGTTGACCAGCTCAGGAGAATCGCTCAGCTCGTCGTTGACGGCCACGATTTCGCCGCTGATTGGGGCATAGATATCGGACGCCGCTTTTACGGATTCCGCCACGGCGCAGTCATCGCCTGCGGAAACGGTTTTACCCACTTCCGGCAGATCGACAAACACCATGTCGCCGAGCAGCTCCTGTGCGTGCTCGGTAATGCCCACGGTGTAAGAGCCATCGGCCTCTTTACGCAGCCATTCGTGTTCTTTGCTGTATTTCAGTTCGGCAGGTACATTGCTCATTCACATTTCTCCAGAAAAAAATAATCGATTACACAACGGCTTTACCGTTGCGTACAAAAACAGGTTTGGTCACTTTGACCGGCATTTCACGGTTGCGAATTTGCACCACGGCGGTTTCACCAATGTCCGCAGCCACGCGGGCCAGCGCAATGCTGTAGCCGAGCGTTGGAGAGAAGGTGCCGCTGGTGATAATGCCTTCATGCTGGTTGCCCTGAGCATCCGTAAAACGTACCGGCAGCTCGCCGCGCAGCACGCCTTTCTCGGTCATCACCAGACCCACCAGCTTTTCGGTGCCGTGCTCGCGTTGCGACTCCAGCGCCTCGCGGCCGATAAAATCACGCGCCTCCGGTTCCCAGGCGATGGTCCAGCCCATGTTGGCCGCCAGTGGAGAAATGCCTTCGTCCATCTCCTGCCCGTAAAGGTTCATGCCAGCTTCCAGACGCAGCGTATCGCGCGCGCCCAGACCACAAGGCTTGACGCCGGTTTCCACCAGCGCATGCCAGAACTCAGCCGCTTTTTCATTGGGCAGCGCAATTTCATAACCAGCTTCACCGGTGTAGCCCGTTGTCGCGACAAACAGATCCCCTGCCTGTACGCCAAAGAACGGCTTCATGCCTTCCACCGCTTTACGCTGCTCATCGCTGAACAGGCTGGCGGCTTTCGCCTGCGCGTCCGGCCCCTGAACGGCAATCAGCGCCAGGTCATCACGCACGGTGATTTCCACACCGTACGGCTCAGCGTGCTGGGTGATCCAGGCGAGGTCTTTTTCGCGGGTAGCAGAGTTCACCACGAGGCGGAAATAGTCTTCAGTGAGGAAGTAAACGATCAAATCGTCGATAACCCCGGCGGAGGCATTGAGCATGCCGGTGTAGAGCGCTTTGCCAGGCTGGGTAAGTTTGGCTACGTCGTTTGCCAGCAGATAGCGCAGGAACTCGCGGGTACGGCTGCCGTGCAGATCGACAATCGTCATGTGAGAAACATCAAACATGCCGGCGCCGGTGCGCACTGCATGGTGCTCATCAATCTGCGAGCCATAGTGCAGCGGCATCATCCAGCCGTGGAAGTCCACCATGCGCGCGCCACACAGCGTGTGTTGTTCATACAAAGGCGTCTGTTGAGCCATCTTGTCCTCATCGAATAAGCGGGGCAGTTGCAGCTTTGTGGACGCCAACGCGGCCACGAAGCCGGACATCGACGCCCATCCAGGCATCGACGCAAACGTTCTCTTTTGCCTGACGTTACCACTGAAAACCGCGGTAAACCATAAGGGAAAGCCATCCATCAGATTAGCTTATGACCAAAAAGAGCCGAAAACATAACAGAACGATCGACTGCTTTTCTGCGACTAATGCCACATAAAATTAACATTTAGCCATATGGTTTGGTACAAGGTGATATTTACTGCGGAAAATTGGGCTGATTTTCCGTAGTCGCATTTTCATGACATGAATAAAACTAATGCGAAATAGGACGTGAAATTAGATTATTTCAAATGAGGTGAGGAGACCCGGCCCTGTGGCCGGGTTGAGAAGTGTGACCGGCTTAACGTAACCAGTCAGGAAGATCGTTGAGACCCATCGCCTGACGGATCAGCTGCGGCTTGACGCCCGGCAGCGTATCGGCAAGCTTGAGACCGATATCACGCAGCAGCTTTTTGGCAGGATTAGCACCTGCAAACAGCTCACGGAAGCCCTGCATGCCAGCGAGCATCAGCGCGGCGCTGTGCTTGCGGCTGCGCTCATAGCGGCGCAGGTAGAAGTGCTGGCCGAAATCTTTCCCCTGCGCATGCAGGCGACGGATCTCATCAATGAGCTCCGCGGCATCCATAAAGCCCAGGTTAACGCCCTGCCCGGCCAGCGGATGAATGGTATGAGCTGCATCGCCAACCAGCGCCAGACGGTGAGCGGCAAACTGGCGCGCATAGCGCCCGGTCAGCGGAAAGACCTGACGTTCGCTTTCCACTTCGCAAAGCCCAAGGCGATTATCAAAGGCCACGTTCAGCGCCTGATTAAACGTGGCTTCGTCGGCCTGCTGCATTTTTGCGGCTTCTTCCGGCGACAGCGACCAGACGATGGAGCACAGCTGCGGATCGCTGAGCGGCAGGAAGGCCAGAATACCCTCGCCGTGAAACGCCTGGCGAGCCACTGCCTGATGCGGCTCGGCGGTGCGAATGGTCGCCACCAGCGCGTGGTGACGGTAATCCCATGAGGTCAGCGGAATATCCGCTTTGTTACGCAGCCAGGAGCTAGCGCCGTCCGCGCCGATGACCAGTTTCGCCGTCAGCATATTGCCATCTTTCAGCGTGAGGAAGGCTTCGTTTTCACCCCAGACGACCTGCGCCAGTTCGGCGGGCGACATCAGCGTAATATCTTTGCTCTTTTGCGCTTTACGCCACAGCGCATGGTGGATCACGCCGTTTTCAATGATGTGCCCTAAATGGCTGTAGCCAAGGCTTTCTCCATCAAACTCGATACGCCCGAAGCTGTCACGATCCCAGACTTCCATTCCGTGGTAACAGCGGGTGCGTTCAGCCAGAATGTCATTCCAGACGTCAAGGCGCGCAAGCAGTTTTTCACTGGCCGCATTAATAGCGGAAACGCGAAGCTGAGGAGCTGAGTCAGCGGCGACGGGCTGAGGCTGGTGCTGCTCAATGACCGCCACGCGCAGCCCGCTGCCCTGTAGACCGCAAGCCACCGCAAGACCGACCATGCCTCCGCCCACGATAGCGATATCAACACTTTGCACTGAAAACTCCTTATCTCGCTACCTGACCCAGGGTACGCTGCGCCAGCGCATCGCGCGCCGGAGTGAATAATTCCATTGCCATCAAGCCTATATTTCGCCCGGCCACCAGCGGAGCCCAGCGATTGGCGAAGAGATGAACCAGACCGTCGGTGACGCCGATGGTCGCGTTTTTATCGTTTGTTCTGCGCTGTTGATAGCTGCTTAGCAGCGCATAGTCACCCGGATCGCTCGCCCGGGCCAGCATTTCTGCCAGCGACATGACATCGCGCAGGCCCAGGTTAAAGCCCTGACCGGCAATCGGATGCAGCGTTTGTGCAGCGTTTCCCACCAGCGCCACGCGGTGTGATACCGAACGCTGAGCGGTGGATAACGTGAGCGGATACGCGTTACGGCCGCCCGCAAGCGTGATACGCCCCAGACGCCAGCCGAACGCCTGCTGAAGCTCATTGCAGAACCGGGCATCGGACCAACCCAGTACTTCGTCGCGCTTATCAAGCGGATGGCACCACACCAGCGAACAACGTCCATCAGACATTGGCAGCATCGCCAGCGGGCCGTGTTCGGTGAAACGTTCAAACGCGCGTCCTTCATGAGGCACGGCAGTCGTGACGTTGGCAATCACCGCCAGCTGTTCGTAAGGCTGCTGTTGCCAGCGAATACCACACTGCTCGCCAAGTGCAGAGCGGGAACCGTCCGCCGCGACCAGCAGTTGGCCCGTCAGCGTTTGGCCATTATCGAGAGCGACCTCAACGTTTTCCTGAGTGCGGGAGAAGCCGCTGACGCGAGCCGGGCAATGCAGCGTGACGCCCGGCGCTTTACGAAGCAGGCTAAACAGGCGCTGGCCGACGTCATGCAGTTCCACAACCTGCCCAAGGGCGGGCAGATGGTAATCTTCGGCATCCAGCGTCACGAATCCTGCATGGCCGCGATCGCTTACGTGAACGGTCCGGATTGGCGTCGCGCAATCGCGGATAGCCTGCCAGATCCCCACTCTCGCCAGCTGCTGGCAGGTGCCTGCCGCCAGCGCAATTGCCCGGGCATCAAAGCCCGGATGCTGCTGTGAATCGGGCGCAACGGCCTCAATCAGGTGGACCGGCACTTTGCCTGCGCTGAGATGCGAAATCGCCAGCGCGAGCGTCGCGCCGGTCATACCGCCGCCTACGATAATGACGCTCATGATTGCTGCGCCGACATCAGCGCCTCAATATCGTCCGCGCGCTTAACGACGCTGGCGGTGAGGTTTTCGTTACCGTTTTCGGTGATGACGATGTCATCTTCGATGCGAATCCCGATGCCCCGGTATTGCTCTGGTACATCAGCGTCCGGCGCGATGTACAGGCCTGGCTCAACGGTCAGCACCATGCCAGGCTCAAGCACGCGGGAGCGATCCGGACCGTACTCACCGACGTCATGAACGTCCATGCCCAGCCAGTGGCTGAGGCCATGCATAAAGAATTTGCGGTGCGCGTTATCGGTAATCAGCCGATCGATATCGCCTTTGAGGATCCCGAGTTTTACCAGACCGGACACCATGATCCGCACGACTTCGCCGGTGACTTCCTGCATGGACGTGCCTGGACGATAGAGGCTCAGCGCAGCTTCCAGCGATTCGAGGACGATGTCGTAGATTTCACGTTGTGCCGGGGTGAATTTACCGTTCACCGGGAAAGTACGGGTGATATCCCCGGCGTAGCCGAGATATTCACAGCCCGCATCGATTAGCACCAGATCGCCATCGCGCAGTTCGGATTCGTTTTCGGTGTAATGCAAAATACAGCCGTTTTCGCCGCCGCCAACGATGGTGTTGTAGGAAGGATAGCGCGCGCCGTGGCGGTTAAACTCGTGGTGAATTTCACCCTCAAGCTGATACTCAAACATGCCCGGACGGCATTTTTCCATCGCCCGGGTGTGCGCCAGTGCGGAGATTTCACCGGCGCGGCGCATCACCTCAATTTCTTCCGGTGATTTAAACAGGCGCATTTCGTGCACCAGCGGCCGCCAGTCCACCAGCGTCGCCGGAGCCTTCAGGTTTTGCCGTGAGCCTTTGCGCAGCTTTTCCAGCGCGTTAAATACGATGGTATCGGCGTATTCGTATTCGCCCTGGGCGTAATACACCGCCTCCAGCCCGTTCAGCAACTGATCAAGCTGTTCGTCAATTTCGCTGAACGCCAGCGCCCGATCCACGCCAAGCCTGGCCGGGGCAGCGTCCTGGCCGAGGCGACGGCCAAACCATATTTCTGCGGTCAGGTCTCGCACACGGTTGAACAGCACGCTGTGGTTGTGAGTGTCATCACTTTTAATCAGCACCAGCACCGCTTCGGGCTCGTTAAAGCCAGTGAAGTAGCTGAAATCGCTGCTTTGACGATAGGGATATTCCGTATCGGCGCTGCGAATGGCTTCCGGCGCGGCAAAAATCAGCGCCGCGCTGCCCGCTGGCATCTGCGCCAGCAGCTTCTGCCGACGCTGAAGGTATTCCTGCTGAGTCATGACACCCTCCTGAGCATGCTTGTTATTAGTGTAAGGTTGGTTTCTGTACTTCCGGAGCTGTTGGCTGTGGGTGCGTGAAGGTATCGTGGCACAGCAGCGCGGCGACACGCACGTACTCGACGATCTCTTCGAGCGACATTTCGAGCTCTTCCTGATCTTCATCTTCGTCATAGCCGAGCTGGGCGATGTTGCGCAGATCGTCGATGGCTTCGCCGGTTTCGCCTTTCACCTTGTCCAGCTTCGGCTGAGTGACGCCAAGGCCCAACAGGAAGTGGTTCACCCACCCCGCCAGCGCATCCGCGCGATCGAAAACGCTGACCTCATCGCCGTCAGGCATATAAAGCTGGAACTGGAAGCCTTCATCTTCCAGCGCATCGCTGGTTGAGGCGTGAATTTTTCGCAGGACTTCGGCCAGCTCATGACCAAACGCCAGACCTTCGTTGGTCAGGTCATGGACCAGCGGCAGCCAGCTGCTGTCATTGTTACCACCGCACAACATGCCGCTAATCAGACCATGCATTTCGGCAGGCGTTAAGCCCACACCCTGTTGGTTAAGTAACTGGTTCACATCGTTGTAACCAGGCATTTCGTTCTGTATAGACATGCGCATTCGTCGTCGTTGGGGGAAAGTTCATGTTATGCTACCACTTTGGACCCTGGTGAACCAGAAAAGGGCTTGTGTGCTCACGCCAGGGTAGCTATAGTGTCGCCCCTTCGCGGGCCCCGGTGCGGGCTGTGGAGGTAGCGCAGTCAAACAGCAGGAAGGTGGCATGTCTGCAGAACCCGTCGATATCCAAATTTTTGGCCGTTCACTGCGAGTGAATTGCCCGCCTGAACAAAGGGATGCCCTGAATCAGGCCGCGGACGATCTGAATCAGCGGTTGCAAGATCTGAAAGAACGCACTAGAGTCACAAATACTGAGCAGCTGGTGTTTATCGCCGCCCTGAATATCAGCTATGAGCTGACGCAGGAAAGAGCAAAAACGCGCGATTACGCGGCCAGTATGGAAACCCGAATTCGGATGCTCCAGCAGACCATTGAACAGGCACTTCTTGATCAGGGTCGCACAACCGAAAAGACGGCGCCCAACTTTGAATAACACTTCATGGTTAACTATGGTAGAGTGACCCTGAAGACAAAATTTCTCTGAGATGTTCGCAAGCGGGCCAGTCCCCTGAGCCGATATTTCATACCACAAGAATGTGGCGCTCCACGGTTGGTGAGCATGCTCGGTTCGTCCGAGAAGCCTTAAAACTGTGACGACACATTCACCTTGAACCAAGGGTTCAAGGGTTACAGCCTGCGGCGGCATCTCGGAGATTCCCTACCTTCTGCTTCAATCATGACACTCGTTTCTGATACTTCTTCAGCCAGACAAAACATTCGCCAGATAATCCGGCAGCGTCGTCGTGCGCTCACGCCAGACCAGCAGCAGCTTTTTGCCGGGCAGGCCGCCCACCGCATGATGATTTATCCTCCCGTGGTGATGGCAAAAACCGTGGCGGTATTTCTCTCCTTCGACGGTGAACTCGACACGCAGCCGCTGATTGAGCAACTCTGGAAGAGCGGTAAACAAGTGTATCTGCCGGTGCTCCATCCCTTCTCTTCCGGCAATTTGCTGTTTCTTCATTATCACCCGCAGTCTGATCTGATCGTCAACCGGCTAAAAATCCACGAGCCAAAGCTCGACGTGCGCGACGTGTTACCGCTGAGCGAGCTGGACGTGCTGATTACGCCTCTGGTTGCATTTGACCAACAGGGGCAGCGTCTGGGAATGGGTGGCGGGTTTTACGATCGCACTTTGCAAAACTGGCAGCAGCATGGACTACAGCCGGTCGGCTATGCGCACGATTGTCAGCAGGTCGATGCCCTGCCGGTAGAGAAATGGGATATTCCGCTGCCTGCGGTGGTCACGCCTTCGAAGCTCTGGTACTGGTGAGCGAATTGTCGGGTGGCGGCTTCGCCTTACCCGACCTACAAAATTCGTAGGCCCGGCAAGCAACGTGCCGCCGGGCAAAAATAATAATCAGTAAAGCAAACGAGCGCGAATCGTTCCTGGAATGGCCTTCATGCTCTGCAGCGCTTTCTCAGCAACATCTTCTTCCGCTTCGATGTCGATCACCACGTAACCCATCTGCGGCGTGGTTTGCAGGTACTGCGCGGCGATGTTTACGCCCTGCTCGGCGAAAATCTGGTTAATCGCGGTCAGCACGCCTGGACGGTTTTCGTGGATGTGCAGCAGTCGACGACCGCCATGCAGCGGCAGCGACACTTCCGGGAAGTTCACCGCCGAAAGCGTGGAACCGTTGTCTGAGTATTTCGACAGTTTACCGGCCACTTCCAGACCGATGTTTTCCTGTGCTTCCTGAGTGGAACCGCCGATGTGCGGCGTCAGGATCACGTTGTCGAATTCGCACAGCGGCGAAGTGAACGGATCGCTGTTGGTCGCCGGCTCAGTCGGGAATACGTCGATGGCCGCGCCCGCCAGGTGCTTACGCGCCAGCGCATCGCACAGCGCAGGAATATCCACCACGGTGCCGCGCGCGGCGTTGATCAGCAGTGAACCCGGCTTCATCAGCGCCAGCTCTTCAGCGCCCATCATATTTTTGGTGGAAGCATTCTCTGGTACGTGCAGGCTCACCACATCACTCATGTTCAGCAGATCGGAGAGATGCTGAACCTGGGTGGCATTGCCGAGCGGCAGCTTGTTTTCGATATCGTAGAAGAAAACGTGCATCCCCAGCGATTCCGCCAGAATCCCAAGCTGAGTGCCGATATGACCGTAGCCAATAATGCCCAGCTTTTTACCGCGGGCCTCGTAGCTGCCAGCGGCCAGTTTGTTCCAGATCCCACGGTGCGCTTTGGCGTTGGCTTCAGGAATACCACGCAGCAGCAGCAGCAGTTCGCCGATCACCAGCTCTGCGACGGAACGCGTGTTCGAGAAAGGTGCGTTAAATACCGGAACGCCGCGTTTTGCTGCCGCGTTGAGGTCAACCTGGTTGGTACCGATGCAAAAACATCCAATAGCAACCAATTTTTCCGCAGCCTGGATAATCTCTTCCGTCAGCTGAGTACGGGAGCGCAGGCCGATGAAATGGGCATCACGGATCGACTCTTTGAGCTGCTCAGCGTCGAGCGCGCCTTTGTGAAATTCAATGTTGGTGTAGCCTGCCGCACGAAGGCTATCGAGTGCTTTTTGATGCACGCCTTCGACCAGCAGAAACTTAATTTTGTCTTTTTCCAGTGATACCTTAGCCATTTCCCCGCCCTGTCTGTCTTGTATCGATGTTGTGGTGAACGAACGATGCTCACCCAAGCCAACATATCAAAAAAAACTATTGCGGCAATATGAACGTTTGCGTCGACGTCCTGAGGAAAAGTCATTCAGCGCGAAATGGCAGCATAAAATGCTGGGTGGAAATGATGGCGTAGATTGTTAAACAGGTGTAGCCAGATTATGTGACACAAGTCACCAAATTTAACCTGGCGAAAATTTTTTACGGGGACGAGCACCGCCCCCGTCAGATCATTTCACAATGGTTTTCACACCATCGGCGGTGCCGATCAGCGCCACGTCCGCACCACGGTTGGCAAACAGGCCGACGGTCACGACGCCAGGAATGCCGTTGATGGCGTTTTCCAGCGCCACAGCATCAAGGATCTCCAGGCCATGAACGTCCAGGATAACGTTGCCGTTATCGGTGACGACGTTCTGACGGTATTCCGGGCGTCCGCCCAGCTTCACCAGCTCACGCGCCACGGCGCTGCGCGCCATTGGAATGACTTCTACCGGCAAAGGGAATTTTCCGAGGATAGCCACCTGCTTGGAAGCATCAGCGATACAAATGAATTTATCCGCAACGGAAGCGATGATCTTCTCACGCGTCAGCGCCGCGCCGCCGCCTTTGATCATCTGCATGTGGTCGTTAATCTCATCTGCGCCGTCAACGTAGATCCCCAGACGATCCACTTCATTCAGATCAAAAACGTGGATCCCCAGGCTCTTTAGCTTTTCGGTTGAAGCGTCCGAACTGGAAACGGCACCTTCAATCTGACCTTTCATCGTCCCGAGCGCGTCGATAAAGTGCGCGGCGGTCGACCCCGTGCCTACGCCGACGATGGTCCCGGGTTGTACGTATTGAAGTGCTGCCCAGCCAACTGCTTTTTTCAGTTCATCCTGCGTCATGATTTTTGCCTGTGATGTGATGGGATGCCGCGCATTATAGACTATTCACCGCACAAATGTCCCTGCACGGCCCGGCGGGCGCGGCCCAATTTGGGGCCTGTATCAAACGTAAATTTATGTCATAGTGCGGGTAACAGAAAATGAGGAGTCAGTCACAGCAATGAAACGTCCGGACTACAGAACACTACAGGCGCTGGATGCGGTTATTCGGGAACGCGGATTTGAGCGCGCCGCACAAAAGCTGTGTATCACCCAGTCCGCCGTCTCACAGCGTATTAAACAGCTGGAAAACATGTTCGGGCAGCCGTTGCTGGTGCGCACCGTGCCTCCTCGTCCAACCGAGCAAGGGCAAAAGCTGCTGGCGCTGCTGCGTCAGGTGGAGCTGCTGGAAGAAGAGTGGCTTGGCGACGAGCAAACCGGCTCCACGCCGCTGCTGCTGTCGCTGGCGGTTAACGCCGACAGTCTTGCAACCTGGCTTCTGCCCGCGCTTTCCACCGTACTTTCCGATTCGCCGATTCGCCTCAATATTCAGGTGGAAGATGAAACCCGCACACAGGAACGTCTGCGCCGTGGGGAAGTGGTCGGCGCGGTGAGTATTCAGCCACAGGCGCTACCAAGCTGCCTGGTCGATCAACTTGGTGCGCTCGACTATCTGTTCGTCGCCTCAAAGTCGTTTGCGCAACGCTACTTCCCGAATGGCGTAACGCGTTCTGCCCTGCTGAAAGCGCCGGTGGTGGCGTTCGACCATCTTGATGATATGCATCAGGCTTTCCTGCAACAGCACTTCGATCTGCCGCCGGGCAGCGTGCCGTGCCATATCGTGAACTCCTCGGAGGCCTTCGTGCAGCTTGCCCGCCAGGGCACCACCTGCTGTATGATCCCGCATCTGCAAATTGAGCGCGAGCTCGACAGCGGTGAACTTATCGATCTGACGCCGGGCCTGTTCCAGCGCCGGATGCTCTACTGGCACCGCTTCGCGCCGGAAAGCCGCATGATGCGCCGGGTGACGGACGCGCTGCTGGAATACGGGCACAAGGTGCTGCGCCAGGATTAAACAAAAAAAGGCGGGAGCATTTCCCTAATGCTGGTCACTTAAGGTGATCAGCAGTTTTTCTTACCGGGTATTTCTGGGACTTT
>DKMD01000005.1 GCA_002470465.1 Pluralibacter sp. UBA7423
GAAGAGCCGCTTTGACTCCGTCGCCGAACAAACCGGGATGTTTGCCGGAGATGGCGGCTTCGATATCACGGTTGGTAACCACACCCAGCTGGATGGTGCTGTTATCGCTTCCACGGCGACGGCAGATAAAAACAGCCTCGATACCGGGACGCTGGGCTTCACGGACATCCATAACGAAGCGGATTTCAAAACTGAGCACTCCGGCATCAGCATCAGCGGCGCGGGCAGCTTCGGTGACCAGTTCAAGGGCAACATGCCGGGCGGAATGATTTCGGTGGCGGGCAACAAAGGCCATGCCGAAGGCACGACTCAGGCCGCTGTGGCTGACGGCACCATCACCATCCGCGACAAGGGTAACCAGAAGCAGGACGTGGCGAACCTGAGCCGCGACACCGAACATGCCAATGACAGCATCAGCCCGATCTTCGACAAGGAGAAAGAGCAGAACCGCCTGAAGGAAATCGGGATGATCAGCGATATCGGCGGCCAGGTGGCGGATATCGCGCGGACGCAGGGTGAGCTGAGCGCCATTAAAACGGCCAAAGAGCGCATGAACGACGTGAAGCCTGAAGACCGGGACGCTGCCAAAGCCCAATGGGAGAAGGCAAATCCGGGCAAAACCGCCAGCAATGATGATATCAACGGGCAGGTTTATCAGAACTACTACAACGAAGCCTTTAACGCGACAGGAATGGGCACCGGTGGTGCCGTTCAGCGTGGTATCCAGGCCGCGACGGCAGCACTTCAGGGCCTGGCGGGCGGCAATTTAGCGGGTGCTCTGGCCGGGGCTTCGGCACCGGAGTTGGCAAACTTTATTGGGCACAATGCCGGAATTAATGATAACGATGCAGCGAAAGCTATTGCTCATGCCATTCTCGGCGGCGTGACGGCGGCTCTTCAGGGTAACAACGCCGCAGCTGGTGCTGTGGGTGGAGCATCAGGTGAACTTATCGCAGGTGCAATAGCGAAGGTGTTATATCCAGATGTAAAAGACCTGTCGAAGCTGACTGAAGACCAGAAGCAGACACTGAGCACGCTGGCGAGCATTTCAGCAGGCATGGCGGGTGGTATTGCAGGTGGGAATACTGCGGGTGTGGCTACCGGAGCTTCGGCTGGGAAGAATGTTGCTGAAAACAACCTCATTGCAGGTAACGAAGATGCGCAGACGAAGTTTGTTCAGGAGCATGGCAAAGATATTGCATCCTGCTCGACTAGTCCTGGTGGGGCTGAATGTAAACGCGGTGAGGCTGTAAACAAAGCGATTGCAGCAGCGCTTGTTGGAGGTGCTACAGGTGGGGTAGTGATTGCTCTGACTCCGGAAGCAATTGCAGCCGCTCAGGCCGCAGTCAGTGCCTGTGGTGCGAATACTGTACTGTGTGCAAATGAAGTCAGTATCTGGGTTGCGGAAATGGCCGCTGGAGATGCTCTTCCTGCGGGCCTGACAGTAGCGGCGGTTGGCAAAATGTCTGCCAGCGAGTTGTCAGAGTTGAAGGCTCTGATGGCTGTTGAAAAACAGACAGGTCAGAAAATCAGTGCAGAGTCACTTGAAAAGGTGATGCTGGACTCAGGTGTTAAAGGGAACTGGAGCAAAGAGCTAAATAACCCACAGCCGAATAAAGTTTATCATGTAGATGGTGATAAAATTTATAAAACTGATGCTCAGGCAAGACCAAGCCAGGTTGAAGCAACTCTTAGTCCTAATGTAAAAGACAGAAATGGCTATCAACAATGTAAAGCAGGTAAGTGTGGCTTCGATGGAGATGAGGGGGGTCATTTAATAGCCAGTATTTTTAATGGGCCTGGTGAGAAATTGAACCTTGTTCCGATGGATGGAAATCTGAACAAAGGAGCCTGGAAGCAGATGGAAAATACGTGGGCAAAAGCATTAGGGGAAGGAAAAGAGGTTAAGGTCAACATTCAGCCGTCATATATTGGGGACAGTGTCAGACCTGATAAATTTAAAGTAGTGTATTCAATTGATGGTGGTCGCCCGATTGAAAAAGTATTTAATAACTCACCTGGAGGTAAGTAATGCGGTCTGATCAAGAAATATACAATGATATCGGTTCAGTATTACTCTCTATCGCACCTGAAAATGCGATTAAAATTATTCTATACGCTAAGCTAGAGCCGGAAAGTGATTGTGGAGAATTTACATATGACTATGTGGATAAACAGGGTGATCAACATTGGGTAACTGAAACAGCAGATGCCAGTGAACGGCTTTTGGATCTTCTGGTCGAGCTGAGGAATTTTTTTGTAGAGAACTTTAAATCACAAGAAAAGCCATTCTGGCATGGCTGTGAAGTTACTGTAAATATTGAAACACTTAAGATAAATATCGACTTTAAATATGAGAATTGATGGCAATCCCGCCCTATCCGGGCGGGAGGATTTTCACATACTCAAAGTTTCCCCAGATTCATCCGAGCTATCACGCCTTGCAGAAAGGCCATAACTTTCTGCTGCTCAGATTCTGGTAATTCTTTGGCTTTGTTGAGTACCTGGATTAGTGGTGTGTCGGTTGGGCGAGCAGTGATCACCAGACAACCCGGCATTACCCGAACATCCAGTTTGGTGTCTGTGGTAAAACCGGCTTCTTCCATCCTGGTGCCGTTCAGGCGCAGACTGGCGCTTCGGGTATAGCGTTTAGTTCGGTCAGTTTTGCGATCGTAATGACGTAGCTGACCGTCATATCCCTTAATACTTTGGGTTCTGCTTTCTCAGGCAGGCTGCGATCGTTATTTTTGCGTACTGCCTCATGTTTTTCTGTATTGCCTGCCAAAAGTTTCGATTTTGTTCTGGCAATGTTGGTTCCTGGCTTAAGATCGGTTTCAGCCATATTCAGCTCCTGCTTAGTTGCTTGTGGTCAGCGGTATGGAAGTGCTTTGAACACTTTCATGTCGCGCTCTTTAATAATCAGCATTTTCTATTTTATCGATTTCCCTGTTGTGGTCTTTCGGTTGCTTTGCTGTGTCTAATATACTTTGCTGAATAAAAATACAGCACTGGATGCATGAGCAAAGTTAATATTTGCGAGGCCGCTTCAGGAAATATTATCGGTTCATCTAACTTTGCATTATTTAAATATGAAATGTAGCTGAAAGCGGGCGGCGACACGCTGCTGGATGCGAAGAACGACGTCATTCTCAGCGGGGCTGCCAACACCCAGCAGTCCAGCGGCAAGAACAGCAGCAGCGGCGGCGGTGTCGGCGTGAGTATTGGTGCAGGTAAAGATGCCGGAATCAGCGTGTTTGCCAACGTCAACGCGGCAAAAGGCAAGGACAAGGACAAAGGCAACGGCACCGACTGGACCGAAACCACGATCGACAGCGGTAAAACCGTCACCATCAAAAGCGGGAATGACACCGTACTCGATGGCGCGCTGGTCAACGGCAATAAAATCGTGGCCGACGTGGGCCACGACCTGCTGATGCGCAGCCAGCAGGACAATAACGACTACGACAGCAAACAGACCAGCGTTGCCGGAGGCGGGAGTTTCACCTTTGGCTCCATGTCCGGTTCGGCTTATATGAGCGTGAATCAGGACAAGATGAAGAGTCGTTTCGACTCGGTGGCTGAGCAAACCGGGCTTTACGCCGGGGATGGCGGCTTCGATATCACGGTCGGCAACCACACCCAGCTGGATGGTGCTGTTATCGCTTCCACGGCCACGGCGGACAAAAACAATCTCGATACCGGGACGCTGGGCTTCAGCGATATCCATAATGAAGCGGATTTCAAAACTCAACACACGGGCGGCTCTTTCAATACCGGCGGCAGCATCGCCGGGCAGTTTGCGAGCAATGCGGCGAATGCCCTGCTGGCAGGCGGCGGTAATAAAGGCCATGCCGAAGGCACGACTCAGGCAGCTGTGGCTGATGGCACCATCACCATCCGCGACAAGGACAATCAGAAGCAGGATGTTGCGGACCTCAGCCGCGACACAGAACACGCCAACGACAGCATCAGCCCGATCTTCGACAAGGAGAAAGAGCAGAAACGGCTACAGGAAATTCAGCTGATCGGCGAGGTGGGTTCTCAGGCTGCCGATGTGGCAAGAACGCAGGGCGATCTGGAAGGACGTAAAGCGGCGAAAGATCCGGCCTCGCTGGAAGAAGCGCGTCAGCAACTGATCAAGGAAGGAAAATCAGTTACAGATACCGCAGTCGCAGAACGTGCTTACAACAATGCCTCGTCATTGTACGGCACGGGTGGTGCGGTTCAGCGTGGACTTCAGGCGGTGACAGGAGCGCTGACCGCCCTGGCTGGCGGTGGCAATCTGGCTGGTGCTCTGGCCGCCGCATCGGCCCCGGAACTGGCGAATATTATCGGGCACCGATCCGGCCTCAGCGATAATGAAGCACTGATAGCCCATGCAGTACTCGGTGGCGTGGTGGCTTCGTTACAGGGGAACAGCGCCGCAGCCGGTGCAGCAGGCGCGTTGAGCGGTGAACTGGCTGCCAGAGCTATTAAAGAGCAAATGTTCCCTGGCAAGAGCAACAGTGAGCTGAGCGAAAGTGACAAGCAACTGATCAGCAACCTGGCAACTCTGGCATCAGGGCTGGCGGGGAATCTGGCGGGTGGAAACTCCGCGGGCACAACAGCTGGCGCTCAGGCCGGGAAGAATGCGGCTGAGAATAACTCGCTGAGTGGTGACCAAGCGCGCGAGACGGTGAAACAGGCTGCAGAATCCCTGAAAAATCAGGTCAGAGACAAGCTTGGTGAAGGTACAACTTCTTCCATCGCAAACGGCATTATTAATGCCCTTGCGGATACTGGTGATACGGCATTAGGTTCTGCGGATTATGCTGCTGATGCAGCAATGGCACTGGCTGCATGTGCGGCAGGAGACGGCTATTGCAGCAAAGCTATGAGCGACCTGGCCGGGAAGAATCAGGCGGTGGCGGATACCGTTACTGCTTTGATGAAGAGTGAAACTTGGTCAGCGGTTGCAGATACGGTTAAACAGGCAGCTGGAGGAAATCAGGCAGCTCTGGAAGCTACGGGTGGAATGCTGGCAAGTATCATCCTACCCGGTAAAAAGATTCCAGATGCTAGAATTGCCAAATTAGCCACAGGACAGACTGTTGCTGAGTTTGAAAAAACCTTATTCAACCTCCCAGCAGGTGAGCGAGTGGCGCAAGTAAAACAAACGGCCTCTTCGGTTGCTAGTGCGAATGGTATGGTCAAAGATAGCAAGCTAACGCGAATGAATAACCGGGATGTCTACAGAGGGACCGATGGGAACTTATACGCTCTTGATACTCAACATGGACGTTTCGAAATGTTGGATACGAAAGGTAAACATCTTGGTGAAGTGGATATGGGAATGAATCCTGTACCAAATTCAATCGATAAATCTGGTGGACATGATCTGAAGGTGAAGTGATGAAATTGGTTAATTATGCTAATAAATCCATAAAGCGAGGTTCCGTGTTTAGGTTGCCTGCTATTTGGCCGTATGAAGCATGGGTCGATTTTATGGTCATTGATTTATTTGATACTCACGGGCTGGTTGTCTCTTCAGGACATAAAGCTGGATTAATTTTGATCTCTTTACCGATTGAAAGTGAATCATCTGAAGGCAGGGCTTTGAGTACTGAATGGGTTGTTAATAATTGGGCAAAATGGATCTATCCAGAATGCGACGTTCAAGATGTTCATATCCTTGATGAATATGTAGCAACCCCTATTGATTAATGGCCTCGTCGCTAGATCCTAAAATTCAACATAGATCCCGGCTCTCAGTCGGGATCTTTTATCACCCTTAGATCCCCGCAAGCGCCACTCTGGCCGCCACGCCTTGCAAAAATAATATCGCCTTCTGTTGCTCTTCTTCAGACAACCGGCTGATGTTGTTCACTTCCTTCATCAGCGGTGTCTCCGTGGGACGAGCGGTGATCACCAGACAACCCGGCATCACACGAACATCTAATTTTGTGCCTGTGGTAAACCCGGCTTCTTCCATCCAGGTGCCGTTCAGGCGCAGGCTGGCACTGCGGGTGTAGCGTTTAGTTCTGTTAGTTTTACGGTCGTAATGACGGATGCTGACATAGCTGACCGTCATATTCCTTAATACCTTGGGCTCTGCTTTCTTAGGCAATCTTCGATCGTTATTTTTGCGTACTGCCTCGTGTTTTTCTGTATTACCTGCCAAAAGTTTCGAATGTGTTTTGGCAATAGTGGTTCCTGGCTTAAGATTGGTGTCAGCCATATTCAACTCCTCGGAAGTTGTTTGTGGTCAGCGGCATGGAAGTGCTGGTTACACTTTTATGTCGCGCTCTTTAATAATCAGAATTTTCTATTTTATCGATTTTCCTGTTGCGTTCTTTCGATTGCTTTGCTGCGTCTATTATACCTTGCTGAATAAAAATCCAGCACTGGATGCATGAACAAAGTTAATATCTGCGAGGCCGCTTCAGGAAATATTATTGATTGGTGTAACGTTGCATTTTAAATTGCTCATTTAAATGCTTATCGCCACAGCAGCAAGAAAACGACCCACACCATCGAGGAAGACAGCGCGACGCGCGAGGCAGGCACCCTGCTTTCCGGCGAGGACGTGACCGTGCAGGCGGGCAACAACCTGCTGGTGAAAGGCTCCTCCGTGGTGGGCGATAACACCGTGGCGCTGGGCGCAGGTAACAACGTCGATATCGTGGTGGCGACCAACACCGATTCCTCCTGGCGCTTTAAAGAGACCAAAAAGAGCGGCCTGATGGGCACCGGCGGTATCGGCATCACCATCGGCAGCAGCAAATCCACCCACGACCTGCGCGAGGCGGGCACCACGCAAAGCCAGAGCTTCAGCACAGTCGGCTCTACGGGCGGTAACGTGGTTATCGCCGCTGGCAACCAGGCGCACATTGGCGGCGCAGACCTGATTGCCGGGAAGGATATGAGCCTCAGCGGCAGCAGCGTGATCATCGATCCGGGCCACGACAAACGCACCCGCGATGAAACCTTCGAGCAGAAGAAAAGCGGGCTGACGCTGGCGCTTTCGGGCACCGTCGGCAGCGCGATTAACAATGCTGTCACGTCGGCGCAGGACACCAAAGAGGAGAGCGACGGACGTCTCAAAGCACTCCAGGCGACTAAAACGGTCCTCTCCGGCGTCCAGGCTGGTCAGGCGGCTGAGGCGGCTAACCTGACGGCCGACCCGAACGCGATGGGCGTCAGCCTCTCGCTGACGACGCAGAAATCTAAATCGCAGCAGCATGCCGAAAGCGATGCGGTGGCGAGCAGCACCCTGAATGCGGGCAATAACCTTTCCATCACTGCGAACGGAAAAGGTAAAGGCCCGAACAGCGGCGATATCGTGATTGCCGGAAGCCAGCTGAAAGCGGGCGGCGACACGCTGCTGGACGCGAAGAACGACGTCATTCTCAGCGGGGCCGCCAACACCCAACAGTCCAGCGGCAAGAAC
>DKMD01000007.1 GCA_002470465.1 Pluralibacter sp. UBA7423
GGCGCTTCCAGCTCAACAATTTTCAGGTTTTTTGGATTCTCAGTAACGTCCAGAACGGTTGGCAGCAGACCCACGCCGTCTTTCAGTTTGATGAGACCCACTTTCTGCAGCAACAGCAGGGAACGGCCAAGGTTGGTTGGATCGTTAGGTACGGCAACCTGAGAGCCGGGCTGCAGCTCATCCAGGGATTTGATTTTTTTGGAGTAGCCTGCAATCGGGTAAACGAAGGTATTGCCGACCGCAACCAGTTTGTAGCCGCGATCTTTGATCTGCTGATCCAGATATGGCTTGTGCTGGAAGGCGTTGGCGTCAATGTCGCCTTTGCTCAGCGCTTCGTTTGGCAGTACGTAGTCGTTGAAAGTTACCAGTTCAACGTCGAGGCCGTATTTCTCTTTCGCCACTTTCTGAGCGACTTCAGCAACCTGCTGTTCAGCACCCACGATCACGCCTACTTTAATATGGTTTGGGTCTTTCTCATCCTGACCGCAACCCACCAGTGCCAGAGAACCAATCAGGGCACCCACTGCCGCAAAGGTTTTAAACTTGAACGCCATTTTCTTTCCTTAAACTCTTAGAGTTGTATGTTGTGTGTAACGTTACTTGTGAGTGACAGCCCGGACGATGCGATCGCCAGAGAATTGAATTAAATAAACCAGAACCACCAGTAATACCAGAACGGTATTCATAACCGTAGCGTTATAACCAATGTAGCCGTACTGATAGCCAATCTGGCCTAGACCACCGGCACCAACAGCACCGCCCATTGCAGAGTAGCCGACCAGGGTAATTAGCGTAATGGTAGCCGCGTTCACCAGGCCCGGCAGCGCTTCAGGCAGCAGAACTTTGCGTACGATTTGCATGGCTGTTGCGCCCATGGCGCGTGAAGCTTCAATCAGGCCCGTAGGGATTTCCAGCAGGGCGTTTTCTACCATGCGGGCAATAAACGGAGCTGCGCCGACGGTCAGCGGGACGATCGCCGCCTGAAGGCCAATTGAGGTTCCGACAATCACGCGAGTGAAGGGAATCATCCAGACCAGCAGGATAATAAAAGGAATAGAACGGAAGATGTTTACGACCGCAGAAAGGGTACGATACAGCTTCGCGCTTTCGGCAATCTGACCCGGACGAGTGACGTACAGCAGCACGCCTACCGGCAGGCCCAGCACAAAGCCAAAGAAACCGGAAACAAAGGTCATCGCCAGCGTTTCCCAGACGCCGCGCGCCAGCAACCACATCATTGGCTCAGACATAACCCAGTACCTCTACTTTTACATGGTGTTCCTGCAGCCAGCTGATGGCCGCCTGCGTATCTTCTTGTGTGCCGTGCATTTCGGTCAGCATGATGCCGAACTTCACGCCGCCTGCGTAATCCATCTGCGCGCTGATAATGTTGTTATTCACGTTAAAGCGGCGCGCGGTTTCTGATAACAAAGGGGCATCAACGGACTGGCCGGTAAACTCCATGCGCAGCATCGGGACGCTGTCAGATTGCTGTTCAGGCTTCAGGCGAGCCAGATAATCTTCCGGAATATCCAGATGCAGCGTGGACTGAATAAACTGCTGCGCCAGCGGCGTTTTCGGATGAGAGAACACTTCACTGACGGTGTCCTGCTCAATCAGCTCGCCGTTGCTGATCACGGCCACGCAGTCACAGATGCGTTTCACGACATCCATTTCATGCGTAATAAGGAGAATGGTCAGGCCCAGGCGACGGTTGATGTCCTTCAGCAGCTCGAGAATTGAACGGGTTGTGGCGGGATCCAGCGCGCTGGTGGCCTCATCGCATAACAGTACTTTAGGGCTGCTTGCCAGGGCGCGTGCGATCGCGACACGCTGTTTTTGCCCGCCGGAGAGGTTGCCCGGGTAGCTGTCGTGTTTATCTGCCAGGCCAACAAGGTCGAGCAGCTCGGTTACGCGACGTTTGATTTCCTCTTTTGGCGTGTTGTCCAGCTCCAGCGGCAAAGCTACGTTGCCAAATACGGTACGGGAGGACAGCAGATTAAAGTGCTGGAAAATCATGCCTATCTGGCGACGAGCTTTGGTTAACTGGGATTCAGAAAGGGCGGTTAAGTCCTGGCCATCAACCAGAACGCTTCCCTGGGTTGGGCGCTCAAGTAAATTAACGCAGCGGATCAGGGTGCTTTTACCTGCACCTGACGCGCCGATGACGCCGTAAATTTGTCCTGCAGGAACATGCAGGCTGACATTATTCAGTGCCTGAATGGTTCTGTGACCCTGCTGGAACACTTTGGTGATATTCGAAAGTTTAATCATTAGCTATTTATTATCGTGTAGTGATTTGCCGTGGCATTTTCTGCTGTTGCACAGCGCAGAGACCGTCAATGAAATGGATGGTAAGGCATCCAGACGTCTAAATCAATCCGGAGCGGCGATAATGAGCACTTTATTGGCGTCAGAAACATGAGATACTAGCGGCACAAGCCTTATTCAGGAGTAAACCGGTGGCAAAAACCGTTCCCGCTATTTTCTTAGACCGTGATGGCACCATTAATGTCGATCATGGCTATGTCCACGAAATTGATGCATTTGAGTTTATCGATGGCGTCATTGACGCTATGCGCGAGCTGAAAGAGATGGGCTACGCGTTGGTGCTGGTAACCAACCAGTCCGGTATTGCGCGCGGTAAATTTACGGAAGCGCA
Source organism: Pluralibacter sp. UBA7423 (assembly GCA_002470465.1). Lineage (GTDB taxonomy): Bacteria > Pseudomonadota > Gammaproteobacteria > Enterobacterales > Enterobacteriaceae > Scandinavium. The sequence goes on from DKMD01000007.1 coordinate 2,663, forward strand.
GTTCGAAACGCTGACCGAGTGGATGGACTGGTCACTGGCCGATCGTGGCGTCGATCTGGATGGTATCTATTATTGTCCTCACCATCCGCAGGGCACGGTTGAAGAGTTTCGCCAGGTGTGCGATTGCCGTAAGCCGCACCCGGGAATGCTTATCTCTGCTCGTGATTTCCTGCATATCGATATGGACGCCTCTTTTATGGTTGGCGACAAAGTTGAAGATATGCAGGCCGCCGCTGCCGCAGGCGTTGGAACGAAGGTCCTGGTCCGTACCGGCAAACCTGTTACCAATGAGGCTGAAAATGCAGCTGATTGGGTGATTGATAGCTTGGCAGCGTTGCCTGCAGCCATCAAAAAGCAGAAAAAGTAGGCTTTGAGGCGAAAAGATGAGCGGTTGAAATAAAAATGTATTTTTCCGCTTGTCATTCCTCGGGAGCTCCCTATAATGCGCCTCCAT